>NZ_FMWL01000013.1 GCF_900103005.1 Acidaminobacter hydrogenoformans DSM 2784 | reverse complement strand
GGTCTTTAATTGTTTGATGTCGATAGTCGTGAATCTTTGAAGTCAATTTGCCACAAGCCGGGCAGTGAGCCTCCTTGGCCTTGGTTGAGATTGTAATTCTTATAAAAGAATCAGAATGGTCGATTTTGTTGATAATACAATCTTTCAAATCTAAGAGTTTACTGGTAGAATGAGGATGCACTTATATCCAAGCCCCTTTCTTTAATGTTTGTCTAGTCAACTAACATTTTAAGGAGCAAAAGATATAAGTGCATTATTTTTTTGAAAAAAATAATGCTGGGGAGGAATCACCCACCCCAACATTTATTATAGAGCCATTAAAGTCTAAGAACCGCTGTAAGACAGCTAATGTCGTCTTGCAGCGGTTTTTATCGTTTTTGCCAAAATGAAGGCCCAATAAATTAAATAATTTACATATATTGACAAGGCATTAGATGCGTGAGACAATGCTTGTAGATGTAAAAAATAACCAATTCAATGGAGGTCGGTTTCATGCACAAATCACGTATCGCACTCACCGCTGCCATGGCACTGCTGCTTTCCCAAAGTCCTGTTTTGTCTTTAGGGGCAGAGACAACAGCCCACACGGTTACCATGGAGGAGAGCGCGCTGGTTTCAGAGGCCTGGGCTGAGTCTGTTTGGCCCTCTGATCACTGGTCATTGCCGTATGTCCGGGTTCTCGTGTCGTCACAGCTGCTGTCGCTCTATGAGGTTGAAAGACTCAACCGCATGATTGGGCCAGAGGGGCTCATCAGCAGCGCCTCCTTTGAAACCTACGCCTCCAGAACACTGAAGACCACGCTGCCTGGTCGTGTCCTGAGCTCCAAGCCCATTACCAGGGAACAGCTGGCAGATACGCTGTACAGAATGATCCTTTACAGTGGTTATGAGGAAATGCCAGCGGCGGAGGTTTTGGATCACGACCAGCTCCACTGGAAGGATGCGGATCAATTCAGCGGTTTTGGTTACCAGGCGTCCCTGGCGCTGAGATGGTCAGGCATTGCCTCCGGAAACGACGGGTATTTCAATCCTCAAAGACTGGTCACAGTCGCGGAAGCGTTGACAACCTTAGCGAAGACCAAAGCCACTGATCTGAGAACTCCGCTGCAGCCAGCAGAGGGCTGTGAAGGGGCGCAGCCTGAAGACGCCGTTTCATTTGAAGCTATTTTTGAACCTGCTTCTGAACCCATTCCCGAGTCTGGTTCAACCGAGGCTGCGGATGGCCTCTGAGGTGAAAGCTATGCTCCCGAGGTCCGGGAGCTGCCCCAAAAATCCTCCAAGGGTGGTAAAAAATAATGCAGCTGCTTAAGTCATCTGCCAGCTTAATGATTAAAACGAACTCTGCTTACGTCCGCGTAGCACAAGGCTGCCTTAAGCCGTTAAATACGTCGTGCCAACACCTCAAAGGAGCAGCCGCCATTTTTGGGCTGCTCTTTTTTATCTTATCCGGTCTTGGAATCCAGCCAGCTTATGCGACGGAGGCCGGACAAGGCGAGACAAAGCCTTACACAAGCCCCAAAAACCTGGATCCTTCTTATTACGAAGGCCATGAGGCAACCTTCGAAAGCATTGCACTCAAAATACCTGCAGGAACACCGCAGACCATCCAGCTCGCCTCCAGCACAGCGTCCGGTCGCCTCAAGCTGAATCCGGAGTTGTTCATAGATCTGAAGCTTCTCATCTACGGCAGCCCTTACGATCTCCAGAACAACGACTTCAAAGCTGTTGAGGGCGGTTATTACCGTCACGGAGACATCCCGGGAGAATTCCGCTACCATGGGTTTTCAGCAGACGGCAATGTCTTCACCAACCAGCGCTTTCCCAACGACGCGAACAGCGGCAGTGTCCTAAGCTTTAAAAATTGGGTGCACTTGCCCTGGCAGACTATCACCGGCGTCTATGCCAGCCCCCTCAACAACGCGGCAATTGGCGGAGACCCTCAGGCTCAAGCCTGGTTTGACCGTGCGCTGCCGTTTCAGCTGCTGAATTCCACAAATCCACAGGCAAATCAAAGAGACGGTGGTTATCTGCTGGAAGAGCACATGGTGATTCTTTCAGCCCCCAGCGGTGGGCTTCCCGGAGAGGGTCGCCTATGGCACTGGGTGGATGACCGCAGGTGGTACCAGACCGTCTCCCTTCCGGATTCGATCCAGGACCGCCAGCAGACCCCTGTTAACCTCAAGGTGGAAATCCTGGAAAAGGGCTCTCACCGCTTTGGCCTACATGGAACCGTACCGGTAAAAGTCAGGCTTACTGCGACACTGATGGACGGCGCCGCCATGACCAACTCCGCGGGGAAAGCCCTTCACAACACGCGAAATGAAATCCAGTCCTGGCGTCTCAGCGAGGGACGACAGAACCCTCAGAGTCTTATGACACCCCAGGTGTTTCAGACCTACAACGGTACAGATTTAAATCAGAACGCCACTCTGACCGCGGAAATCACCCTGAATGTCAGTCGTTCAAACCTGGACAGCCAGGGGCGGTTCACCTTTGCCGCTGAAACCGGCATCACCTATCTCGAAGGAAAAGCCTCCCCAATCGCGACGGCTTCAGACACCTGCCAAATTGGAGCGGAGGCAGCGCCCCAGGCGCCTCTTCAATCCGCATTCTCCATAGCGGATCTATACGTGCCGACACGTGCGGATTTTGAGCAAACGCCCGTAAGGTATGCCAACCAAAGCCGCGGCCCAGTGACCCAGTACCACTTTGCGCTGACGGCGCCGGCATCCGGACAGAGTACCACCTTCCAGCTGAGCGCGCTGTCAGCCTCCGACGAGGCTGTTTCCACACGTCTGACAGATTTTGTCCGCAGTGTCATGCCGGAGGGCACAGTCCACCGTCAGATCCAAGTCACCCAGACCGTTCTGGATGCCAATGGTCACAGTCACTCACTAACCAAAGTATTCAACGCCGTTATAGGCGGGCAGTCTAAAGCGGTCGAACTGAATCTCAGCCTGCCGGAATGGACCTTTGACATGCGACCTTATCCAGCGGTCGATCAGACCAATCATAAGCAGACAGCCCAGCTGAACGTCACCGTGGACGGGGAGGCGGTCGACAGCGCCCACTTTTTTTCCGGGCAGTTCAAAATGTCAGAGGTCACCGGACTTCTTGGCGCTTCCAATGAATTTGTCAAGGTCGTTGTCGAGGCCGTGTCCAAAGACGGCGTCGTCAGCTTCAAAGAGCACTGGGTCGAAGTCGTCAGCACCCAGCCAAAAGCCCAGCTCAGCTTTTCCGGCCACCAGAAAGTCAACCGAAAACTCGCGGTGTTCAACGACGCGCCGGGTGAGGAGGACCCGCGGCTTGCTGCAGCCTATCCAGCAGTCTATACCTTTAGCTATAAAGCTGTCACCGGCTCAGACACCTCCAGAAAGCTTATTGAGATTTCACCTGATGAAAAGCATCTGCTTTACAAAAGCCCTGGGCATCATCAAGTGACTTTAACAGCGGTCAACAGCCTTGGTCGCCAGTCCGAGCCCGCAATCTTGAATCTTGTGATCGTTCAGGACCAACGCCCTGCGGTGATTTTCAACTTTGATAAGGGTGTCGCCATAAGGGGTGAATCCATTGGGACAGTCATTGACATAGCCTCAACAGACGGCGATCTGGTTGGGGAGGCCGTCATCAAGGTTTACTTCGACTCAAATGTCGACGGCGCTTTTGAAGCGTTTGTTGGGGAGTACACAAAAGAAACTTTTACCTCGTTTGTTCCGACAGAGCTTGGCGCTTACAGGGCAATACTGGATGTGTCAGAGAGCTTTGGGCAGCCCACATTATCCAATTTTATAACCCCAACAGATACCCGGAAGGTAAGTCTGCGAAGAGAAATCCTGTGCGAGAATTTACGCCCGGTTCAATCTGTTGACCTGGAAACCCCAAGGACGCCTGAAAAAGTCGACGTCCTTCTGATGCTGTCCTCCAAGCTTCCAGAGTCCCAGCGCGTCCAGGCGGGTAAGGACCGGATTCAGCAGGCCAATACCCTCAGGCTGTCCGGACTGGATGCTATGGTCCACGTCTGGGATCTTGGAGAAATAACAGAGCGTATGCCAGCGTCCACCACTCAGCTCTTTGGAACCCAGTATCCGCCGCCGACCCTTGAGTACACAGAGGGTGGGTACAGCGGCGTGCTTGATCTTATCAGCGTCCAGGACAACGGCAAATATGTAGACTATGGCGACTATGACACCGTTGAGACCTGCGAGACAGAACAAGTGTGGGTGGGACGTTACTGCCCGGCGGCGGACCCCTTCATCTGCTATGTCAACGGCGGCTATGTCGATGTTTATGAAACACAGGAAGTATGCACCACTAAAAAAGTCTGGGATTCAGATCTCCGCTGGCGCTCCAGCTATTATGGCACTTATGAAGGCGAAATTTCACGGACAATAGAGCAGATCTACGACCCGGAGTGGCTGCGCCTTGGCGCAAGCCGCTATGTGGTCTATTCCGCCTTGCCTGGAGAAATCCTCCCTGAGCCAGAAGCCGGGGCGCTCAAGACAACGGCGGATGCAAAGTGGTTTTCGGGCGCGGGGTCAGGGCAGCTGGCCACGGCTCTTGGCGCGGAAACGATCACTGCAGGCGGCCCGGCTGAGGCTATGAGCCAAGCCATAACCCTGATTTCAGAGCGCCATGAAGTCATGCCCTACAAGCTCATGCTTCTAAACGAAGCGCTGACCTACCACACTGTGGAGGTGGAGTCTGAGGGGGATGGTCTTACTGGGGAAATGTGGGGCCTGAGCCAGGATACGGCTTTTGACAACCCTTTGCCGCCTCAGAGCTTTTCCGCTATAGATGAGTTTGGCACCAGACTCACCGTCAATGCAGCGCCCCCAGATCAAGAGGCGCAGTTTTACACCACTTCGCCGCCTCAGACGACCCCGCCGCAGACCATGAGCTCTGTAGGCCATTTTGTCGTGAAAAGAAAGCTTAAGGATGTGACGCCAAAGCCGGAATTCGACCTGGAATCCAATGCTTCTTCCGCTGCTTTTACAGTGCACCGGAAGCCCGTTGCCGGCCTGACGCTCAAAGCCCGTTTTGACACGCTGCTGGGTCAATACCGCCTTTACTGGACAGACACCTCTCAAGATCCTGACCACGCGCTGAGCGATCCGAACCGAGGTATTGTCCGGAGCGACTTCAGGATCCGTGTCCCGGGAGGGACCTGGCGCTATGGACTGCCTGATAAACTGCCAGGCGGCACCTATGAGGCAGATTACGTTGTTTGGGACATTGAAGGCCAGATCAGTGACCCCGTCCATTATAACTTTACCGTTGACAACTCCGCGCCTGAGATCCAGATTGTCTCCGTCGTTCCAGATCCGGCATTTACAGGACAGCGGCCTGTTGTCACCGTACTCCCCAAAGACCATGAGGGCAGCCCTATGTCGCTGAAATTCACTGCTGCACACAAAGAATCCAGCCATGCCTTTACTCAGCAGTTTTCAGGCTTGGTTTCAGGGAAAGCCTTTGAATTTCAGATCAGCGAACCCTTGAAAAATGGCACCTATAGCCTTCGTGCAGAGGTTAAGGATGACAGAGGCGTCTCAGAGGAAACCAGCAGATCGCTGACGGTCCGTCCGCCCAAGATCTTAAATGCTGGAGTGACAGGCGCCTGGAATCACTGGCGCGGGCAGATTGACAGGCAGGGAAGGCCTATGGCGCTGAATCCGAATAGATTTTTATCTTACGAGATGTTGAATTTCGAAATTGCCGCAGAGGGTGAACCTCTCAGTGTCACCTGCCGAATGTCTCCGGAGCTGGAAGCGATGGTGTATACGGATCCGAATGGGCGCGTCTATCGTTACGAGGAAGCCTTCGGTGAAGCTGTTCCCTTTCCTCTGCAACTCAAGTCAGCGGGAGACGGGCTCTGGCGTGGGTCTTACAAGCTGCCCCTGGCGCCAAGTACTCTTGGGTGGACAGACCACAGGCTAAAAACCCCGTACTGGATTGAATTTACAGTGACTTGGCCGGAGCATGTAAGTCATTACAGATTTGACAATATTGAGCTGACTGGAAATATTTATGATTTGATCTTCTAAGACTCGCCACGCTCATAAAGGTAGTGAGTTACAGAGACAGCGAGGCGGTGAGGCGACTTGAAAGCGTTACAAAAAATAAGAGGGGACGGACCGTGAGTCCGCCACCTCCTGTTTGCTTAGCTTAAACTTTGGCTGTGGGCAGTGCTGTCTGATTCAGCCGGCTGGATGGGGAGCTTGACCTTGAAGGTCGAGCCTTCACCGACCTGGCTCTTCACGCTGATTGTGCCGCAGTGGGCCTCAATGATCTGTTTGCAGATAGCCAGGCCCAGTCCCGTACCACGGCTTGAGTAGGTCCTGGATTTGTCCACCTTGTAGAAGTGCTCAAAGATGCGGCTAAGGTCCTCTTGGGGGATCCCTATGCCGTCATCTTCAACAAACCATTCGAAATAGCCCGGTGTCACCCGGGTGTAGATGTGGATGTAGGTCTTTGTAAATTTTTCCGCGTTGCTGATCAAATTGTCGAGGACCTGGTGAAGCCTTGGCGCATCTGCCGCTATAGGCACGCTGGGAATGGGCCGGTCCACCCGTAGGGCAACGGATCGGTCCTGAAAGTCCATTTCCTTTTCCGTCAGCATAAAGTCGAACAGTGCCTGTGAGTCTATAGGCGACAGCTCAATAACAAATTCGTCCAGGTTCATCTTGGTAAAGGTGAAGAGGTCGTCGATCAGGTGGTTCAGCTGGGCGCTCTTGGAACGGATGATGTCCAGATACTGCTTCTGGGTCTCAGGGTCCTCGACAATGTCGTCGCTCAGAAGCTCGACATAACCTTGAATGGAGGTCAATGGCGTCTTAAGATCGTGGGAGACACTGGCAATCAGCTGCTGCCTGGAGTGCTCAAACTCAACCTGCTTGGCCAGTGAATCTTTGAGCCGCAGCCGCATGCGGTCAAATTCGTTGCAGAACTTCCCAATCTCGTCATCTTTTTTATATTTCATCTCATAGTCCAGATCCCCGGAGGCAATCATTTCAGCTGCGTGGTTAAGTTCTTTGAGCGGATTTAGGATGCCGTCCGACAGGATTTTCGACAGAATCAGGATCATGGTCATGACGGAGATGACAAAGATTGCGACAAAAGCGATGGGCAGATAACTGAAAAAGGTAAAAGCGTCCTTGATGTCAATGTCTGGCAGAAAAACAAGCCGTCCGTGAGTGACGCCGCCTTTTACGACGTTGCGTTCCATCATGCTCAGGCTGGAGGGGTCAACACTGACAGTCACACCGCCCTCGGAGTCTGTTTCAAAAAACGAGACCTTGTCGAAGGCGACGCCAATCAGCTTTCGCTCACTGTCAAACTGGATGATGTTTTCCTGGTCGACGTAGAGCAGCCGCCTGAAATAGGTCGTGTAATAGGGTCTGAGCAGTCCGTCCATGTAAGGATAATTGTCAATGCGGTCCAGATTGCCTGCGAATTCCTCCGTCACCCGGTCCATGGAAGAGGTGATGGATACGAATTTGTCCACCGCCGGAATGTTGAAAAAATTCGTGGTCAGCACGAGAACGGACAATATGACGATCAAAAGGGGGATCACCAACAGGGATAAAAATGAAAGAATGATTTTTGAACGGATGTTCAAAGGTTATTTTCCCCCTTTGAATTTGTATCCGATCCCCCAGACGGTCTCGATATATTTAGGGTTGGAAGGGTCTTCCTCAATCTTCTCCCTGATTTTTCGGACGTGCACCGTCACGGTATTGATGTCGCCGTATTCGTTGAAGCCCCATACGTGATCAAAGATCTTTTCCCTGGCCAGGGCTTGATTGAGGTTGCTGGCGAGGTAATAGAGGATTTCGAATTCTTTCACTGAAAACGGCACATAATTGCCGCGGACTTTAACCGTATAGGCGCTAGGGTCAATTTCCAGCTCGCCAATCACCAGCGCGCTTGAAGGCGTCTGTGTTGTAGAAAGCTCCTTGTAGCGGCGGAGCTGGGACTGGACCCGCGCCAACAGTTCCCTTGGGCTGAAAGGCTTGGTCACGTAGTCGTCTGCGCCGAGGCCGAGTCCCAGGATTTTGTCCATGTCTTCCTTCCTGGCGCTTAGCATGAGGATGGGCACCGGTGACTTGGTGCGGATGGTTCTGCAGATTTCGAAGCCGTCGATCTTTGGCAGCATGATATCCAGGATGACCAGGTCCGGATTTTCTCTGTAAAAGGTATTCAGGGCTTCTTCGCCGTCATAGGCTAAAATGACGTCGTAATTTGACGCTTTCAGATAATCCCGGATCATTTGGGCGATTTCTTTTTCGTCTTCGACGACGAGGATCTTTTCGTTTGACATGAAGGGTACCTCCATATATTGGTATAATTAGGCGTCTTAACATAGAATACAAACGCCGCTTCTCTCCATTAATATACTTTTTTAAGGCAAATGAATCAAACTTTAACGTCACATTTAATCAATCGTTAAGAACTATGCCGATGGTGACGCGAATATAACCCGTCGAACAAATTTTCACGAAAGTGTACATAATATAATTTTGATGGCATTTATGAAAAAATATGATCAAAAATTAACAAAAAATTTTAGTCTGACTACAATTGACAAACATTTTATAAAATTAGGATATTCTATCAGAGAAATGTGTGAATATTATAACATTATACATATGAAACTTTGAAACCGTTGAAAATACTCATTCGAAAAAAATATTGTTAAAAAATCTTCAATTTATATTATTTATTATTCACAAAACCAACGGGTCAGTGATATAATGATTTTGTTCATTTATTATATCAGACTTCGATATGTTGAAAGGAAGGTGCAATAATGGCGAAGGCATTGGCACAGATCCCAACTGTGAGTGTTAAAGATTTGCCAAAGGAATTGTTCGATCAACTTGACAGCTACATCCAGACACTCGAAGACAAAAAAGGCTCTTTGATTCACGTACTTCACCGGGCACAGCATCTCTTCGGTTATCTGCCGCAGGAGGTCATGTTGTTCGTCGCAAGGCGGCTTGACATTCCGGCAGCCAACGTCTTTGGCGTGGTCAGCTTCTACTCGTTCTTTACGACAAACCCTGTTGGCGAAAACATCATTTCAGTATGTATGGGAACGGCTTGCTTCGTAAGGGGCGCGGACAAAATTCTTCATGAATTTAAGTCAAAACTCGGCATCACAACAGGTGAAACGACACCGGACAACCTCTTTACTTTGAAAGATGTCCGCTGCGTCGGCGCTTGCGGTCTCGCGCCAATCGTTCTCGTAGGCGACAAGGTTTACGGCAGGGTCAAGCTGGACGAAGTCGACGGCATCATCAACGCTTACGTGGTTAAGAACTTCGGAAAGGAGAACTAACATGGCGATTAAATCTCTTGAAGACCTCAAACGCATCCGCGAAGAGTCTCAGAAAAAAGTCAACCTTCGTGAAACCGGCGAATCTACTGAGGACATTGTAGAGCTTATGGTTGGTATGGCAACCTGCGGGATCGCCGCTGGCGCCCGTGAAACCCTCAGCGCGCTGCTGGATGAAGCTGAAAAGCAAGACCTTAATAATATCCGCATTGTTCAAGTTGGCTGCCTTGGCTATTGCCACAGCGAACCAACGGTTCAGGTCAACCTTCCGGGCCACGAGCCTATAATCTTTGGCAAAGTTGACGACAAGCGCGCCAGAGAGATCATCTCGCGTTATGTCATGCGTCAGGAAATGCTGGAAGATTGCGTCGTCATCAACACTTTTGTGAAAGCATAAATTAAAGGAACAGCGAAGGAGGGTAATTTGTGGCTAAGATCAGAACTCATCTCATGGTCTGCGGTGGTACGGGATGTATTTCATCCGGAGCGGATACGCTGATCACTGAGCTTGAAAACATCCTTGTCCAAAAGGGATATGATAAAGAAGTCAAGGTTGTCAAAACCGGCTGTTTCGGTTTCTGCGGCCAGGGTCCAATCGTCAAGGTCCACCCGGACAATGTTTTCTACGTTCAGGTACAGGCGTCAGACGCCGCTGAAATTATCGAAGAGCACGTTATTAAAGGACGTCACGTCGACCGTCTGCTCTACGTCGAGCCTATTGAAAATCAAAAATTGGACCTTCACAGAGACATGCCGTTCTATAAAAAGCAGATTCGAATTGCGCTTAGAAACTGCGGTATGATCGATCCGGAAAATATTACGGAATACATAGCATTCAGAGGGTATGAAGCTCTTGCGAACGTCCTTACCATGAAGCGTGAGGACGCTGTGAAAGTTGTCAAAGACGCCGGTCTCCGTGGCCGGGGCGGCGGCGGCTTCTCTACAGGGATGAAGTGGGAGCTCACGTTGAAATCCCCTGGTGATGAGAAATATATCATCTGCAACGCAGACGAAGGCGACCCGGGTGCCTTTATGGACCGTTCCATCCTGGAGGGCGACCCGCACTCGGTGCTGGAGGCAATGGCTATTGGCGGCTATATCATTGGAGCGTCAAAAGGCATCATTTATATTCGCGCAGAGTATCCACTTGCCATCCATCGTTTGGAAGTTGCTATTGCTCAGGCGAGAGAGTTTGGGCTTCTCGGGGATGACCTGTTTGGATCTGGCTTCAACTTTGATATTGAGATTAAACTGGGCGCTGGCGCGTTCGTGTGCGGTGAAGAGACAGCGTTGATCCACTCCGTTGAGGGCAAGCGCGGCGAGCCTACCAAGAAGCCTCCGTTCCCATCGGAAGCAGGTTATCTGAACAAGCCTACTTGCGTCAACAACGTTGAAACCTACGCAAACATCGCGCCAATCTTCCTGAACGGCGCTGAGTGGTTCTCAAGTATTGGCACGGAGAAATCCAAAGGCACGAAAGTTTTCGCGCTGGCAGGCAAAGTCAACAACGTTGGCCTCGTCGAAGTTCCAATGGGAACGACACTGCGTGAAATCATCTACGAAATTGGCGGCGGCATTCAGAATGACAAAGCCTTCAAGGCAGTTCAAACTGGCGGTCCTTCTGGCGGCGTTATTACGGCAGCCGACCTTGATACGCCAATCGATTATGAAAGCCTGAAAGCCATCGGCTCCATGATGGGCTCTGGCGGTATGATTGTTATGGACGAAGACAACTGTATGGTGGACATAGCGAAATTCTATCTCGACTTTACAAAAGATGAGTCTTGCGGCAAGTGTACACCATGCCGTGTTGGTACGAAGCGTATGCTGGAAATCCTTGAGAGAATTACAGAGGGTCACGGCACGGCTGAGGACCTTGACAATCTGCAGGCGCTTGCTCACATGATCAAGGATTCCGCGCTCTGCGGCCTTGGACAAACGGCGCCAAACCCAGTGTTGAGCACCATGAAGTACTTCAGAGAAGAATATGAGAACCATGTCTTCAATAAGCGCTGCGCGACGGGCTCATGTAAAGCACTTGCCAAATATTCAATTATTGCTGACAAGTGTATTGGCTGTACAGCCTGTGTTCGCGTGTGTCCAGTCAACTGCATCAGCGGCAAGGTCAAAGAGCCTCATGTCATTGACCAGGAAAAATGTATCAGTTGCGGCGCGTGCTTCACGGCATGTAAGTTCAGCGCTATCCTTAAGCCCTAGTTTGGAGGTGGAATGTAGATGATTAAACTCACGATTAATGACTCCCCAATTGCGGTGCCAAAAGGAACAACCATCCTGGAAGCGGCTCGGTCTCTTGGGATTCACATACCTACGCTCTGCCATATGAACCTTCATATGGATCAGTTTGGCGTTGTCAACCAGGCGTCTTCCTGCCGTGTCTGCATGGTAGAGGTAAAAGGCCGTCCTGCGCTTGTCACGGCTTGCTCTGAGAAGGTCACTGACGGCATGCATGTTTCAACGCATACGCCACGTGCTATCACTGCGCGTCGTATGTCTGTGGAGCTGTTGCTCTCCAATCACCCTAAAGATTGCCTCATGTGTCCTAAGAACCTGGAGTGTGATCTCCAGAAGCTCGCTGCGGACCTTGGCGTTCGCGACATTAAATGGGCTGGCGAGCGCATTGACTTTGAAAAGGACGAGTCTTCCGGCGCAATCGTTAAAGATCCAAACAAATGCGTCATGTGCCGTCGCTGCGAAACCATGTGCAACGAGGTTCAGACTTGCGGCATTCTGTCTGCGGTCAACCGTGGCTTCGATACTTTCGTTGGTCCTGCGTTCAACCTGGACATGAAAGATACTTCCTGCACCTACTGTGGTCAGTGCGTCGCGGTTTGTCCAACGGCTGCGCTTACTGAAAACAATGACATCCATAAGGTATGGCGAGAGATCAACAATCCTAACAAGCACGTTATCGTCCAGGTCGCGCCTGCGATCCGTGTCGCAGTTGGCGAGCTCTTTGACATGCCACCGGGATCCATCTCAACTGGCAAGCTTGCGACGTCCCTCAAACGCCTCGGTTTTGATGCAGTCTATGATACGGACTTCGCGGCTGACCTCACAATCCTCGAGGAAGCTTCCGAACTCGTTCACCGCATTCAGCACGGCGGCACGCTTCCAATTCTGACGAGCTGCTGCCCGGCATGGGTTCAGTTCTTTGAGCACCAATATCCGGATATGCTCGACATTCCTTCAACTTGTAAGTCGCCTCAAATCATGTTTGGCGCGATTGCCAAGACCTACTACGCTGAGAAAAAAGGCATTGACCCTAAGGATATTGTCGTTGTTTCTGTCATGCCTTGTATCGCGAAGAAGGCAGAAGCGAAGCGTACAGAGCTTTCTCACCATGAGCTCCAAAACGTCGACTATGTTCTTACAACCCGTGAGTATGGCCTCATGCTGAAGGAAGCGTGCATTGACTTCGCTAACCTCCCAGAGGGCGACTTCGACCATATGCTTGGCGAATCCACAGGCGCGTCTGTTATTTTCGGTACGACCGGCGGCGTTATTGAGGCAGCTGCGCGTACGGCGTATGAGTGGCTCACAGGCGAAACCCTCGAGCAAGTGGAGCTGACTCAGCTTCGTGGACTTGACGGCATCCGTTCGGGCAAAGTTCAAATTGGCGACCTCGAGCTCAATATTGGTATTGCCCACGGCCTTGGCAACGCGAGAAAACTTCTCGACTGCATCAAGGCTGGCGAGTGCAACTTCCAGGCGATCGAAATCATGGCTTGCCCAGGCGGCTGCATTGGCGGCGGCGGACAGCCATATCACCACGGTGACATGGAAATCATCCGTCAGCGTCAGATCGCGATCTACCAGGAAGACCGCAACAAGACCAAGCGTAAATCCCATGAGAACCAGGAAGTTCTGGATCTCTATGACAAATACCTTGGCAAGCCGTATGGCGAAAAGGCCCATGAGCTGCTTCATACGCACTATGTGCCAAAAGAGAAAATTTAAAGCTATGGCCTGATGGCCGTGCAGCCCCGTGCCGCGAGAAATCGCGGCACGGGGTTTTTCGATTTTTCTGCGCGTGTGAATAATTGAATTCTGAAATATGCAATTTTTTCAATACTCATCAGTCATTTTCGCTAATTATAGGTTCTTTTTCGCAGAAACTCAGAATTTCAAAATTTTCATTAGTTTGATTAACTTATTGAGGCTTAATCAACATCATTTAAATAACTGGTTTATCAGTTTTGCCTGAAAATTCAACATGAAACTGACACTTTCATCATGGAAACATTGAATTTTGCAAGATTTCTGGCTTTTTGAAATAAGAGGACTATAATAAGGGTTATAGTATTTCACAGGGTTCCCATAGGAAGTTCCCAAGTATTCGAATATCTGGCTTTGGGCGTTCTGAGAAATCAAGTTGAAACGGGAAGGGTGGCGTGTCAAGTGAAATCGAAAGCCATCGAAAGAACTCTGGCAAGAATCTTGGAAATCGACTACCAGGGCATACGGCTTGAGAAATTAAAAGAAGAGCAGCGGGAAGAAAAAGAGCAAGCGTTAAAAAAGCTTCAGCGGGACATGGAGTCGGATTACATGCACGAAGCGCGCAAGGAAGCCAAGAAGCTATACGACGAGGTCGTGGGACAAGCGGACGCTGAGGTTCACAGGATCCGGGAGGAAGGCGTTCGTGAAAACCAGAGGATTAGAGCGCTTGTGGACCAAAACAGGGAAACGATCCTGAGAAAAGCTTTTGAGCTGATGGTCACCAGTTATGAAAAATGACACGGAGGGGGGACTCAGGCATGAGCAATGTACGCAAATTTGCAGCAGTTAACGCGAAGGTGCGTGCCCTTGAAGGTCAGCTTCTTAAAGATGAGGATTATTACAAGCTCCTGCTTCTCGACCATGTGGATGAAGTGGTTGACTATCTGCGTCAAGAAACCTGGTATGCTTCCATTTTGCCTGAGGCGCGAAAGATAGACATCATAGAGCTTGAAGGGCGCTTCGAGCGCAACGCTTTCGAAAAACATGAAAAGCTGTACCATTATTTTACCGACGAGTACAGAGCCTACTTCAAAGTATTGCTGATGCGTTATGAGATTGAAAATCTGAAGCTGTTTCTCCGAATGGTGATTCGCCGCGAGAGCCTTCTCAGCATCACGGATCACTTAATCACACCGCATATCTATTCAGAACTGGATTATGGGAAAATCAGCCAGGCGACAACTGTCGAGGAGCTTTCCACCGCCCTTGCCGGCACGGAATATCAGCAGCTGATTGACTACTATAAAGACGAAGAGCCTACGAGAATGATGTTTTATGTCGAGATGAACCTGGACCGTCTTTACTTCAAAAAGCTCGCGCAGCGCACCGAAAAGCTCGATCCCTCTGACCAAATGGCTGTGGGTGAGGTTTTAAAGCGCAACGTGGATATGCTCAACATTCAGTGGGTGTACAGGGGCAGGCGTTACTATCAGCTGCTGCCTGAAGAAATTCTCAACTATACCCTGCTGAATGGCAAGTACTTTACATACAAGCGGCTCAAAGAGCTATGCTATCTGCCAAATCTGGAAGAGGTCAACCGTGTACTGCGGGCTTCGCCCTACGGCTTCATGTTTGAACAGACAGAGCACTTTGAGCTGAACCTCGAAATTCTGATGGACCGGTATCTCTATAAGCTGTTTGACAAACTGCGTATGGATTATCCCATGTCCATAACAGAGCCAATGGTGTACCTGCACCGTCTCGAGTATGAAATGCGGGACTTGTTTACCATTGTGGAATCCAAGCGTTATAACATCAGCAGCGAGGCCTGCCGGAAATTCTTAATAAGGGAACTGAGGGGGTGAAGCTGGATGGCCATTGAAAAAATGATCATGGTAAATCTGGTAGCGGATTTGGCGCTGCTGGATGAAGTGCTCAAAGAGATCGCTCTGTTCGAGCGCATTCAGCTCGTCAACGCTTACCATGAAATCGAAGAGAGCAACTTCAGGCTCAGCATGGTGGATGAGAACCGAGATGAAATTCTCAATATGTGCCGGATTGAGCCCTATAAAACGCAAGTCGATCCCAAGGCGCTTATGGAGAAAGCAGAAAAGCTCCTGATGATGCTGGGTCTTGACAAAAAGTTGGACCGGTCCTATTTGGAGGATCCGGAATGGGACTGGACGCTGGAGCTGGTGGAAAAGAAAATTGATCTCTTTACAGAGGAAGTCAGCGAAGATTACAGTGTCCTGTCGGCCCTCAGGGAGGAGCGGGTTCACCTCAAAGAGCTGGAGTGTCTTGGAAAGCTGCAGGAAACTGAGGTGGACCTCGAAGCTATCTTAAACATGGAGAATTTTTCTGCCAGACTGGGTGTCTTGTCAAAGGAAAACAGATACAAGCTCTCACTCAACTATGAAAACATAACCGCTGTCGTCATGCACCTGGACACTATTGAACGGGGAGAAGCTGAACTGATCATATCTCCGAAGGAGCTGGACGCTGAAACAGACCGCATTCTCAGGTCGGTCTACTTCGAAGAGATTCCCATTCCGGAAGCTTACAGAGTCAAAGCGCCTGAAGCTATGCGAAGAATTCTGGCACGTCAGGAAGAAATTGAAACGGAGATCACTCAGAAACTGAGTGAGTTGGAAGTCTTTAAGCGCTCCTATGAAGTTGAGATTCAGGCCAGTGTCAATGCCCTCGCCCTTGAACGCGTCAAGGTTAAAATGAGGAGAAGCATAGCTACGACCCGTAATTTTTTCTATCTGGCAGGCTGGATTCCTGAACGTGAGAAAGATCTTTTCGAGGCGCGGGTCAAGGTGCTTGGGCCCGGTACCATTGTCATGTTCAATGACACCAGCAATGCAATCGAGAAGCATACACCGCCAACGCTGCTGAAAAACCGCTGGCTGGTCAAGCCTTTTGAGATGCTGGTGAGCATGTACGGCACGCCCGCTTACAACGAAACGGATCCCACCGTCTTTTTTGGGATCACTTATATGACCTTATTTGGCGCCATGTTTGGCGACCTGGGTCAAGGCATAGTCCTATTTTTGGCGGGTATGGTTCTGACAAAGCGAACACCGGAGAACCTCTACTTTCATATTTTGGCAAGACTTGGCATCAGTTCGGCATTCTTTGGATTTTTTTACGACAGTTTCTTTGGCTACGAGCATCTGATTTCAAAGCTGTTTCCGTTCATGCCCTACCTCAGGCCAATTGAGAACATCAACACCATATTGGGTGTTTCGGTTGGGGTTGGCGTATTCCTTCTGCTGATCAGCTTCGCGTACAGCATCCTCAATAAGCTGAGGGTAGGCGACCTGAAGGAAGGGTGGCTTGGCCGAAATGGCGTTGCAGGCTTGATCCTCTATCTGACCTTGATTCAGGCTGTGATGAAAATTGCTTTAGATACTCCTGGCCTCCCGGTGCCTCTGTCAGTAATTGTCGTTGCGGCGTGCGTGGCTGCCATAATTGGCCGCGAACCACTGGCCAATTTGATAAAGGGCGTCAGACCCCTGTATCACGAAAAAATGTCAGAGTATTACGTGGAAAGCGGTTTCGATATTCTGGAGACCTTCCTGAGCATGCTGTCGAACAGCATTTCCTTCATACGTGTGGGCGCCTTTGCCCTCAACCACGTGGGTTTGTTCGTCGCGTTCCACACTATGGGCGCTTTGATAGGGAACCTTGGCGGAGAGATCCTGATGTTTTTCCTTGGCAATCTCATTGTCATCTTTCTTGAGGGCCTGATCGTCATGATCCAGGGATTACGGTTGATGTATTATGAACTGTTCAGCAAATATTATTCCGGTGATGGCGAAGCCTTTGACCCGGTCAGATTTCAAGAAGTATAAGATAGCGCGGCTAAGCGTGCTTTAATGAGGAGGAGACTTACATGCAAATTTTGCTTGGATTGAACGTTTTACTGGTCATTGGGACCGTGTTGGCAGGCGTTTACCATTACTTTGGGGAAGGCCTTAAGGAAAAGAAACAGCTGAAGAGAATCATGCGCTGGAATATCGCCATTTTTGCGCCGGTTATGATGATTGCCATTGGGATGATTGTGCCGGATATCGCATATGCGGCGGAGACAGGTGCTGCGACTTCGGCGAGCGGCCTTGGGTTTATTGCGGCGGCGCTTTGTACGGGCCTGGCGACCATCGGCGCAGGTTATGCCGTTGGCGCGGTAGGGTCTTCTGCCCTTGGCGCGGTTTCGGAGGATCCTAAAATCCTCGGTAAAACGCTCATTTTTGTCGGTCTCGCTGAGGGGATCGCGATTTATGGCCTGATCATTTCCATCCTGATCCTTGGCCGATTGTAGGCCGCACGCCCACCGCGCCAGAAAGGGGCAGTACGCATGAAATCATTTCTGATCAGTGATGACCTCGATACACTCATGGGCCTCAGACTGTCCGGCATTGCCGGCGAGCTCGTCGAAGACAGGGACAAGGCCCTTGCGCTTCTGGAAAAGAAGCTGGCGGATCCGGAGATTGGGATCGTCGTCTTGTCCAGCGGAATCCTGCACATGATTGAAAAAGAAGTCATGGCAATCAAGCTTAAGGAAAAGAAAAAAATGATTGTTGAAGTGCCGGCGGTCGGCGGCAAATATGACAGCGGGTACATTACGCGCTACATACGCGACTCGATTGGCATAAAACTGTAACAGAGAGTTGGTGACCAATGATTACAGTCGATGACAAAATTGAAGTATTCACGAAAATAGTCCTTGATCGCCTCGAGGAATCTTACAGCGAGAAAATTTCTGAGCTGGACGAAGAGGCTTTTGAGGCAGTCAAAGTTTATGAGGAAAAGCTTAAGGAAAAATCCAGGAAGTATATAGAAGTCAACGAAGAGAATGCTCGTGGCGACGCCAGGAAAAAGATCTCGAAGGTGCTCAGCGGTGTCAGGACCCAGATGCTGAGGCTGAAGCATGACATTGTCCTGGAGCTTTGTGATGCTTTAAGAGAACGGGTCAATGAGTTCAGAAGCACACCGGAATATCTGGACTTCTTAAAGGAGAGAATCAAAAAATCTGTGGATGAACTGAATCAGTTCGGGAAATTCAAGGTCGAGCTCCTGGAAGAGGACATGACCCGTTACAGGGACACACTGCTAAAGACGCTTGAAGAACAAGGGTTTGACAGCGGCAATGTCGAATGGGCGCCTCTCAGGAAAGGCATTGCCGGTGGTCTGATTTTCTACAATGAAGTGCGCTCGCTGAAGCTGGACGGTTCATTTGATGTTTTGCTTGAAGACGCAGAGGTCGTGATTGGGCAGCTGGTGTCGGAGCTTCTTGAGGAACGGGGTGAAGCAAATGTCGGATAGAGGCCGCATCAAGATGGTGAATGGTCCTGTCGTCGGAGCGACAGACATGACAGGCTATAAAATGCGGGAAATGGTCATGGTGGGCCATCTCAAACTCATTGGGGAAATCATTGCTATCGATGGGAATGAGGCTACCATTCAGGTTTATGAGGAGACAGAGGGCCTAAAAATTGGCGAACCTGTGACCTCCACCGGAAAGCCCTTGTCCCTGAAGCTTGGACCGGGTCTCCTGGGGAACATATTTGACGGCATTGAAAGGCCGCTTCTTGAAATTGAAAAGCACAACCCGGGCTTTATCAATGAAGGGATTGGCATGATTGCCATAGACGAGGAAGTGCGCTGGAATGTGGACATGGATGTGGTCGTTGGCCAGCACCTGCTGCAAGGCATGTGTATGGCGAGCTTCCCGGAAACGCCTCTGATCGAGTTCCGCTGGATCGTACCCCCTGGCGTGGAAGGTGAGGTCACCTGGTGTGCCCCTTCAGGAGCGTACAGCATCACAGAGCCGCTCGTTAAAATCAGGAACCGGGAAGGCGACGAGGAGGTGCTCTGTCTGCTTCAGGAGTGGCCGGTAAGGGCGCCAAGGCCGGTGTCAGAACGCCTGGCCCTATCGAAGCCTCTGCTCACGGGACAGCGCGTTCTCGACGTTTTTTTCCCAATCGCAAAAGGCGGTACTGCCGCTATTCCGGGAGGCTTCGGTACCGGAAAAACCATGACCCAGCATCAGCTGGCCAAGTGGAGCGATGCGGATATTATTGTTTATATAGGCTGCGGAGAGCGAGGCAATGAAATGACAGACGTTCTTGAGCAGTTTCCAAAGCTCATAGACCCCGAATCCGGACGGCCTATCATGGACCGGACGGTCCTGATTGCCAATACTTCAAACATGCCGGTGGCAGCCCGTGAAGCCAGCATTTACACAGGCATCACCATTGCGGAGTACTACAGGGACATGGGCTATGATGTCGCGATCATGGCGGATTCCACTTCCCGCTGGGCAGAGGCCCTCCGTGAAATTTCAGGCCGCCTCGAGGAAATGCCGGCCGAGGATGGCTATCCGGCTTATCTGCCCTCCAGACTGGCAGAATTTTATGAGCGTGCCGGGTATGTCCGGACCATGGAAGGCCGGGATGCTTCAGTCACTATTATTGGCGCGGTCTCGCCGGCGGGCGGGGATTTTTCAGAGCCAGTCACAGAAAACACCAAGCGCTTTGTCAACGCGTTTTTAGCCCTGGATAAGAAGCTGGCTTATGCCCGCCACTATCCTTCGATCCACTGGCTCAACAGCTACAGCGGCTATATCAAGGTGCTGGCACCGTGGTACGCGGCTAATGTCAGCGCGGACCTGGTTGAGCTGCGCGCTGAAATGCTTCGTTTACTGTTCGAGGAAAACAAACTGGCGGACATTGTTCAGCTCGTAGGGGAAGACGTCCTGCCGGACGATCAGCGTCTGATCCTGGAAGTCTCCAAAGTTCTTAAAATTGGATTTTTGCAGCAAAATGCCTTCCACAAGGACGACACCTATGTGCCTATTCAGAAGCAATATCAGATGCTGACCGTCATTGCGCATCTCTACGAGCGAGGTCTGGAAGCGGTTAAACAAGGCATTCCAATTTCAGTGGTCCGAAACGAAGTGCTCTTTGACCGCGTGATCAAAATGAAGTATGACATTCCAAATGATGATTTGAGTGGGCTGGATACTCTGACGGAGGAAATCGACGACCACTTCGACGCGCTCATCAAAAAATATGCTTAAGGGGGGATCATTGTGGAAATCGCAAAAGAGTATCTGAAAATCGACTCTCTGGAAGGCCCGCTGATGGTCCTCTCGGGCGTGGAAAATGCTTCCTATGGCGAAATTATCAAAATTCGCGTCAAGGACGGCAAAGACAGGCTGGGTAAAATTATCCGCCTTGAGGACAAGACGGTGGTCGCCCAAGTGTTTGAAGGGACTTCAGGCCTTTCAGCGACCAACGCATCGGTACGCTTTACCGGCAGGCCCTTTGAGCTCATAATGTCCCCGGACATTCTTGGACGCTCCTTTGACGGCATAGGGCGGCCTATAGATGGCGGCGGTCCAATCTATGGCAACCTGCGCTACAATATCAACGGCCGTCCCATTAATCCCGTAGCCCGGAAGTACCCACGAGACTATATAGAAACCGGTGTCTCCTCCATAGACACCCTGATCACCCTGATCCGGGGTCAAAAGCTGCCCATATTCTCTGGAAACGGCCTGCCCCACAATGAACTCGCCGCTCAGATTGTCCGGCAGGCCAAGCTCAGCGGCACCAGCAATGACAAATTCGCGGTAGTTTTTACCGCCATTGGTGTCAAGCATGATGATGCTGATTTCTTCCGCCGAAGCTTTGAGGATTCAGGCGCTATAGATAAGGTGGTCATGTTCATTAACCTGGCGGATGACCCTATTGTAGAGCGTGTCAGCACACCGAGGTGCGCGCTTACAACAGCTGAGTATTTGGCCTTCGAGCTGGGATATCACGTCCTGGTTGTGATGACGGATTTGACCTCCTATTGTGAAGCGCTCCGGGAGGTATCCTCAGCCCGTGAGGAGGTACCTTCCAGAAAAGGCTACCCGGGTTACCTTTACTCTGACCTGGCCTCGCTTTACGAGCGGGCTGGCATGCTCCACAGCCGTGAAGGCTCCATCACGTTCCTGCCTATTCTGACTATGCCAAATGACGACATCAGCCATCCTATTCCCGACTTGACCGGCTACATCACCGAAGGCCAGATCGTTCTCAGCCGGGAGCTGCATCAGGACAATATTTATCCGCCAATCAATGTCCTGCCAAGTCTGTCACGTCTGATGAAAGACGGCATAGGTGAGGGCTATACCACAAAAGAGCATCCGGATGTCGCCAACCAGCTGTTTTCCTGCTACTCGAAGGTGCAGGACATCCGCTCCCTGGCTCAGATTATTGGGGAAAGCGACCTTACCGAGACAGACCAGCGCTATATGGCCTTTGGCAGGGCCTTTGAAAGCCGGTTTGTGCGCCAGCACCTGGATGAAAGCCGCGACATCAACAAAAGCCTCGACATTGCCTGGGAGGTCCTCAGCATCCTGCCTAAAACGGAGCTGGACCGCCTCAGTACGGAAATCGTAGAAGCCTTCTACAAGGGTTAGGAGGGGTGAGGGATGTATAGCAATATTGCGCCAACCAAGGCCAATCTCATCCGGGCGAAGAGCATGCTCGCCTTCTCCATCCGCGGCTACGAGCTGCTGGACAGGAAGCGGAACGTGCTGATCCGGGACATGATGGGCATGATGAACAGGGCCAATCAGGTTCAGATTGAGATTCAGAAGCGCTTTGAAGAGGCTTCCGAAGCTTTGAAGATTTCCAATATGCTTTTGGGAACCCAGACTATAGAAGAAATCTCCATTTCTATTCCAAAGGATGAGGAATTTGAGCTGCTAAGTCGCAGCGTCATGGGTGTAGAGCTCCCCGTGGTCAAGAATGAGCCTCAACCCATAGATCCCAGCTATGGCGTTTTCAGGACGAACTCTGCCCTGGACAACGCCGTGGAGGCCTATAATGACCTGCGCCGAAAGCTGTACGAGCTGGCGGAGATCGAAACCTCCATTTATAAACTGGCCATGGAAATAAAAAAAACCCAAAAGAGAACCAACGCCCTCGACCGAATTCAGATCCCAAGATACAGGGCCTTGGTAAAGGCCATTTCGGAGACCCTCGAGGAGAAAGAGCGCGAGGACTTTTTCCGGCTGAAGAAAGTCAAGAAAAATACGGCGAAGTAGCCGCGTGTTAATATCAGAACAGTTTAAATGAGGAACTTGCTGCCGCCCGGGATCGACACCATATTTACGGGCAGCTTCAACTTCCTCATTTCTTTTTTGCCGCCAAAAGGATATAATAGCCTTGGGTGTAAGAACAGGGTCGGGTTAACCTTTGGAGGTTATCATATGTCAAAAGCAATGATCAGAGTCAGAATGAGCATGCACGACGCGCATTACGGCGGCAATCTCGTCGACGGCGCGAAAATGCTCCATTTGTTCGGAGATGTCGCCACTGAGCTTCTCATCCGTCAGGATGGAGATGAAGGCTTGTTTGCGGGCTACGAGTCCGTAGAATTCCTCGCGCCGGTTTATGCTGGAGATTATATTGAAGCGGTGGGTGAGATTGTCAAAGTGGGCAATTCTTCAAGAAAGATGGTCTTTGAGGCCAGAAAAGTCATCATTCCAAGACCGGACATCAACGATTCCGCTTGTGACGTCCTGGAAGAGCCTATAGTGGTCTGTCGCGCGACAGGCACCTGTGTGGTTCCAAAAGACAAACAGCGCAAATAGGAGGGGTCGGTATGGAAAAATTGATCATTACCGCAGCACTGACCGGTGCTGAGGTTACAAAGGACATTCAGCCAAATCTGCCCGTAACCCCGGATGAAATTGCCGAGGCGGCATATGAATGCTGGAAAGCCGGCGCGTCCATAGTACACGTCCACGCCAGAGACGCGGAGGGAAATCCCACCCAGGCAAAAGAGGTTTACAAAGAAATCATTGAGAAAATCAGTGCCAAGTGTGACATTATTGTTCAGCCGTCTACGGGCGGCGCTACCTGGCATACCCCCGAGCAGCGCCTGCAGCCCGTTGAGCTGGCACCAGAAATGGCAACGCTCAGCTGCGGAACCTGCAATTTTGGGGATGACGTCTTTATGAACACGCAGGAAAACATTGAGATTTTCGCTAAACGTATGCAGGAAATGGGCGTCAAGCCCGAAATCGAAGTGTTCGAGCGCGGTATGATTGAGACGGCCAAAGGCTTGGTAAAAAAGGGCCTGATCAGCGCGCCGCTTCACTTCGACTTCGTCCTTGGCGTACCTGGCGCTTGTCCAGGGAACCCTGAGGACCTCATGTACATGGTTCAGCAGATTCCTTCTGACGCCACCTGGACGGTGGCTGGGATTGGACGCTATGAGACGCCGCTCGCGGTAATGGGCATCATCATGGGCGGTCATGTCCGTGTGGGCTTTGAAGACAACGTCTACTACAGCAAAGGTGTCAAGGCGGATTCAAACGCGCTGCTGGTCGCGCGGGTCGTCAGGCTCGCAGCAGAACTGGGCAGAGAAGTCGCCTCGCCTGCTGAGGCAAGACGTATTTTGGGCATTGCAAAATAGTAGGACAGTGACGAAAAAAGCAGCCCGGCAATGGATGACGGGCTGCTTTTTAAGTGTGTCAGCTATGAACGGAAGCCTATTAAGGTTTGAGCAGACACCTGGTTCAATAGTTAATAAGAAACGAGGTATTTTCCAAATGGCCACTCCAATCCACTTTATTCATGGGGGACACCCCTATGAAGTCGCTGTCCGCCGAGAACGGCGAAAAGATCTTCGTTTAAAAGTCCGCCCTCCGGGCGTCATAGTTGCGGTGCTGCCTCAGAAAGCGGACATAAGGCTGCTTGAGAACTTTCTTGAGCGTCGCAGAGCGGAAATTGGACACTATTTGGACCGCTTGGCGGCTTACGAAGCACAAGTGCGAAGATACTGCTTCAAGGAAGGTGAAATAATCACCATTGCGGAGAAACCCTTTAGAATTGTCGTTGACGCAGTCAAGCAGGGCTATGAGATTAAGGCAAGCCTTGATGGGGCCCGCGGAGAAATCCGGCTTCTATCAGGCGCAAAACCTGTTAAGGTGCCATCTTTAACTTATGCGGAGCAGGCTGCCCTGGCTGTGGAGGGAGTGCTCATGGCCTATGCGAAGCTCTGGTTCTCAAGCCGTGTTGAATATTACGGTCAGCGAATGGCCCTTACGCCAAAGGCGGTCAAAATCAGCCGCGCGAAAACTAGATATGGCAGCTGCAGCAGCAGGGGGAATCTCAATTTTTGCTGGAGAGTTCTTTTAGCGCCGCAATTCGTCGCGGATTATATTGTCGTCCACGAGCTGGCCCACTTAGCCCACCTCAACCATTCGAAAGCCTTTTACGCTGTAGTTGAGCGCGCGCTGCCGGACTATCGTGAAGCCCAGAAGTGGCTTAAGGCGAATGCCGCCTTGCTGGAATGGCCTGTATAGTCAGCTGCTTTACTCATTCAGAGATTTGATGTTTTCATAATCTGCGTAAAAGGTCTCCCGGTCGAGCCAGAAATATTTCAGTGGCAGCCCTTGGGAAGGTGTACTGAATTCATGGCCAATGTCCATGACACGCCACTCGCCGTTGATAAAAACCTCCACCCAGAGGTGTTGTTGAGCTGCGCCTTCACCAGTCGTTATTTTTGCTGGAATGCCAATCGCTCTTAAAAACGAGGCGTAAAGCAGTCCAATTTCCTCCTCTGTGCCAATCTCCTGCTCAAAGACTTCGAGCGCGTTTCTGCTGAAAGGTGCCATGGCGCCATCCAGTTCAATATTTTCCATGATCCAAAGATAGAGCGCCCGCGCTTTCCCGTACTGTGTGAGTTCTTTATAAGTCAGGAGATTGGATACGCTTGTGATCTGCTCGTGGTCCGCAGGGATCCTGGCGGTGGGTACGAGGTAACGTATTTTGTCGCCGCTGGTGTTGATCAGGCTGAACTGCATGACATTATCACGGTGATAGTTGATGCGGGGCTCAAAGTTCAAATCCCGCTTGGCTTCAAAAATAAAACCATTCTTATCCAGCGTTTCTATGAGGATGTTGTGTTTTCCAAGCCCAAAAGGAAGGTAAATTCTAGTGCTGAATTTGCCGTCTTTCACTGGGACGATAAATTCAAGGCGGTCAGTTCCTTTGGAAACCGTAATCAGAAACTGCGTGACCCCATCCGGGTTAGCTAAAGTGCCTTCGAAGCGCTGGGTGTTGAACGCGAGCTGGTTCGAATACAGCTCGTGCTCGAGGGTGATGCCATACTCAAAAAAATTTCTGTATTCCACATAGTGCTCTTCTGATTCCCTGATAGTCAGCATGTCGACTTGAAAGCTTTCTGCGACATTTTTGATAATGTTTTTCGCGTAAGCCGGGTCAATATAGCTGTTATAAGAAAATAGAAGGCTGTAACCAATATTCCCCTGTAAAAACAGGTAGTCTATATGCTGCAAAGTCTCCGGCCCTTGACGAACACTGTATTCCAGGGAATGGGAATCAATTCTCGTCGAGGTCATGGTGTCGACGCCAATCTCTCCAATCAGCACTGTTCCGGCTTTCTGGACCGATTCAAATCTCAATGCCTGCCAGTCTTCCAGGGTCACGCCAGGGGCTTGCCGCTCGGCAACGACTTCGACGCTGAACTGCTCAAAGCTGTCTATGAAGCCGTAGCTTTGCCGCTCTGAGTTTATCTTGTCCCAATGTATCGGAACAGAAATGTTGACGCCGTAAGCATCTACAAAGATCTTCTTATAGAAGGAGTCTTTGAAAAAAGCGAATTTATAGCCGGCGTCCCCTGAGACCATTCTGAAATCTCCTGTCGCCGGATCCCAGCGCCTTTCAAAATCCAAAGCGGAGGCGATCAGGCTGATGGGCAGATACAGCCGGTTTTCCTCCTCGAAGACAGGTCCCGCAAGCGGCACTTCAGCACCATTGACATAAGCGGTATCACTGTCTTTCAGCACTTTTACAAAAAGGTTGTTCTTATAGAGGACCGCAGCTTCGCCGTTGAATCTCTGATAATAAAACCTTAGCTCTGCAGCGAGTTCAATCATGGGAACGTAGACGACACCGCTACGAACGATGGGCATGGTTTTCAAATCCAGCTTACGGTCGTTCAGATAGATGGAGATCTCCCGCATAGTGTTGGTACCAAAGGAAGAGTGGTCTGCTGCGCCCATCAGGGGCAATAGTACAAATAATGACATCAGAAGCGCGCATAAGGTTTTTTTAAAGAAAACTTGATAAGTTTCAGGTCGAATCGCAGACACCTCCCAGCGGTAATAGTTAGTTTCAATATGCCAATTTCAAATACAGGATAACTATACCACGAGAACGAAAAAACCGGAAGTGCCTGGCGCGTCAGACGCCTGTAAAGAAATTCGCCTGTTGGACCGAGTTTTTAGTCCGGAAAATGAGCGCGGAAATTGAAGGCTTGCATCAGAAAAACACCTGTGCTATAATTTAATGGCTTGACAGAACGCGACCAATCTCATATTATTTATGAGTGATATCAGTGTTAATCGGAAAGAGGTGAACGTAAATGAAAGAGGGCATTCATCCCAACTACAATGAAGTAGAAGTGAAGTGCGCATGCGGGAACACTTTCAAAACAAAATCGACAAACAAAAGCATTCACGTCGAGGTTTGTTCAGAGTGTCATCCTTACTATACCGGAACAGCGAAGCAAGTTGAGCGCGGCGGTAGAGCAGACAAATTCAAGCAGAAATACGGCTTATAGAATCACTTCAGTAATTGGGTTAGAGATGCGAATCTCTAACCTGTTTTACTATCCGGGAGGTTTCTGAGAGGGTATGAGCAAACTCTATTTCAGATATGGCGCCATGAATTGCGGCAAGTCCACCAACTTGCTTCAAGTGGCTTACAATTACGAAGAGCGCGGCATGAGCGTCATGATTTTGAAGCCAAAGACAGACTTAAAGGGCGCGGATACGGTTGTCTCGAGGCTTGGATTCGCGAGACGAGTCGACTTGTGGCTTCCGCCTGAAGCTAACGTCAAGGGTGAAGTCAAAGGCTGGATGGACCAAAACGGAAGCGTTGACTGTATCCTGGCGGATGAGGTTCAGTTTTTTAAAACGAATCAAATAGATGACCTTTTCGAAATTGCAGTCAAAAGCGGGATTCCAGTGATTTGCTACGGCCTCAGAACCGACTTCAGAATGAACGGGTTTGAGGGCAGCGAGCGGCTGCTTCTCCTTGCTCACAGCATTGAGGAGCTGAAGACCATCTGCACTTGCGGCAAGAAGGCGCTATTAAATGGAAGAAAAATCAACGGTGTGTTTGTCTTTGAAGGGGAACAGGTCGCTATAGATGGATTGGATCAAGTTGAGTATCAGTCACTGTGCCCCAAATGTTACTTTGAGCTCCGGGATGCCTATGAGCATCAGAAAAAGTGAGGCGTAAAACCTATGAAAAAGAATTATACGGCAATTGGCGGTCAAGCCTTAATTGAAGGCGTCATGATGAGAGGCCGCAAGACAATTGCCATAGCTGTTCGAAAACCGGACGGCGAGATCGACATCAAAGTCGAAGCTTTGAAATCCAGACCTTGGATGCAAAAAATTGGAAAAATACCAGTCTTAAGAGGTTTTTTTGGCCTGATCTCTTCTATGATTGTCGGCGTTCGCGCATTGACATATTCCGCTGAGGTTTTTTCAGAAGCGGACGAGACCTATGAGCCAAGTAAATTTGACCGCTGGATTATGGATAAATTCGGAGATAAAGCAGATAACATCATTGTAGCGATTTCAATGCTGTTCGCTTTTGTCATGGCTTTTGTACTGTTTGGTGCGCTGCCTACACTGACTGCCAGATTTTTGGGCGGCATTCTCGAAAGTACCATGGTCATGACCGTTGCAGAGGGCCTTATCAAAATTGGGGTATTCATTGCCTATCTGGCACTCATTTCACAAATGCGGGACATCAAGCGGGTGTTTCAGTATCATGGCGCGGAGCATAAATCGATCAGCTGCCTGGAAAGCGGGCAGCCAGTGGATGTGGAACACGCCAGAATGTTTACGACGCTGCATCCCCGCTGTGGCACCAGCTTTCTGCTGATTGTGCTCGTCGTGAGCATAGTTGTGTTTTCTTTCATCAGCTGGTCGAACCTCGTTATGCGCATAGCCCTTAAAGTGATTCTGCTGCCTGTGATCGCTGGAATTTCTTATGAAATCATCAAGTGGGCTGGCAAGAGTGACAGCATTTTGGTCAGGGCGATCAGCTACCCGGGTCTGATGATGCAGAAGCTTACCACAAAGGAACCGGATGACCGTCAGCTCGAGGTGGCAATAGCGGCACTGAACAAAGTGCTCGAAATTGAAGGGGCAGAGGCGAATGCCATCAGTTCGTAGTACCCTTGAAAACGTGAAAAAGCAGTTGTCATCTGTCACGGACAATGCGCACTGGGAAGCGGAGGCGCTGCTCTGTCATCTGCTGGGCTGGGATCGACTGAAGCTCTTCATGGATGGGGAGACAGTTCTGGACCCTGACAAGGAGAAAGAGCTTGAGCAATTGACGTCACGTCGCGGAGCAGGTGAACCGCTACAGTATCTCCTTGGCCATGCGGGCTTTATGGGGCTCGATTTTGTGGTTGAACCAGGGGTGCTGATTCCCCGGAGTGATACGGAGCTGCTGGTTGAAACGGCACTGGCGGAACTGAAAGATGCTGGGTTGAAGCGACCATCGGCAAAAATCTTTAAAGTGGCGGACCTCGGGACGGGCAGCGGCGCTATAGCGCTGTCCATTGCCCATTATGAGACGAGGGCTATGGTTTGCGCTGTGGACCTTTCTGCGGAGGCACTGAGTGTCGCGGCGGAAAATGTCATGCGGCTTGGTCTGACGCGACAGGTGGCACTGGTAGAAGCGGATATGTTCGAGTTTCTTGAGCGGTCTGAAACGGCGTCTTTTGATATGATTGCTTCCAATCCGCCGTACATTCCCACTGATGTGATTGAGACGCTCCAGGTGGAGGTTAAGGCTCACGAGCCCCGGCTGGCCCTGGATGGCGGACCTGACGGACTCGAACCGTACAGGCGGCTGGCGGTTCTGGCCATAAGGCCACTGATCCCCGGGGGAAGGCTGATTTTGGAGATAGGACATGACCAGGCAGCGGCGGTCAAACAATTTTTGCTTGACGCAGGGGCTTGGGAAAAGGTAGAATGCTTACGGGATTTACAAGGAAATGACCGCGTCATTACGGCGCTTAGACAGTGAAACAAAGTTCTTAGAAACTTTGGGAGAGGGTTTTGGAAACATGTTTGATAAACTCGAATTTATAGAAGAAAAATATGAAGACTTGTCCGCGAAAGTCGCTGACCCGGAGGTCATAAACGACCAGAAGCTTTGGCAGCGCTATATGAAAGAGCACGCGGAAATTACGCCTATCGTTGAAACCTATAGGGCATATAAAGCGGCCAAAAACGGGATGTCAGAAGCAAAGACCATTCTGATGGAAGAAAATGACGAGGACTTGAGAGAACTGGCCAAAATGGAGCTTTCAGAGCTTGAAATCAAGATCGAAGAGATCGAGGTCGAGCTGCGAAGGCTTCTGATTCCAAAGGATCCCAATGACGACAAGAATGTCATTTTGGAAGTACGGGCTGGTGCCGGTGGAGACGAGGCGGGCTTGTTCGCGGCAGAGCTGCTCAGGCTCTATATTCGTTTCGCTGAAAAGAAGCGCTGGAAAGTTGAAATGATGAATACCTCTGAAAGCGGCGTAGGCGGGATTCGCGAAGCCTCTGCCATGATCAAGGGCAAGGGCGCTTATTCCCAGCTGAAGTACGAAAGCGGTGTTCACAGGGTTCAGCGCGTTCCGGCAACGGAATCACAGGGCAGAATTCATACGTCTACGGCAACGGTGGCAGTGCTTCCGGAAGTGGATGACGTAGAGATTGACATCAATCCAAACGACCTGAGGATAGATGTTTTCCGCTCCTCAGGAAACGGCGGCCAGAGCGTTAATACGACGGACTCTGCAGTCAGGGTGACACATTTGCCAACAGGCATGGTGGTCTCCTGCCAGGATGGCAAGTCCCAGCTTTCGAATAAAGAAAAGGCCATTCAGATTTTGAAGGCCCGCCTTTACGAATCTGAACTTTCCAAGCAGAACGCGGAAATTGCCGAGGAGCGCAAGAGCCAGGTGGGCACCGGAGACCGCAGCGGCAAAATCAGGACGTACAATTTTCCTCAGGGCCGTATTACGGACCACCGCATAGGCATGACGGTCTATAAAATTGATGCCTATATGGCGGGAGAAATCGACGAAATGGTCGACGCGCTGATTACACACTATCAGGCGGAAGCCATGAAAACTGTGGAAGAATAAACTTAAACTGCGACAGCCGGGTGGTGGCGATCGACAAAGCCACGACCCGTCTGTCGCATTTTTGTGACAGGTCAGGAAAGCAGGTGAAAGAAGATGAGAGAGATGTGGATCCCCTACGCACAGGTAGAGGAGGATTGGCAGCTTATTGATGTCAGGTCTCCGGGAGAGTACGCGGAGGGCACTATAGGCGAGGCGATTAATTTGCCCATTTTTGGAGATGAGCTGCGGGCTGAGGTGGGCACAGCTTATAAGAAGAAAAGTGTAACTGAGGCGAAGCGCCGGGCCGTAAAGGCGGTGTCCGCCCAGCTGCCTGAGCTCTACGAGCGGTTTCTGTCCATAGAAGCGACAGGCCGTCCTATTGCCATGTTCTGTGCCAGGGGCGGCATGCGCTCCCAGAGCTTTGCCAGTCTGCTGAGAGCCATTGGCCATGAGGTCTTTGTGATTGAAGGCGGTTACAAAGCCTACAGGCAGCATATGCTTCAGGCCCTTCATACCTTGAGTGGGACGCGTCGATTCATTGTGCTTCATGGCAACACCGGTGTTGGAAAGACTCTGATTCTGAACGCGCTGGAAGAAAAAGGCCTGGATGTCATTGACATTGAGGCCCTCGCCCATCACCGGGGCTCCATGCTGGGAAGGGTGGGCCTTGAGCCCCAGCCTTCGCAGAAAACTTTCGAGGATCGCTTTTACCGGGCTTTGAAGAATGCAAAGAGCAATAACCTCTTTGTTGAAGCGGAGAGCAAGCGCCTGGGCCGCGTCAATATTGACGACACGGTGCTGGCCGGAATGCGGGAGGGCTTGCATATTTATGTGGACGCCCCTATGTGGTTCCGGGAGCAGGAAATCGTCAGGGAATACACGCGCATGGAAGGCGCCAAGCAAGAACTGCTCGCCATCATGGACAACTTCAGGAAGCATCTCGGCAACGAAACCGTGGATGAATTTGTCGCGCTGATTCAGGCGAATGACTACGGTCCGGTTGCCAAGGTGCTGATGGAGCGCTATTACGATCCAAAATACGAATATACCTCAAATCAATATACCTATGACTTGAAGGTCTGGGTTGAATCTGTGGAGGCTGCCGCGCAGGAAATTCTGACGTGGTACAGGCAAAGTGTGGTGAAGGACGCGTGAAGGATTTTGCCGATGGTTACGGGACCCACAACACGCTGATCCTCGGCGCGGACACTGCCGCCATTTCTGAGGAGGATCTCCTTCGCGCAGCGGCTTTGCTTCGTGAAGGCGAAACGGTAGCTTTCCCTACGGAGACAGTCTATGGCCTCGGGGGAAACGCGCTGAAACCAATGGCCATAAGAAAAATCTTTAAAGCGAAGGGAAGACCTGCGGACAATCCTTTGATCGTGCACATTGCTGACCGTGAAGCGCTGGACGGTCTGGTGCGTGAAGTGACGCCCCTGGCTGAGGCCCTGATGGCTGCCTTTTGGCCCGGACCGCTGACGCTTGTGATGAAGAAGCAGCCAGAAGTGCCCTCTGAAGTCACTGGGGGACTGGACACAGTCGCTGTTCGCATGCCGGCCCATCCCTTGGCCAGACGCTTAATTCGACTCAGCGGTGTGCCTGTAGCCGCACCAAGTGCCAATCTCTCAGGGCGGCCCAGTCCCACACGGTGCGAGGACGTCATCCGGGACTTGTCAGGCAGGGTTGCGTGTATTTTATGCGGGGCGCTCAGTGACATTGGTCTTGAATCGACGGTGGTAGATGTTACTGGCAGTGAGCCGGTCGTTTTGCGGCCTGGCGGGATTACCCTTGAAATGATTCGGGCAGCGGTGGGCACAGGCAGACATGATGAGGCTGTTGACAGAAAGCTTGTCGAAGGCGAGGCGGCGAGGTCGCCTGGAATGAAGTATACGCACTATGCACCAGAGGCTGAGGTGATCCTTTTTCGGGGTGACCCTGAAGCTGTGCTCGCTGAAATATGCGCGAGGGCAAAACAGCTCAGCCTTGAAGGCAAGCGGGTCGGGGTCATGACCTTTGACGAACGCGCGCAGGCCTATTCAGACTGTGGGGAAGTGATTTCTCTGGGCAGCTGTTTCCAGCCGGAACAGGTGGCCCAAAATCTCTTCAGGACGCTCAGGACATTTGACGAGAGAGCCGTGGATGTCGTTTTGTCTGAAACCATTGAGGACAGCGGCCTCGGCAAAGCAATTATGAACCGCCTGATCAAAGCGGCAGGTTATAGAATTGTCCAGGTTGAAAAGTCATAGGGCAAAATAGAGTTAAAATGGTGTATGATATTTTTAACGGCTTGTGAAGGCTATTTAAGGTTATTTATGACTTTTGTAGGATTGAGTTTAGGGAGGCAGTTATGATCATAGCGATTGGCAGTGACCACGGCGGTTATGAATTGAAAGAAGAAATTTCAAAGTATCTTAAAGGTAAAAACATAGTGGTAAAGGATTTTGGAACCCATTCGCTGGATTCAGTGGATTATCCGGTTTACGGCGAAACGGTGGCTGAAGCGGTGGCCTCAGGGGCAGCAGAGCTCGGCATTGTGGTCTGCGGCACTGGTCAGGGGATTGCTATGGCGGCCAACAAAGTAAAAGGAATCCGTGCAGCTGTGGTGTCTGAGACCTACAGCGCCGAAATGGCGAGGCTTCACAACAATGCCAATGTTTTGAGCCTGGGTGGCCGCGTTGTGGGTGTTGGCCTGGCGCTTAAAATCGTTGAAACTTTTATAGCTACACCTTTTGAAGGCGGGCGTCACGAGCGCAGGGTGGATTTGCTTACCGCGATCGAAGCCAAATATCCAAAATAAGTGGGCACTGCTTAAACTTTTACAAAGATTTTCAAGCCAATTCTATATAAAAAAGACGCTCTACGGCTGCGACGGCGCCGAATTTGAAAGGAGAATTCAGATGAATAAGGTATTTGAACTAAACCATCCCCTGATCCAACATAAATTGACTCTGATCCGGGACAAAAACACAGGGGCTAAAGAATTCCGTGAGCTCATCAAAGAGGTCTCCATGCTCATGGCCTACGAAGTGACCAGAGAGCTTCCCCTTGAGGATGTCGAGGTTGAGACGCCAATCTGCGTCATGAAAGGTAAGGCAATCGCAGGCAGAAAACTTGCGATTGTTCCAATTCTGAGAGCTGGCCTGGGTATGGTTGACGGGTTCCTTTCACTGCTGCCTGCAGCAAAGGTCGGTCACGTAGGCCTTTACAGAGATCCTGAAACGCTTAATCCAGTGGAGTATTACTGCAAGCTGCCTTCAGACGTTCCTGAAAGGGATCTTCTCGTTTTGGATCCAATGCTTGCGACAGGCGGCTCCGCCAGAGCGGCCATCAGATTCATCAAAAACAGAGGCGCGAGAAATATCAAGCTGATCTCCATAATTTCATGCCCTGAGGGGATTGCGGCGGTTCACAGTGAACATCCGGACGTGGATATTTTTGTAGCGGCAATTGATGAAAAGCTCAATGATCACGCCTACATTGTACCGGGCCTCGGAGATGCCGGGGACAGACTTTTCGGCACGAAATAGTCAAGGTCAGAAAGGTCGTCAGGACAGTCTGTTGCGTTAAACACAACTGCTGTCCTTTTTTTCGATTGAGGCGCTTGACGCATGCCCGGACAGGGCTTTAAGGCAGATTTGCCTCAAGAGGTGCCATGTGTGCCGCCTTGAGTTGTGAGCAGCAGGGGAGGGTTTCTTTTGGCGACAAGGCGAGATAAAACCAATTATTATTTGGACATTGCAGAGACTGTCCTGGCGAGGGGGACGTGCTTAAGGCGCAATTACGGCGCTATTCTCGTCAAGAATGATGAAATTATTGCGACGGGATATACTGGCGCGCCCAGAGGCCGCGCAAACTGTATTGAGCTGGGTTATTGTGAACGTATGAGGCTTAATATTCCAAGCGGTCAGATGTACGAAAAGTGCCGCTCGGTGCACGCGGAAGCAAATGCTATAATCTCTGCGGCGAGACGGGATATGATTGGCGCGGATTTATACCTGGTGGGCATTGAAATGTCAGCTGGCGGCTATGTGCCAAACGCGACCTCCTGCAGTATGTGTAAGCGCCTGGTCATCAATGCGGGCATTGCCAGAGTCATCATTCGGGATGACCGGGACAGCTTCAGGATTGTGGATGTGGCGCGTGAATGGGTCGACGAGGATGATTCTCTCAGCAACAGGCTATGAGGTTTGTATTTTGCGTGAACTTCAATATGATTATTCCTCTTGTCGGGTTGTACTACCACTAAGTCACAATAGATTTACAAATATCAATGATTAAGTTGAAAGTCAGGCAAATCATGATAAAATGAGACTGAATTTGAATGTCTGGCCTTCGGCATTTTGGCGGCGTTCCTTATAAGAGGTGTGTGTATTGTACAATTTATTTTTGCCGTTTGTAATGTCCGTTATGATCAGTTACCTTATGACGCCAATCGCGATCCGGATTGCCCATGCGGTGGGGGCTATTGATGTACCCAAGGATGAACGGAGGGTGCATTCCAAGCCCATTCCGCGCTTAGGTGGTCTGGCAATTTTTGTTGCGTTTATGGCAACCTATCTCGCGTTCAATACCATGTCCGGAATCAAAGAACTGGGGCTGATCGCTGGGGCCCTGATCATTGTCATCACAGGAGTTATAGACGACATGCGGCCCATTTCAGCAAAGCTTAAGCTGGCTGCTCAGATCCTCGCGGCGCTGATTCTCTACTTCAGCGGGACCAGAATCGATTTTTTGACGAATTATTTTGGCGCTTCTGAAATGATTTACGTTGGCATGCTGAGTTTGCCAATTACAATATTCTGGATTGTCGGAATCACCAATACTGTCAATTTGATTGATGGCCTGGATGGCCTCGCTGCAGGCATATCCATAATAGCGGCTGCGTCCCTGGCCTACGTTGCCATTGTCAACGGTCGCATGGAAACAGCGCTGGTTACAATATTAATCGTTGGCAGCTGTGTAGGTTTTTTGCCCTACAATTTCAATCCTGCCAAAATTTTCATGGGGGATACCGGTTCGCTGTTTCTTGGCTTTATACTTGCAGCAACCTCTATTGACGGCTCAATCAAAGGTGCGACATTCCTGGTGTTTGCCGCGCCTGTTCTCGCCCTTGGACTTCCAATCTTTGATACGACCTTTGCGATCTTGAGGCGGTTTTTGAGCGGCAGGCCAATTATGGAGGCGGACAAGGGGCACCTGCATCACCGGCTGTTGTCCCTGGGCTATCATCAGAGGACGGTCGTCCTGGCCATGTACTTCATCAGCGTCCTTCTGGGCCTGTCCGGAATCTTCCTGATTCAGGGCGCTATAGGCTCCATGACGGTAGCGCTGGCAGCGGCCGCGCTTCTCATTCTCATTCCTATCAGGCGGTCCATCAGCCGGGAGAGGCTGATGCTTGAAGAAAGCGAGGAAAATCTGTGGAAAGAATAAGAGTCCTTTCTGTCTTTGGAACACGACCAGAGGCTGTAAAAATGGCGCCGGTGGTTAAAGCCCTGGCGGCAGATCCGGCTTTTGACGCACGCATCTGCGTGACGGCTCAGCACAGGGAAATGCTGGATCAGGTGCTGTCACTCTTTGGGATATCACCGGATTATGATCTTGATATTATGCAGGCGGGTCAGGGGCTGTCAGACATCACCTGTCGTGTTTTGAAAGGCCTGGAGCCTGTCATCCGGGAATTCAGGCCGGAAATGGTGCTGGTTCACGGCGACACCACAACGACGTTCTCAGCGGCACTGGCGGCGTATTATCAAGGCGCTCGAGTCGGTCACGTCGAAGCAGGGCTCAGAAGCTTTGACAAATTCTCGCCGTTTCCGGAAGAAATGAATCGCTGTCTCACGGGAAGGCTCGCTGACCTCCATTTTTCCCCTACGGCTCAGAATGTGCAGAATCTCTTGAACGAGGGTGTTGACAGCGCTGGGATTCTGAAAACGGGAAATACAGTTATTGACGCGCTGCTCAGTGTCGTTCGGCCAGACTACGTTTTTGATGTACCTGAGCTCCAGGATATTGATTACGACCACAAAAAGGTCATCCTCCTGACAGCACACAGGCGCGAAAATCTGGGAGAACCTATGCATGCGATCTTTGGCGCTGTGAGAGAGATTGTCGACCGGTATCCTGAGGTTGAGCTCATATTCCCCATGCATAAAAATCCAGCAGTTAGGGAAATTGCGGCGGCGCATTTTGAAGGCTGCGACCGGATTCACAGGATTGAACCTCTGGATTACGAGCCTTTTGCGCATCTCATGGCGAAATCCTGGCTGATCTTGACGGACTCTGGCGGGATACAGGAGGAAGCACCGGCGCTGGGCAAGCCGGTTTTGGTTCTGAGAAGAGAGACGGAACGCCCGGAAGCGGTAGATGCCGGGACTGTAAAACTGGCAGGCGTTGAGAAGGAGACAATAATTTCCATGTGCGAAGCTTTGTTGACAATACCTGAGGCCTATCAGGCCATGGCGAATGCCGTGAATCCTTATGGTGATGGTATGGCTTCACAGCGTATAGTTGAGCGAATCAAGAAGACTTTGAGACCAGAAATGAACGCGAATTAGAAATTTTGTGAGATATATATATAAAAACAGACCCAATTAGGTGTCTGTTTTTTTATTGACAACATCAATTTTAAAAATATTTAAATTATTTCATTTTGGTCACAAACCACATAATTTAGCAGTTGTATGCATGTATTCTTTTTCAAACTCTTGACATTGCATTTGATTCAGCAGTACAATTACGTTAATTCCTTAACAAGAAAGCCGCTATTATATTGTAAAATATAAACGAAAATATTAAGATTATTCGTACTTTTGTAAACAAAAAAACATGTATACTGCTTTAGATTTACATAAAGTGGGAATTTGCGCAACACTTAGCTATCCACATTCGGCAAAAATTGTGTTATTCTTAGGATGGCCTTACTTGCATCTAAATAAGATTGAGAGCGGATTAGACATGTCTAAGAACAGCTTCAAAATGTATGAAAACCTCGCGCTGTTGTCCCAGGTCGCACTAATGATGATCACACCTATCCTGGGTGGTGTTCTGATTGGACGCTATCTGGATGATAAGGTTGGGACCAACGGTATTTTTTTACTTATTTTTGTCTTGATTGGTACGGCAACCGCTTTTATGGAACTGTTTAAGCTTGCTCTCAGAAAGACAAACGACCATCCCCCAAACAAAAGGAAGTGATGCCTGTGCAAACCACTCAGGCGCTGCTGAGGACAGTGACACTCCGGTCTCTGATGCTTGCGGCAGTGTTTGCCGTCATTTTTTTGATTTTTTTCAGAGGTGGCGTTTTACCCTACCTGCTGGGTTTGCTTTTTGGTACTGCACTTGGCATCCTGAATTTCAGACAGCTCGGTGTGACCATTGAAAAAGCAGTCGCCATGTCTCCAAGCAAAGCTCAGACTTATGCCACCGTACACTATTTTATCCGGTTTTCGCTGGTTGCGGCCGCACTTCTGGTTTCTATCCTGTCAGAACAGATCCAGGTTCTTGGCATGGTAGCGGGCCTTATGACCGTCAAACTGATCATTTATATGACGCAGTTGTTATCAGGAAGTTCAAAATCAAAAAACATTTCGAAAAGAAAGGAGGAATAGAAGTGGGTACTGAAGGATTTGGACCACGGATCGTAGAATTGCCATTTGGGATTCAAGTTACTGAAACGGTGACCGTCACATGGTGGATCATGGCAGGGATCATTTTGCTCGCCTGGCTGGGCGCCAGAAATCTTCAGATGGTGCCTGGAAAGCGTCAGATTGTCGTTGAGACCATTGTTAAAATGATCAATAATCTGACCAAGCAGACCATGGGAGAAAAGAACATGAAGTTTGCGCCTTATATTGGTACGCTGATGATTTTCCTTGCGGTTGCCAACCTGGCAGGACTGCTGGGGCTAAGGCCGCCTACAGCGGACATCAATACGACCTTGGCGCTGGCATTGATTACTTTTCTCATGATCCACGCCTTTGGCATCAGGTCAAAAGGTGTCGGAAAATACCTCAAAGGATTTTTTGAACCGTTTTTCCTGTTGTTCCCAATCAACCTGTTGGGTGAAGTCGCGACACCAATTTCTCTGTCGTTTCGTCTGTTCGGCAACATTGTAGGCGGCTTGATTATCATGAGTTTGCTCTATGGCGCCCTTGGCGGATTTACATCAGCACTGATCAATTTGAACATCCCATTGCTTGCAGTGGGCGTCCCGGCTGTGTTTCACATTTATTTTGACCTCTTCTCGGGGCTGCTGCAATCGTTTATTTTCACCATGCTGACAATGGTATATGTCTCCATGGCAATGGACTAATCAAGAATGTTGAAATAGTTCAAGAAACGAGGTGAAAGAATGGAACTACCCAATCTGTTATATGATTTTATAAACTGGCTGCTGACCTTTGACCGGAAAGCTTTAATTTTAGGCGCTTCCGCCATAGGCATAGGCTTCGCCATGATTGCGGGCATAGGGCCTGGCGTCGGCCAGGGCTACGCTGCGGGCAAGGCTGCTGAGGCTGTGGGTGAGAATTTGAAAAGCAGTAAGCAGATCACCATGACTATGCTGCTTGGCGCAGCGGTCGCAGAGACCTCTGGGATACTGGCCCTCGTCATAGGATTGATTATGCTCTTTGGAAACCCATTTATCGCAATGCAGGGAGACACTTTCGTCATTATGGGATCAGCCATAGGCGCAGGTCTCACCATGATCGCCGGCATTGGACCAGGCATTGGCCAGGGCTATGCGGCAGGCAAAGCGGCTGAAGCTGTGGGCAGAAGCCCGAGAAACAACCGCCACATCACCATGGTTATGCTGCTGGGCCAGGCTGTTGCACAGACTTCCGGGATTTTGGCACTGGTCATAGCCCTGATCCTGATGTATGGCAACCCTATGGTCAGCATGGAAGGCAGTATTTATGTTCTAACGGCGTCAGCCATAGGCGCTGGCCTTTCAATGATTACCGGCATAGGACCTGGTATTGGCCAAGGTTATGCGGCAGGCAAAGGCGCGGAAGCAGTAGGGAAGCGACCAAAGCACAAGCCGCTCATCATCAGGACCATGCTCTTGGGACAAGCGGTCGCACAAACAACCGGGATTTACGCGTTGATTATTTCGCTGGTCCTGATGTTTGCCAACCCGTTACTGGCATTAGTGTAATTCAGGCATCATCCTAAAAACATATTTGAGGATTAAGAGGAGGAAAAATCACATGATTACAGGAAAAGAGCTCATCTTGGCATGTTCCGCAATTGGTGCAGGTCTGGCAATGATCGCAGGTATTGGACCTGGTATTGGCCAGGGTTACGCAGCAGGTAAAGGCGCAGAAGGCGTCGGTCGTCAGCCGGAAGCACAGGGTGACATTACAAGAACTATGCTGCTTGGCGCAGCGGTCGCAGAGACAACAGGTATTTACGGCCTCATTATCGCTCTGATTCTTCTCTTTGCGAACCCGCTGATCAGACTGATTTAATTCAGACAGGACCAGTTGTGAAAATCCGCAAAAAGGAGGCAGAATAAATGAATGTGTATGTACTCGCTTCCGAATTGAGAATGGGTCTTGTCGCAATAGACTGGATGTTGGCGGTTCAGATTGTCAACACATTGATTTTGTTCCTGGTGCTTCGCAAAATTCTCTTCAAACCGGTAACGGCATTTATGGAGAAACGCGAAAACGAGGTCAAGAGCCAGTTTGATGCAGCAGCACTCAAAAAGCAGGAAGCAGATCAATTAATTTCAGAGTATTCCCACAAGATCAGGAATGCTGAGGATGAAGGCAAGGAAATCGTCAGAGCGGCGGTTCAGCGCGGAGACAAGCGCATGGCTGATATAATTAAAGAAGCTGAGAATAAAGCTTCTGAAATCAGAGAAGCCACCCAAAAGGAACTCGAGCAGGAAAAAGTCAAAGCGATCAACGCGCTTAAAGATGATATTGCTGACATGGCAATCCTCACGGCTTCCAAAGTCATTCACAAAGACATCGACGGAAACAAGCACAAGGCTCTGATCGATCAATTCATTCAGGAGGTAGGGGATACAGCATGGCACAACTAGTCGCGAAAGCCTATGCGGAAGCGCTGATGGAAGCCGCGGTCGAGCTGGGCCAGCTGGAAGAAATCAGACGCGATCTCGGGTTTGTCGCCGACACGTTGGCTGAAAACCCAGACTTCAACGAGCTGTTCCTCGCCCCATCTATGACGGAACAGGATAAGAAGTCTGCCATGGAGGAAGTGTTCGCGAAGAACGTCTCCAAGGATGTGATGAGTTTCATCAAAGTCCTCATTGACAAGGGACGTGAAAGCGAGCTCAAAGAAATTCGAAAAAGATTCGAAGTCATGGCGGATGAATCTCAAGGCTTGGTCAAAGGCCGGGCCAGAACATCGATCGAAATGACAGAGCAGCAGCTGAAGGCTCTTGAGGAAAAACTGTCGAAGCAGGCAGGTAAGAAGGTATCGCTGGTAAACATTGTGGATGAAAGCATCATTGCAGGTGTCGTGATCGAGATTGGCGACCGGATGATAGATGGCTCAGTCCGCAAAAAGCTGGCACAGATCAAGGAAGAGCTGCGGCTGGTAGTCGTTTAGAGCTTTCTAAATGAGAATTGGGAGTGATAAGGAAGATGAATCTGAGACCTGAAGAAATCAGTTCTGTGATCAAATCGCAGATATTAAAATATGAATCCAAGCTTCAAGTCGAAGATACCGGTACCGTATTGCAAGTCGGCGACGGCATCGCCAGAGTCCATGGACTGGAAAAGTGCATGGCAGGCGAGCTTCTCGAGTTTCCCGGCGAAGTATACGGCATGGTATTGAACCTTGAAGCGGATAGTGTAGGCGCAGTTTTATTCGGCTCCGACACGTTCATTCGGGAAGGCGACTTAGTAAAGAGAACCGAGCGTATTGTTGAAGTACCTACAGGGGATGCCCTGCTTGGCCGCGTTGTCAACGCGCTTGGTCAACCAGTGGACGGAAAGGGACCTATTGTCTCTGATAATTTTCGTCCAATCGAAAGTCCGGCACCTGGCGTTATAGCCAGAAAGTCCGTTCACCAGCCTCTTCAGACGGGGATTAAAGCCATTGACTCCATGATTCCAATTGGCAGAGGCCAGCGTGAGCTGATCATAGGCGACCGTCAGACTGGCAAGACAACTATTGCCATTGATACAATCATCAACCAGAAGAAAGAAAATGTCATTTGTATTTATGTGGCTATTGGTCAGAAAAACTCAACCGTAGCACAATTGGTTAAGACGCTTGAAGACAATGATGCCATGAAATATACCATCATTGTTGCAGCTTCCGCATCTGAGCCGGCGCCGCTCCAGTACATTGCGCCATACGCAGGCTGCGCAATGGGCGAGACCTTCATGCATGAGGGCAAGGACGTTCTGATCATCTATGATGACCTCTCCAAGCACGCGGTTGCCTATCGCGCCATGTCCCTGCTGCTCCGCAGACCACCAGGCCGCGAAGCTTATCCGGGCGACGTTTTTTACATCCACTCAAGGCTATTGGAGCGCGCCGCGAAGCTCAATGACAGTCTCGGCGGCGGTTCTCTGACGGCTCTGCCAATCATTGAGACCCAGGCGGGTGACGTCTCAGCTTATATTCCAACGAACGTAATCTCCATTACAGATGGACAGATCTTCCTGGAATCAGAGCTCTTCTTCTCAGGTCAGCGTCCAGCAGTTAACGCCGGCATCTCGGTTTCCCGGGTTGGTGGAGACGCTCAGATCAAAGCCATGAAGAAAGTCGCATCAAAGATCAAGCTCGAACTGGCACAATACCGCGAGCTCGCAGCTTTTGCGCAGTTTGGCTCTGAGCTTGACAAAGAAACAAAGTCGACGCTGGACCATGGTGTGCGCCTGATGGAAATTCTCAAGCAGAATCAGAATGATACAATGTCCGTTGAAGATCAGATCATGATCATTTATGCTGTTACCAATAAACACCTCATGGATATTCCGGTCGAGGCAGTGAAAAAATTTGAAAAGGAATTCCTTGAGTACATGAGAGATCACCGTCCTGAAATCGGTGCGGCCATCCGCTCGACTAAAGAGCTCAAAGATGACGTCGTCGCAGGGCTCGAAGAAGCCATCAAGAACTTCAAGGCAAGTTTTTCCTTCGAGGATCTCGATCAGGCCATCTGATCTGAAGACGTCACCTTAGGAGGGATCGATAGTGGCAGGAATGGGAACGCGCGACATTAAGCGCAAAATTAAGAGCGTCAACTCCACCATGCAGATCACAAAGGCCATGGAGCTTGTTTCGACTGCGAAGCTTAAGCGGACCAGGGACCGGATGGATATTACGCGGCCATATTTCGAAACTGTTCTCGAAACCGTCCAAGAACTCATGAAAACTCAAAAGAATGTGAAGCATGAGTTTCTGGGCTACAGAGAAGTAAAGAACAGTATCTATGTCGTTGTGACTGCGGACCGCGGACTCTGCGGCGGGTACAACAACAACGCAATGAAGCTGGTGTTTCAAGATATTCAGGACAAATCCAGCGCAAAAGTTATAACCATCGGCAAAAAATCCAGAGATAGCTTTACAAAGCGAGAATATGACGTGGTTCGAGAATATGTCTATATTTCTGAAAATCCGCAGTATTCGGACGCGCAGGAAATCGCCAAATACCTTCTGAAGCTGTATGCCCAGGAAGAGGTTGATGAGATTAAGTTCGTCTATACGCGTTTTGTCAGCACAATCTCTCAGGAGGCGGTCATGCTGAAGCTGCTGCCTATGGTGTTGGAGGAACAGGTTGAGGAAACAGCGGTTGAGGAGGAAGGCGACGACGAAAGCTACATGGTCTACGAGCCATCCCCTGAAACAGTGCTCAGCTATGTGATTCCAAAATACATTGAAAGCACGATTTATGGCGGGCTTGTCGAGTCAGCGGCAGCGGAGCAGGCAGCTCGGCGCCTGGCTATGGAGAACGCGAACGACAACGCCGAAGATATTATTGAGAGCCTGACGCTGACCTTCAACCAGGCGCGGCAAGCGTCTATCACGCAGGAAATCTCGGAAATTGTCGGCGGCGCGGAAGCGCTCAAATAGGGAGTGTCCCTGAAGAACCAACTGATTGGAAGGGTGTGAAAGCTGTATGGAGGGAAAAGTGGTACAGATCATAGGCCCGGTTCTCGACATTGAGTTCGAGACAGAGTACCTGCCTAAGATCTATGACGCGATCCGCGTCGAATATAAAGATATCAAGCTGACCGTTGAGGTCGCCCAGCACATTGGCAACAACGTAGTGCGCTGTATCTCTATGTCCTCAACAGACGGACTTGTACGTGGCGTTAAGGCTGTCAACACAGGGGCGCCTATTACGGTTCCGGTCGGCAAAGAGACGCTGGGTCGTCTTTTGAACGTTCTCGGCAATACCATTGATGAAAAGGGTGATATTGAGGGTTCTCCAGAGCTCCCAATTCACCGCGAAGCGCCACCGTTTGACGAGCAGGTCACAAAGACTGAAATCCTCGAAACGGGGATCAAAGTCGTCGACCTGATCGCGCCTTACGCAAAAGGCGGAAAGATTGGCCTCTTCGGCGGTGCGGGTGTTGGCAAGACGGTTCTGATTCAGGAGCTGATCAATAACATCGCGAAAGAGCACGGCGGTCTGTCCGTATTTGCGGGCGTCGGCGAGCGTACGCGTGAGGGAAATGACCTTTATCATGAGATGATCGAGTCGGGCGTTATAGACAAAACGACCATGGTGTTCGGTCAGATGAACGAGCCGCCTGGAGCGCGTATGCGCGTGGCTCTGACAGGCTTGACTATGGCGGAGTACTTCCGCGATACAGAGGGTAAAGACGTCCTTCTGTTCATTGACAATATCTTCAGATTTACTCAGGCCGGCTCAGAGGTTTCAGCACTCCTCGGGCGTATGCCGAGTGCCGTTGGATATCAGCCAACGCTTGCTACGGACATGGGCGCCCTTCAGGAGCGCATCACGTCGACCAAGAAAGGTTCCATTACATCTGTTCAGGCCGTTTATGTACCAGCGGACGACTTGACAGACCCGGCACCTGCGACAACCTTTTCGCATCTGGACGCGACAACGGTTCTTTCCAGGAAGATTTCTGAGCTCGGTATTTACCCTGCGGTGGATCCGCTGGATTCCGTATCCAGAATCCTCGCGCCTGAAGTCGTCGGCGAGGAGCATTACAATGTCGCACGTAAGGTACAGGCTATACTGCAGCGTTATAAAGAGCTTCAGGATATCATAGCCATCCTCGGCATGGACGAGCTCTCGGACGAAGACAAGACGGTCGTCGCACGCGCGCGCCGCATTCAGCGCTTCCTTTCCCAACCGTTCCACGTCGCCGAACAGTTCACCGGCTTTGCTGGCAAATACGTTCCGGTCAAGGAAACGGTCAGAGGTTTCAAGGAAATTCTCGAGGGTCTCCACGATGGGCTTCCTGAGCAGGCGTTCCTGTATGTTGGTTCGATCGAAGAAGCCATTGAGAAGGCAAAAAGCCTTAAATAACGCTTAACAGATCGATCTCCAGGAGGTGAGCCCAGGTGGCAACTAATTTTATGCTTGAAATCGTAACGCCAGACAGAACGTTTTTCGATGGGGAAGTTGACATGGTCATTCTCAGAACCACCGAAGGCGATATGGCGATTATGAATGACCACGAGCAAATGGTGGCGCCAGTCGCCATAGGCTCATTGCGAGTTCGGAAACAAGGCGAGGAGAAATTCAGGGAGGCGTCCTGCAGCGGCGGCTTCGTCACCGTAACTTATGAGAAGACAACCGTTGTCACGGACTCTGCCGAGTGGGCGGATGAAATTGACATGAACAGGGCCAAAGCCGCACTTCAGCGCGCGCAGAAGCGTCTTGAAAGGCGCGACAGCGAACTGGATTACGCTCGGGCGCTGGATTCTCTCAGCCGGGCTACCAACAGAATCCGAATCGTAGAAAAAAACTAATTTAAGAAAGAAGCATTCTGGCACCGAGGCAAAATCCGCTGAGGCCGCCGCCGGACGTTTGACAGCGTTTTCCGGCGGTGCTCAGCTTGCTTTGGCGCAAGGGTGCTTTTTTATTTTCCATGAATAACACAGATCCTGAAAAACACAGACACTTTTCAGAGCAAATAAGTGTCTTACTCACTAAGAAAATTCAGACGTGGGTATCGAATAGTCCCGCGGCTTAAAATAAAACTCTCCGGGAGCCTGAAGTCCTCACCTTTTGTCTTTTTGACTGACGTTTTTTACGTTATAATGAAAGAGGTTGAACTTTCTTTCGTAATTGTATATAATGCAAGCGGTGAATTATGTCCGGTAAAAATTGACGTGGTTCAAATTATAGTGTGGATTTTGGCGATCGCGAGAGGAGGCCAATTTTGGCGAATATATTAGTTCATAAGAGCGGACCTTTGAAAGGCCGCGTGAAAATAAGCGGAGCAAAAAATGCGGTGCTGCCTATTATGGCGGCGACCCTTTTGGCTGAAACGGTTTGTGTGCTGGAAGATGTACCTCCTCTGAAGGACGTTGAGGTCATGAGCGACGTTCTCAGAGCATTTGGTGCTGAGGTCAGCAGTGTGCAGGATGGCATTTTGGAAGTAAACACCCCAAAAATTACACAGACGGAGGCGCCGTTTGAACTGGTTCAGAAAATGAGGGCGTCTTTTTTTGTCATGGGCCCGCTGCTTGCAAGGTGCGGCGTCGCGCGCATCCCTATGCCGGGCGGCTGCGCCATAGGCGCGCGGCCGGTAGACCTTCACCTGAAGGGCTTCGCCGCCCTTGGCGCCCACGTCGAGCAGGGTGAGGGATTTATTGAGGTCCGGGCGGATAAGCTGATAGGAAACAGTGTCTATCTTGACTTTCCAAGCGTTGGCGCAACGGAAAATATCATGATGGCAGCCACTATGGCTGAGGGAACCACCATCATTGAAAACGCAGCTGAGGAGCCTGAAATTATTGATTTGGCGAACTTTTTAAACAAGATGGGCGCAAATGTCAAGGGCGCCGGGACAGACACCATCCGAATACAAGGTGTGGAGCGTCTGGAAGGCTCGAGACATCAGGTCATTCCGGACCGCATAGAAGCGGGCACGTATATGGTAGCCGCAGCGATCACAAACGGTGATGTGGTTGTTGAAAACGTAGTTCCAAGTCACCTCAAGCCTATCATTGCCAAGCTCAAGGAAGCAGGCGTTGTCATAGAGGAGGAAGAGGATTCCCTGCGTGTCATTGGGCAGGGGAAAATCAATTCCGTAGATGTGACAACCCTCCCTTATCCGGGCTTTCCTACGGACATGCAGGCTCAATTTATGGCGCTGATGGCAGCGGCTTCTGACACTTCTGTCGTCATTGAAACCGTTTTTGAAAACCGGTTCATGCATGTGGCAGAGCTTAACCGCATGGGCGCTGACATAAAGATTGAGGGTCACAGTGCCGTCGTTACAGGTGTCCGGTCACTCAGGGGCACAAAGGTCATGGCGACTGACCTGAGAGCTGGTGCTGCGCTGATTCTCGCGGGGCTGATCTCTGAAGGAACGACGGAAATAGGAAATACTTATCATATAGACCGAGGCTATGTCGAGATTGAAAATAAGCTCCGTCAGTTGGGTGCGAATATTTCTCGCGCGGAAGGTTAATGCCCCGGTCTCAACACAAGAAATTTCAGTAGTCAGTGAAACGCTGCATCTTGATATACAAAAGAAATTAGGAGGTCACATATGTTTGGATTAGGCACTGAAATCGGGATTGACCTTGGTACTGCCAGCGTCCTCGTTTTCATAAAAGGCAAGGGGATTGTGCTTCAAGAGCCTTCCGTGGTCGCCATTGACCGGGATACGGGCCGCGTTCTCTCCGTTGGCTCAGAAGCGAGAAAGATGCTTGGCAGAACGCCGGGCAATATTGTCGCGATCCGTCCTTTGAAGGACGGTGTCATCTCGGACTATGAAGTTACCGAGAAAATGCTGCGCCATTTTATCAATAAGACTTGTGGACCACGTCGTTTTATAAAACCCAAAATTATAATCTGCGTGCCAAGCGGGGTAACCGAGGTAGAGAAGCGGGCAGTCATAGACGCTACAGTTGAAGCGGGCGGCGGCAAGACTTTCCTGATCGAGGAGCCTATTGCGGCAGCTGTCGGGGCCGGTCTTGATATCACTAAGCCAGACGGCAACATGATCATTGACATTGGCGGTGGCACAGCGGACATTGCCGTCATCTCACTTGGGGGCATAGTCGTCAGCAAATCCATCAAAGTAGCAGGCGACAAATTTGATGAAGCTATTATAAAATATATGCGAAAAGCACATAATCTTTTGATTGGTGAGCGGACTGCAGAAGAACTTAAAATGGAAATAGGAACGGCGTCTCCGCGTCCAAAGCCCATCACCATGGATTGCCGTGGCCGGGACCTGATCACAGGCCTGCCAAAGAACATTACGGTCAGCAGTGAGGAGATGCTTGAAGCGCTTCGTGAGCCCGTCAACGCTATTAGCGACGCGGTGCATTCCGTGCTTGAGAAAACACCGCCGGAGCTGGCTTCTGATATCAGCGCTCGGGGAATCGTCATGACAGGCGGCGGCTCATTGCTTCACGGGCTGAACAGAATGCTCGAAAAGAGAACAGGGATCCCTACTTATGTCGCAGAGGACGCCATTTCCTGCGTCGCTAAAGGAACGGGCATGTCCCTTGAGCACATTGATGTGCTTGAAAAAAGTATGATGACCCAGCGTCGTCGCTAATTTCAGTGTCATTGATTTGAGACAAGGACAAGCCATTTCAGGTCAGAGCACAGGCGACGTCTTGGATCAAAGATCAGAAACGGTTGTTTATCAGACCAAAAGAAAAGAACTGCGGCGCGTAGGGAGCCTCCCAACGCGCCGTATTTATAAAATCGTATAGTAGACCTTTGGAAGAATTGGGAGTGTATGCACAGCCTGTTTTTCAGACAAAAGGTCAGCCTATGGCAGAGCCCTTAGAACTGAAAATTGGAGGCGGTGATTGACATGAAAGTCCATATTTATGAAGTCCATGCCTTTACGCAGGACGGTCAGGGTGGAAACGCAGCCGGTGTGGTCATTCAATCAGAGGATGCCATGCTGACGGAGCAGCAAATGCTAAAGGTCGCGGCACGCATGGGGTTTTCTGAGACGGCTTTTGTCTCTGAGAGCGACATGGCTGACTTTAAGGTCAGATTTTTCACGCCTTCAGACGAGGTGGCGCTATGCGGACATGCGACCATTGCTGTTTTTTCGCTGCTTCAGAAGCTTGGGCGGTTGAATGGACGCCGCGACTTTGTTCAGGAGACCAAGGCGGGACTTTTGAGAATCAAGGCAGACGCTGAAGAGATTTTAATGGCTCAGGTAGCGCCTGATTTTGGTCCAATTCTCGAGCCTGAAGAGATTTTTTGGTCGTTAGGACTTTCTGAGGATTTCCAGGCGGCTGGTCTGCCTGTTCAAATTGTCTCCACCGGACTCAGGGACATTTTAGTGCCAGTATCGAGCCTAAAGGCTTTGAAAGAAATGCAGCCTGACTTTGAGGACATTCGCCAGATCAGTGAGGCTCACGGCGTTACCGGTTATCACTGCTTTACGCTGGAGACGGGTACGTCCACCGGCAACCCCGGGCAACCCTCTGTGACAGCATGGTGCCGCAACTTTGCGCCACTGTTCGGCATAGATGAAGAGTCGGCCACAGGGACCTCAAATGGCGCCCTTGCAGCGTATCTCAGCGCCTACGGCGCCGTTCGGGGAAATGACATGCGTTTTGTTCAGGGCATGTGGATGAACAAGCCGTCCTTGATCAAGGCCAGGACGGTGTGGTCCAGCACCGCCCGGCAAGCAGGTGGGGATAAGCTTGAGGAAAGCGGACTTGTACCGAATGTGCCGTTGGACCCGGAAGGCGCACACGAGAACGACATTGACACTTTGGGAAGCAAACTTCAGACCGTGTGGGTCGGCGGCTCTGCGTCCATTAAAGGTGAAACGGAGCTCGAAATCTAAAACAAGTGATGGAAGCCGCTCAAGATGAAGCTTTCCATTGAGCGAGCAAACAGGAGGTTTGTATTTATGTTGAACAGCATTGAAATTCAAAAGATTATTCCTCACAGGTATCCATTTCTCCTCGTGGACCAAATTGAGGCTTATGAACCAGGAAAGAGTGCAGTGGGCATAAAATCTGTCTCAGCCAATGAGCCGTTCTTTCAGGGCCATTTTCCGGGGAACCCAATCATGCCAGGGGTTTTAATTGTGGAAGCCCTCGCCCAGGTGGGCGCGGTAGCTTTAATGAGTTTAGAAGAAAATAAAGGAAAACTTGCCGTTTTTGCGGGTATAGATGAGGTAAGGTTTAAACGCCAGGTTGTCCCTGGGGATCAGCTTCGACTGGAAGTTGAGCTGCACACCTTTCGCAGGGGTATTGGAAAGGGCAGCGCGACGGCATATGTCGGTGAAGAGCTGGCTTGTAAGGGAACATTGATGTTCGCTGTGATAGAGAATAAAGCGCTGTAATTAGTTGGAGTCAGCTTCGAGGGCTTGTTTCAAAGCAAATGGAGGGTTCGTAATGGCGGGTTTGGTACTTGAGGGCGGCGGCGCCAAAGGCTCTTATCATGTCGGTGTCTGGAAAGCGCTCAGAGAGCTTGGGATCGACATAGAAGGCGTCGCCGGCACGTCGATTGGCGCGATCAACGGGGCCTATATCATTCAGGATGACTTCGATCTGGCGTGGGAGATCTGGTACAATATGAAGCCCACTCATGTCTTCAAGGGCGACGAAAAGCTCATGGACAAGATCATTCGAATGGACCTCGAAACCGGAGACTTCAATAAAATTCACGCTTCGCTGAAACGCTTCATTTCAGAGGGTGGCCTGGACATCACACCCCTGAGAAAATTGTTGAAAGATACCTTGAAAGAAGATGTGATAAGAGGGACAGACAAGGTTTTTGGCTTTGTGACAGTCTCTCTGACAGACTTTAAGCCTCTGGATGTTTATCTTTCCGAGATTCCGGAGGGGATGCTGGCTGAGTATCTTATGGCCTCGGCAAATTTGCCGGTTTTCCAGCTGGAACGTATTGACGGCAAGCTCTACATAGACGGTGGTTTCTACGACAATCTCCCTGTGAGACTGTTGAAACAGAAGGGGTTTAAAGAGTTGATCTGTGTAGAGTCTCAGGGAATCGGTGTCAAGCAGAAATTTGATGAAACCGGCCTGAACCTGACGCGGCTCTACCCATCCGGAGATTTGGGAAAAACCTTGGAAGTCTTGCCGGAGACACTGCATCGAAACATGAAAATGGGGTATTATGATACCCTGAAGCATTACCGGGGGTATCATGGAAAACTGTTCTATGTGGATCACCTGAGGGAAAACGGTTATTATATCCAGCGGTTCTCACAGATGGATGACGCGGTATTGGCAAAGCTGGCGGCACTGATTGGGATCAAGGATAAGAGCCCGCAGCGCCTGCTTTTTGAAGATGTTATACCTAAGCTCTGCGAGCTGCTAAAACTTCCAGCTGCGGCAACCTACGCAGAGATCGCACTGGCCCTCATTGAATATGGTGCTGAAAAAGTGGGCATAGACCGCTTCAGAATTACCAGTGATGATATGCTTGCCCGGGAGGTGCTTTCCAGTGATCCGCTGATTCAAGTGGAGGACAGAAAAAAGATCCCAGGCTGGCTGCCGGATGTTCTGAAAAGCAACGGACTCTATCTGAATACCATTAAGGATCAGCTTCTTGTGACAGTTCTGGAAGAACTGCTGAAAGCATAGACGTAAAAACACCTGGTGTGGCGCTGAAAGTGTCAACAGTCCGGGAACAGACACTTGAGGAGGGATTTTTATGGATTTTCAGAAAAATTATCAAAGCTGGCTTGAGAGCGCTTATGTGGATGCCCAGACGCGTGAGGAGCTCCAGGCTATAGCGGATGACAAAAAGGAAATTGAGGAACGCTTTTATAAAGATCTCGAGTTTGGGACGGGTGGTATGCGCGGCATTATTGGCGCAGGTACCAACCGAATGAACCGCTACGTCATCCGCAAGGCCTCACAGGGCTTCGCCAGGTATATTCTTGAACGGAATGCCCGGACAGAACCGGCCATAGTCATTGCCTATGATACGCGCAGATTTTCCAAGGTGTTTGCCCTCGAAGCTGCTTTGGTTATGGCAGCGAATGGCATAAAAGCCTATACTTACGAAGGTGTTCGAACAACGCCGGAGCTTTCCTTTGCGGTACGCCATCTGAATGCATCCGCAGGCATTGTCATCACAGCCAGCCATAATCCGCCTGAGTATAATGGGTATAAAGTTTATGGGGAAGACGGCTGTCAGCTGGTGCCTGAAGAAGCTGACAAAGTTATAGAGGCTGTAGTGGCCGTTAAATCCTTTGAAGACGTCTCCTATATGGAGCAGGCTGAAGCGGAGGCAAAGGGCTTGCTTCAGATTGTGCCAGAAGCTGTGGATGAGGCCTATATTAAAGGCGTCATTGCCAAGACCTGTACGCCGTCCCTGTTCAGCAACGCACCTGAAGGGTTTAAAGTCGTGTTCACACCGCTTCACGGCACAGGCGGACGTCCTGTGGTGAACGCACTAAACGCGCTGGATTTTAAAGGTCTGATCCCTGTGCAGGAGCAAATGGTTGAGGACAGCGAATTTACCACCATTAAACTGCCTAATCCTGAGGAAATGATTGCCTATGAGCGCGCGGTCGCTTATGCAGAGCAATATGGCGCAACGGCAGCAATCGCTACAGATCCGGATTGCGACCGGGTTGGCGTCGTCGTGCGTGACGACATGGGCCAATATATTAAGCTGACGGGGAATCAAACGGGTGGTCTTCTCCTGGATTATATGATCTCACAGCTGCGCGAGCTTCCTAAAAATCCAGTCATTCTGGATACCATAGTCACCTCTGATTTTGGTGCGGCCATAGCGAAGAAGCACGGCATTGAAGTTGTGAGCACTCTGACGGGCTTCAAATTTATTGGAGAAAAAATTCGCCAGTATGAAGACGGTTCAAAGAGCTTTCTCTTCGGTTATGAAGAGAGCTATGGTTACTTGATTGGCACGGACGTCAGGGATAAGGACGCTGTCATTTCGACGGTCTGGATCATTGAAATGCTGATGTACTACTATGCGCGCAAGCAATCCCTCCTGGATCGCCTTGATGCGCTATACAGAGAGTACGGCTATCACTATGAGTCCCTGGTAAATTTGAAGCGCGAGGGCAAGGATGGCATGGCGCAAATCGCGGAAATCATGTCAAACGCCAGAAATGACCGCATGGAATCGGTGGCGGGCCTCAAGGCCGTCAAGATCACAGATTTTGAAAATGATGATACTGGCCTTCCAAAATCTGATGTTGTCAAATACGAACTGGAGGGTGGCACTTGGTTTGCCATCAGACCGTCCGGCACAGAACCAAAGCTGAAGATTTATGTTTCTTCAGTCGCGGCTTCCAACCAGGAAGCACAAACCAGAGCGGATGCGGTAGCAAAAGAGGTACAGGAACGGTTAGTACCCGCCGTTTAATCGCGGGAAAGGAAATTATATGGGAAAAGTAATAGAAGGGCGGTTTACCCGCCCTTTTTCAGAGCGTGTAGAGCTGATTGACGCCCAGGCGACAAAGACGAGACTCATGGGTGTCGTTGGCGTCGTCGCCAGATGGCGAATCGATGGCTCCAGTACAATTTTTCAACTTCTGCATCTGGATTATGAGGATTACGGCATTGATGCTTATGATGAATTTGATGCCCTTGAAAAAGAACGCATAGAGCAGCGGATCCAGGAGATGACAGGCGGTCTTGGCGGCGGATTTGAGGCCATCACCTATCAAGAACTTGCCTATCTTATTGCCACCTCTCATGCAGTCGATCCGGAGTCTCCAAATGCAATTTATGACTTTTTGCCAAAATTTGAATTTGTACTCAAGGATTATGAAAAAAATGGCCTTGGCACGGAGGCGGCAATCGCGCTCTTTGACCGGCTTGGCCCTTGCCCAGAGACGACGTGCGAGCACCTTCACTATTATCTCATGCGCCTTCACGGTCAGGATGCTGAAGGGATCCTCTACCTTGGTGACCTCGTTCTGGATGAAAAGCTGGATGGGCCAAAGTCGACGCTGCTTAAGAATGTGGTCAAGGAAGGTGACAAACCGGGATTTTATCGCTGTGAAGCGCTGATCGAGAATGAAAACGGCTATTTTGTCCGGATCTTCGACCTTCTGATAGGGATGGAACTGCCGGGACATCCGCCGCGCTGGGTAAAAAGCTGTGAGCTGAAGCATCAGCTGGCCGTTTCTCCGGTGGAAGCGTCTTTCATGCTTCGAAAAACGGAGTATCTGTCGCTTTATAGCATCCTTGACCCCGGTTTTCTGGCGGATTTCGAGGCTGCCATGCCCGAGCTCATGCCAAACAGCTATATGGCCGGCGACCTCTTTACGGAGTTCAATCGCGATAATGCGCACGTGGCCGAGTGGATCTACTATTTGAATGGGGATGTATTTGCGAATTATTTTGTGACAGAGGCAAACCAGCTGCTCGTTGCTGCATTTGATCAGGAAACGCTGAAAATAATTGAAAAGCGTTTTGCCGATGGTCATTTGAGCCACGCCCTGTCCAAAATAGGCGACTTCTCAGCAGATCAGCCTCTGCTTTACGATTTCATCAACAGCGGCATTGCCGACTTTTTCGAATATCTATAGACGGATTGACAAATGCGTCATCCAGCTTCAGTGCTGTTCTTCAAGGAGTGTTGCCAGTGGTCCTACAGCAAATCTTTGTCATATTCCTTCTCATAGTGATTGGCGCTGTCGTCAAGCGGCTGAGGGTCGTTTCAGATGATATCATTCGCGAGGTTGGAAGCCTGGTCATCAACGTGACGCTGCCAGCTTTCCTGATCACTTCCATGAACATGGAATTTTCACCCTCCGTACTGAGGAGCAGCGCGGTTTTTCTCATCATTTCCCTTTGTGTCTATGTGTTTGGCATCCTGATGGTCAGACCGGCGACCTGGGTTTTAAGAGTCGACGGAAAAGCCATGGATGTCTATGAGTACATTATTTTATTTTCTAACTTTGGCTACATGGGCTATCCGGTCATCAACCTGATCTTTGGTGCTCAAGGCGTTTTTTATACAGCAATTTATAATCTGCCTTTTTCCTTTCTCGTTTGGACCCATGGCGTTCACGTCCTGAAACGACATGGTGATGCAGCCCATACCCATAGGAAGGGCTTTCGTCCGAACCCGAGTTTGATCGCTGTAGTTGCAGGCTTTATCCTGTTCTTGCTGTCGGTGAAGCTTCCAGCGCCAATTTATGATGCACTGTCACTTGTGGGTTCAATGACGACGCCACTCTCCATGATGTTTATTGGCTTTATTTTAGCGGAGAGCGACTTCAAGCAGCTGACCATGGACTGGAAGGTCTATGCCTTCTCTGCGATCAGACTCCTTGTCATGCCGGTATGCGTTTACCTCGTGCTTAAGATGATGGGCTTTGAAGGCCTTTTGCTGGGGGTGCCGGTGGTCATTTCCGCCATGCCGGCAGCAGCCAACTCGGCCGTCATTGCCGCCCAGTATGGCAGCGACTTTCAGCTGGCCAGCAGGGCGGTCTTCATTTCAACACTGCTGTCAATTGCCACAATCCCCCTGTTTGTAGCGCTGCTCGCGGGGTAGGACACTTCAAAAAAGAGCAAAAAAAAGGGGCTGCTGCAAAACTAAATTTATAGTTTGCAGCAGCCCTCTTTGTTTGTTCTTTATTTTATTTCACGAACTTTCAGGATGCTATTTTTTCAACTGAAGGGGTCTGATTTGATAAGTGATGTTGCCATCTTTTAAATTGACAGCAATCGCTTTTCCCTCTGTTTTGAGGTCAAATGTGCTTGAGGCCGTCAGGGACTGAACGTCGACGACAGTGGCGTAGCGTGTCAGCCTGAGGTCCGGGTCTTTGACAGCACCCCCGCCGCTGAAGATAGTTGTGCGGATCCCTTTGTTGTAGAGCTGCTCAAGCTTTTCATAAAAGAGCGCTTCTTCGAGCTTGTCTGAGAAATTCAGCGTCGAATTGGTGACAATCATGAGCGATTTCTCTCCGCTGCCTGCCAGCATGGCATTGGTGCGTGCCAGGAAAGCTTGCCACTGAGAAGCGTCCGCTTTGATGATGGCGTTATTTTTAAAATTCAGGGTCACGACAGCCACCTGGTCAGAAATAAATTCGCTGTACCCTGAGGCAATGACCTCCGTGCCCATGAGGTTTGCCAGCATTGTATCAACCGGGCCGGCAAAGTAGGTCTTTGAAGAGCGGTTAAGCTGCGTCGCGGCATTGACATAATTGAGATAAGTCGTGTCCGTTGTCGAGCCTTCAGTGCCGTTCAGCTTCGATCCTGCCTGGAAACCGCCGTAAACCAGCAGCGTAGTACCGCCGTCTGTATTCATCTTTTGAGATTCCAGCTTTGGCAGCTTATCAACATCCTTTGGCAAGTCCATATCCAAAGTATTCTTTTCGATTGCAACCAAATGATCCATGACAATGACACCGCGATCCTTCCTTGCGGGATTGTCCTCTGCCACATAAATGCGCTCTACTTTGACTGGCGGCTTCAAGTCAGTTGGATAGGCGGCTTCAACGAACTTCCAGCCCTCCCAGTTGATGCTTGGCGCAAACTGGATATTCATGGCTTTTCCATCTGCGTCTACCAGCTTCGCTTTGAGCATGTGCTCATAGCCGTAATTGCCAAAGACCCATAAGCCCAGCTTGTCCGGCGTTTCAGGTATGGTGACGCCTGTCTCTGGTAGCATGACATAAGCGGCTCTGGTTGCTTCTGTTTTCGTGAAGTCGAAAATCAAGCGGCCACCCATGGAACCATTCAGGCTGAATTTGAGTGGTACGAAGCTTCCGCTGACTTCCTGCGGATAGCCAAGGAAAGTTGCCGATGGTTGCTCAAAATCAAACAATACTCTATGGAACTCGCCCACTGCAATAGGCAAATGCTTCTTGAGGCCGTTGTATTCAACGGAGAGCACGCCTTTGCCGGCGCTTGAGTTCGCAGTGAAGGTGCCATCTGTGTTAAGGGTGATCAGCTGATCCGGGATGGACCAGGTCGCGAACTGCGTGGGCAGCTCAGCTTGATGGCCTGAAGCGTCAATAGCGTAGAGCCTGAAGGCACCGGACTCTCCCATCTTTAGCTGCAATGTGGCTGGTTTGACAATCAAGTCGACGGCCTCACCATAGACCTCAATGACTTTCGTTGCGGACATGCCATTATAGTTTGCCATGAGGGTTGCCTTGCCTGTAGTGGTCGGAATAAAGCCGGCTTCTGTGAAGCTCCCGTTGACGCCTGAAACCGTCCAGACGATTTGGGCAGGATCTATTTCGACAGGACTTCTATTGGCGTCAATCCCTTTTAAGGAGAGCTCAAGCGGTGTGTTGATGAAAACACCATTTTGATCGACATCCAGAATAATGTCTTCCAAAGTGCCTCCGGGAGCTGTGCTGATGATGCCAATACCATTATGGACTCTTCGCTGTGAACCATCAGAAGGGGTATTGACCACTTCCAGCGCCGTGGAACCGACAGGTCGCACGACCATAGTCGTTGAGCCGCCGCCATCCAGATTGATGGCATCATAGGCGCCAAGCTCTATCAAAAGCTGAGAGAGCTCTGGCTGGTTCAAACCTCTTAAATTATTCGTCCGGCCGTCAACGGTCAATAGGATCAGCTGAGACTTGTCTTTGGTGATGCCTGCAGCCGTTCTTGGATTTTGGCCCGCAATGTTAAGGGTATAAGTACTGACGGGCTTACCGTCCTTGACCATGACGGAGCCGCCGCCAATTGTGAAATCAACACTTTTCAGGGCATCACTGTAATCAACTTCTACAGAATCCCCAACGCGGAAGCTCTTGCGAAGTTCTTCAATTTTACTTCCCACAGCTGCGACCACAAAGGCGTTGCCGTTAAGCGGGTACGGATTTCCATTTTCCTGGAACCCTCTTACAATGCCGTTTTCAACGTACATTTCGAGGATTGGGACGTTTGCCGTTTTACCGAAGGAAGTGGCAGCCCACTTCGAATCGAAAAGTATGATTCTGTCGTAATTGAGATAAGGCTTATTGATGTAATCCAGTGAAACAGAATTCGTGCCATTTGAGAGCGATATTTCATAGCCGTTCCAGTAATCTATAAAAGGCACACCATAATCTGTGATGTTGAGCGCCGCGAAGCGCGTGTCGCCATTCGGAGTAGTGATCAGTGCGCCTTCATCTATGATAGGGCCAAGGGTTGAACTGGTCGCTGGATCAAAAAAGTCTGCATTGACGGAGCCTATCAAATTCTGATAGGATTTTGAGATTTCTGACAAACTGGCTTTTGCTGATAATGAACCTGGATAGATGGGCTTGATCTTGTGGGTTGAATTTTTCAGATCGACCCTTAAGACGTTGACGTTGACCCAGCCGCCGTCGGTCAAGCGCAGCAGCGTTTCGTACTGAACGCCGTTCGAGATGGACTGCGTGGTTTTGTTTTGGTAATACAGCTGATAGTCAGCAAAGGCTGACGAGGTGACGAGTGACAGTGCCAGAGCGATTGAAGCAATTTTTCGCCCTGCGCGAAGTGTTTGGTTTTGCATAGAATCACCTTCCTGTCTCAATTATACTTTAATTATCAGGCGGGCCTATTACAATGTCCTTACGAAATGGTTACAATGCTCTGAGGCAAGATAAAGCGGGCGTTAAGGATGTCTTTGCGCCTTTAAAACGCATTAAAAAATAGGTTGCTATATGTAAGTGGCCTATGCTATAATTGCAATGGTCAAAAACAAATAATTGAATCCTTATTGAGAGTGGTGGAGGGAATAGGCCCAATGAAACCCGGCAACCGGTACGGACGGTTTAGCCTTGCGCAGTGCGCAGGGTGATGACTCGTGGCGTAAAAAGGTGCTAAATCCTACAGTCGCGGCTTTAGTGACTGAGAGATGAGGTGAGCTGAAGTGATCTTACATGCCTCTTCTTTTCAGAAGGGGCTTTTTTATTTGCGCAGCGGCCTAAGGCAAAGGGAAGATTTTGCGACCATCGGCATACATCATTTGGTGCCGGTAAGACGACAATACCAATTAATGAAATTCAGGAGGCATGAAAAAGTGAAAAAAAGACTCTTTACTTCTGAGAGTGTAACAGAAGGACATCCGGACAAGATCTGTGACCAGATTTCTGACGGCATTCTTGACGCCATTCTCGCCAACGACCCTAAAGCGCGCGTCGCGTGTGAGACTTCTGTGACCACAGGGCTTGTCCTGGTCATGGGTGAAATCACCACCAGCTGCTACGTTGACATTCCAAGGACTGTGCGCGAGATTATCAAAGAGATTGGCTATACCCGCGCTAAGTATGGTTTTGACGCTGACACTTGCGCCGTAATTACTTCAATTGATGAGCAGTCCGCGGACATCGCTATGGGTGTGGATGATGCCCTCGAGCATAAGACCGGTCAAATGATGGACGAAATCGAAGCGATTGGCGCAGGAGACCAAGGCCTCATGTTTGGCTTCGCGTGCAATGAGACGCCTGAGCTGATGCCGCTCCCAATTTCCCTGTCCCACAAACTGGCTCGCCGCTTGGCTGAGGTCCGCAAAAAAGGCATTCTCGATTATCTCAGACCGGATGGTAAAACTCAGGTCACCGTTGAGTATCATGGCGACACGCCGGTCAGGGTGGACACCATTGTCATTTCGACGCAGCACAGCCCTGATGTTACAAGGGATCAGATTGAAGCAGACCTGAAGCAATATGTTATTGGGCATATTGTTCCGGAAGACCTGTTGGACGACGAGACGAAGTACTACATCAATCCTACGGGACGGTTTGTCGTTGGAGGTCCTCAAGGGGACTCCGGCCTGACGGGCAGAAAAATCATAGTGGACACTTACGGCGGTTATTCACGCCACGGCGGCGGCGCGTTTTCCGGAAAAGATCCTACGAAAGTGGACCGTTCAGCGACCTACGCTGCGCGTTATGTCGCTAAAAATATTGTGGCGGCAGGGCTGGCAGATAAGTGTGAAATTGAGCTCGCCTATGCCATTGGTGTCGCCAGACCGGTTTCCGTATTGGTGGAGACTTTTGGCACCGGCAAAATCTCCGAGGAGAAAATTATGGAGCTTGTGAACAAGCACTTTGACCTTCGCCCGGCGGCGATCATTCGCGACCTCGACCTCAGACGTCCGCTTTACCGTCAAGTAGCAGCCTACGGCCATTTTGGACGTACGGATATCGATGTGCCATGGGAACGAACGGACAAAGCCGCGATCCTGAAAGAAGAAGCGTTCAAATAGTGAGGCAAAGAGCTCCGGATCTTGAAAGATTTGGGGCTCTTTTTTTGAATTTGAGGCCTGAATTATGCTATAATGCAATTTAAGTAACTTACTAACATTTTGGAGTGTGATTGATTTGGAACCTGGTGACTTATGGCAGTTATCATTACTGGTAGTACTTTTGATGATGTCGGCATTTTTCTCTGCTTCAGAGACCTCGCTGATGTCTCTCAGTAAAATCAGGCTCAGACATATGGTGGAGGAAAACGTCAAGGGTGCGGGGCGCGTATCAAACCTCTTGAAATCTCCGAGCCATATGCTGGGTGCCATATTGGTCGGCAATAACATTGTCAACATTGCTTCCTCTGCGCTGGCAACTTCCATTGCCATTGAAGTCTTTGGACCTGTCAGGGGGATTGGGATTTCGACTGGGGTCATGACACTGCTTGTCTTGATCTTTGGAGAAATAACCCCTAAGTCCATAGCCGCTGAGCGCTCAGAACAGATCTCCCTTAAAGTGGCAGGCCCTATTTCCTTCCTGGTCGTCATTCTGACGCCAGTTCTGACGGCCATCATGTTTATTACCGGATTCTTGATCCGTATTCTGGGCGGCACGCCGGACAAAGATAAGCCGTTCATAACAGAAGAAGAGCTGAAGACTATGGTCACGGTCAGTCACGAAGAGGGCGTTCTTGAGGGTGACGAAAAGAAAATGATCTACAATGTGTTTGAGTTCGGCGATTCCCAAGCAGGCGATGTTATGACACCAAGAACGGACATGGTCATGATTGAGAAGAGTACAGAATTCGCTGAAATTGTAGAGATCTTTAAAAATGAGAGGTTTTCGAGAATCCCTGTCTATGATGAGACACCGGATAATATTATTGGGCTTTTAAATGTTAAGGATTTGATCTTCTACGAGATGTCACAAACGGAATTCCAAATTGAAGACTTTATCCGTGAACCCTATTTTACTTATGAGTTTAAAATGACCAGCGAGCTCTTTGCTGAAATGCGGGCTAAGCATGTCGCTATTGCCATTGTGCTTGACGAATACGGCGGTACAGCTGGAATGGTAACTATGGAGGATCTCGTCGAGGAGATTGTGGGCGACATTCAGGACGAGTATGATGAGCACGAGGTCTCAATAGAGGTCATTCGCGAGGATGAATATATTGTGGATGGCGCTACAAAGATTGATGTGGTCAACGAAATGATTGGACTGCGCATTGAAACGGAGGACTTCGATTCCATAGGCGGCTTTATCATTGGGGAATTTGGCAGGCTTCCTGAAGTTGGTGACCGGATAGAGCATGATAATGCTGAGTTCGTCGTTGAAAGCATTGAGAAAAACAGAATAGAGAAGCTCAGGATTTTGACCTGATGCCTTGGGGGATGCGACTTTTTTAGAGTCGCATCCTTTTTTGCGCAAGAAAAAAGCCGGCTGCGGGATGCAGCCGGCGTAGGCGTTTCTATACTTCAATACGTTTAAGCGGCTCCTGAATAATCAGATCAGCATCAGTCGCTGCCCTGAGCGCTTCCACCGTAATGTCTGGAGCGATCTCGAGGACTTTGAGGCCCTCCGCCGTGACTTCCATGACAGCGAGCTCCGTGACGATCAGGTTGACCTGAGCTTTTGCCGTTAGAGGCAACGTGCAGTGCTTCATGATTTTTGGCTCGCCTTTGGCGGTGTGGAGCATGGCTACAATGACGCGCTTGGCGCCAGTGACCAGGTCCATTGCGCCGCCCATGCCCGGAACCATTTTGCCTGGCACCATCCAGTTGGCCAAATTGCCGTGCTGGTCCACTTCGAGCGCTCCCAGGACAGTGGCGTTGACATGGCCGCCGCGGATTAAGCCAAAGGAGAAAGCGCTGTCAAAGAAACAGCCGCCTGTGAGAACGCTGACAGGCTGCCCGCCCGCATTTGTGATCTCCCAGTCATAGCAGGCTTCTTCTGGTGATGGGCCAAGGCCAATCATGCCGTTTTCAGACTGAAAGTTGATGTCAACGTCAGGTGGAATGAAGTTTCCTACCATGGTTGGGAGCCCTATACCGAGGTTGACCAGATCGCCATCATGGAGTTCTTTCGCAACTCTCCGTGCTATAAATTCCTTAGGATCCATCATGCCTGATCACCTCCAACTATGCCGTGTACGAGGACGCCCGGCGTCATGACATCATTTGGATGGATGTCACCGACTTCGACGAGTTCCATGGCTTCGACCAAAACCAAATCTGCCGCCAAAGCTATGATGGAATTGAAATTACGCGTTGTGCCGTTATAGTAAATGTTTCCTTTGCGGTCTACCTTTGATCCGTACAGCAGGGCAACATCTGCCCTCAGCGGCAGCTCAAGAAGATAGTCCTTGCCTTCGATCGTCAGCTTTTGCTTTCCTTCTTCAACCACCGTACCCAATCCGGTGGGTGTCAGAACACCTCCGAGCCCGACGCCACCCGCGCGTATCTGCTCGATTAAGGTTCCCTGAGGGACAAGGACGACCTCTGTTTCACCTGCCGTCATCTGACGACCGGTCTCTTTATTGGTGCCTATATGGGATACAATAGCTTTTTTGACCTGCTTTGAGACAATCAGCTTTCCAAGGCCTTTGTCCGGAAAGGATGTGTCGTTGGCAATGATGGTCAGATCCTTGACACCCAGTTCGATCAGCTTGTCAATCATGCGCTCTGGTGTTCCGCACCCAAGGAAACCGCCAATCATGATTGTCATGCCGTCGCGAATCTTCGAAGCGGCTTCATCTAAACTGATGATTTTGTTCATGTAAACCCTCCTCTTATATTCCACGACCCCCAAGGTTATATTATCAGAAAAGCGGGCGATTGCCACCTCATTTTATTCAAAATCCGAAGCGTTATAATGATATAATAAATCTATTGTTTGTTAAAGGGTGATAGGGCCAGATGGAAAGCGCAAAAGAGACGCACGAATTACAAAAAAATACCTTGACCGGCTTTGTAGAAGAGATCGTGTTCAGGAACGACGAAAATGGCTTTACCGTTATGGTTGTGGACTGTGAGGGTGTTTATTGGCATGCCAAGGGTGTTATGCCCTATGTCAGAGAAGGCGAACAAGTCCTTCTAACGGGCAGGTTCGTCGAACATCCCACTTACGGCATGCAGTTTGAGGTCAAGCAGTGTGAGACTTCGCTGCCAGCCAGTGAAGGCGACTTACTGCGTTATCTGGGGTCTGGTATGATCAGGGGCGTGGGTCCGGCAATGGCCGCGAAGCTGATTGAAGCCTTTGGTGAAGAGACCTTTGATGTCCTTTCCTATAACCCGGACCGCTTACTGGCCATACCGGGCATAGGCAGAAAAAAGCTTGAGGAGATCGTGTCCTCATACCGGGAGCAGTTCGAATCCAGAGATGTGATTATGCAGCTTCAGAAACTGGGGCTGTCTTCGCAGATGTCCTTGAAAGTCTATCAGCGCCTCGGACCGGATGCGGTGGGGCTCATCCATAACAACCCCTATCAATTGGCGGAGCTCGTAAGCGGCTTTGGATTCAGGCACGCGGATGCCTTGGCGAGACGGATGGGACTGGATCCAGGATCGCCAGAGCGGATCAGGGGTGGCTTACATTATGTCCTTGTGGAAAGCACTTCTCAAGGGCACACTTTTGTTCACAGCGCTGGACTTGGGGCTCAGGTGGCAGAACTGCTCGGCATTCCTGGGGAGACCGTGTCACAAGTCTTGAGTGAGATGGTGCTGAGGGGCGAAATTTATCTGGAAGTGCCTTCAGAGGCGGAAGAAGCCGGTGAGAACGCAGTGTATCTTCCGGCGCTATACTTGGCGGAGTCCCGTGTAGCACGCTTTCTTGCGGAGATGGCAGGAACGCCAGTTGGCAAAGTCACAGTCCAGCTTGATGAAGAGATCGACAAAATTGAAGCACGCCTTGGGATTGCCTTCTCTGAGCTGCAAAGGCAAGCGGTCAAAGCGGGAGTCAATGAAAAAATTGCTGTCATTACAGGTGGGCCAGGGACAGGTAAAACAACTATTATCAACGGCCTGATCAGAATCTTTGAAAGCGCGGGCCTCAGCATTGCATTAGCGGCACCTACAGGACGCGCCGCAAAACGCATGACGGAAGCGACGCGGCGTGAAGCAAAGACGATCCACAGGCTCCTTGAGTACACCTTCAGCGAGGACAGGGAATTCTTGAGTTTTCAGAAGAATGAAGACGCACCTTTGGAAGCGGAGGTGCTAATTCTGGATGAAGTGTCTATGATTGATATTGTCCTGATGCAGCATCTGTCAAAAGCGATTAAGCCTGAGACCAGGCTGATCTTGGTGGGTGACGCGGATCAGCTGCCGTCAGTAGGTCCCGGCAATGTTCTCCGGGATATTATAGATTCAAAATGTGTGCCCGTTATTCGGCTGACAGAAATTTTCAGGCAAAGCGAACGCAGCATGATTGCCTTAAACGCGCACAGAATTAACCATGGGGAGTATCCCGTGCTCAATGACCGTGACAAGGATTTTTTTCTTGTAACCGCGCGGCAGCAGGATGACATAGCCGCTTTGATCGTGGATTTGGTTAAGCGCAGGCTGCCGGAATACTATGGCGTTGATGCCATCAAAGACATTCAGATTTTGACGCCTGTCAAAAATTCAAAGGTTGGGACCAAGGCCCTCAATGAGCTCCTGCAGCACGCGCTTAATGGAGAAGTGGAAAAGCCCCATAAGAAAATTGGGGACCGTGTCTTTAAAGTAGGGGACAAAGTCATGCAGATCAAGAATAATTACAGCATGAAATGGGTGACGGATGACGCCATGGAAGGGGACGGTGTTTTTAACGGAGACATGGGGTATATTGAGTCCATCCTGGAGGCTGAGCGTAAAATGGCAATCCGCTTTGATGACGACAAGCTGGCGCACTATGAATTCAACCAGCTGGAAGAGGTCACTCACGCCTACGCGGTGACGGTTCACAAGAGCCAGGGCAGTGAATATCCCATTGTCATCATGCCGGTCACTTGGTTTCCGCCCATGCTGATGAGCAGGAATATTCTATACACTGCGGTGACCAGGGCGAAAAAGATTGTCGTGCTCGTTGGAGATGAAAAGTACATGAAAATGATGGTGGACCGGACGGACGTGAATCAGCGCAACACGGCGCTCAGCAGGAAAATTGCGGAGCAGATCGCGTTTATTGAGGAAATGGGAGAGAATCGCTGAATTGTTGGGTTATTTGGCAGGTGAAACGACAATCGGCCGCCTGGCTTTTTCGGGCAAGGTGGCGGTGTTTGGAGGAATTCGGTGAACAACGACATCAAGTTATGGCTCAGATTGACTGCCAATTTTTGGTTTCCCAGAGGGGTCACATGTGTGGGTTGTGGTGAAGATATTTTTGAGGCACCTTATGGACTTTGTGAAAGCTGCCTGAACGCCCTCGAGCTCATTCGCGGACGTGTCTGCAGACGTTGTGGGAGGCCGCTCCATGAAACGTCCACCACCCTGTGTTACGCATGCTTTGGAAAGCGGACTTCCTTCAGGGGGAATGTCGCGGTGGCGGCATATTCCCCTTTGGCACAACAGCTCATTTTCAGGTTTAAATACAAGGACCACCGTTACATAGGCTATCACTTGGCGCAGATGATGGCGGCTCTGCTCAGGACAACCTGGATCAGCGATGTGGACTGCATTGTGGCGGTGCCATCCTCGCGGCGCAGAATCCGTCAGCGCGGCTATTGTCAGATGGCGCTTATAGCCGCCTCTCTGAGCGAAATGACTGGTCTTGACAATCTGAGTAAGGCATTGGTCCGGATCAAAGATACGCCAAGAATGAAAAAGCTGAATCGCGAGAACCGCAGCCAGGCCCTTAAGGGTTGCTTTTCAGTGAAATGGCCTCTTGAGGTGACTGGCAGGTCAGTGCTGCTCATAGATGACATTATGACAACGGGGTCGACCCTGGAAGTCTGTGCCCAGTCCCTTCTGGAGGCTGGCGCTTCTGAGGTTTGGACAATGACCTTCGCGACGGTTTATGATAACCAGCCTTCCGCAGGGAAGGGCGTTCGCTACCGGATCCGCCGGTTTTTAAATTGTTAAAATCATGTTAATTGAAAATTGTTTGATTGCGAAGGGATAGGGTAAAATCATAACAACTTCATCAGGATGGGAGGAGATTACTCGGAAATTCCACTGTCTGGAAGTGACATAAAGAAATCCCGGAAGGAGTTGTTGTTATGAATGTGATCGTAGCAGGGAGAAATGTGGAGATTACGGAATCTCTGAAAAAGATGGTCGAGGAAAAGCTGGACAAGTTCCAAAAGTACTTTAAGACAGATGTGGAGGCTACTGCCACCTTTAGTGTCCAGAAAAACCGTCAGATCGTCGAGATTACGATCCCTCTTAAAAATGGTGCCATCTTCCGCGCAGAAGAATCTTCGCCTGACATGTACGCGTCAATTGACATGGCGGTGGAGAAGCTGCAGAAGCAAATTTCGAAGCATAAAACCAAGCTGGAAAAACGCTATAAAGGCCATGACACAATCAGATTTGAACATATTCCTGAGAGCGCCTATAGTGCGCCTGTGGAGCATGGCATAGTCAAGACAAAGCGCTTTCCTGTCAAACCTATGGATGCTGAGGAGGCCATCCTTCAAATGGAGCTGTTGGGCCATAACTTCTTTGTTTTCCGGAACGGGGAAACGGATGAAGTCAATGTCGTCTATCAGAGGAAAGATGGCAAGTATGGTCTGATTGAGCCTATGTTATAAATCATCTCAGCCCGGAGCTTTGCGCTTCGGGCTTTTTAGTTGCAGCCTTCCAGTTGCTGAGACGGGGTTCTGTTACAGTTGTGTTACAAAAGGGTAAAAAGTCGACAAATTGCTGCAATTATGCGATAATTCGGCTCGAATCCTTGATAGACGCTATTTGCAAGACTTCTTTTTTTTTGTATAATGACCTTAACATGGTATTCAGAATGGGGGGAATTACGCATGGAAGAAAAAGTACTTAAGTACGAAGACGTCATAAATAAGTTGTCCGGCGTCATCGCTTCCAAGGTCGTACTGGATGGGCAGGAGATCAGAGAAATCCACGTATTGACCAATCGAACCAGAGCCCCAAAACAGATTTCCAGAGACATCCAGTCCTCTCTGACGGCATACTATGGGATGCCTATAGATCACAGGATGATCAGTATTGCGCAAATCGAAGACGGTTCGAGGGATAAGCGTCTTGAACGCATCCTCTTGTCCAAGGTTACATACGAGGTGGAAGAAGACAATATTGCGACCGCCACCGTCAAGCTTAGAATGTTTGACGAAGAATTCATAGGGACCTGCAAAGGTGTCAATTCCATGAGAAATGCCATGAGACTGGTCGTCACAGCGACGCTGAACTGCGTTCTCAACATGCTGGAATCAGACCGGCAGCTCGTGGTCGAAGATGTTGAGGTTAACCTTCTTGCAAAAACCAGAGTGGCCATGGTGGCAATTTCCCTTGCGGACAGCCATGATGAGCATCTTCTCGTAGGCGCAGCGGTGGTTAGAAAGTCTGAGAATGAAGCCATCGTCAGAGCCACGTTAGATGCAGTAAACCGCAAGATGTACCAATTGTAGCAAGGTACCACATCCTCATCGTCAAAAAATTCGGTCGGTGTACCAAAGCTAATATCAGGAAACCCTTAGCGAAGAGTAAGACAGCCTGCGGCCCATAGCGAAGCAGCAGAGTCAACTCACAAGGGGGTTCTTTTCAATGAAAAAGAGATTATCCGTAGTATTTATGTCCTTCCTGTCTCTTTTACTGGCTGGTGGAGCTTACGTAGGCTGGAAATAGCCTAGGCCGCCGATCGACCGACCGAATTTTTTATTGTATTCGATTTAGGAGATTATTTATGAAGCATAATAATATATTTAGAATTTTTACCACTTTTATAATCCTGTTTGGCTTCTTAATAATTTTCGAGGCGGTACAAATGATAAGCGCTGAAACTAAATTAACTTCAGTGCTTTTTTTTGCACTGCTGTCTTTATTGGCTGAATCCATGGTTATACAAGTTAATGATAAGAAATATGTTTCCCTTGGATTCGCGATTGGTTTGGCTGCCATTTTGATATTTGACCCCTATATAGCAGCAGCAGTAAATTTTCTTGGGACTTTTTTCAGCATTTATTATTCCGAAGGGAAATACCATCATATTTTTAATAGTTCTGTATATAAACGTTTATTTAATGGCAGCGCGTACGCGATTGGATCATTGGTAGCAGGCAACGCATATCAGATGAGCCATTCAGTACTCCCTGCATTTACGGTTGCTGGTTTTGGAATTGTTAGCATTATTGTCGCAGTTGCGGTCAATGTGTTTATCAATATCAGCATTTTTATTATTTTATTTGCTTTACTGGATCGCTTTGATTTTAAGGGCGCCATGCACGAAATGGTTTGGATCGTACAAAATTTTATTGGCATTTCGCCAATTGGCGTCTTCATGGCGATTCTATACGTTAACAGCGGTTGGTTTATGGTGTTATTAGTTCTCGGTCCACTCCTCGTCGCCCGTTACAGCTTCAAGCTTTACCTGGACATGAAGAACCAGTATTTTGAAACCATCAAAACCCTGTCCAACGCGCTGGACGCCAAGGATGAGTATACCAACGGCCACTCTCACCGGGTAGCTCAGATTTCCATGATCCTCGCCAAAGAGATGAAAATCCCTGTACTCTTGATTGATGAAATCAAGACGGCGGCGATCCTCCATGACATTGGAAAGATTGGCATCAGTGATACTATTATCAATAAACCTGGAAGACTTGAGGACCATGAAATGGCGATCATTCAAAAGCATCCTGAAATAGGCGCGAATATCGTCAAGGACGTCAAGTCCCTGGAGGAGTTATCAAGCTATATCCGCTACCATCATGAGCGGTATGATGGAAAGGGTTACCCTGAAGGGATCGCGGGAGAGACCATTCCCATTGAAGCGGCAATCATTGCGGTATCAGACAGCTTTGACGCCATGACCTCTGACAGGGTGTACCGTAAAGCTATGTCTTTTGAAGTTGCGCTGTCCATTGTCAAAGAGGAACGTGGAAAGCAATTCCATCCGGAGGTCGTTGACGCGTTTGTCCGCTGCGCTGAGCGCGGACAAATTCCTAAAACACATGAAATGATGTGACACCTATGTTGATTGAAACTACAATTTTGGGTCTTTTGATTGCCGTGGTCAGCAACCGCTGGCATCACCTGGTCGAGAATGTCAAAATCAAAGGGGTTTGGCTGCCGTTTCTGGCTTTTGTCGTTGAAGCGGGTATTCAGATCGCCCTGAACCGCGGTTCTGATGACCTGCGCGGTTTGATCTTTGATTACGAGCTGACGCTGATGGTGCTGGTCTATTCCTTGCTGGTGGCTTTTTTCGCGCTTAATCTCAAAACACCGGGCGTGGCCATGCTCCTGGTGGGTGTGGTCCTCAACATGATTGTGATCTTTTCCAACAACGGCAAAATGCCGGTGGATATTGATATGGCGGTAAGCTATGGCTTTACTCATACTGCCCAGCAGCTTAAATCCGGCTTGGTGTTTGGACATTCAGCAATCAATGCCGAAACGACAAAGCTCGCCTTTCTTGCGGACATATTACATCTCAGACCCCCTTATCCTATGCCCAAAAGCGTCAGCCTGGGAGATTTGGTTATGGACGTTGGCGTATTGATGGTTTTTGTCCTGAATCTGAGGGAAAATCCAAATGCGCTTGAAGAGGAGGAAACCCATGTTTATTGAGGCTTTAGCCATTGGACTGATTGCCGGTATTGTTCGAAACGGCAGAGTCAGGAATCTGCTTGATCTTGAGATCGCAGGGGTGAGCCTGATCATTACAGCAGTCATCCTTCAAATATCGCCCATTGTACTTGAGCCCTTCATCAAATCTGAAAACTGGCTCGCGTTTTTTCCTTTCGTGGGAACACTGGTGATGATTGCCGCAGTTCTTATGAACCGAAAAAACAAAGGCTTCTATATCATCCTGATTGGCGCACTTCTGAATGCCCTGGCTATGGGACTTTCCGGCTTCAGAATGCCTGTCACAGAAACCGCGCTGATGAGAGCGGGGATGCAGTCTCTGCTCGAAACGATCCAGGACGGGTCGGTGATCAATTACGTTCTCGTCACGAGTGCAGATGGTCTCGCCTATTATTTGGGCAAGGTCATAGCCATTCCGGAAATTTATCCGCTTTCAAAGCTTTTTAGCGTGGGGGATCTGCTGATCAGTGCCGGACTGGCCTATTTTATTCAGAACACCATGCTGAATCAGTGGTTCAGAAAGAGCGGAAGTATGATCAACTACAGATTTTAGGGATGTGTGTGATGTATTATTGGCAATCAAAGGCTGCGGGGTTACCGCGGCTTTTTTGATGAAAATATTGTGAGAAGTGGTACTGAATTCTCATCTCGATTTAATGAAACGTTAAGATAAATGTGACATAGTCACTTAAGTGATGTGATATAATGTATAAGGTATCTTTTACAGTCAGAAAGGATTGAAAAGCATGGCTTTGTTGGATAAATTGTTTGGAAGCTTCAATGACAGGGAAATTAAGCGGCTCATGAAAATGGTCGAACAGATTGAGGCACTCGAGCCTCAGATGCAGGCGCTGAGTGACGCGGGTCTGGCGGCCAAGACCGCAGAGTTTAAAGAGCGGGTTGCTGCGGGCGAGGCACTGGCGGACCTATTGCCGGAAGCGTTTGCGGTGGTTCGGGAGGCGAGTGTCAGAACCATCGGCTTAAGGCACTATCCTGTGCAGCTGCTGGGCGGCATAGTGCTGCATCAGGGGCGTATTGCCGAGATGAAAACAGGCGAGGGCAAGACGCTGGTGGCAACGCTGCCAGTGTATTTGAACGCGCTTGAAGGCAAAGGCGTCCACGTTGTCACGGTCAATGACTATCTCGCCAAGCGTGACAAGGAATGGATGAGCAAGGTTTACAACTTCCTGGGACTGCGCGTGGGCTGCATAGTCCATGGTCTTGGCACTCAGGAGCGACGGGACGCTTATAACGCGGACATCACTTACGGGACGAACAATGAGTTCGGTTTTGATTATCTTAAAGACAATATGGTGGTCTTCAAGGATCAAATGGTGCAGCGTGACCTGAACTACGCTATCGTGGATGAGGTGGACTCCATTCTCGTGGACGAGGCCCGCACGCCTCTGATCATTTCCGGGGAAGGCGCGAAGTCCACAGACCTCTACAGGGTCGCGGACATGTTCGTCAATACGCTCCGGCATGAAATCGATTACACGGTGGACGAGAAGCAAAAATCTGTCGTTTTGACAGACGAGGGCGGGGTTGAGAAGGCAGAGCGCTTCTTCAGCCTTGAAAATCTCAGCGATCCGGAAAACATGGAGATTTCCCATCACATCAACCAGGCGCTTAAGGCGCGGCTGATCATGAAAAAAGACGTGGATTATGTCATTAAGGATGGCGAGATTGTCATTGTTGACGAATTTACGGGCCGTCTTATGTTTGGCCGCCGTTATTCCAATGGTCTGCATCAAGCCATTGAGTCGAAGGAGAATCTCGAGGTCCGCAAGGAATCCCTAACGCTTGCCACTATTACGCTCCAGAACTACTTCCGAATGTACGGGAAGCTGGCGGGTATGACGGGTACGGCTAAAACTGAGGAAGAGGAATTCAAGCACATCTACAACATGGACGTGCTCCAGGTTCCTACAAACCGTCCCATTCAGCGGGAGGACCTGCCGGACTCGATCTATAAGACCACAAATGGAAAATTCAAAGCGGTTATTGAGGATATTATAGTCCGGCACCAAAAGGGTCAGCCGGTGCTGGTTGGTACAATTTCCATTGAGACCTCAGAGTACCTGGGTGAGCTCCTGAGAAAGCGGGGCATCCGCCACGAAGTCCTGAACGCGAAGCAGCATGAACGAGAGGCGGAAATCGTCGCTCAGGCGGGGAGAAAAGACCAGGTCACTATTGCAACCAATATGGCGGGCCGTGGTACGGACATTGTCCTCGGCGGCAATCCGGAATTTATGGCCAAGCGGGATATGCTGAAGCACGGCTACACAGATGAAATGATTTACGAGGTGCTGAGGCCAAGGACACCGGATATTCCGGAGGTCATTGAGGCCAAGGCGTTTTATGACAAGATTTATGCGGAACATAAGAGCGTCACTGACCTTGAAGCGGAAGCGGTCAAAAGTGTTGGCGGCCTTCATATCATTGGTACGGAACGCCACGAGTCCAGGCGGATTGACAATCAGCTGCGGGGCCGTGCAGGACGTCAGGGTGACCCGGGCTCCTCACAGTTCTACCTGTCCTTCGAGGACGAGCTCATGCGCCTTTTCGTTTCTGACCGCGTCAAGGATATGGTTGAAAAGCTGGGTATGGATGAAGAAACACCGCTGGAAGCCAGCGTCCTTTCTAAATCCATTGAGACCGCGCAGAAACGCGTCGAAGGCAGAAACTTTGGAATTCGTAAGCATGTCCTCCAGTATGATGATGTCATGAACCGTCAGCGCAGCATAATTTACTCAGAGCGCTCCAAGGTTCTTCAGGGCGAAAACATGAAGGAACATGTTTTGGGTATGATCGACGAGGTCATCACGTCAGCAGTGGAATTGTACACTGCAGGTGCGGAGTTCCCGGAAGAGTGGGACCTGAAGGGTCTTGAGGAATATCTCCATCAGATTTTCCTGCCAAAGGGCGGCATTCTCGAGGAAATGGAGATTCAGTCGCTGACGAGGGAATCCCTGACTGAGGCAATGACGCAAAAGGCTTTGGCGCTTTATGACGAGAAGGAACAGGCCTTTACGGCTGAACGGATGAGAGAGCTGGAGCGCTTCCTGGTGCTGCGTGTTGTCGACGACAAATGGATTGATCATATTGACGCCATGGAACAGCTTAAACAGGGCATTTCCCTGAGGGCGGTGGGCAATGAGGATCCGGTCCGTGCGTACCAAATTGAAGGCTTTGATATGTTTGGCGAAATGATCAAGACGATCCAGGAGGATACACTTAAGTATCTCTTCCATGCGACTATTGAGACTCGTACAGAGCGTACGAGCACTGTCAAGGTGACTGCGGAATCCGGTGGCGGGGAGACTGTGTCAGAGTCTTCGAAAACACCGGCGAAAAAAGAGGCGAAAGTCGGCCGGAATGATCCATGCCCATGCGGGAGCGGCAAGAAATACAAGAAATGCTGCGGCGCGAATGAGGCGCAGTAACTCTGGAAAACGAAGCCGGTAAATTAAGAGGTTCATCGATGGCCTCATTAAGAAGGTGATAGGATGTTGGCAATTGAACAAAGAGTAAAGACGCTCCGGGAATTGGCAGAGCGTCTGAAAGAACTGAGGGGTTCACTTTGACATTGACCGTCTGAAAACAGAGCATCAGGACCTCGAAGAGAAGACCGTGCAGGAGGATTTCTGGAATGATCCGGACGTCGCTCAGAAGGTCTTGAAGCAGGTCAAACAGCTTAAGGATAAACTGGAGCTTTATGACGGCCTTGTCACGTCTCACCAGGATTTTGAGATGCTGGCAGAGATGGCCCTCGAGGAAGCGGATGACAGTATAGAACAGGATATAGTGACCGGGGTGGACCGTTTGGCTCAAGAGATTGAGGCGCTGGAGCTCGAGACCTTGCTCAGCGGGGAGTTCGACCACAACAGCTGCATCCTGTCCATTCACGCCGGAACTGGCGGTACAGACGCACAGGACTGGGCATCCATGCTGATGCGCATGTTTACCCGCTGGGCGGAAGGACGGGGTTACACCGTCCGAATACTGGACCTTCTCAGGGATGAAGAGGCAGGCATCAAGAGTACGGCCCTCGAGATAGAAGGGGATAATGCTTATGGCTATCTGAAGTCGGAAAAAGGCGTTCACCGTCTGGTCAGAATATCGCCTTTTGACTCTTCCGGGAAGCGGCATACCTCCTTCGCGTCCGTTGACGTCATGCCGGTTCTGGACGAAGAAATTACAGTGGACATTGATCCCGGGGATCTGAGGATTGATACCTTCCGTGCCTCCGGCGCCGGCGGTCAGCACGTCAACATGACGGACAGCGCCGTGCGGATCACGCATCTTCCGACTGGCATTGTGGTGCAGTGTCAGAACGAGCGCTCTCAGCATTCAAACAGAGCGACCGCCATGCGGATGCTGACCGCGAAGCTGTTCGAGCTCAAGGAACGGGAGCATAAGGAGCGGATTGAGGACCTCGCGGGGGACTACTCCCAGATTGCCTGGGGCAGCCAGATCCGGTCTTATGTCTTCAATCCTTACAATCTGGTCAAGGATCACAGAACGGGCGCTGAAGTCGGCAATGTCTATGGTGTCATGGATGGCGATCTGGATGTTTTTATTCAGGCGTACCTCAAAGAAAACTCCAGAAAATCCTGATAGCCTATCAGACTCAAAACCGGTTCGAACATCACAGCGAACCGGTTTTTCTGTCGATGACCGGATGGCTGTAAAAACTCTGATCTAACTAAAGGGGAAAATCTCATGAATATAACAGAACATCTGTCAAAGGAAATGGGCTTGACCGCCCAGCAGACAGAGGCGATCCTGCGCCTGATCGACGAGGGCAACACCATACCATTTATAGCGCGTTACAGAAAAGAAATGACGGGTGGTACGGATGATGAAACCCTCCGGGCCTTTGACGAGCGCCTGAAATATCTCAGGGGCCTCGAGGCAAGGAAAGAAGAGGTACTCGCGGCTATTGAAAGCCAGGGGGCCCTGACGGAGGAATTGAAAGGCGCAATTCTTGAAGCCGAGGTTCTGCAGCGGGTAGAGGACCTTTACAGACCTTACAAGCAAAAGCGCCGCACAAGAGCCACCATGGCCAAAGAAAAAGGCCTTGAGCCACTGGCGGACTGGCTGGCAGACGAAAGCAACCGAAGGACAGATGAGGCCGCCATGCTCGAATTCGCAGCGACCTTTATAGATGCTGAAAAAGAAGTCGTGGATAGTGAAATGGCTCTGGCGGGTGCCAGGGACATCCTGGCAGAACGTCTGTCGGATGATCCGGACTTAAGACAGGTGATCCGGGCGTTTTATCAGAAGCAGGGCAAGCTGTCTTCCAAGGCGGCAGACCCTGAAAAGACCTCTGTTTACGAAACCTACTATGCGTTTGAAGAGGCGCTCAGAACCCTTCCATCCCACCGAATCCTCGCTATTGACAGAGGGGAGAAGGAAGAATACCTCAAAGTGAGTTTGTTGATTGACGAGGACCACGTGAACAGGATGGCGGAGAAGCATTTTATCAGGAATTTGTCCGCTGCTCAGCGCGCTCAGCTGTCGCTGGCGGTGGAGGATGGTCTGAAACGGCTGCTTCTGCCCTCGGTGGAGCGTGAGATCCGCAGCGAGCTTACGGAGAAAGCCCAGGAAGATGCCATTCGTGTCTTTGCCATGAACACGAAGCCGCTGCTGATGCAGGCGCCGGTGAAGGGAAAGACCGTGCTGGCCATTGATCCCGCCTACCGAACCGGCTGTAAGGTCGCCGTTTTGGATGAAACCGGCCGGCTGCTGGATAAAACCACGATTTATCCGACCAAGCCGCATAACGACATTGAAGGCTCGAAGAAAGTGCTGAAAAGCTTGATCCAAAAGCATGGTGTGGATCTCATCTCCATCGGCAACGGCACTGGCTCGAGGGAGACGGAGCAGTTTGTGGGGGAGATGCTCAAAGAGGTCGACCGGCTGGTGCACTATACCATTGTCAGCGAGGCGGGGGCTTCGGTCTACAGCGCGTCCAAGCTGGCCAGCGAGGAGTATCCGGACCTTGACGTGACGACCAGGGGCGCGATCTCCATTGGGCGACGTCTGCAGGATCCCATGGCGGAGCTGGTCAAGATCGATCCGAAGAGCATTGGCGTTGGACAGTACCAGCACGACCTGAATCCCGCGAAGCTGGACGATTCCCTGAAGGGTGTGGTCGAGTCCTGCGTCAACGCGGTGGGGGTGGACCTCAACGTCGCGACGCCGTCCCTGCTCCAGTATGTTTCCGGGATTGGTTCAACCCTGGCAAAATCCATTGTGGCACACCGGGAAGAAAACGGGAAGTTTGAGAACCGAAAGGCGCTGCTCAAGGTTAAACGTCTGGGGCCAAAAGCTTATGAGCAGTGCGCGGGGTTTCTGCGCATCGCCGACGGCACAGAGCCGCTGGACGCTACGTCTGTTCACCCTGAATCCTACGGGGCCTGCAGAGCGCTGCTCAAGACACTGGAACTGAGCCTGGAGGAAACACGAAAAATGGACAGGACGCATCTTTTTGCGCGCATGCAGGAGGCGGCGGGTAAAAAGTCACCTGAAGAGGCTTTCAAGGCGCTCTCTGAAATCACTGGCGCGGGCGTGCTCACCCTGAAGGATATTGTGGAGGAGCTGCTCAAGCCTGGCAGGGATCCACGGGAGGACATGCCGGGACCGGTCTTCAGAAGTGATGTCCTGAGCATGGAAGACCTCGAAGTGGGTATGGTAATGATGGGCACGGTCCGCAACGTGGTTAATTTTGGGGCCTTTGTTGATATTGGCGTGAAGACGGACGGACTGGTCCATGTTTCACAGCTGGCGGACAAATTTATAAAGGACCCTATGGACGTTGTCCGCGTTGGGGATCCGGTGGAGGTTCGCGTGATTGGGATTGACAGAGAGCGAGGCAAAATTTCGCTGTCCATGAAGAAGGCTTAAAAGAAAACCTGAAGAAAGCCTATTGTAAGCCTGTAAGGAGCTGATTCCCCTTGAATTTGACTGTTCATTCCGTCCAAGCCATGCAGCGCTTTGGACAATTTCTGGCAGGTTGGCTTGAGCCCGGAGCGGTCGTGGCACTCACCGGCGACCTGGGTGCAGGGAAAACGACCCTGTCCCAAAGTATAGCCGCCGGCCTTGGCGTGACGGAAGACGTGACAAGCCCGACCTTCGCGCTGATGAACGTTTACGCATCAAACCGCGGCTTTGAAGTCTACCATTTTGATGTTTACCGTATCCTTGATCCTTCTGAAATGGAGGAGATTGGCTTTGAGGACTTTGTGTATGGCAGCGGCGTCAGCCTCGTTGAATGGGCTGGGATGATTGAACCCATGGTTCCGGAAACCGCTCTCTGGATTGAAATTGGCTACGGCTTTGAACCAGAGGAGCGCCAGCTGCGGCTCTCCTCGCCGGACTCTGAGACCCGGGCAAAAATTAGAGCGCTTATAGAAGCCTACAAGGAGGTGGAGCTCTCATGAGACTACTCGCAATAGAAACCTCATCCCTGGTGGCTTCCGTGGCGGTGGTAGAGGATGATCTGCTGCTGGCGGACTTTGTCCTGCAGCACCCCATGACACATTCCCAGAAGCTGATGCCCATGCTTGAGAGCGCCCTGGGGTATTTGGGCTTGAAGATTCCGGACTTTGACGCGATTGCCGTGACTAATGGGCCAGGGTCCTTTACGGGACTTCGTATTGGGGTGTCCGCCGCTAAAGGTCTCGCCCAGCCCTTTGGGATTGGGGTCATTCCGGTGTCAAGTCTGAGGGCGGCGGCCTATAACGCCTATGATTCCCGGCGGATTGTGGCGGTCATGATGGATGCCAGACGAAACGAATATTATGCCGGCGCCTGGCGCTTTGGGCCGCAGGGCCTGATGCAAATGGTTGATGAAGGGGCTTGGCCGGTGGATGAATTTGCGGCAAAGCTTGTGGAAGCCGCTGAACAGGAAGGGGCAGACGTACTGCTTTTGGGCGAAGGCGCGGCAAAAGCCTTTGACCGTGTCAAGGCTCAGCTGGGCAGCCGGGTCGCTCTGGCGCCCCAGGAAATGCGCTGTCAGCGAGCCTCCTCCGTGGCTATGTGCGCCCGGCTGGAAGGTATTCCCGCTGTTGCTTATGACAAGGTGCCCATGAATTATCTGCGGCGTCCGGAGGCGGAAGTCACCCGGGAGCTGCGGATGAAGGGGTGAGAAGATGATGGGAACAGATTATGGGGTTCAGGCCCCCGGGGCCTCGCAAAACACCGCTGGGAGCCTCCGCGCCATGTCGCTTTCTGACGTCGACAGGGTAGCCGCCCTTGAAGTTTTAAGCTTTACGACACCCTGGCCTCGCAGCGCGATTGAGGAAGAGCTTGCCTCCAATGAACGCGCCCACTATTTTGTCTATTTGGTTGACGAAAAAATCCTGGGGTATTGTGGCATGTGGCTGATCCTTGACGAGGGGCACATCACCAATCTGGCAATCGATCCCGAAGCTCGCGGCAAAGGACATGGCCAGGAGATGCTGTCTCTCTTTATGAAAGAGGCTGAAGCCCTGGGCGCGGTGGCGTTGACTCTGGAGGTCAGGAGCGGCAACGCTTCAGCGATACACGTCTATGAAAAGGCAGGTTTTGTATCCATGGGGGTACGGAAAGGTTATTATCTGGACAGTGGGGAAGACGCGCTGATTATGTGGAAAACCCTTCAGAGAGGTGATCAGTTTGAAAGGTAAATCCGTACTGTGGGTGCTGCTCGTTGTGGTTGCAGTGATCGCTGCCATTGGGCTGGTTATTTGGCGGACGACGCATATGGAAGAGGGGACATTGGTTTACACAGATCAAGTGATTGCCAGTGAGGCTGAGTCCTATGTTTATGCGAGCGGCAAAGTCGTTGCTTCGGAGGACCGAAGTGTCTACGCCCAGGTGCCGGGCCTGATTGAGACCGTGTCTGTTTCTTTGGGTCAGCAGGTTCAAAAGGGCGAGGTGCTGGCGACCCTGGATTCTGAGGATCTGGATCAGCGGATCGCTGCGGCGCGCATTCAGCTCAGCATAGCCCAGGAGAACCTCAACCAGTCCCAAAATGCGGGCAAATTGAATTATGACCTGCCGCTGAAGACCGCGCAAGCGGCCTACGAGGACGCGGTGAAGCTGGTTGAGGATCAGCAGGCTTTATTCGACGCGGGCGCCATCAGTCAGTCTGAGCTGGATCAGGCCAAGCGTCAGCTCGAGCGGGCTGAAATTGAAAAGCTCTCTGCGGAGCGTGGCTACAGCGGTTATGGACAGGGCAGCGTCCTGCGAATTCAGAACCTTTCCGTGTCTTCTGCGCGCCTGGCTCTGGAGGAGCTTCAGTCTCAAAAGGAAAAGCTGCTCATCAAGTCCCCTGCCAATGGTGTCGTGTACGCCATCAACGCCCAACCAGGGGAGCAGGCTGCTCAAACAATGCCGCTGTTTTCAGTGGCGTCCTCTGATCAGTTAAAGGTTACCGCCACCATCAGTGAGTATGATATTGCCTCTGTTGAAGAGGGACAGTCCGTTTTAATCCGAAGTGACGGTTTTACTGAAACGTATCAAGGCGTGGTGTCCTATATTTCAGAGGTGGCTGAAAATGTCATCAGCGGTCAAGCTGCAGAAACGGTTGTTGCCATAGAGGTTGCCTTTCAAGATCAGGAGACTAAGTTTCGTCCGAATTACTCCGCGTCCATGGAAATCCTGACCGCTAAAAAATCCGAGGCCCTGATGGTGCCCTATGAAGCTGTCTATACCGACGCGCAGGGCGTTCGCCGAATTTTTGTGATCGAAGAGGGCACAGCCAGGGCGCGTATTGTGACACTGGGGATCGAGGGAGACCTGAACGTCGAGGTCCTGGGTGATGGTCTGGCAGAAGGTGATGTCATCATACTCAATCCAACGGAGACCTTGAAGGACGGAGATCCGGTCAAAGCGATCGAGGTGGAATAAATGATCGATATACAGGGACTCACCAAAATTTATGATACGGGGAGCATCCAGGTCGAGGCGCTTCGAGCAGTGGACTTTCACGTGGAGGAAGGGGATTTTGTCGCGATCATAGGCGCCTCTGGCTCAGGAAAATCGACATTGATGAACATAATTGGGTGCCTGGACCGGCCTACCAGTGGCCGTTATGTGCTGGATGGCGTCGACGTCAGCAGCTTGAATGACGGCGAGCTGGCAGCCATCCGGAACCAAAAGATTGGATTCGTTTTTCAATCCTTCAATTTGCTGGCCAGGGTCAACGCGATCAAGAATGTCGAGCTGCCCCTGATTTATGGCCGCGTCAGCCGTGCTGAGCGCCATCAGCGGGCCATGGAGGCCCTGGAGAGGGTAGGCCTTTCGGATCGCATTGACCATAAGCCCAATGAGCTCAGTGGCGGACAAAAGCAAAGGGTCGCCATAGCCAGGGCGCTGGTGACCCGTCCGGCAATTATTCTCGCGGACGAGCCCACGGGCAATCTGGATTCCCATTCCACAGAGGAAATTATGGAGATCTTCAAGCGGCTGAACGAAGAGGGCGTCACCCTGATCATTGTCACTCACGAACACGAAATTGCGGACAATGCCAAACGCATTATCACCTTCAAGGATGGCTGCATTGTGAAGGATGAGCGAAAAATGGCGCTTGAGAAAACGTTGGTTCGCGACCTAAACGCGGAGGTGACGCCGTGAATTTCGCAGAAAGCTTCAAAATTGCGCTGGACGCTATATGGGTCAATAAAATGCGGTCTCTTCTCACCATGCTGGGCATCATTATAGGCATTTCTTCTGTCATTACCGTGGTAGCGCTGGGCAGTGGCAGCGAAGCAATTATTGGTCAGGAATTCGAGGCCTTTGGCGTGAACCGCGTCTTTATAACGACCAACTTTGGTACAGAGATCACCACCAGAGACCGGATGGACCACGCGGATGTCGAAGCCATTGAGCGCAGCTTTCCAGAAAGCATTAAGGCACTGTCCATTTCAGTCTCGGGCAGCGGGCAGATCAAGGGCAGGCAGAATCAGGACCCGGTATCCGTCAGTTTGAATGGGGTCAATGAGCGGTATAATGGTATAGAGGAGATTGACCTCTTGCATGGCAGATTCCTCGTCGAATCTGACATAAAGTCCAAGCGCGCAGTGGCGGTGATCGACTCAGGTCTGGCGACGGATCTTTTTGGCAGGTCAGATGTGGTGGGAGAACGACTTTCAATAACGTCCAGATCGAGTATGTCCTACGTTGTCATTGGGGTTTATGAAACCCCGAAAACTTCATTTTCGAATATTCCGGGATTTGAAATGCCAAAGACCATTCATGTGCCCTATACGTTGCTGGAGCGACTCTACGGGATTGGCGACAGGGTGAATGGCATCGAAGTCAATCTGGTGATGGAAGCAGACCAAAAGGCATTTACAGAGGATGTCAAAGCGCTGCTTGAGCGGCGCCATGATAACGTAGGCCAGGATAAGTACAGGGTCTTCAGCGCGGAGGAGCAACTGGAGGCGGTGAACCGGGTCCTTGGTGTACTGACTACGGTCATAGGGGCAATTGCGGCAATTTCATTGATTGTTGGCGGGATAGGCGTCATGAACATCATGTTGGTTTCTGTAACAGAGCGGACTCGTGAGATTGGAATAAGAAAAGCGCTTGGCGCAAAGCACAAAGACATACTGATGCAGTTTTTGGTCGAAGCGGTGATCGTAGCCCTTATTGGGGGTGTGATTGGGACACTGTTAGGTATTGCGTTTTCTTATGGTATAGCCTGGGTGATCAAGATTCCGCCATCCACAAGCTTGGGGACCATTCTCTTAGCTTGGCTGTTTTCGGCGGGGGTTGGCGTCTTTTTTGGCATTTATCCTGCAAACAAAGCCGCGAAGCTGGACCCAATAGAGGCACTTCGGTATGAGTAAGAGATCAGCGGGCTGGCAGCAGCCCTAAATATGGTTAAAGGAGGCTTTCCATGGACCCCCATGATAAAGATCAAACGCCCTATGGCCTTGAGCCTGTTGAGCAGCCTGAAAATCCTATGTCATTTTTTCAGAAGGCCATTTATGTATTTATCCATCCTGTAAAGGCTTTTGAGGCGATCCGCCTGAAGCCGGATGTCTTTTTCCCATACAGCGTCAACGTATTGGTGAGTGCCTTGTTTGCGCTGCTGACTATGAACCTCATGCGGGATTATACGCTGGACACCTTGGCAGCAACTTATCAGCAAATGGGTGTGGATATTCCAGCGAATGAGCTGCAGAGCTTTGTCAAGATGACTATGATTTCAAGCGTGGTCGCTATGATTGTTTTCAGCGTCTTGGCCCCATTCATCAAAGGTGCGTTCGCGCATCTGATCAGCATGGCTTTTGACGCGAAGACAACCTTCAAACGGAGCCTGTCTGTCGTGGCCTACGCCTATCTGATCATGATGCTTGGCACTTTGATTCGCATCCCTATAGCGTTGCTTACAGAAAATTATCTCTTCACGTTCTCACCAGCGCTGCTGTTAGCGGGGGCAGCGCCTACAGATCCGCTTTACGCGTTTTTATCCGCCTTTGACTTGTTCACGATCTGGTATCTCGCCGTTTCAGTCATTGGTTTCAAGACGGTACACAGGCTCAAGACCTGGCAGGCGGCGCTCGTCGTTTTGATCCCGTTTGTGATGTCACTATTCTCGTCCTTGATACCGGCACTGACCGGTACGGCGTAGCCGCGAAGACTTCTGGGCTATACGCTGTGAAGCCATAAGCCAGAAGCTAATACCATATGCCATGTACTTTGGGTATATGGCTCGGAAATGCCGAGAGACAGACAAAATTCGAACTTGACAGGTTGCGCTGAGCATCAGGAGGAAAATCTATGAAAGCATTGCTGACCCTGGCCATTGAGACCAGCTGTGATGAAACCTCAGCCGCGGTTGTACGAAACGGCCGAGAGGTTTTGTCGAACATTATTTATTCCCAAATTGATCTTCACAAGCTCTATGGCGGTGTCGTCCCTGAAATTGCGTCCCGCAACCACGTTGAAAAAATCAGCGGGGTCATAGATGAAGCCCTTCGCGCGGCGGGCTGTACCTTTGAAGAGGTCGACCAGATTGCGACAACTTACGGCCCAGGCCTTGTAGGCGCGCTGCTCGTGGGTCTATCGACCGCGAAAGCCTTGGCCTTTTCACTTGGGAAGCCGCTGATTCCGGTAAATCACATTGAGGGGCACGTCGCGGCAAATTATATTGCCCATCCGGACCTGGAGCCGCCCTTTGTGGCGCTGATCGTCTCCGGCGGCCATACTCACCTGGTGAAAGTCGTGGATTACGGTCATTACGAGATTCTGGGCAAAACCCGGGATGACGCGGCGGGAGAAGCTTATGACAAGGTGGCGAGAGCTCTTGGGATAGGCTATCCGGGTGGTCCGCAGATCGACCGTCTCGCCAGGCTCGGAAATAGGACAGCGATTCCATTTACCAGAACCTATCTGGATCAGGACAGCCTGGATTTCAGCTTCAGTGGTTTGAAATCTGCTGTGCTCAGCTACCTGAATCAGATGAAGATGAAAGGGGAGCCAATCGTCATTGAAGACGTAGCGGCCTCTTTTCAGGAAGCCGTAGTGGATGTGCTGACGGATAAGGCCGTCGCGGCCGCTTTGAGATCTCAGGTGAAGACCTTGGTACTGGCGGGCGGCGTGGCAGCGAATTCAAGGCTTAGGGAAGTCCTGGACCTGAAGACCAAAGCAAATGGCCTCAGGATGCTGTATCCGCCTATTGAACTGTGCACGGACAATGCGGCCATGATTGGCTGTGCGGGGTATTATGCTTATAAGAATGGCCATATTGCGGATATGACCTTAAACGCGGTGCCAAATTTAACGCTGGATCTTCCGGCATTCTGAATAGTATTAAGACTTCATAAGTCTATAAAAAAGCGGGTGTTGCAGGCACCCGCTTTTTCCTTATGTTAACCCCATATAAATAACAGAAAATTCTGAATAACACATTTTTTCTGTGGATGACTTTGTGGATAATGTGGAAAACAACGCAAAACCCCTTCGAACATACCTGTTTGAGAAAAAAAGCCTGTGGATAGACTGTGTATGGTGTAGGGATGAATAATCTGACATTGTATATACATGAATAATGTTTCTAAAACGGCAGTTTGGGACATTTTGAGATGGCCACTGCGTAAGTCGTTCAAACCATTCAATTCAAAACGCGAAAAAACACGTAAATTTCTGAATTTTGACAGCGGCAAATAATTTACAGACTGTTAACACGAAATTCATCCATATCTATCAATTCTCCTGTAGGATCAAGCCATGAGAAAAGCATAAAACGATCCGCGCCGGAAAAAGGAAGAGGCGTGTGGAAAAGGAGAGAATGGCAATGATTGATACCATTATTTTTGACTTTGACGGCACTATTATAGACACGAATTTTATTATTGAGAGAGGGCTTAACTTGTTTTCAAGAGCCTACAGGGGTACCCGGCTGTCTCCGAAAGAACTGGAACAGCTGACGGGCAGACCGCTCTTTGATCAGATGGCGGCGATCCAGCCCCACCGGGCAGAGGAGATGACAGACCGCTTCAGAAAGTGGTACGCGCAGCGCCACGATGAACTGACTCAGGCCTTTAACGGCATGGACGAGCTCTTTGAGGATCTGCGCCAGTTGGATTTCAAACTGGCCATAGTGACGAACAATAGCCGTGAGGGTGTTCAGATGGGCCTTGAGCACCTTGGCATGAACCATTTGTTCCAAGCCGTGATCACCTGTGATGATGTCCTTGAAAAGAAACCTTCGCCAGAGGGTGTCCATTTGGCCCTTAAGCTCCTGAATGCCAGACCTGAGGAAGCGATTTTTATTGGCGACAGCTCAGGAGATTTGATTGCCAGCAGACGGGCGGGTGTCGTGAATGTCCTCGTGGGATGGTCCTCGATTAAGCGGGAGCTCCTTTTGACCCACCAGCCGGACTTCATAATCGAGCATCCCCTGGAGCTCCTTGAAGTTGTGAGTTTAATGGAACAGCAGATTGCCTGATCAACAAGAAAAGCCCGGCCATCAATTTGGCCGGGCTTTTTCACGCTGTTCACTTATCCGTTTGATCAAAGAATCGCTTATTTTACGCTTTCCAAATAGTCCACGATCTGACCGACGGTCTGCAGACGCTCCGCGATGTCATCCGGAATCTCTATGTCGAGCTCATCCTCAACGGCCATGATGATTTCAACCGCGTCCAGAGAATCTGCGTCCAGGTCATCCCTGAGATTGGTGTTCAGGGTGATTTTGTCTGGATCTGTAATTGCAAGCTGTTCTTCAATGATGCCTTTTATCAGTTCAAACATTCAGGTGCCTCCTCATACGGTGTTTGGATAATCACTATTCTATTATAGCCCACAGCCTAAATTTGTCCATAGGCTCAAAGTCCAATATCCCGGTGCTATTCCTCGAGATGCTCGCTCCAGCGCTCATAAAGCGCTTCGATTTCAGACTTCAGCGCCTCGCTGGTTTCAGTCAGGCTGAGAAGTGCCTGATGATCCTGGGAGATGCTGACGTCGCACATTTTCTGCTCGATTTCGTGAAGCTCGTTTTCCAGCAAGTGCAGGCGCGTCTCCAGGCTTTGTAGGTCCCTTTTCCTGGCCCGCTCTTCCGATAGTCGTTCCTTCTCCCTGCGCCGCTCTTCCTTCTGCTTTGTCTTATTGACCACCGTCTGTTCTGGGTCGTTTTCCAGCTTCTGATTGGTGGAGAGCTTTTCTTTGTAATCATCATAGTTGCCGAGGTAAAGCGTCGTACCGTCCGGCTTCAGCTCTATCAGCCGGTTGCACAGGCGGTTCAGGAAATAACGGTCGTGGGAGATGGTGATAATGGTGCCCGCGTAGTTTTCAAGGGCAGACTCGAGGGCCTCCTTAGACTGGATGTCCAGGTGGTTGGTGGGCTCGTCCAGCAGCAAAAGATTGGCCTCAGAGAGCATGAGCTTAAGCAGTGACAACCGCCCTCTCTCTCCGCCGCTGAGCTGGGAAACGACCTTTTGGACGTCATCCCCAAAGAAGAGGAACGCGCCAAGGAGTGTGCGAATGGCCGTCAAATCCAGCTTGGGGTCTGCGTCAGAAATTTCCTCGAGAAGCGTATGCTCCGGGTTCAGGTTGGACTGCTCCTGATCATAAAGTCCAATTTCGACCTTGTGGCCAAGCTTATAATACCCATCATCAGGCTGGACCTTGCCGCAAAGGATATTGAAGAGCGTCGTCTTCCCAACCCCGTTTGCGCCAATCAGGCCTACCCGGTCGCCCCTATAGACAAAGAGCTCCGCTTCCTTAAAAATCTCCCGACCGCCATAGGATTTGGACAGGTGCTCCGCGGCAAGAACGTCTTCGCCGCTTTGGATCCGCTGCGTCAGCCGGAGCTTTGTCCTGCGGTGATCCTCGACAGGCCGGTCGATCCGCTCGACCTTATCCAGCTGCTTTTCACGACTGCGGGCCCTCTTGGCCAGCTTCTCGGTGCCGTGCTGCTTGAACCTGCGGATCATGTCCTCCTGACGCTCAATCTCACGCTGCTGCTTTTCATAAGCCTTTATCTCAGCGTCAAACCGCAGGCGCTTTTCCCTGGCATAGTCGCTGTAGAGGCCATTGTATTCAGTGAGCTTCCCGTTCTCGATCTCGTAGATCTTGTTGACCAGCTGGTCGAGGAAGTAGCGGTCGTGGGAGATGATCATCATGGTGCCTGGATAACTTTTCAGGTAGCTTTCCAGCCATGCGCAGGCATCTATGTCCAAGTGGTTGGTCGGTTCGTCCAGCAGCAGCAGCGCCGGCTTTTTCAGAAGCAGCCTGCCTATGCTGAGCCGTGACTTCTGTCCGCCGGACAGCTCGTTCAGATCTCTTCCAAACTCGGACTCCTCGAAGCCAAGTCCCCTGAGGACCCCTTTGACCTCGCTTCTGAACGTGTAGCCCCCGTCCTTTTCAAAGGCCTCCAGCTTGTGGGCATAATCCGCCAGGCGCTTGTCGTTTTCCTCCTCCGCCGCCGGGTCTGCGCCGGCGATCTCGTGTTCAAGCGCCCGAAGCTCCGCCTCGCGGTTCAGCATTTCTGAGAAGATGGACATGGAAAAATCCAGCAGCGTCTGAGGCTCCGTGGAAGGGACGATCTGCTCCAGGTAACCGAACTCACTTTCCTTTGCCCTGTAAAGGGTGCCGCTGTCGCTGCTGATCTGCCCCGTGAGAATCTTGAAAAGCGTCGTTTTGCCGGCCCCGTTGCGCCCAATCAGGCCGACCCTGTCCCCTTGGGACATCGTGAAAGAAATGTCCTCAAAAATCCGGTCGACCCCGTAGTATTTTGTCAGGTTGTTACAAGATAAGGCTATCAAAATAACCGCTCCATTCTAATACAAATTAGCTTCATTTTATCATAATCCAGCGTGACTTAACGCTAAGTCCCAAAAAAACCTCTGAAAAAGATTGCTGCCGATGGTCATAAGATCCCCAATTCCGTAAACGTGTTTATTTCGTTTGGCCCCTGATTTGTTATTAAATTGACATATAGATAAAATCAGTGATATAATTTTTTTTAAGATCTTAAAGGATGTGAGGATGAACGTATGGCATCAAATCAGAACATTTCAATGGCCGTAATACGAAGACTGCCAAAATACCACCGTTATTTGAGGGAACTGCTCGACAAAGATGTCAAGAGAATCTCTTCCAAGGAATTGAGCGAGATCATAGGGTTCACAGCATCCCAAATTCGTCAGGACCTCAACAATTTTGGCGGCTTCGGACAGCAGGGCTATGGTTATAACGTCGAGGATCTTTACAATGAGATCGGGAAAATTTTAGGCTTGACTAAGAATTACAATACTATTATCGTTGGCGCCGGAAACTTGGGCCAGGCTCTTGCGAATTATGCGAGCTTTGGCAGGTTCGGCTTCAACCTGGTAGGCATTTTTGACATTAATCCAAAGCTTATTGGCCTCAAAATCAACAATGTTGAGGTCAGGGATATGGATGAGCTGAAAGCCTTCGCCAGCGAGACGCCTGTTGATATAGCCTACATCTGTACCAGCCGTTCTGGCGCTCAGGATGTAGCGGATGCCCTTATGGAATGCAAAATAAAGGCGGTCTGGAACTTCGCGCCAGTCGATCTGAAAGTAGATGATGACGTCATTGTAGAAAATGTCCATCTTATTGACAACTTGCTTACGCTGACCTACTTTGTGAAAGAGCAGTAAAAACGTATGACAAGTAAAAGTACTGCCGTAAAATCAGTCAAACTGGTTAAACGGCAGTTTTTTTTGTTCTCGATTCAATAATTCAGTGTATAATGTGAGTGGGTAAACATAGGGTCGATCATTGAGGAGGATTCTTTATGAAAGAAGTTGTCATTGTCAGTGCAGTTCGGACCCCTGTTGGTTCATTTGGTGGCTCGCTCAAAGACATAACACCAGTGGATCTTGGCGCGCTGGTCATTCGTGAAGCGCTTTCAAGAGCAAAGGTGTCACCTGAAGCGGTTGACGAAGTGCTCTTTGGCTCCGTGCTTCAGGCGGGTTACGGTCAGGGTGTCGCACGTCAGGCCTCAATCAGGGCAGGCGTACCGGACAGCGTACCAGCAGCGACCATCAACATGATCTGCGGGTCTGGACTTAAAACCGTGTCCATGGCTGCGCTGAGCATCATGGCGGGGCAGAATGAGGTCGTTGTGGCGGGCGGAACCGAAAACATGAGCATGGCACCTTATCTTTTGCCATCCGGGCGCTGGGGGCAGCGCATGGGTGACGGAAAGACTTACGACGTCATGGTCAACGACGGGCTTTGGTGCGCTTTTAACGATTACCATATGGGAATTACAGCAGAAAATCTGGCGTCTCAGTTTGAAATTTCGAGAGAAGCTCAGGACGCTTTTGCAGTGGAGAGTCAGCGCCGCGCCTTTGAAGCACGTGAAAGCGGACGCTTTGATGAGGAGATTGTGCCAGTTCCAATACCTCAGAGAAAAGGCGATCCGGTGATGTTCGCAAGAGACGAATATATCAGAGAAGGCGCAACCCTTGAAAGTATGACAAAGCTGCGTCCAGCTTTCAAGAAAGACGGAACTGTCACAGCCGGAAATGCTTCCGGAATCAATGACGGCGCAGCCGCATTAGTTCTGATGAGCAGGGAAAAGGCGGACGCCCTTGGCCTTAAGCCGTTGGCTGCTGTCAAATCCTTTGCCTCAGCCGGCGTCGATCCTTCCATTATGGGCTATGGGCCAGTCCCAGCAGTGCGCAAAGCCCTTGAAAAAGCTGGTATGACGGTGGATCAGCTGGATTTGATTGAAGCCAACGAAGCCTTTGCGTCTCAATCCCTTACGGTCATGAAAGAGCTACAGCTTCCAGCGGAGAAAACCAACGTCAATGGCGGCGCGATTGCCCTTGGCCATCCTATTGGTGCCAGCGGCGCCCGCATCCTCGTCACGCTGCTTTATGAGATGCAGCGCAGAGAGGCTGGGACAGGCCTCGCGACGCTCTGTATTGGCGGCGGAATGGGTGAAGCGTTGATCGTGGAAAGATAGGCAGGGCTATGAATTCTTACAGGCTTTCGATTGAGCGTATGATCGAAAAAATCATGTCCAAGATCCTGCGCTATGACCGCATGTCCTTTGCGCTGGATCAGCAGCAGCGTCAAGCGCAAGTGACGCTGGTGGAGCTCTGGCTGCTCAAAGAGCTGGGGCGTCAGCCGCTGTCCATCCAGGAAATCGCGCAGCGATTTGATTTGAAACGTGATTTAGTCTCCAGAAGTGTAGAACGTCTCGACAGGATGGGTCTGGCAGAGAAAGTCGTTTCCTCTGAAGATCAGCGTGTAAAACGGATTGGGTTGAGTAAAGCTGGCGTTAAGGCCCTGGTAAGCTGGAGTGATCATGAGAAAGCCTATCTGGATTACGTTTTGGAAGAAATGACGGTCAATGAACAAAAAGCGGTGCTCAAATTTCTCAGCCGGGTCAATCAGCTGACGGTTGAGAAGTATGATTTGCAGGTATAAACAAAAAGAGAAGGAGAACGTGGTATTAATACACCATGTTCTCCTTCTTTCATGTTTGTGTTTTTCGCTTCCTCAGACCTTACTTAGGCTGTGGCGCGTCAACTGGGCAAACGTTTGCGCAAGCGCCGCAGTCGATGCAAGCAGACTCGTCAATCACGTAGATAGAATCACCAGCAGTGATGCAGCTTACCGGGCACTCTGGCTCGCAAGCGCCACAAGAGATACAAGAATCCTGAATTACATATGCCATGAAAGGACCTCCTCAATTATGTAGTTGCTGGCAGTGTGGCCAGCGATACCGAAATTATATCGGTATAAAGCATCCCATAGCAATGCTATTTGACAAAAAATACGAAAAAGTGCTTAAAGAAGAATGATTATCATTATAATTACAAGGCAAGCCACATTACGACTTCGATTAACATAAAAATCAATTGAATCCACGATATACAGGCGACTTTCTGATATAATGAAAGTGAATTCAGGGAAACGGGGCAGAGCATTCTGAGCGGCTTTGACGCCCGTGGTCTCTCAGGAGTGATCAATTATGAAGGTATACGCCCTCGTTGGCAGCAGCGGAACGGGAAAAAGTCACCAGGCTATGCACGTCGCACATGACTATGACATCCAATACATTATTGACGACGGCCTTTTGATTGGCGATTCTAAACGAATAGCCGGGAAATCCGCCAAGAAAGAAGCGACTAAGATGGCGGCAGTGAAGCGGGCGATTTTTTTTCACCGCGACCATCGGCAAGAGGTCAGTGAAGCGTTGGAAGGGCTGAAGCCCAAAAGTTTAATGATTTTGGGGACCTCCGACAGGATGGTGGAGAATATTGCCCAGAACCTCGGGCTCCACGGCATTGACGTGTGGATTCGGATTGAGGAGGTTTCTACGCCAGAGGATATCCAAATGGCCAAGAGTCAAAGGCTGAAATATGGGAAGCACATTATCCCGCTGCCTTCCGTTGAAGTGAAGCGCGATTTCAGCGGTTATTTTCTGGACGCGGTCAAGACGATCATTCGCAGGCGAGATCATTCAACAGTGATCGGTGAGAAAACCGTCGTGCGGCCAACCTTCAGTTATTTGGGGAAATTCAGCGTCTCAAACAAGGTGCTGGCACAAATCGCGAGCTACGCTGCGGAAGAGGTGTCCCTGGTGCATTCAGCGGAGAAATCTAAGGTCATTGAGCTTGGGGAGGGTCTTGAAATTCATCTGGAGCTCGACCTGAAGCCGCCATACCGGATGCTGGAGACTGCGGCCGAGGTGCAGCTGAAAGTTTCGGAGGCTATTGAGGAAATGACAAGAATTCAGGTGATCAAAGTTTTGGTCTATATAAAAAGTTTGAAAATTCAGACCGAAACCTTGTATTGACACTGTTGCAGGATGTGTTAAAATGTCAGTGTGAGAATGTTTAAATTATAACAATATATGAATTTTAATAATTATCGATTGAATTTCACTATAATTTTTAAGTATGACGTGAGGATTCAACAATTTTATAATATACACGGTCCGCGCAAGGTTCTGCAGTAAAATTGCAATAAACTGCAACAAAACTGGGTAGTTAAGCATACCGGTCTTCATCGTCGCATTCCGGGGGTTGGATGGCGTTTCTTTCGTGAAAACTGGTAAGCTTCACAATAACTAGATTTAAGGAGGCCTATAAAGTGGCAGAAAAAACGTTAAATCCATTTGAAATCGCCCAGCAACAAATCAAGGCAGCATGTGATGTTCTTGGTGCAGAGCCTGCGGTATTTGAGCTTCTCAAGCAGCCGCTCAGAGTACTCGAAGTTAATTTCCCGGTCAAGATGGACGACGGTTCTATTCGCATGTTCCAGGGCTTCAGATCCCAGCACAATGATGCAGTTGGTCCTGCTAAAGGCGGCATCCGTTTCCACCAGCACGTTACTTATGATGAAGTTAAAGCACTGTCCATGTGGATGTCTTTCAAATGCGGCGTTGTAGGCATTCCTTACGGCGGCGGCAAGGGCGGCATTACTGTTGACCCTGCAACGCTTTCCCAAGGCGAGCTCGAGAGAATGTCCCGTGCTTACGTAACTGCAATTTCCCCAATTATTGGCGAGAAGAAAGATATCCCTGCGCCAGACGTCAATACGAATGGTCAGATCATGTCTTGGATGGTTGACGAGTACAGCAAGCTCAGAGGCGAAAACGTTCCTGGCGTCATCACTGGCAAGCCAGTTAACTTTGGCGGCTCCCTTGCGAGAAACGAAGCAACGGGCTACGGTGTTGCTCTCATGATGAGAGAAGCAGCGAAATACCTTGGCATGAACCTCAGCGACCTCAAAGTTGCGATCCAGGGCTTTGGCAACGTTGGCAGTTTCGCGGCATACTTCGCGCACAAGCTTGGCATCAAGGTCGTTGCAGTTTCCGACTACTCATGCACACTTTATAAAGAAGACGGCATCAACATTGAAGCGCTCATGGATTACTCCACTAACGCTCCAAATAGATTTATCACTGGCTTCGGTCAAGGCACTACTGAGCTTGACAGAAATGAAATCTTTGGCATTGCCAGCGACATCTTCGCACCTTGCGCCCTCGAAAACTCCATCACAATGGATAACGTTGGCAAGATCTCTGCCCGCATTGTCATTGAAGGCGCCAACGGCCCTACGACTCCAGAAGCGGACAAAGCGCTTTATGAGAGAGGCGTCCTCCTTATTCCGGACATTCTTGCAAACGCTGGCGGCGTAACCGTTTCTTACTTCGAATGGGTTCAGAACCTTATGAACTACTACTGGTCTTTCGAAGAAGTCCAGGAGAAGCAAGAGCAGCTCATGGTCAAAGCGTTCAACGATATCATAGTCATCAAAGAGAAGTACAACATTGATGTCAGAAAAGCAGCTTATGTTATGTCCATTAAGCGCATTGCTGACGCTATGAAGCTTCGTGGCTGGTACTAATTTCTGATTCAGAGCTACAAGACATTTAAAAGGTTCATGGTTTGCTTGCAAAAGCAGATCATGAACCTTTTTTTATGTCGTTGAGCGGCATGAATTTACTCCCGCCAGGTAACTTATTGAGCGCCAAATATGAGCTGAAGGATTAGCGTGGGGCATTGGACTGTTTTTCGTGAGCCAGCAAATGTTTATCTGATCTGCAGGTTTATAGGATTCTCATAAACTGAAGCGTGTAATTCAAGCAAGTCATTTCGCCCGCTTGAGGATATCTGTTTCAGCAACCTACACGTTTGTTTATAAGAATACAACAAGATAATCGGTTGTTAATAAGATCTATTTGTGATATTCTTATTCCATATACATAAACAAAATGGGTGGCACTCCGTATGCCCCTTTATCGATAAATCATGGAGTGGCACATCGTTTGGCTGTGAAACACTACTATACGTCTCAACTTTTCAGGGGTGAATTTTTATGATAGATGAAACGGGCGTTTCTATAAAAGATATTCTTAAAATGAAGGTGCTGGAGAAGTCCAAAATTGTCGCGGGTGAAGACGGCGTCCAAAATGTCGTGACAAGAGTCAACGTCATGGCGGATCCGGATATATTAAGCTGGGTCAACGAAGGCGAATTCCTGCTGACAACAGGGTATTTCTTCAAGACGACTTCCCTCGAGGATCAGCTCAACCTGATTGAAGTCAGTGCTTCAAAAAAACTCAGCGGCATAGGGATCAAGGTTTATCCTTATCTTGAACGATTGCCATCAGAGCTCGTGGAGCTGGCGGATCGCTTAAAATTTCCCATTGTCGAGATTCATCACGAAATTCCATTTTCAGATATAATGTCACCTGTGTTTCAAGAAATTTTTGAGCGTCAGACCAATATCCTGAGAAAAGTTGAAACCCTTCATCATGACACCATGAATGTGGTCCTCAAGGGTGGCGGCGTCAAGGATATTCTGAAGAGTCTCATCAAATCCATAGAAAATCCTGTCCTCGTCAAGGATTATCACTTTGAGGAATTTATTCATGACGGGGAGCGGGAGCCTGAGCTCTGCGCCCTGTTTGAAGAGAATGTCAGACATTCCATGCGCTCAAGCGCGTCCGTGAGCAAGCAGACGAAGACCATGACGGACCGGGTCGTGATCAATGGCAAGGAAATGGACAGGGTCATGGTGCCGGTGATGATTAAAAATTCTGTTTATGGTCACTTGGTAGCCTATGGCTATGAACGAGAGCTGACGAACTTTGACGCCTTATATATGGAGTCCACGGCCAATGTCATTGCCCTGGAATTTTTGAAAAGGCTATCCGTGCAAGAGGTTGAGAACAAGTACAAGACAGAATTTTTCGAGGACCTGGTGTCCTTGGATGAAAAGAGAAAGCAAAAGGCGCTTGAAAGAGCCAATTATTACAGGTTTGACAAGGAAGCCTTTTACAGCATTATGAATGTCAGAGTCAGTAAGGGAGATTCCAGTATTGCTTCTGATGAAGAATACAATCAGCAGCTGACCAAAGTCATGTTCCTGATTGACACCATCTGCCGAAAAGAAGGCCGGACCTACCTGATCGCGAACAAAGGCAAAAAAATCAACGTCATGACCATGTGGAAGAGCCCGGAGGAATATGCCAAAGAGTTCAAAAAGCTGGCGGAGGAGACTGAGACGGTCCTCGACGGCAAAATGGGACATATCAGCTACAAGGTCGGCATTGGCCGGCTGTACAAAGGCCTGGAGGAAGCATACAGGAGTCTTTACGACGCGGATAAAGCGGTCGAAGCCTCCAAAACTTACATTAACGAGCGCGTTATAGATTTTGAAGCGCTGGGCATTTACAAGATTTTCTGCCAGGACCACCTGAAAAATGAGCTGACCAGCTTTTACGAAACGACCCTCGAGCCCCTTGTCGCCTATGACCGCAAACGTGACACGGAGCTGGTCAAATCCCTGATGGTCTATTTCGAAACCAATGGCAATTTGAAAAAGATGTCGGAGCTTCTGTTCACCCACTACAACACCGTGCTCTACAGAATTAACCGGATTCAGGAGATCACCGGCAAAAGCCTTGAAAATGAGGGCGACCGCTATGGCCTCCAGACGGCTCTTAAAATCATGAGGATTCTTGACCTTTAGGTTGAACTTTCGTGCTCAGACGAAGTTTTTCACGAAAATCAAGGCAGTATTTGTTTTAATCTCGTGAATATTCAAAATAATTTCGTTAAAAAACTACAATAGAAAAAAGGAAGGAAGCGCGTGCCCGGCACCGACTTCCTTCCTTTTTTCATATATTAAGAGTGTTTTTGCCGATGGTCACGAGAACCAAGCGCCGTCAAAGCCTAAACTCCTGATCCAGGCTTACTCTTCAACCAGCGCAACCGCTCTGATTGGAGAGCCTGAACCGTCCCGAATCCTCAGTGGCAAACCGAAGTACAGGAACCGCTTGTTGACAATCTGATCCAGGTTGCACAGGTTCTCCGTATTGGTCATGTCGTATTCGCCGCAGATCAAGTGACCGGAGAAATTGATATCATCAGGGTGGTCAATGGCCGGGGCGTCAACGCCAATGTTGACCACACCCCGCTCTGCAAGCCACTTAGCGGCTTCGTAACTGAGGCCTGTGTATTCTGTCTGCCACTTATCTGTACCAAAGTTTCGGTCAAAATGGCCCGTATACATAAGGACTATATCCCCTTTAAGTATTTCCTGGCCAGACTTCTTGACAGCGAGCTCAAGGTCTTTAGGCTCGATGTAGCGGTCAAAGCGAATATGGGACAGATCAATACAGATCGCGCTGCCCCAGAAGTGGCTCATAGGCATTTTGTCTATGGTGGCGCCGCTTGGCTTATACTCCCAAACCGCGTCACAGTGTGTTCCGCCGTGCTCGCTGATCAGAATGTTTCGGGCAGAAAAACCAAGGGCTTTGCTGCCTGTCTGATTCATGTTTTCTTCATGGGTCATATTGGTCATGATAAAAGTTGGTTGGTGCATTGGAAATACTGACATTCCCTGAAAGATTTCCTGAGAAAGGTCAATGAGTTTCAACTGTCTCATTCTTCTACCCCCTGATATTTTGACGCAGTATTGGATTAACTGCCTTCATTATATCAAGAATATGAACAATGAAAAAAATATTTTAGGGATCATGGGTTTCGGGTATAACATTAGTGCTGTGAATAATGTAAAAACTCCATAAGGTAATTGCGACGAACTTCTGATATAAATGTAGTATATGAAAATCCTTTATGGACAATCAACATCACGGCAGGTTTTCCACATAAGCTAAATTTTATGGTTAAGAAGAAGGAGGCCACCCGCAATTATGAAAACAGATGTTCAAATCGCACAGGAAGCACAAATGATCCACATTAAGGAAGTTGCTGCCAAAGTCGGACTTTCAGAGAACGACCTTGAGCTCTACGGCAACTA
>NZ_FMWL01000008.1 GCF_900103005.1 Acidaminobacter hydrogenoformans DSM 2784 | reverse complement strand
AACATTTTAAGGAGCAAAAGATATAAGTGCATTATTTTTTTGAAAAAAATAATGCTGGGGAGGAATCACCCACCCCAACATTTATTATAGAGCCTATTTTTTTTGATTGACGGCGGCTTGTTCAAATGTTACATTCTATAATAGTTACAAAACATAACTAATTGACATAACCACCGAATTTATAAGAAGTGGAGGCTGAGGATGGATCGAAGAGTCCTGATTGAAACCATATTGACCTTGGTGCCGGTGCTGCACAAGAAATTCTCCAAAGATCTGGGCAGCTGTGAAATCACCCGGCAGCAAATGGAGCTGCTTTACTTCATCAACACGGAGGGCGAAAAGCCCATGTCGTATTATGGCAGCAAGCTGATGATCTCAAAACCAAATTTGACTGTTTTAGCAGACAAACTGATAGAAGAGGGTTACATTGAGCGGGTCTTGTCTCCGGCAGACCGCCGTGTGGTGATGCTGAGGCTCACTGTCAAAGGCAGGAATTTCTTTCAGCGGCAGCGCGCGCTGGTGACCGAGCTCATGCTCGAAAAACTTGAGGATTTTAGTGATCCTGAGATTACGAGACTTAACGAGCTATTTGGCGAAATTAAATCGATCTTCATGAAAAATGAAGGCACTGAAATGTAATGGAGGAATTCCTTTGATTAAGATATTTGGAAAGCATATTAAAGTCGCGCTCAGCGCAGCGGTGCTTGGGCTTTCAGTCCTGACCGTGGGGGCTTTGGCCACTGGGTGCAGCGCCACGCCGGACGCCGCTGAGGCACCTGAGGCTCAGGCCATTGCCGTCAGCGTCATTGAGGTTCAGAAGACCGGGATTGAAAACCTTCGAACAATAGTGGGTAAAACCCAGCCTGTTCAGGAGGTCAGCGTGTTCGCCAAAGTGCCGGGGACGGTTACGGAGGTCAAGACAGAGGTAGGACAGAAAGTCAATGAAGGTGAATTATTGCTTCGTATTGACGACAAAGACATCCGCCTTCAGGTGGAGCAAGCCAGGGCGGGGCTGGCTTCAGCACGGGCCAATCTGAACAGGACAAACGGGGGCGCGGCTGATCTGCAGCTTGCGCAGCTGAGGTCCAGTATGGCTCAGGCAGAGCTCATGTACCAGGATGCGGGTACAGCACTTGAGAGCTCAAAAGTTCTATTTGAGGCTGGCGCCATTTCTCAATTTGAGCTGGACTCAGCACAAACCCGTTTCAAGAATGCTGAAACCCAGTACCTCACCGCAAAAAAGGCGGTGGAGCTGACGGAATCCACTATAAACAAGGAGAATACTGCTGTCGCCAGTGCCCAGGTCCAGCAGGCTCAGGCTTCCTACGAATTGGCGAAAAGTCAGCTTGACAACACCAGCCTGAAGTCACCAATCGCGGGTATTGTTTCTGTGCGAAACGCCACTCAGGGTGAGCTCATTTCCGGTGGCGTCCCTGCGTTCACTATTGTGGACCTCTCTACGGTCGTCGTCGAAATCAGTGTTATGCAGGAGTTGGTCAACAAGGTAGCCATGGGTGACACCGTTGCGCTTGAAATCGCAGCGGCTGGTCCGGGCCCGTTCACTGGGACCGTCACCGCAGTCAGCCCAAGCGCTGACCCGCGCACCCAAGCCTATCTGATGAAGATTGAGGTCTCCAACACGGATGGCGCCATTAAAGGCGGGATGCTGGCTTCCGTCAGCCTTGCAACTGAATCCCGGGAAAGCGCTATAGTGGTGCCGCTGGACGCTGTTATAGATGACAACGGAAAGAACATTGTTTTCGTCGCTGAAGGGGACGTGGCTTCCCGCAGGGAAGTTGCCACTGGCCTATCGGATGGTGTCTATGTAGAAATTTCAGGTGGGGTCGCTGAAGGTGACAAGGTGATCATTAAAGGCCAAAGCTATCTGCAGGACAAAGCTAAAATCACAGTGGTCGAATAAGTGGAGAGGGAGGCGTTAAATTATGAACATTTCTGAACTCTCCATAAAGCGACCCGTCACAATCATCATGATGATGCTGATAGTGGTCGTCCTTGGTGTCGTCTCGTTCATGCGGGTTCCCATAGATCTGATGCCCAGCCTTGAAGTCCCCATAGCCATTGTCGTGACAAACTATGAGGGCGCGGGCCCCCAGGAGGTCGAAAACTTCGTCACCCGAAATGTCGAAAATGCGCTTGGGTCTGTCAACAACATGAAAAGCATTCAGTCCCAAACCTCTGAGGGCACTTCAGTGGTTATTGTGGAATTCAATGATGGCACGGATATGGATTTTGCGACGCTGCAAATGCGTGAGAAGATAGACCTGATCCGAGGTTTTCTTCCGGACGGGACCAATGACCCTATGGTGTTGAAGATGGATCCCAATATGCTTCCCATTGTGCAAATTGGTGTTTTTTCCACGACCAAGGATGACATTGATCTGAAGCGCTTTGTAGAAGATGTTGTCAAAATGCGCCTGGAGCGTCTTGACGGCGTAGGTTCCGTCAATGTCACCGGCGGCGTGGAACGTGAGATTAAGGTTGAGTTGGATCCTGACAAGCTTACAGGCTATGGCATCAGCTTCAATCAAGTCGTATCAGTGCTTCAGGCAGAGAATATCAATCTCCCTGGCGGCAGCGTAGAATACGGCAGCAAGAATCTTATTGTCAAGAGCATGGGTGAATTTCGCTCTGTTTCTGAGCTAAAAGATATTCCAATTACACTGCCCTCCGGTGGCGTCGTTTATCTTTACGATCTGGCCACCCTCCAGGATGGCCTGAAGTCGCAGTCCACCCTCACCAGAATGAATCAAGAAAACAGCGTTGGGGTGTCGGTGCAAAAGCAAACGGTCGCCAATACCGTCGCGGTTGTCAACCTGGTAAAGGATGAGGTAGAGCAGATAAAAAAGGACAACCCGGATATTGACATCCAGTTGGTTTTCGATCAGGGTCAGTTCGTCGAACTGGCCATCAGCAACGTCTCCACCAATGCAGTCATGGGCGCGGGCCTTGCGGTCCTCATCCTGTTCATTTTTCTTCGCAACCTCAGGACGACTTTGATTATTGGGATCGCGATCCCGGTCTCCATCATCACAACCTTTATCCTGATGTACCTGGCGGACACCACCCTGAATTTGATTTCCATGGGCGGCCTGGCCCTTGGTGTCGGTATGATGGTGGACAACTCCATTGTTGTCCTTGAAAACATCTTCAGACACCGCCAAAGGGGCGAAGGACGCTTCCACGCGGCCATCAAGGGTGCGAGGGAAGTGGGCGGCGCTATCACGGCCTCCACGCTGACCACGGTCGTCGTCTTTTTGCCAATTATCTTCACTGAGGGTCTGGCAGCCCAGATCTTTAAGGAAATGGCGCTGACGGTGACGTTCTCGCTGCTGGCTTCTTTGGCTGTAGCGCTGACCGTGGTGCCTATGCTGAGCTCGAAAATGCTGGCCATGGCAAAAACCAACAAGCCAAAACGGACCATTCTGGATGCTGTCTTTGACGGCTGGGAAAAGTTTTTCAATCAGGTGGACGCCTTTTACAAACGTGTTTTGATGGGCGCCCTCAAGCGCCGGAAGTTCACGGTGCTGGTGGCTCTGGTTATTCTCGTCACTTCTATTTTTGCGGTTCCGCTGATTGGCGTTGAGTTCATCCCGGCCACGGATCAGGGGCAGTTTACGGTGGACATTGCTTTGCCAGAGGGCACTCAGCTCTCAGATACCAATTTGCTTACGGCTCAGGTTGAAGGCATTCTGGCTGGGACGCCAGAGGTTGAGAAGCTGTTTACCACCGTGGGCGGCGGCGACAACATGATGATGTTGGCTGCTTCGGACTCTCACCTGGCTTCGATCAGCGCGACCCTAGTCCCTAAGGGAGACCGTAAGCTCAGTACGGGGGATGTCGTCGAATCCATCCGTAACCAGGTCAGGCTGATCCCGGGGGCAGAGATCAATGTCACTGAAGTCAGTATGATGATGGGTGGCGGCGCGTCTGGGATGGGCGGCGACGCCGTTGCGGTGGAAATCTCGGGCCATGACTTTGAGCAGCTGAGACTGATCGCCGCTGAGGTTGAACAGCAGATTCAGCGTGTTGAGGGCACCCGGCAAATCGAGTCCAGTATTGCCGATGGTCGCCCAGAAGCCCAAATCTTCGTCAACAAGCAAAAGGCTTCCCAGCACGGTGTAACGAATATCCAAGTAGCTTCTGCCATCAGGGCCGCCCTGCAGGGTCAAGTCGCTACCCGTTACAGGGTGGATGGCGACGAAATTGACATCCGGGTGCAGCTGCCGGAGGACCAGACCAACACCCTTGAACAGCTGAGGGATTTGAAGTTCACAGCGCCTACCGGTGCGGTGATGCTCCTTGGAGATCTGATAGAGGTCCAGATTGAGGAAGGCCCAGTCAGTATTGCACGAAAGAATCAGGTCCGTTACGTCACGGTGAGCGCGGAGCTTTACGACCGGGACGTCGGCAGCGCGTCTGATGAGCTCCAGGGTTACCTGCAAGAGCTGGCACTGCCGGAAGGATATGGAATCACGATTGGCGGTCAGTACCAGCAGATCGTGGATGCCTTTTCATCCCTGGTTCTGGCTCTTATCCTGTCGCTCCTGTTGATTTATATGGTCATGGCGGCGCAGTTTGAGTCGCTGATTCAACCGTTTATCATCATGTTCTCCGTGCCGCTGGCCTTTTCAGGCGCGGCCATTGGTCTGGCCCTCACTGGCAGGACCTTCAACGTGCCGGCGTTCATAGGGATTATCATGCTGTCGGGGATTGTCGTCAACAATGCCATCATTTTGATTGACTACATCAACCTGCTCAGGCATGACGGCAATGAGCGAAATGAAGCGATTATCAAAGCAGGGCCGACCCGTCTCAGGCCCATTCTCATGACGACCTTGACCACGGTCCTGGCTATGATTCCTATGTCGCTGGGCCTTGGAGAGGGCGGCGAGATGCAGGCGCCGCTTGCGACGGTCATCATCTTTGGCCTTTCCCTTTCCACCATGCTGACGCTGCTGATCGTTCCCGTGGTTTACACACTGTTTGACGATCTTGCTTTGTCGCTGAAGCGGCGGTTTGGGAAGGGCGCGCACCAGCATTGATTGAAAAACCGTGAGCAAACGTGCTTAGGGAAAAGGTGACAGCTTCAAAAATGTGAAAAACCAAGACCATCGGCAAAAATGGTCTTGGTTTTTTTATGGTTGTGGAAAGTGGGTGACAAGCGCCATGCTCAGGTTCACTGTACTTTTCCCATGACCTTATAAGTCCACCTCGTCCAGCTTGATGAGCTGGTAGGTTTCTATAAGGTCCATCAGTTTGACCGGGTATTTAGAGTCGGTGGCATAGCCGGCGCGTTTCAGGGCCCAGGCCCCCAGGCTGCTGTCGAACATGACAGTCCGGAAAGGCTCGTAGCGGGCGCCGGTGAGCAGGAAGCGCTTATGGTCCGCCCAGCTTTCGTTGGCGCTGTAGTAGGCTCTGAAGCTGGCGTCCACACGGAAGGCGACGCCGTTGTATTCCTCCCAGGTGTTGGAGACCACTGAGCCCGCCGGGCCTGTGCCTTTGATGCCGAAGAGGTTGGATGAGAGGCGGCCGGTGTATTTATCCACGGGAACACTTTGGCCCCAGCCAGTTTCAAGAATGGCTTGGGCGGTCTGCAGGGCCGCGGACATGCCGGACTCACGGAAGTCGTTGACTGCCAGGCTCGAGGCAAAGCCAAGGAATTTGCTTTTTTCAATAATGGGCTGAGGGCCGTAGAGCTTTCCGGTGTAAACGATGACGTTGACGGGATCAGTTTCTACCGCTTCGCCGGAGGCGGTTTTCGCGACGGCTTTGAGCTTCCAGAGGCCATCATCTCCTTGTGCAGGGGTATAGGTGAATTCTGTCGAGCTTTGAGCTACTTGCGGATCTGATGCTATTCCTGCACCACTTTGCAGTGTCGCTAAGATTTTCTGAGCACCCGTAGCGGCGTGGGTCATGACGTAGCGAAGCTCTGTGTACTCAAAGTTGGCCACTGAGCTGAGTTTTGCAGGCACGGTTGTGGTGATGACCTGATTTGGTCCTGCACCCCTCAGAAGCATTCTGTTGGAGCCGCTGAGGGTCACTGGGACCGAAGCGCTTTCGAACCACGCGCCGTCCATGCTTTGAACCCTCACCAGGAGCTCTCTGCTGCCGGAATAATCAAGTCCCGGGAACCAGGTATAGGCGCCATAAGGGATTCGAGCAAGATATTCCTGCTGCCCGGAAGCGGGATCAAGAAGAATGTACTCCGTCGCCTTGGCATCAAAGTTTCTGACGGCGATCAGCGAGACCGGTCCGTTAATGGTTTGACCGGCTTTGACACCACCCAGTGAAAGCTGCCTTGGCACCTCAACGGTCAGGGTTTGACTTTGGCTTGGGTAGGCCTGGTGCTTTTGGTCGTAGGCGGTGGCCTTAATCTCCACAACACCGTTAAATTCCATGGTTGGGGTCCAGGTAAAAGTGCCCAGTGGGTCTTGTACGTCTGTCTGGAAGACTTTGCCTGAGGCTTGGTGAACGATTTCATATTTCACGTAGGCCGCGCCAAAATTGAGACGTGTACTCAGGGAGACTTGGCCGATGGCAGGCTGGCCCACCGCCGGGCCCGTAACCTGCAGAGCTGCGGCAGGGCTCAATGACACGGTGACGGGTAGGGCATCTCCTCCAAGGAAGCGGCCTGCGGCGTCATAGAGGGCAGTGGCAAGAATCCTGGAGCCCTGATCCTGTATTTTGGGCTGCCAGGTATAGGCGGCGGTCAAGTCACTGCCTTGGGCAATCACGAGACCCTTACCTGTTGCTGGATCCACCAGCAGATAGTTGATTTTTTCCGCGCTCGCCGGCGGCTGAGCTGCAAAGCTTGCCTGCAGGTCTGTGGTGCCTTGGATCAGCGCGTTTGCCTTGACTGAGGTGAGCTTGATGTCGAAAAAGGCTTCGAGGTCTGCGCTTTTGTTTGAATCAACGCGCACGGTCCTTGTGCTTCCTTCCCAATCAATGCTTACGCCTAAGGCGTTGCTGATCAGGCGAAGGGGCACAAAGGTCCGGTCTTGGTGGATAAAGGGCTGGACGTCACTGAACTGGTAATATTTTTGGCCGTCTAAAGTATAGTCCACGAGGCTGCGGTCAATTCTGAGAAGGATCCGTCGGCTGCCCTTTTCAATAAGAACGGAGCGGTCCGCGGCGTTCCAGGTGACCTCGGCGCCCAGTGATTCAGAGACTACTCTGAGCGGTACGACAGTGCGGTCGTTACGGATCATGGGTGCGGGATCTGCGGTGATGGTCCTGTCGTCTATGATCAGGGTTACGGTGGGCGTGCTGTTGGCGGTGTTAACCGTGGCAGCAAAAGCCGGCGGCGTGATGCCCAGGGAGGCTGCCAGGGCGAGGGCACCTGTCAGTGAGGCCGTCAGCAGGCCGGATATGAGGGCGCGCTTAAAGGGGTGTGGTTTGCTGATAGAACTATAGCTCATGTCGAAAATTCCTCCCAATTATGTTTCTGAGTGTTGTGGGGATGTGGGGCGGTGACCATCGGCAAAAAAATATGGCTTAAGCGTAGGACGGAAACAAGTGGTAAAAAGTTTCATGAACTCTCAACCATAATAACATTTTTGCATGGCTGGGGTGGGGTTAAAAGACGCCCGGATAGCTGCCTTGCTGGAAAAAAGTCAGCGTATCTGACGGACTGCCTCATTTTTTTCGCATTTGCATGACTTTTGGGTATAATAAAGGGGACGGCTGCCGCGGTGAAGCGCGAAGGCCAACTAAGATCAATGACCTGGAGGGATCACCATGTTTGGCATCCTGCTGAAAAACCTCGCCGGCTATGACCTCATCATTTTGCTGCTGGCTGTGTTCAACGCCGCTGTGATCTATCCCAAGGTGAAGCTGGCGAGCCGCGCCTTGAAAAGCAAGCTGCAGCCTCAAATCTATGTGCCGGTGAGCCTTCTGATGGAGCGGATGAAGGAAAGAGGCGCAGAGCCGGACCGGGGTGCAGGCCAAGATAAGCTTGACCTGCACGCGCTGATTGCTATGCGGTCTGATGAAATTCAATACTACAGCATTTTTTCCGCCATCAACAGTGCTTTCCCGCTTTTAGGCATGCTGGGCACCATATTGTCGCTGCTGGGCATGGTCAATCTTAGCCAGCAGGACGTCACTTTAAGCTTTACCGTGGCGCTAACGTCTACCTTTTGGGGGCTGCTGTGCGCGCTGGGGTTCAAGGCCGTTGACGCGGTGCTGGCGCCTATGGTGGAGCAGAACCAGGAAAACCTCAAGATGCTGCTGGAGCGCCTTGACCACTTCGAGGAGTGGGGGATCAAGGATGAAGCGTAACCTGTGGATGGATCTGACTCCGCTCCTGGACATTTTTTTGATCCTGCTGTTCGCGGTGCTGATCAATCAAAATGTGGGGCAGCGGCAGCTTGAGGGCAGTTATGCGTCCGCAATTGACAGGCTGAGGGCGGAGAATACCCAGCGGACTTTGGAGCTGGAGGCGCTGAAGGCTGAGCTTGGGGCTGAGCCCCTCGGCGCTGCGGACGAGCGGGTTAAATACGATTTTTTGGTCGAAAAGGCGCTGGTCCTGGATGTTGAGCTAAGGGGCGGCCGCAACCAGATTTGGCTGAATGATGTGGCCACTTCAATTTATATTGTGGATTTTCCGGAGCGACGGGCGCTTCAAAAGGACGCGGTTCAGACCCTGCTTAACAGCGAGCTGCAGCGGCTGGCGGATGACGACCCGCTGCTCCTGGTGACACTGAAAGCGGACACAAGTGCCTATAGATATGCTTATCTGCTGGTCCTTGAGGCGCTCAGGGAATGGACCGGGGAGAATCCACTTCCAAAAAGTTATTTTGTGCCGCTCAATTGAAATAAGCTTTGAACAATGTCTAATCTATTGGAGGATCGCTATGAGTCCAAAAAAACCCAGAAAGAAACGAAGATTTTTAAGCTTGTTTTTAACGATCATTCTGCTTTTCCTGATCTTGCTTTTATTTGGTGACCGTCTTGGTCTTGGGACTGGGAACTACCTGTCGCTGATCAGCAGTGGGCCTGAGGCGCCGGCTGAACAGCCCGCGGAGCCTTCTGCGGAAACGGATGCGCCGGCGCCTGGGACTGAAACGCCTGGAACTGAAATTCAGGAAGTTGAAATCACGATTTCGGAGACGACGATTCAAATAGGCGCGGAGACTTATACGCTTGAAGACTTTGCAGGCTTTTTGGAGGAAACGGATTCAAAGACATTGTTTGTCCTCAGCGACCAGCAGGCAAACTATGCGCTGTTTAAAGAGGTGGAAGCGCTGCTGAAGGCGCAGAACAGGCCTTACGTGATTGAAGAGTAAGTTTAGTCTGGAGAGACAGCGTGTTGGATCCGCAGACGAGGAGGGACTTTATGAAAACGACTATGATGGCATCCGGCACCGCATTTCTAAAAGCCGTTGAAGCCCAGTACCCAGAGGAAGAACGTCTCTTTGATGACCCATTTTCCGAGCTGCTGCTGTCCGGCGCTTTCAAACTCATGATCAATTTTATGAAGCGAAGAAAAGGCTTGGATTACATGGTCAGAGTCCGGGAAAAGTCTACACCAGGTGTTCTGGGTGGGATCCTGTGCCGCAACCGCTATTTTGATGATGTTGTAGCGGCTGCGATTGAGGAAGGCTTCGACACTTTGGTGAACCTTGGCGCGGGATACGACACCAGGGCGCTTAGACTGCAGGATATTCAGAGTCTTAAGGTGTTTGAAATCGACCATCCGGATGTCATACAGGAAAAAAAGCGTCGAATGGATCAGGCAGGACTGAAGGTTCCAGCGAATTTAACCCTTGTATCTGTTGACTTTGACCGTCAGGATTTGAAGACGGAGCTGGAGAAAGCAGGCTACAGCCTTAAGGATCGAACACTTTTCATTATGGAAGGGGTCACGCAGTACATTGCCAGAGCTTCCTTTGAGGATACGCTGCGCTACGCGGCTTTGGCGGCTGCCGGCAGTCAGATTTCCTTTACCTATGTGATTCAGGATGTCTTTGACTATCCTGAGAAATACCCAGAGCACAAGCAGCTTTTGAAGCAGTTTAAAATGTTCAAGCTCACCAACTTGACCGGGTACAGCCAGGAAGAAATGCGCGGTTATTTGAAGGGCTTCGGGCTCGAGCTGCAGGAGGATGTGGGGGCGGACTATTTCAAGACAAATTATCTGAAACCAAAAAAACGTGAGCTCAGCCTGATGCGCATTGAGCGGGTGGTGCTGGCGGAAGTGCTGTAAAACGTCTTGTATTTTTGAAGAAAAGGGAGGATCTCATGCAAAAGATCGTGCCGCATTTATGGTTTGACAAGGAAGCCTCAGAAGCTGCTGAATTCTACATGTCTTTATTTGAAAACTCAAAGCTCGTCAGCAAAACCCTCCTCAAGGATACGCCTTCCGGTACAGCAGAGCTGTTGACGATTCAGCTGGCCGGGCAAGAGTTTATGCTGATTTCAGCCGGCCCGTACTTCAAGTTTACCCCGGCGGTGTCCTTTATGGTGGCCTGCAGCACAGCGGAAGAGGTGGATGCCCTTTGGAACAAGCTGATTGACGGCGGAACTGCCCTAATGCCTTTAGATACCTATGATTTCAGCGCGAGATTTGGCTGGCTGGAAGATCGTTTCGGGCTTTCGTGGCAAATCATGGTTGCCAGTGAGGGTGAAATAGCTCAAAAAATCAAGCCGTTTTTGATGTTTGTTGGGGATCAGTGCGGCAAGGCAGAGCACGCTGCTGAATTTTATGTCAGTCTATTTGAAAACTCGAAAATTGAGAGCATCATGAGGTATGAGGAGGGCTGGCCGCCGAACCAGCCAGGAACGGTGCAACAGATGGAATTTATGTTGGAAAATCAGTGCTTTGGAGCTATGGATAGCGCCTATGAACACAGCTTTGCCTTCAATGAGGCGGTTTCCCTTGTGGTTCACTGCGAGACACAGGAAGAGATTGACCGTTACTGGGCGGCGCTTAGCGCTGTTCCTGAGGCGGAACAGTGTGGATGGCTCAAGGACAAATATGGGTTGTCATGGCAGATTGTTCCCACCGTAATGAACGAGATGATGGCTGCTGAGGACACGGCTCAGCTGGAGCGTGTGACTCAAGCGTTTCTCAAGATGAAGAAATTTGATATTGAGGCTTTGAAGCAGGCAGCGAAGGGTTAGGCTGCAAAGCGTTGATGCTGTGGCGAAAGCGGGAATGCTTCAGCTGCAGTTATTTCAGCGGGAGAGAACTAACCTGGAAGCATGGTTGGAAAAAATTCAATGATTCAGGAGGCAACACAGAAATGGCTAAAATTATGTCCAAGAGCAAGCCCCCGTGGCTATCGAAAGATAACGGTGATACGAAATCGTCCCAAGGCGCAAAGTCATCCAAAGGCTTAAAGGGATCTGACAGTCCCAAGGCTTCCAAAGACACAAAATCATCCAGCCGTGTCAAGTCTGAAGGCGGTGTAAAACCTCAAGGAACAAAACCACATGGGTCTAAACCTCAAGGAGAGAGGAAGTTCTCAGATAGCCCTGATTTTAATAGTCCCGTCAAAAACATTACAGATCAGCAGATGCTTGAAATGTTTTTGGAGGACGTCTTTGAAGAACCTACAGATTATGGCGCTGAAAAAATACAGGCATTGAAAAAAGCTGGAATAGAAAGCGACCAACCAGGGGTCCTCATCACCATGGAGGATGGTACGGCCTATCAGATTCAGATTAAAAAGGTTAAAGTATAACAGGTAATTCAAGCTGTTGAAAAAAGCTGAGGTGAGCGGCCTTCAAAGTCGTTTGCGTCAGCTTTTTTTTGCCCTGCTAATGAGTGGAAAGTATAGGCAACGGCTAAGGAATTGGTAAATATTATCATCAATAGTGAGAAAAAGGAGTATTGTTTGTGGATTAACTACTAAAAGGCCTGATGAAATCCATCATTATTTTTGCGTTGTTTATATATAAATTTATTGAATATTCAGAATACTTGTGTTATAGTCTATTTAACAAATACATCAATTATTTTAGTCAAACAAATAATATCGAGAAAAAATTAACGAAAAATTAGGAGGGAATAAACATGAGCAAAAAAAATCTCATCCACGCCGAAGACAGGATCCCATTTGTCCTCAATGAAGACCTCGACTATGATTTTATGCGCGGCGGAGAAATGTTCCCTTCCAATTACAAGGAAGTTTCATCTGAAGCTTTTGGAAGCGCTTATGATCAGGCGATTACAAACCTCAGCAAAGCGATTGCAAAGCAAAGCGAAAAGCAATTGGAAAATGGCTTTGAAGTGGATCAGGTTAAGCTGAACCTCGAGTTTAAACTGGATGCTTCCAGTGGGCGAATCGGTCTTGATCGATCTGCGAAGATTGAAGTCGTGTTAAAGCCAGCATCAAACGTTCAGGTCCTGGAGTTTACAAAACCATTCAATCATGCCATATAACCTGCTTACCAGCTCGAAAAAAATTGGGAAGTCCGTTGAAAATGCGGACTTCCCTTTAATTTTGTTGTTTAGAGAAGCAGATTGGTTGGGGACTGTCCCCAACCAACTATTTCTTTTTTGTTGATCGTGTGGCTGCAGCTTCTGCCGCGGCAATGCGTTCGATAGCGGCGATGCGCTGGCTGATGGGCGGGTGGGTGTAGGTCAGTTTGACGGCAAGAGGGTGAGGGGTCAGGTTGGAAAAATTTTCGCGAGCGAGGACTTTTAAGGCGCGGATCATGGCTTGGGGGAGGAGGGTGGCGGCGTAACCATCGGCATGGTACTCGGCTTTTCGGGAAAGGGCAGTAAGGGGTAGGCTCAGGAGAAGGCCCAGGGGCTCAGTGAGGATGCCAAAGAGAAGCAGGGCAAAGCCAAGGTGGGGCTCAGTGAAGCCAAAGGCAGCGGCCCAGGGGCCGGAGGCAGTCAGGAAGTAGAGGAGGAGGGCCAGGGTGGCGCCAATCTGGAGGGTGGACTGAAGGAAGTTCCTGAGGACATCCTTGTGCTTTGCGTGGCCAATTTCGTGGGCGAGCACGGCGACGACCTCGTCTGTGGCGCACTTTTCAATGAGGTTGTCGTAGAGCACAATGTGCTTGAAGCGGCCAAAGCCGGAAAAAAAGGCGTTGAGCCGGGTGGAGCGCCTTGAGGCATTCATGACGCTGATGGCTTTGAGTGAATAGCCGGTCTTCTGGGCCAGATTCAGAATTTGGTCGTAGAGCGGTCCCTCTGTGAGGGGGGTCAGGGTGTTGAAGAGGCGGATGAAGACCTTTGTATAAAGCAGGTTCATAACGAGGATCACGGCTGTGATCATGAGCCAGGCGGTGAGCCAGGTGGGGATCCAGGCTGCGGGGCCGCTCGTCAAAGTGCCGCTTTCAAAATGATTGAGGTACAGCCACAGGAGGCTGTAGAGCAGTGCGCCGCTGAGGAGGAGGCCCAGCGTCAGTGACTTGAGCTGGTCCAGGACAAATATTTGGGGTGTCGTTTTGTTGAAGCCGTAACGGGCTTCGATCCCAAAGGTTCTGTAGAGCTTTAAGCCGAGGTTGAGGCTATACTTTAGACCGTAGAGGATTGCCAGAAAAGCGAGGATTCTCAGGATGGCATGGGTGGTCAGGCTGTCTGCCAGACGTGCTATGAAGGGGAAACCGCCGTAGATCAGCATCCCCAGTGTGGCCAGGCCGTTGACGCCTTTTGAGAGCATGCCCAGTCGGTGGGTTTCCATGGTATAGTCGAGCCAGCGCTGGTACTGTGTTTCGTCGTAGACATCCGCAACGTTGTCCGGGATGGGGTGGCTGCGGCGGCTGTAATTTAAAAGGGAGACCGTTAATTCGGCTGCCAGGGTGAAGAGGACTGCAAGGATGGTGATGGCGTACATATTTTTCAGACTCCTTTGGATGTTTTGGTGGGGGACAGGCACTCGCCATAGGTGCCTGTCCCCCACCGCAAGTGCCTGTCCCCAACCAGCAATATGACTTATTTGAGATTCCATTTTACCACAAAAACTTCCAAGGATTTTCGTCAGTTCTGCCTTTCTGCTGCGAAGCTTTGCCTATTTTGGGTAATAAGGCTTACAAGACCATTAGTTTGTATAAGGGGGAACGCTCATGCTAAATAAATTGAAGCTGATGATCCGCAAGCGGGTGTGGTTTTATCCGGCGCTGATTTCGAGCTTTTCGTTCATCCTCGCCTTCGCGGTGGGCTGGTTTGACCTCAGCAAGGTCATACAGCCTTCAGACGGGTTTCCAACGCTGTTTCTCACCAGCGTGGATTTAGCCAAGACCATTTTGAGCGTTATCGCGGGCTCGCTGATTACCATGACGACCTTTACCTTCTCAACAACCATGGTGGTGTTGACGACCTATGCCTCGCAGTTTTCACCTCGGACCGTGGAAAACTTCCTGTCGGATGATGACACCATGAAGGTGCTGGGCGTTTTCATGGGTGGTTTTGTCTATGCGATTATTACGTTGATGTTTATGAGAAATAGTCTGGGGGATCATTTGGTGGTGTCCGCGACTATTGGTATAGCCTATGCTTTGGTGTGTCTGGTGCAGTTTATGAGGTATATCCAGCATGTGGGATCGTATATACAAACGCAAAACCTGATTCAGAGGTTGTTTGATGAGGCAGATGAGAACATAGAAGCGTACATGAAACTGTTGGCAGGTGGGGAGCTGGCAAAAGCTTATGATCCAGGAGAACATGCTTTCGTTATGCGGCTTAAAAGCAAGCAGTACGGGTATATTCAGATCATGGAGCACGAGAAGCTGGCAGCCCATGCAAGGGATCTGGGTGCGAGGCTCGTGGTAGACAAGGTCAATGGTCAATTTGTCACGGACGAAACGCCTCTGATTTCTCTGTATTTCGACAAGGCGTTTGATGCTGAGGCGGGTGACATGGAGAAGCTGCTGGATTTTATACGCATAGGCAACGTCAAGCTGGAGTACCAGAATTTTAATTTTTCGATTCAGAAAATTGTTGAGATTGCGCTTCGGGCCATTTCGCCCGGGATCAACGACCCCAACACGGCGCGGCATTGCCTCAAGATGCTGGGGGTGCTGATGTCGAGGTTAGGGGCGCTGGAAGGCGGATACGTGGTTTTTAGAGCGCCGGAGAACGCTGAAGATGCTGACGGTGATCACGGTGCTGACGGTGCTGACGTGAGCGACAGCGGCTCAGGTAATGAAAATGAAGAGCCATGGAGCTCGGCGGCCTTTGAGACCATTGACTTTAAACAGGAGCTTTTCGACGGCTTTTATCAAATTGTTCACTACGGTAAGTCCGACGTCTCGGTGATGCTGGCGCTGCTTAAGGCACTGCGCTATATCATGGAAAAGGCGAGCCTTGAGAATCGTAGGGCTGTTCTTGAGTTCCTGGACGCGCTGTGGCTGAAGCTTGATCCAGCACTTCTGGAAGGCTATGACCGGACAATGCTGGAGCGGGAGCGGTCGGACATTCAGGTGCTCATCACGGCGTCGGTTTGAAGTGCGGGATGCTGTGATGCTAAAGCACTGACAGATTGAGAAATTTTGAGTCAAAAGAAAAAATCCGGTTTGCCGTAGAGTCGCCACGAAAAAGGCGACCCCGGCAATCCGGATTTTGTTATGTAAGGGTTTTAGAAAGCAGTGAAAATTTTCCAAGCTAAACCACGGGAAAAGTCGTGTGGTAAACCGTATCTTCGATCTCGTAGTGATCCTCAAGAAACAAGCTTTCGCATGCCGTCACAATGTCATTCCTGTAGCGAACGCCCCTGCCGCTGCTGATCTCCCCCAGAGCTGCCGCGAGTCCAAGCGCAGGACGGTAAGGCCGGTGGGACATCATGGCCTCGACGACATCTGCCACCATGAGAATGTGGGCTTCAGTGCTGATCTCTTCGTCTTTCAAGCCTCGCGGATAGCCGCTGCCGTCACATCGCTCGTGATGCTGGTAAATGGTTTCTCCAATGATTTTAGGCAGGTTCACCTCGTTGAGCATGTTGTAGCCCGTGGTGCAGTGATTTTTGATGAGCATGAACTCAACTTCGCTGAGCTTTCCGGGTTTTGAAAGGATCTCTGCCGGGACCTCAATTTTCCCAATGTCGTGGATGTAACCTATGATCCGAAGCATTTTGATGGTATCCTCTTTGAGCCCCATTTTCCTGGCCATGGCCGCGGACAGGTTTCCGACCCGCCGCTGGTGTCCCGCGGTATAGGGATCGCGCACCTCAACTACCGTTGACAGCAGGGAGATGATGCTTTCCATAGTGTTCTGCAGGTCCAGGGTCTTTTGTTCAATGATGCGCTCCAGGTTTTTCTGGTAAAGCTGATTCTCAAGCTCGAGGCGCTTTTTCTGATCAGACAACGCCTTGATTTCTGAGGCGTGACCGACGGCCTTCAGCAAATCCTCCTTGACAATGGGCTTGATCAGATAATCATTAGCGCCGTGGTGAAGGGCTTGGGAAGCGGTCTCCACGGAAGGGTCTCCCGTCATGATCAGGATCTGGACGCTGCGGCAGCGTTCTCTGATCGCTTTCAGAAGCTCAAGTCCGGACACTTTTGGCATGACAATGTCCGTCATGACCACGTCAAATTCCTGTTCGTCCAGTTTTTTCAGGGCGCTGGCCACATCCTCCGCCATCTCAGCTTCATAGCCGTTTTTTCGCAGCATTTCCCGGAGGGTCAGTCTTATGCTTTTTTCGTCGTCCACGATCAGTACTTTAGTCATGCGGATGCTCCTTCGTTTTGCGCCATGTCGTCAATGCGCCAGCCGTTGTCGACAGGCAGGTCCAGAACGAAGCGCGTCATTTTGCCAAGGTCTGTGTCGAAGGACAGGTCGCCGTGATGCTCCTTGACGATTCCGTAGCTGATAGACAGGCCCAGTCCCGTACCAATGTCCTTTGGCTTGGTCGAGAAGAAGGGCTCGAAAATTTTACTCTGTAGCTCGGGCGGGATGCCGCTTCCGTGGTCTTCGATGGTGATTTTTAACCATCGGCGGCCGTCATTTTCAAACTGCCGGCACGCCAGCGACATAACCTTGTCCTCGTGATAGCCGGGATACTTTTCATTCAGGGCGTCCCGGGCGTTGGTCAGCAGGTTCATGAGGACCTGCTGGATCTGCTGACTGCGGCATTTGATATCCGGCAGAGCTTCTTCCAGACGGATCTGGAACTTGATCTGGTCCTTGCGAATCACCGTCTTGATCAGCGATGTCGTGTGATTGATGATGTCGTAAACGCTGGCGAAGCTGTGGGACTGCTTTTCGTACCTGGAAAACTGCAGCAGGTTCCGGACGATCTCCGAAATGCGCTTTGACTCGTGAATGATCTCCTTCGCGTATTCCGAAGGCAGGGACAGCGTCTCGAGCTCCTCAGTCAGGAGCTGGGCGTAGTTGATGATCCCGTTGATAGGGTTGTTGATCTCGTGGGCGACGCCCCCGGCCAGCGTGCCTATGGCTTCAAGCTTTTGCTGCTGTCTGAGCTGGGACTCAATTTCCATTTGTTTTTGCTGATTGACTCTGCGCTCTGAAATATCCCTTGCAAAGACTATGGCGCCGATGGTCCCGTTATACTTCACCGGTACCGAAGCCACCTCCGTAAAGGCCGGCGAACCATCCAGCTTCAGCAGTACTTCCTCCCTCATTGGGACAGCTTTCTGATTGAAATTGAGTTCGTGGATCCGCTGCCGGACTGCCTCTTTATGGTCTTCATGTACCTGGTCCACAATCCGTTTGCCTATCAGGTCTTCCGGCGTCTTGGCACCGAACAGCTTCAGGGCAGCTTCGTTGACGTAGGTAAAACAGCCGTGGGTCTGGATGAAAATGGCGTCCGGGGAGCTCTCGACCAGAAGGCGAAAACGTTCCACGCTGTCGAGCAACTCCGCCTCAGCTTTCAGGCGGTCGCCTATGTCATGCACAATGGAATACAGCATTGTCCTGCCCTGGATTTGTATCGCGCCGCTGTAAATCTCCACATCTGCCAGCTCGCCGCTGGATTTTTTGTGCTTGAAGATAAAGCTGTTTTTCTTATTGAGCTTTGCCTTTTGCATCTGTATTTTAAGTTCTTCCACTGAAAGGGTATTAAGGTCCGTAACTTGCATAGTTTTGAGGATGTCTGAAGGATAGCCGTAAAATTCAGAGGCGGCTGGGTTGGAGTCGACAATTTTGCCGCTTTCAGGATCCACAATCAGCATGATGGTATGGTGGTTGTTGAAGAGGCTTTTATACTTTTCTTCTGCTTCTTTGATTAACTCGAGTGAAATTTTTTGCTGCTTTCGGTCGTGAATGAGCTTGCTGAGCAGAACTGTTGTAAAAGGATAGATCAAGAGGACCGGGAAAGTAATTTTTTTCAGGATTTCTGTGTCGATCTTTTGCGGCAGGCTCGTCATGGCTGCCAGCATGGCAATATGCAGGAGGATGCCAAAGCCATAAGCTTTTTTCCAGTTGAAGTCCGCACCCTTTGGTGTAAAGTATTTTTTTGAAAGGATCCCTATGGCAGCGGAGATGCCTATGACCAGTACGCCTGTGAATGCTGCGCTGCCTCCCAGAAAGATCCGGTAGCCAGCCATAATTGCGGCTGCGGTTATGGTTGTAAGTGGGCTGAAATATAGCCCTGTCAAGCCAATGAGAATGGAACGGGTGTCAAGGATGAAGCCCTCCCGGACGACATAGGGAATGGACATGATGATCATTCCAATGAAGCCAACAATGAGGCCTGAGATCAATTTTTGAAACTTTGCCTTGCTGGTGAAGGAGGAAGACATTTCGTAGATCAAGCTGATGCTGAGAAGCACAGCGGAATTGTAGACAGTCTGAAGAAAGAGTTCCAGGTTCAAGTGGGGCCTCCTTTTGGTGGGAGAATTATGTTGCAGTCCAATCCGATTGGGAACGAAAACATTAATAAATAGGTTTTAAAGGATAGGGTAAATTTTGGGCATAAATTAAGTAAGACACATTACATAATAACTGAAATGAAGTGGAAAAGGAATGTCAAAAACAAACAAAAGAGCGGATAAATTTTCTTTTTTCGACATCAAGTGACAACAATAGACGAAAAACGACATTCTTGAGTTGTTTTCGAAAGGGCGGGTCAGGGGATCTTTGTTCAATATTCTGAGTAAAACCTATACTTTTGGGCATAATAAAAGCATGACATTTGACAATGAGGAGGCGGGCTCGATGAGCGATTCAGAAAAGAAGATGGCAACTGAGATGATTCCTTTTGTTTTCAGCGAGGATCAGGATTACGATTTTATGGGCAGTGAAGGCATGTACACGCCAAATTATCTTGAGGTGAGTACGGACACCTTCGAGCAGGCTTATGACAACGTCATGAATAATCTCAGCAAGATTATTTCTGCGCAAAGTGAGAAACAAAAGGAGGCTGGCTTTAAGCTGGATCAGGTTAAGCTGAATCTCGAATTTGGTGTTGACGTCGCTTCCGGAAAAATTGGTATTGCAGATAGCGCTAAGATTGAGGTTGTGTTGAAGCCAATTAACGATTAAGACAAGGTAGAAATCCCCGCGTCCGCTTCACGGATGCGGGGATTTCTTTGTTTGAAAGAGGTTGGCCGCCCAACAAAGTTTAGCGGGGGACAGGGACGCGTGGCGGGGGACTGGGCCGCACCGCGCGTCCCTGTCCCTCGCCAGCCGTCCCTGTCCCCAACCAAATGCCAACCTCATCTCCCTTTTCGCCTCGTTTTTTTGTATAATGGTGCTTAAGCAAACAAAAGGGCGTGACCGAATGCAATTCAGGAGCATCAAATTCAGAATTCCTTTTATAATAATTGTTTTTTCAACGATCACGGTTGTGGTGACAGGTTTATTGCTGCAATACATAGCGCTTAAGGACCTGGAGTCAGGCGCCGCTGAAAAGAATCAAATTATCGCTGGGATGGTGGGAAATCACATAGATCAATATGTTGAGGATGCCAGCAGCATAGTCAAGACGGCAGGAAGCTTTTCATCCATGAGCTATGGCGACCTTAGCAAGGTAGAGTCCGAGATTTTCAGGATCTACGACAATTTTGACCACTTCGACCTGATCTTTTACATGAATGCTGACGCGAGAATGATCTTTTCAAAACCAACGAATGAAAATGTCAAAGACCGGGTTTATACGGACCGGAACTACTATTGGGAGATCATAAAGGAAAAGCGTGAAGTTTCAATCAGTCCGCTGCTGATCAGCAGTGTGCTTGAAATGCCCCACTTTATAATTGCCGCCCCGGTCTATGACCTGGGAGATGAACCCGTGGGGCTGATAGGCGCCGGTATTCCGCTTTCGAATATTCAGCAGGTCATCCATAAGACACAACAGGATTTTCCGGGCCATATCTGGCTGCTGGATGAGCGTGGCACAATCGCAGTGGGGCCAAACGAGGGAGCACTCAAAAGTCTTGAACCCATTGAAAACTATGAAGTCAATGCCGGCGGTCAACAGCTTGATCTAAAGACACTGATCAGCCGGGGAGAGACGTCCAGCTACAGTTTTACGAGGGCGGGCACTCAATATTATGGCTCTGTCGCCTTTGTGGCTTCAACGGGGTGGACGGTCATTGTAGAACAGGATGAAGCTGCATTCTTCAAAGACCTGAAGGATTTCAACTACAAATTGACGGTCGTAGTCGCCATGGTTGTCATGATCTCGCTTATAATTGGATGGCTGATGGCGAACAGGATTACGGCGCCGGTCTACGGGTTGGTCGCTCAGGTCAGAAGAATGACCCGGGGTGCAGATGGTGCGCTGAATCCGACAGAGCCAACAGAGCCAACTGAGCCACCAGAGCCGGCGAATCTACGCTCATACCCTCAGGCCTTCGACGAAATTGGGGAGCTCAGCGCCGCTTTTACCGAGATGCGCACTCAGCTCAGATATCACATTGAACAGCTGGAAAGCGCTTATCAAAAGGAAAACCGGCTCCAGGAGTATTTGAACAATATTCTTTACAGCGTTAATAACGGGATCCTTGTTGTGGGACAAAACCGTGAGATTACCCTCTTTAACAGGGCGGCGGAGGAAATGACGGGATTTTCCGCTGAAGATCGCATTGGAACGTCCATTGACGTGTTTTTGGAAGACTTGGGACTGGACCTGAAGGCACAGATGGACCAGGCTTTGGATTTTGGCAGGACTTATAAGGAAATTGGGGCATCCATGCAAGTTGAACAGGGAGATCGCCGCTATCTGAGGATGGGGGTGTCGCCGGTGGTGGATGGAGCAGGTGAGACCATCGGCGCAGTATTTTTGTTTAGGGACGTGACCCGGCAAGTACTCATGGAGGACGAGCTGAGGCGAGAGGATCGAATCAGGGCTTTTGGGGAGCTTTCTGCGTCGATCATCCACGACATAGGCAACCCGCTGGCTGGGATCGCGAACCTGATTGAACTGGTGCGGTCCGAAAACTGTCCGGAGCCGCTGAAGGACGAGGTCCTTAATTTGCTCGAAAGCGAGGTTTCCGGGCTGAACAGCATGGTCATCAATTTCCTGGAATTCACGAGAAGCTCAGGGAAGACGCGGACCAAGGAAAAGCTCGCCACCATGCTGGAGAACACGCTGCGACTGATGCAGTCGGAGATTTCGGAAAAGCAGGTGGATATAAAACTGTCGCCTATGGAGGATCTGCCTGAAATTTTTGTGGACAAGCGCGCCATCAAGCAGGTGCTTTTCAATCTGATCCGCAACGCGGTACAGGCGGTGGCGCCAGCGGCGGGCGGGCAAATTGACATTGATGCGGTCGTCGATCTCAAAACCGTGCGGATCAGTATCAAGGACAACGGCGCTGGAATGGATGAAAATCAGCTCGAGAAATTGTTCCAGCCGTTTAACACGACGCGGGAGGAAGGCACGGGACTCGGGCTGTTCATTGCTTACAATATCATCCGGGAACATGGCGGAAGGATACACGCAAACAGTGAGCCAGGACGGGGCACGGAATTCGTGGTCGTCCTGCCGCTGGAAGAAGGGGCTGACGTATGAAGATCTTGATTTTGGATGATGAAAAAGGCATCAGGATGTCTCTGAAAATAAGTTTGTCCGCCATGGGCTACACCGTGTTTGAAGCGGAAGACGGCGAGGCTGCCCTTGAGCTGATTTCCAAAGAGGCACTTGAAATTGCTATCCTGGATATCAATCTTCCGGGCATCAGCGGCCTGGAGGTCCTGAAGCACTTGAGGCGCGTTCAGCCGGAGTGCCGCGTGATTATGATGACCTATCTTAGCGAGGTGAAGCTGGCCGTTCAGGCTATGAAGCTGGGGGCGTTTGATTATTTCACAAAACCGTTTGCCCTGAAGGAGATGAATGCTCTGGTCCAAAGCATGGCGCAGTATGTGGTTTCGGAAAGCGCCAATTTCAAGGACAAGTCTATAGCCGATGGTCACGAAAGCCAACTCATCGGCAACTCCGAGGCCATACGCAAAATCAGAGAAATCATAGCCAAAATCAGAACCCTCCAGCATCACACATGCATTCTAATTTCCGGCGAAAGCGGCACCGGCAAAGAAATCGTCGCCAGGGCAATCCAGGGTGGCGGCAGCGACAAACCTTTTATTGCCATCAACTGTTCAGCCATCCCTTCAACCCTTCAGGAAAGCGAGTTCTTTGGCTACGAAAAGGGCGCGTTTTCAGAGGCAAAAGCCCAAAAGAAGGGCTTAATTGAATACGCAGATGGCGGGGTCTTATTCCTGGACGAGATTGGCGACATGGATCCTGGCCTGCAGGCTAAGCTGTTAAGAGTCCTTCAGGAGAAGAAGTTCAGGCGCCTGGGCGGTGTGACAGAACTTTCCTTTGACGCCACCGTGGTCGCCGCGACGAACCGAAATCTTATGGATGACATCGAAGCAGGCAGGTTCCGGAAGGACTTGTTTTACAGGCTTAACGTCGTTCCAATCGAGCTGCCGCCGCTGCGGGAACGGCAAGGGGACATCCCCCTTCTGGTCATGCACTTTGTGGGGCAGTTCAATCAGCGCCTGGGCATGAAAGTCACTGGCGTAAGTGCCGTCGCCATGTCGGGCCTTATGGCCTATGACTGGCCGGGCAATGTCAGGGAGCTCAAAAATATGATTGAGCGGATTATGATCTTCATGGATTCGGGCGAAATCGAGCTGGCGGATTTGCCCTCTGAAATTTTGGAGACCTCAGACGTTAAAGAGGATGAGGATGGTTTGATTGACGCCGCCAGCCGTTCTGTCATCATGAAAACCCTGTCGAATACAAACTGGAATATTTCTCAAGCCGCTAAGGCCCTGGGGATTTCCAGGCTGACCCTCAGGCGGCGCATAGAGCGGTATGGCTTAATTAATCCGAATAAAAGTGGTAAAGATTGAATCCGGGTGGTTCAAACTTTACCACTTTTTTTAATGACGTTTGGTGGTTGGGGACAGGGACATATGGTTGGGGACAGGGACATATGGTGGGGGACTGGGCCGCACCAAAATTCCTGTTCTTGCCCCATAGATGCCACTGGTTCCCCGCGATTCAATTTCAAACTGCCCAAAGCCTTCAAAAAGCTGCCCAAAAGCAAGTACTCTGCCGATGGTTGCCCTCAGGAACAAAAAATCAACGCCCGCACACGCGACCTATCCTGCGATGTGTTAAATGTTTGGCACAAGAATTGCTTTATTTCTTGAACAAGTGAGCTGTCTGAAGCGAGGTGAGGTTCAAGCAGACCACGCAGAAGGCGGCAGCGTCAGAAATTTTGAGACAGGGGGAAGTTTTCATGAATCAAGCACTTGAAGGCATAAAAGTTTTGGATTTGACGAGGGTATTGGCTGGACCGTACTGCACCATGGTACTGGCGGATATGGGCGCAGAAGTCATTAAGGTCGAGGAGCCGGGCAAAGGCGATGACTCAAGACACTTTGGACCTTATGTGAACGGCGAGAGCGCTTACTTTATGAGTATCAACAGAAACAAGCACAGCGTGACCATGAACTTAAAGCACGAGCTTGCCAAGAAGGAATTTCTGAAGCTCGTCGCACAGGTCGATGTTGTGACAGAAAATTTCAAGCCAGGGACTATGGAGAAGCTGGGCCTTGGCTACGAAGAGCTTAAAAAGGTCAATCCACGACTTATTTATGCTGCCACCTCCGGTTTTGGGCACTCAGGCCCTTACAGCAAACGTCCTGCCTATGACGGCGTCGTTCAGGCTATGGGCGGGATCATGAGCATCACAGGGCAAAAGGGCGGGAAGCCTACCCGCGTTGGTCCTTCCGTGGGAGATATCATGGCGGGTCTGTTTACGGCGATTGGAATTTTAGGCGCGATTCGGTACAGAGACCAACACGGCGTCGGTCAAAAGGTGGATGTCGCCATGCTGGACTGTCAGGTGGCGGTGCTTGAAAACGCGATATCACGTTATTTCGTCAATGGGGTGTCTCCGAAGCCGGAGGGCAATCGACATGCATCGATTGTACCTTTTGAGCCATTTGACACCCATGATGGTGAGATCATGATCGCCGTAGGCAATGATAACATCTGGAAAAGCTTCTGCGCTCAAATAGGCCGTCCTGAGCTGGTTGATCATGAGCTCTTTTCTACCAATCCTCTGAGATCCAAGAACTATGATGCTCTCAGGCCTGTGATCGCAGAGGCGGTCGCACAAAAGTCCACTGCGCAGTGGCAGGAAATCTTTGACGCAAACGGCGTTCCAAACGGCCCTATCAATACCATAGAAATGGTCGTCGCGGATCCGCAGGTCAACCACCGGGAAATGATTGTCGAAGTGTCGCATCCTGTGGCAGAGAAGGTTAAAATTCCAGGGGTGCCTATTAAGATGAGCGAGACTCAGGGCACTGTGCGGAGGGCAGCGCCAGTCCTTGGGGCGGATACGGCAGAAATCCTAAAGAGAATGAATGGCCTCACAGATCAGGAAATTGAAATGCTTTTCAGTGAAGGCGCTGTATAAAACGTCAGGTAAAAACGTCAAAAGAAAGGGGTAAATTATGGAGATATTTGGTCTTGGTATTGTCGCTTTTTGCATGTTCGTGGGCTCGTTTATTGGCAGGTTCCTGGGAGACGTCCTTGGCGTCAAGGGGGATGTGGGCGGCGTAGGCTTCGCGATGCTGCTGCTGGTCGTGGTCAGCAATTATTTGGAGTCGAAAAACAAAGGTTTTTCAAAGAAAACAGAAAATGGAATCCTGCTTTTAGCGGCGCTCTATATCCCGATTGTCATAGCAATGGCAGCCATACAGGATGTGGTGTCGGCCTTTGCCGGAGGTTTTGTTGCGTTTGCGGCGGGCGGACTCGCGACTATCGGCGCAATGTTTTTGGTGCCTTTGATTTCAAAGCTGGACAAAGAAAATGGAAAAGCTGGTGCTAATGCTAAAAACGAACGCGTCGAGCCGCAATTCGACAGCGGGAACTAACAGGAGGTCAACATGGAAATTATAACGAAACTCTTTACGTCTTATGGACTCGTGGCGGCGTTTGGATCCGTCGCGCTGATTATGCTGGTTTCTTACAAATTCGCTGATTTGATTGGGCAAAAGCGCATGGGGTCTGCAATTGCGATTGTCGTCGCGCTGACCTTCGCTTATTTCTCCGGACGCTTCACAGGTGGATCCAAGGGGGTTTCTGATGTGGGGCTGTTTGCGGGCTTTGGGCTTCTCGGCGGCGGGATGCTGAGGGACTATGCCATTATTTCGACGGCCTATGGCGTCAAGCTTGAGAATCTCAAGAAAGCGGGTCTGTCGGGCGGCATTGCGCTCCTGATTGGCGTGGCGTTTTCGTTCATGGTCGGGGCGCTGGTGGCAGTGGCCTTTGGATTCAGGGATCCGGTGGACATCACGACTATTGGTGGTGGCGCCGTGACCTTTATCGTTGGTCCGGTGACGGGCACTGCCCTTGGCGCGAGCACGGGCGCGGTGGCGCTCTCTATTGCCGCTGGCGTCGTGAAGTCAGTCATTGCAATGATTTTAACCCCAATTATTGCGCCTATGATCGGTTTAAATTCTCCCACAGCAGCCATGGTCTACGGGGGCTTAATTGGCACGACAAGTGGTGTCGCCGGCGGTCTCGCGGCAACGGACGAAAGGCTCGTGCCTTATGGCGCCATGACGGCAACGTTTTACACCGGTCTCGGAAGCTTGCTGGTACCCTCTGTTGGATTCATGATTGTACGTGCATTAATGGCTTGATAAAATAAGTGAGTCTAACGACTGAAAAGGTAGAAATCCCCGCGTCCGCTTCACGGATGCGGGGATTTCTTTGCTATAAAGAGGTCGGCCACCCAGCATAGTTTGGTAGGGGACAGGGACGCGTGGCGGGGGACAGGGCCGGACCACGCGGCCCAGTCCCACGCCATGTGTCCCAGTCCCACACCACGTGTCCCTGTCCCTCACCAAAAACCCCCGCGAAATACTTTACATCTTTTTGGCGGCGTGTTACCGTCAGTATAAGGAAACAAACACTATGAGCAAACAAAAAGTCCCAAGCCTGAAACGGAGGGATTAAAATGCCGGACTATTCATCCATTGAGGCGGCGCGCTTATCAGCGGAAATCATGAAGCTGACCCGGGATTCCCTCATGGTTTCGCTTAGATTTATGGATATGGCGTTGTGTCAGTTGGTACCTATGCCCTTTGAGATGGAAGGGATCGCCTCAGACGGCGCGCATTTCTATTACAACACAGGTTATGTGCTGAATACCTATATGAAGGATCAGGAAACCCTGTCCAGAGACTACCTCCACAGTGTGCTCCACTGGGTATTCAACCACCCCTTTGTTGGCAGCGGCATTGAGCGGGAACGGTGGAACCTCGCCTGTGACATCACCGTTGAGAACCTGATGCTGGAGCTCGGTGTACATAAGAAACCGGATCCCAATGAAGCGGACAAGCTAAGGCACCTTGATGCTCTGAAAAAAGAGCTTAAGACCATGACCGCAGAGGTCATTTACAGGCATTTATCAGATCAGGCGCTTGAACGCGACGAACTGGCTGTATTAAGGCGCCTGTTTCACAGAGACCAGCACCAGACCTGGTATTTGGAGAGTCCCAAGGATCAGGACAGTCAGGACCATTCAGAGGACGACCTGGATGAAAACCGCCACCGTGAGCGGCATAAAGACCAAGCTCCAGGCGAGAACGATACCAGACCTGAACCTGCCCAAAATGACGACAGACAATCCTCTGAACTTGAACAACCAAAAAAGATGCCTATGCCAAGAACCTCAGAGTCAGACCATCAGGAAGCCTATGACAACTGGAAAAAAATCAGCGACAGGATTAAAATGGACATAGAGAGCTTTTCGAAGGCCTGGGGCGACCAGCCGAGCAGCCTGACCCACAATCTGAACGCGCTGCATAGGGAAACCTATGACTACAACGCCTTTCTGAGGCGCTTCGCGGTGCTGGGAGAGGAAATGCAGGTCAATGAGGATGAATATGATTACATCTATTATACTTATGGCCTCAAGCTCTACGAGAAAGTACCGCTGATTGAGCCGCTGGAATATAAAGAGACCCGCAGAGTCAGGGAATTTGTGATCGCCATCGACACCTCGGGCTCCTGCTCGGGCTCCGTGGTGCAGGCTTTCCTGAATAAGACCTATAATCTTCTCAAGCAGAGTGAAAGCTTTTTTTCAAAGATCAACCTCCACATAATACAATGCGACGACCGGCTTCAGAAGGATTCCAAGATCACCTCCCAGGTGGAGTTTGACCAGTTTCTCAAGGACCTTGAGCTTCTGGGTGAGGGGGGCACGGACTTCCGTCCGGTATTCAGATATGTGGATGAGCTTATAGAAGCTGGTGAGTTTGAGAACCTGAAGGGCCTGATTTACTTTACGGATGGCTTTGGCACTTATCCCAAGCGGCGTCCTGTTTATGATACCGCCTTCGTCTTTTTGGGGGATGAAATTACCAGTCAAGTCGACGTCCCACCTTGGGCCATCAAGCTGGTGCTGCCGCCGGAGTCCTTCGCGACATAAGCGAAAAAAAGGGGGCGTCTCCCAAAAGCGGGGCCCAAGGTTATGCGTCGGACAGCTGACCATAGCCCAGACAATCGGACTAAGGACTACCTCGGCGCCATGCCCTTCCACCAATTCGAGCAATTTTTTGGTTTGTCCCTGTCCCCCACCACGCGTCCCTGTCCCGCACCACGCGTCCCTGTCCCGCACCAGAAGTCCCTGTCCCCCACCAGAAGTCCCTGTCCCCCACCAACAACGCATCTCCAGTACAAGGAGTGACCCCCATGAACATAAAAGACGCCAAGACCCAGGTCAAAAATGCGGTCTTCGCCTATCTTTCCAAAGATGAGTTCGATGACTACAAAATTCCCATTGAAAAGCAGCGCCCCATTTTTCTCTATGGCGTTCCAGGAATAGGCAAGACCGCCATCATGGAGCAGGTCGCCCAGGAGCTGAACCTTGGCCTCGTGTCCTATTCCATGACCCACCACACCCGCCAGAGCGCCCTGGGGCTGCCCTTCATTTCCCGCAAGACCTACGGCGGTGTGGAGGTTGACGTCTCCGAGTACACCATGAGTGAGATCATAGCCAGCATTTACGACACCATGGAGGCCTCTGGCGTTCGCGAGGGGATCCTCTTTCTGGATGAGCTCAACTGCGTCTCTGAGACATTGGCCCCGGCTATGCTTCAATTTCTTCAGTTCAAGATCTTTGGAAGACATAAGGTGCCCGATGGCTGGATCATCGTCACCGCCGGAAATCCCCCGGAATACAACAAATCCGTCCGGGAATTCGACATTGTCACCATGGACCGGATCAAAAAAATTGACGTCGAGCCCAACCTTAAAGTCTGGAAGGAATACGCCTACCAGCAACAGGTTCACGGCGCCATCCTCTCCTACCTGGAGCTGAAAAATCACAACTTTTACTCCGTCGAAACGACGATAGACGGCAAAGCCTTCGTCACCGCCAGGGGCTGGGAGGATCTCTCCAAGATGATCCAGCTCTATGAGGGCGCAGGCATCCCTGTAGACGAAAACCTGATCATCCAGTACCTCCAAAACGACAAGATTGCCAAGGACTTCGCCGTCTACTACGACCTTTACAACAAATACAAATCTGACTATCAAATCCGCGAAATCCTTGAGGGCACCGCTTCTGAAACCCTTCTGGAACGGGCGGCCGCCGCGCGGTTTGACGAGCGCCTGTCACTGCTTGGACTCCTCATAGACGCCGTGACGGTGGAGATGCGGGATGCGGTGCAGGCAGAAATGGTGGTATCGGAGTTGGTCAAGCTTCTGAAAGACATAAAGCACCAGCTTCTTGGAACCCTCGGCACCACTGCTTCAGCGGTTACCCGGGCTCAGGGAAAAGCGGCCAAACTGGTGGAAGCCGTCATACAGAGCCAACATCAGGCCATCTATAAAGAAAAGATGACAGGCGCTGTCTCCCAGGAGCGCAAAGCGATCCACCTCAAAATCATCCAGGCCCTTGAGAGCTACAAAGCAAGAGTCGCGCTTGAGGGGGCCCGCAGTCCAGAGGATGAATTTGCAGCCATCAAAGCCGGTTTCGATCAGGATGTGTCTGGACTCAAAGCCAGGGTCACCGAGGTCCAGAGCAATCTCGACCACATGTTCGCATTTGTGGACGAAGCCTACGGCGCCGGAAACGAGATTTTGATCCTCGTCACGGAACTCACCGCCAATTGCCACAGCGCCAGATTCATAGGCCAATTTGGCTGCGACGCTTATTTTAAACACAACAAGGCGCTCCTGTTCTACGAACGTCAGCAGGACATTGTGCAGCGCATCGAAGCCCTTGACGCGGACATCGGGAGGTGAACCCATGGAAAACGCCGGCTTTCACGTGGATCTGGCCCAGGGCCTTTTAATCCGCTACAAGGGCCACGAGCCCCACGTCGTGGTCCCGGAGGGCATTCGCATCATAGATGAGTACGCCTTTGCCAATCATAAAGACCTGCTCAGCGTCGAGCTGCCCTCTACGGTGACGGAAATTCGCAGCTGGTCCTTCGATCGCTGTGAGCGCCTTGGAAGTATTAAGCTCCCTGAGGGTCTGGAGCGCATAGGCAACAACGCCTTTTACGCCTGCTACAACCTCTCCGCCATGGCCTTGCCCGCCACCCTCAAGTACCTTGGCGAAAGCGCGTTCTGGGGCTGCATCAATTTGCACAGCGTCTCGCTGCCGGCGGGCCTCCAGGAGATCAGCCACTGCACCTTCAAAATGTGCCTGAAGCTAAAGGAAGTCGAAATTCCAGAAAGCGTCAAAAGCATTGGCCGATGGTCATTTTCCGACTGCGAAGCCCTTCAAACCCTCACACTGCCCCAAAGTCTCGAGGGCATCTCGGACCACATGCTGAGCGGCTGCAAGTCCCTTTCCCATCTTGACCTGCCAGAAGGCATCACAAAAATTGGCGAATGGGCTTTTTCCGGTTGCAGCGCACTCGAGGGACTGACCCTGCCAGAGCGTCTCGAGGACATTGGCGAATGGGCCTTTAAGGGATGTGAGGGTCTCGAGACCATACGCATTCCTGCCAAGGTTCAACGCATTGGGTCAAATGCCTTTCATAGGTGCAGTGCACTCAAACGCATTGAGGTTTCTGAAGCCAACTTAGTCTACGAATCAAAAAAAGGCGTTTTGATGGACCGTGCCCAAAGCAAACTCATTCGGTTCCCTATGGCCTCAGGGGTTTCTGAGTATGAAATCCCTTATGGGGTGACGCACATTCATGACCGGGCTTTCAGTGACTGTGCCCACTTGGAAAAAGTCGTCATACCGGAAACCGTCCAGTCACTTGGCGACTTTGCCTTTGAGAATTGCAGCCGGCTAAAAGGCGTCTATTTTAGAGACGTTCTGCCTCGGGTTAGGGAAGATACTTTCAAGAAGTGCCCTGAGCTAAAACTGCATCTTGGTCTGAAGGTTTTTAACGGATCAAATCTCCATGAGGTTGTACGCTGTCACATAGAGGATCCCGAACGTGTTCTTTTTCCCTTTGTCTCAGTATGGGCCAAGGTTCCAGCGTCACGGAGACTGGAGCTTGAGGCTTGTATTGAATCGGATGAAACTGAGATTCGGCTTGATTATGCCGCTTATGTCAGATTGTTTAACGTCGTCGACATTATGGATGAAAAGTACGATCTCGCGCTCAAGCGCATGGTATATTCTATTGCGCTCAGTCCTGATAACTATGAAATTTACCATCTCTACCTCCGAAATAATCTTAAAAAAAGTGTCTGGCACTTTATAAAGCGTCATGACACGCAGGCACTCCTTCAGTTAATTGAGCATGGGGTGATCCATTCGGATAATATCGATCAAATGATTGAGCTGGCGAATACGGGGAAACATGCGGAGTTAATGGCACTGCTGCTGCAATATAAATTTGAGCACTCAAGCTTCGAGGAAGACAAGTATGCGTTATAGACTGATTTTGAGGAGTGAGCAGGATGAAAGTTGACATTGAGGCGCTCGCCAGCGAGCTGGAAATGAGTTTTGACGAATTGGACAGGTACCTGGATATGGAAACTGGTGAAGTCATTATGGTCAGCGATGTGGAAAAGCGCCTCGCGGATCAGATCGTTAAAGCGAAGGAGGGGCCTTCGAATACCTCGGAGAAGGTCAAAGATCTGTCTTCTTTTTCTGAGTATGAACGTGAGGCAATCCAATTTGCCATAAATATTGTTGGCAATCCTGTGCGATATAAGCTTCTCCCCAAAATGACCTCAACTGAGAAATATGACATGATGGAAACGTTCTGCCATCAAGTCAAATCAGGTCAGGCCAGGGAAGCGCTCCTTAGCGCCATCCAAGGCAAAGGGGCCTTCGGACGTTTCAGGGAAACACTGCTCAGGCTTGAGATTGAGCAGGAATGGTTTGCTTATCAAAGTGCCGAGACTGTGAAATTTGCGGTCCAGTGGTGTGAGAAGAATAAGGTGCCGTATGAATAGTCGGGTCCGGTGAGGGACAGGTAAAGTGAATTGACAAAAAATCAGGAAAGTCGGCGGTTTGTGGTGGTTGAATCACAATCGGCCGACTTGTTTTTATGCAAAAAAATCTATTCAACTTGCATTTTGTCCTTGAAAACTTTCAGAAAATAGTGTAATATTATACATAATTAATGATTAAATAACTATTCTCAGAAAAATCTGTCAGGGAGGTGCCTTATGGCTAAGAAGCCTGTTATGGTGAGACCAGCAACTAAAGAAGACGTGCCAGCGATCCGTCAAATCATGCAGGAGGCTTTTTCCTTCTATGCCATGAAGGTGGGGATCTCGTCGCCGGGGTCTGTTCAGGCACTTGAGGAGACCTGTGCGGATATTGAAAAGCAGCTGGAAGAAAAGATCATCCTCGTCGCTGAAGTGGAGGGTGTTGTGGCAGGCAGCGTCAGGCTTGAGGTCATGGCGGATGGCAGCGTCTATTTCAGCCGTTTTGGAGTGCTTAATGTCTTTAAGGGCAAAAAGATTGGGGACAGGCTGATGGCAGCTGTAGACGATTACATGGAGGATAATGGCTTTGACCGTTTGATCCTGCACACTGCTGCGTGTCTGCTTTCGCTGATTCGCTTTTACTATAGCAAAGGTTTTGTGATCGTCTCTTCGGATGCGCCGAGAGGCTACACTCGAGCGCTCCTTTGTAAGCATTACGAGAACACACAGTCGCAATATGCTGTCGGTGGCAGCTGGTGAAGTTTTCTCAATAAAAATAATCAAGGAAGTCGATGCCAATAGGGTTTGTAAACCAAATTGGTGTCGACTTCCTTTTGCTTATCTGGCTTCCGCCACAATTTGTGCTTTAAGCTGGTGATCCGCTTCCCATTTTCGCTCAGCAGCAGCGTATACTGTTTCAAGCTGCTCTGCGGGAATAACGACGACGCCGTTTTCGTCGCCGGCAATGTAGTCGCCAGGACGGATGTTGAGACCGCCGCATTCCACAGGAACCTGGATCTCTCCAAGCTCACTGTCGTGATAGGAGGCGGGGGAGATATATCTGTAAAAAACGGGGAGCCCCATTTCGGTGATGCGGTTGACGTCCCGGATGGGTCCGTCTACAACGACACCACTGACGCCCTGCCTCAGGGCCATGGTGGTGCGGACATCGCCCCAGACGGCCCGGTGCTTGGTGTGACTTGTAGATATGACTATCACACTGCCCTGCGGCGCTTCAAGCACAGCATCCATAGTCTTTTTGCCGTTTTCAAAGGGCAAGTGGATGGTGAACGCGGGACCGGCCATTTTCATGTTGAAGTGGATGGGTCGGATTTCGACATCCATGACATTTTCGCCGCGCATGGCATCCGCCAACTCGGCTGTGGAGAATTTACCCAGCATTTCCTTTGTTGTCATTGTTTATAACCTCATATCTCTCAGTTAGTGGATTTCGAAGATATTATAAAATATACTGGTTTTTTGTTGGGGTGTCAACCCAAGCGCTGGAAAGAAGAGGCTGCGGAAGTCAATTATGAGTTAATGAGGACTGTGGCAACCCGGTTTTACCGCACAATTTAAACAGAGGGTAAATAAAAAGGGAAAAGGAGCCAATAGCCTCTCCTTTTCCCTTTTTATTAATATAAGGTTATTCTCTTTGATTACTGAGCAACCGTAGACGTTGAGCCCGTGATGCTGCTTGTTTCATCCTTGGTGAAGGATGCAGCAGCTTCAGCGTTCATGAAGATCAGGTTGCCGTCAATCTTTGAGCTTGTCATTTTAAAGTTTGGCGTGCTGACGTAAACGTTGCCAACCACAGTTGTCTTGACGAGCTGGAAGTTTTCTCCCTTAGCGTAAACGTTGCCGTCGAAGATGCCGCCCTGAATGCGTGCATTCGGGCTCTTGACCGTGATGCGCTGAGCCATCAGCGTGAAGTTTCTCGTGATGTTGTGATCAGCGTCCTGGCTGTAGAGCGCGAGCTTTCTTGCAACTGCAGGCGGTGTTTTGGTGTTTTCGAAGTCGCCGTCCATAACCAGTGCCTTATTGACTGCAAGGTCTCTGGAGAGGGAAACGATCCAAGTACCTTCAGTGCTGATGCCTTTTTCAAGGTCAGCAACATTGTCGACGAGGGAAGCGTTTGTAACGGCGTCAACCTGGATCAGGACTTTTTCACCGTTGACTTTGCTGACCGCGTCAGTCTTGAAGGTATCCTTTGCTTCTTGCGTCATAAAGTAGATATTGCCGTTGACTGTCTGTTTAACAAGGTTGAAGCCTTTAGCGTTGACGTAAACATCACCGTTAAAGATGCCGCCCTGGAAGACAGTGTTCGGGCTGTTGACCCAGACTTTTGGAGCAGTCAGCGTGAAGACGCGGGTGATGTTGCGCTTGTCGTCCTGGCTGTAGAAAGCGAGCTTTCTGCGGATGACATCATTGCCCTCAGCGTCTTTTTTGCCATCTGTGAAGGTGCCGTTGATGACGACTTCTTTGTCTGTCGTGATGTCACGGATCGCAGCGACGATCCATTTGCCGTCAGCTTTAAGACCGGCCATCATGGCGTCAGCATTGTCAACGAGGGAAGCCGTTGTAACGACATCTGGCTGCATCAGGGCGATATCGCCTGAAACGGTGCTCTTGGCATCGATCACAGCGCCATCTTTAGCAGCTTGAGTTGTGTAGAAGACGTTGCCTTCAACTTTGGCATTGGTAAGTTTGAAGCCGGCTTCAGAGACATAGACATTGCCGATGACCTTTGTGCCGCGGATCTCAAACTTCGCTGCATTGACGTAGAGATCACCGACGAAGCCGCCATTCTGGAGGCGGCCGCTTGGACTCTGAATCGTGAGCTTAGGCGCGGTCAGGGTAAAATTGTCAATGACGTTGCGGTTTTCATCTTGGGTGTAAAGCGCGATCTTGCGGGCTTCCTTGCCGTCGTCATTGACGAAGTTGCCGTCGAGGACTAAAGGCGCTGTGAAGGTCAGGTCCTTAAGGGTAGCTGCAAGCCAGAAGCCCTCTGTGCCAATAGCCTTCTCAAAGTCTGCGTTGTTGTCGACGATTGAAGCCGTGGCAATTGTATCCACTGCCGGTCCAACAGTCTTTTCAGCCTCGGCAGGTGCAGCTGGTGCCAGCTTGCCAAGTGTTTTCGGACCGACAATGCCATCTGCTGCCAGACCGTTGACACCCTGGAATTCTCTGACAGCCGCAGCAGTCAATTTTCCAAAGATCCCGTCGACAGAAAGCTTATAACTGATGTTGTTCAGCATAGTTTGGAGGAGCTTGACATCTTCGCCAAATGAGCCTTCCATGAGCAGTCTGAAGATTCCGGTGACTGAGGTTTCCACGGGTGCAGATGTAGAAGGCTGGCTTGGGGCTGGAGTCGGACTTGGGGCTGGTGCAGGCTTTGGAGCTGGAGCTGGAGCCGGAGCTGGAGCTGGAGCCGGACTCGGTGTCCAGTTAGATGCGCCTGTTGTGGTGTCCGCGGCAAAAACGCCTGTAGACGTCACGGCAGGAAGCATGGTCACTGAAACCGCTGCAGCCATGGTGAGTGCAATGAGCTTCTTGTGTCTAATCATAGTGTCCCCCTTAATTTTTTTGTGAAAGAACGCATATCCTGGATGCTGGACTGTTGGGTCGCTGTCACCCTTTTGTAACGATGCGTTTTATTTTTCACATACTCATATTATATTCAAAAGCTTCCACCACGTATATGATTACGCTCAAACTTCTCCATAAACAATATTGTCAAAACATTAATAAACATTAATTCCAATAAATAACATCTAAAAAGTTCAACAGAATGCACTGTGCTGTTCAAGGTGGGATGATAAAAAAATGAGTATTAATACCGTTTTTTAAGGTAAATTTGAAACGTGTGGTCAAAAAAATATGCAATAATATTCAAGATGACCTATCTCAAATTCATGAATTCGAGCATCGCTTTCTGGTCCAAATTTCAGGGGGTGGTGTGTTTACATAACGTCTGAAGCTTGACAATTTTTTTTTAGCCGACTCTATTGAAAATATTATGTTTTTAATATAGAATCCTGAATTGTATGTAACGGCAAGATAAGATAGAATTAAAGCAGAAAATAATCAAAGGGGATTGAAAATTATGAAAGCTTTAGTTAAAAAGTACGCCAAACCTGGCCTTTGGCTGGAGGACGTGGAAATGCCGGAGGTTGGCAAGAATGACGTCCTGATCAAGATCAAGAAGACTTCAATCTGCGGTACGGACGTTCACATTTATCAGTGGGATGATTGGTCCCAAAAGACGATTCCAGTTCCAATGCATATTGGTCACGAGTTTGTAGGCGAAGTCGTTGGCTTTGGCGAAAACGTCCATGATGTCTACATTGGTGAAATTGTTTCCGGTGAAGGACACTTGGTTTGCGGACGCTGCAGGAACTGTCTCGCTGGCAGACGTCACCTCTGTATGAATACAAGTGGTGTAGGGGTCAACCGACCAGGCGCTTTCGCGGAATATCTCTCAATCCCTGTAACGAACGTTTGGCACTGCGATCCTGAAATTCCCCTCGAGATCCTATCCAGCTTTGATCCGTTCGGTAATGCTGTTCATACGGCCCTCAGCTTTGACCTGCTTGGCGAGGATGTGCTGGTGACAGGTGCCGGTCCAATTGGCATCATGGCGGTAGCGGTCGCGAAGCATGCCGGCGCTCGCAATGTCGTCATTACAGACGTGAACGAGTACAGACTTGACTTGGCAATGAAAATGGGCGCGACACGCGCAGTCAATATTTCAAAGACCAGCATTGAAGAGGTCATGAAAGAGTTGAAAATGAAGGAAGGCTTCGACGTAGGCCTCGAAATGTCAGGCAACGCATCTGCTCTGAACAGCATGATCAAGAATATGTGCCACGGCGGCAAGATCGCTATGCTGGGCATTCAGCAGCCAGGAACCTCTGTGGACTGGAACACAGTTGTCTTCAATGGTCTCACAATCAAAGGCATCTATGGCCGCGAAATGTATGAGACGTGGTACAAGATGACGGCGCTTCTCCAGTCTGGCCTTGACCTCTCCCCAATCATTACCCATCAGTTCCGCTATACCGAGTATGAAAAAGCATTCGAGCTGATGATGTCAGGCAATACAGGAAAAGTCGTCCTTAACTGGGATTAGGAAATACTGCAATATTTTTTTAACGTCTCTGCAAATTTGACGTATTATTGACGCTTCGCCCGTATACTTCAAAACAGAAAGCTGCACGGGCGAAGCTTTTTTAACAGCTTTGGCGCGGTAAAGCAACTACAAACTGAACTTCAGGTCCAGACCAAAGGAGAGAATATTATGTCAAGAATCAACATCAATGGAAATCAGTTGACGATCGAGCAGGTTGTCCAGGTAGCGCGTTACGGTTATGAAGTTGAAATTGAGGCCGCTGCACAAGCTGCGATTACACGTTCAAGAGAGATTGTAGATAGATTCGTCGAAGAAAAACGGAACGTTTACGGGATCACAACAGGTTTCGGAAAGTTTTCTGACATAGCGATCTCCAAAGAGGAGACCAAGGAGCTTCAGCGCAACCTGATCATCAGCCATGCATGTGGTGTGGGTCCTTTCCTCAGCGAAGAGATTTCAAGAGCCATTATGCTTCTTCGTGTCAACGCGCTTTCCAAAGGATTTTCCGGTATTCGTCTTTCTACAGTCATGACACTGGTCGATATGATCAATAAAGGCGTTACGCCTTTGATTCCAGAGAAGGGCTCCCTTGGCGCCAGTGGAGACCTCGCGCCTCTGTCGCACATGGTTCTTGTCATGTTGGGTTTGGGTGAAGCGCTTTACAAGGGCGAACAGCTCTCCGGCGCAGAAGCTATGTCAAGAGCGGGGATTCCGGTCGTCGAGCTGACCTCAAAAGAAGGGCTTGCTCTCATCAACGGCACTCAAGTTATGACGGCAGTAGGCTGCATTACGGTATATGATGCCATCAATGCGTTAAAGCTTGCAGATATCAGCGCAGCCATGACTATGGAAGCCTTAAACGGCATAACGGATGCGTTTGATCCACGCCTTCACGCAGTGCGCCCGCATCAGGGACAAATGGATACGGCGTCCAATCTCCTCAGAATTTTGAGCGACAGCGGTTTGACGACGCGCCAAGGCGAAATGCGTGTTCAGGATGCTTACTCCCTGCGCTGCGTCCCGCAAATTCACGGCGCAAGCAAGGATGCCATCCGCTTTGTCAAAGAGAGAGTAGAAATTGAAATCAACTCAGTGACTGACAACCCTATCATTTTCCCGGATGATGACGCAGCGATTTCCGGCGGCAATTTCCATGGGCAGCCAGTGGCGCTTGCCTTCGATTTCCTTGGGATTGCGATCGCAGAAATGGCAAATGCTTGTGAGCGCAGAATCGAAAGACTGGTCAACCCTCAGCTCAGCGGCCTGCCGGCGTTCCTGACACCAAACGGTGGCCTGCATTCCGGCTTTATGATTGCTCAGTACAGCGCTGCGGCACTGGTTTCTGAAAATAAGGTGCTGGCGCATCCTGCAAGTGTTGATTCCATTCCGTCTTCTGCCAACCAGGAAGATCACGTCAGCATGGGGACAATCGCAGCCAGAAAAGCAAGGGATATCCTTACCAATACTATTCACGTCCTCGCGGTAGAGCTGCTTGCGGCTGCTCAGGGCATTGAGTTCAAGGATCCTGAAAAGCTTGGCAAAGGCACTGCGGCAGCATTTGAGATCGTTCGCGGCTCTGTTCCAAAGTGGGTAGAGGATCGTGAGATGTACATTGATCTTCGAAAGGGCGAAGCGCTTGTGCGTGACGGGGAGATTGTCAAAGCGGTTGAAGCGGTTATTGGTGAGTTGAAGCTCGGTTAATTTATTAATATAGGGAGCACGGCGCTGGGCGCTGTGCTCCCTTTTCTATTAAAGTTACACTCTATCCTTCCGGCACTAACCATAATTCTGCGTCAAAAAAAGCAGCTTTTGTAAAAATCCTTTTACTTAAACAGAACGAAATAATATTTGGATTTCCAGCTTTGTTTTTTCCATTCTGTAATAGGAAGCTTGCAGCGCTTAATATTACTGTGTTAGCCAGACTGATCAACAGGATTCGAAAAATTCAGTTTAATATGAGTTATGGCATGCAATTTGCTTATATTATAATGAGAATTAGTTTGGGCAACATAATAAGAGCGAATGGACCGGAATGAATAGGAGGCAAAAAAGATGAATGAAATTATGGCGGCTGCCAAAGCGACAGAAGACAAAATTATTGAAAACCGGAGAGTATTGCATCAAAATCCGGAGCTGGGATTTGATTTGCCGGAGACGGCGGCGTATATCAAAGCGCAGCTTTTAGAGATGGGCATTGAGCCTCAGGACTGCGGTGGGCCGGTTGATCCGGAGATCCGCACCAAATTCAGGTCGGCAGGTTTTCCGGATATGGCGGCTTGTACGGGAGTGGTTGCGACTATAGGCAAAGGGGCACCATGTATACTGCTTAGAGGGGACATGGACGCGCTGCCCATGATGGAGACGTCCGGGCTGGACTTCGCTTCGAGAAACAATTTCGCCCATACCTGCGGTCACGACAGTCACGCGGCCATGCTGCTCGGAGCGGCCAGGATCCTCAAAGCCCGTGAGTCGGAGCTGAAGGGTACGGTGAAGCTGATGTTCCAGCCAGGTGAGGAGCTGGGCTATGGCTCGAAGCTGATGATTGACGCAGGTCTCATGGAGAATCCCAAAGTGGATGCCGCGCTTGCGATCCATGTCATGTCGGACATAGAGTCGGGTGAGGTGCAGTATGTGAAGGGGATCGCGTCAGCGGCCATGGACACGTTTATGCTGAAGATCAAGGGTAAGGGCGGTCACAGCTCCATGCCCCATAAGGCCGTCGATCCGAATATTATCATGACGCAGCTTTACACGGCGCTGAATTTGCTGCCTGGCCGGGAGGCTGATCCACAGGAGACGGTGATCCTGACAGCGGGCAAGGCGTCCGGAGGTTCGGTGGCGAACATCATTCCGGATACGGCGGAGCTTCAGGTCGGGGTAAGGTCTTTTAACCGCCAGGCCAGAGACCACATTGTGAGCCGGATACCGGAAATGATTGACCATTACGTCAAAGCATGGCGCGGTGATTATGAGCTGTCAAAGTTCGCGACGCCGTCAACTTATAACGACGCGGCCTTTGTCGAGGCCCTTTTGCCGGCGATCAAGGAAGTCGCAGGGGCGGATCAGGTGGTTGAAGTGGCGAAGCCTCTGCCGGGGTCCGAGGACTTCAGCTATGTCAGTGAGCTTGTGCCGGGATTTTTCATTATGTTAGGCGCGGGGAAGCCGGGTGCTTACCCAATGCACAATCCAAACATGGTCTTGGATGAGACGGTGTTCGCGACAGGCGCGGCGATTTATGCGAACTGCGCAATGACTTGGCTGGAAGTGAATGGGGCGTAAAATGGAAGTCTTGATCCCCAAAAAATATTGGAAGAAACAAGCCTATCTCACTATAAGTTGGCTTCAAAAAAAGAAATAAGGATTCAAAAAAAATGCTTTTATGACTCAAAAACGTTATTTGAATGCAGGTCGGAAACACATCTTAGATATGTGCGAATTTTATTAATGAAAATACGTAAAATTGTTCGTGTATTATTTTATAAATTGATACATTGAGAAACTTTGGCACACCTGTTTTAACGAAAACAGTCAAAAAAAGCAATGCTGAGCCTGTTGACAAGAAATTGTTTTGGTGACGCATCAATTGTCAGAAAATTGCGCAATCGGCTTAAGATGAATAGCTGCTGAAGTATGCGCAGATTTTATAAACACGGATGATCCGCTGGAGGGTCATCCGTGTTTTTTTATTTATACAAGAGAATAAGAATGCAACCTCTGTATAAGATTCCGCTTATCACACACATGAAAATTATGGGCATAGATCAATGAAAAACTTGGAGATTTGTAAAATGTACACAATTATAGTCTGAGCAGTATTCGATTTTCTAAAAAAAGTGTATACAATCATACTAATATTATTGAAATTAAGTCATTGTATTATCTTGAGACTCGGTATAGAATAGCAGCATTATATTTTTAAATATACATTCCAGCATGAGATTTCCAAAAGAAATCCCATCAAAGAGATCCAAATTAATTTTACCGACGCGTTGGGGAAGCATGTATAAGATTTGATACAAAATGAAAGAAGCGCATAACAATCTGTCATTTTGTTCAGGCGAAAGATGAACTATGATCTGTGAAGGCTGGTTCCGCAAAGCAAGCCAACAAAACGGAGATCTTGGAAAGGAGAGAATGAAATGAGTGAAATGAGAATCAACGGTTTACCCTCCAGACAGGGTCTCTATGACCCTCGGTTTGAACACGACGCCTGTGGTATTGGTTTTATTGCCAACATTAAAGGGGTCAAGTCCAACGACATTATCCGTCAGGCACTGACAGCCCTGATCAATCTCGATCACCGGGGTGGTCAGGGTGCGGAGCAAAATACCGGTGACGGTGCCGGGATCTTGATGCAAATCCCACACGCGTTTATGGTTCAGGAATGTTCGGCTATGAATATTCAGTTGCCGGAAATGGGACAATATGGTGTGGGCATGCTCTTTCTCCCTCGGGACCCTGAACGTCGTCAGGCCTGCGAGCGCGTTCTGGAGAGACTTATTTCTGAAGAGGGTCTGACCCTCCTTGGCTGGCGAACGGTTCCAACGGACAATACCCTTTTAGGCAATGGGGCCAAAGCGGTTGAGCCGTATATCCGGCAGATCTTCATTGAGGCGGATGCGGGGACCAAGCAAAAGCTGGCAAATGGCGACGACCAAGCCGTCGAGCGCAAGCTTTACATTGTTCGAAAGGCGGCTGAAAATGCCATTCGCCACTCCGGTATGCCGGGGGTCGACAGCTTCTATTTCTCGAGTCTCTCCTCAAGGACTATTGTTTACAAAGGCATGCTGACGCCATTTCAGGTCGACAAGTATTTTCTCGAACTGAAGGACCCGGTTATGGAGACGGCGCTTGCGCTGGTTCATTCCCGTTACAGCACCAACACCTTTCCATCCTGGGAACGTGCCCACCCCAACCGCTATATGATTCATAACGGCGAAATTAATACGGTCCGCGGCAATGTCAATTGGATGTTCGCCAGACAAGCCATGTGCGATACAGAGCTATTCGGAGAAGATTTGGCCAAGGTTATGCCAGTGATTGATATGAATGGCACAGATTCTGCCATGTTTGACAATTGTCTCGAGTTTTTATCGCTGACAGGCAGATCCATGCCACATGCCATGATGATGATGGTCCCGGAGCCGTGGGAGAAAAATGATACTATGAGCCCTGATAAAAAAGCGTTCTACCAGTATCACAGCTTCATGATGGAGCCTTGGGACGGGCCGGCGGCGGTTGTCTTCTCTGACGGCAGATACATAGGCGCGTCCCTGGACAGAAACGGACTTAGGCCAGCGAGATATTACGTGACCAAGGATGATCTCATCGTCATGTCTTCTGAGGTGGGCGTGATCGAGCTTGCGCCAGAGGACATCGTGCTGAAGGAGCGGATTCGTCCTGGACGCATGCTCCTGGTGGATACGCTGGAGGGGAGGATTGTCAGCGATGCGTCTTTGAAACGCGAGATGGCCAGTGAATATCCTTATCAGGAATGGCTTAAGACACACATGATGAACCTCGAAGATCTGGAAGAAGCGCCTGAAATTCCGGGGACATGCTTTGAAACTGTACTGCAGCGCCAGCACGCCTTTGGCTACACCTATGAAGAGATCATGAAAATTATTGAACCCCTGGCGAAAGCGGGTGAAGATCCTGTAAGCTCAATGGGTTATGATGCCCCCCTCGCCGTCCTCTCGGACAAGCCGCAGCTCCTCTACAATTATTTCAAACAACTCTTTGCGCAGGTTACCAACCCACCCATTGATTCTATTCGCGAGGAACTGGTGACGGCAATCAGTACAACCATAGGACCAGAAAAGAATTTGCTGAAACCTGAACCGGACAGCTGCCGGCAGATCCGCGTCGACATGCCTGTGATCACGAATGAAGAGCTTGCCAAACTTCGGTACATCCGGCGTGAAGGCTTCAAATCAGAAACCCTGCCGATTGTCTTTGGCATCAACGAAGGCAGTCTCGGACTCAAGCTCGCGCTGGACGGTCTTTGTGAACGTGCGGATCGCGCGATCGCCGCGGGCGCCAACGTTCTGATCTTATCCGATCGAGGCGTCAGCAAGTCTAAAGCGCCTATTCCGTCCCTTCTTGCTGTGTCCTGTCTGCATCATCATCTGATCAAAAAAGGCACTCGCCTGCAATCTACCCTGTTGCTCGAGTCGGCTGAGCCAAGGGAGGTACATCATTTTGCGGCCCTGCTCGGTTATGGCGTCAGTGCGGTAAATCCTTATTTTGTGTATGAAACCCTTGAGGCTATGATTCAGGAGGGGCTGCTCGAAGATCTCACCCCACTTGAGGCAATCTATAACTACAATAAGGGCATAACAAAGGGTGTTGTAAAAATATTGTCTAAAATGGGTATTTCAACGATTCAAGGGTATCGCGGCGCTCAAATTTTTGAATGTGTCGGGATCAACCAGGAGGTTGTTGACCGTTATTTCACAGGAACACCTTCCAGGATTGGCGGTATTGGTCTCGAGGAAATCGCAAAAGAGGTCGAAATGCGTCATTGGAGAGCTTTCAATGATCAACCGGGCCGCGATCTGACCCTCGACAGCGGTTCGGTGAGTCAGTGGCGTTCTGGAGGGGAAGAGCACCTTTACAATCCTGAATCCATCACAACCCTTCAATCATCTTGCCGACTTGGGGATTACAGGATGTTTAAACATTTTACGGAGGCGACTGATAATCAGACACAGAAGCTAAAAACCATTCGTGGCCTGCTTAAGTTTAAAAATCAAAATCCTATCCCAATTGAGGAAGTCGAGCCGGTCGAGTCAATTTTAAAACGTTTTAAAACGGGCGCGATGTCCTTTGGATCCATCAGCCAGGAAGCACATGAGACCCTTGCGATCGCTATGAATCGTATTGGCGGGAAAAGTAATACGGGTGAGGGTGGAGAGGATCCGGCGCGATTTATCAAAGAGGCTAATGGTGACTGGAAACGAAGCGCGACAAAGCAGGTGGCATCAGGGCGATTTGGCGTCAACAGTCATTATCTGGTCAATGCAGATGAGCTCCAAATCAAAATGGCGCAAGGCGCCAAGCCTGGTGAGGGCGGTCAGCTTCCGGGTGGAAAAGTTTTCCCTTGGATTGCAAAAGCGCGCAGGACGACCGCTGGCGTGGGGTTGATTTCGCCGCCGCCGCACCATGACATCTACTCCATAGAAGACTTGGCGGAGTTGATCCACGACTTAAAGAATGCCAACCCAAGGGCCAGGATTAATGTCAAACTCGTGTCAGAGGTTGGCGTTGGCACAATAGCGGCAGGTGTTGCCAAAGGTCATGCGGATGTCGTCGTCATATCAGGTTATGATGGCGGTACGGGCGCTTCGCCCAAGACCAGCATCCGCCATGCCGGACTGCCTTGGGAATTGGGGGTTGCAGAAGCCCATCAAACTTTATTGCTAAACCGACTGAGAGACAGGATTGTTATAGAAACAGACGGTAAGCTTCTGACGGGTCGTGATGTCGTTATTGCGGCAATGCTTGGGGCGGAGGAGTTTACCTTTGCCACAGGTCCGCTGGTTGTCATAGGCTGCGTCATGATGCGGGTCTGTAATTTGGATACTTGCCCAACGGGCGTCGCGACCCAAAATCCTGAGCTTCGAAAGAAATTTTCTGGAAAGCCGGAATACGTCGTCAATTTCATGAGGTTTATAGCCCAGGAAATGAGAGAACACATGGCAGAACTGGGTTTCAGAACCATTGATGAAATGGTGGGAAGGACGGAGTACCTGGAGGTCAATGAGGCGGTCAAGCACTGGAAGTCAAAACACGTGGATCTAGCCCCGCTTCTTTTCAAACCGGACGTTCCGGTGACTGTAGACCGCTACTGTACAAGAAAGCAAGACCATGGCCTGGAAAAATCCCTGGATGCCAGGGAGCTCATTCCAATGAGCCGCCGTGCGCTGGAACGCGGGGAACGCGTTGAGGCGAAGCTGAAAGTACGAAATACTGACCGTGTCGTCGGAACCATGCTTGGCAGTGAGGTCACACGCCGTTATGGCGAAGAGGGACTTGCTGAGGACACGATTACGTTAAAGTTTGAAGGCTCGGCAGGACAAAGCTTTGGTGCTTTTGTTCCGCGGGGGATGACCATGATGCTTGAGGGTGATGCGAATGATTACTTTGGCAAGGGGTTATCAGGCGGAAAACTCATTGTCTATCCGCCCTCAAAAGCAACCTATGACTCTGAAAACAATATTATTACCGGCAATGTGAATCTTTACGGCGGTACAGCTGGAGAGGCTTACATCAGCGGGATCGCAGGCGAACGGTTTTGTGTGCGCAATTCTGGTGTCAAAGCAGTGGTCGAGGGTGTCGGAGACCACGGCTGTGAGTATATGACGGGCGGCAGAGTGGTCGTTCTTGGGAAGACGGGACGCAATTTTGCGGCCGGAATGTCTGGAGGCATCGCTTATGTTTGGGATCGGGACGGCGCTTTCAAAAGCTGCGTCAATCAGGAGATGGTCTTGATTGAAGCCCTTGAAACAGAGGAGGAAAGTCAAGCGGTAAAGCACATGATCGAAAAGCATGTGGCTTACACAGGCAGCCGCGTAGGCAGCCAAGTGGTTGAGGCGTGGGAAAATGTAAAAAAGCAAATAGTCAAAGTCATACCGGTGGACTATAAGCGCATGCAGGAGGCTATTGGGCTTGCGACAGCCAACGGTTTATCCGGAGAAGACGCGGTTATGGCGGCGTTTGAAAAGAACAGGGACAGTCATGCGCAAAACGGTAAGCATTAAGGAGGGTCAACCATGGGCAAACCGACTGGATTCATAGATTACGCGCGTCAGCAGCCCGCGGACCGGGAACCGCTGGAGCGCATCAAAGATTGGGAAGAGTTTCATTTTAATTTGCCTGACGACGCGTTGAAGCGTCAGGGCGCAAGGTGCATGGATTGTGGTGTCCCATTTTGTAACTCTGGCATCATGATTGCGGGGATGGTTTCTGGCTGCCCACTGCATAATTTAATGCCGGAATGGAATGAGCTGGTGTATCGCGGGTTGTGGAAAGCTGCCTGGTCGCGCTTGAGGAAGACGAATAATTTTCCTGAATTTACTGGACGGGTGTGTCCGTCTCCTTGTGAAGGGGCCTGTACAGCCGGGCTTGCTATAGAGCCAGTGGCCATCAAAACTATTGAATGTGCTATTGCGGATCAAGCGCATGCGTCAGGCTGGAGCCTGCCAAACCCGCCTGTAAAGCGGACGGGCTTTAAAGTCGCGGTGGTGGGGTCGGGACCTGCGGGGCTTGCTGCGGCTGACCAGCTCAATCAAGCCGGCCACAGTGTCACCCTCTTTGAACGCTCAGACAGGATTGGCGGACTGCTGATGTATGGCATTCCAAATATGAAGCTGGATAAGCGTGTTGTACAGCGGCGCGTGGACTTGATGGCTGCGGAAGGCGTCACCTTTGTTACGGGCTGCGAGGTTGGAAAAGATTATTCTGCAGGTAAGCTAAAGGCGGAATTTAGTGCTGTCGTCCTTTGTGGCGGCGCGACCAAACCTCGTGATCTCGTCGTTGAGAACAGGGCGCTGAAGGGGGTTCATTTCGCGATTGATTTTCTGGCGGCAAATACAAAAAGTGTACTGACGGGTGAACCTGCGGCCATAAGTGCACAAGGCAAGCATGTGATTGTCGTTGGTGGCGGGGATACTGGAACGGACTGCGTGGGCACTGCGATTCGTCACGGATGCGCCAGTGTCGCGCAGCTTGAGATCATGCCAAAGCCGCCGCTGGAGCGTATGCCTGAGAACCCGTGGCCGCAGTTTCCCAGAGTGCTCAAGACGGATTACGGACAGGAAGAAGCTATAGCGCTTTATGGGGCTGATCCCCGCAGCTACAACACGACGGCTAAAAAATTTACTGGTGATGAACATGGAAACGTTAAAGAGGTTCACGCGGTTGCGGTCGAATGGATCCGGGATGATCAGGGCAGGGCTGTGCCCCGTGAAGTTACTGGCAGCGAAGCGGTCTGGAAAGCTGATCTGGTGCTTCTTGCCATGGGCTTCCTTGGGCCTGAGGACCAGCTGCTTGGCCAGCTGGGCGTTGTCCGGGATCACCGCAGTAACGTTAAAACCGGTGAAGACACGTTTGCCACCAATGTGGACGGCGTTTTTGCAGCAGGAGACATGCGGCGGGGACAGTCCCTGGTGGTTTGGGCTATCAGTGAAGGCCGCCGCGCTGCAGCGGAGGTTGATCGCTACTTGATGGGCTCCAGCAATTTGTAAATAAACAAAAGTGCGTTTGCCGATGGTCTCATCCATCAGCACATGATTTTTAGTGTGAAATTCGTGACCATCGGCATAAAAAAGATGAAAATGTGGCGCAGGCGAGGTGGTGACATGCCATACTCTCAGGTGTTACAATACTTGACTAATTTGGAGGTGTCTTTATGTACAATTTGCTTCACGTAATTCCAAAGGACAAGCACGATGCAGTGTCGCTCAAGGGGCTGCTTGAGGACAACCCGCAAATCAAATTCGTTTCGCTGATGGCGGTTGATCTTGGCAACAACAGCACGGATGAGAAAATTCCGATTTCGGTCATGCTCAGCGACATAGACGGTTTTTTGAAAAATGGTGCTCAAACAGATGGCTCCAGCGTCTATTTGCCAAAGATTGCAGAAATCAACAATGCCAAGGTCGACTTGATTCCGGATTTAAACGTCAAATGGATCGTGGACTATAATATGGCCCACAAAGATCCGGAGTCCCAAAGGCCTGTAGGGACCCTGGTGATTCCTGCCTATCTGTACCACGACGGGATACCGGTCTGTTCGCGCTCGGTGCTGAAGCGCTCCACGGATTTTTTCAAGGAGACGCTCAAGAACGCGCTAAACACTAATGCCTACGCCCGTGACGTTCTTGGCATTCGAACGGACGAAATGATCGATGAGGTTTATATGACCATGGCGACTGAGCTTGAATTTTGGGTCAAGACACCGAATCAAAAGTCTGACTATGAAAAGCTCAGCGCATCCCAGACACTCAAGGAGCAATATTGGAAACGGACGGTAGGACCGGTACGTACGGCGCTGGAGCAGGCATTGATAAGTTTGGACCGACTGGGCTTCGAAGCGGAAATGGGACATAAGGAAGTGGGCGGCGTTCCTGCGCAGCTCGGTGGGGAAGGACAATTTTCCCATATCATGGAGCAGCTTGAAATCGACTGGAAGTATGATGAAGCCTTACAATCCGCGGATCATGAGCTGTTTGCCCGTGAGGTTATCCAGGAAGTCTTTTTCAGACACGGTCTCAAGGTGACCTTCAGAGCCAAGCCTATTGAAGGTGTTGCGGGCAACGGCGAGCATCACCATTTAGGAATTGCGGTGAGGTTGAATTCTGGCAGGAGGCTCAATCTCTTCGCGCCAAAAGATATGAAGGCTTCTTACATGAATGCGTTTGGATGGGGGGCTTTGATGGGTGTCCTCAAGAATTACGAGGTCGTGAACCCTTTCGTCACTTCGTCCAATGATGCTTTCAACCGTCTCAAGCCAGGGTTTGAAGCGCCGGTTTGTACGGTAGCCTCTGTGGGGCATACACCTGAGATGCCGGCAAGAAACAGGACGGTCCTGATCGGTCTGGTCCGCGATACGGAAAATCCTTTGGCGACACGCTTTGAGCTTAGGGCGCCAAACCCGCTTTCCAACACTTATCTCCTGGGAGCCGCGGCTTACCAGGCAATGCTGGATGGGATCCTGTATGTTCTGAAGTCCGAATCGACGGCAGCAAATCTGGAAAAGGAAATGTCTAAAGCTTATGGCGAAGAGGCTGGCTATCTGGAGAAAAATCGCGCTTATAGAAGCGAAGAAGACGTCTTTGAGCACTACGACGCTGAGGAACGCAATAAGCTTTTTGGTGTTCCGCCCAGAACGGTCTGGGAGAACCTTTGCGCTTTTGGCAGAGCCAACGGGAAGCTTGCGGTTCTGAAGCGCGGGGAGGTGTTCCCGGCAGCCATCATTGATTCCTATCAGGCGACCATTTTGAGTCAATGGGTTTCAGAGCTTTCAAATCGTGTCATCCCATCCAACGAAGATTTAATCAGACGCTACGTCAAGCTGCATGACATTGAAGAGATCACGGATTTGGATGTCGTCAATTGGGAAAAAATACGTTCGCTGCGCAATGAGCTTATGAAAAACAGTCTCGCTGAAAGCGCGCTGTTCTCCAGGATCAAGCAAGCCATGGAAGTGGCTGATTACGAGACTGCCAGTGCCCTGCAGGTCGAAATGATGTCCAAAATGACACAATTGAAGGCGCTGTATCAGGAATACCGCCACAACCTGTTTACAGAGGCTTAATAGCGGATATATATAACACAATTCGGGGTGGGGGATCTGTTGAGGTGCCCCACCTTTTCTGTTTTGTCATTTGTTTTGTGCTTGATGGCGGGCTGAACAGGTGCAGCTGCGTCAGCAACAGTCACTACATAGGTATCAAAGGAGGTCGTCAGCTTGGCAGAGACTTTGGGCAGTATGAAGCGCAGTCATTACTGCGGTGAAATCAGGGAAACGGACATTGACTCTGGGGCGGTGCTGATGGGCTGGGCCCAGCGCAGGCGGGATCTTGGCGGGGTAATATTTATTGACCTCAGGGACCGGACTGGACTGGCTCAGATCGTCATTGACGCGAAGTATGTGGATGAAGAAGACTTCATTAAGGCAGAGCGAATACGCAGCGAGTATGTCATAGCCGTTGAAGGGGTGATTGAAAAACGTGATCCTGAAACGGTCAATCCGCTGCTTGAAACCGGTACGGTGGAGCTCCGGGCAAGAAAGCTCAAAATCCTGGCGGAAGCTAAAACGCCCCCTTTCGCCATTGAAGAAAAGAGCGGCGTACGGGAAGAGCTTCGACTGAAGCACCGTTATCTGGACCTGCGGCGGCCGGATCTATTACAGAATCTCAAGCTGCGCCAGCAAATGACCCAGGCTGTACGGGATTTTTTGATCCGTGAGCAGTTTCTTGAAGTGGAGACGCCTGTGCTGACCAAAAGCACGCCAGAGGGTGCCAGGGACTACCTGGTACCGAGCCGTGTGTTCAAGGGCAGCTTTTACGCTTTGCCTCAGAGCCCTCAGATCTACAAGCAGCTCCTCATGGTGGGGGGCGTCGACCGTTATTTTCAGGTGGCCCGCTGTTTCAGGGATGAGGATCTCAGGGCAGACCGTCAGCCTGAGTTCACGCAGGTGGATCTGGAGATGAGCTTCGTGGATGAGGAAGATGTTCAGGCGCTGCTTGAGGCCTTGTTTGCAGATATCTTCCAAAATGTCCTGGGCCAACACATTCCGCTGCCTATGCGGCGCATGACCTGGCAGGAAGCCATGGACAAGTATGGCGTGGACAAGCCGGACCTGCGCTTTGGCATGGAAATTGTGGAGCTTACGGACATAGCCGCGTCCTGCAGCTTTGAGGTCTTCAGAAAGGTCGCTCAGTCGGGCGGTGTCGTCCGGGCCATCAATGCCAAGGGCTATGGGGATCTTACGCGGACGGAAATTGAATTTCTCACCGAGAAGGCCGTTTCTTACGGTGGAAAAGGCATGGCCTGGATTGCCATTCGGGAAAACGGCGAGCTGTACTCGGTGTTAACCAAATACTTTAAAGAAGCAGAGCTTGTTGAGATGATCCAGCGCCTTGGCGGCGAACCGGGGGATTTCATTATTTTCAGCGCGGATCAGTTGGAGGCTGCCCGAACCATCCTTGGAAACCTCCGGCTCGACCTGGCGGATCTTAAGCACCTGAGGAAAAAGGATGCGTTTGCCTTTGTCCTTGTAACGGACTTCCCGCTTCTGGAATGGGATCTTGAAGCTGGTCGCTATGTGGCCATGCACCATCCGTTTACCATGCCAAAAGAAGAGGATATGCTGCTTTTGGAAAAGGAGCCCCTCAAGGTTCGGGCCAAAGCTTATGACGTCGTCCTGAACGGCGTGGAGCTTGGCAGCGGCAGTATCCGGATTCATCAGAGAGAGCTGCAGAAGCGGATGTTCAAGCTTTTAGGCTTTTCGGAAACCAGTGCCCAGGAACGCTTTGGCTTTATGCTGGATGCTTTTCAATATGGCGCGCCACCTCACGGTGGCTTTGCCTTTGGTCTCGACCGTCTGATGATGCTGGCGACCGGGGCGGACAGCATCCGGGACGTCATAGCGTTTCCAAAGATGCGGGATGGGTCCTGCGCTATGAGTCAGAGTCCTTCAAGGGTCAGTCGGAGCCAGCTCAAAGAACTGGACCTGCTGTCCGGCCTTAAAGATTATGTTCACGTGGAGCCGGAAAAACCTGTGGTCTCAGAGGCGGACGTGGATTACGTCGCAGCCCTGGCACGTCTTGAGCTGAATGACGAGGAGAAAGAAGAGCTGACACGCAACCTCAGGGATATCATAGCTTTTGCGGATAAGCTGAACGAGCTGGATGTCACGGGGCTGGACCCTATGGCTCACGTCATGCCAATTGAAAATGTTTTCCGTCCGGATCTCCTTATGCCGTCAGATGACCGGGAGCGGATCCTGAAGGTGGCGCCGGCTCAAAAGGACGGCTGCTACTTTGTGCCAAAAGCTGTGGAATAGAGAGGGGGCCTGAAGTGTATGAAAAAACTCAATACCTATACCTTATCTGAGCAGCTTGAGCTTCTCGGCAGCGGTCAAATTTCGAGTCGGGAGCTCGTGAGCGACTATCTTGACCATATTGATCGTGTCGATGGGGAAATAGGCGCGTGGATTACGGTGGACCGACAGGGGGCGCTGCGGCAGGCGCTGAGGATTGATGAACGCAGGCAAAAAGGAGAGGCTTTGGGGGCTTTGGCGGGCATTCCAGGCGGACTCAAGGATAATTTGTGTACCGTGGATTTGCCTACAACGTGCGCCTCAAAAATGCTGATCCAGTATACGTCGCCCTTTGACGCGACGGTAGTTGATAAGCTCAGGGATGCCGGGGCGGTGATCCTTGGGAAACTCAATATGGACGAGTTCGCCATGGGGTCCTCCACGGAGAATTCTTATGTGAAACCCGTGCGGAATCCCGTGGATCCTGGCAGGGTGCCCGGGGGGAGCTCGGGGGGCTCCGCGGCGGCAGTGGCGTCTGGGCAGGCGGCCTTCACGCTGGGGTCAGATACCGGGGGATCCATACGGCAGCCTGCGGCCTTTTGCGGCGTCGTGGGGCTGAAGCCTACCTATGGCGCGGTTTCAAGGTATGGGCTGGTCGCCTTTGCTTCCTCGCTGGACCAGATTGGTCCATTGACCAGGGATGTGACGGATCTCGCTTATGTTATGAATGCTATTGTGGGCCATGACCACAGGGACTCCACCTCCGCGCCGGTGGACTGGCCGGACTTCAGGGACAGCCTGAGGGCGGACGAGAAGGGCATGAAGGGCATGAAGATCGCGCTGCCTAAGGAATATTTTGGGCCGGGGCTCCACCCGGAGGTCAAGGCGTCCGTGCTGGAGGCTGCCCGCCGGTTTGAGCTGCTGGGCGCGGATGTGGATGAGGTCAGCGTCACCACTATGGAATATGCGCTGCCGGCCTACTATTTAATTTCCTCAGCGGAGGCGTCCTCGAATCTGGCGCGGTTTGACGGGGTGCAGTACGGCTTTAGGGCGGATGAGTTTGAGGATCTCAGGGATCTGTATGTCAAGAGCCGCAGCCAGGGCTTTGGCAAAGAGGTCAAGCGACGGATCCTGCTTGGAACTTATGCCCTCAGCTCAGGCTATTACGACGCCTATTACAAGAAAGCTCAACAGGTCAGGGGACTTATCCGCAAAGAATTCAGCGATATTTTCAGGGACTACGACCTGATTCTGTCCCCAGTGGCGCCTACGACGGCCTGGAAGCTGGGCGAGAAGAGCAAGGATCCCCTCGAAATGTACATGGAGGACGTTTACACCGTGCCTATAAACATTGCGGGCGTCCCGGCGATTTCTCTGCCTTGCGGGCGGGATGCCAGTGGTCTTCCTATAGGCTTCCAGCTCATTGGAAAAGCTTTCGACGAAAAAACATTGATAAAGGCAGCATATACCTACGAACAGTCTGTGGGGGGGTGGCGATATGACGGCTAAGGATTTCGAAATAGTCATGGGACTTGAGGTCCACGTGGAACTTAATACGGAGACAAAGATCTTCTGCGGCTGTTCGACAGCTTTTGGCGCGCCGCCGAACACCCAGGTCTGCCGGGTTTGCCTTGGCTTGCCCGGCGCCCTGCCGGTGCTGAACGAAAAGGTCGTGGACGCGGCGGTCAAGGCGGGGATCGCCACCAACTGCGAAATCACCCTCTATGGGAAACAGGACCGTAAAAACTACTTTTATCCGGACCTGCCAAAGGCCTATCAAATCAGCCAATACGACCTGCCCCTCTGCCACGGCGGCTACATAGACATTGAAGTCCGTGGGGAAACCAGGCGCATAGGCATTACCCGCATTCATATTGAAGAGGATGCCGGAAAGCTGATTCATGACGGTGAAGGAACCCTGATCGATTATAACCGGGGCGGTGTGCCGCTGATTGAAATTGTATCCGAGCCGGACTTCCGCAGCCCGGAAGAGGTCGGTGCCTATCTGAGAAAGCTGCGGGCCATTCTGATCTATGCGGGTATTTCGGATTGTAAGATGAATGAGGGCGCCTTCCGCTGCGACGTGAACTTGTCCGTCCGTCAGCGGGGCAGCTCGGCCCTTGGCATTCGCACGGAAATGAAGAACCTCAACTCCTTCAGCTTTATTCAGAAGGCAATCGAACACGAGGCTCAGCGGCAGATTGCTTTGGTGCTGTCTGGCGGGAAAGTCGTTCAGGAAACCCGTCGCTGGGATCAGGCCGCCGGAAAGTCCGTTTCCATGCGGACCAAGGAGGATGCCCACGACTATCGCTATTTCCCTGATCCGGATCTTATGCCTATAGTCATCTCCACCACCAAAATCTCACAGCTTTCCTCTGAACTTCCCCAAATGCCTGATGCCCGCAAAGCCCATTATATTCACCATTATGGCCTAAGCGCCTATGATGCGGAGCAGCTGGTGTCTTCCCGGGCCATTGCGGACTATTTTGAAGAGGCCGCTAAGGGGTGTTCAAATGTCAAGCTGCTGGCCAATGTCATGACAACGGAAGTGTTCAGACTCCTTGGAGACCAAGAGGCCAGTGACAGCGCGCCGCCGTTTGACGCCACGCTTCTCGCGGCGCTGGTGAACCGCATTGAGGACGAGACCATTCATATGGGCATTGGCAAAAAAGTGCTCGGCGTGATGTGGAGCGGCGGTGATCACCCGGACGCCATTATTGAAGCTCAGGATCTGCGGCAAATCAGCGATTTGATTCTGCTGCAGTCAATTGTAGATGAGGTCGCAGCATCCAATTTGAAAGCGGTCACTGAGTATAAGGAAGGAAAAGAGAAAGCGTTTCAGTCTTTGGTGGGTCAGGTTATGGCTCGGACAAAGGGCAAAGCTAACCCGAGGTTGGTAGGGGAGCTCCTGGAAAAGGCGATTGGAAAAGAGCGTTGAAATAGAGCGCTGAAAAAGCTACCCACGGAATCCTCTGGGGAAATTTCGGTGTCAGATTTGGGAAATGGGCCTTCGGGCAGGCGGTGAAAGTAAAATAGGTTAGTTTTGTTGAAGTGATGAAATAAAATTTGATGATTTCCGCTGGATGGCATAAATCCGAACATTAACTCTGCTCAAGAGGTAATGTTCGGATTTTTTGTTTGGGCAAGAGTGGTGTTGTAAGGAGAGGGCCTTGAATTTTATAAAAAAATCAAGCTTCTGTAAGCCTGTAATTTCAAAGTGTATGTACAATCTGTAATGAATAGTGAATTTTATAACGTTAAAAATTGCAATTTTATAAAAACGCTTTTATGCAAAAGATGAATATATTTGCATTTTGGTATAATTGCATACAATTATTATACATCCCAAAAGATTCGTAAACGAAGGTGTAGAATTTCAACGTTTTGTTTAAAATCAGTACAATTCAAGTGGTTTAGAAGCTTGTATCTGCAAAAAGACAAAATATTCTCGCAATTAAGCCTTGACACATTCGTGTTTAGCCTTTAGAATCTGTAATTAATCATACAGTATACGGTTGATAAATATACACAACCGGAAACGTAAATTTGAATGGAGGTTTTATAAAATGAATTATCTTGAGAAGACACTTGCAAACGTAAAAAAGAGGAATGCCCATGAACCAGAATATATTCAAGCGGTCGAGGAAGTGTTCATGTCCATTGCACCAGTTCTTGAACAAAGACCAGATTATGTAGAAGCGAATATTCTCGAAAGAATGACCGAGCCGGAGCGCACGATCATCTTCAGAGTACCGTGGGTCAACGACAAAGGCGAGCTGGTGGTCAACCGCGGCTTCAGAATCCAGTTTAATGGCGCCCGCGGCCCTTATAAAGGCGGGCTGCGCTTCCACCCAACCGTCAATCTGAGCATCCTTAAATTCCTTGGCTTTGAGCAGACTTTTAAAAATACGCTGACGGGCAGACCTATTGGCGGCGGCAAAGGCGGCTCAGATTTTGATCCAAAAGGAAAGAGCGACAAAGAGATCATGCGTTTCTGCCAAAGCTTCATGACAGAGCTCTACAGACACATTGGTCCGGACGTCGACGTTCCAGCCGGTGACATTGGTGTCGGATCCAGAGAAATTGGCTTTTTATATGGTCAGTACAAAAGAATTCGCGGGGCCTACGAAGGTGGCGTCCTGACGGGCAAGCACATTGAGTACGGCGGTTCTTATGTCAGGACAGAGGCAACGGGTTATGGCCTGCTTTATCTGACCAAAGCCATGTTCGACCATCACAATATTCCACTGGCGGGTAAAGTCGCGGTAATCTCCGGTTCAGGCAACGTGGCGCTTTACGCCGCACAAAAAGCCATTGAGCTGGGCCTTAAAGTTGTCGCTATGAGTGATTCTTCCGGCTATGTCTATGACGCTCAGGGCATTGATCTTCCTTACATGATTGATCTTAAAGAAGTTAAGAAGGGCCGCATCAGCGAATACATCAAAACCCACCCGCATGCTCAATATGTTGAGGGCTGGGAGAATATCTGGAACGTCAAATGTGATGTGGCCTTCCCGTGCGCGACGCAAAACGATATCACCCTTGAAAAGGCTGAAAAGCTCGTCGCTAATGGTGTCATTGCTGTCGCAGAGGGTGCCAATATGCCAACCACGAACGAAGCTCTTGAATACCTCAAGAAAAATGGCGTCCTGATCACGCCGGCGAAGGCCAGCAACGCAGGCGGTGTCGCGATCTCTTCTGTCGAGATGACTCAGAACTCAATGCGCCAGAGCTTGACTTTCGAAGAAGTCGACAACATCCTTAAAGATATCATGGACACCATCCACAAGGATTGCGTCGAGGCTGCAGCGCAGTACGGCTTTGGTTACGACCTCGTCGCTGGCGCAAACATTTCAAGCTTTATGAAAGTCGCAGACGCTATGCTGCTGCAAGGCGACTACTAAAATTGTAAGTATCCCATTTTGATGGCCGCCCGGATTCTCCCCCGAATCTGGGCGGCTTTGTTTTTTTATGGTGTGGGACAGGGCCGCGTGGCGCGGCCCTGTCCCACACCATAAAAACGTCCAACCTTAACGCCGCTTCATTTTGCGAGAACTGACAATCGTTGGGTATTATTAAGAAGAAAGTTAATTTATCATACGCAAATAACAATATCTTCAACTCGAGGGGGGATCAGCCATGCGTTATAAAGGCAGAAGAGGCAGCAGCAACGTGGAAGACAGACGCGGCATGGGTGGCGGTGGAAAGAAAGCGATTGGCGGCAGTGTTGGCATTTTGCTCATCATCATAGTCGCCCTGCTGGGTGGTGATCCGAGCCAAATCCTCGGCGCGACAGATATTTTAGGGCCGGGCTCAGATCAGGCTTATGAGGCCACTGCAGAGGAGCAGGAGCTGGCGGAATTTGTTTCCGTGGTTCTGGCGGATACGGAAGTCGTTTGGAATCAGATCTTTGAGGACGCGGGCATGGATTATGAAGAGCCTGGACTGGTGCTCTACACGGGGACTGTTGAATCCGCTTGTGGCACGGCGGGATCATCCACTGGGCCATTCTATTGTCCGGGGGATAATAAAGTCTACATTGACCTAAGCTTCTATGAGGACCTGAGGACGCGCTTCAATGCACCGGGGGACTTTGCCATGGCTTATGTCATAGCCCACGAAGTAGGGCACCACGTGCAGAACCAGCTGGGCATACTCAAACAGGTTCAGGACCTGCGCACCCAGCTGAGTGAAAAAGACTACAACGAGTACCAGGTCAGGCTTGAGCTCCAGGCAGATTACCTCGCCGGCGTCTGGGCAAATCACGTCAAAGGCATGGGCTATCTTGAAGAGGGTGACCTCGAGGAAGCCCTGAACGCCGCCAGCGCCGTTGGCGACGACCGAATCCAGATGCAGAGTCGGGGCTACGTGGTGCCTGACAGCTTCACCCACGGTACTTCAGAGCAGCGCAGCACCTGGTTCTATAAAGGCTTCAAGGCCGGTGACCTCAGCGAAGGGGACACGTTTAACGCCAATGACCTGTAGAATTGAAGCCGCAGCCTAAGTCTCTCTGCAAAAAAACGAAAAGGTGCCAAGCGAAAGTCCTGTAACAAGACTTTTGCTTGGCACCTTTATTGTTTAAAAAAGTTACCGCTTCAGCGCGTCAATAATCCTTCTTCCCATTTCTTTTGTGCCAATGGTTCTCTCGCCCGGCTTCGCGATATCCCCTGTGCGCCATCCGGCTTCCAGCACCTCTTTCACGGCCTGATCAATGGTCGCGGCCTCGGACTCAAGACCAAAGGCATGGCGCATCATCATGGACAGGGAAAGGATCGTTGCAATTGGGTTTGCCACATCCTTGCCAGCGATATCTGGCGCGGATCCGTGGATGGGCTCATAGACACCCGGCATCCCGGCGCTGCTGAGGCTCGCGCTTGGCAGCATCCCTATGGAGCCCGTCACCATGCTGGCCTCGTCGGATAGAATATCTCCAAAAATGTTGCTCGTCAGGATGACGTCAAACTGCTTGGGTGCCCTGACCAGCTGCATGGCCGCGTTGTCGACAAACATGTGCTCAAGGGTGATGTCCGGATACTCAGCGGCCACACGGATGACCACTTCCCTCCACAGCCTGGAGCTCTCTAAGACATTGTTCTTGTCTACGCTGGTGACCTTTTTATCTCTGCCTCTGTTCCTGGCAGCCTCAAAGGCAGCGCGGGCGATCCGCTCGACTTCCATTTCGCTGTAGCACTCAACGTCGTAGGCTTCAGGTCCGTTCGGGCCTTCCCGCCGGCCTTTCTCACCAAAGTAAATGCCGCCGGTGAGCTCTCGCATGACCAGAATGTCGAGGCCGCCCTCGACCAAATCCGCGCGGAGAGGGCAAGCCTCTTTCAACGCGTCGTAAAGGATCGCCGGCCGCAAGTTCGCGTAGAGGTTCAGGGATTTTCTGAGCTTGAGCAGACCCGCCTCAGGTCTCAGGTGCCCCGGCATGCCGTCCCACTTGGGACCACCTACAGCGCCTAACAGCACCGCGTCAGATTCTTTCGCGATCTCAATGGTCTGATCCGGCAGTGGCTCGCCAAATACATCAATGGCTGCGCCCCCAGCCAGGACGTGGGTCGTGGCGAACTCGTGGCCAAACAGCTCGCCGAGGCGGGCCAGAACCAGCTCCGCCTGGGTGGTGATTTCGGGTCCTATGCCATCTCCGGGGATGACGGCTATCTTATATTTCACTAGGCTTCACCTCTCGACTTCTTTATGGAGGCGATCAAGCCGCCGCCGTCAATGATGTCGCGCATGAAGGCTGGGAGAGGCTGGGCCTGGTAGGTTTCGCCCTTTGTGACGTTGACGATTTCACCGCTTTCGAAGTTCACGCGGATCTCGTCACCATCGGCAATCTTCTTTGCGGCTTCGGCACATTCAATGATGGGAAGGCCAATGTTGAAGGAATTCCGGTAGAAAATGCGGGCGAAGGTCTCGGCAATGACGCAGGAGACGCCGGCGCCCTTGATGGCAATGGGGGCATGCTCCCGGGAAGAGCCGCAGCCAAAGTTGCGGCCGCCTATGATGATGTCGCCCTTCTGGACTTTGCCTGCGAAGGTGTCGTCTATGTCGATCATGCAGTATTTCGCCAGGATTTCCGGGTCGGCGGTGCTCAGGTAGCGAGCGGGGATAATGACGTCTGTATCAATATTGTCGCCAAACTTAAAGGCGCGGCCAGTCGTGTTCATGGGTTGTCCTCCTCAGTAACTTTCGTTTCGGTCTAGTGGGTATTCGTTTTTCATCTCTGTCAGTGATTTTTTTGCCGATGGTCTTCTGTTCAACAATAAGCCAAACGTCCTTGTTTCAGGGGGCCATTTTTCGTTGTCTGTCTTGGTTAAACCTTAAACCCGCTCCGGATTCGCAAGTTTGCCTGCGACAGCAGAGGCCGCAGCGACAGCAGGGCTGGCAAGGTAGATCTCGGACTCCGTATGCCCCATGCGGCCAACGAAGTTGCGGTTGGTGGTGGCCACGGCCCGCTCGCCTTTAGCCAGGATACCCATATGACCGCCGAGGCAAGGACCGCAGGTCGGTGTGCTGACAATGGCGCCAGCTTCAATAAAGATCTCTATGAGGCCTTCTCTCATGGCGTCCAGATAAATCTTTTGAGTGGCAGGGAAGATGATGACCCTGACGCCCTTGGCGACTTTTTTGCCCTTCAGGTATCTCGCCGCGATCCGCAGGTCGTCCAGGCGGCCATTGGTGCAGGAGCCTATGACGACCTGATCTATAGTGAGGGCGCCCTTTTCTTTTTCCATAGCCTCGACTTCATCGATAGTGCGGGTGTTGTCAGGGGAGTGCGGGAATGAAACCGTAGGGCGAATCTTTCCAAGATCAATCTCAATGACCTGAGCGTACACCGCGTCCGCGTCCGCCTCATAGATGACGCTTGGGCGCTTGCCGCGGTTTTCGAGGTATTCTTTTGTGCGTTCGTCCACAGGGAAGATGCCGTTCTTGGCGCCGGCTTCAATGGCCATGTTGGCAATGGTAAAGCGGTCGTCCATGGTCAGGCTGGAAACGCCTTCGCCCACGAACTCCATGGACTGGTAGCGGGCGCCATCCACACCAATTTTGCCGATGATATGAAGGATGACATCCTTGCCGCTGCAGTGCTCCGTAAGCTGGCCCTTCAGCACGAACTTGACCGCTTCCGGTACTCTGAACCAGCACAGCCCGGTGGCCATGCCGGCCGCCATATCTGTGGAACCTATACCGGTGGAGAAGGCGCCCAGGGCACCGTAGGTACAAGTGTGGCTGTCTGCCCCTATGACGACGTCGCCGGGGACGACGAGGCCTTTTTCAGGCAGAAGCGCGTGCTCAATCCCCATCTCACCAATCTCAAAATAGTTCTCGATGGCTTGATCGTGGGCAAACACGCGCATTTGGCGGCACTGCTCCGCGCTTTGAATGTCTTTGTTAGGTGTGAAGTGATCCGGAACGAGGGCAATTTTCTTGTTGTCGAAAACGGCAGGCTGGCCAAGCTTAACGAATTCCTTGATGGCCGGCGGCGCAGTGATGTCGTTGCCGAGGACCAGGTCGAGCTTCGCCTGGATGAACTCTCCTGGGGCGACAAAGTCTTTGCCCGCGTGTGCCGCGAGGATTTTCTGAGTCATTGTCATAGGTTGTGCAGACATAAGTGTTGGCTCCTTTATGGTTGGATTTGTGAGGGATCCAGGCCTTTTCACTTGCGGCCTGGACCCCTGTTTTTAAAAGTAAGGCTTGCTCAGTTTGAGAGCTGAGTCGTGCGCAGCGTTCTCGGACTGCCCGGTTGGCTTTAGGTTAAGAGATCACGCGGATGGGTGGCTCATCTGAGATAGACTCGAGCTTTTGTGCAGCGTTCAGATAAGCGAGGATGCTGGCCTCAATGATGTCCGTGGAGAGTCCGCGGCCTGTGACGGCGCGGCTGCCTTTTTTGAGTTTGACGACCGCTTCGCCCTGAGCGTCCTCCGCTTCGGTGATGGACTGAATCTTATAGTCCTCCAGAGTGGCGCCAGTCTTGATCATTTTTTCTACGGCTTTATAGGAGGCGTCTACAGGACCGTCCCCGGCGGAGACTTCTTCAAAAACCTTGCCTTCAATTTCCAGAGCAATCGTCGCGGTGGAAGTGATCGTGTTGCCGCTGTTGATGATGAAGCGCTGGAGCTTGTACTTGTTGTGCTCCTCGAGGTTCATCACGTCGTCCTGCAGGAGTGCTTCGATATCCCGGTCATCAACCGTCTTCTTCTTGTCAGCCAGCATTTTGAAATCATCGAAAGCGCGATTGATCTCTTCTTTAGAAAGCTCATAACCCAAAGTCTTGAGTCTGTCTTCAAAAGCGTGGCGACCTGAGTGCTTGCCAAGGACCATAGCGTTGGTTCTCAGGCCTACGGACTCCGGGGTCATGATTTCGTAAGTGGAGGCGTTGGCCAGCATGCCGTGCTGGTGAATTCCGGACTCGTGGGCAAAGGCGTTGGCGCCAACAATGGCTTTGTTCGGCTGGACGCTGACCCCTGTGATCGCCGTCAGAAGTTTTGAGGAACGGGCGATTTGTGTGGTGTCAATGCCGGTCTTGATGCCATAGTAATCGTAACGTGTTGCGAGGCCCATGGCAATCTCTTCGAGAGCGGCGTTTCCTGCCCGCTCGCCTATGCCGTTGACGGTACATTCCACCTGAGTGGCACCGGCCTTGACAGCGGCAAGGGAGTTGGCCACGGCCAGACCAAGGTCGTTGTGGCAGTGGACGGAGATGTCGACTTTATGGATGCCATCCACTTTTTCGCGGATGCCGCTGATCAGGCTGCTGTATTCCATAGGCGTCGTGTAGCCTACCGTGTCCGGTACGTTGAGGGTCGTGGCACCGGCCTTGATGACCGCTTCGAAGATGCGGTGAAGGAACTCTGGGTTGGAGCGCGTCGCGTCCTCAGCGGAGAACTCGATATCCTCACAGTAGCGCTTCGCGTATTTGACCATGGCGACGGCGCGTTCGAGGACGGCTTCCGGATCCATTTTGAGCTTATACTGCATATGTATGTCGCTCGTGGCTATGAAGGTGTGGATCCTTGGGCGTTTTGCGTATTTGACAGCTTCCCAGGCGGTGTCAATGTCTTTTTCGAGAGCCCTTGCCAAACTGGCTACACTGGTTTCTTTCAGCTCTTTGGCTATGGTCTGGACGGACTCAAAATCTCCAGGGGATGCTATGGCAAAGCCGGCTTCAATGATGTCTACTTTCATTTTTTCAAGCTGCCTTGCCATGTCAATTTTTTCTTTTAAGGTCATACTGCAGCCCGGGGATTGCTCTCCGTCCCGAAGTGTCGTGTCAAAGATTTTAATGGTTTTTTCCGGCTGAATAATTGTGCTCATGATTTGACCTCCTTGATTTGGATGAATTCAATTTGAGTTCAGCGACTTTAAGTGAAAACGATTGACCGTAAGTTTTCCTAAAAAGTGTTTGACTGCAACAAAAAAGAGCGCGTCCTATGCAAGGACGAGCTCTATGCCCGCGTTACCACCTTTTTTCTGCCGCTGGCAAAGGGCCAGGGCAACTCTCTACGGTTCCAACAAACCTGTGCCGTTAACGGGGCCACCGGACGCTCTTACTGACGAAGCCCTAAAAAGAGCCGCCGTTCATAAAGTTCAGAGCATCTGCTCAGGAGCGAGAGTCTCACTGGTGCCACTGCCGGCTTTCACCAATCCCGGCTCGCTTTGAATGACGGTGCAGCAAGAGTATGTCTCCATCAGCGCATGAATTGCTTATCCATTTAAGATAAGAATTTTGAGAATATTTATTAAACGCATCTTAACAGCTGGCGCACATAATGTCAACACCTCTGAAGAAAATTTATAAAATATTTTTTGTCCGGGCGCAGTGGGCTTCCTGAGCTGGATTGAGGCTAAGAGCTCTTGTTCAGAAATGCATACATTTCTGTTCGTGACCTGAAAACCAATTTGCTGAAAATTCTGAAGTCGGTTTGGAGAGAATTAGAGGTATAATGTAAGCAGAGCATAAAGTGTGTAAGCGAGGTCATTGATTGGGTTTAAAGGTGGTTGTACTTTTGGGGGGGAAGCGTGTGAAGCGGATTGAAGTGACTGCGGCTATAATACGCCGGGAAAACAAGCTTTTAATCTGTCAGCGGGACTCGAAAGACGAGCTGCCGGATTTATGGGAGTTTCCCGGGGGTAAGTTAGAGCCAGGGGAGACTTTGGAGGATTGTATCCGCCGCGAAATTGAGGAGGAGCTCTGTTTGAAGATTGAGCCGCTGAGTGTTTTTGGCACCACGGGGTACAGTTATAAAGACAAGCTGCTGCATTTTACTTTTTATAACGCCGTGATTTTGGGTGGCGAAATGACGCTGGAGGTTCACCGGGACGCCAGGTGGATTGACTTGAAGGACCTTGGAAATTACGAATTCATGCCGGCGGATGTGCCGGTTGTCAGGCAACTGATGGGCCTTTTGCGCGCGGTCGCTGGTGTTGATGGTGATGATGATGATGGTGATGGTGATGGTGGCAGCTGGCCTGAGATGCCCTTTGAATTTGAGAACGTAAGCATTGAAGTTGGGGAGTGAAGACGTTGGCTGAAAGAACTGCAGAAACCACGGGACATCCAATGTCAAGGAATGAGACAGCGGAGCGTACGGTATCGACGGCTTGTCCGCTGGACTGCTGGGATGCCTGCTCGATCCTGGCGACAGTGGAAAAGGGAGAATTGATTTCGCTCAAAGGCAACCCGGTGAATTCGGTGACGGGTAAAGGTCTGTGTTCAAAAGGGCTGGCGCATATGGCCCGGAGGGACCATCCGGAGCGTCTGCGGCGTCCGCTTGTCAGGCGTACTGACGGTCAGGGGTTTAAAGAAGTGACCTGGGAGGAAGCCCTGGACCTGGTGGCCGAAAAACTGGAGGTCATACGCCGTGAGGGACCTACAACTGCAGTATTGCACTGTACTCACGCGGGGAGTGTAGGGATTCTGAAGAAACTGGAATCCAGGTTTTTCAGTGCTTATGGCGGCGTGACCACCTCGGTGGGGAGCCTTTGTGAGGGCGCGGGACATCAAGCGCAAAGCTATGATTTTGGAAGCGCCATCAGCCATGAGATTTCGGATGTGGTAAACGCGAAGGTGGTCCTGATTTGGGGCAGGAATCCTGCGGAGACGGGCATTCACGCTATGCCTTTTTTGAAGGAAGCAAAGGCAAACGGTGCTGAGATGGTTGTGATTGACCCCAGAGGTTCCGCGACGACGAAGGCTTTGTCCGCGTGGCAGGTGTCGCGAGGCCGGGGACGGATGGCGCCTTGGCGCTGGCTTTGGCCCATGTGCTGATCGAGGAAGATCTGGTGGATGCGGCGTTTATCCGAAAGCACGTGAAGGGTTTTCTGGCTTTTAAAGAGGTCGCGAAGGTCTGGACTCCGGAGGCAGCGGCGGAAGAGACGGGGCTTGAAGCTGAGGCAATCCGGCGTCTGGCGCGGCTTTATGGGCAGTCGAAGCCTGCCTGCATCCTGGTGGGCTATGGCGTGCAGCGTTATACCAATGGCGGAGAGACGGTCCGGGCCATTGACGCTTTGGCGGCGATTACCGGCAACATTGGGATCCCCGGGGGCGGTGTGAACTACAATAATGACCGCATGGACGGGCTTGTGGATGAGGAAGTCCTAAGTGGGAAATCTCTCAGGGTGTTCCACAGGACGTATCCGCGGCCTATGATGGCGGAATTCATTTTGACGGCGGATGAGCCAAAAGTGAAGGCAATATTTTGCACCAGGGCCAATCCGGTGACGCAGTACATGGATACCGGGAAAATGCTCAGGGCTTTTGAGTCCGTGGATTTTAAAGTAACTATAGACCATTTCATGACGGACACGGCTCTGGCGTCAGATGTGGTGCTGCCCTGCGCGCATTTTCTTGAAACCACGGATGTGATCCTGCCGCCGGCGGTGCATTCCTATTTGACGTATTGTTCGCCGGTGGTTAAAGCGGACCCTTGGATCCCTTCAGAACACTGGATATTCACGGCGCTGGCTAAGCGGCTCGGGCTCGCGGCATTTCCGTCGCTTTCTGAAGAGGCGTGGCTGGAGCTGGCGCTGAGGCCGTTTCTCAAGGCTGAGGGGCTGAGTCTGGAGGAGTTGAAGGCGGGTCCTGTGCTGGTTTCGAAAGAAGGACTTGTGGCGTGGACAGATTTGAAATTTGGGACGCCCAGCGGCAGAGTTGAGCTATGGTCGAACCGGGCAGGCATGGATGGGTTTGAGCCAACGGCGGACTATAGGCGGGTGGTTGTGCGACCATCGGCTAAAGCACCTTTTTATCTTTTGACGCCTCACATTCAAGGGTCTCTGCACTCCCAGCATTTCCTGGACCTGCACGAGGCGGGTGAGCGGCCGGTGGTCTACCTTGGTCTGGGGGCGGCTAAAGGCCTTGGGATTGACAGTGGCGATCTGGTCGAGGTTCGTACGGATACCGGGCGGCTGGCATGTACGGCGGCCGTGGATGAGGCTCAGAGGGCGGATTTGGTGGTCATTCACGAGGGCTGGTGGCTTCAGAAGGGCGGCGGCGTGAACCAGCTGATTGGGGAGCGGGCGGCCGGGATGGGGCTGCTGGCGGTGTATTATGAAGTGGTGTGCAGTGTGGAAAAGCTTCAGGGATAGGAGGTTATGTCTGTGAAAATTTCGAGTACGGGTATTGTGAATGGGAAAATAGAAGACCGCTTTGGTAAACGCGGCAATGAATTTTTTGAGGGGAAGATTGCGACGCGGTCGCTGCCGTTTAAGATTGAGGCGGCGCCGGTGGGGACGCGGTCCTTCGCGTTTGTTCTTGAGGACAAGGACGCGGTGCCGGTATGTGGGTATTCCTGGATTCACTGGGTGGGGGCGAACCTGACCCGGGGGGAAGTGGCGGAGAACGAAAGCAGGATGGCTACGGACTTTGTCCAGGGGGCGACGAGCTGGTCGGGGCTGATTTACAAGATGGACCGGCTGGCGACGAGCTTTTATGGCGGGATGGCGCCGCCGGACAAGGCCCATGTGTATGAACTGCATGTCTATGCGCTGGATACGCTGCTGGAGCTGGAACCAGGGTTCTATATGAATGAGCTGTACAAGCAGATGGAGGGGCATATTCTGGGCTGCGCGACGCTGAAAGGGGTTTATGACGCTTAGGCAGGCGGCGCGTAAGTCGTAGATGATGCCTCTTGGATGAGAGGACCTGATTTAGGATGCTCTTTTGGGGGTGATTGTCGTGACGGAAAAGGAATTGTTGACGTTTTTCAAGAATCTCGACCGTGCGTATTTTATTGACGGTCCTTCTAAGGCGATGGCTGGTCTGGATCATGCACTGCCTATAGGATATGGTCAGACAATCTCTCAGCCCAGCTTGGTTTTTGAGATGACGTGGCATCTGGCCCTGGAGCCGGGGAGCAAAGTGCTGGAGATTGGCACAGGGTCGGGATATCAGACGGTGTTTCTGGCGGCGTTTGGCGGCACGGTTTATACCATTGAGCGGCTGGAGGCCCTTGGGGTTCCGGCGCGGGCTCGGCTCGAAGCCCTTGGCTATTCGAATATTCATTACCGCATTGGGGATGGCAGCTGTGGATGGCCGGAAGCCGCGCCTTTTGACCGGATTATTGTCACGGCGGCGTCTGCGGCGGTACCGGCGGAATTGGTGGCGCAGCTGGCCCCTGGCGGCAGGATGATCCTGCCGGTGGGCGTACCTGGAGATCAGGACCTGCTTTTGGTGACCAAGGATTCGGAAGGTGAGGTGTCGCGGCGGGTGCTGGGGAAAGTCGTCTTTGTGGAATTGGTTGGGAAGTATGGCTTTGGGGATGTGCTGGATTGAAATGCCGGGGTTTGTTGTGATATTATGGACAGCAGATTAATTATTTTTCTATTCGGGAGGTTTCAATGAAAGACGGCATTTCGTTTTCGAGGGCTGAGACCTGTATGGTTATGGAGCCGCGACACAGTAATATTATGGGCAATGTTCACGGTGGTGAACTGATGATGATGATGGATAACGCTGCGGGTATTGCAGCCTTCAAGCATGCCAAGGGCGACGCGGTCACAGCCAGGGTGGACGAGATTGTCTTTCTGAAGCCTGTTCACATTGGGGATATAGTGACTTGTGTTGGGCAGCTGACTTATGTGGGCAAAAGCTCTATGCAGATTATGGTCAGCATTTATGTCAATGACTTCAGTGCAGAGAGCATGCCAGAGGCGTCGCTGACGGCGTTTTTCACCATGGTACATCTGGTGGATGGCGTGCCGACGGAGGTCCCGCGACTGGTGCCCAGGACGCCGGAGGACCATGCACTCTATCAGCTGGGTGAGAAGAAGTATTTTGAGATTAAGGCGAAGCTTTAGAGGCTAAGGAAAAATCAGGGCTGGAAAGTAGAACACTTTCCGGCCATGATTTTTTTTGTTTGCAGTAGGGGACAGGGACTTATGGTGGGGGACAGGGACTTATGGTGGGGGACAGGGACTTATGGTGGGGGACAGGGACTTATGGTGGGGGGCTGGGTCGCCTTGAAAGTTGTAATACAAAAAGCGGTTCCTTTCACTGTGATGTGAAAAGAACCGCTTTTGATTGAGATGGATCAAATCTGGTATTTGTTTTTTACTTTACAGGAAATGCAACTTCAACTCTGTTTTTGTAAGCTTCGCCGACTGCGCCGAGGAAATCACCGTGTGAGTCGCGGATGGACATGGTAGCGCCGGAAACGACATCAGCCAGGGCTGCTTTTTCTTCTTCGGTCAGTTTCGCGAGTTTCGCAAGGTCGTCTTCATTAGTCGTTGTCGCTTTAATTGGTCGGCCAGCTGCGGTTGTGTTTTTAGCGAACCACTGCTCGAGCTCCATGACAGTTTTGCCTTTAAAGAACTCCTGGAAGAAGTCCATTTGCTTGTACCATTCGTTGGCTTCGTTCATATGATAGGAGTCGCCGCGCTGGCGCTTGGTGAGCCAGTTGTTGACTTCAGCAGCTGCGGACTCCATGGTGTTTGTGGAAACGCCAACAACCTTCTCTGTTGCATGGTCTGTTACGTTGTAGCCTGCTTGCTCCGGCCAACCGGAGAAGTGAGGCATGGAAGCGCCGTCATAATTTGGTGTGGAAACTTCGTAGCCGTCTATGTAGACATTGAGGATTCTGCCGGCTGAGTCAAAGGTCGCAGCCGCCATGGCGACGTTGAAGCTGTAAACTGGAACGCCTTCGCTGTCTTTGCCAGGGCCGTTTCTGAAGGCGACTTTGTAGCCCATGCCTTGGTAGACCTTCATGACGCTGTCAGTTCCGACCGGCACTGCAGGTACAGGCGCGGTGGCATCTGCTTTAAGAAGGAGCTTTTGACCAACGTAGATCAGGTTGATATTCTGGACTTGCGGGTTGAGTGCAACCAGCTGGTCCAGCGTCATCCCATGCTTTGCAGCTATTTTGTACATGCTGTCGCCGCTGACGACTGTGTACATTGTGCCGCTTGCGACTGGCGCGCTGATTGGTGTCGCTGTGACAGGCGCAGTTGGAGCAGGCGTCGGTGCGGTTGGTGCTGCTGGCTGTTCTGGTTCGACCCATGGTGGTGATGCTGAAGTAGTGGTGTCAGCGGCTAATGACATTGGTGCGAAGACAATCGCAGATGTCAGAAGCATAAGTAATGCCAGGGCTTTTGCGAGATTCCTTTTCAAACGTATGACCTCCTCTTAATTTTTTTTGGGTCCACCACGGCGTGATTGAAGGATGGCAACAATCTAATGTTGTGAAATCATTATCAATAAAAGCCAGGCAAAACCCGATTTACACTTAAAATTGTAACATAGCTGTAATTGTTTAACCACAAATTGACTTTATTTCCTTAGAAAACAATATGACCAAAATGGCGAAAAAGCATGCTGTTATCAGTGTTGTATTGATTACAGCAATGAAATTAATATTCAGAATTGTCAGAATTATAAAGATAAATTAATGTCAAACAATACGATCCATCAATTGCAAATGGGAAATAAGTGGTGTAACCTTTCTGTAATAAGCGTTTCAGACTAATGGATTATAATGAGACTGCATGAGGGATTTTTTTCGTTTTCAAAGGTTGTTCTTTACAAACTGAATTCAACTGTACAACTTCAACAAAATATGAATCAGGAAGGTGACTCATGAACAAATTTAAGGATTTTATAAGGCGCAGGCTTTGGGGGCTCATCGCTGCAGCAGCGCGTTTTCCGGTTTCGGTCGCGGGCTTTGTGGCTGCGGCGGTTGTGGTGTATAGCTTAATTGAGGGAAGCGGCGCTTCGGAACTCATACTGCAGAAATGGCTTTTTACCCTGATAGTTGGATCGATCCTGGGAATGGCGCTGCAATTTGCCATGGAACGTTTTGAAAAGCTGGCAATGCGGAGGGCACTGGTCTATGGGGTGGGACTGCTGCTGACGGCAGGATATTTCCTGATCCTGCTGCCGGTACCGGAAATCAGTGAAACGATTGGGATTCGCAGTGCGGTAGCGGTTTTTTCAATGCTTTGCATGGTGCTGTGGCTGCCGTCCTTTGGCAAAGCCGCGGATTTTAACAAGGTGGCCCTGACCCATGTCAAGACTTTCGCAACGTCCTGGTTGTATGGCGCGGTGCTGTCAGCGGGGATTGCGGCGGTAATTGCGACGGTGGATGCGTTGCTTTTCAGTGTGAATGATGACGCGTATGCCTATGCCATGACTACGGTGTGGATTGTTTTTGCGCCAGTGTATTATTTGTCGCTGCTGCCGTTATTTGACCATCGGCAAAAGCAGTTTTTGGAAGAGGGATTTGAAGGTGTGCCAGTCTCCTCGGATAATGCGGCGGTAATGCCTAAATTCTTTGAAATTCTGATCTCCTACATAGCGGTGCCGCTCGTGGCGGTTTATACGGCGGTGTTGGCGGCGTACTGCGGGAAGATTCTGATGACGCAGGCCTGGCCCTCAGGGCAGCTTGGACCAATGGTTCTCGTCTATTCCGCCGCGGGGCTGGCGGTCTTTGTGCTGGCGAGCCTCCTTGACAACGGCTTTGCCCGGGTTTACACAAAGGTGTTTCCAAAGGCATGGATCCCGGTGGTCATCATGCAGCTGATTTCCGTAGGTATTCGCCTGAACGCCTACGGGATCACAGAATCCCGGTATTATGTTGCGCTGTTTGGCGTGTTTTCGCTGGTGGCCGCGTTGATGCTGAGCTTCAGTCCTGTATCGAAAAACGGGCGGGTCGCGCTCCTGGCCGCTGTGTTTGCCCTGGTGTCCATAGTGCCGCCGGTGGACGCTTTTACGGTGTCGAGAAACAGTCAGATTGAGCGGCTTGAAGTGATTTTGACTGAGGAGGGGATGCTGGCGGACGGCGCGCTTGTCGCAAAAGCGACGGCCTCGCAGCATACCCGGGAGGAGACCACCAGCATTGTGAATTATTTGAGCAACAGTGGGTCGCTTTCTTATGTACGCTGGCTGCCGGAGGACTTTAAGTCCTATGAGGATTTCACTGGGACCTTTGGCTTTGAGCGGACGTATGCAAGTGACCGGTCACAGCGGTACGCCATGGTTTCCCTGGATCCGGAGGCGCCTCTCAATGTCGCTGGTTATGACCGGATGATGGCTTTTCATCTCTTCAGACACAAGGAAGCCAGGGAGGTGTTGACCCGGCAGGTCTTGATGGAAGGTAAAGCTTATAATGTTGTGGTGACGCGGACATCTTCTGTGGATGGGCAGGTGGCCCTGATGTCTTCTGGTGGTGAAGAGATGCTTACGCTGCAGCTCTACGAGGCTGTGGAAGGCTTCTTGCCACAAATGGGCGCGGACAAGCCGGTCATGCCGCCGGAGGCTTTGACAATTGAGGCTGAAGGAAGCGGCCTTAAAATGGCCGTGGTGTTTGAAAGCGTGAGTCTGTTCGAAATGGATCAGGGTGAGCGCGTCGCGGATTATGGATTCTATGTTCTAGTGGGGACTGGGCCGCAATAAAAAATGGAGCAAGTCAGTGTCTTGTGGGTCAATAAAGGGCCCCAAAGATGCTTGACTTGCTCCATTTTTTATTTTTTAGAGATCCACGACGGTGTTGAGGCCTTTGTCTTTCAAGAGCTGAAGCGCTTTTTCCTGGTCGTTGGTCTTGAAGACGACATAGGGCATTTCGCGCTTTCGCATGACGAAGGAATAGATGTATTCAATGTTGATGCCGTTGTCGCCTAAGATGTGGAAGAGCTCGTTCAAGCTGCCGGGTTTGTCGATGGGCTCGACGGCTATGACTTTGGAGAGCTTGGCGACGAAACCATCGGCAAGCAAGTTTTTTAGGGCTTCTTCCGGTTTGTCAACCACAATGCGCACAATGCCAAACTCGGTGGTATCAAAGACTGCAATTGCCCGGATGTCGACGCCGTAGCTCAGGAGGGCGTCGGTGACGCTGGCCAGGGCGCCGTGGCGGTTTTCTACGAAGACGGATAATTGATCGATCAGCATTATTTTACCTCCCTCATGTCGATGACGCGTTTGGCTTTGCCCTCAAAACGTGCCAGGGTGCGAGGCTCGTGCAGGTGGATTTTGGCGTCGACGCCTAAGACGGTGCGGAGCCTTGAACGGATATTTTGCTTAAGCGCTTCCAGCTGGCCAAAGGATTCCAGCAGATTTGCATCTATGAGTTCAACGTCAATTTCGATTTTGTCCAGGTAGCCTTTTTTGAAGACTTTGATCTGGTAGTGCGGGCCTATGCCTTCGATGTTGAACAGGACTTCTTCGATCTGGGACGGGAAGATGTTGACGCCGCCCAGGATCAGCATGTCGTCCGTGCGGCCCTGGATTTTGGACATGCGGACGGTGGTGCGGCCGCAGTCGCAGGTCTCGTAGTGGAGGGAGGTGATGTCCTTGGTGCGGTAGCGCAGGAGCGGCAGGGCCTCCTTGGTAATGGTGGTGATGACCAGCTCGCCTACGGCGCCTGGAGGAAGGACCTCGAGGGTCTCGGGGTCAATGATCTCCGGAATGAAATGGTCCTCGCAGATGTGCATGCCAGTGAGGGCTTTGCATTCGCCTGCCACACCCGGTCCGATCAACTCACTCATGCCATAGTTCTCGGTGGCGAAGATACCCCAGGCGTCCTGGAGTTCCCGGCGCATGGCTTCGGTGGAGCCTTCGCCGCCAAAGAGGCCCCATTTGAGCTTCAGGTCTTTTTTTGGATCGAGGCCCATGGACTTGGCGACCTCGGCCATGTGCAGGCCATAGGATGGGGTGCCGATGAGTGTTGTCGTGCCAAAGTCCTGCATGATCATGATTTGCTTTTCAGTGTTGCCGCTGGACATTGGGATGACGGAGGCGCCAACGCGTTCGAGGCCTTGGTGGAGGCCAAAGGCACCGGTGAAGAGGCCGTAGCCGAAGGAGACTTGAGCGGTATCATCTGCAGTGACGCCGGCCATGGTGACTATGCGGGCGATCAGCTCGGTCCAGGTGTCCATGTCGTTCTTGGTATAGCCCACCACGGTGGGCTTGCCGGTGGTGCCTGAGGAGGCGTGATAGCGGACGACGTCCTTTTGGGGTACGGCGAACAGACCAAAGGGGTAGTTGTCCCGGAGGTCGTTCTTGACTGTGAGGGGGAGCCGTTTCAAGTCGTCGAGCGAGGTGATGTCCTCGGGCTTGATGCCGAGCTCGTCCAGCTTTGCACGGTAATGTGGGACGCGTTCGTAGACGCGGCGCACGGTCTGCTGGAGGCGTTCGAGCTGCAGTGCCTCCATCTGATCCCTGGCCATGGTTTCGTAGGTGCTCCAGATCATAAATCATGTACCTGCCTTTCTTATGTAAGTCTGTAAGTCTGTAAGTCTTCATGCTGAAATTCAAATTGAGTTTAATGTGTCATTCTTTAAAGAATACCTTTTTGCGGCAGGGATTGACAAGGAAGGAATTTGAAAAGTTGTGAAAGAATTTTGAATTGTGCTGAAATTGTTTGAGTGCCTGTCCCTGACCAGGTGGTGGGGGACAGGGACGGATACTTTTGGATCGAGCCTGTTTGGCTGGGCCCAGTCCCCCACCAAAAACTATTGCAGGACAGGGTTGTATTGAAATTCAAACAAGAGACTGTAAATATTATGAAAACCATGTAATAGCATAGGTTTCAGCGTGTATACAATCTAATAAATGCAAGTTTAAATGCAAAAACGAGCAAATACGATGACAAAACAATAAATTTATGAAATATTACTTGCAAAATTCTCAATGTGTGATATTCTCTTATCAAACAACAACTCAAACAACACCCACTTCTAAACGTCCACTTTATAAGGGAAAACGGAGGCATTGAGAATGACGAATACGGTAGTACTTGGAGTTATTGGCGCAGACTGCCACGCAGTCGGCAACAAAATTTTGGATTACGCGTTCAGCAAAGCGGGCTTCAATGTGGTCAACATTGGCGTTCTATCCTCGCAGGAAGAATTTATAAGCGCTGCTGAAGAAACTGGCGCGAAGGCCATGATCATTTCATCGCTCTACGGTCATGGCGAGATCGATTGCCGGGGTCTCAGAGAGAAATGCGACGAGGCCGGCCTTAACGACATGCTGCTTTATGTGGGCGGCAATCTGGTCGTCGGCAAGCGGGATTGGGACGAGGTCAAGCAAAAATTCCTCGCTATGGGCTTCAACCGCGTTTACCCGCCGGGTTCAGACCCTGAGCAGGGCATCCGAGACCTGAGAGACGACCTGAAGCTTCCAAAGCCTGAATAGCCTCGAAAGGGGTCATAAATGTGAATGCTTACTTATTGATCGACTTTGGCAGTACCTACACGAAGCTGACCGCGGTGGACCTCGTTGCCGAAGCTATCCTGGGAACCGCCAAAAGCTATACAACCGTAGAAACAGACATCATGACGGGCTACGAGGCAGCCTTGGCGCAGCTGAGGGAAAGCCTCGCAGCCAAAGGTCTGAGAGACCTTGAATTTGTCCGAAAGCTGGCATGCTCCTCGGCGGCAGGTGGCCTGAAAATGGTGGCCATAGGACTGGTCCAGGAGCTGACAGCTGAGGCGGCCAAACGGGCGGCCCTCGGTGCCGGCGCCAGGGTGCTTCAGGTCTTCGACCACGACCTGACTCGCAGGGACATCGAAAAAATTGAAGCTTTAAAGCCTGACATGCTCCTGCTCGCAGGCGGCACGGATGGCGGCAACCAGACCTGTATCCTGCACAACGCAAAGCGCCTTGCAGAAGCCAAGCTCCCTGTGCCGATAGTCGTCGCCGGCAACAAATCCGCCGAAGACGACATTGAGGACTTATTTAAAGAAGCGGGCCTGATTTACAGCATAGCAGACAACGTCATGCCAAAGCTCAATGCCCTCAATGTAGATCCAGCCCGGGAGGAAATCCGGGAGATCTTCATGGATCGCATCACCCACGCCAAAGGCATCCACACCGCCACCGGCATGATTGACGACATCCTCATGCCAACGCCGGCAGCGGTCCTCAAGGCTGCTGAGCTTCTCGGAAAAGGCACTGACCTGGAGGATGGCATAGGCCCTCTGGTCATGGTAGACATAGGCGGTGCGACCACAGATGTCTACTCCATTTGCAGCGGCGAACCGACCCAGCCAGGTGTCACCCAGAAGGGACTCGAAGAACCCTACGCCAAAAGAACTGTTGAAGGTGACCTGGGCATGCGCTATTCGGCCCTGTCCCTGAAGGAAGCGGCCGGCACCAAGCGGATCCGCGGCTATCTTGGAGATGACACTGCAGATGTGGAAGCTGCCTGCAAATACCGGAGCCTCCATACAGCTATGCTGCCTCAGACCCCTGAAGACCGCCATATGGACGAAGCCATCGCGAAAGCGGCGGTGGCGCTCTCGGTAGAACGTCACGCGGGGTATCTGGAATCCTATTACACACCCATGGGTGTCGTCATATCACAGCTTGGGAAGGATCTCAGCGATATCAAGGCCCTGATTGGAACCGGCGGCGTTTTGGTCGCCAGTGAAAATCCGGCGGCCATCCTGAAAGAGGGTCTCCACGAACAGGAAACACCCATGAGTTTAAGACCAAAATCACCGGCGTTCATGCTGGATCAGGACTACATCCTGTCGGCCATGGGACTGTTGTCTCAGGATCATCCCGACATTGCGCTCAGAATCATGAAGCGGCACATTGTGACGCTGGAATCATAGGGGGATATAAGATGGAACTGAAAAATAAGAAATTGTCCATGGACGAATTTTTACGCATCCGCCAGGAGGTCCTGAAGCAGTGGCCTACAGGCGAAGGCATAGACCTCGAAGCAAACGTCGCTTACCTGAAGCAAATCCCGGAGCACAAAAGCTTCCCGGCCAAGCTCAGATGGGCGAAGGAAAACGGCATCACGCTGGCTCAGCCAAGAGCCGGGGTCGCGCTGATCGAAGAGCACATTGAGCTCCTCAACTTCCTCGACAAAGAGGGTGGCGCGGATCTGCTCCCAAGCACCATTGACAGCTACACACGCCAGAACAAATACAACGAGTGCGAGCGTGGCATCACCGAGAGCCGCAGAGAGGGACGGTCCCTTTTGAATGGCTTCCCGGGCGTCAATCATGGTGTCCATGGCTGCAAAAAAGTCTTTGAAGCTGTAAACCTGCCGCTTCAGGCGCGCCACGGCACGCCGGACGCAAGACTCCTCTCCGAAATCATCCACGCCGCAGGCTGGACTTCGAACGAAGGCGGCGGCATTTCCTACAACATTCCTTACGCTAAAAAGGTCAGCCTCGAGAAGACCATCACGGACTGGCAGTACTGCGACCGACTCGTGGGTTACTATGAAGAGCAAGGCATTTCCATCAACCGCGAGCCGTTTGGTCCGCTGACAGGCACCCTCGTGCCGCCGAGCATGTCCAACGCTGTAGCAATTATTGAAGCCCTTCTTGCCGCGGAGCAAGGCGTCAAGAACATCACCGTGGGCTACGGCCAGTGCGGCAACATAGTCCAGGACGTGGCAGCGATCCGTGCGCTTGAAGAGCAGTGCAATGAATATCTGACAGCCTTTGGCTATAAGAATGTCTACTTGACAACGGTCTTCCACCAGTGGATGGGCGGCTTCCCGCAGGATGAGTCCAAAGCCTTTGGCGTCATTTCATTGGGCGCGATTGCGGCATCGTTGGCCGGCGCGACAAAAGTTATTGTCAAGACGCCGCACGAAGCTTATGGCGTTCCAACGAAAGAAGCGAATGCTCAGGGCATCAGAACCACGAAGATGGTCCTCAACCTGCTTCGCGAGCAAAAGCTCCCGCTCAGCGTCCAGCAGATCAACGAGAGCCGCATGATCAAGGCGGAGACTCAGTGCATCATTGACAAGGTCCTTGAGCTTGGAGACGGCGACCTGGCTGTCGGTACGGTCAGAGGCTTTGAAGCGGGCGTCCTTGACATCCCATTCGCGCCTTCTGTCTACAACGCAGGCAAGATGATGCCAGCCCGGGACAATGACGGGGCAATCCGTTACCTTGACTTTGGCAACATTCCTTTCAGTGACGACATCAAAGCGTTCAACCGAAACAAGCTTGAAGAGCGGGCCGAGTTTGAGGGCCGCGAAGTCGACTTCAAAATGACCATAGACGACGTCTATGCCGTCAGCAAAGGCAATCTGATTGGTCGCCCGGAAGTTGAAACTGAAGCGGCGAAGAGCATCAAAAAATACCTCTATAAAACTGAGTAACAACTGAGCAACAACTGAGCAACAATTGAGGAACAGCTCAGCAATAGCTCAACAATATCTGAACTTCAGAAGGGTAGGATGAAAGTTATGAAAATTATAGATGTGGTTTGCGCTCCAGGACGTACCGGCTTCTATTTTGATGATCAGCGCGCGATTAAAAAAGGCGCGTCACTGGACGGCTTTGCCTATGAAGGCGAGACCATGACTCAAGGCTTCAACGCAATTCGCGTGGCTGGAGAAGCAATCTCCGTCATGCTGATTCTCGAAGACGGCCAGGTCGCCCACGGCGACTGTGCGGCAGTGCAATATTCCGGTGCCGGTGGACGCGACCCACTCTTCATTGCAGCGGACTTCATTCCGGTGATTGAAAAGGAGATCGCGCCTAAGCTGATTGGTACTGAGCTCAACTCGTTCAAAGCTTTGGCAGAGACCTATGACAAAATGGAAATAAACGGCAAGCGTCTCCACACAGCCATCCGCTATGGCATCACCCAGGCGCTTCTCGATGCGGTGGCCAAGGCTCAGCGCATCACCATGGCTGAGGTCGTCAAGAAGGAATACAATACTGGCGTTGAGATCAAGCGCATTCCAATTTTCGCCCAATCCGGCGACGATCGCTACAACAACGTAGATAAAATGATCATCAAAGGCATTGATGTCATCCCGCACGCCCTGATCAATCACGTGGAAACGAAGCTGGGCCTGCGTGGGGAGCTCCTTCTTGAATATGTCGCGTGGCTGAGAGACCGGGTTATCAAACTTAGAGCGGACGAGAGTTATAATCCGGTGTTCCATATTGATGTTTACGGAACCATCGGCATAGCCTTTGAAAATGATCTGGCAAAAATGACGGATTATCTTGAGACGCTGGCAAAAGCGGCAGCGCCGTTCCAGCTCCGGATCGAGGGTCCTATGGACGTTGAGGAGCGCGAAAAGCAGATGCTGGCGCTGAAAGACCTCAGTGCCAGGGTGGACGCGCGGGGCATCCCGGTGGAGATCGTTGCAGATGAATGGTGCAACACCCTGGATGACGTGAAGTACTTCGCGGACAACAAGGCGGGGCATATGCTCCAGGTTAAGACGCCGGACCTCGGCGGCGTCAACAACGTCATTGAAGCGCTGCTCTATTGCCGCGAGAAGGGCCTTGGGGCTTACAGCGGCGGCACGTGCAACGAGACGGCCCGCTCGGCGGAGATCACGACGCAGATCGCTATGGCTTGCGGCGCGTCCCAGGCACTTGCCAAACCGGGCATGGGGGTTGACGAAGGCTTCATGATCGTCAATAATGAAATGAACCGGGTGGTGGCGCTCGTCAGCCGCCGTGCTCACGCGTAATTTCCCAATTTAAGAAAGTGTTTTTATACCAGGGTCTGGGTAAAGGTGAACCGTCAGGAGATGACGGCTTAACCCACCCAGGCCCTGTGTCTGTTGGCGGCAGAAAATTGGTCGCGAGACCATGCCACCTGAGTTTAAAAGCTCAAAACATCTGCCGATGGTCACGTTCACACAGCATCACTATAAGGAAAACCCATTTTGAATGAGGTGAAGCGATTGAAACTGATCCAAGCAAACGAAATTACAGAAGCTGTGAAAAACAGCTGTCTGGAAGCAAACTACAGACTGCCCTCCGACGTCATGGGGGCACTTGAAACGGCTGCGGCCTCCGAGCCTTTTAAGCCAGCGGCCGGCATTTTAGACCGAATAGTCGAAAACCATCATCTCGCTGCCAAAGGTGTCTACCCCATTTGTCAAGATACCGGGATGGTCTTTGTCCTGGTTGAGCTGGGTCAGGAGGTTCATGTTGAGGGGGGCTCGCTCGAAGAGGCCATCAACGAAGGTGTCCGTCAGGGTTACGGTCAGGGCTTCCTGAGAAAGTCCGTCGTGAGCGATCCCATTCAGAGGGTGAATACCGGTGACAACACGCCGGCATCCATTCTCTGGCGGGTGGTGCCGGGAGACCAGCTCAGAATCGTCGTTGCGCCCAAGGGCTTTGGCTCTGAGAACATGAGCCGGCTGAAAATGCTCAAGCCTTCAGATGGGCTTCAGGGCATAGAGGACTTTATCCTTGAAACGGTGGAGCTGGCAGGCTCCAATCCGTGTCCGCCCATCATTATAGGCGTTGGCATTGGCGGGACCTTTGACATGGTGGCAGGCCTTGCGAAGCGGGCGCTGATGCGGCCGCTGGACGAGCCTCATCATGATCCGTACTATGAGGCGCTGGAGGCGTCGCTCCTTGAAAAAGTCAATGCCACTGGCATAGGCCCTCAGGGCTTTGGCGGCAAGACTACGGCGCTGGCGGTGCGGATTGAAGCGTACCCTACCCATATCGCGGGGCTTCCAGTCGCCGTGAACATCAACTGTCACGCGGCCAGGCACGTGGAATTCACTTTATAAGGAGGCGCTCGGTTAATGATGACTATAGCGGATATAGCAGCAAAGATTATTCCAGATCTCGGATCTGAGGATAAAAAAGATATTCATATCACGGCGCCCCTGACGCTGGAAGAAGCAGTGGCGCTGAAGGCCGGGGATTCGGTGCTGATCAGCGGCGTGATTTATACGGCCCGGGACGCGGCCCACAAGCGCATGGTGGAATCGCTGGAAAAGGGAGAGCTTCTGCCTTTTAACCTTCAGGATGCCGTGGTTTATTATGTGGGGCCTACGCCGGCGCGCCCGGGCAATGTCATAGGCTCAGCGGGCCCAACGACCTCTGGGCGGATGGATGCCTATGCACCAAAGCTTCTGGATCTCGGGCTCAGGGGCATGATTGGCAAGGGTGCCCGCAATCAAGAGGTGATCGACGCCATTGTCCGCAATAAAGCGGTTTATTTTGCAGCGATTGGCGGCGGCGCGGCGGTGATCGCGGACAGCATCAAGTCGGTTGAGGTTATTGCCTATGAGGAGCTGGGGGCTGAGGCCGTCCGGCGGCTTGAGGTTGAGAACCTGCCGGCTGTAGTGGCCATTGACAGCACAGGGGCGAACTACTATGAGATTGGGCGTCAGGCGTACCTTACTGAAAAAGCGGGCATTCCGGCTGAGTCCGTTGAAAATAAAGGCACTGAGGCTGCGGAGAAAGCGGGGGACCGGGAATGAAAATTTTGAAGACGGCAAAAGCCGGCACCCTGGAGTCCAACGACATCTTTATTATGGTGTCGCCTGCGGACAGCGAGGGCGTAAACCTGGAGCTCCAGAGCATTGTGCTGGCGCAGTTTGGCCGTCAGATCAGGGAAACCATTCTCAAGACGGTAGCCGCGAAGGGCGTGACCCAGGCCAATATTCTGGCGCGGGACAGGGGCGCCCTGGACTATACCATTGAAGCCCGGGTGGAGACGGCGCTGGACCGGGCGCTCAGCGACGCGGGGGTGATCCTGTGAAGCGGCTTAGAAGAACCATGCTGTTCGTGCCAGGTAACCATCCCGGCATGATTCAAAGCGCCAGCGTGCTTGGGGCGGATTCGGTGATCCTTGACCTTGAGGATGCCGTGAGTCTCAGCGAAAAGGACAGTGCCAGAAAATTAGTGACCAAGGCCCTTCGCCGATGGTCATTTAAAAGCACCGAGGTCACCGTGCGCATCAACCCCATCACAACCGCCTATGGGCCGCTGGATCTGGACGCCATGCTGGAGGTGGAGCCGGACATCCTGCTCATTCCCAAGGCGGAAGTAGCCTCCATGCGGGAAGTCGAGTCCCGGATGGCGGCCTTTGAGGCGGCCCGCGGCGGCAAAGCGGTCAGGACGAAGCTCTTTGCGCTGATCGAGAGCGCTGCCGGCGTTGAGTACATTCACGAGATCCTGGAGGCGTCGCCGCGAATTGAGGGTGTGCTGTTTGGTGGGGAGGACTATACGTCGTATATGGGGGTTGCCAGGACCACGGGTGGCATGGAGATTGAATATGCGAGAAATAAGGTGGCGGTCGCCTGCAAGGTCCGCGGGGTGGACGCTGTGGATACGCCATTTACGGATGTGGACAACCACGAGGGGCTGCTGGAGGACGCGCGAAAGGCGAAGGCCATGGGCTTTACAGGTAAGGCGGCCATCAATCCGCGCCAAGTCAGCGTGATCCATAAGGGCTTCGCGCCGGACCCGGCTGAGGTGCGCTATGCGTTCAGAGTGCTGGAGGCCGTGGAAGAAGCCGAGGCGGAGGGCAAGGGTGTCTTTTCGTTAGACGGCAAGATGGTGGACGCGCCTATCATTCAACGGGCCAGGCAGATGGTGGCTCTGGCGGAGAAGCTGGGGATGACTGGTACGGGCGCCATTCGGATCGACACTGAAGAAAGGGGGCTGAAATAGCATGAACAGTATAGAGCTTGAAATGCCTGGAGTCCCTGAAAACAGCAGTCGAAAAGGGGGGCGGCGACCGCTTCCTGAGTCTATTGAAGGCTATGGCGAGGTCCGAGCGTTTGAGGGCGCATTCGCGAAAGTGGGCGTGGGGGCTCATGCGCACAGGCCAAGAGTTTCGAGGAGCGTGCGGCCGGGGCAGTCGAAGCTGCTGGCCTCCATTGACGAGGCGCTGGAACGTGCGGACCTTGCGGACGGCAAGACATTGTCCTTTCATCACCACTTGAGAAATGGGGACTACGTTCTCAATCTGGTGATGGAGGCGGTGGCGAAGCGTGGCGTGAAGGGTCTGACCCTGGCGGTGAGTTCAATCTTTCCGGTGCATGAGCCTTTGGTGGCGCTGATGGATTCGGGTGTCGTCACAGGGCTGGCCACGAACTACATGTCAGGACCAGTGGCGAAGGCGGTTTCTCAGGGGCGGCTGAAGACGCCGGCGGTGATGATGACCCATGGCGGGCGACCGCGGGCGATTGAAACTGGGGATTTAAAGATCGACATTGCCTTTATCGCGGCGCCTTGTGCGGATGCGTATGGCAACTGCAACGGCCTTCACGGCAAGTCTGCCTGCGGGGCCTTAGGCTACGCGGTAGCGGATGCCCAGTACGCGGACGTAGTGGTGGCGGTGACGGATGATCTGGTGCCGTATCCGGCCTCGCCGGCTGAGATTACCCAGACCATGGTGGATTATGTAGTAGCGGTGCCTTCCATAGGGGATCCTCAGGGCATTGTTTCCGGAACGACGCGGATTACCCGGGATCCTGTGGGCCTCGCGATTGCGCATAAGGCCGCGCAGGTGATTGAGGCGTCAGGGCTTCTGGTGGACGGTTTTTCCTTCCAGACAGGCGCTGGCGGGACGTCCCTTGCGGTGGCAGCGGAGCTTAAGGACATGATGAAAACAGCGGGAATCGTTGGAAGCTTTGCGGCGGGCGGCATCACCGGCTATCTGGTGGATATGCTCGAAGAGGGCCTGTTCCGGAATCTGCTGGACGTGCAGTGCTTTGACCTGCGGGCGGTGCAGTCTTATCGCGACAACCCAAGACATTTGCCGATGGACGCCTCCATGTACGCCAATCCCTTCAGTAAAGGGACGGTGGTCAACCAGCTGGATGTCATGATTTTGGGTGCCACAGAGATTGATTTAGACTTCAATGTCAACGTCACTACAGGGTCAGACGGCACGATCATGGGCGGTTCCGGCGGCCACAGCGACACCGCGGCGGGGGCGAAGCTGGCCATGGTGGTCACTCAGCTGGTCAAGGCTCGTCTGCCAATTGTTCGCAGACATGTCACCACGATTACGACGCCAGGTGAGACGGTAGATGTCCTGGTGACGGATCACGGGATCGCTGTGAATCCGGTACGTCAGGATCTGGCGGAGGCGCTGAGAGCCGCGGGGCTCGAGGTGGTTGCGATTCAGGATTTGCTGGCGATGGCGGAGTCCATGACGGGGATTCCGGATGAAATGACTTTTAGTGATGATATAGTTGCCGTGGTGGAGTACCGCGATGGTACGGTGATTGATGTGGTGAGGAAGACGAAGTAATATTAAGACCTGAAAGGACAGGGGCGGGCGCTCCTGTCCTTTTAATGGAATTAAAGGTGGGAAGCGGCAACGGGGCCGCTTCCTTTTTTGTTTCTTTCTCTTCTTCCTTCGTTTATTAGAGGGGCGATATTTTATTTATACGAACAAAAATAATAAATTAAATAATATAATAAGGAAAAACGTTGAAATTTATAAATGAACAAATAAATAAAAATGATTATTTATAATTTGTTAAAATATAATATGAAATTAGAATTGCAATTTAAAAAAATTCAAAATTCGTTTTATAAAATTTTGTGGTTGAATGAATCGTGAATAAATGATTATTGGTATATAAATATACAATCTTGCGCATTGTATACAATCCTACGATTAAAAAGCGAAAATTGTTCTTAAATGTGTAAAACAGATTAAATTAGCAATAAAATCATAAAAAAAGATCTTTATTTTACATAAATCAAGTTGACAAATATTAAGAACACCTTTAAAATCTAATACTATATTAATAAGGCGCGCTTATAAATATGCATTAATACAAGAACAAAACGAAAGGTGTTGTTGCACTGAAATGAAAACGAAAAATGAAAGAAATTCAATTAACAGTATTTGCAAATGGCAATTTTAATGAATCCTAAACTTGCAAAATTAAAGGTAGTTTGGATGGATGACAGCAGAAAAGTTTAAATCGAGCTTAAAACACGAACAATGAAAAGAGATGGAGATGACTGACTATCGGCAGGCTTAATTTTTAATTATGGGTGTGTCGACTTGAAGAGGAGGGAATTGTCAGATGGATACTATGATCCTGAATACGATGTGGGTGTTAATCGCAAGTGTTTTCGTTTTCCTGATGCACGCGGGCTTCGCCATGGTGGAGGTCGGTTTTACGCAGTCCAAGAACGCAGTGAACATTATTATGAAAAACTTTGTCACGGTGTCCATTGGTGTCCTCGGGTATTATGTCGTGGGGTATGCCTTCATGTATGGTGCGGACCTATATGGATTGATTGGCGGGGATCAGTTCATGCTGAGGGCTGCGCCGGAGAGTGTCGCAGGGATCTCGTTTGATGTTTTCTTCTTCTTTCAGGCAATTTTCGCGGCGACCTGCGCTACGATTGTGTCAGGGGCTATGGCTGAACGGACCAAGTTTTTCGCTTATGTATTATTTTGTTTGATCGCGACAACTGTGATTTATCCTCTAATAGGGCACTGGATCTGGGGCGGCGGTTTTCTGGCCAGTGTCGTAGGTTTCAGGGACTTCGCGGGGGGAACTGCGGTTCATGCGGTCGGTGGCTTCTGCGCACTGGTGGGGGCAGTTATGGTTGGCGCCAGAAACGGGAAATATAAAAACGGTGTGCCGCGCGCCATTCCGGGACACAACATTCCGCTTGGGGCTCTGGGCGTTCTGATTCTTTGGTTTGGCTGGTTTGGGTTCAATCCGGGAAGCACGCTGGACATCACTTCGCCGGCGACGGCGCATGCGGCCGTGACCACGCTGATCAGCGGCGCGGCGGCGACGATATCAGCCATGTTCATGAGCAATTTTAAATATGGCAAGCCTGATGCGGGTCTGACCCTCAATGGCGCTTTGGCTGGATTAGTCGGAATTACGGCGGGGGCGAATACCATTTCTTTTGGTGGGGCTGTGGTCGTGGGTGTCTTAAGTGGGATACTGATGCTGCTGGCAGTGGAATACATTGATACGAAGCTGCATATTGACGATCCTGTGGGGGCGATCTCGGTACATGGCGTGTGTGGTGTCTTTGGGACACTGGCGGTTGGCGTGCTCTCGACAGAGGGAGGCTTGTTGTACGGTGGTGGTCTGGCGCTTGTTGGGGCGCAGCTGGTGGGCGTTGCTGTCGTGGCTGTGGCGGCTATGAGTCTGGCGTTTGTGGCGTTTGTGGTGATTCGCGGGACTATAGGCCTCCGGGTTGAGGAAAGTGAGGAGCTGCACGGTCTGGATGGGATCGAGCACGGGATCGCGGCGTATATGGACCTTTAGGAAGGGGGAGGGTGCAAAATGGACAAAATGACGAAAGTGGAAATCATCATGAATCCGGAAAAGTTTGAGGATTTGAAGGAGGCCATGAACGGGATTGGCATCACTGGGATGACGGTGACGAACGCACTGGGATGCGGCCTTCAGAAGGGACACAAGGAATACTACCGGGGGGTCGAGGTCGAGATCAACCTGAAGCAGAAGCTGAAGGTGGAGATCGTGGTGTGTGAGGTGCCGGTGGACCGGGTGATTGAGACGGCGCTGAGGATTTTACAGACGGGGAGTATTGGCGACGGGAAGATCTTTACTTATGAAGTTGTGGACGCGGTGAGGATCCGGACGGGGGAGAGAGGACCGGAGGCGATTAAGGATCCCAAGTGAAACAGGGGTTGGGGAGCGGTGGGGCGCCAGGGAAAATGTTCCGGCGGATGGCGCCTGTCGCCCGTTAGCTTTTCTTCTTTACAATGACCATCGGCAACACTTTTGAATATGTAAAATCTGCCAAACTTCAACGGTCGTAGGAGCTGTTCCAAAAAATCAATTTGTATTTTGGAACTAAACGTATTATAGTGTTCTGAATAAATAGAATATTATGTAGACGGTACGGACTTGAAGGGGTGTTTTTTAGTGGGTATGAAATTTATCAAACGTTTGCCGAGTAAAGAGGAAGTTCTGGCGGAGCAGCCGCTGTCGCTTATTTCAAAGAAGAAGAGGGATACGCGGGTCCGGGAGATCAAGGATGTGCTTGAGGGGAAGGATGACCGTTTTCTGTTGATTATTGGGCCGTGCTCTGCTGACAGCGAAGCGTCGGTATGTGAATATGTGGAGCGGCTGGCGCTGGTACAGGAGAAGGTTAAGGATAAGCTGATCCTGATTCCGCGGATCTATACCAATAAGCCTCGGACGACGGGGGCCGGCTACAAGGGTATGGCCCATCAGCCGGATCCGAACAAGGAGCCAGACATTCGCCAGGGGATCAGAGCTATTCGTCAGATTCACCTGCGGGTGCTGATGGACTATGGGCTTCCTGGCGCGGATGAGATGCTGTATCCGGACAATTACTCTTACTTAGCGGATGTGTTTGCGTACAACGCGGTAGGGGCGCGGTCTGTTGAGAATCAGCAGCACAGGCTGACGTCCAGCGGGGTGGATGTGCCTATTGGTATGAAAAACCCGACCAGCGGCGATTTTTCCGTCATGCTCAATGCCATCAACGCGGCGCAGCAGGGGCACAGATTTATTTACAGGGGTTATGAGGTGGAGTCGGATGGCAATCCCCACGCTCACGCGATTTTGCGGGGGGCGGTGGATTCCCATGGGCGGAATTTGCCAAACTATCACTATGAGGATCTGATTCATTTCATACATATGTATGAGAAGTCTGGCTTTCAGAATCCTGCCATTGTCATAGACACGAATCACGCCAATTCCATGAAGAAGCATGATGAGCAGCCGCGGATCGCTAAGGAGATTATGTTTACCCGCAAGTATGATCCGAATATTCGCAAGATGGTCAAAGGTCTGATGATTGAGAGTTATCTGGTGGGCGGGACGCAGAAGATTGGCGAGAACGTCTATGGAAAATCCATTACGGATCCTTGCCTCGGATGGGAAGAGTCTGAGGAGCTGATGTATTACATTGCGGATAATGTATAACGCCTCATAGAGATTTGAGGTCAAATTAAAGCTATGGGAAAACCCGGCAGTGCCTGTTTTTGAGGGGCTGCCGGGTTTTTTGCTGGTTGGGGACTGGGCCCGCCTGAATTGCTGGTTGGGGACTGGGCCGAACCAACATCTGGTTGGGGACTGGGACTCACCAAAAACAACCGCGCAAATCCTCTGGATTTTTTGCTACAATAGAGTAAAGTGCGGCATTCCAAACTTCTCAACTTATCAGGAGGACGTTATGGATCATATACTTAGAATTAACACAAGAACAAAAGAAATTCGGTATGAGGAAACACCTGACGCTTATCTAAAAACCGGCGGCAGAGGGTTGATCGCCAAGATTCTGCTTCATGAAGTCGACCCGGCCTGTGAGCCCCTTGGTAGGCACAATAAGCTTATCTTTGCCATGGGGCTGCTGACGGGCACCAATGTGTCCAGCGCCAGCCGGGTCTGCATAGGGGCGAAAAGTCCGCTGACCCAGGGCATCAAAGAAAGCAACTCTGGCGGAACAACCGCCATGCGGCTTGCGCAGCTGGGCCTGAAAGCTGTCATTTTGGAAGACCAGCCTCTTGAAGAACAACCCCTGGATGACCAGTGGTATTACATCAAAATCAGTAAAGATGAGTGTTCCCTTGAATCTGCTTCAGACTATTTGGGCATGGGCACGGGAGAATTCTGCGAAGCTATACATAAAATCTATCCAGGGGCTGCAGTCAGCTGTATTGGCCCCGTAGGCGAAATGCTTTACAGCTCGGCAGGGATTGCCACGACGGATACGGATCACAAGCCAGGGCGCTTCAGCGGCCGCGGCGGCCTTGGCGCAGTCATGGGATCGAAAAAAATCAAAGGTATTGTCGTCATTGGTAAAGACACCATGCCACTGGCAGATAAGGACGGCTTTATGACGGCGCTTAAGACCTACACTGCGGTTGTCAAGGACGCCCCATCCACACTGAACTACAGGACCCTTGGGACCGCTTCTATGGTCCGTGTCATGAACGGTCACAGTGGGCTGCCTACTTGCAATTTCAGCCTTGGAACGTTTGACGGTATGGACAATATCTGCGGCGAGACCATGTTCGACGTGATCACAGAGCGTGGCGGAGAGGGCAGAACCTCCCACGCCTGCATGCCGGGCTGCGTTATTCAGTGTTCCAACGTCTATCCGGACAAAGACGGAAAGACTATTGTTTCGCCCCTTGAGTATGAAAATATTGGACTGTTGGGGTCCAACCTTGGGATTTCAGACCTTGACACCGTGGCAAGACTCAACGCCCTGTGCAATGAAATGGGCATTGACACCATTGAAACCGGCGCGGCTATAGGTGTGGCTATGGAGGCTGGACTTGCGGCGTTCGGTGATGGTGCGGCGGCACTTGGGCTTATGGAAGAGATCAGACAAGGCACTGTACTGGGCCGCCTGCTGGGCAGCGGCGCCACGATCACCGGCAAAGTTCTTGGCGTCCGAAACGTCCCCGCTATAAACGGCCAGGCTTTCCCTGCCTACGATCCAAGGGCCATCAAGGGCATGGGCGTGACCTATGCCACATCTCCAATGGGGGCGGACCACACTTATGGCGCCACTGCCAGGGCTCAGATTGAGCAGGCGTCCAGGGTTGGCCAGGCGGACCTTTCTTTCAGGACTCAAAAGAATATGGCGATCTATGACACCATGGGTTTTTGTATCTTCTGCAGCGGGGCTGTTGGCAATCAGCACCAGCTCATTGCGGATCTGATCAATGCCAGACATGGCTGGTCTGTTGACGCGGACTGGCTGAAGGCCGTTGGCGAGGAAACCTTGAAGGATGAACACACCTTCAATCAAAAGGCGGGGTTTACCAAGGCCCATTACAGGATGCCGGAGTGCTTTACGGAGCGGCGCTTGCCGGGGCTTAACAGCGTGTTTGATGTGACGCCGGAGGAGCTCGCAGAAGTCGTAGACGCCCATTTTGAGGGCAGGAAGACCCTGAAGCCATGATCACCGTTAAGATTGCGGGAGGGGTTTTTAAAGATGCTGACCGCCAAGGGAATGAGGTGGTGGCGATAGAGTGGGGAGAAGGGACCATCGGCGAAGTCCTTGAGGCTTTGGGCCTTGAGGAGAAGCAAGTGGGGGCGGTGCTGGTCCAGGGGAAACCGAAAAAGATGAATCACGTGGTTGCCGATGGTGACCTCATCCAAATCCTGCCCATCCTCAGCGGGGGATAGGCCACCCGACAATTAAGGACATAATAAAACCGACAGATTGGAATGGACGTTTTTGCATAACGTCTGGTCCAGGCTGTCGGTTTTTTTATTTTGCTTGCGCAGGCGTATTATTGTCCTCGTGTAGCACTCAAGAGGCTTTGACCAACTTCACATAAAACACCTTCTGCAGATAAATAAGACTGACCCCGCATAATAGTATCAGGACCAAAAATCCCATCCAGGCCAGGCTGTAGCTTCCGGTCCGGTCATAGATCAAGTTGGTGACTAATGGCCCAGTGGTGGCGCCGGTGATCATGGTGATGTTGACTAAGCCATAGACGTTGCCAAAGTCCTTGCTGCCAAAAAAGCTGCCGGTGAGGTAGGCGTTGCCTACCGTGGACATGGAGGCTGCCATGCCTATCAGTATGGAGGAAGCCAGGGCAATGGGGAGGGCTGCTGCGTTCAGATAGCCCACCATGGTGATGGCCAGGGCGGCAGTCGCGATCAGGATGCCGCCTCTGGCACCAAGCCAGTCGAAGATGGCGCCCAGACTCAGCTTGCCTACGAGCATGCCCAGTGCCTGGACGGAGAACATCAGGGCGGCAAATTCAGCGGTATAGCCAATTTCGCGGAAATAGGCCACAATAGTCAATTGGGAGCCGCCTATGACCACGCAAAGCAGGAACATGGTGACAAAGAACAGCCAGAACGCTGGCATGGCTTTTAGCTCGGACAGGGTGAGCCCTGGAGTGGCGATGCTTCCTGGTGAGGCTTGGGGGGGTGCGGAGGTTTGAGGATCTGTGGGGATTTCTGGATTCGTAGGGCTTTGAGAGTCCGTAAGGCTGGAGGCGCTTGAATTAGGGGATAGTCCAAGTGGGGACAGTCCCGCATCAGATGGGGAGCGGGTGGCGAGCTTTGTGACAAGCGGCAGACAAATGAGGAGGATGAGGGCGCCGCTGAAAAGGTAGCCCATTTGCCAGCCCCAGCCCACGATCACTTTGGTGATGATGGGGGAGAGGAGGGCGGTGCCTATGCCGCTGCCGGCGGCGACGAGGCCAAGGGCGAAGCCGCGGCGTGCCACGAACCACTGGTTGACGAGGAGGGAACCCGCGAGGTTTGAGCTGCCCACAAACCCGGGTCCGAGGAGGACGGCCAGGGCGTAGAAGTGCCAGGTGGCGCGGGCGGCGGAAAAGGCTGCAAAGACGAGGCCGGCCCACAGGACAAACAGGGTCATGCTGCGCTTCAGGGATTTGCTGCGGCTGAGGACTTTGCCCACCCAGGCGGAGGAGGCGGCCGCAGAGAGCCCTACCAAGGTCAGGGTCAGGGTGAACTCGCCGCGGCTGATACCCAGGGATTGTGATACGGGCAGCACAAAGAGGCTGTGGCAGCTCATAATGATGGAAAAGCTCACAGCCATGAGCATGAAGCCCAGGAAGACGATCCACCAGCCGTAGAAGAAAGCGGGTTTTGGTGCTCTGCTGATGTGCTGTGCGCGCTGTCCGCGCCGCTTGTTAGACACCGTTCAGAGCCTCTGTCAATGCCTCCGCCGATTTGATGATCCGGTAAAGGGCTTCGTTGACGGGTGTGGGCACATTATACTGGGCACCAAGGGCCATGATGGCGCCGCTGAGCATTTCTACCTCGGTTTTACGTCCATTCTCCAGGTCATTGAGCATGGACGGGCGGCTGCCCGGCGGCATGGCCATCAGGACTTTGTCCCAGTTTTCCAGGTCTTTTTCGGACAAATGGATGCCGTTCTTTTCGGTGATCCGGATCAGCTCCCACATGGCTGAGCGCATCAGCGCGTGGGCTTCCGGGATGGTCTGAAACGCGCCAAACCCTCCGCGCACTACCGCAGAGGCCTGGTTGATGCCTACGTTGACCATGAATTTGTACCAGAGTTCCCGCTGCATGTTCTCAGGGATGTTGTAGGAAATGCCCACCTTGTCGAAAAAGGCCGCTACCGACTGGACCTCTTCCTTGATTTCAGTGTTGATCGCATAGCCAAAGCTGATGGTGCCGTATTGAGTAAAGCGGATGCGGTTTTGGTCCCTTGCGCCGTCAATGCTCATGACGAGGCCGTAGAGGACTTTTTCGTGGCCGAAGGCTTCCGCCAGGCGGGCTTCACTGGTGATGCCGTTCATCAGTGAGAGGATCAGGGTTTGGGGGCCAACAAAGGGTGTCATGTCCTGGATGGCCTCAGTCAGCCCGTAGTCTTTGACTGCGACCAGGATGAGGTCTGCGGCTTGAGGCTCTGGGGCTTCAGGATCCGCCAGGTTGAAATCATAGCGCTGGTCGTTGATGATCAGGCCATCTTGCTTGTAGCGATGTTTGCGATTCCCTCGGGCCAGGATGCGCAGGCATGTGGGATCGTGGTCTGCTATTTTTTTTGCGTAGGCGCCGCCAACGGCGCCGGTACCGCAGATTAATAGGTTTTGGATGGGTTTTACGGTTGCTGATGGTTCTGAGGGTGATGAAGGCATTTTGGTTGTCATAGAGATTGGTCCTCCTGTATAGGCTATGGAATCATTCGCGGGGCGAATTTTATAATATGTTTATGTGTAATATTACCACGAGGAGGGGTGGGGAAGAAAGGGGGAGGCTGGAAATTGTGAAAAAATGCAAAATGCCGTTGAGGTGGGGGGTTATTTTGGTGTGGGACAGGGACGCACCGCGCGTCCCTGTCCCACACCGCGCGTCCCCATTTCAAATAAAGCAAAAGTAAAGCCAGCGCCAAGCGCGACATCGCATTTTTCGTGATGTCACGCTGGCACTGGCTTATTGTATGCGTAAAATATTACCGTGTACTACGCCAAATTTTCCTTTATGCTTCTTGGACTCAACCACCTGAGAAGGTTGAGCATGGAACCTGCCTTATCGTTGGTTCCGGAAAGCCGCGCGCCCCCAAAAGGCTGCTGACCGACGACCGCCCCGGTAGGACGGACGTTGATGTAAAAATTGCCGGCGCTGTGCGTTAGTGCCTCATTAGCCAACTGAATGGCATAGGGGTCTCTGGCAAAAATGGAGCCTGTAAGTCCATATTTTGAGGTCGTATCACATAATTTGAGCGTCTCTTCGAAAGCTTCGTCCTCGTAAAGATAAACCGTCAAAACAGGACCAAAGATTTCTTCCTGCATAGTGACGAAATGTGGATTTTCAGTCAGGATCACCGTGGGCTCTACGAAGTAACCCTTGTCACCGGAGCACCCGCCGCCAGCTATGATTTTGGCATCTTCAGCGTTTTTTGCAGCCTGGATGTAGCCTTTGATATTGTTGAAGGACTTTTCGTCAATGACAGCGCCCATAAAAGTATCAAACACTTCGACGTTGCCTATTTTGATTTTGTCAATCTCAGCCATCAAGGCGTCCTGTACCTGTGGCCACAGACTCTTCGGCACATAAGTCCTGGAAGCTGCCGAGCACTTTTGTCCCTGATATTCGAAGGCGCCCTCGGCGAGGCCATGGGCAACGGTTTTAGGATCTGCGCTGCTGTGGACGACGACAAAGTTCTTTCCGCCGGTTTCGCCCACCAGACGAGGAAAGGTTCTGTAGCTGTCAAGCTGACTGCCAACGGTTTTCCAGATGGTCTGGAAGACCTTGGTTGAACCTGTAAAATGAACCCCGCTCATTGATTCGTGCCCAAGAATGACTTCACTGATCTCGCTGGCATCCCCCGGAAGGAAGTTGATGACCCCCGCAGGCAGTCCAGCTGCTTCGTAGAGCTTATAGACCACATAAGCAGAGTAAACCGCGGTTGAAGCCGGCTTTAGAAGCACTGTGTTACCGCAGATGGCAGGCGCAGCCGCCAGGTTACTGCCGATGGCTGTGAAATTAAACGGTGCAACAGCAAACACAAAGCCTTCCAGTGGCCTGTAATCCGTCTTATTCCATGCGCTGAGCCCTGAAATAGGCTGATCTGCATACAAATTGCTCAGGCAATGGGCATTGAATCTCATGAAATCAACGAGCTCACATGCCGCGTCAATTTCAGCTTGCTTAAAAGTTTTACTTTGGTTGAGCATGGTAGCAGCGTTCAGCTTAGCTCTCCACGGCCCTGCAGCCAGCTCGGCGGCCTTCAGGAAAATGGCCACTCTGGAGGACCAAGGCAGTCTCTCCCATTTCTTTTTGGCTTCGAGGGCTGCTTCAATGGCGAGGACTGCTTCGCGACGGCCAGCTTTATGATAATGCCCTAAAACATGCTTGTGATCATGTGGCATCACACAGGCCGCCGTATTACCGGTCTTAATTTCTTTACCGCCGATAATAACGGGGATCTCAATATTTTCGGATTTCATCCTTTCCAATTCGCGTTGAAGCTCAATGCGCTCAGGGCTTCCAGGCAAATAGCTTTTAACAGGCTCGTTGACGAAAGGGTTCACTTTGGGGCTATGGAACTGCATTTATTAGACCTCCTCTTTAGCTTGTTCTGGCTGTAGTGATTCTGTCAGAATCAGCATAGTAAATGTTTCGAGCATACCTTCGATTTTTAGTAAAGCATCATGCAGCTGAGTCATCTGATCGGTGACGCTGGCTCTGATGCGAAGCATCATGCACCACTGTCCGGTGATACGATAGCATTTTTCAATTTTTAATCCCTTAACTTGGATCGACATGACTCTTTGCATTATGTCATTGAAGTCCGTAGTTTTTACGTTCATGAAAACAAAGGCACGAATGCCTTGTCCGGCAGCACCCCAATCGATTTCTGCAGAGTAACCTTTTATGATGCCGCTGGCTTCCAGCTTAGAAATGCGTTGATGAATAGCAGGCCGCGACAGGTTAAGCCGCTTGCCAATTTCTTCATGAGTCAGTCGTCCGTTGTGTTCGAGTAGTTCTAAAATTTTAAGATCGAGGTTGTCCATGGAAGTCCCTCCTTGAGTAGACTGTAAGATAAAACGAAGGCAAAAGCAACTAATAGTTTGTAAAAATGGATAATTCAAACGATGTGTCACAGACGAGGCTGGAGCGACCTTGTTAAAGATCCATTTTCTTTCGAAACGTAAGTAAGGTTTGGTTCGGCCCAGTCCCCAACCACGCGCCCCTGTCCCCGACCAAACAGCATGTCCATTTCTAAAAGCCAGCAAATACTTCCCGCGCCTTTTCCTGTTCTTCAATAAAAAAAAGCCACGTCAGCGACATGGCTTTTCTCCTTTGGTTAAACCTTCAGTTAAACGTCACATGCGTCCCCGCCTTGCCCTCCAGCGCCTCAACCGCCTTGTACAGCGACGTGATGATGGCCCTCTTGGACGGATTGGCCCGCACGAAGCGGATAGCGGCCTCGACCTTTGGCAGCATGCTGCCCGGCGCGAACTGCCCTTCGTCCACATACTGCGCGGCTTCCAGCAGCGTCATGTGATCCAGGTTCTTCTGGTCCGGCTTGTTGAAGTTGATGGCGACCTTCTCCACCTCCGTGAGGATCAGCAGGATGTCCGCGCCCACGTCCTCGGCCAGGCGCTCCGCTGCCAGGTCCTTGTCAATAACCGCCGCGACCCCCTCAAAGGTACCGTCCAGGTGCTCGATCACTGGAACGCCGCCACCGCCCACGGTGATGACAATAGTCGTATCCCACAAGCGGATCACAGAGTCCAGCTCCACGATCTTGCGCGGCATTGGCGACGCGACGACCCTGCGCCAGCCCCGTCCTGCGTCTTCCTTCATGACATAGCCTTTTTCCGCCATGAGCTGCTTGGCTTCCTCTTCCGAATAGAAGGGGCCAATAGGCTTCGTAGGATTCTGGAACGCCGGGTCGTTCTTTTCGACGACGACCTGCGTCACCAGCGACACCACCGGAATGTTCTTGTTTCTTTTATTCAAAGCATACTTCAGGCCCTGCTGGATGTGATAACCAATGTAACCCTGGCTCATGGCCCCGCAGACGTCAAACGGCATGGCGGGCGTGACCTCCCTGGCAGTTTCTGAAGCCAGGAGAATGCGGCCCACTTGCGGCCCGTTGCCATGGGCAATTGCGATTTCGTAGCCCCTGCAGCTGATCTCCGCAAGGTAATCACAGGTTTTCTTGACGACCTCGAGCTGAGCCTCGGCAGTTGCCGGGCTGCCGGGCTCCTGAAGCGCGTTGCCTCCTAATGCAATGACCACTTTTCTGGCGTTACTCATTCATGACGGGCGGCTGGTGGGGAAGCGCCCTTCTCTCCTTTCGACAAACGGAATTTGAGATGCGGGTTACAGGGTAATTGTATACCCTACGTACTTCCATTATACGCAATCAAAGGTTGTGAGGATATGACGATTTAAAATAATTCCTTTTGCCGATGGTTGTAGTCAAACAACATTAAGCAACCTCATTTCAGGTCTATAGTAGGGTGTTGCGTTGGTGAGGGTGACCATCGGCAAATTTTGTTGAGATTTGAAATTTCGAAACTGGGGTGAAATACTTAAAAAAAGGATGGGAGGCGCGCTATGATCCATAATTTTGAGTGTGTTTAACTGGTTTGGGGTAACAATGCCTTGTAGCTGTGAAATGTAGCTTCAAGCTGGAAAAAATACTTTTCACTCATGAATTATAGGGGGGCTTTAAAATGTCCGTAGGTGTTTATGTCAATTTTGACGGCAATTGCCAGGAAGCAGTCGAATTTTACGCCGCCGTCTTCGAAACGGAGCAGCCGGTCTTTATGACCTTTGATATGGGGCCTCAGGACCCGGCCTATCCAGTGCCTGAGGAAGCCAAAGGCCGCATCATGCACACCAACCTGTTGATTGAAGGCGACCTCGTCATGTTCTCTGATACTTTCCCGGGAATGCCTTTTACGGTAGGCAACAACTTGAGTCTGATCGTTCAATCCGTAAGCAAGGAAAACCTCACAAAGTATTTTGAGCGCCTCAGTGAGGACGGCAATGTGGAAATGCCGCTGCAGCAGACTTTCTGGAGTGAGCTCTACGGAAATGTGACAGACAAATATGGCATTGGCTGGCAGTTCAGCTATGACGAAAACCTGAAATAGAATCAAAATTCAACGAAAAATCCCTGCCTTAGCGGGGATTTTTTTTGGGTATAAGCAAAGAGGGAGACGCCGCGCCTCCTTAATGGTCGCTGGCACAGTGCACCCACATTTGCTATAATGAGTCAATCCAATTAATCATCTAAGGAGGGTCACACCCCATGGATAAAAAGAAAATAGTTGAGCTCGCCATAAACGCCGGCGCCCGGGATGCCAGGTTCATCACTGCCAAGGCCATCCACACCGCCGCCTGGGTGGCCATGAAGTGCCGCTTTGGCTGCGGTCACTACGGGAAAAGCCTGTGCTGTCCGCCTCACGCGCCCACCTATCTGGAAATGCGGGAGGTTCTGAAGGACTATTCCTACGCCGTGCTGCTCCAGTGCAATACCCTGGAGGAGACCACGCCACTGGCCCTTGAGCTGGAGCGTGCCCTGTTCAAGCAAGGCTATCACAAGGCGATTGGTCTGGGGGCAGGGAAGTGCGAGCTCTGCGCGGAATGCACCCTGGAGGGCTGCACCCATCCCGGCGAGGCCCGGCCGTCCATGGAAGCCTGCGGGATTGACGTTATGGCAACGGTGAAGGCAAGCGGCATACAAATCGTGAGTTTTGCCGATGGTGACCCTTCCCCAGCCGCCGCAGATTCTGACGATGCACTCTATTTTGGCTATGGATTGGTTTTGGTCGACTGACCATCGGCATAATCTTTTTAAATTTTGGAGGTAAAGCTTGAAAAACCTGAAGTACTGGATCATGCTCATCCTGGCCAGCTTGTTCTGGGCGGGGAACTACATAGTTGGAAAAGCGGTGGTGGCGCAGGTGACGCCTTTCCAGCTGACCTTTGTGCGGTGGCTGTTTTCGGCGGTGCTCCTGGTGCTCATAGCCCAGGTCGTCGAGCGGCCAAAGTGGCGGGAAGTATTCCGGTCCTGGCCCATCCTGCTGTTTCTGGCTTTCAACGGGCTTATAGGCTACAACATGGCTCTGTACACGGCCCTGACGTACACCACGCCAGTGAACGCGTCTCTGGTGAGCGCCCTGAACCCGGCGCTGATGGTGGCGGTGTCTTCGGTGGTGCTGCGGGAGTCTCTGTCGAGGCTGCAAAAGCTTGGGATTGTCTTCTCGCTGTCCGGCGTTCTTCTGATCCTGACCCAGGGGAGTCTCGCGCGGCTGGCGGCCCTCGACTTCAACCGGGGGGACCTTTTGATGCTGATCGCCATTTCGGTGTGGACGGTGTATTCTATTGTAGGAAAGCGGCTGAAGGACATTCGTCCTATTACGGCCAGCGCGGCGGCGGCGGTGCTTGCCACTGTGGCTATGCTGCCGGGGATGCTCCTTCAGGCTGGGACGCCCATAGTGCTCAATACCGCTGGTCTTCTCAGTGTCGCTTATATTGTCGTGTTTCCCTCCGTGGGGTCGCTTATGTTCTGGAATCTCTCAGTCCGGGAAATTGGGGCGGCTACGGCGGGGGTCACCCTCAACCTCATCCCGGTGTTTACGTCGTTTATTACCGTGTTGATGGGGGAAGCCATTACGCTGACGCAAATAGTTGGGGGACTGATGGTGTTTGCCGGGGTCTATACGACCAGCGGCCTTTTGGAGGGGCAGCTTAGGAAAGGCAGGGAAAAGGGGCGTGAAGCAGTGTGAGTGAAAATATGCTGACTTATATTTCGAACGCCGGTGTGATGCTGTCGCTTAACGGGAAAAAAATCCTGATTGATCCGCTGACCACACCGGACAATCAGATTTATGTGGACACTGAGCCGGGGATCCGAGGGGCGCTGCTGCAGAACGCGGCGCCGTATAATGACGTGGATGTGGTGCTGGTGAGTCATCATCACAGAGATCATTTTCATGCGGAGAGTATGCTGCAGCTATTGAAGGCCCAGCCTGGATCTCAGCTGGTATCGACGCCGGAGGTGGTGCGGCGGGTGCTGGAGGCGGCGGAAGGAGAAGCTGCAGGTGGGGACTGGGCCGGCTTGAACATGAATGCTGGCACGCCTCTGAGCCTTGACCGGCTGAGGGTGGTTGACCTGGCGACAGGGGAGGCCGCGGCCCTTGAGATTTCCGGTGTGAAGCTTCAAGTCTTCAGGACCCTCCATGACGGGGAGGACTATGCGGAGGTGCCCAACCTGATGTTTGTCATTGAGTGTGGTATGGTGGTGGCACATCTTGGAGACAGCGCGCCTGTGCCTCAGAACTTTGCTGGTGCTGCGTTTGCTGATGCTATAGCCCGTCAGCCCATTGACCTGCTCATTGCCAACTTCCCGTACATTGCGATTCCCGCTGCGCGAAAGCTGGTGGCGGAGATGCTTAAGCCCGCAGCCCTTGCTGTGGTGCATTTTCCGGATCCGTATAAGGAAGCTGCCCGTTGGGCTACAGTAGCCAAGAAGAGCTTCGCCAGGGTGCAGGAAAACTATTTGCCGGCGGTGCTTTTGGAAACGCTGGGGGAGTGCGTCGCGCTGCCACTTGAGGAAGGAATATAATAAAGAATAGGAAAAGCTGCACCGGTCGTGGACTGGTGCAGCTTTTCCTATGGATAGCGAAGAGCGGAAAACGAACACACTCTTTTTTGTAATGAGGAAACTTTTGCTGTTTGCAAAGGAGGGGAAATATGTCTTCTTGGTTTTAATCGCTACTTGAGGCAATTCTAATTTTTTAGAATTGAGATAACCATTCAAGTAGTTTTTGATAAGAATGGATTCCTGCTTCGTTGTTCAAATCCCTGTCAAAGTCATGGTTTAGTCCGTAAACCGTAAATAAGGTTGAGTTTGGTATTGTTTTACTGAGCTCCTTGGAGGCTTTAAAAGGCACATCTTCGTCTGTTGTGCTTGCGGCAAGGAAAGTAGGCGGAAGGATGGATAGTTCATTATCAGATAAGGCATAGTCCAAAACTTGATCGTTTTCATTCAATAGAAAGTTGAGCCATGTGCCGCTCTGGCGTGCATATAGATATAACGCAAAGCGTTGTTCGATCGGTGCATAGGCGATTGGATCAGGTTTAATCAGACTTTGAACCGTTCTATCATCTACGTGGAGAAAGGAAAGGTAATGCTTGCTTGGTGTTCTAAAATTTATTAAATCAAGTGATGCATAACCATAATAGGCAGAAATGGCTTCAGGCGCCTGGTGTTCAGTCATTTGGATTCGGCTTGCAGCCAGCAGACATAAATATGCACCTGCTGAACGGCCAAAGAGAACATACTTGTTGTCGGATAGCTGTAGTGTTGTCTTCGCATGTTGGGTAAACCATAAAATCGCCTTAATAACGGTGTCTATGATGACAGACAAACGGCTTTCTGGTGCAAGTGGATAGTCAAAACTGATGAGATTGTGACCTGCACGGGTCAGCAACTGTATATAAGCTTCCGGTAGATCATCCCTGGTGCCATATAACAGGCCGCCTCCGTGAAAGTATAGAATTGTTGGTTTTGAAGGTGACGACACCTCTGCTGTGCGATAAAGATCAGCAAAAAGGTTTATACCTGAGAAGGTTTGAAATGAATAGGTTTCAGCTGTAATCAACTTAAATACTCCTTTGTCAAAATCTCATCAATTTAAATAAGCGTCCTGCAATTTGCAGTTGAAGCCGCTGTTCAGGATTTTCAAAATCCAGATTAAGCATCTCTTCAATCTTATCAATTCGGTACCGTATAGTTTTTGGATGTAGAAATAATTTTTTTGCAGTTTCTGCCAAACTTTGCTGAGTGTCAAGATAAACTTGAAGTGTTTCCATAAGGTCCTCGTTTTTCTTTTTAAACTCTATAATTTTTGGTGAAATATAGTTTTGCAGATCATTCAAACGATCATCATTCAAGAAAAGTTTATAAATGCCTAAATCATCATAGCAAAGAATAGCGTTGCTGTGATGAAACAGTTTTAAAATTTTCTGTGTATCAATGCATTCTTTATAAGCGCTTGATATTCCAGTGCTGTGAATTGCAGTACTGATGGCCAATTGATAATAGAAGGATTTATCAGAATGGTTGTAAATGTCATCCATTAAATTGCGTAAGTAGACAATATCAAAGTCTCTTTGCGTTTCTTCATAATTAATGATCAACACGATACTGCTATCTTTTTCCAAATAAACTGAATGGAGCCAATGAGATTGAAGGTTGAGGGTGAATTTTCTAATAAGATCTTGAATACCATGATTGTTTTCATCTTCTGGGTGCTCTTTGAAAGGATAAACTTCTGCCAATATCACACGGTAACTATTGTAGTTTGATAAATCCAATGTTTGAAGTAATTCGACTTCACCTTCTGCGGAATAAACTCTTCGATTTAAGAGATCCGAAACAAGATTGTTTTTATGGTGAAGTTTATCCTGATAGACGGCATATTTCTTTAACAGCTCCATCTGAAGATAGCGAACTGCATTTTCAATGACCATAAAATCTTCAGGCGTAACTTTATGATCATTTTCATGAATAATCAGGTCTACTTTATCGTTTCCAAGGTTGGGAATGTTGACGCAAAGCTGACTGCATTTGTAGGGAGGGTTTAGATTAGGATAGATAATGATTTGTCGTTCATATTCGAAAGTAATATATCGCTTTTGGGGAAGGGCTTCTGAGCGAATAATCCGGTATGGCAACTCTTCTGACTGCGTCGTCGTCAATGTTGAAGCTGTGCGATTGATTAAGGTTACATCCCGGCTCAAAAGATTTTTGAATTCTTTTAGAACGTCGGTAAGTGATGGCTTTTTCAGTGCCAGAGAAGTGAGCTCGTTGTGAATGTCATAGTATCGATTCAACAGTGAAACGTTATCGTTGATAATGGGTCCCAATATTTCTAAAATAATGGATTCGTACTTTACCTCTTTATTGATTCGAATCAAAGGGATTGAATAAGTGTCGCACAAAGAGATAACTTCATCCGGTATACGCTCCAGCAATCGATCGATTTTAATGATCAGTGCACTGATCATAATCTGCTGCAGCTTCTCAAAAAAAAGCTGTAAGTCATCCGAAGATAAATTTTGCATTGCATAATAACTCGAAAGAATGACTTGTCCATCTTTTCCCCAGTTTTCAATATCTGTAGCTTCCAGCACCATAACGCCCAATACAGAGCGCCCCAATCCCTCGCGTCCGGCAAGCAAAACGGCATTTCGCAGTGAATCAATAGTTAAAATATCCCTTACTTGCATTGGGACACCTCCTTGAGTGAAAAATCTTATAGGTATTATCCCTGATGGATAAAATACAGGACATAGGTTTAGTACTGAGCGCAAATGAAAGATTGTTAAATCATTGTTATACTCATGATATCAGATTTATGGAGGGATTCCAATGTTATACACTGTAGTTAAAGCGAATAACTATCAGGATTCTATTAGCCTCATGCTTCTTACCAACGCCATCAATGCACTGCCTGGTGTCGACAGAAGCTCAATAATGATGGGTACCGAAGCAAACAAGAATATCTTTGAGAATGCAGGCATGCTGACGCAAGAAGCAAAAATGGCAAACCCGAATGATATGGTCATTGTCATTGATGCTGAAAGCGGGGATACAGTGGATGAAGTGCTTGCTGAAGTTGACAAGTTTATCAATCAGCTGTCAGTTAAGAAGGAAGGAAAGAACGTAGAGCATGCGACGAATTGGTCAAAAGCAATGGAGATGATGCCGGATGCCAATCTGGCCGTGTTTTCCATACCTGGCGAGTATGCTGCTGAAGAAATCGACAAAGCTTTGGATCTGGGTCTGAATGTATTTTCATTTAGCGACAATATTCCACTCGAGGATGAGGTCGCTCTTAAAAACAAGGCCAAAGAAAAGGGTCTGCTTCTAATGGGGCCAGATTGCGGCACAGGGATGATTTCAAGCATTCCAATAGCTTTCACTAATATCATCAGGCCTGGAAATATCGGCATAGCGGCGGCGTCAGGGACTGGGATCCAAGAGGTTGCAACAATGATAGACCGCTTGGGCGGCGGAATTGTCCATGCCATTGGTACTGGCGGCAGAGACTTAAATGAAGCAGTTGGTGGAATTTCGATGAAGGACGCGATCTTAGCGCTGGAAAATCATGACCCAACGGATGTGATTGTCGTTATTTCGAAGCCGCCTTCTAAGTGGGTCAGAGACGAAGTTGTCGAATTGCTGCAAAGCATTTCAAAGCCTGTTGTAGCGATCTTCCTGGGCGAGAAACCTGAGCATCATATTGGAAAGGTTCATCTTGCTTACACTTTGGAAGAGGCCGCTCGAATGGCATATGATCTTTCTGTTGGAAAGCCAGTTCAAAAAAATTATACGGATCAGTCAGTTGAGCACACTGGTTCTAAGTTGCAGGAGAATCAAGTGATTAAAGGTCTTTACTCAGGCGGAACGCTGGCGGCCGAGGCAGCAATGCTGATTTCAGAAGCATTGGAGCTTGGTGGTTTGACAAAGGGTGAAGGCTTTTTGTTAAAGGCCGGCGGTCACGAGGTGCTTGATCTCGGTGACGATATGTATACCCAAGGAAAGCCGCACCCAATGATTGATCCGGAAGTTAGAATTCACAAAATAAAGGAATATGCTTCGTTAGAAGATACGGGTGTTATACTCCTGGATGTAGTTTTGGGTTATGGCGCACATCCCGATATGGCTGGAACTCTGGCGCCAGTTATTTCAACTTCACTTGAAAAAGCAAAGGAATTATCTCGCGATTTGTATTTTGTCGCTTCTATCTGTGGTACGAGAAATGACCCTCAGGGTTATGACGAGGCCGTTCAAACACTTAAGAGTGCTGGTGCCATAGTTTGCGAAAGTAATGCGGAGGCCGTTAAGACGGCGCTGAGCCTCAAAGGCATCGTTTTAAAGGTTACAGAGAGGACAACTGTGCCATATGGAGGGCCTACGAAGCAGCTTTCCGCCCCAAGTGAGGCTGTTATGGACTTGATAAATTCTAAACCGAGGATTATCAATATTGGTGTAGAGAGCTTCAATGATTCTGTCATCTCGAATGGTGCAACTGCGATTCAGTTTGACTGGAAGCCAGCTGCAGGTGGAAATAAGAAACTGATTAAAATTCTCAATAAATTGAATCAAATATCCTGGATTAACGACGAAAATATGAAAGTTGTCGAGCTGATGAAAAATGGACAGCCGTTCCTGGTGGATGTCATTCCAGCCCGATCGGAAATTGAAGTGCTGAATCAAAAGGTTCTGCTGCATGCTGGCCCGCCAATTGTCTACAAAGATATGACAGGCCCTATGCAAGGTTCATGTATTGGCGCGGTTCTGTTTGAAGGCTGGGCAGATAGTGAGCAAGATGCAGTCGCAATGCTCGAACGCGGCGAAGTTAAATTTGTGCCATGCCACCATGTCAACGCCGTAGGACCTATGGGCGGCATTACCTCTGGCAGCATGCCAGTTCTGAAAATCATAAACAGACTGGACAATACGGTTGCATACTGCACTATGAATGAGGGCATTGGAAAAGTACTCAGGTTTGGAGCTTATTCAGATGAAGTCATTCAAAGGCTTAAATGGATGAGAGACACTTTGGGGCCGGTTCTCAGTAAGGCGCTTCAGACTTCAGAAACAGGCGTTAACCTGAATGTCATAGTAGCTAAGGCGATTACAATGGGCGACGAATTCCATCAGCGTAATATCGCAGCCAGCCTTAATTTCTTAAAAGAAGTGACGCCAATGATTCTAAAGGCTGATCTCAGCAATAGTGAAAAAACCGAAGTCATTGAATTCTTGGCCGCGACTGATCAGTTCTTCCTCAATATCATGATGGCCATTGGCAAATCTGTAGTGGATTGTGCACGCAAACACACTCAGGGGACTATCGTTACCACGATGACCCGAAATGGCCGTGAGTTTGGCATCCGGATCAGTGGTATGGGGGATACTTGGTTTACCGCTCCGGTCAATACACCTAATGGTCTGTACTTTACAGGTTACAGTTCAGAGGACGCAAATCCGGATATTGGAGACAGTGCCATTACTGAGACTATTGGTGTCGGTGCAATGGCAATGATCGCAGCGCCTGGAGTGACCCGGTTTGTTGGTGCAGGTGGTTTTGAAGATGCCCTGAAAGTATCGAATGAGATGGATGAGATTTGTGTTGCCAACAACCCCAACTATGCGATACCGACTTGGGATTTTAAAGGTGCCAGTTTAGGCATTGATATTCGAAAAGTCGTCGAAACAGGTATAACGCCGCTGATCAATACAGGCATTGCCCACAAAAAAGCGGGAATTGGTCAAGTTGGTGCAGGCACTGTAAGAGCTCCGCTTGCGTGCTTTGAAAAAGCACTTGAGGCATATGCACATCATTTGGGGATAGAGGTGGTAGATCACGAGCGAGATTAATATCATCCGTGGGACAAAAAGCAGCTTTTTGTCCCAGTTGCTCCCCAATCAGCTGCACGGTCAAGTGCAGCACGTGTTCAAAAAAAGCATAAATCTTGAACTGAATGGGAAGATGATCCATGTAGGATCTGATCCGGTAAAGCTTTCAAGCTTTGGCTGCGTTCCAGATGCAGACACCTTGAATATCATTTTAGAGAAAGTGAGTCCAGGAGATCTTGTGACTTATCAAAACCAAATTTTAAGGCTCTATGGACGCGAAATCATCACTTTAAATCTGAGCCAGTTTGAAGAGATAGATCTTAGTCTTCCCAGCTGCAACACCTCTTGCCATGACATCATAGAGGCTCTCCTTTTGGTGTTTCGCGGGAAAGAGTTTTATAAGCATATTGGCATCTTAAAAGATGATAAGTTTCAAAGACACGCAGATGCGTTGCGTCAGTCCCGCACACTTCAAGACGGTCAGACATTGGAGGCGGTAAGGTATTTTGTCGGGCGGGGAGCCGGTCTCACACCGAGTGGTGATGATCTGCTCACAGGATTCCTTATCGCGTTGAAATGGTATGCCTGCTCTGAAGCTTTTGAATTCATTTTATATCAGGTTGGGTTCCATCAGACGACCGCTGTCAGTGAAGCCTATCTTCATGCTGCCATGAACGGATACATCAGTTATCCTGTCAAAGGTATGCTTGAGGCATCCATGTCAAGAGACGTGGATCAAATTAAGTTTTGGATTGATCAGATTTCTGCTTTAGGTCATACCTCAGGCTATGATTTATTACTGGGGATAAAATATGGACTTGAGCACATTCAGAGGAGGATTAAGCATGGAACATCCTGAAAAGAATAACTTGTTGAGTAAACGCTTTGAAGCAATTCCTGTATCGGAACGTTACTGGTGGAAAATTGTGGCGTTCAGTTTCTTTGGTTGGATTCTGATGTATGCGGATAGAACTATTTTAAATCCAGTCATGGGAAATATTGCGGAACAATTTAATCTTTCTAACGCGCAGCTTGGCCTGGTCAACAGTGTCTTTTTCCTTTCCTATGCAGCAACACAAATACCTTTTGGGGCGCTCGGGGACAAAATTGGGAGAAAAGTCGTCATTTCAGTTGGATTTATACTTTTCGGGATAACGACGTATTTCAGCGGTGTGGTCTCTGCTTTTGGAGTTTTTATGATTTTTCGAGCTATTACAGGGATTGGGGAAGCGGCATACTATGGTCCACAATATGCTTTGTCAACTGAATCCATCCCTACAAAGAAATTAACACTTGGAACGGCGATCATCAACAGTGGAATGGCGTTTGGTACCTCAGGCGGCTACTTGTTGTCCAGTAAATTGGTCCTTGAAAATGGCGCGCACTGGAGTCAACCGTTTATTATTATGTCGATTCCTACAGTTCTCTTTGGTATTCTGTTTTTCTTCTTCATCAAAGAAAAAGTCGTGCGCCCTGAAGATCAGCATAAAATGACCCTTCAGAACGCGAAAGATCAAACAAACAATCTTTTGAATACAAAGCCATCAGAGAAGCTTTCTTTCATGACGCTAATTAAAAATAGAAATTTGCTGTGTGCTTTTATTCTCTGCTTCTGCTCGATTTATGCAAACTTTGTCATCATTACATGGCTTCCGAGATTCCTTCAAGTAGAGCGTGGATTTGCAGGCACCAGTGTTGGATTTATCTCTTCTCTGGTACCTTGGGCGTCTATTCCTGGTGCACTGCTGCTCGCCTATCTATCAGATAAATACAAAGTTACAAAGAAGTTTGTATTTGCCCTCGTGCCATTAGCATTGATTTCAACATTCGGTATCGCATTTGTCACAGACCGTACGCTATTGATCGCGGTTTTGATTCTGTATGGTTTAACAGGCAAACTGGCTCTGGATCCGATTTTGGTTGCTTTTGTCACTAAAAATGCGCCTAAGAGCTCTCTTTCAACGACCCTGAGTGCCTACAACTTCGTAGGGATGTCTGGCTCGATTCTGGCACCTTATGTCACAGGATTTCTTGCTGATCAGCTGGGCAGTATGAAAGTAGGCTTCTATCTTGCTGCTGGGCTCCTTTTGATAGGCATGATTGTCTTCAGTTTCTCAAAAGAGGAACAGACGAATGCAGCTTAGTGATCTAAGTTTAAAGCTTCTTATGAACAGTTAAAGCTTAAAATTGTAAGTTCTAAAGGAAACTCAGGCATGGATACACTAAATAACGAAGGTGGCGGACTATGAGCGAGAAAAAAAGTATGACTTTGAAAATAATGTGTTCAATGGTAGCTGGGATTTTTTTTGGATCCGTTTTCCAGGAAGGCGCACAAGCCGTAAGGATATTGGGCGACATTTTTCTTCGGATGATTCAAATGGCTATCGTTCCGCTGATTCTGGGTCAGATTATTGAGTCGGTTGGAGGACTGAATCCAAAAGAACTCGGTAAACTTGGGGTTAAAACCGTCATGATCTTTTCTGTTTCGTCATATCTTGCCGCTGCATTTGGTATCTTTATGGGGGTAATGCTTAAGCCTGGACTCGGGCTTCAGATGACGCAGACAACCATACAACAAAGCTCTGCGAATCAGCTTCTTTCTTTGAATGAAACCGTTCTTGGTTTCTTTCCAAAAAATATATTTCAGTCCATGGCAGAAGGCAACATAGTCCAAATCATTGTCTTTGCTCTGCTCTTTGGGATCGCGTTGAGCTATAGCCGCCTGGAAGGCAAAGGTGAGTCAATTTATGAGGGGATTAAACATCTCAATGCCATCATTATAAAAATGATATATCTGGTGATGCGGCTTGCACCGCTTGGAATTTTTTCGCTGGTGGCCTCCACGATTGGTGAACTTGGGCTTGAGGTGATTTTGCCACTCGTGAAGTATCTGTTGGTGTATGGGGTTGCTACTTTTCTTTTCCTGGGATTGTGGTTTATCGTTGCAAGCCTGTACACAAAAATTAAAGTGCTGAATCTGATCAAGGGGATGACGCAAATGTCCTTTATGGCGCTGGCGACGACATCCTCTGCGGTGACGCTGCCTACGGCCATGAAGGATGCTTCAGAAAAGCTCAGAATCAGCGAACGCATTAATAAACTCGTTCTGCCTCTTGGCATGTCTTTGAACAGCAACGGCTCCGCCATGCACATGGCAATTACGGTCGTAACCATTTCGCAGTTCTGGGATGTGGAGTATTCTATAGCTACCTATTTTTATATCGCAGGGCTTGCAATGATCCTGTCCTTGGCAAATGCAGTAGTGCCTGGCGCTGGTCTCGTTTCGCTGGCAATCATTCTGCCCCAGATGAATTTACCTTTAGAAAGTATAGCTTTTTTTGCTGGCGTTGAATGGTTTGTCGGGATGTTAAGAACAATTTTGAATGTGGATTCAGATGTATTTACGGCACTTTTAGTTGCTAAAAGCGAAAATGAAATTGCGCAAACCTCATAAATTTCCAGGGTAACCGCAACAATAAACTGCACGTGATGAAGTTCGAAGTTCAGAAGTTATTCAATCTTTGGAGACAGAATTGCCTTTAACACTGAGTGAACTAAATTAGATTAAATTCCTGTAAGTCAGGAATCCATTTGTTGCTCAGCTTAGGCGTGGAAAGGAGAAACAGTGTGCTAAAAATCGTTGTCGCACTCGGTGGAAATGCACTTGGAAATACACCTCAGGAACAATTGGAGCTCGTTCGTCAGACGGCTAAACCTATCGTTGACTTGGTCGCTGCTGGTCATCAAGTTGTACTAGCGCATGGGAATGGTCCGCAAGTTGGTATGATCAACCTGGCAATGCAATATGCTGCTGAAGCTGGCGCAAACACACCTGAAATGCCTTTTCCTGAGTGTGGTGCCATGAGTCAGGGATATATAGGGTATCATCTTCAGAACGCTCTGAGAGAAGAGCTTGTTAGAAGAGGGCTTAGGAAACCGGTCGCAGCAATATCGACTCAAGTGATCGTATCGGAAGAAGATCAGGCTTTTCAAACCCCAACAAAACCGATCGGAAGTTTCTATTCAGAGGATAGGGCGAAGAGACTCGAATTGGATAAAGGCTGGTCTATGGTTGAGGATGCAGGCCGTGGCTGGCGCAGGGTTGTACCTTCGCCAAAGCCGCTGGATATCGTTGAAAAAGAGAGCATAATGAAACTTGTTGAGGCAAATCACCTGGTGATTGCCGTTGGTGGGGGCGGCATTCCTGTTGTTAAAGACGGCGAAAAGCTCCTTGGGGTTGCAGCAGTTATCGATAAGGATTTCGCGAGTGCCAAGCTTGCAGAGTTAATTGATGCTGACTATTTAATTATTTTGACGGCAGTGGACAAAGTTGCAATTAATTTTGGTAAGTCTGATGAGAAATGGCTGGACGAGTTGGATTTGAATATGACGCATCAATACATTTGTGAAGGCCATTTTGCGCCAGGATCTATGCTTCCAAAGATTCAGGCAGCTATTCAGTTTGCTTCGTCAAAACCGGGCAGAAAAACCCTGATAACCTCACTGGAACGCGCAATAGATGGCATTGAAGGCAGAACGGGTACGTTGATAAAAGCTTAGCTATGAGGGCTTATTATTGGATTCTGTCTTGAATACTTTCAACTAAAAATGCCCAGGTGAGTCGGTAATCTACATTGGTTTCGAAAGTGAAGCTCTATGTGGTGCGGTCGGAATCACCACCATCTTTTCATTACGCAAAGAGGAATAATTATATACAAAAACAGAAAAGCTGCACCGGTGTGACTGGTGCAGCTTTTGCTATTGAAAGCGAAGCGCGGAAAACGCATGTGTTTACCGCATTCACCCCATCTTTCGGGCCTTGTACTTACCCCTGGCGCTTCATCCCTTCACCGGCTTCAGATCCAGCTCGCCCCAAAGTCCCATCCGGTCGTCCTGGATTACAATGACCCCTTTGATTCCTGGGATGCCTGCGGCGAAGGCCACGGCGGCATCTATATCCTCAGGAGTACTGACCCGGTTGGCAGTGGCCGTTGCTACAGCATCTGCCAAAGCAGGGTTCTTTGAGAGGATGACGGCGGCATGAGCCTTACCAAAGCTGAGAGAATGGCCAAAGCGACCTGAAGAGGTACAAATGCCCAAGGGGGTGTCCTCAGGTTTTACGTTGAGGGCTAATCGGTTTGAGAGCGGTGAATCCCCGGCATAGACGAGGACTCGCCTTTCCGTGGAGAGGGTGAGATAGAGGTCCCCGCCGTTTTCGACAATCACGTCTGGACTAAACTGACGCAGATAGACGCCAACGGCTTCCGCAATGGTCCCCGCAACAGCTGCCATAGGGCCCACGCCTGCCAGCTGTGCTGCGGCCTTCATCCTTGCCGCCAGTGGTCCGTCATCCGGGCGCGGTGCAAGGGGCACCAAGCTTTCCAGGAAATCCGGCTCCCGCAGGAGCTGCGCACTCAGCTGCGCCCGGCAGTCCGCCAGAACCGCTTGAACGTCCGTCTCTGAAATGTCGTTTGTCACGTATAGCTCAAGGTCGGATTCGTCCATGGTGACATTGAAGCGCTTCAGCGGATTCGTCAGATGGCTGCCCGTCCAGTCGCGGTAGAAACGGAGTTCATAGTGGTGGCGGGATGGCGTAGAAGGCTCACTTGAGGATCTTGTGGGAGGTTGGATAAAGTGACCATCGGCAGACCCCATTCTTTTCATGTCCTACAGCACCGGCTCCGGCACCAGCCCGGAAATGGCGCGGGAAGGGCAGACCGGGATACAGTGGTTGCAGCCCACACACTTGGCAGGATCAAAGCTGAGCTTCCAGTCCGGGGCGCCTATGGTCAGGGCCTTGATGCCGCATACTGATGTACAGAGGCCGCAGTCCGTGCAGCGGTTCTCGTCAATGGTGATGACGGACGGGATCAGCTCTGCGCTCAGACCCAGGTCTTGCAAATAGGCCAGGGCATCCGCGATTGCCTTGGAGGGGCCCTCAATGTCGTAAAGGATGGAGCCCATGAGGTTAAAGTCAATGTTGGCCTTCAGAATGTTGAGCTTCAGGTCAAAATGCTTGATGAGCTCGTAGGTCACTGGCGTGTTGGTCAGTGCCGTTGGGAATCTCATATAGAGTTTTGTCTTCATTATTCAAGCACCTCCGCATTGGCCATTTTCTTGACGCCCTGGTTTTGTGGGAAGAGTTTCACCGGTGCCTGGAGCTCAAAGCTGCCCTCCTGGATTTTTTCTTTCAGGATCTGAGCGATCTCACGGGATTTTCTGAGGCTCGTGGTTGGGGAGGTCTTGACCCTTTTTCCGTTGATTTCTATCTGACCGCTTTGAAGCTCCGCATAGTTGACCTTTCGTACCACCGGCCTTGAAAGGCTCTTGACGGAGTAGTCAATGAGGTTGGTCTCAATATCCGCGTTGCGCACGGCACAGAAACGCAGCATTTCCCGGTCCAGCAGCGGGATTGGAATGCCAATCCCCACGTTGAGGGAGGTGCCATAGGCCTTGAAGACCGCCGGGCTGATGAACTTCGTGTCCATTTCCTTCAGGTCGCCTATGATCGCCAAAGTCGCCCCTGTGCCGATAGGTGTGCCATTTTCATTTCGTACCGGCGCCGTGTTGCACTGGGTGCCGTTCCAGGACACGTAGCCTACGGCGCCACCGACTAATAGTCTCGTCCCTATGCCTATGGTCCTGAGCTCGGGGTCGTTCAGCAGTGGGCTGAGCTCGCCGGAAGTGGCATAGGTGACGTTGCCGTAGTTGGGGAGTAAAGTGCCCATGTAAGTATAAACTGCCTCTTTGGAGCCATTTGTGGCGGCAGCGTAGTTCTGGTAAGCGTTACGCGGGTTGAACAGATAAGCCTCGTTCAGGTCTTCAAGACGGACGGTGGCTTTCATTTTTTTGCCCGGGTAGCAGTCCGTGCCTTTGCTGGTGGCTTCCAGGACGATTTCCTTGCCGTCGATCAGATCGCAGATGACGTGGGCGCCGCCGTATTCGTAGCCCTGTTCCTCAGATTCCGCAGTAGCGCCTATGTAAGTGTCCACCGCAGCCAAACCGCCGTAGGCTTCGACCTTGTTCAAGGTCAGCTTTTCGAGGCGGGTTGGGGGATCCGTGTGGCCAAAGTTCAGGAAGGCCCCGGAAGAGCACATAGGGCCAAAGGTCGCAGTGGTCACGACGTCTACCGACTCAAATACCGCGTCCTCGCCGTCGCGGTCGATCATTTCAAGGATCTCCTCCGCCGTGCAGACGACGACTGAGCCGTTTCTGATTTTTTCGTTGATTTCCTCAAAGGTGCGTTTTTCTCTTGTGTCATTCAAGTTGGCTTCCTCCGTTTCGTTCTTGTGCTTCACGCCTGGCGCGCTGAATTTCCGCGCTGGCGTGGTGTTGGATTTTGAATTTTGATCTTTTGGCTCGGTGCTCAAAAAGATGATCAGACCGTTCAGACCATAAAAAAAGCCCCGCCGACGGCAGAGCTTACGTAATCACGCATTCCTCATCTTTCGGTTAAACCGCTGGATTTGGCACCACGCCTCATAGGGCAGGTTGCCGGACTTCATAGGGCCAGTTCCCTCCGTCTCTCTGGATAAGAGTCATCTCAAGTGGGATGACGATTATTTAATTGAATTAATTATAGTGATCTGAAGTGGGGATGTCAAGGGGTAGCGGTGGTTTTTTGCCGATGGTCGCACTGACACTATCTCTGAAATTGTTTGTTGTATCGAATTCGATTGCTTACCTGTTATTATAGTCTTAGATCTATTCGAAAGAATTGCTAACGAAATTCCAAATTCACTCAGTCATTAGACGGTTTAAAGACCTTTGATGCGTATGATCAAATTGTCGGAATAATCATAAATTTTGAAAGTGAGGGTAAGAGCATGAAAAAAGTCAACAAAGCGCAGCTCCGTCTTCCAATTTTTATCCCTATGGCAACACTGCTCGGACTTGTATTGATCGTTGGTCTCGTTTCGCCGAAAGCTCTGTATGACGGTCAGAATGCTATTGTTTCGTTTGCTTTTGATTCATTTGGATGGCTTTTCCAGCTTAGTAGTGTCATCTTCTTTTTCCTTTGCCTGTGGGCCATGTTCTCGAAATTTGGAAATATTCGCTTGGGTGGCAAGGAAGCAACCCCAACCATGAGTCTGTGGAACTGGTTTGCGATCTCACTTTGTGCAGGGATTGCGACAGGCATCCTGTTTTGGGGTATTGCAGAACCCATCACGCATTTCATGTCGCCTCCGGACGGATTAGGTCTTGAAGCGGGATCAGAAGGCGCAGCAATGTTTTCTATGTCTCAAACCTTCATACACTGGACATTCCTCCCTTATGCCATGTATGGCATAGCCGGTCTTGGCATTGCCTATGCAACTTTCAACTTAAAACTTCCTTATACGGTCAGTTCAATTCTTTATCCTGTCTTTGGGAAAAAGATTAATGGTGTGGTCGGTGATGTCGTTGATAACCTTTGCATGCTGGCAATGGCAGGCGGCGTTGCGGCAGTCCTCGGCGTAGCAACTATGCAGATCAGCAAGGGTATCGAAATACTGACAGGACTCGAACAAAACAAGTTCATCTGGGTCGCAGTCGTTGGCCTCATTGTCGTTACCTATGTCATCTCCAGTTATACAGGTCTGAACAGAGGTATCCGTTTCCTGTCAGATGCCAATACCAAGCTTTTCATTGGTATGCTGCTGTTTATTTTCATCCTTGGTCCAACGAACTTCATTCTCCAGATTGGTACACAGGGCACAGGTCATTTCATTCAGAATTTCTTCACCCAGACACTTTACTTAAGCCCGGTCAACGGCTCTGAGTGGCCTCGCTGGTGGCCAATTTACTACTGGGCAATCTGGCTTGCCTACGCACCGCTTACAGGCATGTTCCTCGCGAGAATTTCAAAAGGAAGAACGATCCGCCAGTTCATGATGGTGAATTTGTTTATGCCGGCGATGTTTGGACTGCTTTGGTTCTCTGTTTACGGTGGTGCGGCAATCAATTTAGAAATGAATGGTGCAGGGCTTTGGTCTGCTATACAGCAGGGCGGCCTTGAAGTCTCCGTTTTCGCCTTCCTTAAGAACTTCCCATTATCAGGCCTTACAAGCACATTATTCTTAGTTGCGATTTATATTTCAGTCGTAACCCTTGCGGACTCCATGACAACGACCGTCTCTTCACTTTCAGTTCGCGGCGCAGGCAATAATGCCTTGGTTGAACCTCCAGCACAAGTCAAGATTTTCTGGGGTGCCATCATGTCTTCAATCGCGATCGTCAACCTCATTGCGGGCAAAGCGGGTGAAATCAGCGGTATTGACGCAACGAAACAGATTGCCACAGTCGCAGGCTTCCCACTCTTGTTCCTGATGCTCTTGATTGGCTATAGCGCTGTAGCGATGCTTGTCAAATATGGCACCATGGAGCTGAATGGCTTATCGGTAGACCAGACCGTTGAAGAGCAAACTACAAGTCAATCCATGGTTATGGCTGATATGGCTGAAGCCGAATAAGAGAGAAGAATCTATAGGGACTGAATAAGGAGGCAACATGAGGATCAATTTTACTTTAAACCATAAACAGGTCAGTGCCGAGGTCGAGCCCCTGGAACGCCTTATCGATATGTTAAGAAACCAATTTGGACTGACAAGTGTCAAAGAGGGATGTTCAGAAGGGGAATGCGGCGCGTGCACCGTTTTGATTGATGATCTGGCAGTCACTTCATGTACAACACTTGCAATGCAGGTCAATGGATGTTCTGTTGTGACGACTGAGGGATTAAAAGACAGTGGAGAGTATGACGATTTGCAGAAATCATTTGTTGAACATGGCGCTGTACAATGCGGCTATTGTACGCCAGGCATGATTATGTCAGTCAAAGCCTTGTTGCTCTCAAGTCCAAGTCCAAGCCAGGAAGAAATCATTCGATCTATTGAAGGCAACCTTTGCCGTTGCACAGGATATCATCCTATAATAAAAGCCGTTAAGGCGCTTCAGGGAGGGGAGCTTCATGATTAGCCAATGCTTGCAGCCGAGTTCCCTGGAGGCTTTAAAGCTTGCACTCGTCCAGTCTGACAGGCCGCTTTTCGCCGCAGGGGGCACCGACCTCGTTGTGAGAATGAATCGACAGAGCATGACTCAGTCCACTTTGATTGACCTTAGTCATATGGATCCGCTGAAGGTTATAGAAAGACGTGGGGATAAGCTCTTTATTGGTGCTATGTGTACTATGCAGACACTATCGAAGTCAGCGCTTGTTCAGAGTGAAGCGAAGCTTCTTTCGACGGCGGCAGATCATGTTGGATCGACACAGATTAGGAACCGGGCGACCATAGGCGGAAATGTGGCTAATGCGGCGCAGTGTGCAGACACTGTGCCTGCGCTGATCGCCCTCGAGGCTGAGATAGAACTGATGGACAGCAAAGGGTTGTATAGGACGCTGAAGGTTGATGATTTCGTCCTGGGCATAGGCAGAACAAGGCTTGAGGAAAATGAAGCCATCACTGGATTTTATCTGCCGGCTGCCCGCCTTCGCAGTGCGGGTGGCTACGCAAAAATTGGGTCCAGGGAAAAGGTGACCATAGCAAAACTGAATGGCGCCATGAGCTGTATTCAGAAGGACGGTCATATTGGCCAAGTACGTGTCGCCCTTGGTTCCCTTGGCGCAAGGGCATTCTATGCTGAAGCGCTTTCAGAAAAGCTTGAAAACCTTCCCGTCAGCCAACTACTGTCTGAAGAAGTGCTTCAGTGGTTTGTGGAGGAAGTGGATAGAGCCATCCCAGGGCGGGCGTCACAGCCTTACAAGAGAAATGCGGTCAAGGCAGTGGCATTCTCGATGCTGGAACAGACGATTTTCGAGAGCGGCAGGTGATGGATATGAAAAAGACGAACTACAACTATGTTGGAAAGTCGGTAAAAAGACAGGACGGCCTTCAAAAGGCTTCTGGCGAGATGATGTACACTAACGACAAAAAAAAGTCTGGCATGCTGTATGCAGCCTTGGTGATCTCAGAGAAAGCCCATGCAAAGGTTTTGGCCATTCATACGGAAGCGGCACTGCAGGTCGAAGGTGTCGTGAAGATCTATACAGCCTCAGAGGTGACAGATCAGCTATACAGTGCCCATATCTGGTATCCAGAGATGAAGGATGTAGAGGACGAGGCACTGCTTACAAACACACCCAAGCATTACGGGGACCGGATTGCCTGTGTAGTGGCGACCTCGGAAAATGCTGCCCGCAGAGCAGCAGGCGCAGTTAAGATTCAGTACGAAGATTTGCCGATGGTTCTGACACTGGACGACGCGCTGGATCCATCAAAGCCCTCCATCCACCCTTATGGCAACGTTTCACCCTGGATTGAGAAGTCTTTTGGAAATACCGATTTTGAACTTTCAAGGGCTTTCAAGATCATTGAAGATGAAGTCGAAACCCCTGCGCAGCATCACGGCGCCATTGAAAACCATGTCTGCCTGGCCTATTTTGAAGATGAAGTACTTCATGTTGAAACCCCATGTCAGATCACTTTTCAAGTCCAAATGATGCTGGCCAAATTGACCCAGCTTCCAATGACCAGAATCAGGGTAGTGAAGAATGTGACGGGCGGTTCTTTTGGCGGGAAAAGCCAGCCAGTGGTGGAGCCTTTATGCGGCTTTATTGCCTATGATTTGAAACAGCCGGTGCTGTTAAACCTGACGCGTGAGCAAAGTATTGTTTCAAGCCGCCGCAGAAATGGCGTCCGGGGAAAGGTGCGCACAGCGGTCACAGAAACGGGTCAGATCCTGGCAAGAGAAATCGACATGCTGGTGGATACTGGGGCCTATTATGGCAATGGAACCGCAGTGGCCATGGCCATGGCAAAAAAATCCTCAAGACTTTACAAAATGGCCGCGCAGACTTACAAAGCAAGAGTTGCTGTCACGAATACACCTGTTGGAGGCGCTGCGAGGGGATATGGCTCTCCGCAAATTCATGCGGTTACAGAAATCAATATTGAAAACACTGCCCGTGAACTTGGCCTGGATCCACTTGAGTTCAGACTTGCAAATCTTATGTCTTCTGGTGATGTGGATCCGCTCGGGGGGCCGCCTCTTGGCAATGCTCAAATTGAGGCTTGTCTCAGGCAAGGTTCTGAGGTGTTTGGCTGGTCAGAAAAAGTAAAACGGCAGCCGGATGGAGGCAGGTTTAAAACAGGCGTAGGCATGGCGGCTATTGTACATGGCAATGGTTATTTCGGTGCATTTCCAGAGTATTCAGCTATGCAGATTACGTTAATGATGGACGGAAAAATTTTGGTCAATTCAGCGCTTCATGACCTTGGCTGTGGAACAGTGACAATTATTCAACAAATTGTGGCCGAAGCTGCCGGGGTGCCACTTGAAGCGGTTCGCGTTCTCGAGTCGGACACACTGAGATCACCCTATGAGCCAACAGGCACGCAGGCCTGCCGGGTAACCTACGTCTGTGGTGAGGCCGCAAGGCGAAGCGCAGAAATGCTGAAGGAGAAAATTCTTTCCAAGGCGTCTGTGTTAGCAGAGATACCGTCAACGTCACTGAATCTTATTAAAGGCATTATTGTGAATGAAGGTGGCGAAATGGTCATGGAACTGGGTCAGCTCACCCGTGTATTGCACCAGAAAATGGGCGAAAGTATTGAAGTTCGTTATGTGCATCAGGCGGAGGGGAATCCTGGGTCCTATGCGGTTAACTTCGCGGAAGTGGTTGTAGACACTTGGACGGGACTGGTCGATGTCAAGAAAATAGTCTCAGCCCACGACATAGGACAGTGCATCAATCCGGAATTCGTAAAAGGCCAGATCTATGGCGGCATACAAATGAATCTTGGTATGGCCCTCTATGAGAAGATGGAAATTACCCCTGAAGGCATTGTAAAAAGCAGCAACTTTAGCAAGTATCATGTGGTCAATGCACCCTCCATGCCTGAGATCGATATTGTCTTGGTCGAAGAAGGGGAAGAAGGCGGTCCATACGGCGCGAAGAGCATAGGGGAGTCCTGCGCGGTGGCCACGGCGCCAGCGGTGATTAACGCCATTAATCATGCACTTGGAACCAGAATTTCAAAACTGCCGGCGACCCCTGAGATTATTGTGTCAGCAATTCAGGCGAAGGAGTGAAGGACAGCTTATGACCATTATACTTGACGGCGCGTCGTTGACGATTCAGTCGCTGATCGATATAACCCATCACCAGGCACAGATTGAGATTTCTGAGGAAGCTTTTGAGAGACTCAAATCCTCCAGAACACTTGTCTTTAAACTTTCAGAAAGTGACGTCCCTATTTATGGGTTCACTGTGGGTGTTGGATGGAATAAAGACAAAAAAGTGTTTGGACGTTATTTCGCAGAATATAACAGAAACTTGATCTATGCACACTGCGTTTCGGTAGGGCCCTATTTGAAGGAAGAAGAGACGCGCGCAGTCATGGTATCCAGATTGAATGCTCTTTTGTCTGGCCGTACCGGGATCCAGCTTGAAGTTGTTGAAATGTATAAAGCGTTTTTGAACGCAGGGATTCACCCGCGCATTCCATCCAGGGGAAGTGTAGGAGAGGCGGATATCGCCAACTTGTCGCATATTGGACTGGCTATGCTGGGAGAAGGTGAGGTGGACTACAAAGGACGTATAGTTCCGGCGGCAGATGCTTTGATGGCGGAAGGCTTAAAGCCGGTAGTGCTCGGTCCCAAAGACGGTCTTTCCATAGTTTCTTCAAGTGCACTGGCCGCTGGTACAGGGGCAATTGTTCTTGACCAGGCCCTCAAAGTTGTCGAAATTGCCAATGCTGTCTATGCGCTTTCCGTTGAAGGCCTTGACGGTAACATTACCCCTCTCAGGCCGGAACCCAATATGGCCAGGGGAATGCCTTCACAATCAGCATGTGCCGCGCAGCTTAGAGGTATGTTGTCGGGAAGCTACCTTGAAAAAAAGGGTATCAGCAAAACCCTTCAGGATCCACTAAGCTTCAGGTGTGTTGCAGGTATTCATGGTGCGGTGCTAGACGCGATTGAATACGTTCACCGATTTCTCGCCATCCATCTTAACGCTACGGATGACAATCCTTGCATTATACCGGAAAGCGAAGAGATTATTTCCTGCTGTAATTTTGAAATCACAAATTGGGTCTTGGGATTTGAAATGTTGGGTCAGGCTCTGGCTCATTTGTCAAGAAGTGCCTGCCATAGGACTATAAAGCTTTCAGATCCTTATTTCACAGGGTTATCCAGGTTTTTGAGTCCTGATGAAGGTGTTGTACAAGCTTTCCAAACCATTCAGAAGCCGTTCACCGCCCTTGATGCAGAGATCCGACATCTGATCAATCCGGTTTCTACGGACTATTACTCCGTTGCGGGTGAAATTGAGGACCATGCGACAAATGCGCCTTTTGTTGTACAGAAAACTGCCAAAATCATTGATAACCTTTATTACATTCTTGGGATTGAAGCCTTACATGCTGCACAGGCTGTTGATCTGAGAAGGGTAACGGCCCATGGCAAAGGCTCTAAGGTACTCTATGAATCCCTTCGAGACGCTGTTCCTTTTCTGGAACAAGACAGGCCACTGTCCTATGATATTCAAAAAGCCTATGAAGTGTTGACGGATTCTTCTCTGATTGAGTCTATAAGAAAGACAGCCGGAACATTAATGCCTGAAAATTGGTAGTCGAATATTAGAAAACATTAAGGTGAAGCGTGACTGAAACGCTTCACCTATTCGGCGTAAATGGTGATAAATTTTTGTTGCATAAGCTGATTATGAAATGAAAATTGCGTAATGATCAGGTATGATAGAGATGATGGCTATAAAAAAGGGAGTGATGCCAATGGTGATTGAAGTCAAATTGATGGGTGTTCCAATGGTTTTAAAGGATGGACAACCCGTCTTGTTCAAATACCAAAAGGCCGAAGCCGTCTTCTATTACATAGCTTTTCACAGAAAAGTCGATCGTTTTCAGGTCATGCATTTATTTTGGCCTGAGGAATCTGAAGAACGTGCCAGAAAAAATTTGAGAAATGCTTTGTATTCCATACGCCAATCATTTGAAAGTCCAATCTTCTTAAGTGTGGGTCAAAGATTGATTTGTTTTTCAGAACAGACAGAGCTCAAAATAGATCTTGAAGCAGCAACGGAATCTGATTATTTGTTTATGGAGAATTTCACCATAAAGGATGCGCCGCTTTTTGATGAATGGATTGCCTTGACGAGAGATGAATTTAAAGATTCTGTGATCCTGAAATTGCAGGAACGCTTAAATTCTTTGTCGAATGTGGATCCAAATATTGAAATAATCTGCAAGAAGTTATTAAAACTGGACCCTTACAATGAAGGCATCGCCAGAAAAATAATGCATTATTATATGGCCACAGACCAATATGGAAGATGTGTTGAGGTCTATACCAAATTATGTGATGTCCTGGACGCAGAGCTGGGAATTTCTCCTGAGCCTGAAACAGCTCAAACTTTTCGTGAGTTGGTTGAATTAAGACGAAAGCTGCCAAAATCGAATAAAAAAGAAAACAGCTTTTTCTTTAGCCGCAAAAATGAGCTGGACGATATGATCAAGTGCTTCGATGACGTACAACGTCATGGCAGGACTGGGCTGGTGCTGATTTCAGGTGAACCGGGAATTGGAAAAAGTACGTTGCTGAAAAAGTTTACAGTAAGCATTGAAGCCATAGTCAAAACTATATACTCGGTGACACTGCATGAAGGGGATCAACGTCATGCTTTTAAAGCTTGGATGCCAGTGGTTTCTGAGGCTTATGAGAAGCTTGAAAAGTCTAAGAATCAGCTTAAGCCAGCTTATTTAGACGCTTTAAGCAGGGTGTTCCCCATTGGTGTGAAGGGAAATGGGGGTGGGGTTCCTTATGCTATTGAAAAGCAATCGCCCATGCATCTTTCGTCTTTAGCTCAAGCACTGACGCATCTTCTATCAATCGTGCGAAAAGAGGAACCCCTCTTAATCTGTTTTGAAGATATTCAGTGGATTGACGAATGGAGTCTTGCACTCTTAAACCAGTTAGTGTCTGGTCAGTCACCATTAGCGAATACGCTGATTGTTGCCACCTCGAGAAATCCTGAAGTCTCTGATCACTGGAGTCGATATCCTGACATTCAGCTCTCTGAGCACTTCATAAAAATTGAATTGACCAGATTTAATGAGGTTGAGACACGTGAATTCATTGAATCTTTTCTAAAAAGAAAGCAATTGGATTCGAATTATCAAAGATTGATTTACCAGGAATCTGAAGGGAATCCCTTATTTTTGGTGGAATTTTTGAATGGCATAATAGCGAAAGGCGATTATGATTCTGTGCCTCAAAAGATTAGGACACTATATAAAGCGCGCTATTACGCATTGTCCCAAGAGCATCAGAAGATCGCTGATTTGATTTCCATTTTCTCTGACACCATTTCATGGGACGAACTTAAGACGCTCAGTGGAAAAGATGATCTTCAATTGCTTGAGTTGATAGAGCATTTGATAAAACAAAATTTTGTTAAGGAAATACCAGAAAAAAATGGAAATGTAAAGTACGGCTTTACCCATCAAAAGCTCAGAGAGTTCGTCTATGAAAATCAATCGGCAACGAAAAGAAAACTCCTTCACAAAAGAGTGGGCGAGTTTTATAAAGATCAATTAATTCAAATGCCAATGGATCGCAATCTATACCCTAAATTGGTGTTTCATTATGAACGCGCTGGAGATAATGCCAGCCTGCTCAAGTACAGGATTCTAAATTTGTTTGACGAACTCGAGCTGACCCATGAACTCTTTCCGCGAATTAAAGAAGTCTCTATGGTCGGTCTTAGACAGCGAGACGGCGTCAGGGATCGCGCCATTGATAAAGAAATTGAGCAAATTGACAGTTTGATGAAATCGCTGCCCCCACATCAAATGGAAGATAAGCTGAAACTCGAATATCTCAATATGATTAGTCGATATAACATCATTAATGGAAATGTTCAGCGTGGTTATCAACTGACGCGAGAAATGATTAGCTTGGCCAAAGAATGTGAAGAGATGGACTTTGTGTATAAAGGATATCTCCAAATGATCTATCACTGTATCAATCAATGCCAGGTGCATCAAATGGAGCATCTGATTGAGGAAGCCCTGCGATTGTTTAAAAGCAATGCGGACAAGGGTGAACTCGGTGTTTTAATCCGTTTAAAGGGATACCTGATGATTATCAAGAACCGATTTAAATTGGGTGAATCGTTACTGATCAGTGCTGCTAAAATTTTTGGAATGGAGCCGTATAAGGAGCAATATGTTTTGAATTTGGTTGCGACTTACTATTATCTTGGTGAAAGCAGACGACTTCAAAATGATTATTCTGGGGCATACGAATGGTATAAAATGGCTGAACAGATTTGCCTGGAACATGGATTTAATGGTCATCTTGCTTTGGTACGAAGTGGGATTGGCATTGCAGCCTATGATACAGGCCAATATGAGGTTTCCAGGTCGCTTTTGGGGTTAGCGATCGAATACTATGATCATTTCAATTTCATGTGGGGACAGGTTTCTGTCTTTGCGTACTGGTCACTCCAGTGCTTTAGGGACAACAATTATAAAACTTGTCTCGAGTATTTGACTAAAGCAGATCAATGTGCTGAACTTGTTGACAGAGCTTATGAAAAAGGCTTGGTTCTGAGAATTAAAGCTGAAATGTGCGGACTCAACAGAAGCTTGCCAGGGACACAAGAAATTAATGATTATCTTGCGCTCGAAACACACAATTATTGCAGAGAGGCAGTTCAGTTTTTCTCACTGCATGAAAGCTTTACTTACGAAGCAAAGGTATTAAAGGATATCCAGCGCGTTTGTGGACAGTGCAGCCATTATTCGGTTTAGCCCGCAATTTGAAGTGACAGCACTGCGCGTTTACTATTTTATGAGCGTGGCGAGAATTTTGAATAACGCAATTATTAAAGAAATACCAATTGATCTAACGTGGCGACTACACGATTAGAGAGCAGTTGGTATTTTTTTTGATAAAAACGAAATTGTCTCAAGCTCACATGTTTGTACTATTGAGTTATGATTTGTGCTGATGAATGCGGGTTAGAACACCGTCATTAGTCTTTTTGAAGTCATTGATGTGAAATGATGAATATATAATTGCTGCATTACTTACTGTGAATAAATTATACATAGGATTAGTAAGCTTTCTTAGAGGGGGAGGAGACATGAAGAAAAAGTTTGTGCTTAACGGGTCTGAATTTCAATGCGATTCAGTATTTGATTTTATTGAAAGTCAATACGAAGGTATTAAGGTTGATGTGGATTTAAGTGGCTATACATCCGTGAACTCAGAGTCTACAGCCAATGAAGAGAATGCCGGGCGTTTGGAGCTTTACGCGAGAACACACGCTGTTCTTTTTGGCGAGCTTCTGAATCCTGAGACAGGAGGAATAGCGCTCTTTTTAATGTTAAAGGAAATGCTGGATCATCCTGAGCTTTATAGCAGAGAGTCCATTGAATATGTGATGCTATATCTCGAATTTGGCATTGTTCCATTGGTTCATGCTGCCGGGAGAAATGAAAAAGCGGCAATATCTGAAATTGTATTGTGCTTGTGTGGAACAGAGGATACATTGTGCAAATATCAAGATAAAAAACTTAAGTCATCTGAGATCTATAACAGGTTCAATCTGACTGCGGCTCCATTTGTCGCGAGTGAAATTGAAAGCTTATTAAATTTGAGCCTGGTATCGACGGCTATAGCTTTCATAGCTTGTAAGAAAGCCATTGAACTTGTGAAAAATGCAGATCTTTGTACTGCGCTTAATATGGAAGCCATTCGGGGTGAACTGGGTGCTTTCGATTACAGACTGCATGAGTACGGTCGACCCTATAAAACTCAGATTAAATCAGCGGAGAATATCAGAAGAATTCTTCATAATAGTCAAATGACTACAGAACTTGCACGAGAAGCTTTTGGCGGTGATCATGGCGCAAGGTGTCAGGATGCCATTTGTATCAGAGCCGTCCCGCAAACCCATGGCGGTGCCCGGGACATAGTTGAGTGGCTGCAGAATGTGTTGAATTCAGGATTAAAGAGCTTCCAAAAGTCTGAAGATCCTTTGTTGGGATATGCGCTCGATATGCTGACCATTGTACTATCTGATTTGGGGAATATTAGTGAAAGAAGAAGTTTCAGACTCACGGATTCTCAGTTGTCGTATGGACTACCAATGAATTTGGTTGCAGAAAATCCTGGATTTAATCATGGATTTCCAGTTGTCCAGGCGGCAGCAACTGCCATTCTTGGAGAATTGAAACTGATGGCGCTCCCAAGCTCGATCTGCTCGAAGCTGAATTGTTCCTCTGGTGAATATCAATCCGCTTCGTATCTCGCTGCTTTGAAAAGTTTGAGAGCTTGTGAACATCTTGAAAAAATACTTTCTATAGAAATGTTAATGGCAGTTCAGGGGATGGATTTTGTGAAATCTAAACTGTCTGAATTCAATTTTGGAGTAGGCACTGATGTTGCTTACAAGACTGTTAGAGAACATATTAAGCCGCTAAAATCCAACCGCTATTTGATTCCGGATTTAAAAATGGCGAATCAGTTAATTTCTGACAATGTTGTGCTTAATTCAGTTGAAGAAGTCATTGGAGGCTTGAGGTGAGGAGGGAGATCATGGAAAAGTATTTTGAAATTAATGGGTTTGACTTAACTATAAAAGACATTATTGATGTGGCTGTCGGAAAAAAAGGAATCGTTAGAATGTCTGACAGTGCTATAGAAAAATGTCAAAACAGCAGAGCGCAAATCAACAGGTGGCTTGAAAAAGATGCCCCCGTTGTTTATGGGATAAATACAGGTTTAGGCAATCTTAAAAATATTAAATTGTCTACAGATGATCACTGCAAATGGAATGAGACTATCCCATATCCCCATGCCATTGGCTTAGGCGCACCTATTGATCCGTTGATAACGCGCATAGCGTTGCTGATCAGGGCAAATGTTCTATGCAGGGGTTATTCAGCCGTTCGACCAGAATTAATTCAACGGATGCTGGATATTTTCAATGCAGGAATTTCACCCGTAGTGTTTGAGTTAGGCTCAACAGGGCTGAGTGATCTTGGACCACTTGCACAATCCGCCATGGTGGTTGCGGGGATGGAGGAAGCGGAGGTCTTTTATGAGGGAAGACGAACAAAAGCTAAGGAATGCTTTGAAGCATTAGGCATTGAACCTGAATTTGTTCTGGAATGTAAAGAGACGTTGTCTCAAATGAATGGGTCGACAATGACGCAATCGATCTCAGTTGTTGCTTTTAATGCCTTTAAAAAATTGGTCGAGGTCAATCGGGAGATTTTAAATGTAGAGGGTTTGTTATCCAGGGAATTAATTTCAACTCAACAGACCATAAACCAAGCTTGTGATTCTGCCTTGTCTTATATTCATGAGACTTTAAATTTTGAGAACAATGTCAGTTGTGATAATCCGTTGGTATTTGAAAAGGAAAACGGGTTTTACGAAGCTGTCATGGGATGCAATTGCAGTAATACTCAGGTTGGCTTTGCAATGGACTTACTCGCGATCTTGGTATCTGAGCAAGGTTTAATGGTGAATGCTGCCATCTTTCAATTGGCTGAAGCATCAGATGGATTAGCAGGGTATTGTTCCATATCCGAGTCATTGTTAAATGCGATTCGGGCACAGTGTATTCCTGCAAGTGCGGACTCAATTTCTACAAAAGGAAATCAAGAAGACCATGTTGAGTTCAGCTATGGCGCCGCAAGAAAAGCGATGCAGTCAGTTAAGCTATTAAAAACTATGGTGGCGGGTTTGGGAAGTATTGCTGTCTTGAAGGCGGAGCAAAGTGATTATCAAGCAGTAAATGACTCTCAGTTCTTGAAGGCGCTTTCGAAAAATTTCGATTTGCAAAATAAAACTCTCTTTATGTCTGACAGATTAAATGTTGCTGAGGATCTTTTTACGAGCCATATTTTGATCTGAAAATTTCCAAGTAAAAAGTGCTGATAAATCTTGTAACAGCCGTCACAAGATTTATCAGCACTTTTATTGTTCAAAAAACGCTTACCTCAAATCCGTCACCTTAATATGATCCATATCCGTGAAGGTTCTGTTTTCACCGGCCATAGCCCAGACAAAGCTGTAGTTGCTGGTGCCGCAGCCAAAGTGGACGGACCAGCTCGGGGAGATGACGGCCTGCTCGTTCAGCATGGCAATGCTGCGGAGCTCCTGGGGCTGGCCCATGTAATGGAAGACCAGGTTGTCCTGGGGAACGTCGAAGTAGAGGTAGACTTCCATGCGGCGTTCGTGCGTGTGGCAGGGCATGGAGTTCCAGACGCAGCCGGTGTCGAGGATGGTGCAGCCCATGGAGAGCTGGCAGGTCTCAAGGACCGCTGGGTGGATGAGCTGGTAGATGATGCGCTTGTTGGAGGTTTCGAAGCTGCCCAGCTCGACTTTGTTGGCGGCTTCGAGGGTGATGAGCTTTGTCTCGAATTTGGTGTGGGCGGGGGCGGAGGTCATGTAGAATTTGGCGGGATTTGCGGGGGCGTCGCTGGAGAAGAGGACCTCACGTGTTTCTTTGCCAATGTAGAGGGCGTCCAGGCGGGCGAGTTGGTGAAGGTGACCATCGGCAACCACTTTGCCTGGGCCTCCAAGATTTATTATACCGAGCTCGCGGCGCTCCAGGAAATAGGTGACGCCAAGGTCCTTTTCCGGGTCGACGTTCTTCTGAAGGCTGAGGGTTTCGTTCACGGGCATGGCGCCCAGAGTGATGACGCGGTCAATGTGGGAATAGACGGTAGTGACGTCATCCGGGGCAAAGACCTGTTCAATGAGGAACTCGTCTCTCAGCTGAGTGGTGTCGTAGTGCCTGGCATCTTTTGGGCTCGCGCCGTAGCGTACATCCATGGGTAGACCTCCTTGGGGTTGGGTGTGATCGTTTTAGTTGGGCTATGCATGCAGAATGCCTCCGGCGGGGCGTTGGCCGTCGCCGGGAGGCATCCTTTGTTCAGTGGTGGTGGTGAGATGAGGGGCGGGGTTAGTCGAAGATTTTTTCGCGTTCGAAGAGTTTAGGCTCTTCTTCTTCGGAATGAACCGGGCCTTCATGCTCTACGTTCCAGTGCTCCAGCACTTCTGGGTCGGGGTCAGACGAGCTCTTGTAGGCTTCTTTTGCAAGCTTGATTTCTTCTTCGAGCTGCTTGAGCTCGGAGAGCAGTGCTTTTCTCTTGTTGTTAAGATCAGCGACTTTTTGGAGCATGGTTTCACTCATGGGAACACCTCCTCATTTTAGCATAGTATTTATACCCGTAAAAGACGGAGAATCACACTTTGGGTGGGGAAAGGGCGGCAGTTTGGCAGGGGACAGGGACGGACCGGTATTCTGGTCCGTCCCTGTCCCCTGCCGAAAAGCTGGTATGTCCCTGTCCCCAACCAGAGGTTTGGTGCGGCCCAGTCCCCGACCAATAAATTAGGCCGGCCCAGTCCCCAATCAAGAAATCTTGTATTTTCAAGGTATTGAGATGGATAAAGAAATTTATATAGCAAAAAAATAAAATAATCTGAAAAATTAGATTGTAGATTGTCGACAATCTGTTATAATGGGTACATAGACACAAGAGATTCTCCCAGAGAAAAAGGGGGTTATGACAATGACAGAGGCAATGTCAGAATATCAAAGAGACAATCTATGCTCTGTGGTTTCTGACTATATTAAGGAACAAATCATAATTGGCAAATACAAAGCAGGTGACCATGTCCTCGAAGCAATGATTGCGAAGAACCTTGGAATCAGCAGATCGCCTGTCAGAGAAGGCATAAAAGACCTTGAGAAAGAAGGTATTGTTGAGATCGTTCCAAGAAAAGGGACCTATGTGACAACTTTTAGCTTAAAGGATGTTCATGAGGTGTTTGACATCAGAATCCTTCACGAGAATGATATTTTCAGGATTCTGATCCATGAACATAAATTAAAGGAAGCAGACTTCAAATACCTGACCAATCTTGTGGATCAGATGGTGACGGTCGTCAACAGTGATTTAAAAGAAGAGGAAAAAATCATCAAGGTCAACAAAATGGACATGGACTTTCATCTCTATCTCTGGAATAAGTCTGACAGCAAACGAAGGATTAAGATCTTGAAAGATATGTTCTTTCAGCTCAAAATGGCCATGATGTACGACACCAATGAAACGGGTGACCTGATGCAGACGGCGACGGATCACTATGAGATTATTGAACATCTCAGAAGTGGTGACCTCGAGCAGTGTAAGAAAGCCTTCCTCAATCATATTGACAGCTATAAAAAAGGCGAATTTGAAAATCCAGACTAAAGAGGGGCATTTCTCCTTTTTAATAAATTGTCGACAATCGACACAATATTTTACAAATAAAATTCATCCAAGCAAGCAATCAAAGAACGGAGGTTGAAAAATCAATGAGCAAGACGCTGTATTTCGAAGTCTCGGAATATCAGGAAAGAGTCAGCCGTACGCAGAAAAGCATGGCTGAGAAAGGTATTGACGCATTAATCGTCACGGATCCTGCCAACATGAATTATCTCTCTGGTTTTGATGGATGGTCCTTTTATGTGCATCAGTGCCTGATCGTGTTTGTGGACCAGAGTAAAATCATGTGGGTCGGCCGTGGTCAGGACGGCAATGCGGCAAGACTGACAACCTGGCTTGAGGAAGAGGACATCAGGGCTTATACAGATGATTATGTTCAGTCCCTCGTTAAGCATCCTATGGATTTTGTATCTGACATCCTTAAAGAAAAAGGCTATGACAAAAAAGTCATTGGCACAGAAATGGATACATATTACTACACGGCAAAATGCCAGGAAAGCTTGATGAAGAATTGCCCTAACGCCTCTTTCGTCGACGCGACGAACCTGGTCAACTGGGTCAAGATCGTTAAATCCGACAACGAAATTGCTTACATGAGAAAAGCGGCAAGGATCGCGGAGCGCGTCATGGAAACGGCTTATGAAGCAGTAGATATTGGCGTCAGACAATGCGACGCAGCAGCAAAGGTTTCAGCGGCTCAGGTTTACGGCACGGAGGAGTTTGGCGGCGACTACCCTTCTATCATTCCGCTGATGCCAAGCGGCATCAGAACATCAACACCACATCTCAGCTGGACAGATGAGCCTTACAAAGATGGGGACACGGTCATCCTTGAGCTCTCAGGCTGCTACAGACGTTACCACTGTCCTCTTGCAAGAACCATGATTCTTGGCAAAGCACCGCAGACCGTCATTGATCTTGGAAAGGTCGTTGTCGAGGGCATCAACGAGGCCCTGAGCGTAATCAAACCAGGGATCTATGCAGAAGATGTTGAACGGGCATGGGCAAAGAGCATAGCGAAGAGCGGTTTTATTAAGGACTCCCGCATTGGCTACTCCATGGGACTCAACTACCCGCCAGATTGGGGCGAGCACACAGCCAGCCTGAGACCAGGCGACAAGACGGTCCTTCAACCGAACATGACGTTCCACATGATTCCAGGCATCTGGTTATCAGATTGTGGCATCGACATCAGCGAGTCTTTCCGGGTTACTGAAAACGGCGTCGAAACCTTCACAAACTATCCGAGAAAACTGCTCGTGAAATAATCCGAAAACCAAGGAAATTCTCGGTTTTGAAAGGAGCGAAACGCGCTTGAAGAACATCTTTAAATTTATTACAAGATTTGAGGAGTTTGTCCTCAGCTATTCCATTCTGCTGATGGCGTTCATTCTCATTGGCAGTGTCCTGAGCAGAACGTTCCTGAACTCCAGCTGGACCTTCGCTGAGGAAGTGGGGCAGAGCCTTACAATTATAGTCACGTTCATGGGCGTAGGGTACTGTGCGAAAAAGGCAAGCCACATCACCATGTCTGCCGTCTTCGATCTTCTGAATCCAAAATTTAAAAAGATTTTTATGATCGTAATTTCTGGTTTTTCTACCTTGATGATGCTGTATGTTGCTTTAATAAGCTTTCAGTACACCATGAAGGTCCTGGAACTTGGGCGGGTAACCCCTTCCTTGAGAATTCCAATGTATCTGATCATTGCCATAGTGCCAATAGGCTTTATTCTTGGGGCGATTGAGTATGGCAGGACATTTATCCTGAACGTCACAAAAAAACAGCTTTACCTTTCAACCGAAGTGGTATTAGATACGGACCTGAAAATCATTCCGCCTGCAGATGGCAACGTTTAACAGAAGCGTCTGACAGCAAGCACGACATGATTTCTCACAACAGACTGAATTTGGCCGGCCCGCGGCGGCGTTACCAGCTTTGCCGCCCAATCCGGTCAGGGAGGTGTTGACTTGGTACTTTTGTTAATGGCCATCATGGTAGCACTGCTGCTTCTCAATTTTCCAATGCTGCTGACCATGATTGTAGCACCACTGACGATCCTACTGAACTATTTTCCTAACGTCAATCCAATATTGGCAATCCAGCAGGTTGTCGCCGGCGTTCAGCCCTTCGTCCTGCTGGCGGTTCCAATGTTTATCCTGGCTGCGGACATCATGTCTGCCGGACAGACGGCCAAGCGGCTGCTGGACTTCGTCCAGACGTTCGTAGGCCATATCCACGGCGGCCTCGGGATCACCACGGCGGCAACCTGTACGCTCTTTGGCGCGATTTCAGGCTCAACTCAGGCTACGGTTGTTGCCATAGGCAAGCCTATGCGAAACCGGATGCTCGACAGCGGCTATCGCGATTCAGATACCATCGGCCTCATTATCTCCTCAGCGATTATCGCGTTATTGATTCCGCCGAGTATCTCAATGATCATGTACTGCGTCGTCACAGGGGCATCCGTAGGCGACCTCTTTATCGCAGGGGTCATCCCAGGACTGATGATTCTCGCATTCTTCTCGGCTTTCATCTACTTTGACGCCAGAAGAAAAAACATACCCCTCAGTAACAGACTTACATTTAAAGAACGCATGGTTTCCTTCAAGAAAGCAATACTGCCTCTTGGCTTCCCGGTTATCATCTTCGCTGGGATCTACTCCGGTTTCTTCAGCCCAACGGAAGCATCCGCCATTGCTGTTCTTTACGCGCTCATCCTCGAAATGCTGATCTTTAAGACCATCAAGCCTAAAGATCTGCCTAAGATTGCGCTCTCCACCGGCGCGGTGACGGCTTCGGTCTTCATCCTGGTCGCAGCGGGCTCCCTGTTCTCATGGGCCATCTCCTACGCGAGAATCCCGCAGATCATAACAGCTGCTGTGCTGGGCGTGGATCCAAGCGCCATCCGGATCCTGATCACGGTTACCATTGCTTACTTTATTGGCTGTATGTTCGTCGACTCCATAGTCGTCATCATCATCCTGACGCCAATTTTCTTCCCGCTTGCCATGCAGGCCGGCATCCATCCAATTCACCTGGGCATCGTCGTTACGCTGCAGGCTGCCATTGGATCGATCTCGCCGCCATTTGGCTGCAACATTTTTACCGGCATTGCCATCTTCAACCGGCCATTCCTCGAAGTGGTCAAAGGGCTTCCGCCTTATCTCTTCATGCTGGTGATCGTGTCTGTTCTGATCATTACGTTCCCGCAGATTTCACTGCTGCTGGTGCCTTAAGACTTACGAGACAAGGAGTGTGAAGGATGGACAAAGTTAAACAAGCTGTACTGGCCCTGGAGCCGGAGCTGATTGAGCTCAGACGGGATTTTCACCGGCATCCGGAGCTGGGTTATCAGGAATTCAGAACCTCGGGGATCGTCAGGGATTACCTTGAAGCCCTGGGGATTGAGACTCAAATGGTGACGGGCACAGGCGTTGTGGGCCTTTTAAAAGGCAACGCTGAGGGCGCTTCGGAGGGTCCCACCATCCTCCTGCGCGCAGACATGGACGCCCTTGCCCAGGAAGAGAAAAGCGGCGTTGATTACGCCTCCCAGACACCTGGTCTGATGCATGCCTGCGGCCATGACGCGCACACCGCCATGCTCTTGGTGGCGGCCAAGATTCTGGCTGGGGACAGGCACCGCCTGAAAGGCAACGTTAAATTCGTGTTCCAGCCCAATGAGGAAGAGGCCGGCGCCCTCAACATGATTGAAGCCGGTGTCCTCGAGAATCCTAAGGTCGACGCGGCCTTTGGTGTCCATATCTGGACGCCGGTGCCAAGTGGCAAAATTGGCCTTTCAAACGGACCGGTCATGGCAGCAACGGAGGAGTTCGAGCTTGCCATCCTGGGACAACCGGGTCATACCTCAACGCCCCACACTGCGAAAGACCCAATCCTCGCGGCAGCGACCATTCTGCAGCTGCTTCAAAGCATTCAGACCAGAGAAATCGATCCTCTCATCCCGATCACCATTATGGTGGGCAAAATCAAGGGCGGCAGCGGCAGAAACATCATTGCGGACCGGGTGGAGCTGGGCGGTACAATCCGTTTCATGTTCGCCAACGAGCCGGTTGAGAAAAAGCTGCTGCTCGAGAAGTTCGAGCGACTGATCAAAGGCGTATGTGACGCCCAGGATGTCGGCTATGAATTGAAGTATATCCCGAGTAACCCAACTCTGATGAATGATGAGCGCATGGTTCAGGTGCTCAGGGAGGCGGTTCTTGAGACTATCGGCAGTCCTGAGGGGATTGTGGAGCACCGGTGTATGGCAGGGGAAGATTTCGCGGAGTTCACGCAGAAGGTGCCGAGCGCGTTTTATTTCCTGGGAACAGGGAATCCGGAGACCGGCAGCCATTATCCGCACCACCACACCTGCTTCAATATCGATGAAAGTACGCTGAAGACCGGCGTGGAGATCCACGTCAGAACCATTCTGAACATGTTAGGCTAACCCACTGTACCAACAGCTCAGGGCTGTGGTCATAGACAAAGTTCATGAGAACAAAGGGAGGATTCATTGTGAAGAAGCTATTTACTTTACTGATGTTGATCGTACTTACAGGTGCTGCAGCGGTTGGCTGCGGACAACCGGCAGAGGCACCTGCGGCATCCGGCGAAGAAACCTACAGCTGGCGTTTTGCCCATGAAGAAATCGATGGCAGTGTCCAGGACTTTTATGTTAAGAAATTTAAAGAAGTTATTGAAGAAAAGTCTGAAGGCAGAATCAACATTGAGATTTATCCTGTAGGCCAAATTGGCGACGCGCTCCAGCAAGCGGAGATTCTCCAGAACGGCGGCATTGAGTTCGCGATCGTTTCTCCGGGCAACACGGGTACAGTCGTGCCTGAGAATCAGCTGTTCTCCCTCCATTTCCTCTTCTCAGACGACATGGACAAGAACGCTGAGATCTTCAAGAACAGCTCTGCGCTGAATGAAATGCTCAGCGCGAAGTACCTTGAGAAAAACATCCAGGTTCTTGCATATTGGACAGAGGGCGCTATGCAGTGGACCTCCAACAAGCCAGTTGCAACCCCTGCGGATTGGCAGGGCATGAAAATGCGCACCATGCAGTCCCCTATGATCGTGGCAGCTTATGAAGCTTATGGCGCGAACCCAACGCCAGTGCCTTACATGGAAGTTTACTCCGGCCTCCAGCTCAACATGATCGAAGGTCAGGAGAACCCACTTTTCGCCATCGAAGAGATGAAATTCTATGAAGTGCAGAAGTACCTGACCCTCGCAAGCTCCAACCTGTTCATGACGACGACTTGCACAAACCCAGACTTCTTCAATTCACTTCCTGCGGACATTCAGCAGATGGTCCTCGAGACGGTAGACGAGCTTCGACCTTACTCCTTTGAAGTCCAGGCAGACCTCAACGGCGCAGCCCTCGACAAAATCAAAGAAGCCAGCGATATCGAGATTGTAGAGCTTACCCCTGAGCAGCGCGAAGCGTTCCAGGCAGCCAGCGTCGCAGCTTATGACCGCTATGCGCAGGTCGTTGGCGCAGACGGCAAAGCCATCCTCGACAAGCTGATCGAAGAAGTCGCGGAAATGACGAAGTAGTCCCACGATTGTAAATAGTTTTCGACAACATGATCCAACACAAACGGTTTTGAAAAGATCAGATGAAGAAGTAGATTGAGAAAATTGGTTGGGGACTGTCCCCAACCAACTTCCAAACAGGATGTGCCTGGAGTCCGGCGCTCCAGGCACATTTTCTTTGTTGAAGACAGTCGCAGCTTAAGTTAAAAAGTCTACAACAGGAGAGTATCACAAGCAGTCAAGTGCGGGTGATACTCTTTATACCACTAAAGGAGGATGGATATGGTAACTTTTCCAGAAGCTAAGATCCTGGAGATCGATCTCACATCCGGGACTGTGAATATGAAAACCCTTCCAGGCGAAATCTACCGTTTGTATCCAGGCGGCTCGGCACTCGGGCTCTATCTGATGATGCAGGATTACATACCAGGCACAGCGGCTCTTGACCCAGGCAATGTTCTCGTGTTCAGTGTCTCGCCACTGACGGGTCTTCCTATCAGCGGCATCAGCAGGATGAACGTCACCGCGAGAAGTCCGCTCACCGGCACGGCGGGGGACAGCCAGTCCGGCGGCTTTATAGCTTCTTATTTGAAAATGAACGGCTGGGACGCGGTGGTGTTTAAAGGTAAAGCCGAAAAGCCAGTTTACCTGACCATAGACGGCGATCAGGCGCAGCTGAAGGATGCCTCACACCTCTGGGGGAAAGTCACCGGCGAGGTAGAGGCCGCGATTCAAGAAGAGCTTGGCGACAAGAACATAGAAGTCGCCCAAATTGGGCCGGCAGGGGAAAACCTCGTGAAATATGCCTGCATTATCAACAAATGCAGCAGGGCCAATGGCCGTAACGGTATGGGCGCTGTCATGGGCTCCAAGAATCTGAAAGCCATGGTCGTCAAAAAAGGAAAGCCTATGGCAGCAGCGGATGGCGAAGCTTTCATGACCTTGTCCCGAAGTGTGCGGAAGCTCCTTGAGGAAAACGAAGCTGTTGCGGGACTGGGCCTGAATGGCACAGACGGTGATCTTGAAGGCTTCAGCGATGAAGGTTTCCTGCCAACACGCAACTGGAAAACGGGACACTTCCCTGAAGGTGCGAATAATATTACCGGCGCGACCATGTACGACACGGTTCTGAAAGAACGGGACACCTGCTACGCCTGTGCGGTGCGCTGCAAGCGCGTTGTGGAAATCCCGGGCAGGGTGGATCCCATCTACGGCGGTCCTGAATATGAAACCTGCGCGGCGCTGGGCTCCTACTGCGGCGTCACGGAGCTCGCGGACGTCTGCGAAGCCAACATGCTGTGCAATATGTACGGCCTGGATACGATCTCCTGCGGCGCCACCATTTCCTTTGCCATGGAGTGCTTTGAGGAAGGGCTGCTAAAGCCAGAGCAGGCGGAGGGCCTTGAGCTCAAGTTTGGAAACGGCGCTGCGGTCAATGCGTTAGTCAAGAAAATAGCACTGCGCGAAGGTCTGGGCGACCTGCTTGCAGAAGGCAGCGCAAGAGCGGCTGAGAAGATAGGCGGCGGTGCTGAGAAATTCAGCATGTCTGTCAAGAAGCAGGAGCTGCCGGCCCATATGCCTCAGTATAAACCTGCGCTTGGTCTGGTCTATGCGGTCAATCCATTTGGCGCGGACCATCAGTCCAGCGAGCACGATGTCTTTCTCGTCATGCCGCCGGACAGCCGTGAGCGCGAGCGCCTCAGCAAGCTTGGCATTTGGAAGGGCTATGACAATCCTTATGAGCTGGACTCAGAAAAAGTCCGCTTTGCCCTGGATAGCCAGAAGTACTTCTCGGTGCTGGATTCCCTCAGCCTTTGCCAGTTTGTCTGGGGACCGTCCTGGGAGCTCTATGGTCCGGACGAGCTGCTTGAGCTCTGCCGCGCGGGGCTTGGCTGGGAGACCTCCCTGTACGAGCTGATGATGGCCGGTGAGCGCCGGATCAACATGATGCGCCAGTTTAATGCCCGTGAGGGCTTCACGGCGGCGGAGGATACGTTGCCGGCGCGCCTCTTCGAACCGTTCGCCGATGGTCCCGCAAAAGGCATTCACGTCAACCGCGACGCCTTTGAAGCGGCCAAAAGCTTGTATTATGAAATGGCGGGCTGGGATCCGAAAACTGGGAATCCTACCGAAGCAACACTGAAAAAGCTGTCTCTGGACTGGCTGCTTTAAGTTTTAAGCAGCCAGATCCGGTAAGGCGCTTTGACTCTGGAGGGGCGACGCATGGCAGATCATACGAAAATTAAGATCACCCTGAATCATAAGCCCCTCGAGGTTGAGGCTGGAATCACGGTCAGCGAGCTATTGGTTCAAAGCGGGTTTCCTAAGTCGGTGGCCGTCTTCGTCAACAAGCAGCCACTGCTGATGAAAAGCTACGCTGTCCATGTGCTCGGGGAAGCGGATCAGGTGACCGTTTTCAGGCCGCTGGGCGGCGGATAGGTTTAATATGACTATGGTGCTGGGTGGTGGGTTAAGGTGACCATCGGCAAAAAAAAAATAAAATGAAAAGCTTTGTGCCTGAGGGTCAGGCGCTGGAAAATAAGGAGGAAATGTGATGTTCAAATCTTTGGGAGATTTGGACGCGTTATTGGAGCAGCATGATGAGTACAGAAGCAACTGCTTGAATTTGATCGCGTCTGAGAATTTTACGAGCATGAAGGTGCGCAGCTATCTGGACAACGACTTTGGCAACCGTTATGGGTGCTACGCGACGCTGAATCCGTCTGTGCGGGATTATACGGGAAATAAATATATCAATGAATTTGAAATGGCGACCCATGAGCTGATGAAGGAAGTTTTCCATGGTGAGTACGTGGACCTGCGGCCAATTGGCGGTCACATGGCGGGGATGTCGGTGGTGCTGGCGCTGCTGGATCCGGGGGATCTGGTCATTGAAGTCAGCCTTGAGAACTGGGGTCACGGTCTGGTAGGGCCTATGTGCCAGGTCAGCCACTTCAACAAGACCATCAATGTCAAATATATGGCTTTTGATGAGGACCGGGCGGTGGATATTGCGAAGCTCGAGGCTCAGATCAGGGCGGAGAAGCCTAAGCTCGTCATCTTTGGCGGGTCGGGCACGCTCTTTCCGGAGCCGGTGCGGCAGTTCCGTCCGCTGGCGGATGAGCTGGGCTTCTACATTGCCTATGACGCGTCCCACGTGACGGGCTTGATCGCCGGCGGCCTGTTCCCGAATCCGCTGGACGAAGGTGCGGACATCATGTTTGGCAGCACCCACAAGTCCTTCCCGGGACCGCAGGGTGGCTTTGTCACCTCCAATAACCGCGATATGATGAAGAAGGTTGGGGAGACGCTGTCGCCGTCTCTGGTGACGAGTCATCACCTCTTCAGGATTCCGGCGCTGGCAGCGTCCCTGCTGGAAATGAAGACCTATGGTCCAGCTTATGCGAAACAGATTGTAGCGAATTCCAAGGCGCTGGCTGTGGCACTCGAAAAGGTTGGGTTCAATGTCCTTGGCAAGAATCGCGGCTTCTCCGAGTCCCACATTATTCTGGTGGACGCGGGAGCACAGGTAAAGGCAGGACCGGCGAAGCATCTGGAGCAGGCTCAGATCCTGTGCTCGGATGACTTTTCAGGGGCGAGCCCTGAGATCAGGATTGGGACCTCGGAGATCACCCGCAGGGGCATGAAGGAAGAGGATATGGACGCCATAGCGCAGTTGATTTACAGGTCACTGATCCTGAAGGAAGATGCAGGGGTTGTCGCAAGCGACGTTAAAGCGCTGGTCGCTAAGTTCCCGGATGTGGCGTTTGCATTTTAGGTTTTAGGGTTGTTTGGTGGGGGACAGGGGCTGACCGGATATCTGGTGCGGCCCAGTCCCCCACCGGATATTTGGTTGGGCCCAGTCCCCAGCCGAACACACAAGCCGGCCCAGTCCCCAGCCAACATCCGAGTGACAGGCACAGTAATATTTCAGTAACATAAACCCGGTTCCCCTTCAAATAGCCAAAAGGTTGTCCCGCCCCGCGCTCCATAGCGCCAGCGCAGCCTTTTGGCTGTTTTTCTTTGGCTTATTCTTGATCTTTTCAACGTCCTTCAAATTTTTGCGGCTCTAAGTCAATAGTTGGGGTGGGGATTCTTTGAATCCCTGCTCCTTTAATGTTTAGAGGGTATTTTAGTAATCGATTGTCAACGAACGAATTATGGGCATGACAAAAAGGCCAGCAGTGTAAAACAGCCAGTTAAATCTACCTGCACATGTGAAGAATTCTGTTTCTGAATCTCATAAAGTTTCTCACGCCATAACTGATGCGTTTCAAGACTTTGATTTTATTGTTGAATCCTTCTGTACAGCCATTGGTATAGCCATACTTGAAGGCGTTGAGGATCTCCTTGCTCCAGTTCCTGAACGCTGTAATACAAG
>NZ_FMWL01000001.1 GCF_900103005.1 Acidaminobacter hydrogenoformans DSM 2784 | reverse complement strand
ACTTCCGGGAAGAACTTCAGGTAGTTCTGGTTTGGCTGCATCATAAGATGATCAGCTTTGGATTGCTTACCAATCATCGCTCTCTTTACGTTCGTAAATTTTCGCGTAGGATCATAGATCCTATCGTACTCATAGTAAACATAACAGGAGTCGTCTCGTTTTCTGTAGGTAATTTTACCTGCTGCTTCTGGTATTTTGACTAGAAAATCGAGGTACATATTCGTCCTCCTTTTTAGTAACATATGTGACTAAATACAGTATAACATTAAGCCCGTATCTTTGCAAGCAAATCCTCAGAAATACGGGCTTTGACTGATTATTTTCGGGTTAGTCACATTTTTTTATGGAAGTTGACAATTTAACTTAGTTATCAATTGTTGTTATTGACCTAATAGCGCCATCTTTGACTGTTTTAATAATCAAAATACGTTCAGGTTCGCCAAGTTCATTCATAGTGATCAAACCCGCAGCCCCTGATAAATTAGAAATCTCTTTTAGCGCATTTTTTAGTTCTTCAGGATCAGAGGAGGCCGACCGTTGTATTGCATCTTTGATCATTAGATAGGCATCATAACCCAGTGCCGCTATAGCAGTGGGTTCTTTTCCATATTTATTTTTGTAGTTTTCAAGAAACACCGTGGATTCCTGAGTTAAAGCAATTTCACTTGTGTAGAAAGAAGAAAATATTGCGCCTTCAACTGATTTACCGCCATAAGTCACAAAAACGTCATTATCCCAAGTATCTCCGCCAATGAAAATTCCATCATAACCATATTCCCGCGCTTTTTTTATCCAATGCGCCGTTTCGCTATAACCACCAGGAATAAAAATGGCGTCTGGATTAGAAATAATGATCTTATCAAATTCTTCTTCATTTAAAATTTGATTCGGGTCGTATTCTATTCTGTAGATTATCACATTATGATCTGAATCATTTAATTCAACGAACCTGTCAGCGAAAAATCGCCCAAGTCCATTAGAATAATCATTTCCGCGTTCAGTCACCAATGCTATAGTCCGAATCCCTAAATCATAATAGGCATAGCCGGCAAGTGTACTGCCTTGATAGGCGTCAGAAAAACAAGCTCTAAAGTAATAATCATTACCAATTGTGAGGTCTTGATTCGTACTTGTCGGTGCTACTGCTGGCACTTTCAAATCATTTATAATTGGTCCAGCTGAGAGTGATAAGGTGGAGCTCCAGCTTCCAATCAGTGCACTGACACCCTCATTTTGGATCAAATCACTAACAACCCTTGCAGAAGCAAGTTTATCAGATTGATTATCCATAACTACCAATTCAATTTTTATATCATCAACAAAGGGATAAAGCTGATTGGCCAATTTAATACCTTCGAGTTCTAAATTACCTGCATAACTATATGCTCCAGTGACCGGTTCAAAAACACCAATCTTAACCACTTCCGGACGTGGTACTTTCAAATTGTCATTTTTGATAGTCTCAAAATTAGAATCTTTGCAGCCTGATACAGATACGCAAATCAAAAGTATACTTAAAATTATGTAAAGGTTTCTGACTCTCTTCAAATGAGACAACACCCTTTCAAGAACATTCGGGAAAAAATTGAAACAATGAATGAAGTATATTATAATGTGAATAATTCATTTACAGGGAGGTACCAACCATGAAGAGAATTTTTTCCGGAGTTCAGCCTACCGGTCAGATACATCTTGGAAATTATATCACCATGAAGAATTTTGTCAAACTCCAGGAAGACAATGATTGTTTTTACTGCGTTGTAGATATGCACTCCATAACAGTTCCCCAAGATCCAGAAACTTTAAGAAAAAATTCCGTTGATCTTGCTGCATTGTACATAGCAATAGGCCTTGATCCAAAGAAAGTCACTCTCTTTCTCCAATCCTCTGTGCCTGCACACGCAGAACTTGGATGGATTTTACAGTGTCACATCTATATGGGCGAGCTCAGTAGGATGACTCAATTTAAAGACAAAAGCAAGGGTAAAGAGGTCTTTTCAACTGGATTATTCACTTATCCTGCTTTAATGGCAGCAGATATTTTACTGTATGACACGCACTATGTCCCTGTTGGCGAAGACCAGAAGCAGCACATCGAATTGACTAGAGATGTTGCGAATAGATTCAACAATCGGTATGGAGATACCTTTGTTATTCCCGAGCCTATGATTCAGGAGATTGGTGCCAGGATCATGTCGTTGGATGATCCTTCATCCAAGATGAGTAAAAGTAATCCAAATGAATTTAGCAAAATTACAATTTTAGACACTCCTGATCGAATCAAAAAATCAATTATGAGAGCCACAACTGACAGTGAAAGCGAAGTCAGGTATGATGAGCTTAAAAAGCCTGGAATTAGTAATCTCATGTCAATTTATTCATTAATTGATGGGATTTCGCTTAAAGATATTGAAAATAGATATGATAGTCAAGGCTATGGTCAATTTAAGAAAGACCTTGTTGAGATTGTGAACAATCATTTTAAACCAATTCAGGATCGATATCACGAAGTTCTGTCCTCTGGTGAAATTATGGAGATTTTAAAGAAAGGTGCACAAGATGCTGATGTCGCTGCTAATCTCGTTTTGGATAGAGTAAAAGATAAAATTGGTTTCGTTAGATTTTAGAATGACAAAAGCCTGAGAACATTTGCATCTGTTCTCAGGCTTAATTTATTGGATAATATTATATTTCAGTCAATTTTTTATACTCTTTCTTGAACTTTCTAAGGATCTTTTTCTCCATACGTGAAACCGTCATCTGTGAAACACAAAGCTCGTTAGCAACCTGAATTTGAGTTTTGTTTTCAAAAAAGCGATCCTTAATAATCTTTATTTCAACATCATTTAATTTTTCCATGCATTTTTCTATGAAATCACGGTTTTCGACAAGATCAAAATATTTGTCGTCCTCACCAACAATATCAATCAATTGAATATCTTTGTCATCACCATTGGAATCAAAACTGATGTCCAAAGATTTAGGCGTATAAACTTGGGAGGCTTCCATAGCTTCTATAATCTGCTCTTCTGTACAGTTCAAATAAAGTGCTAAGTCTTCAATTTTGGGAACTCTTTGTAAATCTTGCTGAAGTTTTACTTTTGCTACGTTTATTTTCTTTGATAACTCTTGAATGCGACGCGGTACTCGAACAGACCAGCCTTTATCCCTAAAATATTTTTTAATCTCACCAATAATTGTGGGCGTAGCAAAGCTAGAGAACTCAAAGCCACGATCAATATCAAACCGCTCAATAGCATAAATTAAACCAAGCGCTGCAACCTGATAAATGTCTTCGTAGTCGATCCCTTTATTAATATACTTTTTCGACAGTATTTCAGTAATGTAAATATAACGTGTAATAAGTTCATTTCTAATTTCTAAATCCTTGGTTTCCTTGTAAAGCCTGAAGAGCACTTTGCTGTCAACTTGCGACAGGTCCTTGATTTTCTCAAAATCAAGTGCCTTCGAGTCCAACGTGTTGCCCATCTAATCAGCCCCTGTTTTCAATAGAATGCTGATGCAAGCGCCATGTTCGCATCTGGCTTCTATCTCTCTCTATATCTTTAGGAACAATACTTACTTTTTATTATCTAATCATTATTCGAGGTACTTTGTCAATACGATTCTGGTTCCGTTTCCAATTTCAGTGAAAACTTGTACGTCATCCATAAGGGATTTCATGATAAAAAGACCCAATCCATTTTCTTTATGATTATTCAAATCAGGTGATTCATAGTGATCAAGACTAAATCCATAGCCCTTGTCCTCAATTTCAGCGACAAAAGTTCCATTGCTCACTGTGAAATTAATACCAAAATATTCATCTGAACGACTGTGTATAACAGCATTATTGCAAGCTTCGCCCACGGCAACTTTGATATCTTCAACATCTTCGAAATCGAAACCCATAGTATTTGCAATTACGGATGCCGTTAGCCTTGCAACACTAACAAATTCAGCTTTGCTAGGCAATGTAATTGTTATATTATCTACCATTGATTCTCCACCTTTATAGATTTCGGCTGTCGCAACCCCAATGTATTTCACCTGAGGAACAGACAACCGCCCTCCTTTTTATCAATCGTGTTTTCTTATAAATATAAACTTTTCAAACTTAATCTATTGATGCAAATTTGATTTTTTGTCGTTATACAATAACGAATATTTTATCAAGGCCTGTTATACTTAGCAGTTTTTTCATATTTGCTTGAGCACTCATGATGTATATATTTTTTTCTTTAGTCTTTACTCTTTTTAATACACCAATCAATACACCTAAACCCGTGCTGTCTATATATGACAAACTTTCGCAGTTTAACTGCACATTGGACTCTGTTTCGTCCAGCATAGCATTGAGTTCGTCTTTCAGACGACTACTTGTTTGAATATCCGCATCACCAATTAACTCAACTTCCCATTGACTCTTACTTTCGTTATATTGCTTAATAATCTGAAGTGACACCGTACGCCCCCCTTAAAAGAATTAGCCAAATCTCTTGTACCCCCTAAAAAGGGGTATTAAACCTTGATATAGTACGATAATTATTTAACCATTCATTTTTTCAATATGTGTGTGCTCATTATATGATTAATTATGATTTACGTACATCCTTTTTTAAAAAATCAACAGTGTACGCGAGCCGTGGAATTTTTCATTGAACGGATTATCTCACTCTTTTGTGAAAAGTATTGAAGATCAACATAGCAAATAGTAAAATTTACTACTGACAGGAGGCGTTTGTATTGAAGTATATTCTGAGTTGGAAGGCAGTATTTGCAGTAACTGTCATTATTCTATTCTCACTTCTTTTTTTTGTTCTCTATATTGATCTGATGAAGCTCCCAGACAGTGGGTTCAGCAGAGGTATAGAAATTGAAAGTTATGAGATCACGGGTGAATATGAGGACTATTATTCAAAAAATGTTTTTGTTGATTTAAGACACGACAGTATTTTCCTCGCTTATGCAGATTCAAACTCTGTCAACGCTATGAATGTCAGTTCAACAGGTTTAATAAACGATAAAATAAAACTCGACACAACTGCTTCAATACTATCCATGAATGGACATATTCCAGAGAATAACAATTCACTAAAACTAATATATGAAGATCGAAATCAGAACTTTTATGAACAATCTTTTTCAGTTGAAAACGGACAGTCACTAAATGAACCAATGAAGATTACTTCCTCTCCACGGAAAGCTTTTATAGGTACAGATCACTTAATTTACGCTGACGAGGAAGCGGTTTTCATTTATCATATGGGTAAGCACACTAAAGTCACGACTGCAAGGTACATTGAAACTCTGACATCTTATCATGATGGTAACCAATGGTTCATCACTTTTACAAATTATGATCAGGCAGCCTATCGCCAAAAACTTTTAATTCTCAATGATAAAATGGAGCTATTGCAAGAATTTGACCTTCAAAAATATGCTGGCAGCAATTCAATGCGACCTTCAGAAATTGCTCTTTTTGTCCATCATGGACGTTACTATTCAACTACTGTTTTTAAAGATCAAAAAAGCGGAATTAATTATGTCTATATGTTTGATGGCTCAATTGATCATTCAGATCAATTGGAGACCACAAAGATTACTTCAAAAAACTTTTCTCTATTTCCCACTTATTATCTTCGCAACGGTAACGTTATGATTGCGTTTTCATTTGATACCTCAATTGGAAGAGTTGATATTCAAACCTCCGGAGGACAATTTACTAATCTCGTCACCAGTAATGTTGATGAAATGACATTTAAAACATTGACAAATACTATCCACCCTTCTGTCAAGCCAATATTTTTTGAGTTGAATGATGCTCCCTCGACTTCTCGCTATCAATATCTTCTTTTTTCAGAGATTTCAAAAGGACAGTCAACAATATACCTCAGCTCAAATAATCCTGAACTTATTGATAAAAGTTTGAAAATTAATAGTAAGGAAATAACAAATCTAATACTGACGACCTTAACAACTTTCTTGCCATTATCTTATATTGGACTGATTCTCGAAGTTTATATCCTGGTGCCAATCTTAATATTTGTCCTGATCGCTTCTATGTTTTACATCAATTGGGCCGAAAGGAATGGAAATAAATTACTTAAAATTTCAATTGTCCTTCACGTGATTGTTAAATTCATTTTTGTAAATTCTAAAATAATTGGCCAAACAGATAAATTTAAAAATTTTCCATTTTTCATTAATACAACCTTTGAAGTCTATGGATGGGGTTTGCTTTTAACTGCCGTCGCTTTGTATTGTTTCATCGACTACTCAAAAAGAAACCGTGGCACACATTACATGAAATCATATATCTTTTTCAATGTGATTGATCTTATCTTCTTTGTCATGTTGTATACCCCTTACCTATTTTTATCGTGACTGTATTTCTAAGAGTGAAGCATGTCGTTGTTAATTTCAGCGGCATGCTTTTATTTTTTTATAAAAAAAAAGGAGCCTTGTTGAGAGGCTCCATAAATTAATCAATATAAGGGGGCTGTTGATAAATTAATATCCCATTATTTTAAAACAAAACATTTTTTGGAACACAAGTCATTATTCATCTTCTTCTGACGGTTTATCCACGATTCTTGCAGTTGAAACGACACAACAAGTCTCATCTGTCTTCATCAATCTGACGCCACTCGTAGATCTGCCAAGAACAGAAATATCATCAACGTGCAGCCTGATCAATACACCTTGGCTATTGATCAGCATGATTTCTTCATCATCTTTAACCACGCGCGCACTGACCACTTTTCCAGTTTTAGAATTCATGTTATAAGTTTTTATACCTTTACCGCCCCTGGTCTGAATTCTATATTCATCTAGCTCTGTCCTTTTTCCATAGCCATTTTCGCTGACTATCAGAAGTTTTCCATCTGGTAGAATAATTTCCATGCATACAACTTCATCATCAGGACCAAGGCGTATACCCCTAACACCTGTGGCGACACGTCCCATTTCTCTAACATCGTTCTCATTGAAACGGACTGACATGCCATGGCTGGTAATAACAATAACTTCATCAGCGCCACTGGTTTCCCTAACACTGATCAATTCATCATCAGAATTCAAATGGATGGCAATTAATCCATTTTTTCTTGAAGTATCAAATTTATTCAATGCTGTTCTCTTGACAATCCCTTTCTTGGTCATAAGCATTAAATATCCTGACTCAAAGGATTTTATAGGTATTACAGCTGTTACAACTTCTTCCGGATCAAGCTGTATCAAATTAACAACAGCTGTTCCCCTTGCAACACGCCCACTTTCTGGTATTTGATAAGCTTTCAAACGATATACTTTTCCAAAATTTGTAAAGAACAACAAATAATCATGTGTTCTTGTTGTGTAAATATTCTCCACAAAATCTTCTTCTTTGGTAGTGACCCCTGTTTTTCCACGACCACCTCGTTTTTGTGCCGCGTAGGTATCTACTGGTGTCCTCTTGATGTAGTTGCTGTGAGTCAACGTGATCACGACATCTTCATCTTCAATCATGTCTTCTATGTCGATTTCATCATAGTTGATAGTAATTTCTGTCCTGCGCGGATCGCCGTATTTTTCCTTAATTCTTAATAAATCTTTTCTAATAATATCGAACAGCAGAACTTCATCAGCTAAAATCTCTTGAAGAGTCTTAATAAGCGCTATAATTTCCTTATACTCATTCTCAATTTTGTCACGCTCAAGACCGGTCAATCGTTGAAGACGCATATCCAAAATAGCTTGAGCTTGAATTTCACTTAATGCGTATTTTTCAATCAAGCTTACTTTAGCTTGTGGAGGGTTTGGTGCAGCTTTGATCAACTCAATCATATCGTCAATATTGTTCAGTGCTATCATTAAGCCTTCGAGAACATGAGCGCGTTCTTCTGCTTTTCTAAGATCGTATTGAACACGTCTCGTTTCAACGTCTTTTTGATGCAATACATAATAGTGCAACACTTGCTTTAAATTTAAGAGTTTAGGTTCACCCTCAACCAGCGCGATCATATTTACGCCAAACGTGGATTGTAATTGCGTGTGTTTATACAATTGATTCAAAACGACGTTGGCATTCGCATCACGACGTAGCTCAACAACAACCCGGATGCCTTCTCTATTACTCTCATCCCGTAAATCTGTGATACCGTCAATTTTTTTATCTCTTACAAGATTGGCAATATCTTCCAACATTTTAGATTTATTGACTTGATATGGAATTTCAGAGATTAATATAGCAGTTTTATCTTTCCTTATTTCTTCAATACTTGCTTTTGCTCTTACAATGACTTTTCCTCTGCCAGTTCTGTAGCCTCTTTTAATCCCTTCAGAACCCATAATTTGAGCGCCTGTTGGAAAATCCGGGCCACGAACTATATCAATCAAATCTTCAATATCAATGTCAGCATCATCAATTATGGCTAAGGTAGCATCAATAATTTCGGATAGGTTGTGAGGTGGAATGGCAGTTGCCATACCAACCGCTATGCCATTTGAACCATTCACTAACAAATTTGGAAATCTCGATGGCAGCACCACAGGTTCTTGCAACGTTTCATCAAAGTTAGGTCTATAATCGATTGTTTCTTTATCAATGTCCTTGAGAAGCTCTGTCGCTATTTTAGACATACGTGCTTCAGTATAACGCATTGCTGCGGCTGAATCACCATCAATAGAGCCAAAGTTGCCGTGGCCGTCTATTAGCTGGTAGCGGATCGCAAAATCCTGAGCCATACGCACCATGGCATTATATACAGATGAGTCACCATGCGGGTGAAATTTACCAAGTACATCACCCACAATTCTCGCTGATTTCCTATAAGGTTTATCCGGTCCAAAGCTTAACTCATGCATATCAAAAAGTATGCGTCTATGAACTGGTTTTAATCCATCTCTGACATCAGGAAGCGCACGACTGACAATAACACTCATGGCATAATCAATGTACGATTTTTTCATTTCCTTACTGATGTCCATATTCACTACTCTTTGTATCTCGTTATCCATTGAGCACACCTCTCTTCGGAGTTTCCCCCGAAATTACTTCTTCAAAAATTTATATATCAGAAAATTTTAGTTTTTTAGACATCTAAATTTGTTACATATCTTGCATTTTCTTCTATGAATTCTCTTCGTGGATCAACTTTTTCTCCCATTAACGTTGAAAAAATCATATCTGCTTCAACTGCGTCGTCTATGCCGACTCTAAGAATAATTCTGGCTTCAGGATCCATTGTTGTCTCCCAAAGCTGCTCTGGATTCATTTCACCCAAGCCCTTATATCTCTGAATATCAACATTTCTTCCACTTTCCTCGAGAATTTTTTGAAGCTCCTGATCTGAATAAGCATACTGTATGGACTTGCCTTTGCTAATTTTATAAAGCGGTGGTTGAGCAATATAGATATAACCTTCTTCTATCAAAGGACGCATATATCTGAAAAAGAAAGTCAATAATAAAGTCCTGATATGGGCACCGTCGACATCTGCGTCGGTCATGATCATTATTTTATGGTATCTTAGTTTTTCGACGTCAAATTCATCACCAATACCACATCCAAAAGCCGTGATCATTGCCCGTATTTCAGCTGAATTAAATATCCTTGAGAAATTTGCTTTTTCGACGTTTAATATTTTTCCTCTAAGAGGCAAAATAGCCTGCGTAGCACGGTCTCTTCCTTGTTTCGCACTGCCACCCGCGGAATCACCTTCGACAATATAGACTTCTGTTTTGGATGGATCCCGTTCCGAACAATCCGCTAATTTCCCGGGCAATGTCATACCATCCAGAAGACCTTTTCTTCTCGTCAATTCCCGAGCTTTTCGCGCCGCTTCCCTTGCTTTGGAAGCACGAATACACTTTTCACAGATCACTTTACCTTCGTTTGGATTCTCTTCTAAATATTCACTGAACATATCTGAAGCTATTGATTCTACGACACCGCGAATATCATTATTTCCAAGTTTTGTCTTTGTTTGGCCTTCGAACTGAGGCTCAGATAATTTTACAGAAATAATAGCAGTAATACCTTCCCTAATATCCTCACCAGTCAAATTTTCCTCTTTTTCTTTCAAAAAGCCTTTTTTCCTGGCATAGTCGTTTATCCCTTTTGTAAGCGCGCTTTTAAAGCCGCTTAAATGTGTGCCGCCCTCATGAGTATTGATATTATTTGCAAAAGTATAAATATTCTCAGTATAGCCATCCGTATATTGAACGGCAATTTCTGCAGTGTTTCCATCTATTTGCGCTTCTCTATATATGACATTGTCATGGATTGAAGTTCTATTTTTATTTAAATAAGCAACAAATTCTTTGATTCCACCTTCGTAATAAAATACGGATTTTTTTGCGGAATCAATGCGTTCATCTGTAAGGGTTATTTTGATCCCTTTGTTTAAAAATGCCATTTCCCTCAGTCTATACTCAAGAGTCTGGAAATCAAAAACTGTTTCATCAAAAATTATATCATCCGGTTTAAAAGTCGTCTTTGATCCGGTTTCGTCTGTTTCCCCTATTATGCTCAGTTCAGAAGTGGTCTTACCACGCGAAAATTCAATTTTGTAAATTTTTCCATTCCTTTTAACTTCTACAATCATCCATTCAGATAGCGCATTGACGACTGAAGCACCGACGCCATGGAGTCCACCGGATACTTTATAGCCGCCTCCACCAAACTTGCCGCCTGCATGCAATACAGTATGTATGACCTCTACGGCTGGCTTATTTGACTTCGTATGCATATCAACTGGCATACCTCGACCATTGTCAGATACCATAATTGTGTTATCTGCACCAATTACAACGTCAATATGGCTGCAATAGCCTGCCAAAGCTTCATCAATGCTGTTGTCTACAATTTCATAAACCAAATGGTGAAGTCCGCGCAGGCTGGTGGTCCCAATATACATACCAGGCCGTTTCCGAACCGGTTCCAAGCCCTCCAGGACTTGAATCTGTTCTGCATTGTAATCATTCTGGACTGGTGTTGTCACTTCAGTTACCTCCTGCTGTATCATATTCAATAACAGTACCATCAATAACTTTTAGAATCTTGCCTCTTGCAAGATGATCATTTTTGATAGTACTTAGCTCTGTTGTCGTTATAAAAGTCTGTACATTTTCAAAAGCTTTTATCAACAAATTTTGACGATGTTGGTCCAATTCTGACATAACATCATCCAATATCAAAATTGGATATTCTCCAGTTTCTTCATGTATTATTTCTATTTCTGACAATTTGAGAGAGAGGGCAGCAGTCCTCTGCTGACCTTGTGAGCCGTAAACCCTGGCATCATGTCCATCAATTGTGAGTTTTAAATCATCACGATGAGGTCCAAACCAAGTAAAACCCCTCTCAATATCTTTTTCTCTATAATTTTCCATTTTATTTATGATCGCTGTTACTATTGTATCATAATCCGGTTCATTTTCGTTTGATATAAAAGACAAATATTCTACACCAAATTTTTCTTTTCCGTTCGTCATTTGATAATGAATGCGTTGACTGATACTATTAAGTTTTTTTATAAATTCCAATCTTTTTAAAATGACTTGAGCGCCATATTGTGCCATTTTTTCTTCCCAAATTTCATAGAGTGCTGATTGGGTCGATTTCGATCGCAACAAAGCATTTCGCTGATCAAGTGCCCTATTATAGTGTACAAAAGACATAAGATACTTTGTGCTCATTTGAGATATTTCCCGATCTATAAAACGTCTTCTTTCTACAGGTGACTCCTTAACCAATTTGAGATCTTCAGGTGTAAAAGCTACAATGTTTAATCTTCCCACCCAGTCACTCAATCTATGAATGGGAGATCCGTTATATTTTAAGGATTTTTTTTTGTCTTCTAAAAAGCGCATCTCAAGTTGGCTTTCAATACCATGCTGATGGAATTGAATGCCGAGATACGCTGTATTGATATTGAATTGTACCATTTCCCTTTCTCTGGAAGTTCTGAAAGACCTCCCAAAACCGCCTACAAAGAGTGCTTCTATCAAATTGGTCTTCCCTTGGCCATTATCACCGATAATCAAGTTAAGATACCGGTCAAATTCTAGCTCAAGCCCATCATAATTTCTAAAATTTTCGAGCTTCAGCTTCCGAACAAACACTTTTTATTCCTCCTGGCCAAACCCGACTTCAATGGTATAAGTTTCTACAAGCGCATCAGATTCATCTCTGACCTCTATTTCAACTTTATCACCAGGTCGAATTTTTTTTCCCCTTTGTACTTCGTATTCACCGTTTAATTTAACCAAACCATCGGCAATCACTTGTTTAGCGTAACCGCCTGTTTGTACCAAGCCTGATAACTTAATTAGCTGATCAAGTTTTATAAAATCTGTATGAATCATTACGTACATAATTATCTCCTTTAGGCCATTCTTACTGGCAGGACAAGATAGGTATAAAATCCATGGTTTACTGGTTTCATTATGCATGGACTTACATTAGTTGAAAATTCGAGGGTTACCCATTCACTTTCCATAACTTTTAAAGCATCAATCAGATATTTGGGATTAAAGCCTATATCTAATTCCGGGCCACTCAAATCAATGGTGACTTCTTCATTGACGCTTCCAATTTCAACATTCGAAAGGATATTCATTCTTTGCGGTTTAATGGAAAGTTTTATTGAGCTATTTTTACTTTCTTTTGCCATCAAAGAAGCGCGTTCAAGACTGTTCAGCAATTCATCAGTTTTTGCTTTTGCCACAGTTTTGTTGTCTTTCGGCAATATCTGTGAATATTTAATAAACTCTCCTTCGAGCAGTCGGCTAACAATTCTGATTTGATTGAATTCGAAAAGGATATGGTGGTCTGTAAAAAGAACATAGACTATTTCTGCATCCGGAACTCCGGAAAGTATTTTAGCAACTTCGTTGAGTGTTTTAGCAGGTACTACGACTTTACCGCTAAGATCCGAGTGGAGCATAGCTTGCCTTAACGCAAGTCTATAGCCATCTATGGCAACGACAGAAAGTCTGTCTGGTTCAAACTCAAAAAGAGCACCAGTTAGGATTGGCCGCGATTCGTCAAGAGAGGTCGCAAACAAAGTTTGTCTGATCATGCCTTTTAAAAGACCGCATTCAATTTGAACGCCAGAATTTGAATCTACTTCCGGAATTTCTGAGAATTCAGCGTCTGACATCCCCATAATTTTGAATTCAGATCGATCACAGAGAATCTTTGTTTCGTAATTGTCATTAGATTCAATCAACACATTCAGTGGAACAAGTTTTCGTATAATCTCACCGAATAGTCTTGCAGGAAGGACGACACTCCCTTCTTGCTCCACTTCAGCTACAAATTTAGTTTCAATACCTAAGGTTAAATCATTTCCTGTTAACGTGACTTCACTTCCATTAGCTTCGATTAATATACCATTCAAAGCGGGATGCGTTGACTTTGATGAGACAGCTTTGGAGACTGTGAGGATTGCTTCAGAGAGTACGGATTGCGGGCAAGTGAATTTCAATGTGGAAAACCTCCTCGTCTGATGGTCAATTCGAGTCTTAAACTTAACTAAGTAATAATATTAGTCATAGTAGTAGGGGCTGTTGGTATGTTGAAAACTTATACAGCCGTTACCGTCAAGTCGTTAAAGAAATTTGTACACTGTGGACAAACGTATCAAAACTTGATGTGTTATCCACAGTTTGTGATAAAAACAGGCGCCCGTTTTTATCCACAGGCGCTCTTAAAGTTTTGCACAGGACTTTGTGAGTATAAATACTATAGGGTTACTCGCCTTGTATTTCCTTAGTAATTTTATCGAGTCTTGATTTAAATGAAGCGCTTTCCAAAATCTCTTTTGATATTTTATCATAGGCGTGAATGACAGTGGTATGATCTCTGCCCCCAAATTCTTCTCCAATTTTAGGTAATGACATATCAGTCAGCTCGCGGCAAAGGTACATAGCGATTTGGCGCGGGTATGAAATAGATCGCGTCCGTCTCTTGGTTATGAAATCTTCCACTTTGACATTGAAATTTTGGGCGACTATGGTTTTTATCAGTTCAACATTGATTTGCTTCGGTTTTGAGGAAGCAATAATATCCTTGAGAGCCTCCGCAGCTATTTCAACTGAAATTTCTACATTTGCGAGCGATGCATATGCAATGATCCTTGTCAGTGCGCCTTCCAACTCACGAATGTTCGATTTGATCTTTCGCGCAATAAATTCAAAGACCTCATTTGGAATGATAATACTGTCGATCTCAGCTTTTTTCCTTAAAATAGCGATGCGTGTCTCGAAGTCTGGTGCCTGAATGTCTGTAATCAAACCCCACTCAAATCTTGACCGAAGACGATCTTCAAGAGTTGGAATTTCTTTTGGTGGACGGTCGCTTGATACTATGATTTGTTTATTTGCTTCATACAGGGCATTAAAGGTATGGAAGAACTCTTCCTGTGTCCTTTCCTTTCCTGCGATAAACTGAATATCATCCACTAAAAGAACGTCGACGTTTCTATAACGATTTCTAAACTCGGCATTCTTATCATCTTTAATGGAATTAATCAATTCATTTGTAAATTTTTCAGAGGTTACATAAGCAACCTTGGCTTTCTTGTTCTGATCCAGGATATAGTGGCCGATGGCGTGCATCAAGTGTGTCTTGCCAAGTCCAACACCACCATAGATAAACAATGGATTGTATGCTTTTGCCGGAGACTCGGCAACAGCCAAGGACGCAGCATGAGCGAAACGGTTGCTGTTACCTATAACAAATTCATCAAAAACATATTTAGGATTCAGTCGAGGTTGGTTTATATCATCATCAAAAGCATCATATCTTTTCAATGATTCATGTGGATCAGATTCAAACTTTGAGGCTTCAGTAATCAAAACAAATTCAATTAAAAATTCCCTGTTGGCTGCTTCTTTAACGGCGTTGGTTATAAGTGACAGATAGCGATTTTCAAGAATTTCCTTGTTAAAATCATTTGGTACAGCCAAAATTAATCGATTGCCTCGGACCGCGATGGGAGAGATCGACTTTAACCATGTATTGTAACTTACTTCCGTCAATTCTTTTTTGATTAATGCCATAGTCGCTTCCCATAACTCCCGGACATTCAAACTCATTTTATTACCTCCAGAAACTTTATTCACAAATTATCAACAAGTCTAATGGAATAACTTATCACAGTAGCTTGATTGCAAGCTATCAACAGTTTTGTGTGCGTTATGTGGATAAAGGTGCATAAAAAATGCGCAAACACCATTTATCCACAAAATTAGTTATTGGCATTATCCACATATACATAAGGCCAATAATACATTTTAACGTGGTTTTGCGCAATTAAATGAAAAATATTCACAGGGTTATCCACATTTCGTGGATAATTGTGAATGTTTCGGATTAAAAGATTCACTTATCAACAGTGAAATTATGATATCAAATTATCGCAGGTTTTTCAATTGAATTCACAAAAATATCCACAGCCTGACCAATTTCATTTTTGTTAGTTAATCTGTGGATCACTTATGACGGCACTTCAATTCGGTATTGACAAGGGCTGTCTTAGAAATTATAATGACATAGCAGACTTTTTGTTTTGTGAACCCATTGGTTTAATAGATATCTAATTTCAAGGAGGTGTCCCTAGTGAAAAGAACTTATCAACCTAAAAAGAGACAAAGAAAAGTCGAACACGGCTTTAGAAAGAGAATGAAAACTAAATCCGGAAGAAACGTATTGAGAGCTCGTAGAAAAAAAGGAAGAAAGAGTTTGACTGCTTAAGACCGCGACTAGTGGTCTTTTTTTGCAATTATAGGCCTTGGAGGTTCATTGTGAAGATTGAAGGGCTTAAAAAAAGCGGTCAGTTTGCTCAGGTATACAAACATTCAAAGTCAACTGCAACACGATTTGTCGTGATGTATCATAAACCTAATGGACTCAAAGTAAATCGAGTCGGATTTTCGGTGAGTAAAAAAGTTGGAAAGAGTGTTGTGAGGAACCGAGCAAAACGCTTGATCAGAGAAGCATACAGATTAAATTCAGACCGCGTGCCAACTGGCTATGATCTTGTTTTTATTGCACGGGTCAGAATTGTCGAAGCAACGTATCAGGATATCGAAAAAAGTGTGCGCCGGTTATTGAAGGAGCTTCGTCAGAAATGAAAAAAATACTGCTCGCTTTGATTCGGTTTTATCAAGGATACATATCTCCGCTTCTCGGACCGAGATGCAGATTTCATCCTACTTGCAGCCATTATGCATTTGAAGCCGTATCTAAATATGGTGCTTTAAAAGGATCTTGGCTCAGCATCAAACGCATTATAAAATGTCATCCCTTTCATCCAGGGGGATATGATCCACTAAAATAAAATTGATTTAATGCTGGTCAGGAGGAAGAGGATTGAGTTTTTTATATGCAATTTTTGGAAAAACATTGGGTTTGATTTATAATCTTGTCAATGATTATGCATTATCAATCATAGTTTTTACAATTTTGGTCAAACTTTTGTTGTATCCGTTAAATTTGCAACAAATTCGTTCGTCTAAGGCGATTAATGAAATACAGCCAAAGCTTAAAGAGTTGCAAGAAAAGTATAAGAATGATAAAGAGACGCTTGCCGCAAAGCAAATGGATCTCTATAAACAGCATCATATTAATCCAATGGCAGGATGCTTGCCCCTGTTGATTCAACTGCCAATCATTTTCGCGTTGTTTGGTACACTGAGAGATCCTATTCAGTATGTCTTTAATAACAACGCTGCAATGGCGAATGAAGCACTCAGTAAAGGTTTTCTTTGGATAAAAGATCTTGCTGCCCCGGATACGCTGAATCTTTTGATTCCATCGGCAACAGGTTTTATTGGAGCATTGCCAGGATTAATGCCTATACTCGCGGCAGCGATTACTTATTGGCAGATGAACTCTATGTATTCCGGACAGCAAGTCAATGAGCAGATGAAAACCATGAACACCATACTGCCTTTTGTTATTCTATTTACTGGACGTACACTTTCTGCGGGTGTTCTGATTTACTGGATTATCAGCAGTTTGTTCCAACTCGTTCAGCAAAAGCTTACCGGTCACCTGAAAAAGAAGGAGGCTTAACAAGTTCATGTATGTTGTCGAAAAAACCGCTAAAACTGTTGATGAAGCGCTTAAGCTAGCGTTGATAGAACTGTCTGCAACCGAAGATCAGGTTAAAGTAGACGTCATAGAAGAATCTTCAAAGGGTCTTTTTGGTCTCTTTGGCGCGAAAGAAGCTAAAGTTCGCGTGGAACTCAAGGAAAAAAGCGATCGAATTGCAGTTGAATTTCTTGAAAAAATTCTCGAGAAAATGGGAATTGATGGTACAGTCGTAGCGAAGCTGGATGGCGACGCTTTGAATCTTGATATTTTAGGAAAAGACATGGCTATATTGATCGGACGGAGAGGCCAAACGCTTGACGCTCTGCAGTATCTGGTCAGTCTGGTGGTCAACAAAGAAAGAAATGATTATCTCAGAGTGACGCTGGATACTGAAAGCTATCGTGCCAAGCGGAAAGAAACTCTTGAAAAATTGGCGCACAGGCTTGCGGCAAAAGCAAAAAAAATGAGAAAAGATATTGTGCTTGAACCTATGAATCCGTATGAACGCAGGATCATCCACGCCTCATTGCAGGGACATCCATATGTCAGCACTAAAAGTGAAGGCGAGGAGCCTAATCGTAAAGTCGTTATATTCTTGAATAAGTAACTTTGAAAAACCCAGTCAAGCTACTGGGTTTTTTGTATCCGAGAGGAGGACAGACGTTGTTCAGAGAGGATACAATCGTTGCAATATCAACACCTCCAGGTGAGGGTGCCATAGGTATTGTGCGAATGAGCGGCGAATTGAGTGTGGAGATCGCCAACAAAATTTTCGTCCAGAAAAACAGGGCTTCAATCACAACGGAGGATCATCGAAGGATGCTCTATGGTCATGTTTACAGAGAGAGCTCTGTAGTGGATGAGGTATTGTTAGTGCCTATGTTTGCTCCGGGAACCTATACCCGTGAGGATATGGTCGAGGTTCATTGTCATGGCGGCATTGTTCCAATGACAGAAATTGTTAAGCTGATTCTGGAAAATGGCGCCAGTATGGCGGAGCCAGGTGAATTTACAAAGCGCGCTTTCTTGAATGGACGTCTGGATCTGGCTCAAGCAGAATCCATCATGGATTTGATTCAAGCAAAGACACCGCAAGGGTTTAACGTTGCCTACAATCAGTTGGAAGGACATCTTTCCAGAAAAGTGGATGCCGTTAGGGCAGCGCTTCTCGCTGCAATGGCACAGCTCGAAGTCTGCATTGATTATCCGGAAGAAGACATTGAGGAAATGACATATGCTGAAATGACTTCCCGATTTACGGCAGCAGAGAAATCTATCTCTGAGCTGCTTAAAAAAAGTGAAACTGGACGAATTTTGCGAGATGGTCTCAGCACAGTCATTGTTGGTAAGCCAAACGTTGGTAAATCCTCACTGTTAAATGCTTTACTGCGGGAATCGAGAGCTATTGTAACGGACATTCCCGGCACAACTCGTGATATTATTGAAGAAACGTTGAATATTCGGGGCGTACCGATCAAATTAGTGGATACCGCTGGAATACGTGAAACGGATGATTTAGTTGAAAAATTGGGTGTTGAGCGCAGCAAAGCGTTTTTTAACAGTGCGGATTTGGTGGTTTTTGTATTGAATGCAGCAGAAGCATTGTCTGAGGAAGATGAAAAAATCATGGGTTATCTGAGAGGACGCCGCGCAATCGTTTTACTCAACAAAAGCGATCTGGCGCCTGTAATTGATGAGGTTAACTTACGTGAAAGTCTGGGTGAGCATGTACCAATTGTTAAGACTTCTTTAATTCAGGAAGAAGGCATTCAAGAACTTGAAGATGAGATTGCCAAAATGGTCTACGGAGGGGAAGTTTCACTTTCAGAGCGGTCATTGGTAACAAATCTCAGACATCAGGACGCTTTGCGCAGGGCTGCTAAATCTCTCAGCGAAGCGGTTGAATCATGCCGTGTTAATATGCCATACGATTTTTTACAAGTAGATGTAAAGAATGCATATGAGGCTCTCGGCGAAATAACAGGGGAAACGGTCGAAAATGACCTGATAACGAAGATTTTCAGTCAATTCTGTCTGGGCAAATAGAGAGGTGTTGGATTTGCAAGAAGAATTTTATAGTGGAAGTTATGATGTTGCTGTCATTGGAGCAGGCCATGCAGGCTGCGAGGCCGCGCTGGCAAGCGCCAGAATGGGCATGAAAACAGTCATGTTTTCAATTAATTTGGATTCTTTAGCAATGTTGCCTTGTAATCCGTCTATTGGAGGTACAGGCAAAGGACATTTGGTTCGTGAAGTTGATGCTTTGGGAGGACAAATGGGATTGATCATAGATCAGGCTATGGTTCAGAGCAAAATGCTCAATACCAGAAAGGGTCCTGCTGTCCATTCCTTAAGAGCCCAAGCTGATAAGACAAAATACCATGTAGAAATGAAAAAAGTCATTGAGAATACAGATGGGTTAGACCTTAAACAAGGTGAAATCATTGAGATTGAGGTTGTTGATGGTCGTGTAAAAAGTCTTTTGACAAGTACGGGTGCGCGTTATGAGGCGAAAGCCATCATTTTGGCAACCGGTACTTATCTCGGTGGGAAGATATTTATTGGTAGTGCAGTGTTTCAAAGCGGTCCGAATGGCTTGGCACCATCATTGAAGCTAGCAGAGAACCTTAAGTCTCATGGAATTGGCATATGGAGATTTAAGACTGGAACACCAGCGCGTGTTAACAAACGTTCTTTGGATTACACGAAAATGGAGCCACAATATGGTGACGCAAGACCAGCCGCGTTTTCCTTTATGAATGACAGCGTTGAATTTGAAGAGCTTCCCTGCTGGTTGACTTATACCAATAAAGAGACACATGATGTCATTCAAAGGAATATTCTTCGTTCTGCCATGTTTGGCGGACAAATTGAAGGAACTGGTACGCGGTATTGCCCATCTATTGAAGATAAGATAACGCGATTTGCGGATAAAGAGAGACATCAGCTGTTTATAGAGCCTGAGGGCTATGAAACAAACGAGATGTATGTTCAAGGGATGTCGACAAGCCTTCCTGAAGATGTGCAGACAGCTTTCATGCGTACGATACCAGGTCTGGAGAGCGTTGAAGTTATGCGTCCAGCTTACGCAATTGAATATGATTGTTTGGATCCTTCACAACTAAAAAATACGCTTGAAGTAAAATCTATAGAAAATTTATTTTCCGCAGGGCAGTTTAATGGATCGTCAGGATATGAAGAAGCTGCGGCACAAGGCATTATAGCTGGGATCAACGCTGTTTTAAAGCTTAAAGGCGCACCTCCATTTACACTGGACCGTTCGGAGGCTTATATTGGTGTTTTAATTGATGATCTGGTGACAAAAGGCACCAATGAACCTTATCGTATGATGACCTCAAGAGCGGAATATAGGCTTCTTTTAAGACAGGACAATGCCGATATGAGGTTGACTGAAAAGAGTTACAGGTTTGGTCTGGCAACCCAAGAACGGTATGAGAGACTTGTTGAAAAAATGGAAAATATTGAAAAAGAAATGCGGCGGCTTGAGCAGGTCACTGTGCGCCCGGATGTGGTAAATGCCTTCTTAGAGAGAATTGGCAGTTCTTCTGTCAAGAAAGGCACCTCACTTCAAGAACTGTTGAAACGACCAGAAATTAATTATGATTTGCTTAGAGAAGTTGATTTGGAAAGGCCAGAGCTAAGAGAAGATGTTTTTGTGCAGTGCGAGATTCAATTAAAATATCAAGGCTATATACAAAAACAAATGCAACAGGTAGAACGTTTTAAACAATTGGAAAATAAGCGGCTGCCTCAAAATATTAATTATCACGAAATTGAGGGCCTTCGTTTAGAAGCGCGTCAGAAACTTACAAAAATCAATCCTGAATCTGTTGGACAGGCGTCCAGGATTTCCGGTGTGTCCCCTGCTGATGTTTCTGTCCTGATGATCTATTTGGAACAACGCAATAGAAAGCGGGGCAATTGAAATGGATGTCAGGAATGCGTTAAGTGAGGGCTTGTCAGTATTGGGGCATGATAATTCTGAAGTAGTACTGGATCATTTCATGATCTTTAAAACACTGCTTTTGGAATGGAACAGTAAGATTAATTTAACCACTATTACAGATGAGGAAGGAATTGTCTACAAACACTTTCTTGATTCATTGACATGCTTAAGTGGACCAGTTGATTTTAAAGGTAAAAAAGTGCTTGATCTTGGAACTGGTGCTGGTTTTCCCGGAGTCCCAATAAAAATTGTTATGCCTGAACTCAATATAACTCTAATGGATTCTTTAAATAAAAGAATTCAATATTTAAATGAAGTGTGTAGTGCACTTGATATGACAAATGTAACATGTGTTCACGCAAGGGCAGAAGAAGCTGCAAGAAAGTCGGAGTACAGAGAAGAATTTGATATTGTCGTTTCGCGAGCAGTTGCCAATATGAGCACTTTAGCTGAGTATTGCCTCCCTTTTGTAAAAGTTGGCGGATATTTTGTTGCTCAGAAGACAAACGAAGCTATAGATGAAATCAAAGCTGCTGAAAAAGCAATAAAAATACTTGGTGGAGACTCTCCTCAGATCATTCCGGTAACTGTTCCAGGAACTGAATTGGGTCACAATCTTGTAGTTATAAAAAAAATAAAAATGACACCATCTGTTTATCCAAGAAAAGCTGGTACTCCAGCTAAGAAGCCAATAGTATAGGGGGCTGAAAGCTTGAATCGAAGTGAGCATTTGATTCATCTTCCTATTGAACACATCCGACCCAATCCTCATCAACCAAGGCGCAATTTTTCTTATGAGGATTTAAATGAGTTGGCAGATTCGATTAAAAGTGTCGGTATTATTCAACCTATAACTGTCAGGGTTATTCAGGACGGTTATGAACTTGTTGTTGGAGAACGTCGACTCCGAGCTGCTGGTATAGCTGGACTGAAAGAAATTCCTGCAATGCTTGTTAATATGAGTGATCAAGAATCAGCTGCTGTGGCTTTAATTGAGAACATTCAAAGGAATGATTTGAATTTTTTTGAAGAAGCTTGTGCTTTAGAACGGCTGATGAAAGATCAGCAATGGACTCAAAAGGAACTTGCGGATTTGCTTGGTAAGAAACAATCTACGATTTCAAATAAGATCAGATTATTGGCTATTCCTGAGCCAATAAGGGATACGTTAATTGAAAATCAGCTGAGTGAACGGCATGCTCGAGCATTGCTAAAGCTTGATTCTACAGCTCAGTTGCGAAAAGCTGTAAGAAAAATCATTCAAGACAAGCTGACGGTAAAAGAGACAGAGAGTTATATTGCTGAATGGACTAATCAAACGGACGCTGAAATTAAAGAAGTTAAGAGTAAGAGGAATATTCGAGGGATCGCAGCTTTTAAAATATATTTGAATACATTGAAGCAAAGCGTAGAGACCATCAAAGCTGCTGGTGGAAAGCTAACTTACGAAGAGGTTGAATTCAAGGATGGGTTAGAAGTCAGAATTCGGTTCCAGAAGTAGATGTTTCACGTGAAACATAAGATTATTTCGTGAAAGAGTGCAATTAGTTTGTACTCTTTCATTTTTTTATGCGTATTTTTAGTATAATAGTAGTAATCTTCAAATAGGGAGTGGTTTTCTTGGGTAAAGCAATCGCTGTATTCAATCAAAAAGGTGGCGTCGGGAAAACGACTACCAATGTAAATTTAAGTGCAGCATTAGCTGGAATGAAAAAGAAAGTATTGGTAATTGATAACGACCCACAAGGAAATTTAACCAGTGGCTTAGGGGTTGAGAAAAACAAGCTGCAATACAATATATACAACGCTTTATTAGGTGAGGCTGAGCCTAAAGCCTGCATACATGATACAAAGTATCAAAATTTATATATTATGCCGTCAGACGTAGCGCTTGCGGGTGCAGAAATTGAAATGATTGATTTAACTGAACGTGAACACAGGTTAAGAAAAGTTATTCATGCTATCAAAGAGGACTATGATTACGTATTGATTGACTGTCCGCCCTCTCTGGGTCTGTTGACTATCAACGCATTAGTCGCTGCGGACAGTATTTTGATCCCAATTCAATGTGAATATTACGCTTTAGAAGGTGTCAGTCAGTTGGTCGACACTTATCACAGAATTAAAAAGAATTTGAATTCAAGTCTTGAAATAGAAGGGGTTTTACTTACTATGTATGACAGCCGAACTAACCTTTCTTCTCAAGTTGTAGATGAAGTTAATAAGTATTTTAAAGACAAAGTCTATAAGACCGTTATTCCTAAAAATGTTCGCGTTGCTGAAGCACCAAGCTATGGTATGCCAGTTGTTGCTTACGACAAACATTCGAAAGGTGCAAAAGCTTATATCAAATTGGCAAAAGAATTCGCAAAGAGATGAAGGAGGACCTTATGAGTGCAGGAAAGCTTAAAAGAGGATTAGGGAAAGGCTTAGGCGCGCTGATACCAGAGGCCGAAATTGCGTCAATAGGCGAATATAGATCCGCTGAAGTTATAGATGTTGAAATTGAGAGAGTTACACCAAATCCCGGTCAGCCTAGGAGGCATTTTGACGAGGATGCACTGCTCTCGTTGAAAGATTCAATAGAAGTACATGGTATCGTTCAGCCAATACTTGTGAGGCATAATGGTAATGGTTATATAATCATTGCTGGTGAACGTCGCTGGAGAGCAGCTCGCATGGCGGGTTTAAAGCGCGTACCTGTTATTATTCGGGAAGTTGATGATATAAACATTGCGCAGTTGTCATTAATTGAGAATATTCAAAGAGAAGATTTAAACGATATAGAAGAAGCTATGGCTTATGAGCATTTAATAGCACATTACGGATTGACTCAGGAAGATTTGTCGAAAGCTGTAGGTAAAAGCAGGTCACATATTGCTAATACCATGCGTTTGACTAAATTGGACGATCGTGTCAAAGATATGATTGCTGTTGGACAAATTAGTGGAGGCCACGGAAGAGCTTTACTTCGGATTGATGATTTAGAGCATCAGCATGCGTGGGCTTTGAAGATCATTGACGGTACGTTAAGTGTCCGTGAAATTGAAGATGCTTTATCAAGGCCAGAAAGGAAAACTAAGGTTAAGAAGAAATCCAAACCTGATTTAGAAGTTAAATATATGGAATCGCAATTAAGAGAGCATTTTGGGACAAAAGTAGAAATAAAGCGTGGAAGGCAAAAGGGAAAGATAGAAATAGAGTTTTATAATGATGAAGATTTGGATAGGCTTTATAATTTAATTCGAGGTGAGTAATGTTTCACGTGAAACATTATGAGGTGAAAAATGAGAAAACTTATGTTTATTGTCAATCCTGTTGCTGGCAAGGGAGCCGCAAAGGCGTTAATTGAACCCATTCATGATCGACTTAAAAAAACAGGTTTAGAATACGATTTCGCGATTTCAACATTTAAAGGGCAAATTGAAAGTATGGCATTTAATGCAATAAAGAATGGATATAAAGAATTGATCGCTGTTGGCGGAGACGGATCACTGACGGAAATGATTCAAGGTATTTCGAAGGCGGGATCTGCAAATATCATTGCAGGTATTCTGCCTTGTGGAACAGGCAATGATTTTTCAAAAGTTTTATATTCAAATCAAGATCCTTTATCAATATTGGAAGAAATTATTAAAGGTGAGTCAAAAAGAGTTGATTTGCTTAATTGTAATGGCATTAAATGCGTCAACGTTTGCGCAATGGGGATAGATGGCCCCATTGTGTTGGATACTGAAAAAATTAAACGAATTATTCCTGGACCTGCTGCCTATTTAATAAGCACAATAAAAGCGTTAATGACTTATAAGGCCAGAAGCGTTGAAATTACGATAGATCAACAAACTATTAAAAGAGAGACGCTTCTGATCACTGCGGCAAATGGCAGATATTTTGGTGGTGGCATGAAAATAACACCATTAGCTGAAATTGATGACGGCTTAATAGACGTCTGCATTGTCAATAAAGTAACAAAAATTAAATTATTGTCAGTATTTCCATCCATTTTTAAAGGGGAACATCTTAAAGTAAAAGAAGTAGAGTATTATAAATGCTCTGAAGTTATTGTAAAAAGCTTGGATCATAGCTTGCTACTCAATGTGGACGGTAATATAACCGGAACAACGCCTGTTCATGTTACTTTATCAGAAGATGAAATATACTTTTACTGCAATTGATGTATTCGGCGTTGACAAATCGCAGGGAATTCTTTAACATAGAAAAGTAGCTGTCAGCATAAAGTCTGCCTGAATAGCTTGAAATTTGCACTCGTAGCTCAGTAGGATAGAGCAACCGCCTCCTAAGCGGTAGGTCGAAGGTTCGACTCCTTTCGAGTGCGCCAAAGTTGAACCGTACCTTTTTTTGTCTGAAACAAAACAAAAAAGGTACGGTTCACACCTGATTTTGGAGGAAACCATGCTTCATGATGAAATGTACATGCGTGAAGCGCTTTATGAGGCGCGTCTGGCATCATCAAAAGGCGAAGTGCCTATAGGTGCTGTCATTGTCAGACGAGGCGTAATCATAGCGAGAGGACATAACCTAAAAGAGCAGGGAAGAAATGCGCAGCTCCATGCTGAAATGATAGCCCTGGAAAAAGCCTCAAAACATCTTAACTCTTGGCGGTTGACAGGTTGTACCTTGTATGTTACAATTGAACCCTGTCTGATGTGTGCTGGTGCAATTTATCAATCGAGAGTTTCAAGGGTAGTCTATGGGTCAAAAGACATAAAAGCAGGTGCGTTTGGATCCCTGTACGACTTGTCCCAAGACAAAAGAATTAACCATAGAGTACAACTTGAAAAAGGCATTCTCTCGGATGAGACAGCTCAGATAATGAGCAGTTTTTTTGAAAAGTTGCGCGTAAAGTAACAGACTATGTGGAGAGGTGTCCGAGTTGGCTAAGGGGCACGCCTGGAAAGCGTGTAAGGCTTAACCGCCCCGCGGGTTCGAGTCCCGCCCTCTCCGCCATTTTATTTTAACTGTTGACCGCGTATGGATGGGGAGTCTGGCGGACCCTTATGACCTGCAATCCGCTGCGAGCAGGATCCGAAACCGGGTGTAAAATTAAGAGTATGCTTTTCCCGCAGTCGCAAGTCAGTCGGGTCTTGCGCAATAGGACCCTGTGAACCCCGTCAGGTTCGGAAGAAAGCAGCGGTAAGCGGATCGTTCTATGTGCCGCAAGGGTGCCTGATTGTGCTTGTAGCTGCGGGAATTCATATATTTTTAATATGTACAACCGGGTATGCGATTAATAGCTAAAGTTAAAAGTGAGAGCGGAAGCTCTCTTTTTTTTTACAATGAGACGACATCTGATATAATAGATTAGGTAGTACTTTACTAAATGTTTAGAGAGGGCGAATTGCCATGAGCTATACTGCACTATACAGGAAATGGAGACCCAAGGTCTTTGAGGATCTGATTGGCCAAAAGGCTATAGTGGATACTCTGCGCAATCAAATTGAACACGGCAAATTCGGCCATGCTTATATTTTTTCAGGAACACGTGGTACAGGTAAGACTTCTACGGCTAAAATTCTGGCACGTGCCATTAATTGTCCTGAACGAACAGACCATAATCCTTGCAATAAATGTGAGATTTGTCAATCCATCCTGGATGAGACTTTGATGGATGTCATTGAAATGGACGCAGCCTCCAACAATGGCGTTGACGACATAAGAGAACTTCGCGAGAATGTAAAATACCCACCTTCAAGAAGTAAATTTAAAGTCTATATTATTGATGAAGTTCACATGCTGTCTACCAGTGCCTTCAACGCGCTGCTGAAAACGTTGGAGGAACCGCCAGATTACGCGGTGTTTATTTTGGCAACGACTGAACCGCATAAAATTCCAGCGACAATTCTCTCCAGATGCCAGCAATTCGAGTTCAAACGCGTTGGTAAAGATGATTTAATGGAACGGATGAATTTAATCTGTGAATCTCAGGGGATGTCATGTGAGCCCAAAGCACTTGACAAGCTGATCAACAGGGCTGACGGAGCTGTCAGGGATGCGCTCGGTCTCCTCGACCGCTGCCTTACATCGACTTCACAAATTTTGAAGGCAGAGGATGTCGACCAAATTTTAGGGCTCATTGGTGTAGATTTTTTGATGGATTTGATTGATCATATTGGCAGGCGTGACAGAAGATCTGTGCTGAATAGTCTCAATCAACTTTCAGAAAGTGGTGCTAACTTACAGGCATTTACCAGAGATTTGATCCTCGCTTTTCGGGATGTTATGGTAACCGCAGCCGCGCCAGATCACCCGGGAATGCTTAAATTTTCGGGTTTGCTTCCCGAACGTGTTATAGCCCAGGCAAAAATGTTTGGTATGAATGGCGCTGTAAAATTGCTTGAGGCCTTAACAGCCATTGAAACACAAATCAAATACGCTCAGAATCCATTAATTTTCTTGGAGACAGGTTTGTTGAAGGCTATGACACCAGGTTCTGTAGGTGCTGCAGAGGCCGTTGAGAGACTTGAAAAGTTGGAGAATGAACTTGCGCTTCTGAAACGGCTGATTAAAAATGGTGAAATGGTTTCAGTCAATCAGCCTCAGACACTTGCTGATGAGAGTCCTGATTATTTGGCCAATAAATCCATAGTCTCCGTGAGTGGTGTGCCTGACAATGAGATTGGATTCAAGTTTGGACTCAAGGAAGAAGCAGTGCAAGAATCCGAGAATGTTCAAAAAAGCTCCAATAGGGCGTCTGATTCTGGAACTCGCAACGCAATCAACGTAGACCCGGAAAAAGTTCTTCGTTTATGGCCTGAAATATTAACCTATCTTCAGAAAAACAACGGTCGTGTGTATGCTTTTCTGGTGGATGGCACACCCCTTAAGTTTGAAAAAGGACACTTGGTAGTGGGCTTTAAGGCTGACCAAGAGCTGCACATCAAGAAATTGAAAGAAGAAGCGAACCATAAGGTGGTGGAAGAGGCCTTTGAAAGTGTCCTTGGGGCAGCTGTGGGCTTTGTACTCGAAGTTATAAATGAAGCCAATCAGCAAAAGAAAGGACCAAGTACAGAAGACAGAATTAGGGAATTGCTTGGAGATATGGCGGATTTACTTGAGATTCAAGATTAATAAAGGTATTTTAACAATGTGAAAGAGGAGGAATTAATGTGGCTAAGGGTAGAGGTCCAATGATGCCGGGTGGCATGAATATGAATCAGATGATGAAACAAGTACAAAAAATGCAGGCAGATATGCAAAAACTTCAAGAGGAAGCCGAAAAAGCAACATATGAGGCAAGTGCAGGCGGTGGCGCAGTCATAGTGAAAGTATCTGGAAAAAAGGAGATTATTTCTATTAACCTCGATCCGTCAGTTGTTGATCCAGAAGACGTTGAAATGTTGCAGGATTTGATTTTGGTATGCGTCAATGAGGCAATGCGTACTGCTGAAGAAGCTGTTTCGAAAGAAATGGGCAAGGTTACGGGTGGCATGAATATCCCCGGCCTTTTTTAGGCAACCGACATGGTATATTTGCCACAGCCTCTTAACCTGTTGATTGACGAGCTGGCAAAGCTGCCAGGCGTCGGTAGAAAGACTGCCCAGCGCCTGGCTTTTTATTTGGTCAACGATAAAGAAAACAGAGCGGAAGCGCTGGCTAAATCAATTATTTACGCAAAGGAAAAAATTATTTTTTGCTCAGTTTGCTTTAATATGACGGATTCAGATCCATGTCCTATTTGTACATCAGCAAAACGAGACCAAAAGACGCTTTGTGTGGTTGAGTCGCCCAAGGACGTAATCGCAATTGAGAAGACGCGTGAATACCATGGCCTTTATCATGTTTTGCACGGTGCGATCTCACCTATGGACGGAGTTGGGCCTGAGGATATTAAGCTGAAGGAGTTAATTGTCCGGCTCCAACAACATGATGTCAATGAGATTATTCTGGCGACAAATCCCACGATTGAAGGTGAGGCAACCGCTATGTATATTTCCAAATTGTTGAAGGGAACCGGGATTATTATCACCAGACTGGCTCATGGCATACCTGTCGGCGGAGACCTCGAATTTGCTGATGAAGTGACGTTAATGAAGGCTATAGAGGGCAGACGAAGATTGGATTAAAATATTTCCCGGGAAATAGTCAGTCGTTAGCACAGGTGTAGAATTAATTTATGAGATAATGATGAGTTTAAAACATTTTTTTGGGGTATCTATCTATTTGAACATAATGAACAAGGAGGTAGCATAATGAGGGAACTGATACAAGCAAATCTTAGAACAGAGGTCGGGAAAAACAAGATCAAGTATATCCGTACCCAAGGCTATGTGCCAGGCGTCATTTATGGTCATAACAAAGAAACCAGATCCATTAAACTGGATCGTAAACAAATGGATCGCTTCCTGATGTACCATGCGAAGGGATCAACACTCGATCTCGAAATAAACGGGAAGACCGTTATGGCTGTCGTTAAGGATTTTCAAAGAAAAGGGCTTAAAGATCTATTGGTCCATATTGATTTTCAAGAGCTTTCAGCTAATGAAACAGTAAGAATACCTGTTCCAATTATCGTTAGAAATCGTGATTCGATTGAAAGAATTGGTGCAGTGCTCGAGGATCACCTTACAGAAATTGAGATTGAAGCTTTACCATCTGATTTGATTGAGCATGTTTATGTTGATGTGGACGGGATGGAATTCGGAGATATCATAAGAGTTTCTGACTTGGTTTTTGAGAACATGGAAAAAGTGGCTTTATTGACAGATCGAGATTTGACTGTCCTTGCTGTAAGCGCACCACAGAAAGAAGAGCCAGAGGCTTCTGAAGAAGAAGAAGTTAAAGAACCTGAATTGATTGGCAAAGAAAAAGACGAAGAATAGTTGAATAGAGTGTTCGTAAAGGAAGGATGGGGTTGTATAAGCCCTATCCTTTTTTTTTTGTACTATATCGCGGTGAGGCTAATCAAATGTCTTTAAAAGGCGTGAAATGTTGAGGTGAAAATTTTTTATTTAAAACGGGAACAAGATGGCAAAATATAACTATTGACAAAATATGGATATAAAGTTATAGTAATGTTAAAAATTGGAAAGCGGCGATTGAATGATAACTTTATTGTGGTATGAATCTCATTCCACTGTAGGAAGAATAAAATCGATCATGTCAGACTTACAGGACCAAATTGGCGGTGGGGTGGAAATGGCTATTCGCACCGAACTGGATTCGGTGACAACGCTTTTGGGATGCGCACCTGTAAAAACAGTTTTGTTTGAAGTTAACTCGGAGCACTTATTAGCGCGCTGGTCGTCTATCCAGACACTCAGGCTGAAATGGCCTGAAGTAAAATGGATCGCAATTCTAACACAGGGACATGGGGATGGGAATTTAATTCTAACAGGATTCGACGAGTTTATTGAGCGCGGAGAGCTCAACACGGGGACGTTAATTGACAGACTATACCGTCCAAGGACTGTCTATGAACGCACCGAGGCATTGGGTCTTGAAGGCATTGTTGATCAGGAACGCATTGAGGTCATTAGCAGGATCATTGCTGAGCAACCAGAAATCAGAGGTTATGAAGCGGAAGCTCTGATGTGTGGTATTCACACCTCTGAGAAAAAAAAACTAAGACAAAAATTTGAAGAGATTTTTAAAGTCACCGAAAAGCGTCCCGAATTCATAAATCAGCGGTTAAAACTTTGTGTCTTTGGAAATAGTGAGTACGGGTGTGAGCTCGGATGGGTGTTTTCAAAAAAATTCAAGAGGAAAACTTTAATAGTCGATGCAGACCGGTTGTTTCCTTCTTTGGACTTGCTTCTGGAAGCCAGAAAGACAGTGACGGATTCATTAGAGGGCTATGATTCTTATCAATCAACAGGTTTGAATATTCTGTTAGATGCCATTAGAAAGAATAGCCTAAACTCTGAAAAGATTATGAGTGCATGTTCGAGAATTAAGGGAAACAGTGATTTGTACGCATTGACTGGAAGCTATAACTTAAATGACTATGAATATTATGATAAAGATGACTTCATGCGACTTTTGGAGCGCATTGACACATGCTTTGAAGTCGTGATTATGCTTGTGAATGCCTTTATCTACGATGCGTTTACAGCAGTCAGTTTGCTTGTATCAGATAAAAATCTTATACCCGTGAGTGATGGTGTATTGGCATTAAGGTCTGCAGCATCTTCTGCGGCCTATGTGACTGAGCGGCAAAAAATTGATCGATTAAAGCATCAATTTATTGCTTATGACGCGGATGCGTTTTTTAGTCTTTCGACGAATGATTATGAGGCGCTGACGGGGTCGAGATATTTGGGTAGAATTCCGTCGAATACAAAGCGTGAGAAAGCACGCAAAGAAGGAAAGATGTATGGTCCTATGATGGATCGCATCACCCTTGAAGCTCATGAAAAAATAATTATCAAATTGATGCATGAAATGAGGGGATAGTTTATATGGGTGTCCTAAAAAGCTTTCACGAACCGCTCATAGAGCAGTCGGCTGGAGAACCCGGACGTAGGCTGGATCGTGAAATCGTGAGCGTCATAGAAGAGTTGGTTGAATATCACTCGGATTTGTTGGCAGATGTTGAAGGCAAACGGGTCGAGAGGCGTGTTCTGGAAACGGAAGTGATCAGAATTGTAGATAGACTGGGAAATTTGGCCAGAAGAGACAAGATGATCAAGCAGATCATGGACCATATGTTTGGTTACGGAATTTTACAAAGCGTTTTAGAAGATGAGTCGGTTTCAGATCTGATTGTCACACGTTATGATCATCTTTATGTCAAAAGATCCGGTGAGGTGTTCAGACTGCCGCTTAAGTTTGAATCCAATAGAGATTTTGAGAATTATTGCAAGCTGATCGTTATAAGAAATGGCGGCCTTTTGAATGAAACTGACAGTCACGCAAGAGTTTCAGATGATGCCTTGAGATTGAGGATCAACGCAACCATTGCGCCAAGGAGTCAGGGTGGCCCTTCTCTTAGCATCAGAAAGCACCGGTTTGTGAGTTATGATTTAGAGATTCTTAAAAGTATGGGAATGATGGATCCTGAAGCGCATGCTTTGATCGTTGATATGGCTTTGTCTGAGAAACGGTTTGTAATAGTCGGTAAAGGTGGGTCAGGTAAAACGACACTCTTGAGGGCAATTTTGAATATCATTGGCGAGTCTCAGAGGTTATTGATCTGCGAATCAGAGACAGAGCTTTTTCCGGACAGCCCTTCTTTTGTAGTACAAAGAATTGTCAGACACAGGCAGCCGGATTTTAGGGTGACGCTCGAGCACCTTGTCCGAGACGGTCTCACTATGAGCCTGGATGGTTATGTTGTTGGAGAGCTGACTGGACCCGAGGCATGGGAGTTCATCAAAGCAGGCTATACAGATCACAGGATCATGGGAACATTGCACAGTGGCGGCATTGAAGAAACGCCTATCAGAATCATGATGCTGTCTGATTTGTCACAAAAGGGGATCTCTGAAAAAACTGCCATGCAGATCATAACCTCCAGTCTTGACCGGGTCATTTACATGAAAAATTTTAAGGTTGAGCGAATCGCGGAAGTTGTGCGGCCTATGTCAGGCGCGACAGAGCATTCCAGCTTTAACATGTTGTATGAAAGAAGGTTTTAAATGTTCTCGGTCTATCACCTGCCAATCCTTTTGATCACGATTTGTTTGGGGTGTCTCATTCTTAGCCAGAACACCGTCGTGAATTTGGGGTGGATACTTAAAATAGAAAAACGTTATTGTGTGCCAATCAGGACGGTATACAATTTGTCTTGGATTCGAGTGTCTTATCTGATGATGGCCTCAATGACGGCTGGAGCTTTTGGATTTTTCGGTTTGTATTTTTTATCGAATAGCAGTTTGATTGGGGGCATTGGCTTTATTTGCGGTGTGTTATTGCCAGTTATGGCTTTTGAAATTGCGATTCAGAAAATAATAACGGATCAGGAGGCCTCTCTGTCCCTCATGTTTGGAATGTTAAAAAGATGGGCGTCCATACATCCGGATCTGATTCAATGTTTGTCGCGCGTGGCAGAGGAACCCTTGACGCCAGCACTTGGTATAGCTTTGAAGCGTTTACTTTTATCTGTGCAGCATGGTGTGGAAATCGAAAAAGCTTTCGACGATTTTTCGCTGGCACTGGATATGCCTCTCTTTAGGGATTTTATGATACATTTGAAATTTTCTGCAAGAAGCCGAGGGGACCTGGTCAAGCTATTTGACAGCTTTGAGCAGGAATCGTACAGATTGTATTTTGAGCGAAGCAAGAATCGTCTTGAAAACAAAAAGTTTAAATGGACGGTTTACATACTGAACAGCTCAGCTATTTCGTTGTTCTTAATGATGGTTTCAAGGCAGCCTCATGTCAGACAATTTTACCTGCAGAGTACAGCGGGCATTTATATCACAACGGGTTTGTCCGTCATGGTATTGCTGACCACCTGTCTTGCGATTTTTTCAGGCGCACCTGGAGGGATCAGAGGAAAATGAGTTCAAAGCTGATGGTAGTAACTGTGATCCTGGTATTACTGGACTTCGTATCTGCATGTGGTATAGCTGGGTGGATCACAAAACGCCAGTGGTATAAAAAAGTGTCCTTTAGACCCTCTGGTGAAAGAAGAGAACAGTCAGCGCTGGGGTCAAGAAATATCTTCAGGCGCTGGATCGCTCGGAACCTAAAACTTTACCAACAGGCCGGTTACAGTGAAAATGAAGCCAGAAAAATAGTTTATGCTTATGGATTAGTTACGGTTGTTCTTCCAATTTTAGCGGCATTCAGGAATCCGGCCAGAGCATTTCCCGTTTGGTTAATCGTAGAGCTTATTCGAAGAGGTCGGCTGAAGCAGTACAAAAGAGCTTTTGAGGCACAGTTCAATATGAATTTATATAAAGTGTATCGATTTCTATGCACTCAGCTTCTCGCGGGACATTCCGCTGTTGAAATACTGAGACATGTTCATTTGGCAGCGCCGGATAAAGATATGCGAAATGCCCTGAACGCATTTACAGGGGCTTATTTCAGAACATTGGATTTCGAACGTGCTTCTAATGAATTGACTCAGCGTTATCCGTCAAAAGCCTCAGAAACGCTGCTCACTATCCTCAGGCAGGGCATTGAGTCCGGTGAGGCAGTTGAGCTGATTCAAAGACAAGAGGAGGTGATGATTCAGAGATATTTAGAGTCCGTCGCTGTAGAGCAGGACAGGATTCAGTTCAACTTGATCCTGCTGATTGCTGCATCCGGCAGCATAACATTTGCGGTGATCGCAATTCCACTGGCGCTTCAGATGCTGCAAGCGCTGGAATCTTTATTTGTTTAACAGTTTTTATAACGAGGAAGTAAAACTGGCAGCAATTATTTGAGGGGAGGCCACAATATGAACGTGGTAATTATCAAGGGTATAAACCAATTAAAGAAGGCCGTAACAACACATCTCGCAGATGAAAGAGGGCAGTTCGCTGTAGACATGGTCATAGGAATAGTTGTATCAATTGTGCTGGCAGCTGTGATTGTAATGCCAAGCATGGAAACCTTGGTGGAGGATATGGTGACATCATTGACGACGTGGTGGGCTAATATTGAGTTGACCGTTTTCAAAACAAGCTGAATGCGTGAAGGTGGATTGCTCCTGGCTGGATTTTGTCTGGTATTTGTTCTCGGTGCTGGCGTAGCGCTGTTCGAACTGCTTACGCCCGTAGTTACGAAGGCCAGACTTGATACGATTTGTGCTTCCTTCAGTGAACAGATGGCGTTGAATCAGTCTTTTGCGGACGCAGATGAGGTGGAATTAGCCTCTTTACTGGTCGGCGCGGGGTTAGATGTCGTTGAGGTTTCTGTAGATTCAATCGAAAATTTGAAAAGAGGCGAAAAAGCGAAATTCTTAGTTGAAGGTGAGATCTCTGGCAGACTTATGACCAATTGGATAAGTTTTAACGATCACCGCTATATCTATCGCTTTGAGAGATTTGTTGTATGCAGAAAAATCCTAAATTAAACAACAGCGGAATAGCGGGGCTTGAGGTTTTGATTCTGTCATTGCTGATCGTAGTCATTCTTATAGCGCTCTCAGCTGCTGCTTTTGAATGGTATCTGTTTTACATTCGGTTGAATCAGGCGGGTAGCGCTTTAAAGTCAGCGTCAGAAAGGCTTCAGACAGAACTGGACAATACCTCTGCCTCAGGTGCTAAAGCAACCTTTAATGCAAATCTTGAAGCCACGCTGACGGAGGAAATTCAATCGCAATTCAAAGAAGAGGCTGAAATTAAAAATCTCTCATGGCATAGTACCGGAATCTGTCCAATGGGGACTGTACGGGATGATCCGCTGTTGCATCTGGTCGTTGCGTTTCCACATCAACCTTCTTTTTTAATGGAAAGGTTGACTGACAGCTTGGGTTACTCAGCAACTGCGATAAAAATCCATCTCGACCGTGAAATTGAAATAGATCAGTAAAGGAGATGGGAAATGAAGAAAAGAATGATGGTATGGATATTTGGGCTGATGCTTATAACCATGGCACTTCAAATCAGTCTGATGCGGATGGCGTCCAGTTCTGAAAAATTCCAGGAGGTTCTGATTTCAAATCAATTGTTGTATCCAGGTGATCCTCTTACGACGGAATCTTTTTCGACCGTCAGGATTGGGGAGTCCTCTTTGGAGCCATGGATGATCAAGGCGTCAGAGATGAAACTCCCTGCCTGGTCTTCTCGTACACTTCGGCAAGGGGAATTTCTCACACAGGATAGCCTCAGCCTCAAGCCTGATTATGACTACGCGGAAATTGCATTAAAACTGGAGCCCCAGGACGCTGCAGCTTATAAAATTGTCATTGGAGAAGAAATTGATTTGCTGGGGATCAAAGGAGACGACGCACTGATTCACTTCAAGACCATGAATGTCAGCGATATTCTGGATCAAAATTTGCAGCCCTGCGAAATCTCTATGCTGCAGCCAGTCTATTTGATTCTGACGGGTGAAAAGAAGGAGATCCTTGAATTGTGTCGAATTAAAGCTACACACACTTTTCAGGTCATCAGAAAAAAACCGCTGGGACAGAGAGAGGGTTGACGAAATTTGGAAGATATACATAGACACAGCGTTGATGCGGTTCTTGAGAAGACGCCTGCCTATTTGGCAGAAATACTCAACCTCATTCCAGAGTTGGTCGTTAGACTGGATCTGGATTACACCATAGAGTGGGCAAATAAAGCAATGCTTGATCTGGATTCGAAAGCCATCGGCAAAAAATGCTTTGAAGTGTTTCAGGCTTCTGAACTTGGATGCCTGCAGTGCCCATGTGTCCGCGCCATAAGAGAAGGGGCGGTCTCTGAAGGCATTGTCCCTAAGGAAGCTGAGGGCAGTGAGGGTGAATTTTGGATCAAGCGCGCTGAAGCTGTCAGGGATCAAGCTGGTGCGGTGACGGGTGCTGTCGTTATTGCCAAGACGTTGAAACAAAAGCAAAAGACGGGTTCAGAGGATCAACTGGAGAACTGGATTGCTGAGCTCGATCAGGACAAACAGAAAGCCGTACACAGGGAAAACAAAAATAGAACTTTGTTTTATGAAATGGTCGAGTCACTAAAAGACATTTTTGAGATCATCAATAATGATATTGACCGATTACGCGTGATTGAGCTTTACAGGGATGAACGGGATACTATTGAGCGTTTAATGAATCAATCTGATAAAGCGTATAGAAAAATCAGCAATCTTCATGAAATTTATGCTATTGAAGAAGGGCAGCTGGTGTTCAATATCGAACCCTTCTTGCTGACAGATTTTGTGGATGACCTTTATCACCGGTTCAGATTTTTATCAAAGAAGAGGAATCTGGATTTTTCGATTCAAGTGGATGACAATTTACCATCTGAATTGATAGGGGACCCTCTGCGATTGGGCAATATTGTACGGAATTTGCTGGAGAATGCTTTTGAACATACGGAGCATGGCGGGGTCCTCGTTCAAATCACAAAGATCAGCATTATTGAGGATAAGCTGAAACTTCGGATCAGCGTGAAAGATACAGGGATTGGATTTTCTGAAGAAAAACTCGAGTGGTTGAAGAGACTTTCAGATAATCCCCAACCGGAGGATATTCTTTCATCGCTGGGGGATTCGACGGGCTTAGGTTACGTTACTGCGTTGACTCTGCTTTCCAAAATGGGCGGCCGCTTGGAGATAGAAAGCGCTTATGGACGTGGCTCGGAGATTAATATCTATGTCTATGCCCAGTTTAACGGGAGCGGCATCAGCAATGAAAATTTGCAGTTCGACAATCAAAAACTTACAGAGCCATATATTACGGAGACCGCGAGAAGAAAACGCATCCTGATCGCAGAAGATGACGTCATGGGGCGTGTATCATTGAAACTTTTGCTCCAGGATGAGTTTGACCTCGATTTTGCCAGAACAGGAAGAGATGCGGTGGAGCGTTACTCTCGGCATAAACCTGATCTTGTTTTGATGGATATCATGATGCCGCACATGAATGGCTTCGAGGCTTATGATGAGATTGAGAAGCTGGATCGCTTCAGGTGTCCCATTATCGCTGTCTCCGCAAAAGTTATTGATTCCGAGCGCGATTATTTAACGAGCTATGGGTTTGACGAGCATTTGCCAAAACCCATTGAAGAGAGTTCCTTAAAGAAAGTCTTGGACAGATTTTTTAAATAAAAGTGAATCAGGGATGTTTTGTCAGAACGAACTCTCAAGGTTTGTGTTTTGTCTCGTAAAGATTCCAGGGTGCACCAGTGACTCCTGTGTTATAATGTTTGAAAAGACATGATAGCACAGGAGTTTTTATGATGATAAAGAAATTCAGATTACAGGCAACAGCGGCGTTTGGCATAGAGTCTGTCGTCGCGGACGAAATTAAGGCACTCGGTTTTGATCAAGTACTCGTAGAAAACGGAAGAGTGGAATATGATTCGGATTTGGCGGGGATCGTCAGGTCCAATTTGTGGTTGCGCAGCGCTGACCGTGTTTTTATTAAGCTCGCTGAATTTAAAGCAGACACTTTTGAGGCTCTTTTTCAAGGTGTCCGTCAGATTGATTGGGCAGCCTATATTCCTCAGGACGGCACATTTCCGGTCAATGCAAAATCAGTAAAGTCCACTTTATTCAGCTTGTCAGACATTCAGTCCATTTCAAAAAAAGCTGTTGTGGAAAAGCTTAAGGAGACATACAAAACAGAATGGTTTAATGAAACTGGCCCAAGATACAGCATTCTGGTTTCAATTTTAAAAGATAATGTGATCGTATTGCTGGATACGTCAGGCGAAGGGCTCCATAAACGAGGGTACCGCGAAAAAGGGAATGAAGCGCCATTGAAGGAAACTTTGGCGGCCGCTCTTGTTAGAATCAGCAGATGGCGGCCTTTCATCCCACTGATTGATCCATTGTGTGGGAGTGGTACGCTTCTGATAGAAGCCGCCCTGATTGGATTAAATCAGGCGCCTGGATTGAACCGTAAATTCGACTCTGAGCATTGGCACTGGATGCCTGCATCTGTTTGGGATTTTGAACGAAATACTGCCCGCAATATGATCAGAAAAGATACAAACTTTATGCTGGAAGGCTATGACATCGATCCGAGGAGTATTCGCATTGCTCGTGAAAACGCTGAAAAAGCAGGGGTTTCTCAATGCATCCATTTTCAAACGAGGGATGTTGCTGAACTGAGCTCTAAGGACAAATATGGCTATATTCTCACAAATCCGCCTTATGGCGAACGACTTTCTGACTTAAGGCAAGTTGAAAAGCTTTACAGTATCATGGGAGACCGGTTTGTAAAACTCGACACTTGGTCGTGGTATGTCATCACGGCGCATGAGGGATTTGAAGCTGCTTTTGGAAAGAAAGCCACCAAAAACAGGAAGCTTTACAATGGCAGGATCAAGTGTTATTTTTATCAGTATTTTGGTCCAAAGCCACCTAAACGAGTTGTGGAAGAATCGGAAAATATATAGGAATGGAGTGTTTGGGCATGCTTCTCGCTGAAATTGAGCGCTTGTTGAAGATTCGCAGGCCAACTGTGATTTCTTTGTGCGGGGCCGGAGGAAAAACCAGCGCATTATTTGATTTGGCAGCAGACTATAAAGTGCTGGATTCAAATCTGAAAATCGCTGTTTTGACGACGACCAGAATGATGCTTGAGAAGCCGCCCAGGATAGACCATTTTTTGTCAGTCGAGACCTTAGAAGAAGTGGGGACGCTGAAAGCTGGCATAACCATGGTGGCGCGCGGTATGGACGCGCAAGGAAAGATTTACGGTTTTGAGCCGGATGAAGTTGATCTTTGGATCTCTCGTTCAAGGAATATGGTTGCGTTGATAGAAGCAGACGGCGCCAATAAAAGGCCGCTTAAGGCACCCAGGGCGGGGGAACCGAGATTTCCCGGGAAAACTCAGGTCGCTATAGGTGTTCTTGGGGCAGATGCGTTTGATGTGCCTGCGTCTGGGGAGAATGTCCATCGGCTGCCCCTGTTTTTAGAGCTTACGGGTTTAAGCGAGGGAAGCGCAGTGACAGCAGAAGCCATTGTAAAGCTTATAAGCTCAAAAAATGGTCTTTTTAAGGATTGCCCTGAGACCGCTTTAGAGGTCGTGCTCATAAACAAAGCTGAGCGTCATCACGATTCATTTATTGAAGCTGTCAGATCTGATGTAAGAATGCCTGTGATCGTGACAGAGCGTGGCCTATGGAGATGAGGCATGCAAAGGGCGAGGGGCTTTGGAACGGCAAGGCGTTTAAGGTGATAATAATGGCAGCCGGCATGTCCAGACGCTTTGGGGGCAATAAGCTGCTGACTGGTTTTCATGGTCGGCCTCTGGCAGATTGGATTTTTAAAGCGGTTGAAGCGGCAGGCTGTGAGCCGGGAGATGTTACTGTGGTTTGGCATGATCCTTCTGTCGCGGTACTTTCTGAAGTCTATGGCTACAATACCTGTTACAATGCTGCGCCTGAGGAAGGGCAGTCTGTGTCAGTCCGACTCGGGATTGAGGCTGCAGGGGCAGCAAGGGCCTATCTGTTTTTAACGGCGGACCAACCCCTCTTGAGCGGGCAAACAATTGCGGGGATGCTGAGCGCGTTTCCACTGGGAAAAGGCAAAATTATGATGGCGTCCTGGCAGGGCAAAGTCGGGAATCCGGTTATTTTTGATGCCTGGTTTAAATCAGAGCTCTTGGAATTGACAGGAGATACTGGCGGACGGCGGATCATCAAGCTGCATCCAGAGGCAGCGGTACGGTATGAAGTTGAATTTGCAGAGGAACTGATGGATGTCGACCATGTCCAGGACTTGGAGCGTTTGTCTGAAATCCTGAGTTCCTATTCAGACTTATGATAAAGGGTGAGCATCATGACTGAAATTATCCAGGATAAGCTGGATCAGATAAAGAAAAGAAGACGACGACGAAGAAAACTATCCTTTGCGATGCTGCTCTTATCTTTTACATTTGTATTCGGTACCAGTCATGTGATCTCCATGATTCGCGAAGCCAGTGGGCTGGGACCTATTTCCATTGAAAAAATCAATACAGTCAGCACTTCAGCTGAACCAACCTACAAAAAGCAAAGTTTCTTTTATCCTGTGGTATCAGGCATAATCAAGACGGGGAACGAGAGGCTTACCTACATGACGGTCAGAGGTGAAGTCGTCTGGGAAAAAGAATTTTTTGGAAGCGACATTCTTGCTCATGAACGGAACGAAAGCTTCTATATCTGTGATAAAGCGACTGGTGATTTTTACGTTCTGGACAAAAAAGGTCAAATTCTATCAAAACTTGAGGGCTTGGGCAAAGTCGACAGATTTCTGGTTGGCTCGGACGGCTATACGGCTTTGTATTTGAAAAACGACAAAAAAATTGCGCTGATCAATCCGGAGGGGATTATGTCAGCGACGGTCCCCGTACCCTACGAGGATCTGCTGGACCTCAGCTATTCAGCATCCATGAAGCTCATTGCCCTGTCCGTTCTTGTCGTGGAAGAGGATTACTTTCATACAAATGTGCTGATGTTTGGTACTGATGGCAGAATGAGGGGGGCACGAAACTTCAACAACACCGTCCTTTTCAGGCTCAATGAAGCGGCTGGCGGATTTATTGGCTATTCAGACGACATGATCATTGCCTTTGATGACCAAAATGATGAACTCTGGAAGAAGATCATCGATCGCTCAGTGACGCGCCTTGAATTCGATTCCCTTGGGAATTCACTTCTGAATTTGACCATAAAAAATAAAGCCATAGATGATACCCGGGACGACAATGTCCTTTCCATGTATGATCCGGCTGGAGAGCGTTTCTTTGAACGTAAGCTGGAAACAGTCGTGGACCAGATGGCTATAGGGCCTGACCGTATTGCTTATATGGGAGATGGCAAGCTGCATATCCTCAACTTTTCCGGAAAGCTTCTTGGAGCCAAGACGTTGGATGACAGCTTGTTGGCTTTGGAGTGGTTGGATAAGTTCCATTTAGGGGTAGAGTATGAAAACCGCTATGAAATCTATACCTGCAGCTATTAAGTACAAGGACTGCAGCATCAGCCTTTCTGTTTGCATCTCGGAAAGGCGGGAAAGGGAGGGCTTTTAATGGGGTTTAATCTCATGGATTTGGTTGTGGCTGCTGTTATTATTGCTACAGCCATAAGTGGTTTAAGAAAAGGTTTTTTTAGAATGCTGATCAACCTGACAGGGGTTTTGGCAGCTTTTGTGGTGGCACTCCTTTTTCGGAGTGGTGTCGCGGAGTTTTTAAAAACACGGATGGAGTTTTTTGAGACTCTGGAAGTTCGGGTTTTTGAGAAGCTGACAGAACAGTTCGCGACACAGGGGTCAACCTCCTGGGTACCCTCAAATGCTGTCGCAAAGGCGCTTTCTGTGCCGGAGATGATGACTTCAGGTGACGCTGTCTCAGAAAACATCAACCAAGCGTTGTTTGGAGAGCTTTCGAAAAGTATAGCAAACGGCATTACTCAAGGCTTTGCCTTTATAGTGGTCTTTTTGGCAGTCATGCTGGCACTGGCTATACTGGGTGTCGTGACTTCAGCCCTTTCTGAGCTGCCGCTGCTGAAACAGGCCAATAAGCTTGCCGGGTTGTTGCTGGGTGCTCTGCTGGGTCTCATCAACGTGTGGATCCTGATGCTCGTCATCACCTTCCTGATTCCTCTGACGGGAAGTGAATGGCTGATAAATTCTTTGAATAACTCCACGCTGGCTATTAATTTTTACAATAACAATATGCTGCTGTATCTGTTATATTATTTTGTTAGCGGCTAAATAATGGTCGGACTTTCACAAAGCAAGGATCTGCGCTTTTGAGTGACTGCAGAAAGAAAGGGGTATTCGAATTGAACCAAAAAACAGAGGTAGACGCACGGGGGCTGACTTGCCCCAAACCCGTTATTCAGACTAAAAAAGCAATGGATCAGCTTACGAGCGGCATTGTGACCACTATTGTAGATAACGACACCGCGCGTGAAAATGTCATTAAATATGCGAAGAGTCAAAATTTCCGTTATGAAGTGAAGCAAGCCGATGGTTTTTATTACATCGACATCTATAAAACCGAAGTCATGTTTGATGCCGAAATCATGCCTCAGCCAAAACCAAAATTGTCTGAGATTGTAATATTGGTCGGTAAAAATACTTTTGGAGAAGGCGACGAGACTCTCGGAGAGGTACTGATCAAGGGTTATTTTTATACCCTCACTGAGTTGGAACCCTATCCAAAGTCAATTCTGTTTGTCAACAGCGGCGTTCAACTGACCGTTGAGGGTTCACCCGTCCTCGAACATTTAAGACTGCTCGAGTCGACCGGGGTCGAGATCTTATCCTGCGGCACTTGCCTCGACTATTACAAAATCAAAGAGAAACTGGCGGTTGGAGGCGTAGGCAACATGTACGCCATTGTGGAAACCATGCACAAAGCCAAAAATACAATTAGAATTTAGGAGCGCTCATGCTGGAAAAAAAGTTTTATGTCATTGCATTCGATTCTACGCATTATGCGATCAGTACGGAAAAAAAATTGGTGGCTTCAGGCGCACCTATCACAATGGTGCCGACGCCCCGGGAAATTTCCACAAGCTGTGGGCTATCAATCCGAATCAAGGATGAAAATCTGGAGACGGTCCTTGAAGCCTTGGAAGGCATATCCAAAGAGGGCATGAAGCTGTTCAGAATTGATCGAACTGACATCGCACAAAGATCTGTCGTCATTGAATGGAGGGACTGAGATGCCGCTTGAAATCCAGATAGGGGATATTATTGATACAAAAAAGCCGCATCCTTGCGGCAACAATCGCTTTGAGGTCCTGAGAATAGGGATGGACTTCAGAATCAAGTGTATAAAATGCGAAAAACAAATATGGATTTCCCGAGCCAATCTGGAAAAGAGAATAAGGAAAATCGAGAGACAGGGCACTCTGCTCAAACCAGAAGATATTAAAAAATAGATTGCCAAAATATTTGAATCGAACTTCAAAAATTGTAAATTCTTAATCCCAAACCTGAGAGAGATGATATAATGAGGTGAGGGATTTTACTTTTTGAACAAAATGGAGGTCGATTTTATGGCTATCAAGTTCGCGGACAGAATGGAAGGTATTAAAGCTTCTGAGATCAGAGAACTACTTAAGTTGACTGTCAGACCGGAAATCATTTCATTTGCGGGTGGGTTGCCCGCGCCTGAGCTTTTTCCCATTGAAGAGATGAAGGTCGTAGCCGTCAAAGTCCTGGAAGAAGCGGGCAGACAGGCGCTGCAGTATAGTCCCACCGAAGGCTTTGCGCCGCTCAGGGATAAAATTGCTGCGCGCATGGGCAAAGTGGGGGTTACCGCTAAGGGAAACGACATCCTGATTACAACGGGTTCTCAACAGGGACTTGATTTTGCAGGCAAAGTATTTTTGAATCCCGGGGATTACGTCGTTTGTGAAAGCCCGAGCTATCTCGGCGCAATCAACGCGTTCAAAGCCTATCAGTGCCAATTCATTGAGGTCGAAACGGACGAGGATGGCATGCTTATAGAAGATCTTGAGAACAAGCTCGCAAGTCATGACAACGTCAAAATGATTTATGTGATTCCAGACTTTCAAAATCCAACAGGTCGGACTTGGAGCCTGGAAAGGCGAAAGCGGCTTTTGGAAGCTGCCAGAAAGTATGATCTGCCTGTCGTCGAAGACAACCCGTATGGAGAACTAAGATTTGAGGGTGAAATGCTGCCTTCAATCAAATCCCTGGATACGGATGGAAGGGTCATTTTTCTCGGAACTTTTTCAAAGACCTTCTGTCCTGGACTGCGTGTAGGTTGGGTGTGCGCTGAAGAGGGCATCCTCAACAAATTCATAACGGTCAAACAGGGGGCTGATCTTCAGAGCAATTCCATGACTCAGCGTGAGCTCGATATGTTTATGGAGCTTTACGATTTGGATGCCCATGTTGAAAAAATCAAAGAGGTTTACAGGCAGCGCAGAACATTGATGTTGGATACAATGAAACAATATTTTCCTGAAGAGGTCACTTACACTTATCCAAACGGAGGCCTTTTTACCTGGGCTGTTTTGCCGCCAGAGCTTAATGCAAGGGACCTGATGCTTAAAGCGATCGAAAAGAATGTCGCATTTGTCCCAGGGGGATCCTTCTTCCCGAATGGCGGCCAGGAAAACACAATGCGCATCAATTATTCCAATATGCCGGAAGATCTTATTGTTGAAGGCATCAAGCGACTTGGCGAGGTCTTGCATGAAGCTGTGAATGCGCTTAAGAAATAGAGCGCTGTAAAGGTATTTGAAGCAGTAAAGATGTTTTCCTTGCATGGCAGTTTTTAACGTGATATAATACCCAGGTATGACGGGAGCCAAGTGGCTCCCTGTACTCTCTGTTCGGCCATAAAGGCCGGACCAAACAGACCATAGGGAGGTGCAAAATCAATGAGAAACTACGAAACTATCTTTATCCTTAAGCCGACTCTGGAAGAGGAAGTGAGAAAAGAACTGATCAATAAGTTCACTTCTATCATCTCCGCGGATGGCGAAGTCGAGAAAATCGAGGAGTGGGGCAATCGCAAGCTTGCTTACGAAATCGAAAAATTCCGCGACGGCTATTATGTTTTGGTCAACTTCAAAGCGGCTCCTACGCTGCCAATGGAGCTTGAGCGAAACTACCGTATCGCTGACGACGTTATCCGTTACATGATCGTCAACCTTGACGACAAGTAGTCACAAAGGCAGAGGAGTGAAATCATGAATCATGTCGTTTTGATCGGCCGCCTCGTCAGAGACCCTGAGCTGCGTCACATTGCCAGCACAGGAAGGGCGGTTGCCAACTTCACAATTGCAGTAGACCGAAATCTGAGCAGGGACAAGAAAGCGGAGTATCAGCAAAAAGGCATCCCAACCGCGGATTTTATTCGCGTCAATGTCTGGGGCCGCCAGGCTGAGACTTCTGCGCAATACTTGGCCAAAGGCAGAATGGTCGCGGTCGAAGGGGCCATTACTACGGGCTCATTCAAGACTAATACCGGAGAAACCCGTTATACAACGGAGGTCACGGCTAACCATGTGGAGTTCCTCGAAAGATCTGATTCACCCGGACGCAGTGGATCCTACAGTGATCCATCCATGGAATATGATCCGGGCGATTTCTCAAATGCTTCTGCAGATTTGGACGACGACGAGGTGCCATTCTAGAATTTGGTTAAAGGAGGGAAATAAAGATGGCTATTATGAAAAGAAGAAAGAAGCGCAAAGGCTGCAGCTTCTGCCAAGAAAAAGCTACGGGTATTGACTATAAAGATACCAGAAAACTTCAACGCTATCTGACGGACCGTGGAAAGATTCTTCCTAGACGTGTTACCGGTAACTGCGCAAAGCATCAGCGTGCGCTCACAGTTGCGGTTAAACGCTCAAGAATCGTTGCGCTGCTTCCGTTCGTCAACGAATAGAATCAGAATTGTAAGAAGTTGTTGCCGGACTGCCTGTGTGGACCGGTGCAGCTTCTTTTTTTTTTATTTCAATCCATTAAGAATGGTATACTTTAAAGAAGGATATACTTTCGCAGCACAGCGCTTTTGAACCTTTATGTGAGATTTGCAATCACTGCGGGATATTGTATAATATAAGATAGCATTTTAAGAAGCAACTTGAGGAGCTGAGCAGTTGATTCCAAGATCCAGAACCAGATCCATGACAGAAACGGCCATTGTCGCCGCAATTGGTGCCATTGCGACAATTATGGGATACTATGTCCCATTTCTTAATATATTTCTAATTTTTACAGCAATCCCATTCGCGATTATTACTCTGCGAAGCGGCATATCCTATGGTGTCGCGGGTGCCTTTATTGCCTCCATAATTGTGGCTATGGCCACAAATCCAATCTCGGCCTTGATTACACTCATATCAAGTGGTGTCAACGGCATTTTTCTGGGCGTCGTCGTCCAAAAGAAGCTGAAGGCTTGGCCGGCTATAGTCGTGACGACTCTGGCGACCCTGTTCTCCCTTTACTTATCTTATTATGTCGTTCTTCCAATTACAGGTGTTGACTTGAATTTGCAGATGGACATGATGATAGAAGAAATGAAAGTCACAATGGAAGCCATGCAGGACAGCATGAATGCGGATGCCCAAGCTACGGCTGAAAGTACGCAGATGCTTGAAAATTATACGAGAAACATGAAGCTGTTGATCCCGTCTGCAATTGTCATGAGTGCGTTGGCAAGCGCTGCGGCAAATTACATGCTGTTCAGAGTGATTCTGAAGCGTATGGGTGTCGCTTTGCCGGACATGAAGCCCTTTCGCGAGTTTCGACTGCCGGGCAGTGTGTTTTTCGGGATGCTGATCATGATTGTTTTGAGCTATTTGGCGGGTTATTTTGGACTGATACAGTCTGAAGCGTTGCTGGCTAATATCTATATGGTATTCTCCATGGCCTTTGTCCTTCAGGGCGTCGCCGTGATTGTTTATTTCTTCAAGCACATTCCTGGACAAAAACTTCTTAAGTGGCTTTTAGTGGTTATGTTGGCGTTTACTGGCGGGACAATCTATCTGGCGCTCCTCGGGATGTCGGATGTCATGTTGAATTTTCGAAAACGGTATGAAAGCCGTTCAATGATGAGGTGATGAAATGGGAAATTCAAAATTTCTCAAGCTCTTTAAACCAGATGCGAAAATCTATCTTGGCATTATAGGCGTACTAGTCCTGATCCTCATGTACTATAATTTTTATTTGGGTGCTATAGGTGTTCTGCTGCTCATCTATTTAAACGTCTACGCCTGGCGTGCAAGCCGTCAGAGAAACAAGCGCTGGCAAAAGTATATCGAGGAATTGTCCAGCGATATAGATTCGGCTGCGCGCTACGCCATCCTTAATCTTCCCATACCATTGACCCTGGTTGATTTTGACGGCAGGATTACCTGGTACAATTCCAAGTTCAGCGAAATAATCGAAGAACGCGAGCTTATTGGCACTGAGCTTGAGGGTGTTGTTCCAAGCCTGGACCTTGATGAAATCCTCAATAAAACTGAGACACCAGAGGTCAAAGTGGGGGAGCGTTATTACAGGGTGTATGCCAATGTCGTAAAGACAGATGAGAAGGACGCGTCAAGAGTGATCGTCATGCTCTACTGGATTGACGCGACGCCGTTCAGGGTGCTCAAGGACCAGTATGAAGATGAACGGCCTGTGGTTGCCTTGATTCAGGTGGATAATTATGATGACGTCATGAGTGAGACCAAGGAAGACAAACGTCCGTTCCTAACATCGGAAATAGATCAGAAAGTCAATTTGTGGGCTTCACGTATGAACGCATTGATCAAAAAATATCAGACAGATAAATATCTGGTGCTCTTTGAAGAACGATACTTGGAAAATCTGGAGGCCAAACGGTTTTCCATTTTGGATGATGTCCGCGAAGTTGAAGTGGGCAATAAGTTTCCTATGACCTTGAGTATTGGTGTAGGCGTGAACGGGCGAAACCTCAATCAGGCGGAAGAGTACGCTTTCAGCGCGCTTGAGCTGGCCTTGGGCAGAGGCGGCGATCAGGCAGTTGTGAGGAAAAAAGGTAATTTTGAGTTTTACGGCGGCAAGGCAAAAGCTGTTGAAAAAAGAAACAGAGTTAAGGCGCGTATTATTGCCCATGGCCTTAGGCCGCTGATTGATGAAGCTTCGAATGTCATCATCATGGGGCACAAGTATCCGGATATGGACTGCTATGGGTCGGCCATTGGAATTTACAGGGCGGTCATAAATCGCGGCAAGGATGCCCACATTGTTCTGACGGGTGTCAATGAAGCTATAAAAAATGTCCACCAAATGTTTTCGGCTAATCCTGTGTATCATTTTGTCACAGGAGAGCAAGCCTTGGGATTGGTTCAGAAGGACACCCTTCTGGTGATTGTGGATACGCACCGTCCTAATTATACGGAGTGTCCTGAGCTCCTTGAGAAAATTCCGCAGGTTGTCTTGATCGATCACCATCGGCGGGGCACTGAATTTGTTGAGAATACGGCATTAAAATACCACGAGCCGTATGCGTCCTCGACGAGTGAATTAGTCACAGAGATCCTTCAGTATATGGACAATAAAGTTACCGTAGAAAAAATTGAAGCAGAAGCCTTGATGGCAGGGATTGCTGTAGATACTAAGAACTTCACGTTTAAAACGGGCGTGAGGACCTTTGAAGCCGCTTCGCTGCTGAGACGGTTTGGCGCGGACACCACAGTGGTGCGTCAGCTTTTCCAGGACGACCTGGAGACGTTTATAGCGAAGTCGAGTATAGTCAGCAGCGCGAAAATCTACGACCACGGGATCGCGATTTCATTTTGCATGGAGGATATCCCCAACGCTCAGCTGATCGCCGCTCAGGCCGCGGATGAGCTCCTGGATATCCGCGGGATTTCCACCTCCTTTGTGATCTCCATTGACAAGGAAGGGTTGATATTTATCAGCGGCAGGTCGCTGGGTGACGTGAATGTGCAATTGATTCTGGAGAAAATTGGCGGTGGTGGACATATGACGGTTGCCGGCGCTCAGTTGTCGGGCAGTACACTTGATGAAGCAAGGGATCAACTGCTTAAAGCTATTAATGAATATTTTGAGGAAGGTGAAAAGTCTTGAAAGTTATATTGTTGAAAGATATTAAAGGCACTGGTAAAAAAGGGCAGGTCATTGAAGCCAGTGACGGTCACGCCCGAAACTACCTTTTTCCAAGAGGTCTTGCGAAGCCGGCAACGGACTCAAGTGTCCGCGAGCTTGAGCATCAAAAGGCGGCGGCTGACAAGCGAAAGGAAAAAGAGGTTGAAGAAGCAAAAGCCTTGGCCCAGCAGCTCGAAGCCATCAGCCTGAAGTTCGCCGTCAAGATTGGAGAGGGCGGGAAGCTCTTTGGCTCCATTACGACAAAAGATGTAGCGGAAGCAATCGAAAAGAACCATGGTATAAAGATAGACAAGAAAAAGATTGAGCTTGCGACAATCAAGTCAGCTGGAACGACACAGGCAGAGGTCAAACTCATGCAAGGCGTCCATGCCAAAGTCAAGATTGAAGTCATTGAAGACTGATTAAGACTGATTGAAGTCTAAGCTTCTGGATCTTATAGAACGTCCAACTGACCCTGCTGATGAACAAAATTCCTCATGCAGGGTTTTTTCAGAAGGAGAGTGATTTCAAACGTGGTCACAGTGCCGGATTCCGGGAATCTCAAAGCCTCTGATTCAGATGCGCCAAATAGTTCAGAAACGCGGGCCTATTGCAGAGACAGGCTTATAGAAATTAAAAAAGCCATGAGCGAGCTTTTCATGGGTCGTGAAGAGACTCTGAGGATGGTCTTGGGCGCTTTCTTCAGTGACGGGCATGTCCTCGTGGAAGACGTCCCAGGCGTTGGAAAAACAACACTCGCAAAAACCCTTGCCCAATGTATGGAGATTGAGTTCAGGAGAATTCAATTTACTCCGGACTTAATGCCTTCAGATGTCATGGGCATTAGTTTGTTTGACCTTAATTCCGGCGTTTTCAACTTTAAAAGGGGACCCGTCTTTACAAATATCCTTATGGCGGATGAAATCAATCGTTCCTCCCCCAAGACTCAGTCCAGTTTGCTTGAGGCCATGGAAGAGAGGCAAGTCACCATGGACGGACAAGCTTATCCTCTTGAAAAACCGTTTATGGTGATCGCAACCCAGAATCCTGTTGAGTTTGAAGGAACTTTTCCTCTGCCTGAAGCCCAACTGGATCGATTTATGGTCAGGATTGACATTGGGTATCCAGACGCAGAGACGGAGATTGATATCTTAAAAAAAGAAACACTGCGCCGGGAACGTTCTTCATTCCAACCCCTGTCGAAGAAGGATCTGCTTTTAATCAGGGAAACCGCTGCGGCTATAGAGGTCAATGATACTATTTACAGCTATGTACAAAGATTGCTTGACGCATCAAGGCATCATCATGACCTCCATTACGGGCTGAGCCCCAGGGCCGGCATAGCACTGATCAGAATGGCAAAATTTATGGCTTTGATCTCAGACAGAGCATTTGTGACACCGGATGATATACGCAGCGTGGTTTATCCGGTTGTGGCCCACCGTCTTGTAATCAAGTCAGATGCCATGTATAGGGGGATCACAGAAAAAGAAGTTGTAAGTCAGCTGATCGAAATGGTTCCGGTGGCGAAAAGGTCATGACACGAGTGGTAGAAGTGAATCCTGGTGCCATGGTGAAGGTTCTGGCAGTCGTTGCAGGCGCGTTGTTTTTAGTGCTGATCACGGGATCAAAGTTTTTCTATCTCGTTGCTGCCTTGGTGCTTGGCGTCCTCCTGATGGATGGGCTGGTGCTTTGGTTCAATATTGTGTTTCTCGTATCGACGTTTCACATCAGCACATCAGTGTTGACTGCAGGGGATACGTTGACAATCCAGTATAGAATTTTGAACAATTCAATTCTTCCTATCTTTCACTTGTCTGTTAAGCCGGTGATTTCAAAGGAACTGGGTGAAGTAGCATTTGATTTCCGGCATTATGCCTTTCGGCCCTATGAAATTCAGCAGATCGAACGCCAACTCAAATGCGATCGCAGAGGCTTTTATACCGCTGGTGAAATTGTCATGAAGCTCAGTGATCCCCTGAAAGTGTTCACATGGACTAAGACGCGTCTGAAGCCCATTGAAGTAGCAGTCTATCCAAGAGTCTACCCATATCAGAGGCAGAGGATTGAAGCGATTGAACTTTTTGGTGCCCGTCGGTCCAGAGACCAGCATAAGACAGACAAAACCTCTGTAAAATCTGTAAGGAAGTATTTAGAGGGTGACAGTGCGCGTATGATTCACTGGCCTTTGACTGCAAAAATGGGAGAAATTCAGGTCAAAGAATACGCCAGTTCAAGCAGCAACAAAACCTATGTTTTTGTTGACGGCTATCTGCAGACCGAAAAGGTCTATGAAAGTCAGATGCCCGCCGCCAATAAGGAGGCGGCACTTCTCGCGGACGGTATTGCTGAAATGGCGGCCTCAATTCTGACTGCTCTCTTAAAAGACGCTTGTGACACAGTAATGGTCATCAATGACAGGCGTCGAACTGAAGCGCATGGCAGGAACTATCGTCATCTCAGCAGCTTTATGGAAAAGCTGACGGCCTTCATTCCGGATGGGGCCTTGTCATTTTCGGAGTTTCTGAAACGAGAATCCAGTCGGTTTCAGGATGGCGCAGAGCTGATTTTGGTTTGCGGCCCCTTGAACTCCGAAATGCTTGAAACGCTGAGAGGCCTTGTGAAACGAAATTTTAGAGTGTTCTGCTACAGCCTTGACTTTAACTTAGTATTCGAGGCTGAGGCCGTGACGCATGCGTTGGAAGTCTCCAAGACCCTGGACTTCGGAATTTGGGCGCTCGCTGGTCTGAAGATTTTCAAGCTTTCTGAGGCGCGGGAGGTGAGCCGTGATGCCCCCAAAAGATAGATTGCCTTTGATTCTGGCCGCATTCATGCTTATGGGCGTCCTGGTCCATGTGCGTTCGGTGACAGGCATTCAAACGCCCACTCTATACCTGGCCGGGCTGATGTTCTGTGGGACGCTGTCGCTGTATATTTGCGAACGTTTTACAGCGCCCAGGCTGTTCGCCTTAATCAGCAGTTCGAGCTTGCTTTCCATGATGTTGATCAGCGCTTCAAGTCTTCACCCGCTTATGCCGGGCTACGTCTCCATGAACGCGGCGCAGTCCCTGGAACGGGTTTTGCTGGGGTATCGCGGGTTTTCAGAGCTTTTTAATGCCTTATATTATTACGCGCTGGATTACGAACGGTATCCTTTCCGGGAACCGGTGCTCTTTTATGCGGTGTTGGCTTGGTCCATAGCCTTGGGGGCCTGGTTTATATTCAGAAGCGCCAAAAACAAACGTCTCATTCTTTTTTTACCTATGGTCGCAGTCCTGGCCGCCTGGTTTCAAGGCTACAAGGTTGACACAGGCTTTCTCCTTTATTTTGCAGGCTATTCGGGATACTTATTCACCACTTCAGGTGAACGTGGTTATACCGGCCTCCTGATTGCCGGCGCATCCATTGCGATTGGCATTGGGATTTATACACTTTTTCCCGTAGAGCAGACTATTGAACGGTTGGATGAACGTTTTGGCCAAGTCACTTGGCTGAGGTCTGAATACTCCCCTTTTTCCGGAGGGAATTTCAGCTTTAAAGACACTATCTATGAGCCTCTCGACAACAGGCTGGGAGGCCCTGTTACCTTGCGCCGGGATCGTTTGTTTACAGTGAGGAGCGATCACGGCGGTCATCTTTATCTGCGCGGTCGTGTTTTAACCCTCTATGATGGAAAGTCCTGGAAGCGAGAAGCCGGAGATGCAGTAAATTTTTATCTGGATCAGGCAGCCCCGGTCCGTGGGACAGGAGAAATCCGCTATGATCTTGAAATATTTGGGGTTGAATTAGATACTAAAACTGTATTCGCGCCTTTGGGCGTAGGTGGGATTGACATTCCTCACGGCATTCTAAGACGGGACTATTACGGTGTTATTTATCTGGACCGGCCCATAGCCGACCTGGAGGATGGATACAAGCTCGCGACTTTAGAGCCGCTGCCAACCCGCCTTGAATCGGGAACGGAGTACTTTCAGCTTCCTGAGGATTATTCCGAAAAAGTCATTGCGCTGACGGACGCCATCACGGTCAGCAGTGATACCGTTGTTGAAAAAGCGGAAGCGATCCGGCAGCATTTATTGCAGCTGACCTATACCTTGAGCCCTTCGGTGCCGGACACTGAGACGGATTTTGTCGAGCATTTTTTGCTGGAGGAGCAGCAGGGGTACTGCACTTATTTTGCCAGTGCCATGGTGATTATGTCGAGAGCCGCAGGTATTCCTGCCCGCTATGTCGAGGGTTTCCTGACTCCCTACGAATCAAATGCGGATGGTGACTATGTTGTGACGGCAGACCGGGCGCATGCCTGGGCGGAACTTTATTTGGACGGCAAGTGGATTGTGGCTGAAGCGACGCCGGCCTATGTCGCTGAAACGGTGTCAAACCCTGTTAATTCACCATTGCCTCTCCCTAATGAAACCGAGCCCCTGCCTGAGGAACGCCCCCAGGGAGAGGATGTTCCGGATCCTTTTGAAGATAATACTCAATCCGCTCCGGGTGTTCCGGTATACTGGCGCTGGCTCTTCGGCGCAGCGTCAATTGTTATAATCACTGCGCTGGCAATACTTTTACGCCGATGGTGGCTGGTCTCCCAAAGTACAACCCATCTTAAAATTAGGTTAGCAGACGACGTTATGACGCTGCTGATCCTAAAATGCGGTCTTGATGCCTGGACTGGGATGACGCCAAAAGAAGTCATATTCCAGTGCGCGTCCCACGCCTCAAGTAACGGTTCGATCCCTTTTAACCTGGTTGATGCGGTTAAACTTACCAGTTGCATTGAAAGCGCCTATTACAGCGGGGCGAAAGAGGACTATACTGAGCAAACCTTAAGGGCTTTTAGGGATCAACTTGTCAAAAGTGAACGCAACTGGGTCAAAAAATGGCAGTATTTGTTCTGGATTTACCTGAAAGGAGAACGGTCAACATGGAGTTAAATCCAAAGATGCCGCCCCATAGTATTGAGGCGGAGCAATCGGCGCTGGGCGCCATGATTCTGGATAAAGCCGCCATAAGTGACGTCGTTGAGATCGTAGAGAGCGGCGATTTTTATAAAGAGGCCCACAGCGAAATTTTCAGCGCGATTCTCCGGCTTTACGGAAGAAATGAGCCGGTAGACATTGTAACGTTGTCTGATGAACTGACGAGGGCAGGCATGCTGGAAGCTGTAGGCGGCATAGAGTACCTGTCTGATTTGTCGAGCTTTGGCGTTCTTTCCACGAACGCGCGGCATTACGCGTCCATTATTGAAGAAAAGTCCATGCTCAGGACTTTAATCCGAACGTCCTCAGAAGTTTTAGAGCGCGGTTATGACAACGAGGGTGCGGATACGCTGCTGGAATTCGCAGAGCAGACCATTTTTGATATTTCCCAGAAAAAGAATAGAATGGGCCTTGAGCCCATTCGGGAAGTCCTCATTAAAGCCTATGAACGCATTGAGCAGCTCTTCGCGTCGAAAGCTTCGATCACGGGCCTCTCGACGGGCTTCAAAGATCTGGATCAAAAGTTGAGTGGTCTTCAAAAATCAGACCTTGTACTGGTTGCCGCGAGGCCTTCTATGGGCAAGACCGCATTTGCCCTGAACCTTTGCCAAAACGCTGCCCTTCGCAATGATGCTTCTGTGGCGGTTTTCAGCCTTGAGATGAGCAAAGAGCAGCTGGTTCAGCGGATGCTGAGCTCAGAAGCACAGATTCCCATGCAAAACATGCGAAACGGAAAGTTGGCAGAAGATGACTGGGTGGCGCTTACAAAGGCTATGTCGAAGCTTTCAGCGGCGAAAATTCATATTGACGATACGCCGGCAATCACGCCTCTTGAGCTTCGGGCCAAGTGCAGACGGCTTAAGATGGAAAAAGGGCTCGATATGATTATGATAGACTATCTCCAGCTCATGAACGTCTCCGGGCGCTCTGAGTCGAGACAGCAGGAAATCTCCACTATTTCGAGATCCTTGAAGGCTATTGCCAGGGAAATGGATTGCCCGGTGGTGGCTCTGAGTCAGCTTTCCCGTGCGCCGGAGCTGCGGGCCGACCACAGGCCTATGCTCTCTGACCTCAGGGAATCCGGAGCGATCGAGCAGGACGCGGACGTCGTCATGTTCCTTTATAGAGATGAATATTATGATAAGGAGTCAGAGCGTAAAAACATTGCCGACCTGATCATTGCCAAGCAACGTAACGGCGAGGTTGGGGACGTAGAGCTGGTTTGGCTCGGACAATACGCGAAATTTGCCGACAAAGCCCACTATGTGGACGAGCCGGTTTTTTAGGGGGGATGGAGTTTGCCTGATGTCGAAGTTCGCCCCCTGAGTCTTGCGGATGTATCACAGATGGCCCGCTGGGGCCGCCATGAGGACATCCGTTTTCAAGGCTATAACTTTTCTGGAAAAACCTACGGCGACTTCTTATCCTGGTATCTCATGAAGCGTCAGCCGTTTAGAAAATGGATTTATGGCGCTTTTGTAGGCCGTTTGTTGATTGGTTATATCACAGTCAAGAATTACCGAAGGGATTTGAAGTCCGCAGAAATGGGCATTAGCTTCAACCCGGAATGGACCTCCAAAGGCTATGGTACGGAAGCAATAAAGCAGTATTTGACTCATGTCTTCGAACGCTTCGAACTGGACCGCGTATGGTTGAAAACAGCCGCTTTTAACGCAAGGGCTATACGCTGCTATGAAAAAGCGGGTTTTGTGGCCTATGATCAACGCCATGAGCCATATGAGGACCAGTCGACACCTATCGCGTTTGTCAACCAATGGCCACAGTGGTTTGAGTATCAAGACGAATTAGCCTGGATAGATTATATCTACATGGAGATTGGAAGACGGGATATAGAAAATAATGTTCGTTATATCACGAATGTTTAACTCGTTTTTATGATCATTATACGAAAATAGTTTGACTTTACAGGATTTCTCTGTTACGATATTGCCTGTGATTAACTAAACCTGATAATATCCAATCAAATGAGGTGACCATAATGGCAACAGTCGTCATCGTAGGCGCTCAGTGGGGCGACGAGGGCAAAGGAAAAGTGATCGACTATCTTGCGCGTGAAGCAGATGTCGTCGTTCGCGCACAAGGCGGAAATAACGCCGGCCATACCGTAGTTGTCGGAGACAAAAAGTACGCACTCCACTTAATCCCGTCCGGAGTACTGAATCCAAACGCGCTCAACATCATTGGCAATGGCGTGGTATTTGATCCGGAGGGCTTTTTAAAGGAAATCGAGGGACTGAAGAAAGATGGGATCGCGACAGACAGGATCAAGGTCAGTGAGCGCGCTCATCTCATTTTCCCATACCATAAAGAGATCGACCGGCTCTCAGAAGAGGCGTTGGGCGACATGAAAATAGGAACGACAAAAAAGGGGATTGGCCCCTGCTATATGGACAAAGTTGAAAGAATAGGTCTCCGAGTCGGTGACATGGAGGATTGGGACCGGTTTGAGGCTCATCTGCGCAGCAACATCCAAAGGAAGAACGACATCATAGTCAAGCTCTACGGGGGGTCTCCCCTTGCTGTGGACGCTATTGTGGCGGACTACAAGGGCTATGCGGAGCAAGTGCTGCCATTTGTGGCGGACACGGGTATCCTGGTGCATGAAGCTGTAGTCGAAAGCAAAAAAGTTTTGCTTGAGGGCGCTCAGGGTACCATGCTGGACGTCGATTACGGCACGTATCCATACGTTACAAGCTCTCATCCTGTTTCCGGCGGCTTTTCTGTAGGCAGTGGCATAGGACCGAACCAGATCGAAGAAGTTCTCGGCATTGCCAAGGCCTATACAACCCGTGTCGGGATGGGTCCGTTTGTCACGGAGCTTAACGACGAAGTAGGCAATGCAATCCGGGTCAAAGGCAACGAATTTGGCACGACGACGGGCCGGGCCAGACGCTGCGGATGGCTGGACGCTGTTGTGCTGCGTTATTCAGCCCGGATCAATGGCATGACCTCAGTCGCTTTGATGTTGCTGGACGTTCTCGGCGGTTTCGAAGAGATCAAGATTTGCACCGGCTATCGCTACAAAGACGAGATTCTCGAAGAGTACCCAGCCAAACTTTCAGTTCTTGAAGCCTGCGAGCCTGTCTATGAAACCTTTGAAGGCTGGCAGGAGGATCTCAGTACTGTAACCTCCTATGACGCATTGCCTGAAAACGCCAAGCGCTACATTGAGCGCATTGAGGCACTCATGGGCATTCCGGTTAAGATCGTTTCAGTAGGTCCTAAGCGGGATCAGACTATTGTCCGAGATACAATTTTCAGGGCATAACAAAACAAGCAAAAGAAAAAGGGAAACGTGTTTCAGACAGTCTTATTTAGGATTGTCCCACACATTTCCCTTTTAACATTTTTGCCTAAATTTTTGCCGATGGTCTGGTCTCAACCAACCTTCACACTTCCCAGCGAAGATCCTTACCATAAAAGTAAAGAAATCTGAATTCACCAAAGAGCCTTGAAGCCACTCTCTCACTATAGGTCTCCCTGAGCTGAACCGGTGTCAGGTTTGTGGAAAGAATCATAGGCTTCTGCCTGAGCAGCCGCGTATTGATGAGGTTGAAAATTTCTGTGTTCGTGAAGGTGTTCACCATTTCAGTGCCAAGGTCGTCAATAATCAAAAGGTCAGATTCAAAGAGCATCTGGTAGGCTTCAGCGGCTTCTGAGCGTCCAGCTTCACCAAAGGTATACTTTTCCAATAGCTTGATTAAGCCAAAGGCCGTCTGATAAATTACCGTATGTCCCTTGTCGAGAAGCGCTTTGGCTATAGCATGGCACAAAAAAGTTTTTCCAAGTCCGGTTGCGCCGTAGAACAGGAGATTGTCATACTTCTTACCAAACTCATGAACAAAGCCTTCACTGATAGATAATATTTCTTTCATGTTATCCCTTGGTGTGAGTGTCTCATTTTTAAAAGGTTCATCACTGAAGAGTGAAAAATCGAAGGCAGAAAAATTCTCGCGACTCAGTACGCTTTTCAAATTGGACATGTCGTAAGCATGCTCAATCAGCTGTTGCCTGTAGCACTTACAGAGCTGACCGTTTGGAAGGTGACCTGTGTCAGAGCAAAGTGGGCAGGTATATTTCATTTCTGCGTAATCCAGCGGGAAATTGTGCTCAGTCATCAGGAACGCCCGCTCGTTTTTCAGTTTCTTCATAGCTTCCTCGAGGTCGCGAATGGCTTTTTCTGGATCAACATGTCCATACAGGACGAGCTTTGAAAGCTTCAGGCCAGTTCTTGCAATTTCCTCATCAATTGCGCGGATTTGCGGTACCTTATCATAAATTTCATTTTGACGCCGTTCCTGATCGTATCTGGCACGATCCCGTCGCAGCTGGTAAGCGGTTTGGATGTCGCGAATGCGGTTTTTCATGCTGTTTATCCGGCTGACAGGCAAAGAATAGCACTGTCCCAGACCCGATCCCCCTTAAAGTGTCAATGGCGTGGTGGCTTAAATTACTTCTTTGAGCGGAGAAGACGTTCGAGATCCTCTGGAGAATAGTCTTCTCCTTTGGGCTCAAATTCATGAAAGCGATTTTTCGACCCCGCTTTCCCCGGCGCTTTGCCTTTGGCAGTACTTTGCGCTTCGGGGACAGAGGCTTTCGCGGATGCGCGTTCAGCCATGTAGGTCTTGTATTTTTCAATGGTGTCTATCTTGTTCTCAATTAAATTTTTGACGACAGTATCCATGTAATTCATGTTCGCGTTGGCAGTCCTCTTGGTGGCTTCCTTGATGACCTCGCAAAGGAAATCAAGCTCCAGCTGATCTCTGTCAATCCAGCGGTCAATGATTTCCCTGTCGCCACTGGAAACCGTCCTGTTGCTGTAACCCAGGACTCTGTAAATCTTACGGTAAGCGGCATAGGCTTTTCCGCTTGACTTCATGTATTCCTCAGCTTCTTCCGGGCTTAGGATTCCCTGGTCGTACCAACCCCGCAGGACAGCGCCTACATAGTTGACGTTCTTAACGTTCTTTTGTTCGACAGAATAAAGAAATGCTTTAATAATGAGCTCAGGCGCAAGGTTGAACTCGAAGACCCAGCTCAATATCTCTGTGCGCTCATTTGGTGTAAGCTGTCTTCGCATAATCTGATCGATGTTGTAGAACATGTCTCTGATCTCGGCGTTTTTCATGGAATCGATCAAATCCCCGGTTGAGGGCTTTAAATGCTCAGGCTCCAAATTTTTTGGCGCGTAATTATTGTCGAGATAAAGCTGACGGAGAGACAAGAATTCAATATCATAATGATTTGGATTTGTCATGGTTTCCTTATTTGGATGTTTGACAACGATTTTCTTTTTCTCCCAAAAATCCCAAGCAGCCATAACATCTTCCAGAGGAAGGTTTAAATGTCTTGAAATGGTATTATTGTCAGCGGTAATACTGAAATTTGAATCTCGCGCCATTTTATATCCCAAAAGGTAAACTTTTACATATGTTCCATTAGCCATTGGCATAAAATCGTTAATAAATATATTTTCTATGGAAGTAGTCCCAAAATCAACCTTTTCTTCTTGTAGGTGGAATCCCATGGCGTTCCCTGCTTTCTATTGAAAATACAACATTCTTTTTTGAATTCGAGCATTTTTATTATAACACAAAAGAAATTTGATTTTGTAATTAGTTTGGAAATCAAATTTGTGGTATACTAAACGAGGATTTATTAAAAAAACATTAATTTTGAATGTTTTATGGAACAAAATTTTGAGAATACAGGAGAAAATTATGCAGCTGAAACAGATCCAGAAAAGGATTGTAAAGGGTTTCGAAAACAGCGGTGAAATGCTTCGCCGCGCATCGGGAAAAACCCCCAAGAAACTTGACAGCTCTGTTGGCAATACTGCAGATTTCGATCAGCATAGTCGTGTCAATTTCTTAAAGCGCAACCGTTATGCAACATCAGCGGTGGCGGCAATGCTTCTTGTCGCGGTTTCCAGTGTGTTTACCCTGGAGTCCGGCGCGTTTTCAACAGAGCAAACGGCGGAGGTTCAAGCGCCAAAGCAAGCTATATTGGCTATGAATTATGAAGAAGTGAGCGTTTCGGAAAAGATGCCTTTAATTCCAGGAGAAAAGACGGAAGGTGCCGCTGACCTCAATGAGATTGTTGAGTCATCTGCAAGCTTTGATGCACCTTTTTTAAAGGGTTATACGGTCAAAATTGACGGTGAAGAATATGGTTTCTTCAAGTCTGAACGTGAAGCTCAAAGTGTACTTGATACTTTGATGGCTGCCTACATAGCGGACAAAGACATAGTGGAGGCTTATTTCAAAGAGACGGTGGAAGTGGCCGCTGCCAGAAAAGAAGCGGGTGCGTTCAAGGCTTACAGTGTACCAGAAAACGCCGTTGAGTACATTAAAAGGGGCACAGACCAGGAAAAAGTCCATATTGTTGAAGCCGGGGAGAACTTTTGGACTATTTCAGAGAAATATCAGATTTCTGTAGGGGATCTTGAAAAAGCAAATCCAGAAATCACACCTGAGCGGCTTCAGATTGGCACAAAGGTCAGCTTGATGGTTCCAGTTCCGCTTGTTACAGTCTGTACAGTTGAGAAAGCCATTTATACAGAGCAAATCGCATTTGAGACTGTTTATGAGGAAGATTCTTCCGCTTATCAAGGCGTGAATAAAATTGCCAAGTCCGGGGAGCATGGCGAGCGGGAAGTCGTCGCCAATATCTATAGAATGAATGGGCTTGAAATGAACAGAGAAATATTGAATGAAAATATCTTAAAAGAACCAACGACAAAAGTTGTCGTCAAAGGTACCAAAGTGCGCCCACCAACGGTAGGTTCCGGCGTCTTGGCAAAACCAGTTTCCAGGGGGACAGTCACGTCGCCGTTTGGCACCCGCTGGGGCAGACGCCACAATGGTATTGATATAGGTCTTCCTACGGGAAGCTCAATAAAAGCAGCAGATGGCGGTACTGTTATATTTTCAGGTTATGATGGCGGCTATGGTTACACCGTACGCATCAGCCATGGTGATGGTATGGTGACGGTGTACGCCCACAATTCAAAGCTGCAGGTTAAAAAAGGCGACAAGGTGTATAAAGGACAGCAGATCGCGCTTAGCGGAAACTCGGGCAGCAGCACGGGGCCCCACCTTCACTTCGAAGTGCGGATAGATGGTGTTCCTAAGAATCCTTTGAATTTCTTTAAATTTTAAATAAGCAAAAAGCTTCCGGAGTGATGAATAATCTGACGGAAGCTTTTTATTTTCACTGTCAGCTGGCAGATAGGCATAAACCTCCCTTTGTGGACATTTGAAGTTTTGTGCGCTAAAATGAAAATAATCCTATAGAAACGGGGTGGCACCATTGAATTCACGCAAAGTGCTGGTAGTGGATGACGAAAAACCAATTTCAGATATTATTCAATTCAATCTTGGCAAGGAGGGCTATCACATCATTGCAGCTTATGATGGTGAAGAGGCACTTCAAATGGTAAAGACAGAACAACCGGATCTGGTGCTTTTGGATGTCATGCTGCCGCGGCTGGATGGCTTTCAGGTTTTGAGAAAAATCAGGGAAAGCAGCCAGGTGCCTGTTATCATGCTGACGGCTAAGGAAGAAGAAGTCGACAAGGTTCTTGGACTTGAACTTGGAGCAGATGACTATATAACCAAGCCCTTTGGCATGAGAGAGCTCATTGCGAGAGTCAAGGCAAATCTGCGAAGGATGGAGCCTGCTGCAGGTGAAGGTGGCCATGAGTCCGTCAGCGGAACTCAAAAGCTTGAAGCCGGTGAGCTGAAAATTGATTTTGAACGCTATGAGGTCAGCAAAAGGGCAAAAGTGATTGAGCTCACACTGCGTGAGTTTGAGCTTCTTAAGTTTCTTGCGACCCAGGACAATCAGATTTTCACACGCGAGCAGCTGTTAAAAGATGTTTGGGGCTACGAATATTTTGGGGATATCCGTACAGTGGATGTGACAGTCAGACGATTGAGGGAAAAGGTCGAGGATGATTCAAGCAATCCAAAATACATTTTGACAAAACGCGGTGTTGGTTATTATTTTAAAAGGTTTTAATGCTTATGTTTAAAAGCATACGTTGGAAATTTACAACCATTTATTTTATGTTGGTCTTTATTGGTATGATTATAGCTGGGGTTATAATTGTAGAATCCTTTCAGCGATATCACATGAATGATGTTTCAAGGCGGCTCATCAATCTGACGGAGCTGATCAAACCCCAGATAGAGCGGTATGTGGATTTCGGGTTTGACAGCCCGGAAATTCGGACGATCATTCAGAATCAAAGCGAGCTGGGCTTCAGAGAAGAGATTTTCATCATCAGCGGGACAGATTATAAAATCGCAGCGACCAGTACGCAGAATATTGGCCGAAGCGCTGAGGAATTTCTGGATTTTGAACTGCTGGTCGAAGGTCTGAATGGCAAGACCCGCGAAAAAAATATTATCATTCAAGACGCAGGCTATCAGATCAGAACAATGGACCGAGTCGAGCCTATTAGAGATGGGCGTCAGGCTGTAGTGGGCCTTTTGTATATCCGTTATGACCTGACAGATGTCTATAAAAGCCTTTCTGAATCTAAAGCGACTATAGTACGCGCTACTCTGGCTGCCCTCGGGATCACAATTCTCCTGGGCTTTATGATTGCGCGTACAATCACGGAGCCAATTAATGACGTCACAGAAAAGGCGGCAAAAATGGCCGCTGGTGATTTTGATCAGAAGGTCGACGTTAAATCCAATGACGAAATTGGAAAGCTTGCAGAGATGTTCAATGTTTTGACCAGTGAGTTGAAAACCAGCATGGATGAGATTTCCCGGGAAAAGAGCAAACTGGAAGCCATCCTCCACTATATGGATGATGGCTTGATTGCGGTGGACCGGGATGGCGTGATCATCCATTTGAATCCTAAAGCCCTCGAAATGCTGGAGCTGCCTTATCGCGCAGAACGAATCGATCAAATTTTGAAAGAGATCGATCCCGACCTGACAATGAATAAGATTGTCGAGGATGGTACCCGTTGGTCCGGAAGCAAAATAGTTGATTACAAGGGTTCTACCTTGCGCGTCAATTATGCGCCTTTTGAAAACGTAAGAGGCATAAAATCCGGTTTTGTCTTCGTACTTCAGGACGTGACAGAACAGGAAAAGTTGGACCGGATGCGCAGAGATTTTGTAGCAAATGTTTCCCATGAACTTAAGACGCCGCTCACCAGCATTAAGTCCTATACAGAAACCTTACTGGACGGTGGAATTGATGATCCGGATACAATCCAACAGTTTCTGGGCGTCATTGACGGTGAGGCAGACCGTATGGCACGGCTTGTCCGTGATTTGCTTCAACTGTCTAATTTCGACGCGAAAATGGCAAATCTGCACATGGAAGAGCACGATATGCTTCATTTGATCCGTCAGTGCATCATGAAGCTTGAGACATCCTACAAGCCCAAGAATCAGCGGATCAAAATCAATGCCCAGGAAACCACTTTGGTTTCAGTTTTCGATTATGACCGGATGGAGCAGGTACTGATCAATGTTATAGGAAATGCGGTCAAGTATACGCCAGAAGAAGGCAAAATTACAATTTTTGTGTCCAGAATGCCTAAGGAGCTTGTCTTGAGGATTTGCGACACTGGCATGGGTATTCCGGATAAGGATTTAGCGAGAATTTTTGAGCGGTTTTACCGCGTAGATAAAGCGAGGTCCAGAGCGCTGGGCGGCACAGGACTTGGACTGTCAATCGCGCAGCAGTTTGTCGAGGCCCATGGCGGAAACATTGCCATTGAATCCACTGTAGATATTGGGACAACGGTTACCATTCGGTTGCCTGCTGTAAGTGTATCCGCCTGAGAGTGTAAAGAGTTCTTAAAATCGATGTAATGGAACTGTAACATGCATCGGTTATAATGAATTTATCCTATTAAAAGTGCCAAAGTATGCCACTGACGGGCCGCCCTCTAGGGCACCCTATTTATAGGCAGACTTCCAACTGGGATAAATGCGCCACAATGAGGTGGAAATAATGGAAATGCGCGCTTACACGCTAAGTCGATTTTTAGTCAGGTCTGTGGCGGTACTGATGCTGCTGGTGGCTTTCGCTGGACTGCCCGGGTATGCCATGGCTGAGACGGATCGCGAGCTGGCAGGATCGATCGAGATTTTAGAGCCTAAATATGGAATCAGCAAAGAGGTCTTCATACGTGATAACCTTTTTATGTCTGTGAGACTGCTCAAAGACATGGACGTGTCTATGAGCATTGTTCGGTGGGACGGCTATGATATAGTCAACAACCTCGAGAGACTCAAACCAGTAAGATTGGCAGACAACTTCGCAAACGAATACAGAACGTCAGGCTATCGAAGTCAAATCATTGATGCGTATATAACCGCATATGAAAAACGCATTCGCCTGGAATTTGAGCTCACCAGAAGTCAGGAAGAGCTCAAAATGAAAACAGGGTTCGTAACCGCTGCGGAAATGGCGGCTCTGGAAGAGCGAAGAAATAAAGCTTCCAGAGAGTTAAGCGCGGCTATGATCGAATATGATGCAGCCGCATATCAATTCAGACGGATTGCACAAGTCTCTGTTTACAGCTGGCATGACGTCAAAGTAGGCGCGATCCCAACCTTCAGGGTGACTTTGGAGAAACCCGCTGTGGGAACTTATCTGATCTACTTTAGAAGAAATGATGTCAATAGAATCATCAAAGTCGAACGCATTCAGGTTCGCGCTATGGATTCGGCTCAAGATCTTCCGAACAATGCCTATAGTGTGATCAAGAGCAGTTTGTCGCAATGATGCAAATGACCATGTTAAAGTCCATGACCTTGACCTCATGACCCCACGCGCCCAAGCTGACGTGGGGTTGTCCATTTCCAATATTTTGCCAAAAAGGTTAAGAGTGCATACTGTTTTTTGTGCCAAAACACGGAGGGTGTCGGATGCTTCTCGAGAAAGCAAAATCCGCAGTATTGATGGCGCTGTTTGCCATCTGCGTCTATCTGGCGGGTCAGTTCCTGCTGGAGACCAGTTCCATAAGTGCCAGGGCCGGTTCTAATGCCGGAAACGTCCAGGCGAGTGTGAATATCGAAGACCTTTTAAACCCCCAAGGCATCCAGGTCAGCTTTGGGGGTGGCTTGTATTCAGGGCATTTCGACAGCGCTTTTAAAAACAGCCTTTGGGCCAGTGCCAAAGGTCAGCTTCGTGTTGCCCTTGAAACATCTGGGATCGCTGAGGTTGGACAAACGGATTGGGATGCAGTGGTGGTCCAGCGGGGCATCACCTTCAAAATGCCATTCAGCATGACAGTCAACCAAATCTTAATGGCGGTTGGTTCAGGTGTGTCCAGGGAGGCTCTTGGGACGACAGATTTTGATGTGGTGTTGATCACTGCCGGTGAAAGTGGCAGTATTTATCTGGGAAATAGGCAAGAAGACCGGTATATCAGATTTTCAACAGCGAAGCCTGAGGGGACGGTTGCAGCTGTGGCAGCCCCAGCTGCTGATCTGTCCGTAATATTGTCAGAAATTGAAAATGCAGAAGGCACGGTTGAATATAAGCGTATTGAAGACATCTTCTCTCTGAGAGAAATTTTGGAGAAGCCGGAAGAAGTCTATAGAGAAAATCACATTATTGAGCCAATCGTCACAATGCCTGCGCTGGACAGAGTCCGCGTCAGTAATGAATTTAGCCTTCAAACCCTCAGTGAGGAGCAGGAAAGGTACTACGCTTACATTGCCTTTGGGTCGCGTTTTGATTTTGTCAAACGGGTACGGGAAGTGGACGGCTCTGTAGTCTATCTTTACGGCTATGGAGACCGAGCCTTGAGATTTGGCAGTGAAGGTCGTCTGGAATACGTAGAGCGATTCGAGAGCTCTGGTGAGTCGGGGGAAGCTCTGGGCTTCAAAGCCAGCATGACCATGGCCGTTTCTGAGCTCAGAAAATATGGCGAATTTCCGGAAGGCCTCTACCTCAGGCATTACACCGAAGTTGAACAAGCGCCTGGAGTTTGGGTTAAGACGTTCCAGTTTGGCATCCGTTACAAAGGGTTGCCGGTAGATCTTTCCGGCCAGTCTATTCCTTGCGCTGCTACGGTTGAAATCACAAATGACCAGATCACTTATTTGACTAAAAACTATAAGCAGCTACAGAGGAGTATGCCAGAACCCAATCCATCCGGTGCCATTATCAGTATGGACAAGCTGATAGAGAATCATTATGAACTGATTCTGAACGATTATCTGATGATGAACCCCGAAGCAGAAGCCGTCAAAGAAGACTTTGGCTTTGTTTATCAAATTTTGCATGACATTACAGAATATGAGCTGGTCTATTTCCTGATTCAAGATAATGGCGTCGCAACCTATGTCCCAGCATGGCACCTTGGGATTGGCAGCAGCCACTATTATTTCGATGTCTACACAGGGCGTCTGCTTCAGCATCTTCCGGAACAGGCGGTGAATTGATTATGGATTGGAAAAAATCAAAGAATATATTAATTATTGCGCTGATTCTCACCAATATTGCCCTATTTGTCATGACGGGTGGCATGTCGAAACTGATTGACCGGGAATCAGCTCAGGATCCGCTGCTGCCTTCAGTCCTGTCGTTGCTGGACGGTCGGGGAATAGGGATTAGCGCGGCTATTCCCGCCATGCCTTTGACCATAAACGCCGTTGACCTTGAATACAATGAAATAGAGGCTCAGACTTTGGCGAACGCGCTGCTGCCGGGGGGCTATGAGGCAATTGACGGCCTCTATGTTGGTCATGACGGTGCGCTTTTGGTCGTCGCTATAGAACGGGAGATCAGATTTGAACTCCCTTTAGAGCAATGGCAGATTACCGCGCCTCTCGATGACGCACAGGCTTGGCAGACAGGCGAAGCGTTTCTCTCCGCCCTTGGTTTTGACCATGACGACCGCCAGCGCTGGGCGCTCAGCGTCGAACCGGATCATGTGATTCTTGAGTGGCGCCAGAGCTATGGCAGCTATTTTCTGGAGGAAGCCTTTATGCGCATTCGCCTGACCGGCGACAAAGTCGTTTCCTTTGAACGCCGATGGTTTAATCCACCGCAGCCCCAAGAAAACGTCCACAAGGTCATACAACCTTCTAAAGCCTTGTTTTTGGCCGCGGAGGAGATTGCTGCGTCTGAAGCCCTGGAGGATCAGGCTGTCAAAATTGACGCGATTGAGCTTGGTTACCAGTTGGAGACCGGGTCGCTGACCAGCGACATCACTTCCGGGGAGGCCTCGCCTTACTGGCGCATGAGATTATCCGACGGACGGGTCATATTTGTGGAAGCGGTGGAGTAGTACGCTAATAGATTTGATCCCAATGGCGTCCTTGAGGTTTGAGGTGAGGGAAGAGGGTAACATAACCCTATTTCCTTTCCCAAGTCTTCACTTTTAGGGTATAATGAATATCATGTTATTTAAGGGGTTGTCCCAATGAGTTTGAAATTTTGCTCCCTGGCCAGTGGCAGCAGCGGCAATTGCCAGTACATCGCGGCAAATTCAACCCGGGTGCTCTTGGACGCGGGCCTCAGCGGTAAATATATAAAAAATGCTATAGACAGCATCTCGGAAGACATTACGAAGCTAAGCGGTATTCTCGTGACCCATGAGCATACGGATCACATTCAAGGTGTCGGGGTGCTGATGCGTCGCTACAATCTTGATGTTTATGCCAATCAGAGCACCTGGGACGTAATGCTTCCCAAAATAGGCAAAGTGGATCCGGACCGGGTCAAGGTCATTCAAAATGGTGTGCCCTTTGCGATTGGAGATCTGGAGGTTAAATCGATTGGTGTTTCCCACGACGCGGCGGATCCTGTCGCGTACCGGTTTTCAGACGGTGTCTCGAGGCTTGCAGTGGCCACTGATCTGGGTACTATGACGGAAGAGATCCTGCAGGAGTTGCTTCAGGTTGATTTTCTGATGCTGGAGTCCAATCACGACATTGAAATGCTGAAGATGGGGGCCTATCCTTATTATCTGAAGCGCAGGATTTTGTCTGAAGTGGGGCATCTCTCCAATGATAACGCAGGCGAAATCGCAACCTTGGCGGTGCAGGGGGGCAGGGTACAAAATATCCTGCTGGGACATCTCAGCAAGGAGAACAACTTCCCGGAGCTCGCTTTTGAAACCGTCAGCGGCGTTCTGAGAGAGAACCACATTCACGTGGGTACAGATGTCTGCCTGGACCTGAGCTACAGAGACCGGGTGGGCCGGGTCTACAGCATAGGCCGGTAAGAGAAAAAAGGACACGGCTTTGAATGCCGGTCTGCGTGTGCTTTGGAGGTTTATTTTGAAAATCACAGTGATTGCCGTGGGCAAAATTAAAGAAAAGTTTTATACAGAGGCGCTTTCGGAGTATTCGAAGCGCCTTTCGAAATATATTAAGCTCGACGTCATTGAGGTGGCGGATGAAAAGACACCGGACCAGGCTTCTGAGCGCGAAGTGGCTCAGATTCTCGAAAAGGAAGCCCAGCGTATTCTGGCCAAACTGCCGTCAGGCGCCTATGTCATCCCGCTTGCCATTGAGGGCAAGATGCTCAGCAGCGAAGGTCTTTCTGAAAAGCTGGCAGAGCTTGGACTTCAGGGGGACAGCCATGTGGCGTTTATTATTGGGGGCTCTTTAGGCCTTGCGGACAGCGTCCTTGAGAAGGCAGATTTCAAGCTGTCGTTTTCAAAGATGACGTTTCCCCACCAGTTGATGCGGGTCATTTTACTGGAGCAGGTCTACAGGGCTATGAGGATTATGAGGAATGAGCCGTATCACAAATGAATCATTAGGGACGGTTCTTTTTGTGTCAAATCAAAAAGAACCGTCCCTAATGATTCCCCAAAAACCATAGAAAAGAGGATGCGTCATGACCAAGCACAAGATCTATACCATGCGCTTCGCAAGTGTCTATCCCCACTATGTCAATAAGGCGGAGAAAAAAGGGCGCACGAAAGCGGAGGTGGACGAAATAATCCGCTGGTTGACAGGCTACAGCCAGGAAGCTTTGGAGGCGATTCTGGAAGATCAGACAGACTTCGAAACTTTCTTTGACCAGGCGCCTGAGCTCAACCCTTCCCGGAATCTGATCAAAGGTGTAGTCTGCGGCATTCGGGTGGAGGAGATCGAAGAACCCCTGATGCAGGAAATCCGGTACCTGGATAAGCTGATCGATGAGTTGGCGAAGGGGAAAGTCATGGAGAAGATCTTGAGGGTGCCGTCGAATTAGTAATTGTCTGGTTTGAGGATGTGGGGGATTTGTGATGGATAACCATCGGCAAAGCTGTTTGAAGGCTCAGCCGATGGTTTTTCTTCTCACTACCTTGATGCGTCTGACATGCTGATGTATAATAGAGTTGTAATACGGTGTATTACAACTCTGGAGGTGAGCTTATGGGCACCGTGTCTTTAAGACTGAATGATCGCGACGACGCGTTGATTCGCAAATATGCTGAGATTCACAATCAAGACCTCTCTTCATTCATAAGGGAAACTGTCCTTGAAAGAATTGAGCAGGACTATGACCTGGCTTTGTTTGACAGGGTCTGGGAAGAGACTAAAGAAGATGAAAGAGTTAGCCATGAGCAAGTCAAGAAAGCGCTTGGCCTATGAAATCATTTAAAGTTGAATATACCACTTCCGCGCTGAAACAATTAAAGAAGCTGGATAAACAGACTGCGTTTTTTATCCTGTCCTACATTGAAAAAAATCTTGTGGATTCAGAGAATCCGAGGCTTCATGGCAAATCACTTCAGGGGCTCCTTAGCGACAAATGGCGTTATAGAGTGGGGGATTACAGGATTCTGGCGAAGATTGAAGAGGATAGAGTCGTGATCTTAATTGTTGAAGTGGGACACAGGAAAGACATTTATGGGTGAAGAGAACCATCGGCAAGGGTTTCGTCCGGTCAATACCGGAAGATTTCGATTCGTCCGGTCAACCCGGAAGTAAAATCATAAGTGGAATTATTAGGCCTGTCGTTGGTTTTCAAGCCCATCGGCAGGTTTTTCCTTTTTTGTTTTGAAGTTTTCTGTCAAATGCTTTGTTTCTTGCATTGTCGGAAAGGGAATAATCCTGATATAGTCAGTTTGAGAGAAATGGGCTCACTGCAAAGGGGCTTCGAAAGTTCAAAAGACAGTTTGACAGAAGGAAGGATCATATGGATTATACAGCTTATCTGAAGAAATTGGCCATTTACAACGTGGGGGATGTGTTTGACAACCTGCCGCCGGCGCGGCTGGTGGAGCAGGCGCTGATCAACCGGGAGGGCGTGCTCTCCAGCACCGGGGCGCTGGCCATCCGGACGGGGAAATATACGGGGCGCTCGCCGCTGGACCGGTTTATTGTGGACTCACCAAACGTGCACGACAAGATTTCGTGGGGGAAGATCAACCAGCCCATGACGGAGGACGTGTACTGGCGGATTTATTACCGGCTGACGGCTTATCTTGAGGACCGGGACCTTTACATATTTCAGGGGTATTCCGGAACGGATCCGAAGCATCGGATTCCTATTTCGGTGATCAACCAGTATGCCTGGCAGAATCTTTTTGCGCGCCAGCTGTTTGTGAGACCATCGGCAGAGGAGCTGGAAAATCATGTGCCGGAGTACACGCTGCTGTGCGTGCCGGGCTTCAACGCCTTTACGAATGTGGACAGGACCCGGTCCGAGGCTTTTGTCATCCTGAACCTGGAGGAGAAGACCGTGATCATAGGCGGGACGCGGTACGCGGGGGAAATGAAGAAAGCGATTTTCACCGTGATGAACTACCTGCTGCCTGAGGCAGGGGTTTTTCCAATGCACTGCTCCGCCAACATCAACGCCAGTGGGGACACGACGCTGTTCTTTGGTCTGTCCGGTACGGGCAAGACGACGCTGTCTGCGGATCCGAGCTGTCAGCTGATTGGAGATGACGAGCATGGCTGGAGTGACGAAGGGGTGTTCAACTTTGAGGGCGGCTGCTATGCGAAATGTATAGGGCTCACTCGGGACAAAGAACCGGAGATTTTCGACGCCGTACGTTTTGGCGCGGTGCTGGAAAACGTGGTCATGGACCCGCTGACGCGGATCAGCGACTTTACCACTGATCAGGTGACGGAGAATACCCGGGCGGCGTATCCGCTGGATTTCATACCAGGGGCCGTCCCAAGCGGCAGGGGCGGGCATCCCAAAACGATTCTTTTTTTAACGGCAGACGCCTTTGGGGTTATGCCGCCTATTTCCAGGCTGACGACCGAACAGGCCCTTTATCATTTTCTGTCTGGTTACACCAGTAAGCTTGCGGGCACGGAGCGCGGCGTCACTGAGCCGGAAGCGACGTTTTCAACGGGTTTCGGGGAACCTTTTCTCCCAAGGAACCCTATGGTTTACGCGGATCTGTTGAGAAACCGTATGGATACCTATGGTACAAAGGCTTATCTGGTCAATACCGGCTGGGTAGGTGGGCGTTATGGCACGGGAAGCCGCATCAAGCTGGCCTATACCAGGGCTATGGTAGGCGCCGCCATGAACGGCGACCTGGACGAGGTGGCTTTTGAAACAGAGCCATTTTTTGGGCTCAGCATCCCTAAGGCTTGTCCGGGGGTGCCATCAGAAATCTTGAACCCGCGAGCCACCTGGGAGGACCCAGCGGCGTATGACGCGGCGGCCCAAGCCCTTGCGGAGCGCTTCAGCAAAAATTACGAAAAATTTGAAAAGACTAAAAAAGATAACCTTGACAAAGCTGCGGCCACTAAAGTATAATTCAGAAAATTGAGTTATAGAGTTGATCCTGAAGCAAAAGTGAGTAGTAGGCATCAGCGAATGTCACAGAGAGCCGGCGGAGGTGGGATGCCGGCACAGTCGCCGCGTACGAATGGGTTTGTGAGGAGCATGGGGAACCGCCCTTGTCGACGGCTGGTCGAAAGACCGTCTAATGACCGTCAAGTGACGAGGCGCTGAAGTATCCATAGCCGCGTGTCTCGCGTTATAGGGACAGGATATCGCACAAGCTGAAAATGCGCGGAGCCCCGCGCGTTTCCAAAGGCTTAGCACGCCGGACGTCGCAGCAATAGACCCGGGAGCGCCATGTGCCGTATCTGAACGAAGGAGAGCACTATTTCTCAAAATTGGGTGGCACCACGAGTCTATCGTCCCAAACCGGGAGGGTAGGCTCTTTTTTTGTACAAAAAACTGGAGGCCTCCCGGCCAATGGTCACCATAAGCAGTATCAGCCTGGAAAAAGCCGCAGACACAAGTTGGTGCATCCGAAAAGCGGCACCACTAAAACGATTTCAATTGAGGAGTGAAGATTATGATTTTTCCTGAACTCGAGCAAGCTAAACGCATCTCAGAGGGCTATGACCTCGTTCCGGTGGCTGTCGAGCTGATGGCGGACATGATGACGCCCATCCAACTGTTTAACGCCCTGAAGGACGACGCGACCCACTGCTTTCTGTTAGAAAGTGTTGAAAATGGCGCCCAGTGGGGCCGCTACTCCTTTATAGGCCGCAGACCCGAGTCAGAGATCCTCCTGAGGGAAGGCATCATGACTATAGATGGGAAGAGTGTGGCCGATGGCCGCGTCACCGACCCCTTCTCCATCATCAGCAGCTTCCTTTCAACGAAACGGAGCCCCAAGCTCCTCCATCTCCCGCCTCTGACAGGAGGCCTGGTGGGCGTCTTTGGGTACGACGCGGCAAGGTACGTCGAGACGACCCTGGGACCTGGACCTGAAGATACCGTTGGACTCCCGGAGATCCACCTGATGTACTTTGAGGAAATCATAGCTTTTGACCACCTGAAGCACAAAGTCATTTTGATGACCCATGCCAAGACGAAGAGCGACGCCGGTTTTGAGGCAGAATACACGCTGGCGGTGGAGCGGCTGAGGAACTTGTCTGAGGATCTCTCAGCAGCCATTGGCAAAGCGGGCGGGCAGAGGTTCAGTAATGGCAAGAAGCCCCGCGAACGCGAAGCAGCAGCCACCAGCGACACGACCCGGGAGGCGTTTCTCGAGAAGGTCAGGAAGGCACAGCGTCACATCTACGACGGGGACGCGTTTCAGATCGTCCTGTCCCAGCGGTTCGAGGTGGACAACCCGCCGCCGGCCTTTGATGTTTACAGGGTGTTGAGAGTGCAGAACCCATCCCCTTACATGTACTATTTCAAGTTTCCTGAATACGAGATTGCGGGCGCGTCACCGGAGCGGCTGGCCAGCGTGACAGATGAGCGGATCATGACCAGGCCCATTGCCGGGACGATCAGGCGGGGACTGGACCCGGCCGAAGATCAGCAGCTGGAAGCGCAGCTCCTGAACGATCCTAAGGAACGGGCGGAGCACATGATGCTGGTGGATCTTGGCCGCAATGACGTGGGCCGGGTGGCCGCTTTTGGCTCCGTCGAGGTGACAACGCTGATGAAGGTGGAGCGCTATTCCAAGGTCATGCACCTGGTCAGCGACGTAGAGGGTAACCTGAGGCCTGGACTGAATGGTCTGGATGTCCTGAAGTCCGTGCTGCCTGCGGGAACGCTGTCCGGGGCGCCTAAGGTCAGAGCCATGGAAATCATTGATGACCTGGAAGAAAACCGAAGAGGTGTTTACGGCGGAACGGCAGGATATCTGGCGCTGAATGGCGACATGGATACGTGCATAGCCATCCGGACGGCGCTGTTCAAAGGCAATAAGGCCTATGTCCAGGCGGGCGCCGGGATTGTGGCAGATTCGGTACCGGAGAATGAATACGAAGAGACGGTGAACAAGGCAAGGGCCGTCATTCAAGCGATTGCGGAAGCGGGGGATCTCCAGTGATTTTGATCATAGACAATTACGATTCATTTACTTATAACCTCTACCAGGAGATTGGGTCTTTTTATCCGGACCTGCTGGTGGTCAGAAACGACCAGATTACGTTGGCGGAGATTGAGGCCCTTCAGCCAGAGGCGCTGGTTCTGTCGCCGGGTCCGGGTTTTCCGGCCAGCGCAGGGATTACTATCAAGGCAATCCAGCACTTTGCGGGCAAGATCCCTATGCTTGGGGTCTGCCTGGGACTGCAGGCTATTGGCGAAGCCTTTGGGGGCCGGGTCGTCCACGCATCTGAGCAGGTCCATGGCAAGTCCAGTATGATTGAGCTGGATACAACCTCAAAGCTCTTCGAGGGGCTTCCGGCAAAGGTCGAAGTGGCCCGTTACCATTCGTTGGTGCTTGAGACGTCGTCACTGCCTGAGACGCTGAAGGTGACGGCGAAGACTTCAAAGGGTGAAATCATGGCGGCAGAGAACGCAGCCCTTGGGGTATACGGTGTTCAGTTCCATCCGGAATCTGTGCTGACCCCTCAGGGGAAAGCCATGCTTTACAAGTTTGTCACAAAGGTGGCGGGGCTGAAGGCCATAAGTCCAGTAGCCCAGGCGCCCGTTTCCAACGAAGAGAAGTCCGCCCTGAAGCGTTATCTTTTTACTGTGGCGGAGGGTGGGTCCTTAACGGCGGACGAAGCGGAGAGCGCCATGGGCTGCATCATGGACGGCGGCGCCACAGATGCCCAGATCGCGGCGTTTATGACGGCGCTGCGCATGAAGGGCGAATCCGTGGATGAAATCACGGGCTTTGCCCGGGCTATGATCAGCAAGGCAGCCACGGTGAAAACCGAGTTGCCGGCGGTGGACATTGTGGGCACCGGCGGCGACCTGAGCAATACCTTTAATATTTCGACCACGACGGCCTTTGTGGTGGCAGGTGCCGGACAGCCGGTGGCCAAGCACGGCAACCGCAGCGTTTCCAGCCGCTCCGGCAGCGCGGATGTCCTGGAGCAGCTGGGGGTCAGGCTGAATCTGACGCCGGAGCAGGCCCTGGACTGCCTTGAGAAGACGGACGTGACCTTCATGTTCGCGCCGGCTTTTCACGGCTCCATGCGCCACGCGGCAACACCTCGACGGGAGCTGGGACTGCGCAGTGTCTTCAATATCCTGGGCCCGCTGTCCAATCCTGCGGGGGCGCCTTATATGGTCCTTGGGGTTTATGATGAAAAGCTCGTCGAGGTTCTGGCAAATGTTTTGGTTCAGCTGGGCGTCAAGGGTGCCTTGGTGGTTCACGGCTCAGATGGTCTTGATGAGGTGACCCTCACTGGCCCAACGACGGTGTGCGAAATCAAAGGGGGTCAGACCCGCATGTACACAGTCACCCCGGAAGAGATGGGGCTGACCTCCACCGAGCTCGTGAACCTGGTAGGGGGATCGCCTGAAGAAAATGCCAAGATTACCCTGGACATTCTGAACGGTATGCAGGGACCAAAGCGGGACGTGGTCCTCATGAATGCGGCGGCGGCATTGGTAGCCTCCGGCAAGGTGGACAGCTTTAAAGAAGGCATTGAGGCTGCAAAGGCATCTATTGACAGCGGCCGGGCCCTTGCAAAGCTGAAGGCGCTGGTGGACACGACCCAGCGGTATGGCGCGTAGAGGAGGACAACCATGATACTGGATGAAATAGTAAAGAAGCGAAGGGTCCAGCTGGCCAGGGAGATTTCTGAGGTCAGCCGGGCGGACATGAAGCGGTTGGCGCTTGAGGCGGTGGCGGCAGTGTCATCCGGAGCTGCTGTGCCTGGTCGCTTTGCCAAGGCGATCGCGGCGGATGGCCTGTCCATCATAGCCGAAGTCAAGAAGGCTTCCCCTTCCAAGGGCTTGATTCAGCCGGATTTTCGCCCGGCAGAGACCGCGGCGGCTTATGAGCGCAGCGGTGCCAGCGCCATTTCCGTGCTGACGGAGGAAGCCTACTTTCAGGGCGGCTCCGACTATTTGAAGCAGGTACGTCAAGCCGTCGCCTTGCCCATTTTAAGAAAGGACTTCATCTTTGACGACTACCAGATCTATGAGGCCAAGGTGATTGGGGCGGATGCGGTGCTGCTGATTGTGGCCATCCTGACGGATGCGGAAATCCGCGCCTTTATGGCCTTGGCGGCCTCTCTGGGCTTAGATGCCCTGGTGGAGGTCCACGACGAGGCGGAGATGGTCCGGGCCATAGCCTGCGGGGCGAAGCTCATAGGCATCAACAACCGTGACCTGAAAACCTTCAACGTTGAGCTCTCCACCACCCAAAGACTGCTGCCGATGGTCCCCGCCGGCACACTGTCCATCTCAGAAAGCGGCATCCGTGATGCACGTGACATGGAGACGGTCAGGACCTGGGGTGCGGACGCGGTTTTGATTGGGGAGACCTTGATGAGAAGCACGGACGTGGAATCGACTTTAAAGGCATTAAAGGGAGTTGAGCAATAATCATGAAAATCAAATTCTGCGGGCTCAGACGTCCAGAGGATATTGAATACGCCAATCAGACCCGGCCGGATTATGTTGGCTTTGTCTTCGCAAAGAGCAAGCGGCAGGTTAGTCCTGAGCTGGCGGGACAGCTGGCAGCGGGACTGGCGGCAGGGATTAAGAAGGTGGGCGTGTTTGTCAACGCGCCGCTGGAAGAAATTCTCGAGGCTGTGCGGCAGGCAGGGCTGGATGTGGTGCAGCTGCATGGGGACGAGGGACCGGAAGAGATTCGGGCGGTTCGGGAGGCTCTTGAGGCTGGGGGGCTGGAGGCTGGGACCATCGGCAAAAAACCTGAAGTCTGGAAAGCGGTAAGGACCACGGATCCATTGGTGCTGCTGGCGGCGGATGGCCTGGAGGTAGATCTTTTATTGCTGGACGCCTTCACGCCAGGGATGGCTGGCGGCACGGGTGTCGTGGCGGATTGGGACATGATCCGAAGCGTCAAGGCGCAGCTGACGAAGCCGTTTTTCCTGGCGGGGGGGCTGAATGCGGGAAATATTGAAGAGGCCGTGAGGGCTGTGGAGCCTTTTGGGATTGACCTGTCCAGTGGCATTGAGACCGAGGGGTTTAAGGATCTGGGGAAGATGGAGGACATTGTGGCGCTGATGGCGGACTTGGCGCGGGCAGCCCATCAGGCGGCGCTCGCTCGTGTGGACAATAGTGGAGAAGACAGGGGGAAACAGGCATGATTAAACCGGGAAGATATGGTGAGTACGGGGGACAGTATGTCCCTGAAACGCTGATGAACGCGCTGCTGGAGCTTGAGGCAGCTTATATGAAATTTTCACAGGAGCCAGAGTTCAGGGCGGAGCTGAAGGCGTTGCTTGAGGGCTACGCGGGGCGGCCGTCCATGCTGTATCCGGCGCGTAAAATGAGCGAGGACCTTGGCGGGCCGCAGATCTATTTGAAGCGGGAGGACCTGAACCACACGGGGTCTCATAAGATCAACAACGTTCTGGGACAGGCACTCCTTGCGAAGAAGATGGGCAAGAAGCGTCTGATTGCTGAGACGGGCGCGGGGCAGCACGGGGTCGCTGCGGCGACGGCGGCGGCGCTCCTGGGCATGGAGTGCGAGGTGTTCATGGGCGTGGAGGATATGGAGCGCCAGCAGCTCAACGTCTACCGCATGAAGCTTCTGGGGACCAAGGTCACGGGGGTTTCAAGCGGGACGGGGACGCTTAAGGACGCGGTCAATGAAGCCTTCCGCTGCTGGGCGGGTGAGGCAGATACCACGTTTTACATGATTGGGTCGGTCATGGGGCCGCATCCGTTTCCTATGATTGTCCGGGACTTCCAGAAGGTGATTGGCGAGGAGGTTCGGACGCAGCTGGAGAAAACTGCCGGAAGGCTGCCGGACTGTGTCATTGCCTGCGTGGGCGGTGGCTCGAATGCCATGGGCGCGTTTTATGATTTTATTGATTCACCGGGGGTCAGGCTGGTTGGCGCGGAGGCGGCTGGCCGGGGCGTCGACACCAGGATGCACGCGGCTACGGTGACCAAAGGTGAGGTTGGGGTCTTTCACGGGATGAAATCGCTGTTTTTGCAGGATGATGGCGGGCAGATCATGCCGGTGTACTCCATTTCTGCTGGCCTGGATTATCCGGGGATTGGACCGGAGCATGCGTATCTGGCGACCATCGGCAGAGCAGAGTACTTGCCGGTGACGGACGAAGAGGCGGTGGATTCCTTTGAGTATCTGGCTCGGGTTGAGGGCATCATTCCGGCGATCGAGTCGGCCCACGCGGTGGCGCTGGCGCGAAAGCTGGCGCCGGAGATGGGGCCGGAGGAGATCATGGTGATTTGCCTGTCCGGGCGCGGGGACAAGGACGTGCAGTCGGTGGCGAAGTATAGGGGGGAGACTATCCATGAATAGGATTGATGCGACGTTTGAGGCCCTCAGGGGGCGCGGCGAGAAGGCGCTGATCGCGTTTGTGACGGCGGGGGACCCGGATATGGGGACGACGGAGGCGCTGGTGAAGGAGATGGTGGCCCGGGGCGCGGATCTGGTGGAGCTGGGGGTGCCGTTTTCGGATCCCATGGCGGAGGGGCCTATTATACAGGCGGCCAGTGCCAGGGCGCTGGAGGCTGGGGCGACGCTGCCGGGGATTTTTGACCTGGTGGCGCGGCTGCGGGGCGGTACCGTGGCGAAGACGCCGCTGCTGCTGATGATGTATCTGAATTGTATTTTGCACTATGGCAAGGACCGGTTTTTTGAGGCCTGCGCACGGGTGGGGATTGATGGCGTTATTGTGCCGGACCTGCCTTATGGGGAACAGGTGGAGATTTCCGGGGAGGCCAGGGCGCACGGGGTCCACCTGATCAGCCTGGTGGCGCCGACGTCCCGGGACCGGATCGATGCCATTGCGGAGAACAGCGAGGGGTTCCTGTACTGCGTCTCTTCCCTGGGGGTTACGGGGACTCGGGCGGCATTCGCGACGGATTTTGACGCGTTCTTTGGGGAGATCAGGAAGCACGCGAAGATTCCAACGGCGGTGGGCTTTGGCATTTCGTCGCCGGCCCAGGCCAAGGCGCTGGCGGGGTACGCGGATGGCGTGATTGTGGGCAGCGCTGTGGTGGACATAGTGGCGCAGCATGGGACTGATGCCGTCGCGCCAGTGGGGACGTTTATTGAGGCGCTGAAGGACGCGATCAGGGGTTGATGGTGGGGGACAGGGACGCATGGTTGGGGACTGGGCCGCGTGGCGCGGCCCTGTCCCTCACCGCGCGTCCCTGTCCCCCATTGAAGATTGTAAATGTTTGTATTTTTAAGTTGTTCGAAGATAAAAACAATGTAAAAACGCATTATTGTATACAATTTAAAATAATTATACGAACTTTCGACAATAAATATTAACGAATGTTAATAAAAGTCTGTTCATTGCCTGAGGTTCTGTGCTATAATGTGAAAAATTCTGAAAACTCGAATGGGAAAAAGTGTGGGGTGGGTGACCATCGGCAGGGGCATTGTGCTTTTGCAGTCGAGCACTGGTACCGTCTGAGGGAAATGGAGGCGTGACAATTGAAAGCAGTCATCACAGTCTTAGGCAAGGACCGGCCGGGAATCATTGCGAAGATCGCAACGGCGCTGTACGAGCGGGAAGTCAACATTGACGACATCAGCCAGACCATCATGCAGGGGCTGTTTACCATGGTCATGATTGTGGACCTGGGCAAAATCAACACGAACATTGAGGAGCTCCAGGCAAAGATGCAAGAAGTTGAAAACGAGCTTGGCATGCAGATCAGAGTGAAGCGGGAAGAAGTTTTTACCGCTATGCACCAGATTTAGGAGGGCGTTATGTTAACTATGCGGCAAATCCTGGACACCCAGGAAATGTTCCACGAACAGAAGCTCGACATTCGGACCGTGACTATGGGCATATCCCTCCTGGATTGTGCCGATGGTGACGGCCACGTCATGGCCGAAAAAATCTACAACAAGATCACCAAGGTCGCCGCACGGCTGGTCCCGGTCGCGGCGGAAATCGAAAAGGAATTCGGGATTCCCATCATACATAAGCGCATCTCGGTGACGCCAATCGCCATGCTGGCGGGGGCTTCCGAAGAGGACGTGACCTTGGAGCTGGCCCACGCCCTGGACCGGGCGGGCAAGGCAGTCGGCGTCAACTTCATAGGCGGCTTCTCGGCGCTGGTCCACAAGGGCATGACAAAGGGCGACCTGCGCCTGATCCAGGCCCTTCCAAGGGCGCTGGCGGAGACGGAGATCGTCTGCGGCTCGGTGAACGTGGCGACGACCCGGGCAGGCATGAACATGGACGCCATCCGGGAAATGGGCCAGGTGGTGAAGGCCTGCGCGCGCTTGACCAAGGACCAAGACAGCATTGCCTGCGCGAAGCTGGTCATTTTCTCCAACGCGGTGGAGGACAACCCGTTTATGGCGGGGGCCTTCCACGGACCGGGCGAGGCGGACTGCACCATCAACGTGGGCGTCAGCGGACCGGGGGTCGTGAAGGTCGCGCTGGAAGAGGTGCGTGGCAAGAGCTTCGACGAGGTGGCGGAAACCATCAAGAAGGCGGCCTTCAAGGTCACGCGCATGGGCGAGCTGGTGGCCCGGGAGGCGTCCCGGCGGCTTGGAGTGTCCTATGGCATTGTGGATCTGTCTTTGGCGCCAACGCCGGAGGTTGGGGACAGTGTGGCCCGCATCCTGGAGGAAATGGGCCTTGAGACCTGCGGTACCCATGGCTCCACAGCGGCTCTGGCAATGCTCAACGACGCGGTCAAGAAGGGCGGCGCCATGGCGTCCTCTCACGTGGGCGGCCTCAGCGGCGCGTTCATCCCGGTCAGTGAGGACGAGGGCATGATTGAGGCGGTGGAGAAGGGCGTTTTGACGCTGGACAAGCTCGAGGCCATGACCTGCGTTTGCTCAGTGGGTCTCGACATGATCGCGATCCCGGGGGATACGACAGCGGAGACGATTTCGGCCATCATCGCGGACGAGGCGGCCATTGGCATGATCAACAACAAGACTACGGCTGTGCGGGTCATTCCGGTGCACGGCAAGGGCGTGGGCGACTACGTGGAGTTTGGCGGGCTGCTGGGCCGGGCACCAATCATGCCGGTGAACAAGGCCTCCTCCAAGCTGTTTGTGGAGCGTGGCGGCCGCATTCCAGCGCCAATTCACAGCCTCCGGAATTAGTGCGCAAGAAATCATGTGGAATTTAAAAGACCATCGGTAAAAGTCACTGTATTTTTGGAGGCCTGAAGCGGTTTGCGTGCTTCAGGAACCTTCAAGAAACAGACTTTTTGCCGATGGTCTTTTGTTTGGTCCGGCCCAGTCCCCAACCAACTGTCCCAGTCCCGCGTGGTCCGGCCCAGTCCCGCACCAACCACAACACTTATTTAATGTTTACGTGGGCCTTTTAGAGGTATAATTTGACCGAGAAGCCATGTGACTCATAGGTCATATTCACGTTCACATAACCATAACCGAAAGCAGGAGGTGTGGTGCATGCCCAAGGATACATTTTTCAATCTGCCGCTGGATAAACGCGAAAAGATCGAAGAAGCGGCCATCAGCGAATTCGTGGAATTCAGCTTCGACAATTCCAGCATAAACCGGATTGTCAAAGGGAGCGGCATTCCCAAAGGCAGCTTCTACCAATATTTCGAGGACAAAAAGGACCTCTACAAACACATTATGTCCTTGATCATAGCGAAAAAAATGGAATACTTGACACCGGTGCTGAAGAATCCCTTTGCCCACGACTTTTTCGTCATTGTAAAAGAGATGTATGAGTCGGGGCTGGGGTTTGCCAGGGAAAATCCGGATTTTGTAGTCATAGGGAACAGGCTGATGTCAGACCGGTCCCACGTGCTCTACAAAGAGATCATTCAGGACAATATGGCGACCTCCAACCAGGTATTTGAGCAGCTGCTGGTCATGGGCATTGAGCGGGGGGAGATCCGGGGGGACATTGACCTGAAGCTCACGGCGCACCTGATCAGCGCCCTCAACGTGGAAATCAGCGAGTATTATCAACGGGTTGTGGCGAAGCGGGAGGGGGATTTGCTGGATGGGGGGATTCTGGAGACTATAAGCAAATTTTTGGAGCTATTAAAGTACGGAATAGGGGCAGGTCCCAGATAGTTGGTTCGGCCCAGTCCCGCGTGGTGCGTCCCAGTCCCCAACCAACACTTCAAGCCGGCCCAGTCCCCCAATAAAATTCCTATATGCTTTCAGAAGGCTCGGGACTCACAACGCATCGGTTGATGATAAAGGCAATAATAATCCCTACAATGGTTTCAGCCGTCCGTATCAACGCATAAGCATAGGGATCCCCGGTATACTGCATCATGATGATGACAAAGACTACAGTCGCAAGGCCGGAAGCCTCTTTGAAATGGATGATGTTGCACAGCAAAATAGTCAGGATTATGCCAATGGGGATCAACAGCACGGCATTGCTCTCCACTGGAATGTGGCTGATCGCGTATAGGATGAGGATAGAGATGAGGCCGCCAATAACAGTGGCCATGATGCGCATCTTGCCATAGGAAATGGAATGGGCAATACTGTCCTGCATGGTAGTGACCGCGGCTATGCTGGCGTACATGGGCGCGGGATAATCCAGGAGCTTAGCCAATATGAGAATAATCAAAACGGCCAGGGCCGTCTTGAGATTTCGAAGGCCTGGGATGTAGACGGGATGCCTGGGATCGATCATAAGGCGGCCCTCCTTTTCATGATTATATAATGACAAAGTTACCCGTAAAGGAATTCCAGCAAACAGGATGTTTTTTAAAGGCAAGAACGGGTAATAAGAATGCGCAGGGAAATTTGAACAAGCAACAAATACTTTTGAAGATCATGTTGAATACATTAGAATACGAAAGGAGCTTGGAAATGGAAAAGGAAAAGATTTTGATCCTGACGGACGATTACGCGGAGGACCTTGAGCTATTGTATCCCTACTACCGCATGATTGAGGCAGGCTATGACGTCGTCATGGCCTCAGATGCCGGCGGACGGGGACTCAAAGGCAAGAACGGGGTGCCTTACAAAAGTGACGTTTCCTGGGAGGATATTGACGCAGCAGAATTTGTGGGCCTGCTTATACCTGGGGGTTGGGCGCCTGACAAGCTGAGGCGCTACGACAAGGTGAAGGCTATTGTTAAGGAGATCAATGATGCGGGTAAGCCTATTGGCATAATCTGTCACGCGGGGTGGGTCACCATTTCCGCCGGGATCATGAAGGGGCGGAAGGCAACGTCAACGCCTGCCATCAAGGATGACATGGAAAACGCGGGGTGCACGTGGGTCAATGAGGAGGTTGTCGTGGACGGGAACCTCGTTTCCAGCAGGGCGCCCATGGACCTTCCAGCGTACATGAAGGCGTTCATCAAGGCGCTGGAGGAATAGAACACCAGTACTTTCCAATCGCGATCAATGGATGGAGGACGCGAAGATGAAATTAAAAGCAGCACTGGTCCAAATGGCAGTAACTTCGGACAAACGGGCAAATCTCGAGACGGCAGCGACCTACGCGTCAGAAGCTGCAGAGGCGGGCGCAGACCTGGTGGTTCTGCCAGAAATGTTCAACTGTCCGTATTCCAACGACAGCTTCCCAATTTACGCGGAGCCTGAAGGCGGAGAGTCCCATCAGTTTCTGTCAAAGCTGGCGGCGCGGCTGGGGATCTGGCTGGTGGCAGGTTCCATTCCAGAGCGGACAAAGGATGGAAAGCTTTACAACACGTCCTTTGTCTTTGACCGCAGAGGACGCCAGGTGGCGAAGCACAGCAAAATGCACCTTTTTGACATCGATATAGAGGGCGGTCAGCGGTTCAAAGAGTCGGACACGCTGTCGCCGGGTTCGCAGATCACGGTGTTTGAGACGGAGTTTGGGCGCATAGGCCTTGCGATCTGCTATGACCTGCGTTTTCCGGAGCTGGCCAGAATGATGGTGGACCAGGGCGCGAAAATATTGGTGGTGCCGGCGGCGTTCAACATGACCACGGGGCCGGCGCACTGGGAAATCCTATTCAGGAACCGGGCGCTGGACAATCAGGCTTACGTACTGGGTGTGGCACCGGCCCGGGATGTGAATGGACCTTATGTCTCCTACGGACATTCCCTTGCGGTATCGCCCTGGGGAGACGTGGTGGAGATGCTGGAAGCCGCGCCAGGCATGATTTTGGCAGAGCTTGACCTGGATTATGTGGACAAGGTCAGGCGGGAGCTGCCGCTGCTGCAGCACCGCAGGCATGACATCTACACGCTCAAGCAGTGCGGGCTGTAGCGGGCTATTAATAGCCGCTGAAAGTGAAAGTGAAAATGAAAATGAAAAAAGTCCTCCGCCCTCCGTCAGTTGAAGTGGATCCATTTGACGGGAGGTGGAGGACTTTAACGTTTTGGCATTGTTTAGCGGCGGCGATTGGTGGATTACCCACCGGACTGAGGATCCCCTATAGCCCTAAGGCTTTATGAAAGACGGAATTTTACACTGCGTCACTTCAATGTCGCGCCATACATCCCCAATAATGTAAGGCTCCACGTCCAGCCAGGCATCCAGCGCTGCCCGGTCCTCAAACTCCATAAACATGGCAGAGCCCACCATGCGCTCCTCTTCGTCCAGAAGCGCCGCGGCGTAAAGCATTTTACCCTCAGCTTTCAGCTTTTGGGCAAGGGCCAGGTGATTATCCCGAACCGCCTGACGCCGTGCCATAGCGCCTTCATCAGTGCCGTCACGTCCAATGACGATAAATTGCATAAGGTTGCTCCTCTCAAGAATATTTTTGTATAGTCCAATTAGGTTACATTGAAGCATCTGCCCAATATTGGAGCGATCCAACAAGGCACCCTATCCATTTTTTCGCGCCAAATACTACCGGATCCAGTCAAACACGTCCGGCTGCCGGGAGGGCTTCGCCAGCACCTTTTTAGGGTCCTCATAGCCAAAGCACACCGCATACAGCGGCTTGTAGCCTTCACGGATCTGAAGCTTTTCATTAGCTTCCGGCAGCTGGAAGTAGGCGCTGATCAGTCCGACCCAGACAGAGCCAATTCCAAGACTGTGTGCGGCGACAAGCATGTTCTCCACCGCGGCGGCAGCGTCCGCCACTGGTGAGTAGACATCAGAACGGACCGACACAATCACAACGGTGGGCGCCTTATGCAGCAGATGATAGCGCTCGCTGCTGCCGAACTTGCGGATCCAGTCGACTTCAGAATCCTTCATGACCTCCTTGGCCGCGTCATTGATGTGGTCGATCAGCGCTGCGTCCTGAAGGATGGTGAATCGCACCGGCTGGGTATTGTGCCCGCTTGGCGCCTGGTTGCCTGCTTCAATAATGGCGAGGATATCCTCGTCCTTGAGCTGATCCGGCAGGAAACGCCGGACACTTTTGCGTTCGTAAATGGATTTTAAAACTTCATTCATGGGAACCTCCTGTAAAAACAGTGATTTTTTTAGCCGATGGTCATCAAGTGACACAGTCACCCCACCATCCACCCTATCACAGTAAAGTTTATGTCACTACCCCTAATTATAATGCAGAGTTTGGCAAAAAAAACAGCCTTTCTGCAATAAACGCGAAAAAAGATGAAAAACATGAGTATAATGAACCTATATAGCCAATTACATAAACCAATTTTTCACCTAAAGGAGGCCACACCCTGTGAAATTTGTCAGATTCAAAAACGAAGACCAGGTTTTGCTCGGACTCTATAACCAGGCCATGACCCATATTTATGACCTGAACCATTTGATCCCGGAAAAGCAGTTCGAAAACCTGAACACCTTCATAGAGGCCGTCAACGAGGACGAGCTTGCAGTGCTCAAAGAGATCAGCTGCTGTGCTGCCCTGCAGGAGTTTCCATCCTATTCAGCCAGTGACGTGACGCTGCTGGCGCCCATTCAGAAGACAAAGCACGACGTGCTCTGCCTTGGCCTCAACTACAAGGAGCACGTCAAGGAGACCGCCAAGAACTTGAACCACGCGCCAACCATGCCGGAGCACCCAGTGTACTTCTCAAAGCGCGTCCTTGAAATGATGGGCCCGGATGACACCATCGACTATACCCGCTCCGGATCAACCCAGCTGGACTATGAAGTTGAGCTGGCAGTCATCATTGGAAAGCGAGGCCGGGACATTCCGGCGGATGAGGCGGAGGACTACATCTTTGGCTACACCATCCTGAATGACCTTTCAGCCCGGGATATGCAGGCCCGCCATCTGCAGTGGTTTAAAGGCAAGAGCTTGGATGGGTTCACGCCTGTTGGCCCATGCGTTGTGCACAAATCTGAGCTGCCTCTCCCGCTCTCTCTGGACCTGAAGAGCTACGTCAACGGCGAGCTCCGCCAGGACGGCAACACCTCGGATTTCATTTTCGACATACCAAAGGTGATCGCGGACCTGTCTACGGGGATGACCCTGGAGCCGGGGGATATCATAGCCACCGGCACGCCAAAAGGCGTCGGCATGGGATTCAGCCCGCCAAAGTACCTGAAGGCCGGGGATGAGGTCATGTGCGAGGTTGAAGGCATTGGCAGCCTGCGGAATGTGATTAAATAACCGCTGAGCGCTAAAGCACGTGATTAACATGAGCCGCGCAAAATAGAACGGGGTCCCGGGCAAGCTTCTGGCTGTCCTGGGGCCCCGTTCTTCTCATATTTGACTTTCAAAAGCATTTTTTGCCGATGGTCTCAACCACCCACATTCACCTCGTCACCCCATCACATAGTCAAATTCACCTGAAGCCGCACTATGGTATCATCCTTAATCTCGGCATGGAACAGGTGATACTGGCCGGACAAGTCGAAGCTGTGAAGCACGTTTCCATTTTCGAGGGTTTCAAGCATGCTGGCCTCTCCATAAAGGGCGGTCAGCGTCTCCAGACTGTCGCCGACTTTGAGGCCCCGAGGCGTAGGATAGTCCGGGTTGTCCGTGGAGATCATGAAGACCTCGTTTTCGAGAATCAAAATTTCAATCCCATTCTCATAATAGCGCCATTCCTCATAGCCGTCGTGGGCCATCTCGACCCGCTCCGGCTTTTGGGCCATCCTGAAGTCGAGCTCCAGCGCTGCCAGTCTGACAGAGAGATTGCCTAACCTGAGATCCTCGACGGTCAGGTCGTCAACAGGCGTTTCTGTAGTTGGAGGGATGGTGCGTTGAGTGATGTTGAGAGGCTTCTGGCTGCCGTCCGGCAGGTAGAGCGCGTCTTTGTCCAGGCCGGCGACAAACCCCTTCATCACCATATCCGTAGTGCCTATTTCCGGCAAATACTGCTCTAAAGTCACGTCGATCAGGGACTCGGTAGCCTCGGCCTTGCCAAATTGATACATGACACTGCTGGAGCCCTGTTCCGCGAAGACGATCAGCAAGGCATAGCTTTCAAAATAGGCGTCGCCGTAGTTCAGGCTCTGCCCCTCCCGGTCACTCTCAAAGCCATAGGTTTCAATGGCCGCATTCCAGGCCTCCGTGCTGTCGATCAGAAGGCCAAAAAGCTGGCCTTTTTCCTTCAACGCTTCCTGTTCCTGGGCGAGGTCCTCATGATAAGCGCCTTTTATAGGGAAGGCGAAGGGCGGCGTCGTGTAAGAGCGGTCCTCACCAGGTGTTTCCTCACCGGGCGGTGTCGTTACAGGAGGCTGCTCTGGAGGTGTTGTTGGCGGTGGCGTTGGCGCCGGCCCGGCGCAGGCGGTGAGGGCCAGGACCAGAATTATAGCAAGGGAGAGGGCGAGGGCGAGGCGACTGCTCAAGCGCCGGGACGTATATGAAGTCTTTCGTTGCGTATTAATATTCTTATTCATAGTCTAAGTCTCCTTTAGCATTTTGGAAAACCGTTGACGGTTGTTTTCGGATATAGTCTTAGACGTCAGAAATTCAAAAAAGTTTCATGCTGTAGCGCGGCCCAGTCCCCAACCACATGTCCCTGTCCCCCAACAAACAAAAACGTGTAGGATTCAGTCGGATCAACGTTTGCAAGCCGATTGTCCTTGTTTTCACAAATTGGAAGAGGTAAAATATAGATAAAGAATCCGCGTAAGACATAACGCCCAAATAGATCAAAAACGTCAACGCCTATCGAAGGGGGCACGGATCCATGTCAACTGAAATATTTCATCTCACAACCGGGCAGACGCAAACCATTGCGGCGCTTGAAGCCCTGGCCTATGAACGCTTGGAAAGCCGCGGGCTGGGCGGCCTTGACATCCCCGGCGCTTACCTTGAAGCTGCGAAAAGTCTCATTTCCGCAAAGAAAACTTTGATCCTGACAGGCTTTCCAGTGCGCGGCGCAGAGCTTGGAGAGACAGACGGGCCGCCGGGGGCACTGGCGGTTGGCAAAGCCCTTGAACTCCTTGGCCAGCAGGTGGCTTATGCCACGGACACACATTCGTCCACACTCCTTGAAATGGGCCGGACGCACCTTGGCATGAGCGCTGAGGTCCACCCCTTCGTGCCGGACTCGAAGGCTGCGGAGCTGATACGCCTGTACACGGACTTTGAACCCGACCTGATCTTTGCCATTGAGCGCCCAGGAAAGGCTGCCGATGGTCACTGCCACTCCATGCGCGGCGAAATCCTATCCGACCTGACGCCCTCCCTTGACCTTTTCTTCGAACTCGCCGCTTGTGATCAAAAGCCAACCTTGGCCATTGGCGACGGCGGCAACGAAATTGGCATGGGGCGCCTTTACGAAAAGATCATCAAGCAGGTGCCCAAAGGCGACGTCATCGCTGCCGTCACAGCGGCGGACGTATTGATGCCCGCGTCGGTCTCAAATTGGGGGGCTTACGTCCTCATAGGGGCCCTGTCCCTGCTTAGCGGAAAAAACCTCTTGATTCCCCCTGAAACCGCCTCGGAGCTCCTCCATACCATGGTCGACATGGGGGCTGTAGACGGCGCCACCAAACTCAGACAGACCACTGTGGACGGTTACAGCTACGAAGAAAACCAAAGCGTCATCATGGCGGTGCATGGGATGATTGGCATTTATTTCTAATGTTGAAGGAGGAGATTGATTTTGAGCGAGTACATTGACAACCGCAGCAACATGAAGAGCAATAAGGAACAGCGGCAGAAGGTGCTGAAAGAGATTATCCTGCAGCTGCACGACGGCAAGGATCCTGCAGAAGTCAAGGAAGAATTTGCCAAGCTGATTGAAGGCGTGTCCGCCAGTGAGATCTCTGAAATGGAGTCTGGTCTCGTCGCTGAGGGCATGGCCGTTGAAGAGATTCAAAAACTTTGCGACGTTCATGCTGAGATTTTCAGAGGCGCTGTAACTCAGATTCACACCACCTCCAAGGAAGAGGAAAAGCCGGGGCATCCGGTCCGTGTGTTGAGGGAAGAAAACTTCGCCATTGAGAACCTGCTCAAGAATACGCTGATGCCAAAAGTCGCGGCCCTGACGGAGGAAACTCTGGCAGAACGCCGTTATGAATTGCTCGAGGACGTCAATCTGCTCTTGGATATTGATAAGCATTACAGCAGAAAAGAGAACATCTTATTCCCATATATGGAGAAGTACGGCATTACAGCACCGCCAAAAGTCATGTGGGGTGTGGATGATGAGATTCGGGTGATGATCAAGGGCTTTAAAGCACTACTGAACAGTCCGGATGGAACGGTGGAAGATCTCAAGGCAGCCGCTGAAGCCATGAACACCAAAATTCTCGACATGATTTTTAAAGAAGAATCCATCCTGATCCCAATGCTCCTCGAAACACTGACAGAGGATGAATGGGTAGAGATCGCCCTGGACAGTGATGAAATAGGTTATTGCATTGTGAGTCCGGAAGCCAAGTGGTCGCCTTCAAGAATGATTCCATTTGGCGCGCCGGGTGAAGGCAACGCGGCTGAGGCTGTTTCAAACGCGGCAGATGGGCTGATCCGCATGGAAACAGGTATTCTCAAGGTGGATGAGCTGACCCGGATTCTCAATACGCTCCCAATCGACATGACCTTCATTGACAAGGACGACAACGTCAAATACTTTTCCCAGTCCGCAGAGCGGATCTTCCCGCGCACCAAATCCGTTATAGGACGCTCCGTACAGAACTGTCATCCGCCGTCAAGCGTTCACGTGGTTGAAACCATCCTTGAAGCCTTTAAGGCTGGCCGCAAAGATCACGAGCATTTCTGGATCCAGATGGGGGACGCCATGATCTATATCCGCTATTTTGCCGTCCGCGGAGAACAGGGCGAATATCTTGGAACCCTTGAAGTCACACAAAATATTGCACCTCTAAAAGCGATCGAAGGCCAAAAACGTTTGCTTTCTGAAAATTTTTGAATGGAAAACTTTTAAGCATAACAAAAGAAAGCTTAATAAAAGCCGCACGGTTGATGCCGGAGCGGCTTTTTTTCGCCTAAGTAGAGCTGGGCGTTAATGGGAACTCGGTTGGGGACAGTCCCCAACCATTCGCGCAGCATGTCCCTGTCCCCAACCAACATGCCCAAAATGTTGTGTCCGTCTCCATCAAAAAGGGGTAACATATAATTGTGCAGCGCTTTAAACCTTCAAGTCATAACTTCGGGGTGAGACATGTCGCAATTGAAAGAATTAAGCATAGAAATCCTTGAAGCAAGTGAGGTCAGTCGCCGTGGCTTGTGGAGCGAGCTCCAGAGCTTCGCGCAGTGCGATCCGGCAAGGCATTACTTTATTTTGCTGGGCCTTCTGAATCCTGAGAAGACCTTTCGCAGTGTCATTACAGCAAGAGATGACCGTGGGAATTTGCTGGCAACGTTCTTACAGCGCAGCTCCGGCAATGCTCAGTTAATGATGTCACAAAAGCTCATGGACGGAAGTTCCCCACAAGAAAGCCTGCAGTCCTTTGCCGAAGCTGTCAGACGAATTGGCTTCAATCAGCTCATCGCAGCTATGTCTTATTGCGAGGCCATAGCGCCCTTTGATCTTTTTGTCAGTCATACGGTTGGTGCGGAAATCTCCGTAATGTCTGCCGAAACAGCTGCATCCAAGGAACTTCAGAAAGAAATTATCTGCGACCTTGAGCCACTCATGACGTCAGATCTTGATGAGATCATAGCGCTCTACCAACGCTGCTTCCATTCCTTCACGCCAAGGCCTGTCATGGAGGAAAAACTGCTCAGTGGCCGAGGCCATGGCGTTGTGGTTCGAAAGAACGGACAAATTGCAGCCTGCGCACAAAGTGAATTTGAAACATCCCAGCATGCCTTGATTGTAGGCGTCGCCACGACGCCTGAGCTCAGAGGACGGGGCATGGCCTCAGCCTGCGTCGCCGGACTTGTCAAGCAGCTCGCTGTACCCGGCAGGGATTTTGCCCTTCAATATGACAACCCTTGCGCCGGCAGAATCTATAAAAGACTGGGATTCATTCCAGTGGATCACGTGGGACACTACAACTTCAGAAAGGAGCAATAAAATGGCCATTCGAGAAATCCTGCTGTTGGGCCACGATCACTTGAGGATCAAGTGCGCCCCCATTGAAGAGGATGAAAAAGAACTTGCGGCAAGCGTCGCAGAGGATCTCAGGGATACACTCCTCAATTTCAGAAAGAACATTGGCTTTGGCCGGGCTATAGCCGCGCCGCAAATTGATGCCCTTGTCAGAATCCTTTACATGAATATTGAGGGTGAGGAGACGGTACTGGTCAACCCGGTTCTGGAACCCATGGACAAGGAGACCTTCTACGTTTGGGACGACTGCTTCAGCTTCCCTGGTCTTGAGGTGTGGGTGAGACGCTTTAAACGCGTCAGACTCCGGTATCTGGACCTCGACTGGAACGAACAGACCCTGGAAGTGGAGGGCGACCTCGCCGAGCTGCTTCAGCACGAATACGACCACCTGGACGGGATCCTTGCCGTCGACCACGCTCAGACCTCCAAGAGCCTCAGGTTCAATCGCGACAAGATGGGAAAAGCTTAAGGCAGCCCCCAGTAGAAAATAGAAAATAGAAAGCCGGAAAAAGGAAGAAGAAAGGAGTCAATCCATGCGCATTCCCTATAAAACCATGCTTGAAACCTTCACAAAAATCCTTGAAAACAGAAGCCTGGCCCCCCAAGACGCGGCCCTCACCGCCGAGATTATGGCCGGCAACAGCCTGGACGGCGTTTACACCCATGGCGTGAACCGCTTTCCCCGCCTGATCCAGTATATTGACAAGGGCTACATTGACATCCATGCCAAGGCCGAATGTATCCACAGCGCCGGCGCCTTTGAACGCTGGAACGGCAGACTTGGGATTGGTGTCTTAAACGCCAGGGCTGCCATGGGCCGCGCGGTCGAAATGGCAAAGACCCACGGCGTCGGTGTCGTGGCTATGGCCAACACCAACCACTGGATGCGCGGCGGCACCTACGGCTGGCAGGCCGCGGACGCCGGCTGCGTAGGGATCTGCTGGACCAACACCCAGCCCAACATGCCCGTTTGGGGCGGCATGGACAAAAAGATAGGCAACAACCCCTTTGTCCTGGCCATCCCCCGCAGCGACGGCCGCCACGTCGTCGTGGACTTTGCCATGTCCCAGTTCTCCTATGGCAAGATTGAGGAGGCCAGACTACATGGGAAGAAGCTCCCCGTCGCCGGCGGCTACGATTCAAGCGGAAATTTGACAGACGACCCGGTCGAAATCGAAAAAACCGCCCGCCTCCTGCCAACGGGCTACTGGAAAGGCTCCAGCATGTCCATAGCCCTGGACCTGATCGCCGCCCTCCTGTCCGCAGGCTTTACCACCGGCGAGATTGGCCGCAACTGTGAAGAAGAGTATGGCCTGTCCCAGGTCTTCATAGCCATTGATCAGGGACGCTTCAACACCCCTGAATATTCAGACGACGTCATAGAAGCCGTCATCCAGGACCTCAAAAGCTCTATGCCGATGGTCCCGGAAACCCACCCCCGCTACCCCGGCGAACGCGACTTCAAGGTACGCATGGAGCAGCTCGAAAACGGCATCGAGGTGGTGCCAGAGGTCTGGGAGAAAATCCTGAAATTATAAAAACAAAAATAGAATGGAGGCATTCACATGATTTTTGGAAATTTAAACAACACAGGCAGCGAATCAACCTATCCAGAACCGGTCAGAAAGGCACTCGCGTATTTAAAAGACAACGACATGTTGGCAATGCAGGCAGGGGTCTATGAAATTGACGGTAAAATGATGTACGTGCAGGTCATTGACACCAATACAAATCACAAGGAAAACAAGCGTCCGGAAGTCCACAAAAATTATGTGGATCTTCAATATTCACCTGCGGGGAACGAATTGATTGGCTTTGTGCCTGACCTTGGAAACTTCGGTTCACAGGAAGGTTATATTGAAGAACGGGATATCCTGTTTTACGACCATGTTGAAAATGAAGTGCTTTTGAATATGACACCAGGCTGCTTCGCCGTTTTTTTCCCGTGGGACGTTCATAGACCTGCTTGTGCAGTCAATGAACCAGCGCCTGTCCGCAAGATTGTCATGAAGCTCCATATGTCCTTGTTTAAATAGAAATGCAGTCAGAACGACACTTTAAATCGATAGTGTATTTAAGGTAGTCTGTCGTTTGACTCAGCCATTCTTGTATGGTAGTATGTAATTGAGTTTAACAATTCTGATAATGTGTTTTTAAGGATTAGAATAATCACGGATTTCTGAACCCTAAGGAGGTAGGCTTTGAAGAATATTTGTTGGGGTATGATTGGGCATGGTTCGGTCACAGAAGTTAAAAGTGGCCCGGGTCTGTATAAATCAGAGCACTCTGAACTGAAGGGTATTTATGGCCGCGATCCTGAAAAAGCAAAGGATTACGCAAAGCGTCATGATGTTAAGCATGTATATGCTTCCGTGGATGAAATGCTGAAGGATCCGGAAATTGACGCAGTTTATCTGCCAGTCCCACCTAAATTTCACAAAGATTACGCTTTGAGGTGCCTGGAGGCTGGGAAAATCCCTTATATTGAAAAGCCCATGGCTCAGACCTATGAGGACTGCCTTGAAATTATGGAAAAGGCAGATGAAAAAGGATTGCCGGTTTATGTGGCGTTTTATCGCAGGGGTATGGAAAAGTATATCAAGATAAAGGAACTGCTTGAGAACCAAACCATTGGGCAGGTTCGCTGTGTTGAAGTCAGGCAGCTGATGCCGCCTGAAAAGACGGACTTTGACAGAGAAAATTTACCATGGCGGTTGTTGCCGGACATTGCCGGCGGCGGCAAGTTTTTAGACATGGGCGTTCATGTTCTTGATATTCTTGATTTTTTCTTTGGCACCATTGTGGAAACGAATGGCATTGCGGAAAATTTAGGCGGTTTATACGACGTTGAAGATACAGTTTCCGCAAACTTTAAATTTGAAAGCGGCGTCATAGGCAACGGCTTATGGTGTTATGTTTCGGACATCAGTGAGGAATATGTTCGCATCATTGGTGATCAGGGGACAATGACCTTTGAAGGTTTAGGCTACGGACCGGTCACCATTGTAAATAAGGACGGCGAAAAACAAATTTCGTTTACACCACCGGAACACGTTGGAATGCCTTATATTCAGACTATAGTCAACGAAATGGCCGGGTATGAAAAAAGTCCAGCGAACCTTAAGAGCGCTGCGAACGTCATAAAAGTCACTGATCAGATCCTGAATGACTATCGCAAACGATACAAACAGAAGTAACAAGAGGCAGCAGCTTGTTATATAAGGAGAATAGCCCATGAGAATTCAATATGATGATATGATCCAGGAATTCAAGCGAATCCTCGTCAGCAAAGGCTTCAGCGAAGAGGATGCTTATGAGTCCGCAAAGCTTTTTACAGAAAACAGTCTGGATGGTGTGTATTCCCACGGCGTCAATCGATTTCCACGGGTTGTGAGTTACATTGACAAGGGTTACATTGACGTCAAGGCGAAGCCCGAGAAAGTAGCCTCCATGGGGGCGTTCGAGCGGTGGGACGGAAAGCTGGCAATGGGCAATCTCAACGCTAAGCGCGCCATGGAACGGGCTGTTGAGCTTTCAAAGGAATTTGGAATAGGCCTTGTTGCCATAGGCAACACGAACCACTGGATGCGAGGCGGCGCTTATGGCTGGCAGGCTGCAAATGCCGGTTGCGTAGGGATTTGCTGGACGAACACTATGCCAAATATGCCTGCATGGGGCGGCAAAGACCGCCGTATAGGCAATAACCCTTTTGTCATTGCGGTACCAAGATCCAGTGGCCAGCATTTAGTCGTCGACATGGCTATGGCCCAGTTCTCTTATGGAAAAATTGAAGAAACGAAATTCAAAGGGGGTCAGCTCCCGGTCGCTGGCGGTTATGACCGAAATGGAGAATTGACTACAGACCCTGAGGAAATTGAAGCAACATGGCGCGTACTTCCTGTTGGCTTTTGGAAGGGCTCAGGCATGTCCATTGCGCTCGATCTCGTTGCTGCGATTCTATCAGCAGGAATGAGCACAACGGATATTGGAAAGAAATGTGAAGATGAATATGGCTTGTCGCAAGTTTTGATTGCCATTGATCCAAGACATTTTAATACAGAGGAATTTACGGATGAGGTCATAAACCGGGTCATTGAAGATGTAAAAGGATCCATACCAGCAGCTGAAGGCTCAAGTATCCGTTATCCTGGCGAAAGGGACTACCAGACGAGACTTGAGAACATGAAAGAGGGTATTCCTGTGTTGCCGGAAATTTGGGAAACCATCAAGTCGCTGTAACCACCAAACACTTTGCAGCAACAACGGCGAAAGCCGGAAGATATAAAACAAACAAAGGGGAGAATCAGATGAAAAAGTATTTGTCATTGATGATGGTGTTACTTCTGGCAGTCGGTGTGTTTGCCGGTTGTGCGCCAAAGGCCGAGGCACCAGCTGAAACGCCTGCAGAAACGCCTGCAGAAGAAACGCTTGAACCGATCAACCTTGTTGTCGCACACAACCAGACTTCAACCGAAAACCCATATCAATATGGACTTGTTAAATTCAAAGAGGTTGTCGAAGAGCTTTCAGAAGGCAATATTACTGTAACGGTCCATAACGGCTCCATTGGCACGAACGAATCAGAACTGATCGAGAAGCTGTCCCTTGGCGCTGCAGATATGGTTGTCGCATCCCCGGGCTTCATGACAGCTATTGGCGTCAATGAAGTGGACATGCTGTCACTCCTTTATCTGTTCAACAGCTTTGATCACTGGGAAAAAGCGCTTGATGGCGAGTTTGGCATGAAGATGAAAGAAGTCATCACTGAAAAAACAAATAATGAATTCCTGATCATGGACTACTGGAGTTCAAGTGTTCGCAATTACTATGGCAAGCAGCCAATCAATGTGCCACAAGACGCTGCTGGTCTTAAAATCAGAACGCAGTCTTCTCCGGTACAACAGGAGTTCTGGGCAAACGCTGGCGCTATTCCGACCTCCGTTGCTTGGGGTGAGCTTTATCAGGCGCTTCAACAAGGCGTTGTAGACGCGGCAGAGAATGACTATACTAACTTTATGCTCCAGGATCACCACAAGACTAAGAATGGCATGTATGTTTCTGAAACTATGCATGACTATACAACTCGACTGCTTCTCATGAACGGGGATCGCTTTGATGCGCTTCCAGAGCAGCAGCAAGCATGGATTCTTGAAGCGATTGACGCGGCTACGGCTGAAGAAAGAGCAGTCACTTACCGTATGCTCGACGAGTCAAAAGTAAAAGTTATCGCTGATGGCGGCGTCGTCAATGAAGTTGACCTCGAGGCATTCCGCGAGTTGGCAATTCCAATTCAAGACAAATATGCCGAGGAAAACGGCATGGAAGCGTTCCTTGAGATGGTACGCGCAATTCAATAAAAGGTTTAAAGCGGTGCAATATGGACTAAAGCTCCATATTGCACCGCACTAATTATTCACAAAAACAATTTTCATTAAAGAGGAGGCTTAACATGAGAAGCCTTGCTAACGCGCTTGAAAAAATCCAAACTATAGCGGGTGCAATCGCAATTTCAATTTTTCTCATAACAGTTATTATTCAAATAGCGGCGAGGTTTTTAAAGGTGCCCGTAATGTGGGCTCAGGACGTCTCTGTCTATTCGTTTATTTGGGCTGTATTTTTGGGTGCGGCAATTGCTGTCAACGGCCATCAGCACTTTGCTTTTGACTCTTTGAGAGATCACTTGAAAGGTCGCTGGAAGACTGCACATGGCATTCTAATTGTAGTTTTAATGTTGATCTTTACAATTGCCATGTCAAAGTATGGCATTGATGTCACGAAAAGATTCTGGAATTATCAATGGGTAAATATACCAAGCTTTAAAATGGGTTATGTATGGATCGCGCTCCCAATAACAGGAATTACAATGACCTTCTATTTGATCACGCATTTATTCGAAAGTATCTATTCTCTTATCAAAGGGGGCGAAGTATCGTGACTGAGGTTCTTCTGATTTTAGCTTTTATAACCTTCATAGCGATAGGGGTTCCAATCTCGTTCTCCCTCGGCCTGGTTGCATTCTTTGGAATTGCTACAGTGCCTGGCATACCAAGCATTGTAATCTTCAACAAAATGTTTTATGGACTCAATTCGTTTATATTGCTTGCAGTTCCACTCTTTATCTTGGCTGCTAATCTTATGAATCACGGCAATATCTCAAAGATGCTGATAGATTTTTCAGTGGCCTTGGTAGGCCATATACGTGGTGGACTGGCGCATTCAAATATTTTGGTTTCAATGATTTTTGCTGGTGTTTCTGGGTCATCTCAAGCGGATACCGCGGGTGTTGGCAAGGTCTTGATTCCCAGCATGATTGAGCAGGGCTATGATGCTGAGACGGCCGTAGGTGTTACGGCGGCTTCGTCGACTATCGGCAGTATCATTCCTCCCAGCATAGTGATGGTCGTTTACGCAGGGATCACCAATGCCTCAGTAGCGGCGCTATTCCTGGCAGGCATGATTCCGGGCATTATGGTGGGACTGTCCATGATGGCCGTCGTCGCAGTTCGAGGAAGGAAATACAATTTTCCAAAGAACGAACGTATTAAATCCGCTGAAATTGGAAAACTGTTTTTGAGAAGTTTTCCAGCTTTGGTAACGCCTGTCATTATAATAGGCGGCATTGTCTCAGGCTTCTTTACGCCGACTGAAGCCGCAGGTGTATCTGCGGTCTACGCGCTGCTTGTGGGCATGTTTATTTATAAGACGATCAGCGTACAAAGCATTCCAAGTATTATTATTGAAACACTCAAGCTAAGCTCCCTGTCTCTGTTTGCGCTTGCTACCGCGAATGCGCTTGGGGAATTGATGGGCTATTATGGCGTCACAACGATTGTTTCAGAGTTCTTCTTAAACGCTCCAGGCGGGATGTACTTGTTCATCACAATTGTTATTGCGTTCTTCCTGTTTATTGGGACGTTCATGGATGGCGTTCCGGCAATGATTTTGTTCGTACCTGTCATTCTTCCGGCAGCAATCGCGCTTGGCATCCATCCTGTCCACCTTGGACTGATTGTCACCATTACACTGTCATTGGGTCTGGTAACGCCGCCTTACGGGCTGTGTCTGCTAATTGCGGGCTCAATTGGAAAGATTGGCATAGAAAGATCGTTTAGAGGCGTACGGCCATACTTTTTAGTCGCACTTTTAGTACTTTTATTTGTTGCGTTTGTGCCGCAAGTGGTTATTGGAATTCCAAAAATGATCAGTCCGAGGCTGTTTTAGGAAATCGATAATTTGAAGCAGTAGGTTTAGCTTTTTCAAATATCACACATTCAGACACTGAGAACATCACGAGGAGGTATTCACTGTGAAACTCCCACTTCAAGTAGATCTTAAAGGAAAAGTCGCTGTCGTCACCGGTGGCGGCGGGGTACTGGGCAGTTATTTTTGTGAAGCCCTGGCGCTCTCTGGCGCCAAAGTCGCCATTGTCAACAGAACGGCTGAAAAAGCACAGGCTGTGGCTGACAGAATCAAAGCTGCTGGCGGTGAGGCTATGGCTATTCCGGGGGATGTTCTTGACCCGGATAGCATGAAGCAGGTAAGAGATAAACTCCACGAGGCTTATGGCACTTGTGATATTCTGGTGAACGCAGCAGGCGGGAATCATCCAAAGGGGATTTCCAGCCAGGAATATTTCCAAATGGAGGATCTCGACAATGCGGAAGGGCGGACGACCTTCTTCGATCTTGATCCAAAGGGCATAGGCTATGTTTTTGACCTCAACTTTATGGGGTCGCTGATCCCATCTCAAATTTTTGGAAGAGACATGGCGGGTAAAAAAGACGCGACCATTATCAACATTTCTTCTATGGCCGCTTATTCGCCGCTGACAAAAGTACCTGCCTACAGCGCTGCCAAAGCAGCCATCAGCAATTTTACCGAGTGGCTTGCGGTACACTTTTCAAAGGTGGGTATTAGGGTTAACGCTATAGCGCCAGGCTGGTTTATCACGGAGCAGAATCGAAAGTTGATGCTCAATGAAGACGGCAGTTATACACCGAGAGCTCAGAAGGTGATCTATAAGTCGCCATGCGACAGATTTGGAGAGCCTGAAGAGCTGGTGGGTCCGCTTCTGTTTTTGGCGGATTCGAAGGCCTCCGGCTTTATCAATGGCATCGTGCTGGCGGTTGATGGCGGGTTCAACGCTTATTCCGGCGTGTAAATCAAAAGGACATAGTCGGACTTGGTGAGTGGTTTGCTCATCAAAAAGAGGCAAACACTTGTGAACCTTTGTATGGAGATAATTATTATAGGTTTGAATAACAAAGTTTGAATCGCGAGTTAGGTGGGGTGGTTATGGTGTTGACGGTAAAGAGAAAAAACATTTCATCTGAGGCGGCGAATGTCGGAGATTTCGTCTATGACCTGCTTAAAGAAAAAATCATTTCACTGGAGCTGCAGCCCGGGCAGAGGATCAGTGAAAAAGAAATCGCCGAAAGTCTTACCGTCAGCAGAACACCCGTGAGGGAAGCGTTCATCAAGCTCTCACGGGAAGGGCTCCTCTATGTGCTGCCTCAACGGGGGACTTACATTTCACAGATCGACTTGAAGCAAGTCGAGGAGGCAAGGTTTATCCGGGAAACTCTGGAAATCAAGGTGCTGGAAATGGCTGTCGATTCTTTTCCAAAGGCGCAGCTCGAGAAGCTGAAAAAGAATTTGGATCAGCAAAAAGCGTGCATGGACAACCGCCAATTTTCAAAATATCTTGAGCTCGACGAAAGCTTTCACAAAATTATCTTCGAAGGCTGTGACAAAGCACAGACATGGAGATTTATCGATATGGTCAACACCCAATACAAGCGGATCCGTCTCCTGAGCTTCACAGTAGAGGATGTGATCAAAAACCTGATTGAGCAGCACACCATGATTTATGAAGCGATTCGTGATCACGACCAGGAAAAGGCATACAAAATAATTACGAATCATATACGTAAGCTGATCTCAGAGCAACAAGCTTTGAAGAAGAAATACCCTGGATATTTTATGTAATCTCAATCTGCCCTAAATCTCCTATAGTGCGACGCTTCAAGTAATGTAAAATTTGGTTATCAGAGCATGAAAATTATGTAAATTTTTAGCGGGACTGATATTGACCAGGGACAACTTGTATGGTAGTATGTAACCACAAAGTCTTGATAGTCATTGAACTATTTGAGAGGAGCGTGAAGCCTCAAATGAAATTGTCATTCAGATGGTACGGCCCAGGTGATCCGGTATCACTGGAACACATTCGCCAGATCCCTGGTATGAAGGGCATTGTATCCGCTATTTACGACGTACCGGTGGGAGATGCCTGGCCACTTCAGAACATTCTGCGCATTAAAGAGATGATTGAAGCAAACGGCATGGATTTTGACGTGATCGAAAGCGTCCCAGTCCACGAGGATATCAAGTTGGGAAGACCAACCGCAAAGCAATATACTGAAAACTACAAACAGTCTCTGACTAATCTCTCCAAAGCAGGTATTAAGACCGTCTGCTACAATTTTATGCCCGTCTTTGACTGGACGCGTTCGACCCTTACAAAGAAACTGCCGGATGGCTCTTTGACACTGGCTTATGTGCATCAGGATGTCGAAAAGATGGATCCTGTAAAGGGTGAGCTCGACCTTCCAGGCTGGGCCACAGACTATACGCCAGAAGAGATGAAGTCGCTGATCGACGCATACGGCGCGCTGACGGAAGAAGATCTTTGGAATAACCTTGGCACTTTCCTCAAAGAGATCATCCCTGTTGCAGAAGCGGTTGGCATTCGAATGGCCATTCATCCGGATGATCCGCCTTGGTCCATTTTTGGTCTGCCGCGGATCATCCGAAACAAGGCAAGCCTGGAGCGCGTCATCTCGCTGATTGACAGCCCAAGCAATGGCCTTGCGATCTGTACTGGGTCTTTGGGTGTTTCTCCTGACAATGACATGGCTGAAATAGTAGGCCACTTCGCATCCCTGGATCGCCTTAACTTCCTGCATGCCAGAAACGTTAAATATGATGCTGACAAGAACTTTGATGAGGTTGCACATCCATCGGCCAACGGGTCACTGGATATGTACGCAGTCATCAAAGCGGCAGTAGCTGCGGGGTATAACGGCCCAATCCGGCCAGACCATGGCAGAATGATCTGGGGAGAAACCGGCAAGCCGGGCTATGGCCTTTACGACCGGGCACTGGGCGCCACCTATCTCGTGGGGCTCATTGAAGCCGCAGAGAAGGAACTTGGATCCAGGTAAGGTAATGTAGAACAATTGTTATTAGTGATTTTACGGCCCTGAGCCGTCTTAAAACAAAAACACCAAACCTAAGGAGGATATCAAGCATGAAAAAGTCTAAATTTTTAGCACTTATGTTAGTGGCAGTACTTATGGTCATGAGCCTTGCCGGCTGCAGCCAGCCTGCAGAAGAGCCAGCGGCAGGCGGAGAAACCCCTGCGGCACCTGCTGAGAAAATCACTTGGAAACTCGGCCACCTTGGCAATGATGAGCACATCTGGAACAAGACCGCTCTGAAATTTGCAGAGTTAGTCGCAGAAAAAACTGAAGGCCAAATCGAGATCAAAGTTTATCCAAACGAATCTCTTGGTAAAGAAGTAGAAAACATTGACATGATCAAGACTGGTGCTGCTGACATGGTCATCTCTGGTGAGTCCATGCAGACTTGGGCACCAAAAGCGGCTCTGATGGCGGTTCCATACGCATTCCGCGACACAGCGCACATGCAAGCGGTTATTGAAAGCGAACTCGGCGACGAAATCGCGGCTCAAATCGAAGAAAAAGTCGGTCTCATCCCGCTCTACTATCACCTCAGAGCGCCAAGAAACCTGACTTCCAACAGACCAATCAATACACCTGCTGACCTCAACGGCTTCAAAATGCGTGTGCCTAACGTGCCGCTCTTCGTTGACGCGTGGAAAGCAGCTGGCGCAGCACCTCAGGCAATGGCGTTCAACGAAGTGTTCACCGCGCTTCAGCAAGGCGTTATTGAAGGCCAGGAGAACCCTGTTGACTTGATCTACAGCGCAGGCTTCTACGAAGTTCAGGACTATGTCAACGTCACAGAGCACGTTAACGGCTGGATCTACGTTCTCGTTGGCGTCAACCAGTTCAACAGCCTCAGCGACGAGCTTAAAGCAGCAGTCCTCGAAGCAGCAGCTGAAGCACAAGTTTATGGCGACTCTCTCTTTGAGGAGCAAACTTCTGAATTCGTCAGCATGCTTGAAGAAAAAGGCATGACATTTAACACAAATGTTGACAAAGCAGCCTTCCAGGCCGCAATGGAGCCTGCAGTCCTCGAGAAGCTCACTGATGAGCAAAGAGATCTTTACCAGCGTATCGTTGAATTCCAATAGGATCACGAAGCACTGTCCAATTTCATAAGCTTTTGCGGCGATTATTAGCTATTGCAAAAGCAACCTTATAACGCATGTTGAATACAAACGCCATCAGATCCAGCATTTCTTCTTAAATTTGGAATGCGACATCGCGATGGCGTTTGTTTTTGCTAACACAAAATTTTAGGAGTGAAGCCATGAAACACATTGATCCACTTGAGAAGGTGCTTGAATTTGCTGCTTTTCTCACTTTTCTTGCATTAATTGCCACTGTTACTTATCAGGTCGTCACACGTTTTGCGTTCCCACAATATTCTGTGGTTTGGACTGAAGAGCTGACGAGATATCTCTTTGTCTACAGCATCGCCCTTGCGGCGCCGCTGGCCATGAAAAACAGAGAGTACGTCAACGTGGACATTGTACTCAACATCATGGGTCCAAAGCTGAGACCTATCATTCAGCTGATTCTGGATGCGTTTTCTGTAGGTCTGTTCATTTTAACGTTCCTTCAAGGCTTAAAGTTCATTGATTTAGGGGTTGGAAACGTCTCCGCGGCCATTGGCGTGCCTATGGTCTTCCCATACGCCTCCATTGCCTTCATGTCCTTTTTTATTGCCTTATATGGCTTATACAATCTGGTCAGGGATATTGCCCGGCTCGCTAAAGGAGGGGAGGTCTAAAAATGTTGACTTTACTACTGTTTATTTCGTTCGTCATCCTGATCTTCCTGGGCATACCTGTCGCGTTTTCACTGGGGATCTCCTCCTTCATCTATCTGATCGCTGCAGACATTCCGCTTGGGATCGCAGCACAGAAGATGTTCTCAGGGATTGACTCCTTTGTTTTAATTTGTATTCCGGGCTTTGTTCTCGCCGGTAATCTCATGAACACGGGCGGGATCACAAGAAAAATCATTGAATTTTCAAATGCCGTACTCGGTTTTATTCGCGGCGGGCTTGGCATGGCCAACGTCGCGGCGTCCATGCTCTTCGCTGGTATCTCAGGGACAGCCCTTGCGGATACGGCCAGCGTAGGCGGCATCTTGATTCCAGCTATGATCGAAGAGGGCTATGAGCCAGATTTCTCCGCGGCGGTCACGGCATCCTCTTCTACAGTTGGTCCCATCATTCCCCCAAGTCTTCCTATGATTATTGCAGGCACTTTGACAGGCCTTTCCGTTGGAAAGCTGTTTCTTGCCGGCGCTCTGCCTGGCATGCTTTTGGGCTTTTCTTTGATGGGGCTCTCCTACTTCATTTCCAGAAAGCGTAATCATCCAAAAGGTGAGAGACAAACGCTCGGATTTATCTGGAAGACCTTTAGAGGCGCATTCTGGGCCATCTTTATGACTTTCCTGATTCTCTTTGGGATCCTCGGTGGCGTCTTTACACCAACAGAAGCATCTATTATAGCGGTTCTTTATGCGATTTTCGTAGGAAAATATGTTTACAAAGAGCTTCAATTCAATCAGATTCCAAAGGTCATGATCGATTCACTGCGCATGACAGCGGCCATCATGGTCTTGGTTGGCTTCGCGAACCTCTTTGCCTGGATTATGGCCAGTGAGCAGATTCCTCAGATGATCGCAGAGACCATTCTCTCGATCTCCACGAATAAAATTATTGTCATCCTGATGATCAATATTCTGCTCTTGTTTGTAGGTATGTTCATGGAAACGATCGCGGCACTGGTCATCCTGTTCCCGGTTCTCCTTCCAGTGGCCACCGGCGTTGGTATGGACCCGCTTCAGTTTGGCGTCATGGCAGTCCTCAATCTGGTTATTGGTCTGACGACACCGCCAGTTGGCGTTTGTCTCTTCGTCGCTGCAGGCATCAGTAAAATTTCCCTGCTTCAAGCATCAAAAGCCATCCTGCCGTTCCTTGCTGTCAGCCTTGTAGTGTTGATGCTGGTCAGCTACATTCCGGCGATCAGCCTTTTCCTGCCTAGCCTGTTTGGGATCTAAGCCATCATTTTGATTCTCTTCAGCAATTAAATTTGAATTGAGGAAGTGAGCGCCATGAAAGCGTTACAAGTTGTCATACCGGGTGAGCTTCAGCTCGTGGAGCGGGAGATGCCGGTTATTGAGAATAGCAACGAAGTGTTGATTAAGGTCAAAGCCGCAGGCATCTGCGGCTCTGACATTCACATTTACCATGGAACGTCTCCTGTCGCCACGTATCCAAGGGTTATTGGACATGAGTTTGTGGGCGAAGTCGTTGAAGCTGGAACCGCTGTGGACCGCGTCAAGGTGGGGGATCATGTCGTCGTTGAGCCTATTGTCTACTGCGGACACTGCTATGCCTGCAGAAACGGGCGGCCCAATGTCTGCGAAAACCTGGAAGTCATAGGCGTCCACCGGGATGGCGGTTTTCAGGAATATTTTAAAATCACCCAGGACAGGGTTCATCTTTTAAGTCCATCTCTGGACTGGAAAGAAGCAGTTCTGATTGAACCGTTCACCATAGCCGCCCAGGTCACCTGGCGGGGAGATGTCAGGCCTGGGGATGTGGTCTGGATTATTGGCGCGGGACCGGCGGGACTCAGTATTCTACAGTACGCCAAGCTGAAAGGCGCAGTATGTATTGTGGCGGATGTGGAGCAGGACAAGCTTGATACGGCTAAGGGCCTTGGGGCGGATCATGTGATTCTGTCGTCAGAGGTGGATCCTGTCGAGAAGGTCTATGAGATCACAGAAGGCATGGGTGCCAATGTGGTCATAGATGCGGCCTGCCTTCCGAAGACCTTTGAACAAGCCATTCAGGCGGCTTCCGCTGCGGGGCGCGTGGTAGTGATGGGGTTTGACTCAAGACCATCGGCCATAGCACAGTTTTTGATAACACGCCGGGAGTTGACGGTAGTGGGTTCCAGGCTCCAGACCTATAAGTTTCCAGAAGTCATTGAGCATTTCCAGGAGGGTCGGCTGAAGCCAGTGGAAATGATTTCCCATACCTTCGCGTTTGATAAGTTCAAGGAAGCTTTTGATTTAATTGAAAGTAAGGCAGAAAAGACCTCGAAGGTTCTGCTGATTTTTGAAGACTGATCCAGGGGAGGACATGAAATGCGGATAACGGATATAAAAGCGACAACGGTCACCGTCCCACTTGAGGCGCCGCTCAGACACAGCAACGGGGTGCACTGGGGCAGATTTGTCAGGACTATTGTCGAGGTTGAGACGGATGAAGGCATCACAGGTCTTGGTGAAATGGGCGGCGGCGGCGAGAGCGCAAAGCTGGCGTTTGAAGGGCTGAAGCCTTACCTGGTGGGACACGACCCGTTCCAGCTGGAGGCGCTGCGCTGGAAAATCTCCAACCCAACGGCAAGCCTTTACAACAACCGGACGCAGCTGATGGCGGCCATTGAGTTTGCGTGTATCGATATAATTGGCAAGAAGCTTGGCGTGCCGGCGTACCAGATCCTCGGCGGAAAAATGCGGGATGAGGTCGAGTTCGCGAGCTACATTTTCTTCAGATATCCAAACGAGAAAACGGGCGCAGGCGAGGTCAGAACCATTGAGCAGGTCGTGGACCATGTGGCGGAGCTGAAGGCCAAGTATGGCTTTACGTCCCATAAGCTCAAGGGCGGGGTCTTCCATCCGGATTATGAGCTCGAGGTCTATAAGGCGATTGCAGCTGCGAATCCTAAAGACAGATACCGGTTTGATCCAAATGCTATTCTCAGCGTTGAGCAGAGTGTGCGCTTCGCCAAGGCCATTGAAGGCCTGAACAACGATTATCTCGAGGACCCAACCTGGGGGCTGAACGGCATGCGCAAAGTCAGGGAGAAGACGCATCTTTCGCTGGCGACGAATACCGTGGTGGTCAACTTCGAGCAGCTTTCCGCCAATATTCTCGATCCTGCAGTAGATGTCATCCTTCTGGATACAACCTTCTGGGGCGGCATCCGGCCTTGCATCAAAGCGGCGGCGGTCTGCGAGACTTTCCAGTATGGCGTGGCAGTGCACTCCTCTGGCGAACTGGGTATTCAACTCTCGACCATGCTGCATCTGGGCGCAGTGCTTCCGAGCATGCCGTTTGCCATTGATGCCCACTATCATCAGCTGACGGATGATATTATCAAGGGCGGTCTGATGACCTATGAAAACGGGAAGATCAAGATCCCTACAGCGCCTGGCCTTGGCGTTGAGCTGGACTATGACAAGCTGGGACAATATTCTGAGCTTTATCAGGAGCTGGGCGGCTATCCGTATGACCGGGATCCGTATCGCAAGGACTGGTACCCTCTGCTGCCTAATATGACGGAGCACTGGGCAGATCCTGCCATTGTGAAGTAGACTTTTTCGAAGTTCTATATGGGAGGCATTAGATTATGACAGTACCATTTAAAATAGATTTATCCGGCAAAGTCGCCGTTGTAACTGGCGGCGCGGGTGTCCTGGGCAGTTATTTCTGCCGGGCGCTGGCGGAATGCGGCGCCAAAGTCGCCATTGTCAACCGCTCTCTTGAAAAGGGTGAAAAGCTTTCTGCAGAGATCGCGGCAGCAGGCGGCACGGCTATGGCCTTTTCTGCGGATGTCCTGAAAGTGGACAGTGTGAAAGCGGCGAGAGACAAGATCCACGAAGCCTTTGGCACCGTGGATATCCTGATCAACGGCGCAGGCGGCAACCATCCGAAAGGCAGCACTTCTGAAGAGTATTTCAACAGAAGCCTCTTAGGGAATACAGAAGGAAAAACCACCTTTTTTGATATGGATCCTGAGGGCGTGGGCTATGTGTTTGACCTCAATTTCCTCGGGACCCTGATTCCATCCCAGATTTTTGCTCTGGATATGGTTGGAAAGACTGACGCGACCATTGTCAATATTTCCTCCATGGCCGCCTATAGTCCTATGACCAAGGTTCCGGCTTATGCTGGTGCTAAGGCGGCAATCAGCAACTTCACCTATTGGCTTGCCGTGCACCTCTCAAAAGAGGGGATCAGGGTTAATGCCCTGGCACCAGGCTTCTTCCTGACAGAGCAGAACAGAACCCTTCTGACGAATGAGGACGGGAGCTTGACCCCAAGATCAGAAAAGATCCTGAACCACACCCCTATGGAGCGCTTCGGTGAGCCACAGGAGCTGGTTGGCACGCTGCTTTGGCTGGTCAGCAAGGAAGCCTCCGGGTTTGTTACCGGCGTCGTTGTTCCGGTGGACGGCGGTTTCCAGGCTTATTCGGGCGTTTAGAGAGGATGTGACTTGAACAGATGAAAGCAGTTTATCTTGAAGCACCAGGTAAAATTTATATGAAAGACATTGAAATGCCGGCGTCAAAGCCAGGACATGCCATTGTCAAAGTAAAGTCCGCCAGCATTTGCGGCTCGGATGTAGGCGCTTACCGGGGACACAATGTCCTTGTCACCTATCCTCGAATTCTCGGGCACGAGGTTGCGGGGGAGATTTTTGAGATCGGTCCGAATGACAAGGGTCTTAAGAAGGGCGACAAAGTCATTCTCGATCCTTATATCTACTGCGGCAAATGTTATCCTTGCTCCATAGGCAGGACGAATTGCTGTGAAAACCTTCAGGTACTGGGGGTCCATGTGGATGGCGGCATGGCGGAGTATTTCTCCCATCCGGACCATTTGCTTCACAAAGTTCCCGAGGATATGTCCTGGGATCTGATTCCGCTTGCGGAGCCTTTGACCATTGCGCTGCATTCCATACACAGGGGCCAGGTCAAGGCCGGTGAGACAGTGGCAATTATAGGTGCGGGCCCCATTGGTCTGATGGCGGCACTCGTGGCGCTGGAATACGGCGCGACGCCAATCCTGATCGATATTCTGGAAGCCAGACTGGATTACGCAAAGTCCCTTGGGGTGACGCATACGGTCAATCCTTCTGAAACTAACGTGGTAGAGGCCATTAAAGATATCACTGGGGGCGTTATGGCCCAAGTGGTCATTGAAGCTTCCGGGGCCAACAGAGCGATCCGCGATACGCTGGACTATGCTTCCTTTGCAGGCAGAATTGTCTTTACGGGCTGGCCAAAGGCGGATACTGAGCTGCCTACGGCTATGATCACCAAGAAGGAGCTGGACCTGAGAGGGTCCCGTACCAGCGCGGGTGAGTTCCAGGAGGCCATTGAGCTGATCTATAGCGGCAAGATCAACGTTGAGGCGACGGTTTCCAAAAACGTGTCCTTTGACGAACTTGCGCAGTCGGTTGCGGATCAATCGGATACGCCGGAGAAGTTTTTGAAAATCATTTCTGTCTTTTAACTTCAACTGGCACAAACTAAAGCTGAGTTGTAGGCAGAAGCTGTCATTCAGATAAATGAGGAGGTTTTTCGTTGAAACGTCTTGAAACCATCAAAAAAATTGTCGATAGTGGCGTCGTTGCCGTCATTCGCGCGGAATCCAAAGAGCAGGGCCTTAAAATTACCGAAGCTGTAAAAAATGGCGGCATCAAAGCGCTGGAGGTAACCATGACGGTACCTGGCGCGATAGATATTATCAAAGAGCTTGCCGAGACTTATAAAGATGAGGATGTCATTATTGGCGCAGGCACTGTCCTGGATCCAGAAACGGCACGACTTTGCATTCTTGCTGGCGCAGAGTATATTGTCAGCCCAAGCCTGAACCCAGAGACGGTGAAGCTTTGCAACCGTTACAGAATCCCAGTGATGCCTGGCATCATGACGGTTAAGGAAGCGGTTGAAGCCCTCGAGCTGGGCGTTGAAGTCTGCAAGGTCTTCCCTGGTAACGCCTTTGGTCCATCCATTATTGGCGCGTTCAAGGGGCCTATCCCGCAGGGCAACTTTATGCCGACGGGCGGCGTCAACCTTGAAAACGTCAAGGACTGGATTAAGAGCGGTGCTGTAGCGGTAGGCACGGGCAGCGACCTGACGAAGGGCGCTAAGACCGGTGATTACGCGCTCGTCACTGAGACGGCGAAGAAATTCGTTGAAGCGGTCAAGGCTGCGAGGTAAAGCGCGAAATAGGGCGAAATTGAGCTCAACTGTATGAAATCGAACGAAATAACGTGAAATTAAGAAATCTAACATGATCACAGGAGGTTTCATTTAATGGCTAAAAAAGTTGTGACTATGGGCGAAATCATGCTCAGGCTTTCTTCCCCAGGATTTTTGAGATTCAACCAATCGAATAGTTTTGATGTTGTCTACGGCGGCGGCGAGGCAAACGTCGCGGTTTCCCTTGCAAACTATGGCCTGGATGCTTATTTTGTCAGCAAGCTGCCTAAGCATGAAATTGGCCAGTGTGCCGTCGAAGCGCTCAGAAAGCAGAACGTCAAAACGGATTTCGTTGCCCGCGGCGGCGACCGTGTGGGCATCTACTTCCTTGAAACAGGTGCTTCCATGCGACCTTCCAAAGTTGTTTATGACCGGGCAAATTCTGCAATTTCAGAAGCAGAGATCAGCGATTTTGACTTTGACGCAATTTTCAAAGATGCCGAGTGGTTCCATTTTACAGGCATAACGCCAGCGCTGGGACCTAAAGCGGCAGCCCTGACAGAAGCAGCGCTCATTGCGGCTAAGAAGCATGGTGTTACGGTCAGTGTGGATCTCAACTTCCGCAAAAAGCTCTGGACGCCGGAGCAAGCTCAAAAGGTCATGACGCCGCTGATGCAGTATGTCGATGTCTGCATTGGAAACGAAGAGGACGCTGAGAAGGTCCTTGGCTTCAAGCCTGGTGATACAAATGTTGAAAAAGGTGAGCTTGAGCTTGCAGGCTATATGGATATGTTCCGCAGAATGCAGGATAAGTTTAACTTTAAATATGTAGCGACTTCCCTCCGTGAGAGCTATTCTGCTTCTGACAACGGCTGGTCTGCATTGATTTACGACGGCAATGAGTTCTATCACTCAAAGAAATACGAAGTGCGCATTGTCGACCGTGTAGGGGGCGGGGATTCCTTTGCCTCAGGCTTGATTTACGGTTTGATCTCAGGTAAGGATTACAAAGCGGCGCTCGAGTTTGGCGTTGCGGCTTCCGCGCTCAAGCACACCATCTTTGGTGACTTCAACCTGGTGACGGTGGAAGAGGTCGAGGCCTTGGTTGGCGGGGATGCATCCGGCAGGGTTCAGCGCTAAGAAGCTTAAGAGTACCAGAATTAAAAAATGACGAGGCAGGGAAAAGGTGGAGAGAGGCGTCAGCCGCTGGCACCTTTTTCCTGCCTGGTCTTTTCTCGTTGATTTCAGAAAGGGTGCTGTTATGAGCTACAGTTATTTACCGGTTGAGAACACACGGCATTTTTGTCAGGATATTTTTATCAAGAGTGGTTTCAGCGAAAGCGAAAGCTGCGACATTGTGGACGTCCTTTTAAAAGCTGATCTCTATGGTATTGAGTCTCATGGGATTCAGCGCTTAATCCGTTATTTCCTGGCTATGCAGGAGGGTTCAATTCTGCCTCAGGCCGAGGTCTCTGTCGTCCATCAAACGCCAATCTCAGAGGTTTGGGACGCCCCTAAGACCATGGGACAGGTCGTGGCGAAAAAGGCCATGGAAACTGCGATTGAGAAAGCCAAAAAATTTGGTGTGGGCACCGTTTGCGTCAGAAATTCCAATCATTACGGAATAGCGGGGTATTACACCTCCATGGCCGCTGCGGAGGATCTCCTTGGCGTGTCCATGACCAATACGGAGGCGATCGCGATACCTACCAATGGGCGCAAGGCCATGCTGGGGACGAGCCCAATTGCGGTCTGCATGCCGGCGGATCCAGTTAACTTCTGGTATGATGCCTCCACCACTGTGGTGACACGAGGGAAGCTTGAGGTTTACAGAAAGCAGGAGAAACCCCTGGAAGCAGGCTGGGCAGCAGATGAGAATGGCCAAGGCTGCGCAGACGCGGACCATGTGCTGAACAACATTATTGGAAAGCTGGGCGGCGGGATTTTTCCTCTGGGTGGAGAGACGGAGCTGCTGGGATCCCACAAGGGTTACGGCTTTGGCATGATCGTGGAGATCTTTACGTCGATTTTTGCAGGGGGGACAACGTCACCTCATGTGGTCAACAGCGGCAACGGGGATACCTCATTTTCCTTCTGGGCCATTGACTACGGCATCTTTGGGAACAAGGCGGAGATCAAAGACCGCCTGACCACGCTTCTGCAGGAAATGAGGGAGAGCCCGAAAGCCCTCGGTAAAGACAGGATTTACACCCACGGAGAGAAGGAAGCTGAGATGGAAGCGAAGCTCCTGGAGAGCGGAATTCCTGTCAATGAGAAGACGCTTGAAGAGATAAAGCAGATAGGCGCCCATTACGGGCTGGCGTTTGACGCGTATTTTGAGTAATGCGCTGCGCATGACATGTCGTCAGCGATCCTCCGGTGAGAACCTAAAAACCTATGAGGATGACAGAAATAGAGACCTGTGAACTGGTGATGTGCTCACCACCTTCACAGGTCTTTTCTCTTAGGTTACATTTCAGACTTTCTTAACACTTTACGTACGCCATTATGATAGACTTTTATCAGAACTTCAGTTACGAGCCGCTTAAAAGGTTGAGCAGCCGTGATTGTTGTGATGAATTAGAAAAACAAACGGATTGACATAACAGGAGGAATGCGCAAATGAACCTTCAACCGGAGCTTCAGACAGCGCTTGATCAAGCGCAGCAACCATCGATTCAACCAGCCCCTCTTCATGTACCTCAGCCCACACCCAAACCCTCAGCCCAAACGGTGCTTGCCTTAAAAAACCTCAAAATGAGCTTTGGCGCCAAGGAAGTCCTCCGGGGCGTTGATCTTGAGGCCGGGCGCGGAGAAATCATAGGCTACATAGGGCCAAACGGCGCCGGAAAGAGTACAACGGTCAAGATCATGCTGGGCTTGATCGAGGGCTACAGCGGAACGGTAGAAATCTTGGGTGAGGACATCCGGACCTCGGGCGTAAGCTATAAGCGTCATATTGGCTATGTGCCTGAAACGGCGGATCTTTATGACAATCTGACGCCCAGGGAGTATCTGACTTTTGTAGGGGAGCTTTATGGCATGTCCTTTGAAGATGCGGACAGGAAGGCCGAGGCCCTGGTGACGCTGTTTGGCATAAAGGACGTGTATCATTCGAGGATGACCTCCTTCTCCAAAGGCATGCGGCAAAAGGTGCTTCTGATCGCCAGTATCCTGCACGATCCGGATATTCTATTTCTGGACGAACCCCTCAGCGGCCTGGACGCCAACAGTGTCATGGTCGTCAAGGAGCTGCTGGAGGCGCTTGCAAAAGCCGGGAAGACCATTTTTTATTCCTCGCACATTATGGATGTGGTTGAGAAGATCAGCCACCGGATTGTATTGCTGGACGGCGGACATATTGTCGCGAATGGCACCTTTGAAGATTTGAAAGACCTGAACCACGAGGGCTCACTGGAAGCCATATTCAACCAGCTGACGGGGTTCGATACCCAGAGTGAGACCGCGAGGCAGATCCTGCAGGTCATTCGAGGGGTGAACCGCGATGAGTGATGAGGCAAGAGAAGCGGCAAGAGAGGACGTAAGAGCGGACGCAGGAGAGGACGTTCAGAAGAGTGAAAGCTTGGAAGCGGGTGGGGAAATGGGACCATCGGCAGAAGTCCTCGAGAATAGTGCGGGGAGAGACGCAAATCCCGGCGAAAGCGAAGCTCCAAGGGCAAAGAAAAAAAGCTTCAGCCCGCTGATCCTGCTGGACCGGTTCGCGGGCTTGTTCACGAAGGCTGGCGTCGATTACCCGGTCATGCGGCGGATCCTCGAAATTAAATTTCTCATGGACGGGCGGCGGGCGCCCAGCGTGGCCGGTGGCCAGAACAGGTCGGCGGGGAAAAGCGGGAATCAGTTCCTGAAGTCCCTGTGGGTCTATGGCCTGATGGGGATCATTCTGATTCCCATGATTTTGATGGGGCGCAACTTTATGTTTCAGATCAGCGCAGCCATGGGGATTGTGCTGTTTATGGTCATGACGTCGCTGATTTCGGACTTTTCGTCGGTGCTGCTGGACCTGCGGGACCGGAGTATTGTTCTGACGCGGCCGGTGGAGGGGCGGACGCTGACGGCGGCGAAGTCCATCCACGTACTGGGGTATCTGCTCATGATCACGGGGGCGCTGACCGGACCCAGTGTGATCGCAGGGTTCATCCGTCACGGCGTAGGCTTTGGCTTTCTTTACATGTGGGTGATTTTATGGATGGATCTCCTGGTGATCGTCATGACCGCCATGCTGTATTTATTGGTGCTCAGGTTCTTTGACGGGGAGAAGCTCAGGGATGTCATCAACTATGTGCAGATTGCGCTCTCCATTGCCATGGCGGTGGGGTACCAGTTTGTGGGGAGGGCGTTTCAGTTTGTCAATATGGAGATTGCGTTTGAGGCGGCCTGGTGGCATTTTCTGCTGCCGCCGGTTTGGTTTGGGGCCCTGTTCGAGGTACTCATGAACGGCAGCCAGGAGCCGTTTTTTGTAGCTATGGCGGCCATGGCGGCTGGGGTGCCGGTACTGGCGGTGCTCTTTTACGCCCGGGGTATGCAGACTTTTGAGCGCAGCCTGGAAAAACTGGAGCGGCGCGGGTCCAAAGGCAGCGCGAGACTTGGCCTGGGACACAGGGTTTCCGGCTGGATGTGCCGGTCCCAGGAGGAGGCATTGTTTTTCCGCTTCGCCCTCAACATGGTCAAGACCGAACGGGATTTCAAGCTCAGGGTGTACCCATCCCTTGGGTTTTCGTTGATTTTCCCGTTTATCTTCATCTTCAACAGCATGCAGGGCAGCACCTGGACAGAGGTTACCGCTGGGAAATCTTATCTGTTCATCTATTTCTCGGCCATGATGATGCCCACAGTCCTTCTCATGATGAAGTATTCCGCCAGTCACCAGGGGGCCTGGATCTATGCGGCGACGCCGGTGCGGGACCTGGCAGCCCTTTATAGGGGCACGCTGAAAGCCATGGTGCTCCGGCTGCTGGTGCCGGTATTTTTGCTCCTTTCGGCGGTGTTTCTGATCATTTTTGGGAGCCGGATTGTCCTGGACCTGGTGGTGGCATTTTTCAATACGCTTTTGTTCTTGATACTCTGCTTCAGGGTGCTGGGCAAGCGGCTGCCGTTCTCTGAGCCCTTTGTGGCCGGACGCAATGCGGAGGCGGGGAAAATGTTCCCGCTGACCTTTGGCGTTGGGGCCCTCGGCGGGCTTCACTATGGCGCGACGCTGCTGCCCTACGGGACATTGGTGCTGCTGGCGGTTTCCCTGGGCCTCAATGCTTATCTGTGGGGGCCAGGCTTTCGGCGCCATGTGGCTTCGAAGACGGAGCGCGTGGACCTGACCCGGTATCTGGCGGAGGCACAGGCACGGGGTTCCCGGTCGGGGACAGGGACTTATAGAGAACAAGGACAGAACCAAAGCACCCAAAGCGTTCAAAGCACTGCCGATGGTCGCCGCAGCCCCCTCTCCCGCTTAGGTCGTTCTGACCGGCTGAAGTGGCGGGGTTAGCTGACTCGGGATCACGTTCATCACATTCTATTTGCACCACCATAGGGGGCGAGCAATTTGAGGATTGGCGAATTTTCAACCCGCACCGGTGTTACGGTGGATACCCTGCGCCACTATATGGAACTGGGCCTTCTCGTGGTTGAGAAGCGCGGCGGCCAGTATGATTTTGACGAGCACGTTCAAAAGGACCTGGAGCGAATTTTACAGCTCAAGGAGATGGGTTTTTCGCTGGCTGAAGTCAAAAGGCTCTTTCAATTTGAGCGTCTGGGGGCCATGACGGATTATCAGAAGGACGTCTATTACTGCAGCCTGTTTTCTGAGCGCATCCATGCCGTCCGCCTGGAGATTGAAGCGCGTCAGAAGGCGCTGGCTGCGCTGGAAGAGGCCACAGGGGCGCTGGTGGCGTCGTCAGAGGTTAAGGGCGACGTACCGCGACAGGCCGTAGGGCTGCCACTGGAAGCTTTGCCGCTGCTGGCATGCAGACGCTGCGGCGGCGACCTTTCGCTGCATGAAGGGGAGATCCTGGAGGGCAGGGTCCTTCAGGGCAAGCTGATCTGCAGCGGTGGCTGTGGGGAGGCGGGCGGTCTTGTAGTTGAGGCGGGCATAGTCTATGTGCCGGAGCTCTGGGAGGCACAGCGCTCTGAGTTTGAAGTCCGGCGTAAGGCCATTGAAGCCAGTGGAAATGCCTCAGAGGTGGGTGACGGCACAGCTGGCTTCCTGGAAGCTTATCTGATGTCTACGGATCCGGCCTATCTGGACAGAATTTACGAAGGCCTCAGCTGGGTGCGGAGCAGAGCGGACTTTACAGGCTGCCGTGCAGCCCTTGAGCTGGGCAGCGGCCATGGCTTTTACCTACGTACGGTTTATGATCAGCTGCCGGAGACTATGATTTATGTTGCGGTTGATCACGATCCGGAGCGCCACCGTTTTTTGAAAACGATCCTGGAAGGCGCGGCTCAGCCAAGGAAGCTCGTGCTGCTCTGCGCGGACTTTCAGTCCTTGCCGCTGAAGGCAGACAGCTTTGATGTGCTCATGGATTTTACCGGCACCAGCAACTACAGTTTTGACAATGACGGGTTTTTGCCTGACATTGTGAATCCACTGATGCGTGAGAAGGCCAGGCTCTTTGGTTCGTATATTGTCTTTGAAAGGTTTGGCATAAACACCCGGATTCCAGCGGACCGGCGGCTGTGGTTTACGGAGGCGGGTGTGCTTGAGGGTCTCGCGGGGCTGGGGTATAAGCTGAATGAGACTTACAGGACAGCGGTCGTCAGTCAAGGTGGGGTATTTGAGGACTATTTTGAGGCGGACGAGAGGGTCAGGACTGTTGTGGCGGTGGGCGCGAGAGGCTCAGATGAGGTAGGCTGTGTTTGAATTTGCTGTTTTGGTGATGGTGGGGGATGAGGTGACCATCGGCAAAAAAAACAGAGATGAAGTGATTTAGAGGAAATGAAGGAAGATGGCAAGCCCGGGAAGCATGGGGTTAAGGCCATCTTTTTTTGTTTTTGGCTTGAAATTTGCGTGGAAGTTGGCCCAAAGGCCCGTTGACGTGGGGTCAGGCCCGGGGTGTTTAATGAGGGTAAGGAGGGAGTAAAATGAACGCATGGGTGGAACGCAGGAATGTTGGGCTGTTTTTGGCGGGGAAGGCCGTGAGCCAGAGTGGGTCGGCGCTGTATACGTTTGCGGCCGGGTGGTATGTGCTGGCGCAGACGGGGAGCGCGGCGACTTTTGGGCTGACGCTGGCCCTTGGGATTTTGCCGATGGTCCTGGTCATGCCCCTCGCCGGTATCCTGGCAGACCGTCTCAACCGCAAACGGATGGTGGTGGGAATGGACGCGCTGAATGGTTTCTGGTTTTTGGGGATGGCGATTTATGCAGCGTTTTATGGATTGTCTCTTGGGGCGATTTACGTGACGGCGGTGGTGACCACGGTGCTGACGACGCTGTTTTCGGTGAGTCTCGAGGCGTCCAAGCTGGCGTTGGTGTCCGAGGGGCGGCTGATGTCGCTGAACGCGTCGAGTCGCGTGGTGGAGTCTATGGTGTCGGTAGCGGGGCCGGTGTTTGGCGGTTTGGTCTATGCCTGGATTGGGGTGGAGGCTTTTTTGTGGATCAACGGGATCTCTTTTTTGCTGTCCGCGGTGTCGGAAAGCTGGATGCGGTATGAGGGAGCGGGCGTGAAGGCGGATGAGGATGCGCAAGTGGCAGCGGGAGCTGAAGTGGCTGGCGATGCAGGTATTTGGTGCAGTTTGAGAGGTGAGTTTTCAGAGGGGCTTAGGTTGGTTTGGAGCGATTCCGGCATGCGGTCGCTGGCTTGGCGATTGATGGCGATCAACTTTTTCATAGGGTTTTGTGTCTCGGTACCGCTGCCTTATGTGCTGCACCGTTCCCTCGAAGGGGGCGAGAAAGTCCTGGGTCTGGTTCAGGGCGCGTCGCCGGTGGGCGTGATTCTTGGGGCGGTTTTGATTGGGCGGCTCAAATGGGGCGTTGATCGAGCTATGAAGGCGGCGGGGGTGGTTTTGGTGGTGAGCTTTATGATCCTTGGGGGGCTTATGGGCGTGATGGCGTGGCAGGGTGTGACTGCTGCGGGTGCTGTGGGCGCTTATGCCTGGATGGGACTAATCCCTGGCATGCTGCTGCTGGGCATTGGCATTGCCTGGATTGATTTGCCGCTGTTGTATTACTTCCAAGTGGCGGTACCGGAGCATATGAAGGGACGGGTTCTCAGTGTGATCATGAGTCTGGCGAAGCTGGTGCTGCCAGTGGCACTGCTCGGTGCCGGTGTTCTGGTGGGGCGTGTGCCTGCCGGGGTATTGACGCTGGCGGGCGGTGTGTTTTATCTTGTAACACTGCTGAAGGACTGGGGGAAGTTGGCGCGTGAGACGGGTGGCAGCAGGGAAGAGGTTGGGTTGTAGGGTTTGATGAAGGTTGTCGTGTGTGGAAGGTGAGTGGTTTTTGAGGTACTGCTCCCAAAAACCAGGAAAGCCCTTTCCGGCCGGTTGCCATGGGCAACCGACTGGAAAGGGCTTTTTCCTTGGACGCATTATCAGACGTAGATCATTTTTTTCGTCATACCCCCGTCCACAACTACATTCTGCCCGGTAATGAACCCGTTTTGCGGGTCCACCAGAAAGGCCGCTGTCCGGGCAATGTCGTCAGGGATGCCGACACGGCCGACAGGGTGCTGGGACTTGTCTTCGTCACTGTGAATGGGCGGGGTCGCTTTAGAGGACTTTTGCCAGTCCCGGGTCTCGATCCAGCCCGGGCTGATGCAGTTGACGCGGATCTCAGGCCCCAGGCTGACAGACAGGGCGTGGGTCAGGGCGACAATGCCGCCTTTGGTAGCGGAGTAAGCTTCGGTGCTGGCTTCTGACATTATGGCGCGTGTGGATGCGAGGAGGAGCAGCGCGCCACCGCCTTCTGAATTTTTGAGGTGGGGGGTCGCGTGTTTGGCTATGAGGAATCCGGCGGTCAGATTGACGGCAAGGACGTCGTTCCAGAGGTCAAGGGTTAGGCTTTCGACAGGTTGGTTCGCTGAAATGGCGGCGTTGTGGATGGCGGCGTTGAGCTTGCCGTATGCTTTTAGGGTTTGGGCAAGGGCGTTTTGAATGTCATTTTCGCTTCGGACGTCGCCTTCAAGGATGAGGCAAGGGCCCTTGTCTTTGGTGAGCAGCTTTAGCTCTTCCCGGGCTTCATTGTCAATTTCCATGGTGGCGACGGCGTAGCCGAGGTTCAGGAAGTGGAGCACGAGGCCCCTGCCAATGCCCTGGCCGCCTCCGGTGATGAAAATGACACGGTTGCTCCGGGGATTATTTTGAATTGGGTTCATGGTCATGACCTCGCTTTTTAAGGAGTGTTGGTGGGGGACAGGGACATGTGGTGGGGGACAGGGACATGTGGTGGGGGACAGGGACATGTGGTGCGGGACAGGGACATAATGAGAGTTTGGGGACTGGTCAGAGGTGTAGAGTTGGGGGGAGGGGTGGGGGAAAGGGACCATCGGCAGAGCCTGAGCCTATAGAGGTAGGTATAGATTCTCTGTTTATGGAACAAATTCCTTTTAAGGCAAACATATTTGGAAGTGGATGTCGCTATGGGGGTATCAAAGGCTTGAGGAAAAACAGGATATAGGCGCCAATATTTTTCGACCTTTGCGAAGGGGGTGACGGTAAATGGCATCAAACAATCAGCGTTTGACTGCGTTCGCGCCTATCGAAGCTGCTGACGCGCGGGTTCTCATTCTGGGGTCCATGCCGAGTCAGGAATCCTTGAAGCAGCAGGCGTATTATGCGCATCCCAGAAATCAGTTTTGGAAGATCGTCTGTCATCTTCTGCATGGGACTTGTCCTGTGGCATATTCTGAAAGGTGTGCTATTTTGGTGGAGAATGGCATTGCTTTATGGGATGTCCTCGAGTCCTGCAGGCGTGAGGGAAGCGCGGATACGGCCATTAGAGATGAGGTGCCAAATGATTTTCAAAGTTTTATTATGGGGCATCCCAGGCTGGAGACTGTTTTGTGCAATGGTTCGAAATCGTATCAGCTGTATAATAAGTATATTTTGGGATCAAGGGATGGGCAAGGGCTTCCTCGTCAGCTTCAGTTGATGCGTCTGCCGTCCACAAGTCCCGCTCATGCGGTTGCCTTTGAGGAAAAGCTTGAAGCCTGGCGGGCGGCGTTTGTCGTGGCTGGGTTGATCAAGTGAACACGCGGAAAAGGCTGTGTTTTTGGTTGGGCCCAGTCCCGCGCCACGTGTCCCTGTCCCGCACCAAATCATTGTTTATTCAAAAAAAATTGCACAGCCTTCCATAAACACGTATAATAAACTTGGGTGAAATACACATTGTTTTTTTACAGCAGCAACACTCAAATCTGTTTGAAAGGAAACGCTTATGGAGAAGTCCTACAAAGCCGAAGATATCTATGAAATCCTGAGGGACCGGGTCATTCATCTCGAATATGAACCTGGGTTAGTCCTGAACGAGGAAGAACTTGCTGAAGAATTTGGGGTTAGCCGTACACCCATTCGCAAGGTATTCCAGCAGCTGAACGCGGACAACCTTCTAAACATCATTCCACGTTACGGCGCACAAGTCACCGCTGTAGACTTCAGAAAAATGAAATCTATCTTTGAGGTGACACGTCAGCTGGATCCATTCGCTGCACGCCTCGCTGTGGAGCGTATTCAGCCGTATCAAATTGCGAAACTCGAAGAGATTATGGGGCGGCTCCAAACCTATAAGATTCCCGAGGACTATCAAAAGGCCATTGATGACGACGAGATTTTTCACAAAACCGTCCTCGAGAGCAGCGGGAACCCTGCCCTTGCGGAAATCCTCTCAAAGCTGCACATGCAGACTGAGAGAATGTGGCATTATTCCGAGCAATATATCGACAGCATCAACATTTTCACAGATACTCTTGGAGAAATGCTGGAAGCCTTGAAAGAGCGTGATTTTGAAAAAGCGGAGCGCAGTTCTCGACAACATATTGATGAATTTGTAGAAAAAATCAAAAAAGAGATGCTCTAAACGATAAAAATCTCACAAAGTGCTGTGGAGAGTCTACACCTGCTCACCTTCAAATAAAGAAGGTAAGCAGGTGTTTATTTTTGTTTTTGCAGGAAAAATCCATCTTGGAGAAGGCTGAAGACAAGTAAAATCAAGGGCTTAATTAATTTGTAAATCGGTTGGTCGCAATTTGGTCAATTGTTTCTGTATAAAAACAAAAAGATTGTCAATCATTTGACTATTCAGAACTTTTGTGGTACTTTGAGAATACATAAAGTATTTTAATAAAACAGATAAGAAATACACAAGAAAATCAAATAAAAAAACAGAAATCACCCCCTGATCAAAAGAGGAGGCAAGCAACATGTCCCACCGCATCGTTACGAACAATCCTTTGGTAAGAGACAGCTATGACAACGTTATATTTATCGAGGGAAGCTATGAGGATGTCCTTATTAAAGTAAGAGACCTGGTCCATGCCGGCATTGAACTGATTGACAGCCCACTTGGCGCCAGTATCAGAATGTTGCTTTCACCTTACAGATCCATCCTGGTCGGCACAGAGCCGGGCCATATGAATACAGACCAAATCCTGCTCATTGAGCAGAGCATCCTGAACTACAGAACCCTTACTGACCGGCGAAATGCCGAGCCACAGCACGAAAAGGATTACGCGGTGGTGGACAAAGAGCTTCTAAAAGCCTCTATCCAGGCTTATGAAGATATAAGGCTACAGAACTATTCACAATTTACCGGAGGTGAATTTCTTGAAACTCGAGCTTAGAAAAATCCAAATCAAAGATGTCGTATTCGGCGAAAAAATGGAAGTCAACGGTGGCGTTCTGACCATCAACAAGGATCAAGTTGTTGCAAAACTCATGGAAGACCACAGAGTCAAGGAAATCAAAATCGACCTTGCGAAGCCAGGCGAAAAGACCAGAATTATCCCGGTCAAGGACGTCATTGAGCCTCGCGTCAAGATCGAAGGGGAAGGCAAAGGCTTCCCGGGCGTCACTGGCAAAATGGTTCAGCTGGGCGACGGCAAAGTCAATGTTCTTGACGGCGCAGCTGTTGTAACAATTGGGGACATTGTCGGTTTCCAGGAAGGCGTTGTGGACATGTGGGGCGAAGGCGCCAAGTGGACACCGTTCTCCAAGACATTCAACATTGTTGTGGATATCATTCCTAATGAAGGCCTTGAGCCACACGTCCACGAAGAAACAGTCCGACTCGCTGGCCTTAAGGCTGCAGAAATTATTGGCGAGGCCGGACGCAATGCAGAGCCTGATAAAGTCGAAGTCTTCGAAATGGGCAACCACGCTGAAGAAAGCGCGAAGTACCCTAACCTCCCTAAAGTTCTCTACGTCGAGATGCTGATCTCCCAAGGCCTTCTCCACGACGGTTACATTTATGGCGTTAACAGCCAGAAGATCCTGCCTACGCTCATCCACGCAAACGAAGAGCTCGACGGCGCGGTCATCAGTGGCAACTGCGTTGCGGCTTGTGACAAAATCACTACATACCAGCACCAAAACAACTCCGCAATCCTCGACCTCTACGCAGAGCACGGCAAGACGATCAACTTCCTGGGCGTCATCCTCACACCAGAGCTGACGACACTCGAAGGCAAGTTCAGAACTTGCGACTATACTGCAAAGCTTTGTAAAATGATGGGTGCCAATGGTGTCATCGTCTCCGAGGAAGGCTACGGCAACCCGGACTCCGACCTCCTGATGATTTGTAAGCGTCTCGAAAAAGACGGCATCAAGACGGTCCTGATCACAGATGAATGCTCCGGTTGGGATGGCATGTCTCAGCCTCTTGCAGACACGACGAAGGAGGCAGTCGCCGTCGTATCCGCGGGCAACGTCAGCCACGTCGTCACGCTCGAGCCAGCTGACAAGGTCATTGGCAGCGCTAAAGCAATCTCAACGCTTGCTGGCGGCTGGGAAGGATCCCTCTCTGAGGACGGCGCCATCAAGTGTGAACTGAACGCTGTTATTGGCGCGACTTCTGAGATTGGCTACCACAACTGCACCGTTAAACTTTACTAAGACGCGAGAGGAGGATGTCACATGTCCAGTCCATTTAAAGTACTATACTATGTCAACCAATTCTTTGGACAAGTCGGCGGCGAAGAAAAAGCCGGCATTGAGCCATTCTATAAAGAAGAAAAAATTGGTCCTGCCGGCGGCTTCGAAGGCCTGCTGGAGGGCGAGGGCACTGTCGTAGGAACCCTGGTTTGCGGCGACAACTATTTCAACGAGCACAATGCGGAAGCATTTGCTTTCATCATGGATACCATCAAGAAAGTACAGCCTGACCTTGTTGTTACAGGCCCTGCGTTCAACGCTGGCCGTTACGGCATGGCTTGCGGCGAAATTGCTGCCAAAGTCACAGAGGAACTCGGAATTCCTACCCTTACTGGTATGTATATCGAGAACCCGGGTCTTGATACTTGCCTTAGCAAAGTCATCGTTGTCAGTACCCCTGACTCAGCAGCTGGTATGAGAACCGCGCTTCCAACTATGGCGAAAATCGCGCGCAAGCTCGTTAAAGGCGAAGAACTCGATGCCCCTGAAGTTGAAGGGTACATTCCTCAGGGACGCCGTCTTACGGTCTTTTCTGACAAGCGCGGCTCCAAGAGAGCAGTTGAAATGCTCCTCGCTCGCTTGAATGACCAGCCTTTCGAGACAGAGCTTCCTATGCCGCAATTTGACCGCGTCGATCCAGCTTTGGCTATCAAAGATCTTTCCAAGGCGACGATCGCGCTCGTTACCAGCGGCGGGATCGTGCCAAACGGCAATCCGGACAGAATTCAATCTGCAAGTGCTCAGAAGTGGGGCAAATATGACATTTCAACTGCTTCAGCCCTTGTAGGCGATTATTATACGATCCACGGCGGTTACGACCCTGTGTACGCGAATGAAATTCCTGACCGCGTCGCACCTCTGGACGTTCTCAAAACTCTTGAGAAGGAAGGCGCCATTGGCAAGGTTTATGACTACTTCTATACGACAACCGGAACGGGAACTTCCGTTGGCAACGCCTTGACTTTTGGTAAAGAGATTGGCGCGGAATTGAAAGCTGCCGGCGTGGATGGCGTTATCCTCACCTCGACGTGAGGCACCTGTACTCGTTGCGGTGCAACGATGGTTAAAGAAATTGAACGCTTTGGCATTCCAATAATCCATATGTCCACAATCACAACTATTTCTCAAGCGGTAGGCGCGAATCGTATCGTCCCTACAATTGCTATTCCTTACCCGGTTGGCAATCCTAGTATTGCAGGTCCTGGCGAAGAAGCGCTTAGAAGAGAACTCGTCGTACGTGCCGTCAAGGCACTTGGTACGTCTGTCGAAGATATCACTATATTCGAATAGTAAAGTGAACCCACCGCGCTTTGCGGCCGCTGCTGCCGGGGTGCTGCTGATGTGACCATCGGCAGTGCCGGCGGCAGCTGCTTATAAGAGATGGTGCATAGGAGGTGTAAGCTATGTCAGAGCAAAAGCTCAGCATTAAAACGATTACGATTTACGCCGGCGCGTTCATAGCGTTCCTGATTGGATCTGGCTTCGCTACCGGACAAGAAATCATGCAGTACTTTGTAGCCTATGGATTCAAAGGCATTTTGGGTGCAATTGTAGTCTTTCTTTTGTTCCTCTACGTTGGAATCAGCTTCATCACCACAGGGTTTGACCAAAAGTTCCATAAAGGCAGTGAGATATACGAGCATTACTGCGGAAAATACATAGGCAAGTTCTTCGATTACTTTTCTATTGCGTTCATTTATATGTCTTTTATAGTTATGGTAGGCGGTGCTGGTGCGACGCTCAACCAGCAGTATGGCCTTCCAATTGAAGTCGGCGGCATTGGCCTCGGCATTTTGGCGGCGACTACAGTGGTCTTTGGCCTTAAGGGCATTGTGGATGTCATTGGAAAGATTGGGCCGGTCATCACGGTCATGGCGATCTTCCTGGGTCTCGCAGCCATCATTCAGAATCCGGGCGGCCTTGCTAAAGCCTCTGCGGCGATCCCTTCCATGAATCTTCTGAAGGCGTCAAGCAACTGGGTTTACGCAGCAGGCTCCTATGTAGGCTTCTGTATGTTGTGGCTGGCAGCGTTTATGGCTTCTATGGGCGCTTCGGCTAAGAGCCGCAAGGAAGCCAGCATGGGCGCTATCTTTGGCGCAGTAGGCTTCTCACTTGCCGTCATCATCATGGCGCTGGGCCTCATGGCTAACGTCGATCAGGTTGCAGGCACTCAAGTACCTTCCTTGATCCTCGCGGGTAATATCCATCCGACACTTGCCATCATCTTCTCCCTGACGGTTATCGCGGGAATTTATACGACATCTGTCCCTCTTCTCTGGTCAGTTATTGCCAGATTCTCAGAGGAGAAGACCAAGCGCTTTACAATTATGACAGGCATTTTAGCAGCTGTTGGCGTTTTCGTAGGCCTGAGAGTACCGTTTGACAGACTCGTCAATATTATCTATGTCATCAATGGTTATGTCGGTATTTTCTTGCTCGCGATCATGCTCGTCAGATCTGCCCGCAGAATCATGGCCGGCAAAGCCAGTAAGAGTGCTGTGGAAACTGAATAAGTCACCAAGTTCTAAAAAAATAAATCACGCAAAAGGGAACATCCCATGCAAGCCAAGCAGATCGACCTGCTCGGAGGGCATGGGATGTTCCTTTTAGGGCGGGACTGGGCCCGACCAAAACTCAGTGCGGGACTGGGGCCAACCAAAATATAGTCAGACGAAAAACCAAAGCCTAAACAGGCGGCTGCAGCAAAACAAACACTGCGCCCAGGACCCCAAACAGCAGCAGTCCCGCGGCGTTGTACAAAATGAAAGACTTCAGGTAGGCCTTAGCCTCACCCGGATGGTCCTTGAGAAAGATTCGGTAGGAGATCACGCTGGCCAGGGAAGCGATCAGGGTGCCCATGCCGCCTACGTTGACACCCAGGAGCAGCGGTCGCCAGCTTTCAGTGAACTCCGAAAGCAAAATGGCACCAGGCACGTTGGAAATCACCTGGCTGAGCAGAAGACCGCTGACATAAACGGAGATGGGCGACGCCAGCAGGGCAGACATCAGACTGATCACAGCAGGGATTTCCGAGAGCCTCGCCACAATGATAAAGAAGCCCACAAAGGTAGCCAGCAGCCCATAGTCAATAGCCATAAACAGCTTTGGGCGGAGCAGCAAAGTGACGCCCAGGACGACGCCTAAGGTGAGGCGGTCGCTGATCAGGTTAAAGACGGAGAGGATAATGAGGGAGAATAGCGCGAGCCAAGGCAGGAGCTGGAGTGGATGTGGGTGGTTGGGGCTGGCGAGGTCCAGAGACAGCCGGCGGACCGGCAGTCTTGATGACAGCCAGATGAGCCAAGCACCGCCCAGAGCTGAAAATGGCGCAACGACCGAAAAGAAGCTGGCGGCGGAGAGGTCGTAACGCGTGAGGATGTAGAGGTTTTGCGGATTCCCCATAGGGGTCAGGCTGCTGCCTATATTTGCGGCCAGGGTGGCCAGCACTATGGTGCGTATGACGCAGTAGTGCCCCCGGTGGCCTATGATCAGGGAAAGTGGGATCAGCATCAGCAGCGCGACATCATTAGTGATGAGCATGGCGCTGAAGAAGCTGAGGGTCACAAGGCCAATGGCAACGCGGCGCTCAGAGCGCAGCCTTCTCAGTAGCCTGATAGCTACAGCATCCAGTAGGTTCAGGCGCTCGAAGGCTTTCAACACAATCATGAGGTTAAAGAGTGTGATCAGCACTTTAAAGTCGAGGTCGGCTGTGGAAGGCAGCTTGAATAAGCTGAGCAGTGCAGCAATAGAAGCGGTTATAGATAAAACCAGATCCCTGCGGACCCAGTTTGTAAACTTGTTCCAAAGAGGATTAGTGCGGGTTTCCATGTTGCAGCTCAGCTCCTTTTTGTTGTCGATGCGATTATAGCACGCCGGAGGGGTCACAACAAGGCGGAGCTGAGATTTTTAAAGGGCTTGAGCGTCGTTTGAATGTAAGGCTACAGCCGGGGAGGTGTAGAATGAAAGACCGATTTACAATGAAAAGTCCTCATGGGTGGAAGAATATTCAAACATCAGTGAATAGATAAGAAATTGACACAAATTTCAGTAATTTCAGCTATGTTTAATTGGAACGCGGTATAATATAATTGTAACAAAAGAATGACAATGGAAAACATCCATTCTTCCAAGGTGCAGGCGCCAATTTGCAGTGCTCTTGCCACCAATCCGGAGAGGAGCAAGTCCTAATGATGATAAGTAGCGAGAAGGCGACAACCCTACAGAGTCAGGAAGTCCCTATTGACCTTGCTTTTCAGTCTTCCTGCCTGGCTGAGCCTATTTCGATCAAAACGGTTTTTTATGTAGAGAATCTCGAAGCTTCGAAGCAGTTCTATTCTACCGTCCTGGATCAAAGTCCTGTGGTAGACACCCCAGGACAAATTGAATTTCAATTGATGCCCAGTGTCCGTCTGGGGCTGGTGCCGCTGAAGGGCATAGTACATACGCTGAATCTCGCCGTGCGTCACCGGCCGGAAGGCTGCATGCCGGCTTGTGAGATCAGCCTGAAGCACCAGGATCCGGAAGCCTGTCTCGTTTTGTTTGAGGCTGCAGGGGGCAAGTTGATTCAGCCACTGAAGCACATGGACTGGGGTGAAGAGGTCGCCTATGGCCTTGATCCAGATGGCCATATGATTGCCTTTTCGAGGGCGTGAGCCTGTTCAAGGGTTTGATTTTTGTTTTTGCCGATGGTCATTTCTACCTAAGCCTTTATCTCCACCAAATACTTCCAGTATTTCTTAGGCATGTGCTGCTGCTGACGCCGCGCGCTGATTCTGCTTTGAATGGCTATATGCGTGAAATAGGTCTGCCACAGGGATCGATAGAAATCCTCGGCATCAGAATAGGACTGCGCTGTGGGCTCGAGCTCTGCCAGCCACCAGGTTTTTTGGTCGTAAAAGGCAGCGAGGTGTCTCTTGACGTCATGCAGCACCCAGGTCTGATCTCCAAGCCGGCTTGCGAAGTGAGGCGCGAGGAGGGTCGTAATGTCATAGGTTGGCTCATAGGCGCCGTAGAAGATGCCTGAGCGCGTTTCAGAAAAGCGCAATAGCCCCGTCATCAGGTGGACTTCCCGGGTGACGCGTCTGGCAGCTTCAAAGACAGGTTTTACTATAGGATGGGCCAAATGATCTACAGCTGAAGGCCCGGTTTTGAATGCATATCTCAAGAAATGAAGCAGCCCGGTGCCAATCTCCGGAGCTTCGCTGAAATAGGCGTAGGAAACTCTCTTGAAGGTTTCCATGCCAAGTTTTTGAACTATGGCTTCTATGACTTTGCCTGCCTGAGTGCTGTCCGTTTGGACTTCCTGCACCTGGGCGAGGAGCAAAGGCACGGGGTCATCTTTTTTGTGTACAGCAACGTCGCCTTTGACCTTGTATGCGGCCGCAATGGCGCACATCAATCCCTCAAAGCTGCCGTCGTAAAGAAACAGCTGCATCATGTGACAATCACCTCTTTTGCAGGAGGAATCCAAAGACCTGGATTAATGTCGAAAAAAGAAATCTGGGAAGAGGGGACTTGGAGCTTCAGTGGCTCTTCCCGGACCAAAAGGGGCCGCAGGATCCGGGTTTCATAGTTTAAGGTTTCAACGCGTTTGCCGCTGCACTGAATAAAGTATTTGGCGCGCTTCATGACGACGCCAAGTCCTTTCAGATCCTCTGCCCTGAGCGCGCTGAAGCGCCTGGATTTGAGGATGCGTCTGGCAGAGACAGGGCCTATTCCGGGCACTCTCAACAGTGTCATGAGATCTGCTTTGTTGATTTCCACTGGAAACTGCTCAGGATGTCTCAGCGCCCACTGGCACTTGGGATCCAGCTCCAGGTCCAGCTGTGGGTTTAGGTCGTCCAGCAGCTCACCAGCGGTATAGCCGTAAAACCGCAGCAGCCAGTCTGCCTGGTAAAGTCTATGCTCTCTCAGCATGGGATGCGCTACCTGGCCGGGAAGCACTGGGTGATTCTGAACCACGGGGACGTAGGCAGAGAAGTAAACGCGTTTCAGCGCATAACGCTGGTAGAGCTTTTCGGTGAGATTCAACAAAAGGTGGTCTGTTTCCCCTGTAGCGCCAACAATCATCTGAGTAGTTTGACCGGCGGGTACGAAAGAGGGCGCGCTCTTGAATCTGTTTTGGTCTGAACGTGTTTCCAGGATAGTATTACGAATTTGAGCCATAGGTGCCGTGATGGTATCAGGATTTTTGTCCGGTGCCAGCAGATTCAGACTCCTTTTAGTGGGCAGCTCAATGTTGAGGCTCATCCGGTCCGCATAGCGGCCGGCTTCTGCGATCAAGCGGGGATCTGCCCCCGGGATTGCTTTCAGATGAACATAACCGTTGAAGCGCCCTTCGGTCCTGAGGCGCCTTACGACCTCAACCATCCGCTCCATGGTATAGTCGGGACTCACGAGGACCGCACTGCTGAGGAACAGGCCTTCTATATAATTTCGTCGGTAAAAATTGAGCGTCAGATCCACAATCTCAGAAGGCGTCAAGGTAGCCCGGGGTACATCGCTGGACACCCGGTTGACGCAGTAGGCGCAGTCGTAGATGCAGACGTTGGTCATCAATATTTTGAGCAGCGAAATGCAGCGGCCATCCTCTGACCAGCTGTGGCAGATCCCTGCGGCAGCAGCGGTCCCCAGGAGCCCCTGGCTCTTTCCCCTGGAGGCTCCGCTGGAGGAGCAAGAGACGTCATATTTCGCGCTGTCTGCGAGAATTTCAAGCTTTTTCTGCCATTCCATGAAGAAACCTCCTTGATAAAAAGGACTTTTTGCAGGGAGTGCCTGTCCCCGACCAGACACAAAAAGAAACATATGTTCTGTTTCGATTATACCGCAACTTCAATGTTATGGCAACCATCGGCAAACGTATTACAATTTTAGAAAATTCTTGATAGAATATATAAAGTAGGCTTTGACCGACAATCACCGCGTTGGCGATCATCCGCGGTGCGCTTATTTAGGAGGAAAACACATGGAACAACAGTCCACAGAAAACATGATCCAAAGCACAGAAATTTGGGGTGGCCTCAACCGCCCGGACCTTACAACTTCAGAAGCGGATATCGCAGTCTTCGGCATTCCCTGGGACGGCTCCGTCAGCTTCAGAGCCGGCGCTAAGGAAGCGCCGGGTGCCCTGAGGTCCATAACCTACACCGTGGCACCTACGACAGAAAGATTCGAATCCCTTGAGGCGCTCAAGGTCAAAGACCTTGGCGATTTCAGCGGCCCGGACCGGGACGAGGTCTTCAAGCAGGTAGAGGATACCGTAGCGAACCTCGTCAAGGAGAACAAGCTTTTTACCATGATTGGCGGCGACCATTCAGTGACTATTCCGGTGCTGAAGGGCATTGATAAAGCCATCGGCAAATCCTTTGGGATCATTCACATTGACGCTCACTTTGACCTCTGCGACGCGCTCAGCGGGGATACCCTGTCCCACGGCTGCACGGAGCGGCGGGCACTTGAGCTGAACAACATTGCAGGGCCGGAGAACCTCTTTTTCATAGGCATCCGTTCCATAGAGCCACAGGAGCTTGACTTCATCAATAATTCGCCAATCCCCGTGCCGGTGGTCAGCGCCCGGGACTATTCGAGAATGGGCACACAGGCGGTCATAGAAAAAGCCAAAGCCGCCCTGGCCCACCTGGACGCGGTCTATATCACCGTGGATATTGACGCACTGGATCCGGCTTACGCGCCGGGGACGGGTACGCCACAGCTCGGCGGACTGACGGCCAGAGAGCTGCTGGATCTCCTTGAAGGACTGTTTGATCTGCCGGTCATAGGCTTTGACGTGGTCGAGGTGGCGCCGGGGCTGGATCCAGCCTGGACGTCGGTCTTCGCCGCGAGAAAAATCATTACGGAGTGTTGGGGGCACGCGCTGAGGAAGTGGGATTAAGCAAAGAAAAATCAAAAGGGTGAAGCTGCCGCGTACAATCTGGCGCCAGCTTCACCCTTTTATTTTGTCTTTATAACGCATGCTCAGTATTTTCCGACCATATATCAAGCACGCTAATTTCACTGCTGCAGCCGAATATGCTCAGAGACATTAAAATCAAAACGAATCGAATCACCCACCGCAAACGGATAATCCTTAACTTGCTTGGTAAACGCCTCTGCAATGAGCTCCCGCCCGTGCCAAACCAGCTTCACCTTCTGAATGCTTCCAAGGTATTCAATCCATGTCACCGTACCTTCCTCCGTACCTTCAGCGGATAGCCGGATCGTATCTGGACGGCACATCGTTACGCTGTGCGCATCTTCAAAAAAATTGCACTCGCCCATAAAACTGGCCACGAAACGATTTACGGGTGCTTCATAGACTTCCCTGGGCGTGCCTGTCTGGAGGATTTGGCCATCCCTCATGATGACAATCCGGTCCGCAATGGCCATGGCTTCCTCCTGGTCATGGGTGACGTAGACACTCGTGATCCCGGATTCCTTCTGAATGCTTCTGATTTCCTGGCGCATGGCAACTCTGAGCTTTTCATCCAGGTTGCTGAGGGGCTCGTCAAACAGAAGCACATCCGGATTGACCACCAGGCTGCGTGCGAGGGCTACCCTCTGCTGCTGGCCGCCGCTGAGCTCTTGAATCTTTCGAGTGCCCAAGCTTGTCAGCTGAACTTTTTCCATGATCTGCGACACTTGCCGCTGCCTCGAAGCAGCGTCTTTTTTTCGCATAAGAAGACCGTATTCAATGTTCTCGGTGACCGTCATATGCGGGAAAAGCGCGTAGCTCTGAAAGACCATGGCGGCGTTTCTCTTCTGCGGCGCCCAGGTGCTGACCTCTTCGCTGCCAAAATAAATCTGCCCGTGACCAGGATCAAGGGGAATCAAACCCGCTATAATCCGCAGAAGCGTCGTTTTCCCGCATCCTGAGGGGCCAAGCAGCGCCACGAGTTCGCCTTGAGATACCTCGAGATGGATGCCGTCGAGGGCCTTGTGCGTGCCATAAGAATGGGAAATGCCTTTAAGCCGAATGTCGATCTGAATCACCCCGCTCTTCGAACTCAATCAGGACAACGGTCGCGTCATCGTGAGTCTTCAGCCGTTGGAGCTTGACCTTCGCTGCGTCTTCTTTCTCGTGACGGCGCAGCTCCTCGACCAATGGCTCAAGGCCCTTGGCGCGAAAGGCTTCAATGAGCGCGCCCCGCTGATAAAACTGATCGAGTGGACTGATGCCGTCAGTGGTGAGCAGGCAGGTGTCCAGGGTATCCAGCGGCTCGGAGTGATAAATCCCATTCTGAATCGCTACCGGATCATGGGCCAGGATATAGTAGCCGCCCTCGGTGTTCATCAGCATGCGGTGCTCACGCAGCAAAGCCAGCTCCTCGGCGGTAAAATCCTTAAAAACACAGAAGTTTTGCCGATGGTGATTGCCATTCATCATCGCAATCACTTTGGCATCCAGGTGTTTCAGACTGTCGTCGGTGATGATCCGCACCATGCCACTCTTATCTTTCAAGGATATCTCCGCGTCCCCCAGCACAAAGCATTCCAGCTGTGTACCGACTTTTCGGACTACCGCCAAGGCCGAGGAGACCTGCTCGAGGCTCGAGAGGCTTTCGACAGGCTTGAAGGTCGAAAAGGCGGCGTTGAAAGCGAGAACGCCTGCTTCCAGGATCTCGTGAAGGGTCTTGTCCAGCTGATCCAGATGGGTCATCAAATAATCATGCCACCAGTGGACCATCCAGACAACGTCGTTTTCAGCAGGGGTGTAGCAGGTGTCGACCAAAGCGGAGGCGCCATCCATGACAAAAGCGCCATGGCAGGTAACGCCGTAGATATCCTCATTTGAGGTTTTGACGCTATGGGTAAAAGCGGTGGTTTTCATACTGTCTACCTCACTATTCCGTTAAACTTTGTAATTTTCTGATCAGGGCCGCGCCTATGAACGTCATGGCGAGAACCAAGGCACCGTAGGCCATGGCCAGGCCAATGTCAAATTCGAAGATGCTGTTGACCATGGCAATTGAAATGGGCCGGTTGGAAGCCGTGTATAAGAACGCAGAAATGGTGTATTCCCCCAGGCTCCTGATGAAGACGAGGAGGAGGCCTGCCCAGATGCCTGGGGCGATTAGTGGAAGGGTAATTTTCAGGAAGGTTGTCGAAGTGCCGGCGCCTAAGGTCTTCGAGGCTTCTGCGTATTCGTTCTTGAGGCGCTGGTAGGAGAGGGAGATGGACCGGACAGCCATCGGCAAAAGGCTGACGAAATAAGCGAGCGGCAGCAGGACCCAGGTGCCAAGGAGGGTCTGGCTAAAGCCGTTGATCATGTTGATGGCAATGGCGCTCGCCGGCATGGCAAAGGGAAGCATAACCATGAACTCGATCAGGGGGCGGGTCCGGGAGGTCGTCTTCGTGAGGACATAGGCCGCAGGTACAGAGACCGCCGCTGCCGACAGGGACGCGACCAGCGCCATCTTGACACTGTTGGCAAAGGGCGCCAGGCTTCTCGGCTTAGTAAAAATATTGATATAATTATCCAAGCTGAATTCTTTCGGGTAAATCTCAATCATCCAGGTACCGGGCTTGACAAAGGACAGCACGACTATGGTCAAAATGGGAAGGAAAATCATGAAGACTAAGGTGGCTGCGATTCCAATCATAAGGGCCCTCAGCAGCTTATTTTCGACTTTAACGGGCTGAAGTACGGATTCACGGACTGAGGAGACGAAAGAGGCTTTTCTTTCATAGCGTCGCGCAAGTCCAAGGTAGCTCATGGCAAATACTGAGAGAATGACGACTTGAGCAGCGGCCAGATCGAGATACATATTGGCTTTTGACAGGAGGATCTGGGTGGTGAGAACCTTGAAGCCCCCGCCTATGATGTTTGGAGCAGAAAATGATCCAATGCCTGTCATAAAGGTCAATATACTCGAGCTGATCAGAGCCGGCTTAATGAAAGGATAAATAATGGTCCCAAAGACTTTCCAGGGAGATGCTCCCAGGTTCATGCTGGCTTCAATGACGGAGCGGTCCAGCTGCTTGATGGCGACGGTGACATTCATATAGAAGTAGATGTACTGTGTATAGGCGTGGACTAACAGGATCCCGCTGAGACCGCCAAAGCTATAGGGTGGCCCGTCGAGCCTGAAGAGGCTTTCCAGTGTTTTGGTGATCAGGCCGCTTTCGCCGTAGAGCTGCATGAAGGAAAACACAATAATAAGACCCGGCACTACGAGGGGCAGCATTAAGGCCTTGTCCAATAAGCGATTGAAAGGCACGTCAAAAAAATGGACAAAAAATGCTAAAAAAGTCCCAATCATGCCGCAGATCAAGACCGTGAGGATGCCCAGTATCAAGGTATTTTTTATGGCGGTAAGCGATCCCGGCGTTTCAAACAAATACGCATAGTTGGCAAAAGAGACGCCATGGTCAGTCTGAAAACTGACCATGAGCGTCCTGAGCGCGGGATATAGTATGAAAACGCCTAAAATCAGGATTAAGCTGATTTTAAGTCCATGCTTCATAAGGATCTCCTTATTTTTTTACGTCTTTGTCGGAGCTCTTAATTTCCGTGTCCCACTTTTGCATCCACTCGGATTGCTTCGCAGAAAGATCGACCCAATCTACATCCATAACCTTGAACGTAACTTCGCTCATCCAGGCAGGCGCGCCTTCAAGAGCTTCAGGCTGAGTAGGCATGCGGTTGAACGCATTCGCCAGGAGGCTTTGGACTTTTGCGCTGCCGGCAAACTCGACAAACGCTTTGGCCGCTTCAGGGTGTGGCGCGTTCTTTATGACCGCAATACCGTCTGTAATGACCGGGGAGCCGCTTTCCAGGTCCACGATTTCGATTGGAAGATTGTTGTTGATTTTGTTGTCCATGATGTCATTGAGGACAGAGAAGCTGATAGAAGCTTCTTTTCTGCCAATAGCCTGCATCATCAGGGAGCCGCTGTCAAAATACTGTTTTGTGTTTTGGTCCATGGCTGTCATGAATGCCCAGCCTTCGTCCAAAGTCGCGTTTTGCTCAAACTGCTGAAGCAGCGCTGAGTACATGACTCTGGCAGAAGAGGAGAGCGCGTTTCTGAATACCAGCTGTCCTGCGTATTTTGGATCCGCCAGGTCGGCCCAGTCCCCAGGCAGATCTTCTGGGTTTACGAGCTCCGTATTGTAGAAGAGGATGACGGGCGTTTGGATAGTGCCGTACCAATAGTGCTCTGCATCTTTAAAGAGTGGATCTATAGAAGCGTCCCAGGTTGCCTGATATGGCTCGAAGGCATCCTGTGCTTTCAGATCCATAAACAGGTTGGAGGCGCCGCCGAACATAACGTCCGCTTGGGGATTGCTTTTCTCAGCAGCGACGCGCTCTGCCAGTTCACCCTTAAGGTTTATGTAGTCGACGGCAACACCAGTTTCTTTCGTAAATTCAGTGGCGACAAGTTCCAAAAGGTCTTCGCTGTGGGTAGAGTAAATGACGACCTTATCCTCCAGCTGCGGCGCTTCAGGCTGCTCCGCTGGGGCTGGTGCGGGTGCTTCGGCTTGAGGCTCTTCTTTGGTGCAGGCGGCGAAGGAAAACATCAGCATTAAAATTAGCAGTAAACTTGTGTACTTCTTTAGTCTCATAACATGTCATCTCCTTGTATTAGCGGTGATTTAGGCTCAATAATGAATGGATACAATGATGATCGATGATCAAAATGAAAACAAATCGAGCTCATTGTAATAATAGCATCTAATCCGACATATGCCATATTTATTAATTAATATTATAGCCGGTGCGAAACGATAGAAAATATTGATAGGTTATCAATTTAGTCATAATGCTGTTGAATGTTTTTAAGTTAAATGTGATCAAATAAAATTTTATAATAGCGATTGTAATTCAATTCAATTTCTCGATTGGATTAGTTGAATAAAAACAATTATAGTGAGGCCATAAATCAAAATACTAAAGATCCTGGAGGTATCACTATGAAAATCACGTCGCGTATGATGCTGATCGGTGCTTTTGGCATCGCGCTCAACCTCGTCCTTGGCACTACGGTCTCAATGTTAAAAATCCCGCTTTTGTTTTTGGATACCATCGGCACCATCTTTGTGGCTGCTCTTTTTGGTCCACTCATGGGCGCCATTACCGGCGGGTTGACCAATGTCATTCAAGGCATAATTACGAATCCTGCTGACATCCCGTTTGCCCTTGTCAATATTGTCGTGGGGATCGTCACAGGTCTGATCGCAAAAAAGTTTGGTTTCAGTTATAAGACTGCGCTCATCACAGGATTGATCCTGTCTGTCGCAGCACCGCTTATTGGAACACCTATTGCCGTGTGGCTCTATGGTGGACTTACCGGAGGTGGAACGGACTTTCTGGTCGCCTGGATGCTGGCTGCTGGGCATAAGATTTTTACAGCGGCCTTTATTCCAAGAATCACAGGGAATTTTGTGGACAAAATTGCGAGCGCCCTGCTTGTGGCATTTTTGCTGACACGACTGCCAGCGTCCACATTAGGTGTTAAATCTAATCAAAATGCGTAACAAGAAGCTGATTATACTCGCGCATTGCCTGCTCAACCAAAACTCGACCTTATTGGGATGGGAGCGTGCGCCAGGTCCCTTCCCTGAGCTTCTGAGCCTCCTCTCAGAGCATCAGGTCTCAATTCTGCAGTTGCCCTGTCCTGAGCTGGCATATCTGGGACTTGAGCGGCCGCCAATGACTTTTGAGGAATACAATACCTTTGAGTACAAAGTGCATTGTATTCACATGCTGAAGCCTTTTTCGATGCAGCTGAGGCATTACCTGAACCATGACTATGAGATCCTGGGGATCCTCGGGATTGAGGAGAGCCCTTCCTGTGACATTAACAATAGTCGTGGTGTTTTTATGAAAGCACTGCGCGTTACCATGAACGCTTTAAAATCAGGGAGCTTCGAGGCCGCTGATAAGCTGGACTTGCCTGAGGTGCTGGATGGAGAGAATTATGAACGCTATCTCAGCAGCCTCAGAAATCTGATCGCCGAGTTCGAGGTAAAATAGCTGGGTAATTTCAATGAGCCATATTAAAAATATTGAATGATAATGATTATCCATCAGCATCCTGAATTTTACATAATCCAGAAGCTGAAGTATTATCTTTATGCAATGATTTTATAAAAATAAACCCTGACAATCGCTTTCATGGCTCAGAAAAATGAAGTCAAATGAAACCAGTGGGGAGAATCAAGATTGATCAGGAAAGAGAAAATGGGAGTGAAAACGATGAAAAAATTTCTATCTGTTTTGTTGATCATGATGATGATCATCTCGGCTGTTGGCTGTTCAACACCCGCAGAAACGCCAGCTGCAGAGCCGGCACCGGCGGAGACGCCAACTGAAGCGCCTGCGGAAGACCTTGGCTGGAGCTCGGAGTATTTTGATGCTGAGGCCATGAAAGGCGTCACTTTGAATATGTATGCTGTTACAGACAATGTCCGCGGCATCCTTGACGTCTTTTCGGAGGATACAGGCATTGTGGTTGAAAATCTCACACTTAAAAACGGTGAAATTCTCCAGCGGCTTGCCAGTGAAAAAGAAGCGGGCGTCGCAATTGCTGATCTCTGGTTTACCGGCGGCGCGGATACTTTCATAGATGGCGCGCAAAAAGGCCTTCTCACCGCCTATGTATCACCAGAAGCAGAAGTTTTGGATGCAAAGATGAAGGATGCCGATGGTTACTGGCACGGCACTTCTCTCACCCTTGTCAACTGGGTCGTCAACACCAAGCTCATTGAAGAAAAAGGCCTTAAAATGCCTGAAGTTTGGGATGACCTCCTCGATCCAGGCCTGACCGGCCAAGTGTCTATGCCCGATCCGGCATCTTCCGGTACCGCGTTCAATGTCGTCAGCTCAGTGTTGGAGATCAGAGGCGAGACGGAGGGCTGGGCATACCTCGATAAATTGATTCCTCAAGTACCGTTCTTTACACCGCGCGGCAGTGACCCAGCCAATATGGTTGTCAATGGCGAAGCCATTGTTGGAATCAACGCAAGCAACGGCGACAGGGACCTTGAAGTCAACAATCCGCATATCAAACTGGTCTATCCTTCTGACGGTACAGGTTGGTGGCCACAGCCAGTCGCGATTATCGAAGGCACCAAAAACCTTGACGCTTCAAAAGTCTTTATCGACTGGATTCTATCAAAACGCGGCATGGCAGTCATGGCAGAAGTTCGAAATGCCGCAGTGGCACGTCTTGACGTTGAGCGTCCGGAAGGCATTGTCGATATTAATACCATCAAGCTTTTTGATACAGATTTCCAAGCCAACGCAGAGAAACGTGATGCGATCCTGGAAGAATGGCAAAAGCGCGTGAAATAGAAACAAACGTGGTTATAGCAACTTAGTTTTTACAACCTGAATTAATTTGAAGCATGGTATTGGTGTGAGTAATCCCCCAACAAATCACTCATCTGTGCGCTAATTATTCGAAACGGGCAGGTCGGGCAATACTTCCGACCTGCTGTTTCGATATACAGAAAAAATGGAGGTGAAGCATGCGACAATCCTGGTTATCCAAGCTGTCACAGGGTTTCCTGATTCTTTGCCTGGTTTACTTTATTCTTCTGCCTATTGCGGGTGTCCTGATTTATGGCTTTTTTGATGATCAGAAGGCACTTACGCTTCAGGACCTCGCCAAGGTCATGGGGTTTCTGAAAAACAGCATGATAGTCTCTGTGCCGGCAACGGTACTTTCTGTCGTTTTTGGCATTGCTCTTTCATTGACAGCTTACAGACTACCTACCAGATCTGCCCGCTATTTCAGACTTATTGGATTGATTCCGCTGATTGATCCACCTTTTGTGGGCAGTATTGCTTTTATCATGTTGTTTGGCCGAAACGGCCTGATCACCAGATACTTGTTGGGGCTTGACTCCAGTCCCTATGGGTGGCATGGCATCGTGCTTTTGCAGGTGCTTAGTCTTTCTTCAATAGCGTATCTTTTGATTTCAAGCGCCATTAGAAAAATTGACCTGAGTCTTGAGGATGCCGCTCGAAACTTGGGCTTATCGGAACTCGGCATCTTTTTTAAGGTGACCCTGCCTATGATGATCCCTGAAATCGCCAACACAGCGCTTCTTATTTTCCTCATGTCCCTGGCGGATTTTACGACACCGTTAATTATTGGCGGGGCTTTTCAAACCCTCGCTTCCAGCATATATATACAGATTACAGGTGTTTACAACATGAAGATAGCTTCTTTGACAGGTGCCGCGCTTTTGTTGCCCTGTGTGGCAGCCTTTTTGGTTCACCGTTACAGACTGAGCCGTGCAGGCTATGCCAGCGATTACAATGATAGTGGACAAATCCACTTCCGGGTGGTACACCCTGCTGTTCGCGTGGGTCTGATCGCTTTATCAAGTGCGATTTCAGTGATGATTTTAACAAAAAATGTATTTATCCTGATAGGCGCATTCACCCGTCACTGGGGACATGATTACGCCTTTTCTCTTGATCATTTCAAAGTCGTTCTGGCCAAGGACTTTTCACCCTTTATCAATACGATTCGCCTGGCGGTCACGGTAGCTGTAATCGCATCGCTGCTTGGCATTCTCATTGCTTATTTGGTCAGGACACAAAAAACCGTTTTGCCAAAGGTCGTGGACTTTTTAGCGTTGTTTCCAGCGGCCATTCCGGGCATTTTGTTTGGCATTGGATATCTGGTGGTCTTCCGCTATCCACTGTTTGGTGTTGGACGGTTCATCTTTGAAGACGCCCCCAGGGTCATTCTCTTAGGGACAAAATTGATCATCTATATCATCTGTATTGCCCGTTTCATCAATGTGGGGACCAGAGCGGGTTACGCAACCCTGGAGCATCTGGATCCTGATCTTGAAAATGCGGCATTTACCTTGGGGGCTTCCTGGTATTTCACCTTTACTCTTGTGATGATGCCAGCACTCAAGGACGCGTTTTTTTCTGCTTTTTTCAAGAATTTATCTACGACAATGACAACGTTGGGTGCAATAATCTTACTGATCTTGCCTTCAAATAAAGTCGCCATCCAACTGCTGTTTCAAACTCTGGTGAGCAGCTCCATTGGAGGCGCTGCGGCCATGGCCTTGTTGATTTCGCTGACTAATGTTACTTTGTTGGTGCTGTTCCATGTGCTGTTTTACAGCAAGCAGTATTATGAGCATATTGAGGGGTGGTTCCATGAACGTCGTTCTGCATAATATGACGAAACGCTATGGTGAGCTTCCTGCTGTCAACGCATGCAGTTTGGAGATCAAGGATGGCGAACTGATCACGCTCCTCGGACCCAGTGGCTGTGGGAAAACCACCCTGCTGCGGATGGTAGCTGGTTTGTTGATGCCAGATGGCGGCCAATTATTTTTTGGAGATAAAGAAATGACTCGGGCTTCTGCTCAGGAACGAAAAGCTGCCATGGTCTTTCAGCACTATGCGCTTTTTCCCAATCTAAACGTAAGAGAAAATGTCGCCTTTGGCCTAAAAGCTGCAGGCAAATCAAAAGATGAAATTCACCATAAAGTGGATCGTGCCCTTGAACGCGTAGATTTGGCTGCGTTAGGCAATCGGCGCATGGATGAGCTCAGCGGTGGCCAAAAGCAGCGGGTGGCACTGGCCAGAGCCCTTGCGGTTGAACCAGACGTTCTGCTTCTGGATGAACCCCTCAGCAATTTGGATGAAAAGTTAAGACAAGGCATGCGCAGAAACATACGGGCCCTTCAGCAGGAGCTCGGCATAACAACCCTCTACGTCACTCATGATCAACAGGAAGCCATGGCCATTTCGGACAGGATCGCAGTCATGAATCATGGTGTGATCCAGCAAATTGGGCTGCCACATGAAATCTATAACACCCCGAGAAGCGCGTTTGTAGCTGACTTTGTTGGGCATGCCAATATCATTAAAGGCAAGGTGCTCAGCTGCGAATCCGGCAGCTGCAAGGTTCTGCTTCAAGGACGTGAACGTTTCCTTAAAAGTGAAAAACGTTTTTCCGATGGTGACATCATCGAACTGATGATCCGACCTGAAGCAATTCGTTTTTCTGAGAACGGAATTCCAGCGACGATCCAGTGGATGGAGCATTTAGGCTCCGTTATCAGATACACCATGGAATGTCAAGGCTCAGAGCTTCTTGTAGATCGTGTCAACACTTTGTCAACAAGGCATGACCGGATAGGCGACTCTGTCAAAGTAGATTTTGACAATGATGCGCTGGTAATTTTGGAATAAAACAATGAAGTCGGTGCCAACAGGCTAATTAGCCTTGGGCACCGACTTCTTTGCAGTGTTATAATGCTTTGTTTTTACCCCCGCCGCCTAAACGCCGTATACCGCTTGTGATCCGTATAAACCACCTCAAGTCCCGTCAGCGCCGCGACCGTTTCCATAGTCTTGAAAGAAAAAAACGAAATGTGCGTTTGATCTCTGAGATAATGGGCTTTCAGCGCCGCCTCGTCACCTTCCGGATGAAACTGTGTCATGACCGCCAGCAGCCCGTCTTCCTGCAACAGCTCCCGGGCGAGCCTGAAAAACGCCAGGGGATCCCTGAGATGCTCCGCCACCTCCGTGCAGGTGATCAGGTCGTAGCGCCGCCCCGCGAATACCTTCTCCGGCGCGTAAAACAGGTCGTAAATGTCCATGCGGTACCCGTAGTCCCGCTCAAGGATCTCTGCCAGCACCGGCTCCGGCCCGCTCCCAAAATCAAGCCCGTTTTTGCCGATGGTCACATGTCCCACCACCGCGGCCTCAACAAACCGCTTAAAATATGCCACATAGCGCGGATCATCAATGGAATTCACATGAAGGTCATACTCCCGGCGCTCTTCCTCCGCCGAAACGACATGTTCCTCGGCCTTAAAAATAAAATCACAATGGTCGCAGCGGTAATAACAATGTCCTGTCGCGGGTTGGATCAATGCTCGGGTCATAGCGCCACAGATGGTACAGTTCATGAAGGTCAGCCCCCTTTTCCTTTCCAAAAAAAATAAAAAAATCCTTTACCCCCTCCGGGTAGGGGTGTATAATAAGTCCAGCGAAAGATTAAACTAAATGGAGTGATCTAATGTCATTTTTAAATGTTGAATTCCCAGGCGGGCTCAGAGTAGATGCCCGACTTAAAAACCACGTCATTAAAACAGACCAGCCTGTCGGGGCAGGCGGAGAAGGCAGCGCGCCGTCGCCGTTTGAGCTGTTCCTGGGTTCCCTGGCAACCTGTGCCGGCATCTACGCCCTCAGCTTCTGCAAGAACAAAGGCCTTTCTACAGAGGGCATGGACCTGACCATGGACCTTGAGATGAACCGCACGACGGGCATGATTGGCAAGGTCAGCATGAACCTGGTGCTGCCGGAGGGCTTCCCGGAGAAATAACGCGAAGCAATCCTTCGCTCCATGGACCTGTGCGCCGTCAAGATGCACATGCACCAGCCGCCGCACTTTGACATCACGACGTCTTACAAGGACGAGGCGTAGACGAAACGACTGAAAAACTGTACAACTAAATTTGGGTGTCATAAGGGTGACCATCGGCAAATCTCTTTGAGCGTTTGAAAGGCTTAAAGGGCTTTGGCCGATGGTTATTTTTCTGGCATCATTTTCTATTACGCAATATTGAAATAAGTGCACAAAACAAACATATATTTCGTTTCAACAAAATAAATGCTTGTTTTGTGCAAATATTTTGTTAGAATAAGGTTACACGGAGGTGGGCCATGATTATCAGAGAGCATTATTTGAAAAAACTAAGACCTTTTTATGACTCTGACCTTATAAAAGTTCTGATTGGCATAAGACGTTCAGGAAAGTCAGTTTTGATGAATCAAATCATGGACGAACTAAAAAATAAAGGGGTAGATCTCAGCAAGATCATCTATATTAATTTTGAAGACCTTGAGTATTCATTTATCGAAAATGAGATGGATCTACATAATTTTGTCAAAGAAAAAATAAACAGTGATGAGAAATACTACTTGTTTTTTGATGAAATTCAAAATGTGGATAAATTTGAAAAAGCTATTAATTCATTTAGAGCTACATTGAACTGCAGCATCTTTATTACAGGCTCCAATGGAAAATTGTTATCCGGAGAATTGGCGACATACTTATCAGGTCGATATGTCAGCTTTAAAGTTTTACCATTTTCGTTCAGTGAAATGTGTGAAGTCCGAGGGATCACCAAAGATTCGGTACGTGAAACTGATTTTTTGGATTATTTGAATTATGGCGGGATGCCTCAGCGATTCTTAATGAAGTCTGAAGAAGAGACAAAGGTTTATTTGAGAGACCTTTACAATTCCATTGTTTTAAAGGATATCATGCAACGAGGTAATATCAAGGATGTTGATATTTTAAACAGAATCATTGAATACATGGTCTTGAATACATCCCAAACTTTTTCGGCGACATCCATATCCAACTATTTTAAAAGTGTAAACAGAAGTATTTCAACAGATACAATATACCAATATCTTGATCATATCACGTCATCACTCATTTTAAATAAAGCTGTGAGATATGATATTCGAGGTAAAAGAATATTGACCAGATCCGACAAGTATTATCTGACAGACTTAGGATTTGCGAAAATTAACAACACCGGATATAAAACTGAAATTGGTGCACTTATTGAGAATGTGATATTTAATGAGTTGATATTTAGAGGCTATGAGGTCTATGTTGGAAAAACTCGTACTGGTGAAGTTGACTTCATAGCGATGAATGGTGATGAAAGGCACTATTATCAAATCGCTTATCTGCTTTCTGATGAGGATGTTGTCAAAAGAGAGTTTGGTGCTTATGACGGCGTAAAGGACAATTTTCCAAAATATGTGCTTTCAATGGACAGATTTGATTTTTCCAGGGAGGGCATCAAGCATTTAAATATTATTGATTTTTTGTTGATTAAATAACCGCGCACACCCGTGACTTCAGTCGTGGGTTAGCGGCAACTTATGTATAGTTATGAATTGGGATGTAAGCCTTAAAAACACTTTGTTATAGAATTGCCATATGTTATAATAGTATTGAGGTGGTCCCAAGTGTCAACAGTAAAAAAAGGTCGAGGTTATGTCTACTCCATTCAGTATCATATTGTTTGGTGCGTCAAGTATCGACGCAAAGTTTTGACCAGTGTTGTTGAAGAAAAACTTAGAGAAATTCTTTTTAAAATAGCGGATGAAAATGGATTTACAATCGAAGAATTTAACTGTGATCAAGATCACGTTCATTTGCTGATCGATTGTAAACCTCAGCATTATATCCCCAACTTCATTAAAGCGCTCAAAGGTGTCAGCGGCAGATTTATATTTAAAGAATGTCCGTGGCTTAAAGACAGCCTCTGTGGCGGTCACTTATGGAACCCAAGTTACTTTGTTGCGACGGTGTCTGAGAACACAGAAGCTCAGGTAAGAGACTACATACAATCACAAAAAGAAAAATAGGGCGGTGCTGAGGGTATGCGGATTGAAAAGGGCTATAAGTACCGAATACAACCCAATAAAACTCAGCAGGAACAATTTGAGACTATGTTCTCAGCAAAGCGCTTTGTCTGGAATCATTTTCTGAAACTAAACATGGAGCGGTATGAAAAAAAGGAACACCTCTTGACCTACAACAAGATGTCGAAGCTGCTCACCGAGCTTAAAGCAAATCATCCATGGCTCTATCAGTGTGAAAAATCTATTTTACAGAACACACTTAAAGACTTAGCGGGTGCTTATTCACGCTTTAATAAAGGACCAAAGAAATACTCAAAGAAAACTCTGGAAAAAGCGGCGCGCACAGGCAAAGCGCTTACCTTTTACGATCAGGAAGGACATCCGAAATTCAAATCCTGCAGGGATTTAGTCCAGTCCTGCAAAATGAGCTGGACTGGGAACAATATTGAGGTTAAAGAGAAGGAAATTCAGTATACCTCCTCCGGCAAGTATAGAAAGCAAAACTGCAAAATCAAACTACCCAAAGTAAAAGATGTCAAAATTGCCTATTCGAGACCTTATCAGGGTAGAATGGTCTCTGCATTTGTCACCAAAGAATCAGATGGAAAGTATTACATCAGTCTGTGCTGTATTGAAATAGAGCATGAACCAACTGCTGCGACGGGTGCAAACGTTGGGATCGACATGGGCTTGAAAGCGTTCTATTACACCTCCGACAAGGAAGTCGCGGAAAATCCAAAATATTACCGAAAATACGAAAAACGCATGATCAAAGAGCAGAGAAAGCTGAGCCGTCGTCAAAAGGGCGGAAAGAATCGAAACCGACAGCGTGTCAAAGTGAGCCGTTGGCATAAGCGGGTTAGAAATTGTCGAAAGGATTTCATTCACAGGCTGAGCACTTCGCTGATCCATCGGTACGATCAGCTCTTCATTGAAGATCTAAATGTGAAAGGTATGATGAGAAGCAGAAGACTGGCAAAGAGCATTGCTGACGCGGGCTTTTCAGATTTCGTCAGGCAACTGGAGTACAAGGGTAAATGGAATTATAAGCTGGTTCGCAAAGTAGACAGGTTTTATGCGTCCAGTCAAATTTGCTCTGAATGTGGTCATCAAAGTGAACAGACAAAGGATCTAAGCGTAAGGCAGTATCAGTGCGAGGAATGTGGATTAGAGATCGACAGGGATTTCAACGCGGCCATCAACATTTTAAGAGAAGGATTAAGAATCGTAAGTTAACGTCACAAGAACCGCAGGAACTGTGGGGATAGCTTGGTATATTTCGCATCGCTGGATGCGAGGACCCAAGAATCCCGTGACTTCAGTCATGGGTAGTTCAAGGATTTTCAACAAACCTAACCGTGTCTTTTCTCCTCCTGCCGCCTTAGAGTCCTGCGGGCAACAAACAGCACCACCACCGCGGCGATCCAGTTGTCTATGACGACGCCCATCCAAATCCCCCTGACGCCAAGCTCCAGGGTTGTCCCCAGGAAGTAAAACATGAAGGATGGCAGCGCGATCTGTCTTAGAAAGCCTACGCCCATGGCTACATAAGGGTGCTTTAGGGCCTGCATAATGGCGACGGAGATATTGGTCAGCATGTAGGCGTTGAAGACCAGGACGACTATGCGGATGGCGGTGACGCCTGCGGCGACAACGGCAGGATCATCATTGAAGGCTGTGATCAGGATCCGCGCCAGAAGGAAGATGACCACCATGCCGGAGGTCATGAGGATAAAGCCGTAGCGAAGGCACTGCCGGTAAACCTCACGCACCCGCTCCAGATGGCCTGCGCCAAAGTTTTGGCCGCCTATGGTCAGGGCGGCCATGTTGAGGCCAAGGGCTGGCAGAGTGGTCAGCTGCTCAATCCGGAGGGTGGCACCGTAGGCGGCGACGACCACATCCCCGCCATAGCGCATGGCATAGGTGTTCAGGATGAAAAAGCCAATCGAGGTGGTCATCATATTGAGGCTGGCCGGGAGTCCCTGGTGGAGGATTTCCAGCATGGTTTTAAAGGAAAGCTGTGCGCTTTTCAGCATTTCCAGGTTGAACGCCGGGCTCTTGATAACTTTCCGCGCCAGATAGACATTGCCGTAGAGCTGTACCAGGATGGTTGCCAGGGCGACCCCCGCGGTGCCCATGGCAGGAAAGCCCAACCACCCAAACATGAAAATGGGATCCAGGATGATATTGAGCACAAAGGCCACAAACAGGAAATTCCGGTTGGACCGGGTATCCCCCTGGGATGCCAGCATTGCGTTCAAAATGTGGTTGGAAATGAAAAAGACCGCGCCAAAAAAGATGACGTCTATGTAGCGAACGCCGTGGCCCAGTGACTCACCCTTGGCCCCCATGAGCTGAAACAGCTGCCCGCCGACACCAAGCCCAACGGCCATCAGGGATAGTCCCAGGATCCAGGCCAGCACCAGGGCGTTCAGCCCCAAGCGGTGGTAATCCTCCCGGGATTTGCGACCGAGGGCGTTTGAGATCAGCGCGGTCGACCCGGTACCCAGGCCCGAGCTGAAGGCGATTACCATGAAAAAGATGGGAAACGACATGGAGAGTCCGGCCAGGGCAGTGGTGCTTATTTTGCCGGCGTAGAAGGTGTCCACCACGTTGAACATGGTGTTGAAGAACCATCCTATGCTGGCGGGTATGGTCAGGCGCTTGATATGGGCCTTGATGTCGCCGGTGGTGAGATCAGCGTGGGTCATGGCGGGAGCCTCCCTTCGTCCGGATGTCTTTCTTTCAGTATAGCACGAACTTATCAGGGGTGAAATTTGAAGGGTGAGTTATGCCCAAAAAAGGATTAAGTGCGAGTGCTTTGCCGATTGTAACAATCACAAAAAGGGTATAAAATTAAAGTGAAATTGAGTATCAATGTCACTTCGTGCTGTGTGATCGGTCTCGTTCTTGATGGAGATCAGGAGGTATAGGGCTATGAGAAACCTTTTAAGTGAAATTTTTGTGCTGCGTCAGTCTGGGAAGCATGGTAAGAAGGATGGGGGTGCTGGTGGCGGGGACCATCGGCAAAAAAGAGGCTTTGGGGCTTTGGCAGTGGTGGCCCTGGCGGCCGCGTTCGCTTTAGGAGGCTGCGAGGCAGGGGAGGTTAAGACTGCGGGTGCGGCTGAGCTGCCTACCGCGAAGCCTGCGCTGGACCTTGCGGCGCTGGAGGCGTACGATTCCGCGGTGTTCGCGGGGGGCTGCTTCTGGTGTACCGAGTCGGACTTCCAGAAGCTCCGGGGGGTCGTGGAGGTCGTGTCCGGGTATTCTGGCGGCGCCGAGGGGGATGCGACGTACGAGGCAGTGTCCAGCAAGGAGACGGCCCATTACGAGGCGGTCAAGGTGTTTTATGACGCGTCGCGGGTGGACTACGAGCAACTGGTGCGGTATTTTCTGACGCATATTGACCCAACGGATGACGGTGGGCAGTTTTACGACCGGGGGCCGCAGTACCGGACGGCGATTTTTGTCGCGAACGCTGAGGAGCGGGCGGTGGCGGAGGATCTGGTCGCGCGGCTGGACGCCACGGGGGTTTTCGATGAGCCTGTGGTGACCGAGGTTCGGGACTTGACAGGGTTTTACCTGGCTGAGGACTATCATCAGGACTTTTGTGATGTGAGCAAGGCGAATTATGAGGCTTACCGGACGGCGACGGGCCGGGACGAGTGGCTGGCGGAGGTCTGGGGGGACCGGGTTGTAGATGGGTTCTATCACTTTGAGAGCCGGGTGGCGGCGCTGGATCCGCTGGTTTGTGCGGTGACCCAGGAAGACAGCACGGAGCGGGCGTTTGACAATCCATATTATGATCTTAAGGATGACGGGATTTACGTGGACGCGGTGTCCGGAGAGCCGCTGTTCAGCTCGCTGGACAAGTTTGACTCCGGGACGGGCTGGCCGAGCTTTACAAGGCCTATTGAAACCGGAGCGGTCAGGGAGTTTGCGGATTTGACCCTGGGCATGGCCCGGGTTGAGGTTAGAAGCCGGCTGGGGGATTCGCATCTCGGCCACGTGTTTGAGGATGGGCCGGACCCGACGGGACTCCGGTACTGCATCAACTCCGCGTCACTGAGGTTTGTGCCTGTGGAAGAGATGGAAGCGGAGGGCTATGGCAATCTTCTGACGCTTTTCGAATAGCGCGGAACGTGCTACTATGAGGGTGAGGCGGTTTGCTGGAGGGTTTCGCGTTTTGTTGAATGGTAGGCAGCCTGTGGGCTGCCTTTTTTTGGTGTGGGACAGGGACTTCTGGTGTGGGACAGGGACTTCTGGTGCGGGACAGGGGCTTATGGTGCGGGACAGGGACTTATTATAAAGTGCCGGGGTTTGCCGCAATTTCGTGGCTTTGGCGCTTATAAATGAGGTGATGGTTTTGGAGAGGGATGACAAGTTGGCGGATGTTTCGGGGCTGGTTGCAGGGCCGGGGGCCGTGAGCCGTGCACAGCGATTGTTGAATTGGTATTTTGCGAATGCCCGGGACCTGCCATGGCGGGAAAGTCATGATCCCTATAGAATATGGTTGTCTGAGGTGATGCTGCAGCAGACTCAGGTGGTGACAGTGATTGCCTATTTCCTGCGCTTTGTGGCGCGGTTTCCTACGGTTCAGGCACTCGCGGCGGCGGATGAGGAAGAGGTTCTCAAGCTTTGGGAGGGTCTGGGCTATTATTCCCGGGCGCGCAGGCTGATTCCCTGTGCCCGTGCGGTGGTGGAGCGCCATGGCGGGATCTTTCCTGAGTCTCTTGATGCGCTGCTGAAGCTGCCGGGGGTAGGGCCCTACACGGCTGGGGCGGTGCTGAGCATTGCTTACAACCAGCGAGTGCCAGCCATTGATGGCAATGTTCTGAGGGTGGCTTCCCGGTGGTATGCCCTGGAAACGGACATACGGTTGCCGGCGGCACATAAGGCCATTGAGGAACGTTTGATGGCGGAGATGCCGGAGGACGCCCGGCACTTCAATCAGGCACTGATGGAGCTTGGGGCCTGCGTCTGCACGCCAAAGAACCCCGCCTGCGGGGTGTGTCCGGTGGCGGGGGACTGTGAGGCTTTAAGGCTGGGGCTGGTTGGCGTCTTGCCGTATAAGTCAAAGGCGAAGGCCAAGGTGGAATCGGAGCAGGCCGTGGCTTACATCACCTGCGGGGATTTAGTAATGATTGAGAAGCGGCCGCCGGAGGCACTGCTTGGGAGCCTTTGGGGGTTTCCGGTGGTGGAGGCTTCAGTGGGGGATTCGCATGCTGTGGGTGCTGCGGACGCGTCTGTGACTGCGGATGGCGCGGCTGCTGTGTCAGCCTTGACAGTGCTGCTGGAGTCGGACTATGGTCTGGCGCTTGTGCGGGGCACAGGAGCGGAGGCAGATGCAGATTATGCGATTTTGGGGACAGCAACCCACGTGTTTACCCACAAGGTATGGCGGATGAAGCTGGTGGCCCTTGAAGCGGAAAAGCCCGTGGCGACTGAGCTGCCGGAGACCCGGTGGGTGCGGCCGTCCGAGCTCAAGGATTATGCGCTGCCCACAGCTTTCAAGAAGCTGTTAAAGGCCGCGGGTTTGGGGGACTAAGTGCGTTTGGTTGGGGACAGGGACATACCACTTGAGTGGTATGTCCCTGTCCCCAACCAAACAACTTACAATTCACCAAGTGGAGGGGTGTCTAATGGAAAAACTGAACAGCCGGGGTCAGACCCTGAGGGAGTTTTTGCTGGAATATCACGCTAAGCCACACGCTTATCCAAAGCCCGCGCTGACGGCGGATCTGGCGGTTTTCAGACGCGTCAGCAACGATAGCGCGTCTGAGACGTCACCTCGCTGGCAAGTTCTGGCCGTGAAGCGGGGCAACCACCCCTGCATAGACCAGTGGGCCCTGCCCGGCGGCTTTTTCGATGTCAAAACCGACGAGACTCTGGAGGCCTGCGCAGTACGGGAGCTCTGGGAGGAGACGGGCCTCGCGGCCGGGACGGTGTTCCCTCTTGGCGTCTACAGCCGGATGGGCCGGGATCCCCGGGACCGGATTGTGTCGCAGCTTTTCGCGGCGGTGATGCCGGAGGACTTTGACGCAGTGCCGGTTGGCGGTGATGACGCCGCTGATGCCATTTGGATGGACCTGGAGGTGCTGTGGCTCGAGATGTCTGAAAAGGCGCTGGAGAAGGTGTCAGACACGAACACCACAGCGGGGGATAAAACGAAGTCGGTGACAAAGAGATATTGCAAGATCGTCCTGCGAAACGGGGATGACGTGGCTGAGCAGTCACTGGAGGTTACAGAGCGCTGGGTGGATCTCAGCGTCAGGAAGGGCAAAAAGGTCGAAGCTGTGCCTATAAGCAAAGGAAGCCTTGCCTTTGACCATGCTGAAATGCTCTTGGAGGCTTACAGGTGGCTGATGGGACAGTAGTGGCCGAATAGAAAACTGCAGCCATGGTGGTGCCAAAATGAAAACGCCGACTTTGGAGGTTATAAACTCTAAAGTCAGCGTTTCTTCGTTTTTGTTGTTTACAAGCAAGAGATTAACCCTGCGCTAAGCACTCAAACCACACAGAATCACTCATATTTTACGGAAAAGATCATATCTTTGTTGAACAGCGCCAGGCCAGAGATTATAATGACCCCGCCAAGGACAGTGGACCAGCCCGGGATTTCGCCTGAAATCATGAAGGCCAGCGCGGTTGTTGCCAGCGGCGTCGCGAACATGTAATTGCTGACCTGAGAAGTTTTCTCCGCCAGCGAAAAAGCTTTTGTCCATGAAACGTAGGCAATGGTGCTCGAAAAGACGCCCAGCATGAAAAGGTTAAACAGCTGAGACAATGGCGCGGTTTGAACTTCAACGAGGGCCTCCGGAGCGGACAGCGCCAGCATGGCAGTGCCTATGAAGATGCTGTAAGAGGAGACCTGAAGGGCGCTGTAGTGCTGGGTCAACTTGCGCTGAATCAAATTATACAGACTAACGACCAGCGCCGTAGCCAGGAGCCAAAGGACGCCTGTATTGGCGGACAGGCTGCCTTCCATCAGGGTGAGAAACAGAATGCCGGAGAATTCTATCGCAACCGCCGCCCACTGATAAGGGCGCAGCCATTCACGATAGATGACGACAGCCATCAGAGCAGTTATGATGGGGATGGTCGAGATGATCACGCTGCTGGTGGCAGACGTGACATACCCGGTTCCAATGTTGAAGAAGAGCATATGAAAATAAAAGCCTACCGCGCCAGACAGGGCAAACCATGGCAGATCTTTGAGCTTCGGTGGCTTGATCTTCAGAAAGAGGTTCACGAAAATTAAAAAGAAAGAAGCCACAAGAAATCGCAGGAAGCCCAGGGAAAGGGGGCTGAACCACGCAATGGCCAGCTTTGTATAGACGAACGCCATGGCCCAGCAAAGGATGGTGATCATGGCATAGAGGTGATAGCTGCGTCGGAACATGATAGGGTGGCCTCCTGTGAAATACTTCATAATTAGTAAGATTTCCAATCACCTCAGTCTACCACAAGAGAACACTTTTTGCAGGGTTGTATAATAATGCAGTCAAGTTTTTTAAAGATTTTTGCCGATGGTCGCTGGGAGACAACATTTTTCCACAAACGATACCTTCGATACCTTTATTCCTTTAGCAAAATATGAAAACGCCGACTTTGGAGGTTATAAGCTCTAAAGTCGGCGCTTTTTGATTTTTATTGTTTATAAACAATGAAAATTAGTTTCTACAGCGCACCCAGCTTCTGCCCCATCTCGAAGCAGGCCTTGATGGCATCTTCATCCGGGTTCCAGAGGGCCTTCATGCCGTCGTCCACCAGCTCAAAGCCGGCTTTCTTAAGCTCTTCGTTAAGAATGCCAACGGACTCCCCGCTCCAGCCGTAGCTGCCAAAGGCGGCCGCTTTCTTGTTCTTGAAGCCCAGGCCCTTAACTATGTCGAGGACGCCGGCCATGCCGGAGAGGATGCTCTTGTTGATGGTGGAGGAGCCGGCGAGGACCATGCGGGATTTGAAGACCTCCGCGACCACGTCGTTTTTGTCAGAACGTCCGACGTTGAAGAGTTTGATGGTGACGTCCGGGTTGACGGACTTGATACCATCGGCAATAGCCTCTGCCATGCGCTTGGTGGCATCCCACATGGTGTCGTACATGAGGGTGATCTGGTTCTCCTGGTAGTTGTCCGCCCACTTCATGTACTGCTCGACGATCTGGGTCGGGTTGTCCCGCCAGATGATGCCGTGGGAGGTACAGATCATATTGACCGGGAGATTGAAGCTGAGGACCTGCTCGATTTTCTTGGTGACGAGCGGGCTGAACGGGGTCAGGATGTTGGCGTAGTATTTGAGGGCTTCCTGATAGAGCTCAGCCTGGTCGACCTTGTCGTTGAACATGAGCTCTGAGGCGTAGTGCTGGCCAAAGGCGTCGTTGCTGAAGAGGATGCTGTCCGCGGTATAGTACGTGAACATGCTGTCCGGCCAGTGGAGCATAGGGGCCTCGACGAAGATGAGCTTGCCTTTTCCAATATCCAGGGTGTCGCCGGTCTTGACTTCGACGAAGTTCCAGTCCTGATGGTAGTGGCCCTTCAGGGACTTGACGCCGTTCTTCGTGCAGTAGATTGGCGTGTTCGGGATCTTCTTCATCAGCTCCGGCAGGGCGCCGCTGTGGTCGACTTCCGCGTGGTTGGCTATGATGTAGTCAATCGAGTTCAGGTCGATTTCGTTTTCGAGCTTGGCGACGAATTCCTTCGCGAATGGCATCCAGACGGTGTCAATCAGGACGGTTTTTTCGTCGCGGACCAGGTAGGAGTTGTAGGAGGAGCCGCGGTGGGTCGAGTATTCCTCGCCGTGGAATTTGCGTAGCTCCCAATCAATTTTGCCTACCCAGGTGACGAGATCTGTAACTTTGAATGACATAAAGACGCTCCTTTCGAAATGGTGGTTGGTTGGGGGAATTCTGGTTGGGGACAGTCCCCAACCAGCGCTTTGTTGGTCGGGGACTGTCCCCAACCAAAGGTGTCAGGTTTTGCAACGGTTCTGAATTAATTGCTATCGCGCATGCTTAAACAGAATATTATTCTCCAAATGCACGTGGTGGAAGGTATCCACCTCGAGCTCCGCGAGCTTCTTATAAGTGACGGCATACGTGCTGCAGCCGTCCGCAGGCACAGTATAGTGGTCGGTGATTTCCCGCAGGGCTTTTAAGAGGTCGCCGGCGCCGTCATGCTCTGCCTCGAGCTCCGTGATCAGCGCCTTATACTTCTCCTGGCCAAGGGCCTCAAAGCTCTCCGCGCTCTTGATGGCCGGGAAGAGGATCTCTTCTTCCTTGACCAGATGCCCTTCCAGCTCCATCCTCAGCAGGCTGAACTTTCTATGAACCTCAAACAGCTCCGGATGGTGAACGCCATGTACCCTGAGGATCTTGAACATCAGCTCGGAGATCATAGGAAGCGTCTCCTTGAGGAAGCGGTGGTGCGTCAGCACTATGTGGTTCACCAGCTTCACCGGGGATTCCTTGACCCAGTCCGTCCAAGCCGCATCCCTTTCCTGGCTCTCCTTGAACGATTTTTCCAGCGCCGCCAGAATCCCCTGGGGATCAGCCCCCGCCTCAAGGATGCCAGCCTCCAGAGTCCGGTCGCCGCCGCAGCAGAAATCAATCTGATTCGTGATGAAGGTATCCGCAGCAAGTGGGAAACGCGCGACAACGTCGCCAAGACTATCTGTCAGTTTAAATTGTGTATTCATGAGTATATCCTCCTGTCAAAATGTATGATGGTTTAATTTAAAAGCTTCAAAAGCTTCAAGAGCTTGCCGATGGTCACCAGGGCCTCTCCCCCAGCGCTCATCTGCGCTTGTCTTGTATCCATCATACGACAGGTCACAAAATAAGAATGTGATTTGAATCAAATTTTTAGTAAAATAACACTATACTCATAAAAAAGTTTGCAACTTCGAAATAAGCACATAAAGCAAATAAAGCACAAAAGCTCAAAGCTGCTGACACCCCTCCCCTCCATCACAACAGAGGTGACCCCATGGATCCCAAATTTATTATCAGCCAAAACCAATGTCTCACCTGCGGCCACAAGCACTGCGCCAAGAAGGTCTCGCTATTTTCAAACCTCAGCGAGGAAGACCTCGACCAGGTTATCAGCCTGGTCACAAGGCGCCGGGTGTTAAAAGGCGAAACCGTCTTCACCATAGGCGACCCCTCCGAGAGCCTCTACATTGTCAACCGGGGCAGCCTGAAGGTCTATGTCCTGAACCGGGAAGGCCGGGAACAAATCCTGTACTTCTTAAAAGAAGGCGAATTTCTGGGGGACGTCCACCTCCTGAAAAGTGGCACCTTCGACTATGAAGCCATGGCCCTGGAAGAAACCCACTTGTGCATCATCCACAAAAGGGACTTCGACCGCCTGATCCTGGAGCGGCCTGAAATTGCCATCAAGCTCCTGGCCTACGCCCACGACAGAATCCTTGACCTGGAGGAGCTGGTCCAGACCCTCACCACCAACGACGCGGACGCCCGGTTAGCCTCACTGCTGATCTCCCTGGCGGAGTCCTCCGGAAAAGAAACAGAAGAGGGCATTGAAGTGACCCTCACCATCAGCCGGGAAGATATGGGGCGCTACCTCGGCCTCACCCGCGAGACCGTCAGCCGAAAGCTCGGTCAGTTCGCCAGCGCTGGGATCCTCTACTTCAAGGACAACAAGCACCTGATCATCAAAGATTTAAGCCGGCTGTCGGACTACGATGCCATTGGGCGGAATTGAACCGCGGCAGCTGACGGACTTCAATAGTTAAAAACGCTACAAAATTCAGAAAATATAACCGTTTCAACCAAACTATTAAGAAAATATGACGCGAATGTGCACCTCTTAGCCGAACAAACAGGCAGACGGGGTGCTTTTTTTACGAAAATGTCATAGATGTTGACATAATATTCTGGCAACCATCGGCAAAAAAATTTTATAATAAATGCCTTAAAATCGCCAACAGCGCCCACATCCTATGTTATAACCAAATTTGAAAAACTCAAACAGGGCTTCAACGAAAATTGGAAAACCATAGGGATTATTAACGCAGCTTAACAACTCCAAACCCTTGCGATCACACAATTCTTAAGAATTCGACCAAATTCCTCTGCGCCGTTGACGGTCCTATAAGTGCTGGTTAAGATGAGAGTGTCTTTCATATCCCCCCATCATATTTATAGGAGGAAATCATGAGCGCAGAGTTGAGTATCAAACAGAAAGCAAAATCCAACGAGAACAAAAAGGGACTTTTCATGAAGTTTCTTGACGGCGTCGAAGTCGTCGGCAACAAGCTTCCGCACCCGGTCACTATTTTCCTTATTTTCAGTGCATTGGTCGTTGTTGCGTCCGCACTTGCAGCGAACGCCGGTCTGTCCGTCGAATTCACGAAGATCGACAACAAGACTTTTGAGACGGCTGTCACCAACGTCACCGCGGTCAGCCTGCTCAGCGCAGACGGCATTCGCTACATGTTCGAGAGCGCGGTCAGAAACTTCACGGGCTTCGCGCCATTGGGCACGGTGCTCGTGGCCATGCTGGGCGTTGGCGTCGCGGAAGGCACCGGCCTGATCCAGGCACTGCTCCGCAAGCTCGTCATCAGCACGCCAAAGCGCCTCATCACTTTAGTGGTCGTCTTCGCGGGCATCATGTCCAACGTCGCTTCTGACGCGGGCTACGTCGTCCTCGTGCCACTCGGCGCTATTGTGTTCCTGAGCTTTGGCCGTCACCCGCTGGCAGGCCTCGCGGCAGCCTTCGCGGGCGTATCCGGCGGCTTCAGCGCCAACCTGCTGATTGGCACCATTGATCCGCTCCTCGGCGGCATCAGCACCGAGGCGGCAAAACTCCTCGACCCAAGCTACGCGGTTTCCGCTACGGCGAACTGGTACTTTATGATTGTCTCTACGTTCATCATCATGATTGTAGGCTCCTGGGTCACCGAGCGCATTGTCGAGCCACGCCTGGGCGAGTACAAGGGCGGCGAAAAAGCACAGCTCCATGACATTGATGACGCTGAAAAGCGCGGCCTTCGTTTCGCTGGCATTGCCATGCTCCTGTTCATTGCCGGCATGGTGGCTCTCGTAGGACCGGCTTCCGGTATTCTCAGAGACCAGGCGACGGGCGAAATCCTTGGCCACTCTCCATTCATGAACAGCATTGTCCTCGTCATTGCACTCTTCTTCTTCATTCCGGGCCTCGCTTACGGCCTCGGCTCCAAGACCATCAAGAGCGATAAAGACGTCGCCCACGCCATGGGCAAAGCCATGAGCACCATGGGCGGCTACCTGGTGCTTGCCTTCGTCGCAGCGCAGTTCGTCGCTTACTTCAGCTACACCAACCTGGGCACCATCCTCGCCGTCAAAGGCGCAGCGTTCTTGGAGTCCACCGGCATGGTAGGCCTCCCGCTGATCCTTGGCTTCATTGTGGTCTCAGCGTTCATCAACCTGTTTATAGGCTCCGCCTCGGCGAAATGGGCCATCATGGCACCGGTCTTTGTCCCTATGTTCATGGCCCTGGGCTTTTCTCCGGAATTCACCCAGGTCGCTTACCGCATTGGCGACTCCACCACCAACATCATTTCCCCGCTCATGTCCTACTTCGCGGTCATTGTGGCCTTCGCGGAGAAGTATGACAAGAAAATGGGCATTGGCACCATCATCTCCACCATGCTGCCGTACTCCCTGGCGTTCCTGCTCTTCTGGACGATCCTCATGATCGTGTGGTACGCGGCGGGCTGGCCAATTGGACCGGACGCGTTCATCTTTATGAAATAGTTTGGGGGCGGGGGACCATCGGCAGAGCTCTTAAAAGCTAAGGCTTTTGCCGATGGTCACCCTCCCCACCACCTCGCCAAAAGATTCCGGATGGTTTCTCTTGGCGAGTTTTTGTATAATAAAGGAAGAGCTAAATGCAGAAGGAGGAAATTGCGTGGGGATCAATCAGGATCGAATCGTCAATGCTTTTATGGACTATGTCAGAATTGACAGCCCGACCAAGAGCGAGGGGCAGTTCGCGGCGTTTATCGCGGAGGAGCTGAGGTCGCTCGGCTTCGAGGTCTATGTGGACGACGCCGGGGAAAAGGCCGGGTCGGATACGGGCAATGTCATTGGTGTTTTAAAGGGCGCAAAGCCGGTGCAGCCGGTGCTGTTCAGCTGTCATATGGATACGGTGTCGCCGGGGGTGGGCATTAAGCCGGTGATTCGTGACGGCGTGATTTACAGTGATGGCACGACGGTGCTCGGCGGCGACAACAAGGCCGGGATCGCGGCAGTCGTGGAAGCGGTGCGGGTCCTGAAGGAAGAGGGCGTCGCCCACGGGGACATTGAGGTGTCTTTCAGCATTTACGAGGAAGGCGGTTTGTTTGGGGCGAAGTACCTGGATTATTCGAAGCTGCGCTCTAAAATTGGCTTTGTCCTCGACAGCGGTGGAGATCCGGGGCAGATCATCATTCAAGGGCCGGCTCAGGACAAAATCACGGCGAAGATCATAGGTAAGCCCGCTCATGCCGGGGTCAGCCCTGAGGAAGGCATCAGCGCCATTCAGGTGGCGGCGGCGGCCATCAACGAGATGAAGCTGCTTCGAATTGATGAGGAGACCACGGCCAACATTGGCAATATTGAGGGCGGCGTGGCCACAAATATTGTTTGCCCGGAGGTGCTGATCAAGGCGGAGGCGCGAAGCCTCAAGAAGGAGAAGCTGGAAGCGCAGTCCAGGCACATGGCAGACTGCTTTGAAAGGGCGGCGGCGCGCTTTGGGGCAAAGGCGGAGGTCGAGGTCGAGCGGATGTATGACCCGTTTGTGATCTCTGAGGACGATGAGGTCGTCCAGATTGTCAAAGAGGCCTGCGGCATGATTGGGCTGAAGGCCTTTACGGGGTCCACCGGCGGCGGCAGCGACACCAACGTGTTCAACGCGAACGGCATCAAGGCGGTAAACTTAGGGATTGGCGAGCGAAAGCCCCACACGCTGGAAGAACATCTGCGGATTGAAGACCTGGTGAATACAGCGAGGCTGGTATTGGGTGTTGTTCAGTCCGTGAAGTAAGGGTTTGATTGTGAAGTGAGATAGAGGGAAATAAAAAGAAAATAGATCTTTTGATGGAGAGACCGCAAACGCGGTCTCTTTTTTCTAATCCGGTGGGTGCCTGTCCCCAACCAAAACTTTTCCTTCATTTCGTCTCATTAATAACAATTCAGGGTGTAATTGGAAAGCTGGATGGGGTATATATGCATCACAAACATCATGCGTAAAATTGACGGATTTGGGTGGTGAGGGTATGCGTGGCATTATCAGTGGACTAAAATTATCGATCGCGGGCATTCTTTTGATCGCGGTTGTGTCCGCCTGCGGCGCGCAGCCTGTAAAACCTGGGGCGCCTGCGGAGACGCCGCCAGCGCCGGCTCCGCAAAAGAGTGAAGCTGCGTCTTTTTTCTCGTCCATGTCTGAAAATGTTGAAAAGTACAGCATATTGATTGGTCTCAAGCAGTCTGGGATCGAAGCCATGTTTGATGAGACTTCTTCTGAAATAAAAGAGGAAGGCATTGAGTTCAAAGAAGCTGGTGTGAAAGTCTGGTTTGACAAAGACCATGGCCGCGCGGTACACGTCATGATTGTTTCAAAAGAAGTGGACTTCCACGGTGCCAGAATTGGGGACAGCGAGCAGGTCTTTGATGAGATTTATGGAAAGTCTGTTGACAGTCATCCCGGATCAGGGTACAAGGATTATGATTATGAGAACCTCATTCTCAGGCTGTATTATGACGCCGCCGGCGGCAAGACTGAAGCGGTCAGCCTGATGCTTGAGCTGCCTGAAGGGGGCGAAGAACAATGACTTTTAAAAGACCTATTAAAAGAAAATATATGCTGGGCACGACGCCCATTGAGCCGCTGAAGCGTACGTCGGCACTTCTAAAAGGCCCAGAACTCTTCATTAAGCGAGATGACCTTTCCCTCCTCGCTGGCGGCGGCAACAAATCCCGCAAGCTGGAATACCTGGTGGCAGACGCCCTTAGAAAAGGCGCAGATACCCTCGTCACCTGTGGGGCCTATCAGTCCAATCACGCCAGACTGACGCTGGCAGCGGCGAAGAGAGAAGGCTTGAAATGTCATTTGGTGCTTTCTGATCCTACAGGCCATGGCCGTGGCGCGGCTGAGGCCAGCGGCAATCTCTTTCTCGACCGGTTGCTGGGTGCGGATAAAATCATTCTGAAGCCCAAAGATACCGACCTCTTTCAGGCTCTGGATGACGAAGTCGATGCCTGCACAGACGCCGGCCTCAAGCCTTACGCCATAACCCTTGGCGGCTCCAGCGTGCTGGGCTGTTTGGGTTACGTGGACTGTGCCCTTGAGATAGCGGCCCATGAAATTTCCATCAAAGAAGAATTTGACTACATTGTCGTCCCCGTAGGGAGCGGAGGTACCATGGCGGGCCTGATTGCCGGGCTCCGTGAAGCGGGCAGCAAGGCCAAAGTCCTGGGCATCAACGTCCTCATGAAAAAAGTGACCCAGGAGCCGCGGATCTGGCAGCTAGTTCAGCAAATTGCAGACCTTCACAAAATAGGCGCTTCTGCCGTGGAAGAAGACGTCCAGTGCTTTGATGAGGGTCTCGGCGAAGGTTACGCTCTCCCAACGGACGAAATGCGCGAAGCCGTCAAGCTTTTGGCGGAGAAAGAGGGCATTCTCCTGGATCCCACCTACACTGGCAAAGCCTTCGCTGGGTTGATCGCGCTGATCAGAAATGGCTTCTTTAAGCCCGAGGACAAGGTGCTGTTTATCCATACCGGCGGTTCACCAGCGCTGTTTGAGCACCAGGACTGGTTTGTGGAAAGCAATGAAATGACTAATCTTCCAGAAAGCGAGGACACTGTTGAATGACCTATATCGAAGCCGTCAGGCACTTCAGAGACAAAGAAAAATATGATTACAGCTGCTCGGAAACCATGGTGGCCGCGGCGGACAAAGCCTTTGAGCTCAATCTCCCCCCACAGGTGATCAGAGCCATGGCACCCTTCGGCGGTGGGCTCCAGACGGAAGACGTCTGCGGCATCCTGACCGGGGGCCTTGCGGTGATTGGAATGCTGTATACCAAAAGCGTCGCTCACGACAGCGCGCAGATGACGGAAGTCACGCGGGCTTTCATCAGCGCCTTCAAGGAGAAATTCGCGACCTCCCAGTGCGTCGATCTGAAAGCCGCTTACCGGAACGAAGAGACCGGCTGCACAGACTTTATCATCCGTGGTGCGGAGGTGCTCGCCGCTGTTATTGAGGCGAATCCGCGGGCTTAGCTTCAAAACGAAAAGGTTATAAAGCCGGAAGAGGGCAGTATGGCGCTTCCGGTTTTTTCATGGTTATTTTTTCATCCATGTTGCAAATAAAAGCTTTGCCAATGGTCACCTGTCCCCAACCACACAAAACCGTGCACACTTCGCAGCCTCAAACCTGAAGTATTACAGAGCGCAAATTCTTGACAATTGTACTAATTAGTATTAAAATGACATCATGGACGACAAAAATAGAAAAATTAAAACCTACAGCCCACAGGAGACCTTGAGTCTCAGGGCACTCGTGGCACTGACCAGGGGGGCGACCTCCATGCACCGGCGGGAATACCGGACCATCAAGGAGGGTGGGCTGACGGTATCACAATTCGCGGTACTGGAGATCCTCTATCACAAGGGTCCGCAGAACATTCGCGCGATCATTGAAAAGACCCTGTCCAGCGGCGGCAATATGACTGTGGTCATAGACAACCTCGTCAGGGAGGGACTGGTCCGGCGTGAACAGGATCCAGCGGATGCCCGTGCGTCCATCATTTCTTTGACGGAACAAGGCCAGGAGAAGATGGAAAGCATCTTTCCGGCGCATCTCGAGAACATAGTCGAGATCTTCAGTGCTCTGGAGGATGAAGAAAAGCAGTCGCTGATTGCGCTGATGAAAAAGCTGAGCAGAATTGATGCATAAGGTGCAACAGCATCTGATTTCAGGAAAATACATTATATAATTTACAGACAAAAGGAGCGCTAACCATGACTTTAGATCAAGTTCGCGGAGAGCAATGCGGGTCTGATCGCCATGTCCATCCTGTACGCCGCAAAATATTACGGCGTGGACTCCCATCCTATGAGCGGCATGGACTTCGCTGCGGTCAAGGAAGCCTTTGAGCTGCCGGAAGGTAAAGAGCCTGTGATCCTGATTGCCCTGGGCTACCGGGATGAGTCCAAAACCCTTTATGGCCGGGCCAAGCGCCGCGGGTATGATGAGGTAGTGATGGAGGTGTAAGCGTCCGTGATATAAAAGTGTTTCTGAAGAGGTCATGAGTGGCTAAAAGACGTCGTTACCTACTATGAAACACTTCGAAAGCTGTAAAACAGCAAAAGACACGTTCTTCACGCCTTGAATTTCAGGCATGATGACGTGTCTTTTTATTTGGCAGGGCGTGACGTACATTTCCTCTGGCGGGAGTTCTTTCGTGCTATTTACTTAGAAGTGTAATTTCCATGAGCAGCCCATTCCAAAGCCTGTCGCTCTACCCGCTTGATCCAGTCAGACTTACCTTCCTGATAACGCAGGGGATCCAGTTTGTAGAGCGCGGCGAGCTTCGTTTTCAGCGCTGCGTACTCCTGCGCAGCTTTAGAATGTGCGCGGAGATAATCCCTGAAAGCAAGGTGTCTCAGGATTTCTGCACTGCCTTCCTCGAACACATGTAAATGATGGGTCGGATTAGGCGAGCCTTTCACAAAAAATTCCCTGCCTTCAATGCCGAAGGCTCCCCGAGATTTGTATTCGAGTGCTTCAAAGTTTGAGCGTGTTTCAGTCACGAGGGCGAGAGATTTTACCACGCCCAGGAGATCCAGCGTAGGTTTTGCAGCAAGTCTTGGTACAGAAGTGCTGCCAATATGGTGCAGCGCAATGAGGTTGTCTCCAAAGAAAGGACGTAGCGCTGCTGCTTCTGCTTCAAACTGTGATGGCCATTCTGGATTATAAGGTATGACAACAATAGTTCTGTGCTTTTTCATTTCATTCATTGGAATTCTCCCCAAATGGTGGTGGTGGGTCACCTTCAGGTGCCTTTTCTGCACTGGCTAAAAGCCGGTCCAGCATCTCCTCAAATGCGGTTTCAAAGACGGTATCCGGGGCTTTCCTGGCCTTGTGGCCCTTGGGATAGATGCCGTGCTTGCGCCGCAGCAGCTGGCCGGTGAAGCGGCGGTCCATGAGGAGGTCAATGTTGTCCTCCGTAAACTCCCGGCCCATGGGGTGAATGGCGTAGGCTTTCCGGGCCATGACCAGCGCCGCAAGCCCTGTATCCTGAGTGATCACGACGTCCCCGGGCTGGAGCTGGTTGATAATATGGAAGTCCACACTGTCCGGCCCACCTGAAACCGTTTGGACTTCCAGGTCAGACCGGTCGTAATGGTGATGGATATTTTTGACGAGAATGATGGGCAGCTGCCTGGCCTTTCCTGCGCGCACAATGGCGTCTACCACGGGGCAGGCGTCGCCGTCAATCCAAAGCTTCATGGATGCACCTCATTTCACGGAGTCTATAGGGGCATAATACCCACAAAAGGGTAAAAAAATGCAGCGCTCTCAGGCGCTGCTAAAGATATAAAAAGGAAACATCCAGATTGCCGTAGTTTAGGGTGTTACATCCTGCGCGCTTTCTCTGTGAAGCGCTATTGCCGGGAGTGACACTGCATTTCAGCATAGGAGGCTGCGGGGATCGCATCATTTCTGCAGTGTCAGGCCCTTTCTATAAAACTCGCCTCTCTTTCAAGAGATAAAAAACTAATAGCTCTTGAGGACTGTGAAGTCAGCGCTGTTTTTGATCATGCTGACGACTCTGCCGGCTTTAAGGTAAGCACTGTCATATGTAGTGTCCAGCGTAATCCACTTGTCAGCGGATTTTAAGTAAACTTCATTCCAGGCGTGGTATTCTGCAATGTGCTTGCTGTAGCCCATATTGACTTTGGCTGGGACGCCAACGCTTCTCAGCATGGCGGCCATGACAGCGGAATAGTCATAGCAGATGCCAGCGTTAGCCGCGAGGACCGCGTCCACGTCAGGCACGTACCCGCTTTGAACGGTTTTCGCGCGGTTGTAGTCGTAGCTGAAGCTCTTGGAGACGTAGGTATAGATCGCTTTGATCTTCTCTTCGTCTGTTTTAGCGGTGAGGGTCAGTTTCTTTGCAAGGGCAACGACGTTATCCTCAGCAGCAAAGTCAACGATTGGGTTAGCGGTCATATAAGGCTCAAAGCTTTGGATGCCTGTGGCTTCAAAAGTTTTTGTGTCCAGGCGAGTGTAGCTGGTGCCTGAAACGTTCTTCAGCAGCGCGATGGTGTAAGTGCCGTCGCCCATTTGAAGCGGGATGGATTCATCTGCGAGGGACTGTACATCATAGTAGTATTTGGTGTCGCCCTTTTGAACGAGGACCTTCAGCTTTGAAGTGGTGCTGAGGTTGACCTTCATTTCGAGGACGCCGTCTGCGGTTTTAGCAGTATTTACAGTCCAGTCGGATGGTGCAGCGTAGGATGCTGCCGGTGCAGCCAGGACAGCCGCCACCACGAGTGTGGATAAAAGTTTTTTAAACACAAAAAACTCTCCTTTCGGTAGCTGGCTGCCATTTTACAGGCCCTTTAGCTTTGCGTCCCAGCCTTTCGACTGGTTTGCCTTTGTCGGTGGAAAGTATTCTAACCCACCATATTCATTTGTGAGCTCATGATAGCATAATTGTCAGATAATTTCAAGAGCATTTGTCTGAAAATGGCCATTTGTCATGGAGATGTAATATTGGTGGATCGGGGTGCCGCATTCAGGCGTGAAGGGGCACCCCTTTTTCACTTTTAAAAGCTTTTGGCCGATGGTCACCATTGGCCAAAGCTCTATTCACTGTACAAGCTCGCCCTTGATAATGAGTCGCTGGGTCGCCGTCCGCACCGGCGTACAGGTCACCAGGGTGATGGACTTCTTGCTGCTGTCGCTCTTCAGTACCCAGGTATCCTCCGGATTGACGACGAAGGACTCCGTCACCCGGTAGGTGAAGGTCTCCTGCTTCACCGTAATCTCAATCAGGTGGCCGGGGGCCAGCTCGTCCAGACGGTTGAACATGCGGCCGTAAGTGTAGCTGCGGTGACCGGCTAGGGAATAGTTGCCCGAACCGCCCGGAACCACGCCGTTGTCAAAGGTGGCTGCGGCGTAGCGTAGATTTTCATCCGTCATGCCCTGGAGCACCGGCATCAGGAGCTTGATGGCCGGGATCTTGATAAAGGTGTCGGTCTTTGGCTTTTTCACGACAGGCTTCGGTGCGGGTTGAGGGGCGGTCTGTGCTGGCGCTGGGGCTGGTTCAACAGTGGTTGGCGCTTCAGCCGGTGTTTCAGGTTCTGTGCCTTCACCCTCAGGCGTCGTCGTTTCAGTGTCGCCGTTTGAGGCGAGCTCACCACGCTCTTCAAGCAGGGCTTGATAGTCGTCCTCGTAGTCGAGCTCGATGACCTCTGTGTCATCAATTTCTTCAAGGGCCGCAATATCCGCCTCGAAGGATTCCAGCAGCTTATTCATTTGATAATCATCATAAGCCCGAACCGCAGATGGGTAGAGTATGATCAGGAGTCCGGCAATGATGAAGATAGTCGACAGTTTTTTCATGATGGGATCACCTCTTTTTTCACTATACAAGATTAGACGAAGGAATTATAGATTTTGATACCCATTTTCAAAGAAAAATATCCGGGTCACCACTTGGATGACCCGGACGGGAGGTAGAGAAGGGTTTCTCAATCTATGGTCTCAAGGGCTATAGCGTTTCGTCTCTCTGCCTTTAAGACGCTCTATTTTTATAAGTGGTCCGTCAATTTAGAATTTGCGTCTCATGAACGCACCTGCGAGTATCAGCAGTGATCCAATGCCATAAGCGAAGTATGGAGGGATTTCACCGGTTTGTGGGAGTGGAGGCCCTTGTGGGACTTTCTCCTCAAGGATTTCTTCTACTTCAGGTGGTGGTCCAAGAGGTGGTTCTTGTGGTGGGATGACTTCGCGGTAGTTGCCGACCTCGATTTCAACCGTTTCATCTTCATCCACGTCGACTTCGTAGAAACCGTTCTCATCAAAGCCGCCTGTGGTGATGCTGTAATCATTGCGGGCTTCTTTGATGTAGTAGGTACCGGCGTCGAGGTTTCTGAAGGTGAGCATGCCTTCGTCGTCTGTAGAGGCAGTTTCAATGAGGCCCTTATCCTCGTCGTAGAGCTGGAAGCGGATGTTTTCGAATGGGAATTCGTTTTCTTCATCGAAAGATCCATTACCATCTGAGTCGAGGAATTTGAAGATTTCAATGTTGCCCGGGTCTGGGTCTGGGGTGCGGCGTGTGGTGGTAGTGGTAGTAACCGTGTAGCCGGTGTAGCTGCTGGTATCTTCGTCACTGACAGGGACTTCTCTTTCAGCATAGCCTGTGACGTAGCCAATATTTTCGTAAAGGCCACTAACAGCTGTTCCGGTTGCTTGGTAGATCCAGGTTTCACCAGGTTCGAGAACACCGTCGCCATCATCACCGCTGACATATTGAGGGTCTAAATCCGTATCACTATCTGTGACATCAACGTCATAAATGTCGAAGCCATTGACCGTTTCTACTTTGTACTCCCATGTGATGGCTGTACCAACGCGAATGCGAGACCCGTCAGAGCCATTGGTGGTTTTGTTGATGGAGATTTCTGGGGTTTTAGGTTCTTGAGGGACATAACCTGTGTAGTAACTGTCATCATTATCATTTACAGTACCTTCTCCAAAAGAACCTGAAACGTAACCTATATTGGAGTAATTGCCTTCGATAGCGGTTCCAGTGGCTTCATAGATCCAAGTTTCTTTTAAATCCAGCTTACCATCTGTATTAGCATCGCCGCTGACATAAACAGGAGTGATGCTTTCATCACTGTCTGTTACTGTGATGTTTCCGAGTGCAACGTTACCTTTGTTTGTAATCTCATATCTCCAGGTAATTTCAGAACCAACTTCGATTTCAAGTCCATCATTGCCATTGGTGGTTTTGATGATTTGAATAGCAGGGTCATCCGGGATGTAACCGAAATAACTGCTATCGTCATCGTCCCTATAAGTGGCTTCTTCAAACGTACCTGAAACATAGCCGGTATTGGAGTAATTGCCTTCGATAGCGGTTCCAGTGGCTTCATAGATCCAAGTTTCCGTTAAATCCAGATTACCATCTGTATTAGCATCGCCGCTGACATAAACAGGTGTGATGCTTTCATCACTGTCTGTTACTGTGATATTTCCGAGTGCGACGTTGCCTTTGTTTGTAACCTCGTAGCTCCAGGTAATTTCAGAACCAACTTCGATTTCAAGTCCATCATCGCCATTAGTGGTTTTAGTGATTTGAATAGCAGGGGCATCCGGGATATAACCGAAATAGTTACTGTCGTCATCAGCCGTAGCGGTGCTTTCTTCAAACGTACCTGAAACGTAGCCAGTGTTGGAGTAGCTGCCTTGGATTGCAGTTCCAGAAGCTTTGAAGATCCAAGTCTCGGTTAAGTCGAGCATATCGTCTTCATTAGTGTCGCCACTGACATAGGCAGGGGTGACGTTTTCATCACTATCATTTACGGAGATACCGCTTAGAGGAACATTACCAATATTGGTAACTTCATATTCCCAGGTAACGTCTGAACCAACAATGATATCAAGGTCGTCATCACCGTTAGTAGTTTTATTAATAGCTATTTTAGGATCTGGCAAAGTGTAGTAATTTGCGGAATCAGAGTCAGTAACTTTTTCTTTACCATAATATGCGTTTATTGTCGCGGTATTAGCATGAGATCTAAGAATGGTGCTGACCTCAATTGGATCACTCTCTATTTTGTCACCTAAACCCAAATAATCATTCAGACCAGTAAAATCAATGGCTTCTGAGTCGTCGGAAAAATCTGTGACAGCAACATTTGTTAATGGGACGTTCCCAGTGTTCTCAATAATGACTTTGAAATGGACGGTGCCGGGATATACTGCAAGGACAGTGTCTTCAGAAGTATCAGCATCTAACCAGGTTTCCCCGTCGTCAATTGAGATCAGTTTTTCAATATCTACGGAAGGCGCAGCAGTAATGTCACTGCTTAAAACGCCCCACTCTTCGAAGCCCGAATCAGCTTGGGTCAATTTACTGAAAAGAACAAAATAGTAATCATTACCATAACCGGCAAACAGTTCATCAGGTATGAGTGCTTTATAATCGCCCCAACCGCTGCCGCTGTTTATTCTATAGTCGAGTAATATTGATTCGCCTTCTAAGCTAAAAACCATAATAGCTTGATCGGTAGTGAATGGATAACCACTTATATCTTTATCTTTAGTAAGCCATATTTCAAACTCATCAAGCTGAATATATGGATCGTTTTTCGTCTCGTTGAGATCTAATAAAAGCTCTCTGTAGAATTTACCTTGGACATCTACAGTTGGAATGTCGCTGAGCTTTATTGCGTGTGTCCATTTTCCTGTTTTTGTATCAAATTCAGTTGTACCATCAGTGTTATAACCGCTTTCAGTGCCATTACCTTGAACCCTTACGAATGGTGTGAAGATGCCGGTACCGGTTGAGCTATCAGATGGACTTTGTTTGAATATTGCATTGTTTACAGTGGCTGATTGGCTGCCATCAAGTGTTATGTCAAAATCAGCAGCCCAAGAAATTGGGGCTATAACGAAAGCTTGAAAAACCAACATCAATGATAATGATATAGCTAAAAATCTCGAACTTCTTTTCATCTTTCTCACCTCTCAAATAAAATTGAAATACATTTAATCTCTCTCTGGATGTTCCCCTTCTATATCTCTATGGGTCGTAGAGGAATGGTCAGCCTTTTTGAATTTCTGTAAACAAAAAGACTGCCATGACAACAACAGGTTCGTTGTGCATAGCAGCCGGACGGTCGTAGTCTAACCCTTAGACTCCTGGCTTTGCGTCCCCGTCTTTCGGCGGGTTTGCCTTTATTATGCGTAGGTGAGTTGAGCAGGATGGTCTTCTTTTGAAGCTGATTTTCTGATCCCCTCCTTAATTGAAAGCGAGCTATTGGATTATGTTAACCAGTATCAGTCATTCTAATAGTGTCATTCGGGATGATACCCTATTTTGTCACAGTTCATGCAAAATAATGAACAAAATAATTAGTTGATAATTGTAATGAGTATAGAAAAATTTAATGATGGAGAAAGCGAATACCGCTGTATTAGTTATTTTCGTCGAGGGTCGTCGACATTTTGGGGTGAAGAATAAATTAATGTAATTAATTTGTTAACAATTTTGAAAAAAATAACAGGAGCATGTATAATCAGGATCACAATGCATGAATTATTTCGACAATGCGGAATAAAAAGCAGCTGCCGCAAACTGAAAAATTCTGTTTGCGGCAGCTGCTTTGGGTTTCTCTTCAATACTGGTATTTCAGGAATGCTCCCACAAGGAGGAGCAGGGTGCCGAGGAGGTTAAGCATTGCCGCCGGGACCTCGCCTGTTGGAGGGAGGGTGTTTGGAGGCTCCCAGGGGGGAGCGCCAAGTGGTGGCGGATCTTCCTCGACGATTTCAATATCAGGTGGTTCGTCAGGCGGACCGAGTGGTGGGTTAGGATCTGGCGGAACGTCTTCCGTCGAGGTGTCCCTGAAGTTGCCCACGTTGAAGGTCAGCGCCTGAGTAGAGTTTATGGTGATTGGGGAGGTTGTGAAACCATCGGCAGAAAAGTCCGGGGAGGTGATGGTATAGTCGCTGACTTCCCGCAGATAGTAGGTGCCGTAGCGCAGATTGGTGAAGGTGAGGTCGCCGTCCGGGCCCGTTTTTTTGGTGCTCAGAAGGGTGGTCTTGTCTGCGGCGTAGAGCTCGAAGGTGATCTTTTGCATGTCGAACTCTGAGGGCTCCTGGTGGTTGTTCTGGTTGGTGTCCAGGAACTTGTGGACGTTAATTTCGCCGCGCTTTTCAGGTGGGTTTGATGGTGTGCCGGGCTCTGATGGCGGTGTGGTATCTTCTGGTGGATCGGGATCAGGTTCTGGCTCAGGCTCTGGGTCGGGTTTCGGATCTGGTTCAGGTTCTGGCCCAGGCCCAGGCGGTGTGTCGCCAGGAACCTGCTGGTTGGTGACGGTGACTTCGACAATTCGCGGCAGATCATTTTCGCTAAGGGTGATCTCGAGCGCGCTGTCGGTGGTCATGTCGCCGGACTGAAGGCTCTTGAGCAGGTAGCCGTCTGGGGGTACTTCTGTAATTGTATAGGTGCCCGGATCAAGGCTGCTCAGCGTGACGGGGATGCCGTCTCCCTTGAGGGTCTGGGTGTGTAGCGAGCCATCCGGGTACTTGATTTCAAGGTCAAAGTTTTTGGTGTCCGTGACCGGCTTGTCGTTGGCATCCACAACTTTCTTGATGAGGCTGAGGCTCCAGGTGTCTGGAGTGTCTGTGGCATCTTTCCGGTTGGTGACGGTCACGTGGTGATCGAGATCAGCTTCGCTAATAGTGATCTGCAGATCGTGAGTGACGGTCATATTTCCGGCTTGGATGCTCTGGAGGGTGTAGTGCTCTGGAACGGCCTCTGAAATGGTGTAGGTACCAAGGGGCAGGTCTGTGATTGGTGGCGCGGTGCCATTGCCGGTGATGGTGGTCGTGGTTGTGGTGCTATCTGGATGTGTGATCGTGAGCTCAAATGGGGTGAGATCTGTGGTGAGGCTCTGGCCCTCTGAGTCGACGACCACTTTTTCTAGTGTGATGGAACCGGTTGGGGTGGTCTTAGGCTTGCAAATTGTGACGGTGATATAGCCGTACCATGGGCCCTTGCATGGTTTAATGATGTCACCTGGGTAGGCGGTTTCCGTGCCGGAGACTATGTGGAGGACCAGGTACCTCGTCAGGCACTGGCCGGGGGCGAGCTCCGGAAGGGATAGGTCAATGGGACCTATAGTGAAGTCGGTGGCCCCATCCAGAGCTTCATTTTTCTCTGGCGCATGACCGGGGTTCAGACGGTCGGTGGGCTCGGCTTCGAGGATGTAGAGGCTGTAGGCGTCGGCCGGCCAGTCGGGCTCCATGGTGACATGGATCGTCAGCAGGCTGTCGTCAATTTCGACAGCAGCACTGCCAATTTCCTCATTCTGGCCGGCAAAGACCTGGAAGGTGCCTGTGAAATCGAGGACTTCATCTGCCATGGATGGTGCGCTCGTGAAGATCATGGCAAAGATCATCATGAGACTGACTAAGGATTTCAGTTTGTTTTTGATGCCTGACATTGTACTCACCTCTCTTGGATAGGCATCTTGGTAATAATGGATTGGGTGTTGCCGGATAAACTGAAAAAGAAAATGGCTGCCATGACAACGAAGCGTTGACCATAGCAGCCGGTCGACCATGGGTGGGATCCAAATATGGCTTATGTATTGCTGTTTTGATGGTATTATGTTACCCGAAAACGAGGGGTTTGAAACAGGGTGAGAGTGGGGAAGGAGGCGGGGGTAGAAGAATTTTTTGGTTGGGGACAGGGACTCATGGTTGGGGACAGGGACGGGTTGGAATCCCGAACGTCCGAGAGCAAGCGGACTATGGCTTGGCGTGTAATTTACACCTCACGCTACCAGACATGCAACCTCGCTTCGCTCGGTTATAGCTGCGCCCTATACAAATAAAAGTAGCCCCACACTTCCGAGAGCAAGCTCTCTTCAGTATGGGATCACTTTTATTTATGCACGTCTGTTAGCTTTCACAAAAAGACCGGGCCATTGGTGGATGACCCGGCTAAAGAGAGGCGAGTGTTTATTCGAAACGTTTAAGGCACATCCCGACAAGCTTAAAAACTCACCGGGAATATTGAATAAAGTTTGAGGCATTTCGCTTTGATCCATGTTGAAGCTCTTATTCTGTGTATTTGATTAGTGGAAGCATAGCAAACAAAAAGCTGCCACGACAACAACAAGTTGTACATAGCAGCCGGACGACCATGGTTTTGCTTTAGGCCCAGGGCTTTGCGCCCCTGACTTTCGACAGGTTTGCCTTTGTATGTGATTTGGTTCAGTATGTATTGATGATCTGTCAATATTATGTTACCCAAAAAGCTTGTCAAATAAACAACAGAATGGGCTTACACTCAATATTATCTCTTAAGCAAAGAGTGGTATAAAAGCGGGTTTTCCGGTATGGGACAATCCCCAAGCATCGTACCCAAACATCTGACCCGGCCCAGTCCCCCACCAAAACCAAAATCGATCTGGTAAGTCCCTGTCCCCAACCAGTAATCCCCGGTCACGCCACGTGAAAACAACACCAAAACAGGTGCGATGTGCCCCTTTTACAATAAAAGGCTCCTGGTGTCAGCGGACACCGGGGGCCTACCTTTACTACAAAAAGAGGCCGGGCCGCCACTGCGGGCAGCCCGGCTGCAAAGAGAAGTGGGAGGGTCTATCTCAGGCGTTTAAGGGACATCCCGGCCAGCATCATAAGCCCGCCGAGAATATAATAGGATTGAACGCCGGCTTCACCGGTTTGTGGAAGCTCTGCCGGGAGGGCCAGTGGAACGGGATCCTCTATGACTTCAACTTCTGCTGGAAGCTCCACGGTCACGACGGCCGATACAACGTTTCTGACATTGCCAACCGTGATGGTCAGTACGTCTTCGGAATCTATTTCGATAGGGCTGGATGAGAAACCATCGGCATTAAAGCCTTCGGTTGTGATTTTGTGGTCGCTGACTTCTCTCAAATAGTAGTCGCCAAATTCGAGGTTCGGGAAAGTGATGACGCCGTCTGAGTCCGTCACCTTGGTGCTGATCAGGGTTTCTTGATCCGCGTCGTAAAGCTCGAAAGTGATGCCCACCATTTCGAATTCGTCATCATCAAAGATGCCGTCTTCATCTGAATCCAGGAATTTCTGGATGCGGAGCATGCCGTACTCGACAGGGTCATCGTCGTCATCATTGCTGGTAACGCGAGGCCTTGGGCGCGGCGGCTCTGGTGGCTCTGGTGGAGGCGGAGGCGTTGTCTCTCTGAAGTTGCCCACCGCGATGTCGCGTTCTTCGTCAGCTTCAAGGTCGAGAATCACCGTGAAACCTTGGCTGTTGACCGGGGTCGTAATGGTTCTGTCGCCCAGCTCGTCGAGGAAATAATCCCCGGGCTCCAGGCCGCTGAAGATGATCATGCCGTTACTATCAGTAGTTCCAGTGGCGACGGGCTCATCATCATTCATGGATCCATACAGTTCGAAGCCTATGCCGGAAAGGGTGGTTTCATTTTCATCCCAGTTGCCGTCCTTATCAGTGTCTTCAAATTTGTAAAGGATGATGGTGGCTGGTTCTTCTGGCTCTTCCGGTTCATCCGGAATGAAGTTGCCCACGTAGATGACCTGCTCGCCGTCTTCCTCATGGACCTCAATCTCCAGGAGGCCATTTTTGAGGGCATTCGGCGTTGTGATTTCATAGCTGCTGTGTTCCTCGAGGGCGTAGTCGCCAAACATCAGGTTGTCAAAGACCAGCTTGCCATTTTCATCCGTAAAACCGCTGCCGATTGTCACCAGTTCCTCTTCCCCCTTCTCAACTTCAGATTCAGGGTAATGGACTTTAAAGAGTTTAAATTCAATGTCCTCAAGGGCCGGTTCATTTTCGTCCCATTCGCCGTCTCTATCCTCATCTTCGAATTTCCAGACGGTGACGGAGCCGGTTTCTTCTTCGTCTTCTTCAAAATAGTTGCCTATATACACATCCGTTATATCGTTGGAAGCGACGTAGGTGCTGATGAGACCATCGACAATCACCTGGCCTGTGATCTGGTAGTCGGAGAGTTCTTTGATGAAGTATTCACCAATTGGGAGGCCGGTGAGCTCAATCAGGCCGTCTTCGTCTGTGGTGAACGGGGAGCCTTCAATTTCCTCGTCGTCCTCATTATAGATTTCAAATTCAATGCCGGAGAGGGCAGTCTCGTCGTCTTCGTCAAATTCGCCGTTTTCGTTCATGTCATGGAATTTGAAGATCGTCAGGCTGCCAACCTCTGGATCCGGGTCCTCCGGTTCGCAGAGCTGGATGTGGATGTAGCCAAACCATGCGCTCTCGCTTTCAGAGGAATCTACAATTTTACCCCCATAAGCGGTCTCGCCGCCCACCGCCAAGTGGAGCATCAGGTAAAGATCCTGGCACTGGCCGGGTTCGAGGTCATCCAGGTCAATCTGAACAGGGCCAACTTGAAAATCTTCCTGTTCAGGGTTGAGGGTATCTTTAATTGGGGCTTGACCAGGGGTCAAGCGCTCTGTTGGAAGCTGGTCCAAAATATAGAGATGGTATTCCTTGGCTTCCTGCCCTTCGTCGAGATCGACATCAATGGTCAGCATATTGTCTTCAATGGTTACGGTGGCTTCACCAATTATTGTGTTCTGGCCTGCGGTGATATCGAAGGTTCCTTCGAATTCGCCGGAGGTCGCTGCCATTGACGGCACGCTCATCAATAGCATTGCCAAGATCATGCTTAAGCTTAGAAATCTTTTAACCTTGCCTTTCATACCTAACATGGTTCTCACCTCTCACTTCAAAATTATGGGTAATTGCCTCAACTGCTTCGAATAATTCATTCGCCTGAAATACTATCAAGGGCAAATTAAAAAGCTGCCATGACAACACAAAACGGTTGTACATAGCAGCCGGTCGGCCATAGCAGTGCTTTAGGCCCTGGCTTTGCGCCCCCGTCTTTCGGCGGGTTTGCCCTTGTATGTAATGCGGTTTTGTGGGTATGTCAGCTTGGGGGATCTGAAGTGAGGAGGAAAATAGAGGAATCACTATGTGCAGCAGATAAGGCTTTCAAGGCTCTGCTGTTTGATAGTGGATAATTACCCGTATAGAAAGGGTTTAAGCGCTAAACGACAATGATTTTCATTAACAATATGATCAAAAAAGAAAGAGGTCAGGCTGTGTTTATATTACGGGGAAAACGGGGTGACCGGGGTCAACTACAGATACCTTGTATTTTCTCCGGTACTGTTGTGATGTTAATTTGCTAAGAGGTTCCTCTCGTTTTTCCCTGATAAATTGACAAAACGAGAGCAGCGGAATATTATGAAGTAAGGAAACCAATTTTCCTTACAATTTGAGAGAAGGGTCAAAATGTCGGAAAAACAAAGTGAGTATGCTCCTTATAATTTTGAGAAACGCCGTATACATGTCTCATCCAAACGGCAGATTACAATTCCCGCGAAGTACTATCAAGCACTGGGAAGTGTTAATGAAATGGAATGCATTTACTCAAATGATATGCTTATACTGAAGCCGGTTCAGTACGACGATCCAGGATTGTCAGAGGAGATTTTGGCTGACTTAATTGCTCAAGGGTATTCAGGAGAAACGTTGCTGGCTGAGTTTAAGCGGATTAACAGACAAATTCGGCCGGCTATTGAAACGCTCATCAAAGAGGCGGATGAATTAGCGAAAAAAGTATCTGAGGATCATGTGGATCTTACGGATGAGCTGTTTGGAATAACTGAATCGGAGGAATAGGATGCTTCCGGTGCTATATTTACCATCAGCAGAGAAATTTTTTCGAAGGCTAAAGAAGAACGCTTTATAAAGAGGCGTTTCACAATGCTGTTCAGAAAATAAGAAATGACCCTTCTGTCGCTGATCAAAAGACAGGGGATCATAGTGGGAACAAGAGAGAATATCTACAAAGAGTTGAAGCGATACCTGAAACAGTGGATCGCTTTTTTTATTTATATTTTTGATATAAAACACAAATTGAAATCCCAACCATAAGTTAAGTTATTTTGCCGATGGTAGGTTCAAACATTAAAAAAGCAACGGGAAGCCTGAATAGGGTGTATTCGAGAAAACATGCCAAGCCAAAATGGATGTCTGGTTCGTCCCAGTCCCCAACCAAAATCCAAAAGGCATTTGGTCCGGCCCTGTCCCGCCCTGACAGACCCCGGTCATGCCGTTAGAACGCAACAAAAAACTGGTGCGTTGTGCCCCACTTTCAACAAAAGGCCCCCGGTGTCCGCGGACACCGGGGGCCTACCTTCAATACAGAAAGAGGCCGGGCCACCGCCACGGGCCGCCCGGCTTCCAGGGAAAAGGAGGCAATAACCGCCAGCACCTTTTCCTAAACGTTTCTCCAATACATTACTTCAATCTCTTAGTTCCCCGGCATTCTCACAACTGCGTGGGCTGCGACGTAGACTTCACCAGAGGCGGCGACACTTGCGCCATCCTCATATGGGAATTGACCAGGAGAATCTGTCATCTTGCCGTTCTTGAGTGTAGGAAGATTGGTCTCGCCAATCCAAACGTGAGTATCCATCAGCTCAAAGCCTTCGAGCATGTGATAAGTCACTGTGACGATGCCGCCAGTGTAATCAATGTCAACATGCCCAACCAGTGTGCCGTTTTCGACAATATTCCCACCGGCACCAGCAATGAGCTCGTGACGTTCGCTGTAGCCTTCTTCAATAGGACCAATATTCCAGCCCCAGTTACCTGATTTTGAGAAGTCCCTGTTCTCATTCTCGCCAAAGGCCCAAGCCGTTTCATCATGGTACTGCATAGTGTTGGTAATAGTGACTGTCACTGTGACATCTGCATTCGCAGCAACACTTGCAGGAGAGCCGCTGATGCTGGAAGACCAGACGCCTGAACCTTCAAAGGTCAGCTCGGAAACGGTATAAGCGCCTGGAATCAGTTTATCAAGGATGATCTCACCTGAACCGGTGATTGGATCGATGTCAATGTCGAAAACATCACCCTCTGGTGCAGGGAAGGATGGACCAGTGACTTTTACCTGAATAAACTCAGGATACATGCCGCTCATGCCATCAACAAAGTTTTTAATGATTTTCAGTTCGCCGGTCATAAAGGTGTTGGTAATGGAGACTTCAACAGCCTCAGCAGCACCAGCTTCAACGTCAACAGATGCTGGATCAATATCTGAATCCCACATGTCAGAGCCGGTGAACTCCAGCTCGTCTACGAAATATTCGCCAGGGATCAGATTTTCAAGGAGAAGCTCACCGAGGCCCTCTTCATCAATGTCAATGTCGAATTCCTTGCCATCAGGGGCAGGATAAGACGGACCAGTGACCAGGACGGTGATCTTCATAGGAAGCATAGTCGCTTTGTCAAAACCTTCAACGCCTTCAAAGTCAAAGGCTTTGGTGATCAACAGTTCGCCGGTCATAAAGGTGTTGGTAATGGAAACTTCAACAGCCTCAGCAGCACCAGCTTCTACGTCAACAGATGCTGGATCAATATCTGAATCCCACATGTCAGAGCCGGTGAACTCGAGCTCGTCTACGAAATATTCGCCAGGAATCAGATTTTCAAGGAGAAGATCGCCAAGGCCCTCTTCATCAATGTCAATGTCAAATTCCTTGCCATCAGGGGCAGGATAAGACGGACCAGTGACCAAGATGGTGATCTTCATAGGAAGCATAGTCGCTTTGTCAAAACCTTCAACGCCTTCAAAGTCAAAGGCTTTGGTGATCAACAGTTCGCCGGTCATAAAGGTGTTGGTGATGGAAACTTCAACGACTTCCAGAGCACCAGCTTCAACTTCAACAGATGCTGGATCAATATCTGAATCCCACATGTCAGAGCCGGTGAACTCCAGCTCGTCTACGAAATATTCGCCAGGGATCAGATTTTCGAGGAGAAGCTCACCAAGGCCCTCTTCATCAATGTCAATGTCGAATTCCTTGCCGTCTGGTCCAGGATAAGACGGACCAGTGACCAGGACGGTGATCTTCATAGGAAGCATAGTCGCTTTGTCAAAACCTTCAACGCCTTCAAAGTCAAAGGCTTTAGTGATCTTAAACTCGCCCGTCATAAAGACGTTCGTAAACTCAACGTCCACAACGTCGCCGACAATGACGGTAACATTGATTGGTACGTTAGGGTCGTCCCAACCATCGGGCACATTTATTTCTGTGATGCTGTAATCACCAGGGAGCAGGTTCTCGAGAAGGAGATAGTAGTCGTCCTCTTTCGGGAGACTGAAATCTTCCCCGTCTGGCAAGAAGGAAGGTCCAGTGATATGAATGTCGATAGAGTCAGGAAGCATTGAATCTTCAAATCCTTCAACATCTTCGTAATCGAAGAGCTTGGTGATCTCAAGATCGCCTGTCATCCTGTTGCCAAAGTTCATGCTGCTGAAAGCATAATTGTTTCTGTCTATGACGATCTCATAACCCTGATCCCCAAGCTCGACGCCTGAGCCTTCAGCAATGTCATTCAGATAGTCGTTGTAACTGTCAAAGCCGCCAAATGGCTGGGTCACATCAAACTCACCCACAGGGAAGGTCTGGGACCAGCCGGTCTCTGACCCGCGGGTTGCGCCTTCGGTGATGTACCTCGTCCCATAGGTCAAAGTAGGGAAGCTGTAGACGCCGTTTGCGTCTGTCATGGTGCTCAGCACGAAGGACATACCTTCAATGTCAGCGGTGATATAAATTGGCCAGTTGGCCAGGAAGGCTTCTTCAGCATCTTTAATGCCGTCGCCGTCCATGTCATGCCATTTAATGCCTGTGACGCTGCCCAGGTTTTGTGAAGGGACTGGGATTGGAACGGTTCTGGTCGCACCAATTAATTTAGCGTGGCCAGAGGCACCAGGATAGTAATAGGAGCCATAGTAGGTGACTCCATCAAAAACTGTTCCTTCTTTATAGATGTGGCCGCCCCACTCTTCAGCAGGCACGCCTTCGTTGCCATAGTTCTGGAAGAGGCCGCTGCTCCAAAGAGAAGTTCTGGCTAAGTGAAGCTGGAAGTAGAGGACAATGGATTTTACGTCTGCAGGGACACCCGCTTCAACCAATTGTTGCTTGGTTATATAGAAGTGAGCGACTGAATCTGTTGGTGTCAGAGGGACAAATGTGGTTCCGTCGAAACCGACATTTATCTGTTCTTTTGGCACATCAATAGAATCAAATCCTGTCCACAGACCTACATCATTGTTAGTCTGCGCAGCTTCCATTTCGTCAACTATATTGATTGGTGAAGTCTGTGAGGATGGATAACCCATTTGGCTGTCTGTCAGCATAATATTCTGGCCAGCATTGCTGGTTGAACGGATTTGGAAACCTCTGACCAAGTCGACTAGAACTGCGCCATCCTGTAATTCATCGTTTTTTATTTCCAGGAAAAAGTCATAAGCAACTGCAATTCTTGACAAATCATCAATGCCGTCCAGACCAGTGATGACAAGCTGATAAGGAACCCAGTCCCCCTCTGCCCAACCATTGCCAAGTTGAGCATTGTACCAGCCAATATTATTTGTGATTTGGGTCTGGGTATTGTTATAATTCACCCTGTAGCCATACAGCGTTTCATCCGCCGCGAAGCTGCCCATAGGCAGCATGGCCAAAATCATGACGAGTAACAGCAAAAGCGGCATCAGGCGCCGCCTGCTGGATTTAATAATGTGATAATCTGACATTAATCTCACTCCGTTTCAAATAGGATTTGAGTGAAGTTCACATGCGAAACCTCTACACTTTCCCATACACATTCCGCCTTTCAAAAAATGAAAAAGACCCCTTGTTGGGGTCGGTTACGCCACTGGCTCTTCCCGGATCACAGGCGTCCATAGTACAATCCAGGGATCATTGCCACCGCCAAAAAATAGCGCGCCGGGACACATACCGCGGTTAGGCGGATGCCACAGGGGGCTATGTAGGGCTTGGTGGTGAATTATGTCAACCTTATACCCGAGGTTACAAAAGGTTAACATAATGCTCATATTGTTCAGATTGTGGTCATATTGTTGTTGGGTGGAATGGGGAGAGAAAAAAAGAGAGGATGTGCCGATAGTCGACCATCGGCACACACTCCCCCAAAGAGGCACTATTTCAGCACCTGCATCACATCAAACTCAAGACCCGCGTCCCCATACGCCGGCACCTGGCCGAGCCGCCACAGGGACACGCCGCGGATACCAAACAGCTTTGCCAGGGCCAGCTTATCCGCTACGCTGCGGGCATCCTCATACCAGAGGAAAATCTCCTCGCCGGTCTCGGTGGTGTAGGTCAGGTAAGGGTTACGGTAGACCTCGGAGTAGCCCATGGCCGCGTCAGGCGAGGTCATCCGGGCATAGACCGTGGAGGTCTCAATTTTTCGTGGGATAGGGTTTGACAGCAGGCCTTCCGAGGTGGTCCAGGCCATGTTGGTAAAGCTGATGGCCAGGGCCAGCTTCCCCTGATCCTGGGTCGCGACGCCGTTGGTTGGATCTGTCACCATTTTCAGCGAATAATAGACCTGCTCCAGCGGTGTCAGGGCCGCGTTTTTATGGAAGGTCGTTTCCTCAAAGCCCTTCAGGTTCGTGGGCTGATAGTCGTGGGCCATCAGGATCACGCGATCCGCCAGCGACCCAATTGCACGGTAGTCATAGCCGTCAAAGTAGGCAGAGTTCCATACTGCGGGCTGTACCATGACGTAGAGGCTTTTGCCTGTGGCGTCGAGTCCTGCCTTCAGCTCTTCGAGGAAGGCAGTGAAGGCGGCCTTCATCTCAGGTCCCCGGAGGCCTTCGAAATCAATGGTCACGCCGCTGTAAGGATTTTTGCCTAAGACGTCGTAGGGTCGTGTCAGCTCGCTCAGAATGGCCTGGATGGCCTGAGCTCTTTGGGCGGGGTCCAGCAGGATGGCCCGGGCGGTGTTGGTGGATGTGCCATCGGCTTGAGTAAAGGTGACGGAGGTGTCGAGATACACGCTGAGGTTCAGCGGCTTTTGGTTGGTCTCCAGGAAGCCGGTGACCAGCTCGTAGCCATCCGGAACCTGCCATTCGTTGCTGTTTTGGTCGGTGGTGTTCAGGTAGGCGCCGGTGGTGGTGTTATAGCTCATACGGCTCCAGCCTGCAGTAACGGCGTTCATTTGGGTGGTAAGGTCGAGCTGATTGAAGGATTTCAAGGCATAAAAGCCATGGATCCAGTTGGTTTCGCTGATGTATTTCTCATAGACCTGCACCAGCATTGTGGCGGCTTCTTCTCTGGTCGCGGTGGCTTTTGGGGCAAAGGTTGCAGCGCTGGTGCCTTTGATCATGCCAATGTCGTAGGCAATGGTAATATAGCCGGCTTTGTCCGTCACGTCCACAAAGGGGTGGCCGTACTGGGCAGCTTTAGTCGCGAGGGTGTTGTAGCCCAGGGCTCTGACGAGCATGGCCGCCATGTCCTCTCTTAGGATGGGCTGGTCCGGGCTGAAGGTCTCGGTTTTGTCCATGACGTTGCTCGCCAGGGCGGTTTCCACGTAAGGGAAGTACCACTGGGTGGCTGGGACGTCGGTGAAGGATGGGGCTGCGGGGTTCAGAAGCTCCCAGTCGAACATCTGGTAGAGGATGGTGGCGAATTGGGCTCTGGTGATGCTGCGATTGAAGCCAAAGAGACCATCGGCAATACCTTTCATGAGACCGTGGTCGCGGGCTTTATTGACGAAGGGTTCAGACCAGTGGCCGCTGGGGACGTCGGTGAAGGGGGTGGCGGCAAAGGCCGGGGATTGAAGTGGGAGAGCGGTGAAGAGGAGGGCAAGGGTCAGGATGAGGCTCAGGATGCGGGGCGAAGTCGAAGACCAGGATGTTTTAATCATGCGTGTTTACCCCCAATTGAATAATGAGATGGTTCCGTTTGCGTTGAATTGGTAAAATTATACCATGCAGAAACTTTTGGGAAAAGCAAAAACGGCGCCTGCTTGGCCCGTGCAGTCTTTTGGAGCGCCATGCAGGCAATCCAATCTGGGGGTCGTTGGTTATTTGACGCACATATGTTATAATATGTATATTGTTTTGGGTATGTGACGCGCCTGCTTTTATAAAAACGAGACACAAACGGACCGTATTTTAAACGAGGAGTTGGGTAAGGATGGCTGTCAGAGAAAAACAATATAAGATCGCGCTGATCCAAATGAGATCCATTCAAGGCGACACCATAGCAAACCTTGATCATGCTGAGAAATTCATCCGCGAGGCTGCCGAAAAGGGCGCCAGAATAGCGTGCCTGCCCGAACTCTTTTATACCGGGTACCATCTTGACTCAGAGAACTTTCAAAGACTCGCGGAGCCTGCCGATGGTTTCCTGATCCAGCACCTTTCAAAGCTGGCAAGAGAGCTTCAAATCTACATTATTGGCGGCTACGCTGAAGCGACGGCGCTTCCCGGCAGAATCTACAATTCGGCCATTTTCATTGATGATCAAGGCCATGTGATTGGCAACATGCGAAAAGTCTACGCGTGGGGTCAGGAAAAACTGAAATTCAGGGAAGGAAATGCGTTTCCGGTTTATGATACGCCACTCGGAAAGATTGGACTCATGATCTGTTATGATGTTGAGTATCCGGAACCCGCCCGCATCATGGTGTTAAAAGGGGCGCAGCTCATCTTTGTCCCCGCTGTCTGGAGCATTCCCGCTGAACGAAGATGGCATGTCGACCTTGCGGGCAATGCGCTCTTTAATGTCCTCTATATGGCCGGATCGAATCCGGTGGGCGACGGCGCATGCGGCTGCTCCAAGGTGGTGTCACCAATGGGCGAAGTGATCGTTGAAGCATCCAGTGACGCTGAAGAAATTGTCTATGCCGAGATCAGCCTTGAGGAAGTGGTCAATGCAAGAGCGAAGCTGCCTTATTTTAATGATTTCAAGGAAGATACCTTCAGCATGAGCGCACTGGAAAAGTACTGATCGTTGCTGCAAAGGCCATCACAGCCATGTGGTGGCTTTTTTTCTGCCCTTTTTCAAGACATTAACCGTTGGTTCCCCATCCCCCACACCTCACAGGAAATCGGAGAGAGGTAGAAACCGGCGGAGAGCAGGGACCGGGAGGCTTATCTCACTTGATGTATTTCCAGACATTGGGGCATTTAGGAGGCACAAAAAGTGCGCTTTGGTGAAGCTTCACGTGAGAAAACTAAGGATATGGAAAAGCGCCCCCGAAGAGAGCTCCGGAGGCGCTTGGTGGTAGTGTAAGTTAAATTGTGAATCAATTTCACCAATTTCTTTTTCCTGTACCTGCGGCTGGTGCCTATCGCTCCCGAGCAACTCAGGGTCCACGGCAATCCTTTAATCGCCAACCCTTTCAAGTTCCAGCGTAACCTCCTGGGTGAAGCCCTCGCCGGTCTCTTCAGTGGTCATAGTCCCTTTCGCGGTAATCGTATCTTCTTCAGGCGCAAAGGTCAGATTCCAGAGAAAGCCATGCTCCATGCTGAAGCTTCCGGTTTTGGGATCATAAGTGCCTTCCACGGTGTTGTCATTAATGGTCATTGTCGCTGTTCCATTATCATTTTGTACAATTTTGAAGCTCATGTCCGTCACTTCACCCAGAGCATCGCTTTTTGCTTCCGTGATGGTCGCTGTGCCTTGATATTCACCGCTGATGTCCATTTTTTCCGGGGCTGCGGGGACCGCGGCATCACCTTTGCAGGCAGAAAGGCCCAAGACCATAATGCTGATCATTAAAAGTGCCGCAAGTCGTTTCAATACACTGCCACTCTTTGATCTCGACTTTTGATTAACTTTGATTTCCATGCCATCATCTCCTATCATTACAAAGATTATATAAGATTGAAGGAGGCGAAGCTATAATGTCAAGTCATTTGTCATTGCCAAATTTGGCATGGATTGTGACAGGAAATTTTAAATTATGCATGCTGTGGAAGACGCTTGGCGAAGGCATGCGGAAAATTTTAAATCAAATTCACTTATTTATTTTCCTGTACTTGGTACCTAAAAACTCGTTTTTCTAAATTCAGTCTCTGAAAGCTTTGCAATATTTATGTCCAGCGGTAAACAGCTTATCAACTTCGCTGGGTGTACGGGGGTAGGATTATACCATGGGGGAAAAGATTTCGACAGGGTAAGCCTCTACGGACTGAGATCAGAGGGTGATTTTTGCGGTTAGTCAGCATATAATAAGATCATGTACTCGTGAAATGGCATTAATTATTGCTGGATCAGAAATCAGTCTTTCAAATAAAGGCTTACTAATGAATTAATTAGTTCTACAATAGATCACAGAGGAGTGAAAGTATTGATACGATTGCTTATGATGGTTGCTGATGGGATTTATGATTTGGCATGCAAGGTTGCGTTAGAGTACAAAAAAACTGATTTGCATATCGAAGTAGTGAAAGTATCAATGGATACAAGGTATGATCTTGCTAAAGAATATGAGAACAAAAGATATAACGCAATTATCGCCAGGGGTGGGATTCAACTCTTATTGAACAAAAGTGATATTAATCTACCTATTATTCCAATCCCTATTAGCGTGATCGATGTATTTGACGCAGTACAAAAAGGGTTACTCATTGATAAAAATATTGCAATAATAGCATTTGATAATATGATTGTACCTTGTGAAAGTCTGATGAGAATTATGAATAAAGAATTTCGTTTCGTGGTTGTGAAGAGTGAAGATGAAATCGAGGATAAAATTAAGCAATTAGCTTCTGCAGGAATCAAGGTTGTTATTGGTGGCGGAACAATATCTAAACCATCTTATGAATATGGTTTAACCCCGATTGTTTTACAGAGTTCGAGAGAATCAATAATTTCTGCTGTTTCAGAAGGCGTGAGGGTCTCTATTGCTACTATAGAGGAAAAGAATAAATTGCAAAGATTGAGGGCGATAGTAGAAAATAGCAATGACGGAATTATATCAGTTAATAAGCATGGCATTATTAAAATATTTAATGCGATGGCAGAAAAGTTGTTAAAGAAGAATGCGGATGAAATTATTGGCAAAAGTGTTTTTTCTGAGTTTGATGAATTAAATATCAAGGATATTTTTATCAATGAAGCAAGCGAACTTGAAATTATCAAAGAAGTAAATCAAGTTAAATTATTAGTATCAAATATACCTGTGAAGGTAAATGATGAAATCATGGATGTCATTACTATCCTACAGGATGTTAATAAACTTAAAGAGACTGAGGAAAAAATAAGAAGAGAGATTATGTCGACGGGATTTTATGCAAAATATAAGTTTGATGACATAGTAGGTAATAGCAATATATCAAAAGAAATGATCAGAATTGCGAAGGATTACGCAGCGGTCAATTCCACAGTTTTGATTGAGGGTGAAACTGGTACTGGAAAAGAAGTCATTGCGCAAAGTATACATAACTATAGTGAGGTTTCAAATGGCCCGTTTGTTGCCGTTAACTGCGCAGCTTTCCCGGAAAATTTATTGGAATCAGAGTTGTTTGGATATGCGCCAGGTTCTTTTACAGGGGCAGACCGAAAAGGAAAACGAGGTTTATTTGAATTAGCTCACGGCGGGACAATATTTTTGGACGAAATCTGTGAAATGAATCCAATGCTTCAAGGCCGGCTATTAAGAGTTTTGCAAGAAAAAAATGTCATGAGGGTAGGGGATAATAAATTAATGCCAATTAATGTCAGGGTTATTGCCGCATCAAACAAGGATTTAAAGCAATTGACGTTGAAAAATAAATTCAGAGAAGATCTATATTATAGGCTAAACGTTTTAAAAATCGATATGCCGCCGTTAAGGCAAAAGGTAGAAGATATTCCAGAGTTAATCAATGAATTTATGCGTGAGTTTAGTCAAAGGCTTAATAAATCAATATTGACTATTGAGTCAGACGCAATGGTGCATATAATGTCATATGATTGGCCGGGTAATATTAGGGAATTAAAAAATTTTGTTGAAAGAATAATGGTAATTCATAAAAAGAAAGTGCTTGAACTAAGTGATATTAAAGACAAATATTTTTCAGTCGAACAACCTTTTATTGGTGTAGAACAAATTAACGTTTTACACAAATCTAATGAAATAGACTATTCAAAAATTAGTGGTGAAAAGGAAAAAATTGAAAGATGCTTAAGAGATAACAAAGGAATAATCCTATTAACGGCCAAAACTTTGGGCATATCCAGATCTACTTTGTGGAGAAAAATGAAGAAGTACAATATTGCCAATGTTGAGCTTTATTGAAAAATATAAACGTCCCATTGTTGAAACATAAACGTTTCATCAATGGGACTTTTTTGTTTCTTGTTGGTTTCATTCGTGACAAAACAGTTAATTTTGACCACAAAATACTCAATTTTAGACTGGCATAGTTTTTGCGTATTAAGTTAATGAGCGGTAGATCATACTAAAAATACTAAAACCATTGAAAAGTGAGGTGAAGATAATGAACAATTTTATCGATCTTAGGTCGGACACAGTAACTCAACCTACAAAAAGTATGAGAGAAGCTATGTATAATGCGGATGTCGGGGATGACATCCTTGGTGAAGACTCGACGGTCAAAAAATTGGAGTCTATGTCGGCCGAAATTTTAGGAAAAGAGTCAGCGTTATTTGTAACATCTGGTACAATGGGGAATCAATTGGCTGTTATGGCTATGGCCAATAGAGGTGAAGAAGTTCTTATAGGGGATTCTTCTCATATATTTAATCTTGAAGTGGGTGGACTGGCGGCATTGTCTCAAGTACAGACAAGATCATTTCCCATCCCTGAGGGTGTTTATGATCTTAATTATTTAGAAGAACATATTCAGCCTAAAGCCATACAAACACCCAAAACAGCTTTGATCTGTTTGGAGAACACAAATAATCTTAATGCCGGAATGGTTGTACCTCAAGCTAATTTGGACCATGTATATCAATTAGCAAAAGATAAAGGTATTTTTGTGCATATGGATGGTGCAAGAATATTTAATGCATCGGTAAAAACAGGGATTCCGGTAAGCAGAATAGTGAGCGGCGCTGATACGGTCATGTTTGCTCTGACGAAGGGGCTATCTGCCCCATTTGGTGCTATCCTTGCCGGGAATGAGGAAACCATCAATAAAGCCAGATGGTTAAAACAAAGAATAGGTGGGGGCTATAGGCAAGCGGGATTCCTGGCTGCTCCAGGAATAGTCGCTTTGGAGTCCATGATTTCAAGACTTGAGGAAGACCATGAAAATGCATTGTATTTAGGAAATGAGCTATCAAAAATTGAAGGATTGTATGTCGACACTGGCAGGATCCATACGAATATTGTCGTCGCAAGTCTCAAAGGTCTTTCTTTAGAAATTGATCAATTAATCCAGGACCTTTTGGATGTAAATATCAAGGTAAAAAAAATATCAAAAAGTTCATTTAGAATGGTCACACATTATGGCATAACAAGGAATGAAATCCAGATCGCGTCAAAATCGATTCGAGATATCATAAGCAATAAAATTATGTAATTAAAGTATTCGAGGAGGTAAGGTATGGAGCGCAGACAATACTTACAAATCCCAGGACCGACCAATATTCCAGATAGAATATTAAGAAGCTTGTCAAAACCAATTATCAATCATAGAGGATCTGAATTTGAAGACTTAGTGAGAGGTTGCATTGATGGTCTGAAAAGTGTTTTCAGGACAAAAAACGATATCTTGATATTTCCTAGCTCGGGAAGTGGGGCGCTTGAATCTGCTGTTGTCAATATGTTTTCTCACGGTGATACAATTTTGGCAGCTTCCCATGGATTATTCAGCGAGAGGGTAGCCATTATAGCAGAAAGCTATGGTGTTAGTGTAATTAGAATTAATAAAGAATGGGGAAAAGCCATAAAAGACGAAGATCTACGCGAAATTTTAAGGAATGATAAATACCATAAAATAAAAGGGGTCTGTCTTCCTCAGAATGAAACTACATCAGGGATCACGAATGATATTGAATCAATAAGCACCTTGTTAAAGGAATTAAACCATCCGGCACTACTGATCGTGGATGCTGTTAGCTCGTTAGCATGCCTACCTTTTGAAACAGACAAATGGGGTGTGGATCTGGTGATTTCAGCCTCTCAGAAAGGTTTCATGCTGCCACCGGGTTTAAGCTTTGTCTGCATTAGTGAAAAGGCTTGGGCTCGAAGAGAGGAAGCTTCATTGCCAAAATGGTATTGGGACTATAATGCAGCAAAAGAAAAAATGAAAAATTATCAGATGCCTTATACACCTCCAACCAGCTTGCTGTATGGACTAAAAGAAGCATTGGACATAATTGAGGAAGAGGGATTAACAAAGATCTGGGATAGGCACAATTTTATAGGAACGCTAACGCGTGAAGCCCTAAAAAGTCTTGGATTAGAGTTGTTCGCAGAAGAGGGTTATGAGTCAGATACCGTTACAGCAATCAAAATGCCGGAGAACATTAAGTACCAAGATTTCGCCAAGGTTTTAAAAGATAAGTTTAATGTAGTTATTGGAGGTGGCTTGGGCGACCTTCAAGGGAAAATCTTTAGAATTGGCCATTTGGGTTCTATCCACCTGATGGAAATATACTCAATTTTGGGCGCAGTTGAGTTGACGTTGTATCAACTAGGCTATGATTTGAAGTTGGGGACTTCATCGAGAAGAATTTCTGAATTAATCCTCAGAAAGGGCTAACAGGTAAAACACTATGAACATAATGGTTAAGAATATTAGACTTATTGATCCTTTTCTTGATCAAGTCGGGGATATCTTAATTGAAGATGGGAAAATTACACAAGTAGGGATAGATTTAGAATCTCGGTATGAGATGATAGATGGAACTAATTGTATATGTATGCCTTCGTTTGTTGACTTACATGCCCACTTCAGGGATCCTTTATCCACATGTAAAGAAGATATTTTATCCGGATCTTTAGGGGCGGTCAAAGGTGGATACACCTTCATAAATCTAATGTATGATTCAGATGATTCTTGGGACATAAATAAGACTTTGGATTATGTTTATTCGAAAAATAAGGAAATTGGATTGATTGATGTACACCAAAGCATCTTTATCGGTAGGCATTTAGATGAAAACACACTTGAAATAATTAATACAATCAGTGATAAAGTAAAGAATGTTGTCGTAGAAAGAAGCATGAATCTATCTAATACGAAATTGCTGGAAGTTATGAGAAAATGTAAAAATGACAATTTGCTCCTGATAGTGCAAGCAGAAGACCGAAATCTCCCGTCTGGTATGTCCAGTATGGGAGAAGTATTAGAAACGAGCAGGTGCGGGATTCTTGCTTTAGAAACGGGATGCCGGACACATTTTACTCATGTGAGCTCAAAGGATGCCTTAATTGTTATAAAAGGACTAAAAGAAAAGACGAATAAGATTACTTGCGACATAACACCCCACCACCTCATATCTACAGAAACTGAATATCCAGTTAATCCGCCACTAAAAGCTGAGGAAGATATCAAGATGTTCTTGAGAGGGATAATTGATGGCACTATTGATTCCATAGCAACTGACCATGCGCCTCAAAAGAAAAATGATATGCTGAATGGTTTAACGGGCGCAGTTGGGATAGAGCTGGCATTTAGGCTGTGTTTTACGTATTTATGCAGAGAACAGGGACTTTCTCTCAACGTTATTAGTAAGCTAATGTCATTTAATCCTTCAAATATAATTGGTATTAAACACGGATTATTAAGAACGGGTTACAACGGTAATTTGACGATTATTGATCCTTTAAACGAATCTGCCATACTTGAAAGTGAGTTTGCTTCAAAATGCTCAAATACGCCATTCATTGGCTATAAAACGATTGGGAAAGTTATTAAGACAATAAAAAACGGGCACGTAATATTTGATCTATGCTGAGACAAATGCTTTAGGTTGAGGAACTATGATTCCAGTACAGGGACAAGGAGGTTCAATGTGACTAATAACTTTTGCGTTGAAGAGATTACGATAAGTGACGTACATAATGCGATAGCAGAAGGTAGAATAACTTGCAGAGAATTAATCAAGGCCTACATTGATCGTATTGACAAACTTGATAGTAATTTTCCGAAATACAATTCCATAATAACAATTAATCCCAACGCCATGAAGCTTGCGGAGGACCTGGATGCGTATTATGCGGAAAGTGGTTTTAAAGGACCGCTGCATGGGATTCCGATACTTGTCAAAGACAATATTTATACAAAAGAAATGCCTACAACAGCAGGTTCGGTTTATTTAAAGGATTTCATTCCTGAAAAAAACGCTTTTCTAATTGAAAAATTAATGGATGCCGGTGCAATTATCTTGGCAAAAACAAATATGCATGAATTAGCAATAGGAGGCGAAACTAATAATTCCTTAAAAGGACAAACAATTAATCCTTATGATCATACAAGGACACCAGGTGGATCCAGTGGCGGCACTGCCGTTGCTATCGCAATGAACTTTGGGATTATTGGTTTGGGAACGGATACAGTGAACTCGGTAAGATCACCCGCTTCAGGATGTAATCTGGTGGGGCTCAGGCCTTCCTACGGATTGATCAGTAAAAATGGCGTCATACCATCATCATTCAATCAAGACAATGTGGGTGTCATTGCGAGAACGGTTGAAGATTTAAACATAGCCTTTCAGGTGATGACAGCCTATGATGAACACGATCCAAATACTGAGAAAGTTCATGACTATGTAAAAATAGATGAAGTAGACAACAGCGAGTTTACCCTACAAGGTCTGCGGATAGGTGTATTAAAAAGTTTCTTTGGTCAAAGTGATATTAATATGAGTGTCAATGAGGTCATGCATAATTGTTTGGAGATTATGAAGAATAGTGGCGTTGAAGTAATAGAGGTGCATGAGGACTACGATGCTGTAGAGCTGCAAAAGACCACAAGTGTAGACTTGTACGAGTTCAAGGACGCTCTAAACAAATTTCTAAATACTGATGGAAAAGATATGAAGATAAAAACATTGGCAGACATGATTGACTCAAATCTTCTATATGAGGGCATTATGCCGAGCTGTATTCAGGCAAATAGTCTGGACAGGAATAATGATGAGAACTATTTGTATAGAGTGAATAGGCGATTGGAGCTAAAAAAAGAAATCACAGATCTGATGAACAGGTATGAAATTGACGCTTTAGTCTATCCGCATCAAAAGAGACCAGTTGTGAAGGTTGGCGAATCTCAAGCTGAAAGAAATGGGATTTTGGGATCTTTACTCGGATTTCCTGCAATGGTCGTTCCGGGGGGCTTTACAAATCCTACCGCTGAGGCGCCATTAGGCGTACCTATCGGGATTGAATTTTTAGGGAGGGAATTAGATGACAAAAGTATTATAAGAATCGGAAAAGCATTTGAGCAATTAACGAGATTCAGAACAAAACCACAACAATAATAGAGGGGGAGAAAACATGAAAGAAAGCAATAAGAAAAAAATATCTTTAACTAATCAAATCCTAATAGCAACAGTGATTGGTATAGCTGCTGGTGTATTTTTAGGTCCTCAAATTGCCCCCATTAAATTTATTGGCGATATTTTCTTAAGATTAATTCTTATGGGCGTGCCATTAATTATCTTAAGCTCTGTTACGATTGCAGTTGGGCAAATTTCGCCAAGAGATCTGGGGAAACTTGGTTTCAAGATATTTGCATGGTTTTTGGGCGGAACAATAGTCTCTGCTATTATTGGTATTGCGACTGGATACATTGTCAAGCCTGGATTGGGATTGCCTTCCATGGATTTGGAGACGACTCTTCAGCCGACTTCACAGGGTATTCTTGAAACGTTCGTGAATTTCATACCTAACAACATCATTGATTCGCTTGCTAAGGCGAATATGATACATATCATTGTCTTTTCACTGTTTTTAGGTGTTGCAGTAAGCAGCTATACTGAAAAGACAGGTGATAGATCCATAATTAATGGATTAACAAAATTTAATGGCATTTTGCTGATTATCATAAAATCAGTGATGAAAATCGCCCCTCTTGGAGTTGGTGCGCTCATTGCTGTTGTGTCCGGTCAAATGGGGATACAAGTTTTGCAGTTGATGTTTAAGTACTTGGGTGGGTTGTTAATCGCATGTGCATTAATTATGATAGTGGCCATTTTTGTGACGGCAACCATCGTAAAGGTAAATCCTTTCAAGCTTGCCAGAAAACTTGGCAATATGACACTTGTGGCCGCGACTACCACTTCATCCGCAATCACACTGCCTACAAAAATGGATGATTCAGTTAATAAGCTCGGGGTGAGTAAAAGAATATCAGATTTGGTCAATCCATTGGGTATGGCAATGAATAGCTGCGGTCAGGCGATCTTTATGTCAATGGCTAGCTTGATGCTTTTACAGTTCTTTGGTATTGACGCATCTTTGGGTAATGTAATAAAAATTGTTGCTGTAGCAACGCTCGGATGCATGGGATCATTAGCAGTACCAGGCGGAGGTTTGGTCGTATTTGTAAGTATGATGCCTGTGCTGGGACTTCCTCCTGAAGGCATTGCTCTGATCGCTGGTGTGGACTGGTTCAGAGGCGCTATTACAACGATTCCGAATGTTGATGTTGACGCATTGGTTTCATTGATTATCGCAAACGGTGAAGGTGAATTTAACAGGGAGATTTTCGATGGCAAAGCAATGTCTGTAGAAGTCGCATCGGAAGCAGTGTGATGTTAACCTATAATAATCACCAATTGTTGAATTTTGTTTGGATAGATAAAAAGAAAAACACTTCAACCTATAATATAAACCGAAGTGTCAAACATGAATATCGTAAATCCTATTTTTTCGAAACCAAACAATACTGTTGATCCGTTTAGTCTGACTAAGACCTCATAATATTGAAATTACTTAGTGATGGAGGAGGAGAGAATATGACGTATATGGAAAAGGCAATAGAAAATATAAAAGAGAGAAATGCAAATGAGCCAGAATTTATTCAAGCAGTAGAAGAGGTATATTCCTCCATCGCGAAGGTCATAGCCCAACATCCAGAATTAGAGAGCTCGAATATTCTTGAAAGGATGGCCGAACCAGAGAGAGCAATTCTTTTTAGGGTACCTTGGGTCAATGATCAAGGTGAGCTTGTTGTAAACCGAGGATATAGAATTCAATTCAATGGCGCCAGAGGACCTTACAAAGGTGGGTTCAGATTTCACCCAACAGTCAATTTAAGTATTTTAAAGTTTCTTGGCTTTGAGCAGACATTCAAAAATGCGCTTACAGGTCGTCCGATCGGAGGTGCAAAGGGTGGCGCTGATTTTGATCCAAAAGGTAAGAGTGATTCTGAAATCATGCGCTTTTGTCAAAGTTTCATGACAGAAATGTTTCGACATTTGGGACCAGATGTTGATGTTCCTGCAGGGGATATAGGCGTCGGCTCAAGAGAGATTGGCTATTTGTTCGGACAATACCGCAGACTCAAAAATGCGCATGAGAGTGGGGTTATAACTGGTAAACATATCGTTTATGGTGGATCACATGGTCGTAAAGAAGCAACGGGATTTGGACTGTTGTATTTCACAAAAGCAATGTTCGATTATAATGAAATAGAGCTTTCAGGAAAACGTGCCGTCATTTCGGGGTCTGGAAATGTCGCGTTATACACTGCGGTCAAAGCCAGGGAATTTGGCATTAAGGTCATGGCTATGAGCGACTCTGGCGGTTATGTCTATGATCCGGATGGGATCGACATAGATGCAATGATTCTGCTAAAAGAGGTTCAAAAGGGCAGAATTAAAGATTATCTTTTAGATCACCCAGCGGCTGAGTATATTGAAGGCTTTCGCAATATTTGGAGTGTTAAGTGTGACATCGCATTTCCTTGCGCGACACAGAATGAAATTGACCTTGAGAGTGCAGAAAAATTGGTGGCGAATGGTGTCATAGCGGTTTGCGAAGGCGCCAACATGCCAACGACTTATGATGCAATTAAGTATCTAATGGATCATGGGGTTCTGCTTACGCCGGCGAAAGCGAGCAATGCTGGAGGCGTGTCAATTTCAGCAGTAGAGATGACTCAAAACTCAATGCGCCAGAGCATGACTTTTGAGGAAGTGGATCAAGTTTTGAATGATATTATGAATAATATTTACAAAGATTCGCTGGAAGCCGCGATGAAGTATGGTTATGGTCATGATCTCGTCGCAGGTGCGAATATTGTAAGCTTTTTGAGGGTGGCGGAGGCCATGCAACTTCAGGGGGATTATTAAATAATCGATTAATGCTGGGTTGCTGGGAGAATAATCATGCAGCCTCACTCTTATAGTAATGAGATTCAAAGCATTTGCCGATGGTTCCTGAACGCCCACCCGAAGTATCGCAATCAATTAATTGAAAAAGGAATCGTGAAGTGAGAACATAGAACATGCCAAGCGCCCCTGGATCTGAGATCTGGGGGCGCTTGGTGTAGATTTGCGGTTAATTGTAAATCAATTTCCCTTGGCGCAGCTGAAGGCTTCGTTTCTCCTGAAACCCAGCCTCAACTGGCCGGCCGCTCCCCAAACGTATCCTTCACAAGCCCTTCAAGCTCAACGTTCGGCACACTGATCTGAACGAACGCCTCCGCGCTGTCGTCAAGAGGCATGAAGAAGAACACGACTTCCTCCGGTCTGAAAAAGAGTCTCAGTCCTTCATACTCAGCGCCTTCCGAATAGCCTGATGCCTTGAGCTTTTGGTCCAGAAGCTTCGTAAAGGCTTCTCTGGAGACGGGATCTTCCTTGATGAAGGTCTCAAAGGTGATCTCATTGGAAGTCTTGAGATCCAAATTGACGCTGTTAAGATAATTAAACTCGCGCCCGCCCTCCAGCTGTCCGGTCCCAGTTAAAATAACGCTGAGCCTCTCCTGGGTTTTAAGGGTAACCTTGAAATCTACATCAAGATCGGTATAAGTAGTGCCATCCGTCAATACCTCGACAGGCTTTCTCAGACTCTGATTCATATAATCCTGTAGCAGCTCACCTTTAAAACCCGTAATTTGGGGATAGGCAATTTTAATGCGCCTGTCTGCCTCTTCGTAAACGTGCGTCACGAGCTCGTAGTCAGCTGCATTCAGTGGCGCATCAAGCGCTTGCTCAGGGGGTTGAACGGAAGTTGCTGACTCGCTTTCCGGCGCTGGCGCTGCCTCAGCAGACAACGGCGCACAGCCCGTCAGCATCAGACCCGCGGTAAGGAATAAGGTCAGTATCAAATAGGGTACAACGTAAGTTTTACAAAGCTTCATTGTGCTCGCCTCTTTCATAATAAATTTTCTCCAGGTTGGCTTATTTCAAATACGCACGGCTCACGAGGACCTCCTCCAGGAGCTCTGTTGGAATGGTAAACGTCACAACGCCCATATAGCCCGGCGCGACCTCGTATTTGTCAAAGGAGATGACCAGCTCGCCTTCAGCGCTGATGTAGAAGCTCTGTTCCGCGGCAATGCGGTCAAAAAGCGGCAGATTCGCAGACTGCTCAATGCCCTCTACCCAGAAGAACCGCTGTGGGTCAGCTTCATGCTGTGCTACCATCTGGCGTTTGATCTCCTCGCTGATGAGGTCAATATAACGCTCATCTGTAAACAGGCTTGGCAGCGTAATGAGGATCTCATTCACCTTATCAATGGTGTCATACTGGAAAACTGTAGAAGACGAGCCCACGGTGTTTACGACGTAGCGGCCAATAGACAGAATGTTCTCGGTGTCTGTCATAACCTGATACCCGCTGTCCACACCCAGATGGCCGCCGCCTGCCTCTTTCAGAGCGGCTATATCCTCCATGAACGCGTCATAAAGCGCTTTGTTTTCCGATAGGTATTTGGCGTTCAAGCGATCCTCGAGGTCTTGGTTGTCCAGGCCCTCAATGCCAGGCACCTGAATGTTGGCGTTGTAGGTGTCGTCTTGATGGGAGAATTCTCGCAGCAATAGGACTTTTACCAGACGACCGACCATCGGCAGAGTACTTGCTTTTTCTGCGAAGGCCGGGCTTAGATTGATGCCCGCCACAAAGATGACAAAGGCAGCTGCCAACGAGGCCGCGGCGACCAGGAAGCCCCGGTGCTTGCGCCTGCGTGCCTGTGACGCCTGGAGCCTGGAAACGCCCATGGCCTGGCTCAAGGTTTCGCTCACCAGGGACTCCAGCTCGTCCGGAATAGGAACGCTTTCATACGTACTGCGAAGTTTTTCGATGCTTGGGGTCATTCTAATTTCCGCCTTTCTCGTCCGTCTCCAGCTCGAGACGCAGCATTTTAAGGGATTTGTAGAGTCGGGTTTTGACCGTGCTGAGGGGGATGCCGGTGACCTCGGCAATGTCGTCGAGGGTCATGTCCTCAAAGTACCTGAGCACCACAATGGTCTTGTAGTGGCCGGGCAGCCGGTCCAGCGCCTGATGCAGGTCGTAATCCTGCAGGGTGTCGTTGACGCCGGGGTGGAGGGCTTCGAAGGCCTCGTCATCCGTCAGGACCAGCTTTTTCTGCTTCCGCAGGAGGTCCAGTGCCGTGTTGACCACGATCCGGCAGTACCACGTCTTGATGAATTCAGGCGATTTCAGCGTGTGGGCGCTGTGAATCGCCTTGCAGATGGACTCCTGGATCACATCCAGGGCGTCGTCCGGATTCTTGACATAGCTATAGGCAAGCCGGTAATGGCTTTCTCTGTTTTTAGTGACATAATCCGCGATCTGTCGATTGTTCAATGTCGAGTCCTCACTTTGCTTGTTATAGTAGCGCTACATGCCTTAGACGCCATAGATGACGGGAAAGTTTGCGCTTTTTGAAAAAAAGTTGGGTTTTAAGCTGCTGTCGTGTCGCAGTGCCTCATACGCGTCGTTACCGCGTGCTTCTCCAAGCATGGTTTTCACACCATGAGTATCTCATAATTTGGCAGGCGTGAGTAGAAGAGTGTGGTTTGAAGATTTTCGGGGACCTGAGGACACAAGCTTTGCCGATGGTCGCCTATCCTCCAGCCATCCCAGTGTCAACATCAGAGCAATGGGGATCGATGAACATCAAGGACCAGGAAGCTTTTCTCTTGACGTAAGTGACTATCAATCGTGTAGCGGAGTCGCGCAGATTGGTCGTCAGATTAATACTGACATAAGAAAAGCAAAGAACATGGAAAAGCGCCCCCGGAAAGAGCTCCGGAGGCGCTTGGTGATAGTGTAAGTTAAATTGTAAATCAATTTCACTATTTTCTTTATCTGTTCCTGCGGCTGGTGCCTATCGCTCCCGAGCGACTCGCATTTTGAAAATTAATCGCTGTAAGGATTGCAAAAACTATATCCAACAGCAAACAACTTCATCAGCTTCGCTGGGTGTACCAGGTACGGGGGTACGTGGAGTTCACTGACTGATCTTGTACTTCATATTCTTGCCTGATCCAACTTTTTCGATTAACCCTTTTTTCAGCATATTTCTCAATGTCACAACCGCTGTAGCTTGAGAAATGCCAACCTCAAGCTCTACCTCTTTGCGTCCGACCACTTTATTGCGTTTAAGCAATGTTAGGATCTGCAGCTCTCTTTGGCTTAGCCCGGAAGATAAACGTTCTTTCATAGCGCTGTGTTTATAATTTGTATTTGGCAGTGTAATTTTAAAGGCGTGATCAGACACTTCAATCATTGGTTTAACCTCATAATCATCATAGGCAGCCATCATTTTTGGTATGCCGGTGCCGTATGCCTCAATCAGCTTTAATCGATAGAAGATATTGGCCAAATGCTGATTACGCAGAACTGAGACACCAAGCATTATGTCATTGAGAGAAATGCCTTTGACCAGTCCGCCGATGGTCACAATTTCCAAACGGTTATCATATAGGCTGATCAGAATGCTGCCGCTGTAAGCATAATCTCTGTGAACAACTGCATTAAGCAAGGCTTCTCGAATGGCTTCAATAGGGTAGTCTCGCTGATCCATTCGCTCTAAGCCTTTGAACTCAGACCTTGTTTTGTTATAGCGCTCTATAAAGTCATAGGCTTCCTCAAGCTCAAGTAATATTGATCCAGTGAATTCCCTCCGTTCTTTAAATATGGTTTTTTTGTCACCTTCAAATACTGCCAGTTTAATCGTATGCGTTGCCTGATCTGAAAGAAGCAGCCCGAGATTGGTAAACATCCCATCTTGATCAATCAAGTGCAGTGTCTTTTTTTGAGTGTCAAAAAATTCGACACCCATTTTTTCGAAATAGGCCGCTGCGCCGTCAAAGGTCAATTGCTGATTTAATGACCGGGCCTTCTCGAAGCTGTCGCCGCTGGTTTCTTTGATCATATTTAATATGGCAGCCTCGGTTGCAGGAACAGAGGAAGCGCCCTGGCGGATGTAGACGCCTTCAGGCCGAATCCCCTTTCCATGTAGGTAATATGGGCGAGCGGTGCCCCGTTGGACGTGAATGACAAGGACGTCTTTACGATCAAACTGCTCAATAGAAATATCGGTAAACAATGTAACATCTGGGCGAATTGAATCGCGAATCATGTTTGACACACGCGTCATTAAATCATCTTTTTGGGAGATGCCAACAACACTGCCATTATCCTGGATGCCAATGTAGATTTTTCCGCCGTCTGTATTGGCAAAGGCTGTCACGCTTTTTCTAATATCTTCAGTGTATTCGCGTTTCAGTTCAATCGTTTTGCTTTCTGTGAACACAAGATCCCCTCGCATTCTAATTATGATTCTGATGATTCTAATCGTTCTAATCATCATTATATCATCAGAATAATTTGCGTCAATCCTTGGTGAAGTGCCTAAACCAACGCCTCAGCCCTCAACAGCAGCACGTGCTCCTTCTTTGCCAGCTTAATTAAAGCGTCGCTAAAACCATACTTTGAGAACAGAACATACTGAATCTCCCTGTCCTTTCGGATCAACTCATCCCGTGTTTTCAATACGTCCAAGGTCTCCGTGCCCATGGATTCGTTTCGCCACTTGCATTCTCCAACCAGGATGTGAGTGGAGGTTACCGCGACGACATCCACTTCTTCCTCCCGCTTTCGATCAGGGTTGTTCCCCCACCATCGGCCATAGGTCAGATAAGTTGGTGTGATGCGACCCTCCCTGACTTCCCGCTGGATGTATTGAAGACAGATGTTTTCGTAAGTACTCCCCATGTATCCATCCAGTCCAGGTTGAATCACATCCTTCCAGGCATTGTCGCCCATTCCCATGCTGATGAGGGACAGGCAGGATGGCATGAAGCGGGACCAGAAACGATAGAGCTGGTCTGCCAGCCTGTAAACCGTCTTTTTCTGATTGTTTCTTCGACAGGCTGCTGCTTCTCCAGAATGCCGAGATCGATCAAGGCCTTCAGATATGCGGTGATATCTCGCGCGTCTTTCTTAACCGCTGTGGCAATTTCATTTTGCCTGGAATCCCCGTTAGCAACGGCTTCGATGATGGAATTATAGAGCGCCGGCTCCCTCATCTCCTGCTTCATCAGATTCATGGGTTCTTCGAGCAGGTGACCGTTCAGCGATAAAAGCTCGCCCTTCACAGCGGATGTATTTTCATTTGAGCCATTTGCCTGCGCAGCGGTATAACGAAAAGCCTCCTCCCAGGAATTGAAATGGTCAATATACGCAGAGACCTCTGAAGGCAGTGCGGCTAAAACATCTCTGGAAAATGCCCGAAGTGCCCCATTTACCTCCTGCTGTATGCTGACGTGGAAAAGGGCAGCCTTATTCTTACAGAACTCCTGAATCAGCCGCGTTTTTCCCACTCGCCGCCCGTACAGGACAAACAGCTGAAATCCGCTGGCTTCATATCGCCGCTCAAGCTCTTGCAACTCAAGTTCTCTGCCAATAAACATGTCATGACCTTCGCGCAACACAATACGTCGTAGCCTGTTACGATAACTATAATTTAAATCAAACCATCGTTCAATTTTATCGAAACAAAATATGTCGAAGTGTATTTCGATAAAACGTTGGTGAGTTTCACATCCTTGCCCAGAGTATGCAGCGCTTATATTGAATCCTGTACGCCCCAAAGACTTCTGCCGATGGTCACCTTACCATCAGCCCCCACTAAGTAAACATCAGAGCAATAGGTGCAGATGATTATCAAAGGACCAAGTCCGAGACCAGGACCAGGAAGCTTTTCTCCTAACGCAAGTGACTATCAATCGTGAAGCGGAGTCGCGCAGATTGGTCGTCAGATTAATACTGACATGAGAAAAGCAAAGAGCATGGAAAAGCGCCCCCGGAAAGAACTCCGGAGGCGCTTGGTGATGGCTTGCGGTAAATTGTAAATCAATTTCACTATTTTCTTCATCTGTACCTGCGGCGGGTGCCTATCGCTCCCAAGCTACTCGTATTTTGAAAATTAATCGCTGTAAGGATTGCAAAAACTATATCCAACAGCAAACAACTTCATCAACTTCGCTGGGTGTACCAGGTACGGGGGGGCGACATTGGGGGTCGGTTACGCCTTCTGCTCAAGCCGGACTATAGGCGTCCATACTAATCCGGCATTCATCGCATCCACCAAGTTTAAAAGTTTTATAGCTCTGAGTTCAAGGATCATCAGACGCCACTTCACTTCGAAACATGTTTGTAACTATAGGATACCCAATTATTAAGAAAATATAGCGTTATGTTAATGAAAAAATAATAAAATATGGAAAATTTGTTTTATTTATTTTTGGAAAAATTACCTCCTGGACTTCAACTCATTATAACTGGCAATCCCAATCAGGGTCAGACCCGCCATCAGCAAATAGACCCACCAAGGCAGGCTCTGCCAAAAGCCGCGGGTTTGGAAGATGGCGTTGGCCAGCAGCGCCGCCGCACCGGTGAAGAAGTAATCTCGGCGATGGCCCTGCATGCCGTAGAACAGCGCGCCCAGAGACAGGACGCCAAGGATCAGGGCGTCGGACAGCAGATCATACGAGAGTATTTCCACGAACAAGGTCACGGCGATTAAAACTAAGACCGCCGCTTCGATCCAGCGCAGGATCCGCTCATAAGCTTTCCACTGCCATGGGGTGAGGACGGTGACCATCGGCAGAAGGGGGAGGAGTCTGAGCTCGGTGAGAAACTGCGTTGACGGCTGGAGCAGGTCGAGGGTGATCCAATACGGGAGCAGGAGGGAGATAAACCAGAGGGTGTTCGCGATTCGGCGGCCAAGGCCAGAGCCGGCGCGGCCGCGCTGCATAAATAGGAGAACTGTGAGTTCGAGGGGTGGCAGGAGCCTGATCCAGCCGGGGTTTGACATGTCCATCAGGACGGTCTGGGATAAGAGGATCATCAGCAGGGCATTCAGGGTGTAGCCGTCCAGGGTGCCGAAGCTTCGTAGCGAGCGGCGGCCCTTGGTTTCAGGGGCGGGCGCGATTGGAGCGACGACATACAATTGTTTCAGCAGACGGTTTCCTGCCAGGACCAGGAGCGCCGTCAGAACAGCCAGGAAGGCCAGCATAGTGGTGTGCTGACCGTAGAAAGCGCCCCGGTTGAGGCTCGCGGCGGAGAGAAACAGAGGTAGCAGCGCCACAAAGCTAAAGCCTTCCAGACCGCTGCGGCGCATCAGATAGAGTGCCATGACCAGGGATATGACAACGCCGCCGAAATGGGAAAGCTCAGAAGCTGGCCGCGCGGCGAGCATGACGGCGCCAAGCCAGGCTGAAGGAATCAGGAACCAGAGGGTCCAAACTTTTAGTAGTGTTTTCATGAAGCGCCAGACTACGAACAGGATCAGACTGAACACTGGCAGGATGAAGCCGTTCCAGTCGGAATCCAATTTTAAGGCGCTAAAAAGAGCCATGACCGTCAGCCCGCCGCTGGTATAGGCGCCGTAGAGAAAGGCGCAGCTCAGGAGGGTCTGGCTTTGAGGCTGGAGCGTGGACGGTTCCACTTGCTTTCTTTGAAACATGCGGAAGCTGTAAAGGTAAATCAGTACGGCGGCCGTGAATACTGGCGGAAAGTCGCCATAATCCTGTAAGAGCAGAAGGATCGCTGGAGGGAGCAGACCATGGGCAACCCAAAAGAAGGTCGTCGTCAGCTGCCGTTCGAAGCGCTTTAGCGATACGGCAACGAGGAATAACACCAAAGTCGACAGGCCGCTGTGGAGCTCAAGGCCGTAACTGCCCTTTGAGGCGGATAGGACCAGCTGCGGGTCGATCAGTCTGTAAACAGTGAGCAGCTCAATCATGGTCAGGACTGGCAGACTCCAAGACAGGTAGGTGGTAGCGCGCAGGGCAAGGCTGCCCGGTGTGCGTTGAGAGGCTTTAGAGGTTTGAGAGGCTTGAGGCGCTTGAGGACCTTGAGCGGTTTGAGGTGTTGACGCTGGCGTTGACGTAAGCAGGTGCTTCTGTCTGAAGTAAGTCAGCGTCAACAGGCCAATCAGCGCGCCCAGTACCAGAATGCCCGTGAGCCAGTGCCCTTCCCAGACCGCCATGAGATAAGACAACCCCATGACCATCACGGCCAGGGCCCCGCTGCTGCCGCGGACATTTTGGATGGCTTTCCAAGGGTTGAAGGCATATAGAAGTAGGAACATGGCCGCGCCAAAGCCGCCCATGTGGCCCGCATACAGATACGCCGCGTTGCTAAGGTGGATCAAGTCATAGCCCTGATGGGCCACGGAAGTCAGCAGGACAGGAAAAGCCCAGGCATAAGGCCGCTCGCCGGTTTTCACTGCAAGCACCAAGGCGTTCAGGGCAATCAGCACCAGGCCGGCCAGCGCTGTCCAGGAAGGCCGCGCTTCCAGTAGGGTCAGGCTGGTGAGCTGGATGTAGATAAAGGTAATGAGGGCCGCGGCGGCGCTGAGATAGCGATAAAGGCGCTGCAATGCGTCTCTTTGGCCGGATGCCAACGACAAGCCCAGGAAGGCAAAGCTGGTAACAGAAAACAGGATCAGATCCAGGGATCTCAGACTGGAATGCTCCACAAACTGATAGAGCCCAACCATCAGAAGAAGACCTGCCGGGATGCTGTATTCCTTTTCCCACCGTGAGAAGACCATGGCGGTATAAAGGACGGAGGCCAGCAGGAGATTGATCCCCTGAAACCTTGGGTCCTCAAACACGACCAGCATCAGCGCCGAGCTGATTGAGAGGTTCACCGGCACGAACCGGTGAACCTCCTTATGAAATGGCTTCAGCACGACCGGCACCTTTTTCCCTAATCCCGAAAGGACAAACAGTCCATTGACCAGCGCAATACCGAGATAGAAGCGGTCTACCCCGAGACGAAGCGCCGCAATGGCGAAGCCGGCACCCAGACTGACCGCTGTCAGTGTCATCCAGGCAAAAATGCTGTTGTTGAATTTCAGTGTGCTGTAGCCGTAAACCAATGCAGAAGCCGCCATGCTGATCAATCCCAGCACATACTTCCCATTGCCTTGAAGCGACAGCCATTTTCCGAAAAGCTCGAAATAGCCAATCGAAAGAAAAATCACCGGCACGAATAGCGCTCCCAGCACCCAGAAGGCGAAGGCGGTCTTTGCTATGCGCAGCTTTTTCTCCGCCAGCAGGCTGACGCCAAAGAACAGCACCGCCACCAGCAGGATCAGCGCCGTTTTGAGGGCGCTGCTGAACAGGCTCCAGTTGCTGGTGGCGAAGATGGTGCCCGCCAGCATGACGAACAGCACCCCAAGCACGAGGACCAGGGTGATGTTGCGGTCGCGGAGTTCCTGCTTTGAGAGAACCTTACGCGTCCGCGCTGCCTGTGCCGTGTGTTGTACTGCCGCCGCTTCCCGTGCGGCTCTTTCGTTCTTTGCCTGTTGTGTCAAGGTGTCATATAACTGTCGGTGGGCGCTCAGCACTTGGCTCAGGGTCTCGTCCGTGATGAGGCCGGCTCCGCGAAGCCGCCTGAGTTCCAGCTCGAAACCGCTGCGGCCCTCGTTGGGGAAGTTGTCATGGAGGGGTGGGTTGGGGGTTGAGTGACCATCGGCAATAACTAAGCTTTTAGGGCTCCCTGCCGATGGTTCCAGTACCGTATCCGCCACCACAGCCGCAGCCACAGCGCCACCCGGCAAAGCTTCGGGCTCTGGCATCCTCTGATTCTGGGTGTCAGACACTCCGGTGTTAATCTGCTCCGGCGCGGGCGGAACGCCAAAAATCCCTTTTCTCCGTTTGAAATAGTAGTGGTTGGGGAGGCACCATACAACACACAGAAAGGTGCCTATGGTAAGCCCAATGTAAAGGTCGTATGACCAGCCCCGCGTCAGCGTGATCAGTGCGCTGATCAGTATGTAGCCGAGCAGCGACCAGAAGGACACTTGAATCAGGAGATAGGCGCGTCGCGAAAGTCTCAGCGCTTCAGCAAAGGTCCAGGCGGAGACTATGAGGACGGCAGTGAAATATAGAAGCCAGATCAGGTCGCTCAGCCTGCTCCAGTTGCCAGGGGACATTTCCGTGAACGTCTGAATTTGATCGGTCATCAGAAGGGCATTGATCAAAAAATAGACGGGCAGAAAGATAAAGACATAGAACCACATCCACTTCGTCAGAAGGCCGGATTGCTTTCTTTGCCGGTTGAAGCTCAAACCTCTGGAACTCATACGCTCACCTCCAGTTTGGTTTGATTATACCCCGAAAAAGGGCAGGGCGGTGGCAGTAGGTTAAAATAAATGGAATAGCTTTACAAATATTTGGGTGTTAGGATGGGCGCGGTTGTAAGGGTTCAGGGGTGAGCACAGCTAAATTCCGAGAATCCCGCGCAGGGCTTCCTGATATTTTCCAACTGCAATCAGCTGATCTCCTGAAGCGAGTGCTTGATCCCCTGAGATTACGAGAAGTTTGGAGGCATCAATCTTCTTAAGCTGTTTAGTCTGTAAAGGATGAAAAGCTGGAATCAAAGGTCGAATCGCCCCACTCAAGCTTCGCGAAATGCGTATCGGCCGTTCCTGCGTCCGTGAAGCTGGCTGTCAGATTCACTTCCAGATTGACTAAAGCAACGGGGACATCTATGCCAATATCCATGTCCGTTTCGTCAAAGAGGCGGTCTATGCTGACCTCAGGAGCGACGTTTTCGGAAGTGATGACCACTTCATCTGAATCCCATGCGCCGTAGTTATCCGTTACGGTAAAGGTGAAGGTATAGGTGCCGTTGTCAACGGGTACAAAGTTTAAGGTCTCTGTTTCTGAGTCTGGAACGGCTTGTCCGTTGGATGCGGATTCCAGATGCCACAGGAAAGTGTGGGTATCTTCTGGGTTGGGATCTTCGAAGGTGCCGGATAAGGTGACCAGGTCGCCTTCGTCGACGGTCTGATCGTCGCCAGCGTGGGCGACGGGCGGCATGTTAGGAAGAAGTACCCGGAACCAGATGCGGGAATAGTTATTTTCATCTCCTGCACCTGCACTTGTCAATGTGGTGCCACAGGTGCCGGTGACATCTCCGGAAATATTGCCAGTTGCCAGGTCGACGACGATGTCAAGATCACGAGGGCCTTCTTTTGGATCTAAGTCTGTTTTTTCATCTTCAAATGGTTCGTCATCCTCATCAAAGCGTCAAAACGCTTTTCAAGGAGGCTTTAGCCGATGGTTTTTCATACCCACGAGGAAGCATGGAAAAGCGCCCCCAAAAAAGCTCCGGAGGCGCCTGGTGATGGATTGCGGTAAATAGTAGATCAAATCCCCTTTGACGTGCCAGACACCGTTTCCCTGAGAATCATAAGATTTAACGAAACTTTAAGCGTAAGCGTCGAAATATACGATATATATTCAATAGAGGAATAATGCCTCATTCCTTTTTGTCATATGGGATTCAAATAAGGAGGTCTTCCAATGCTTAAATTAAGACCAAAAGGCATTAACTTGTCAACTGCTCTGATATTGCTTGTGTGTGTACTTTTAATGACAAGCATATCCTTGGGTGGGTCCACCCTGAGCAATCAAACACCGTTATCCATGCTTGAGGCAGGCACTGCGGTAGACGGACCGGGTTTTTTTGCCGGCAGCACGGTTAGAGTAGACGGAAACGTTGACGGCACGACCTTCGCATTTGGCCAGAACATCACAGTCAATGGCGACATCAATGGTGATCTGATTGTCGCAGGCCAAACGCTCACTATCAACGGCAAGGTCACCGGCAACATTTACGGCGCGGGTCAGACAGTCACAATCCGGGGACAAGGTATGCGCGACGTCTTCCTGGGTGCTCAGGATATGAATCTTGCCAAGGAATCCACAATTGGACGCGACTTGTTCTTTGGCGGCCAAACCCTAATAATTGAGGGTGCTGTGGCTCGGGATATCAATGGTGGCGGCGCGGATATTTCCATTAATGGACAGGTCGGCCGAAACGCTCAAATTGAAGCTGAATACATCAGACTAATGGACAATGCTGCGATCAACGGCGATCTTTTGTACACAAGCACAAAAGAGGCCTTCATATCACCAGGGGCGCGAATCACTGGCCGCACAGACTGGGAATACAGGGAACCGGAGACACCAACTCAGATGAGGCCTCATAGACTGACCAGAGCCAGTACCTACCTGGGTATATTAATTAACATGGCCGGCACTTTTATTCTATGGCTAATTGTAAGACTTTGGCAACCGGAATATTGGTCGAAGACTGCAAGTCATATCTCAGAAACACCACTAAAAACACTGGGTGTGGGTGCACTTGCCCTCATTGTTGTGCCAATCCTCATCGTTCTCGTCATGCTGACGGTGATTGGGATTCCACTGGGCATCATAACTGGATTAATCTATGGTGTTTCGCTCTATCTGTCCAAGATCGTGGTAGCCGTCTTTATAGGCTCATGGCTATCGAAACATCTTGGCTGGCCGGAGATTCACAAAGGTATGTGGCTGTTCCTGTTGGGTCTTCTGATCCTCATGGCACTAATGCAAGTCCCATATCTTGGTCTGCTGATACGTCTGCTCGTTGTGTTTGCTGGGATTGGCGCACTGGTGCTCTCTTGGAGGCCAAAACCAGTTGAGAGACAACTGAGCTTCTGAAAAATTTCTTCCAGCCATTTCTGCGGCACGCTTTATTTTGAGGTGCCGCTTTTTTATGTTTTTTAGTGAACAATTTTCTTAACGAATATACTGCATATCAATAGCGTTGCATAAAAACATTGAATATTAAATTACAAATATGTTATAAAGAGGGCTTGCTGAAAGAAGTTAAAACCATTGAAAATACTGACTTCAAGGCGGCTTTCGATGGCATAATTTTGAAGAACCCATATCTTCAGTACTTCCTTGGTTTTGACAGCTTTGAAGATGATCGGCCACCATTTGATGCATCGCTGATCACGCATTTCAGAAAGCGTTTCACACCAGACATTCTCTTAGAGATCAACAACATCATTGCCATAAAAGAGCTTGAAGCAGCCGCTGCTTCTGAGAAACGCGATGACGATGATCATCACTACACTAATGGCTTTGGTCCATCCGAACCAACTACCAAGGACGTTCAAATCAGTTTTGATGATATTCCAAAGCAAGGAAAACTCATTCTTGATGCAACCTGCGCGCCAAGTGATATCCGCTTTCCAACGGATTTGCGTCTTCTGAAAGAAGCGCTTGAAAAACTCGAAGACATGATTGACGCACTACATGCGCCCGACATCTCAGTTGCTGCAAAGCATAGAACTTATCACAATCGTGCCCGCAAGGATTATCTTTCAAACGAAAAGCAGCGTAAGACATGTATGATTCGAAAACGCATTCTGTGTACAACCGGATCGGATGCTATCCTGAGGCTGTGCTGGCAGATTCCATTTATAAAAATCGCGAAAACCTGGCTGCTGTAAATGGGTTGTGATCCGTTCAGCAATCCCTGATTATGCCCATGTAATCAAAATGTAATTACATTATGTCAATAATTTTAATAATGTGATAGAATTCACAAATGCTCACTATTCGCTATCCTCAGGCATAATTATTGACCAAGGCGCAAAAGTTGCACATAACCGCGAAGAAATAAACCTGTTTATAACGCACACTAACTTGATTTGAGTCCAATTCACGGTATAATTAAAGAAACCATCGGCGGCTGTGGGAGCGCTGAGAGGAGGCCTTGGATGGAGCTGTTTATCCGACTGGACATTAATATATTTGCGACGCTGATTTTGCTGATTCTGTTGCTGAACAGCAGGGCATCCGCGGGGGCGGGCGTGAAGACGAACAAGATCTTTGGCCGGCTCACGGGGATGGTTCTGATCATCACGGTTTCGGAGATCATCAGCTTTGCGGTGGACCGGCAACCAGGGGCTATTATGCCTGCGCTGAATTATGTCAGCAACATGTTGCTGTTCCTGCTGGCGCCGTTTACCATGGGGCTTTGGGCGGAGTATGTGGAGCATTATCTGCTCAGGGAGGTGCCGGACCTCAGGCGCAGACGGCTGATCAGGGGTGTGCCTGTGGTTATTATTTTGGCGCTTGTCCTGATCAATCCTTTCACCGGCTTTCTTTTCAAAATTTTTCCTGGAAATGTTTATGAACGAGGGCCGCATTTCCTTCTGCAAATCCTCCTCAATGTTTTCATAGTGGGGCAGGCTTATCTGACGCTGCTGCAGAACCGGCAGAAGATGGACTCGACCAAGCTGTTGTCTTTAGCGGCGTTCCCGCTGCTGCCGCTGTTTGGGGTTATGATCCAGTACTATTTCTATGGCACTACCATGATCTGGAGCAGTATGGCTTTGGCGCTGCTGCTGATTTTCCTAAATGTTCAGAAGTCGCTGCTCCTTGTGGACAGTCTGACGGGGATTGACAACCGCCGCAGCGTGGATAACCTGATTGAGTCCATGAGTGAGCGGCGCGGTGATGTGCTTTACGGTGGGATGATGCTGGATATTGATAATTTGAAGGAAGTCAATGATGCTTATGGCCATGCCACCGGGGACCTTGCGATCAAGCGGGCGGCGGAGATCATCAAGGGTGCCCTGCGCAGTGGTGACTTCGTTGCCCGTTATGCGGGGGATGAGTTCTTTGTGGTGATTGAGGTTGGAGAGCCGCGGGCGCTAAACCGGGCGGTGGCGAGGATACATGAGGCGTTCACGGACTACAACCGGACCTCCGGAGAGCCTTGGGAGATCAATGTCAGCATAGGCTTTGACACCTTCCGTTACGAGTCCGCGGAGTCAGTAGACCAGGCCATGCGACGGATTGATGAGCTGATGTACCAGGAGAAGAAGCGGCGCAAGCTGGAGCGGAGGCTTGCGGCGGAGATGGGAACTGAGGCTGAGGCCTTGGCTGGGGCGGAGGCTTAAGTGCTTAAGATCAAGTTAATTTGGAAAAACAAAAGGGTAAAGCCAGCACCAACTGCCAAAGTATCTATGGCTACTGGTGCGTGCTTCACCCTTTTCTATTTACGTGGCAGCCTGCCACTATTTTGAGCCTCATGGCAAACATGCCGCATCCGTGGTGATGATGCCCTCCGCCGCGTCAAAGCATTCGGGAAAAAATGATCAGGTGGACACTCCAGAAGAAAATTTCATAAACAGATGGAAGTCGCACCTGAATTAAGGGTATACATTAAAAGAATCACCGAATGACAGCGATCAAGTCGGTAAAAAACATAATGCCAAAACACATTTAGCGAGGAGGATGGATATGGGATTTTTCGACAAGCTGCTCCACAAATCCAAAGAGACGGCTGAAAAGGTCAAGGACAAAGCTGAGGACGTCATGGAGGACGCCAAGGAGAAGGCGGATGAGCTCAAGGACAAGGCTGAGGACATGATGGAGGACGCAAAAGAAAAGGCGGAGGGCCTGAAGGACAAAGCTGAAGATGCCCTTGAGGACGCCAAAGAGAAAGCGGAATCCCTCAAGGACAAAGCTGAAGACAAAGTGGAAGAAGCCAAGGACAAATTTGAAGGCGCAAAGGACAAGGCCGAAGATCAGGCTGAAGAGGTCAAAGAAAAAGCGGAAGCTGCTGCAGACGAAGCCACGGAAAAGGCTGAGGCCGTGAAAGCGGATGCTGAAGCCGCTGTGGAAGACGCCAAGGAAACGGCTGAGGAAAAAGTTGAGGATGTCAAAGCCGCCGCTGAAGAGAAGCTAAATGAAGTTAAAGACAAGGTATAATCCTTCTCTCTTTTTACTTCATTCAATCAAAAAACCTGGAGAGCATCAGCCCTTCAGGTTTTTTCCTTGTCATTAACTCAGTTCTTCTGTCAAAAACTCATTGAGAAACAGCCGCGTCAGATGCGGGTCGAATTGGGTACCGGCACCATCGGCAAGCTCTTTTTGGATTTGGTCCCTTGAGAGGCGCGGGCGGTAGACCTGGTCGTGGGACATGGTGTCATAGGCCTCGATCAGGGAGACAATGCGGGCATGGATGGGGATTTCGCGGCGGGAGAGGCCGCGGGGGTAGCCTTCGCCGTCCCAGCGCTCGTGGTGGCTCAGGATGTCCTCCGCGACGCGGGCGAAGTCCGGGCTGGACACGGCAATGCGGTAGCCGCTTTCCGTATGCTTCCGGATCTGGACGCGCTCCAGGCTGTCCAGGGGGCCGCGCTTGTCGACAATTTCCATGGGAACGCTCATGATGCCTATGTCGTGCATCAGGGCCAGGAGGCTGAGGTCCTCAATGCGCTCCGGGGTGAGGCCAAGGCGTTTGCCAAAGGCTTCGGAGAGCTTCTGGACCCTGCGGCAGTGCTCCATGGTGCGGCTGGCCTGGCTCTCCATGACGGCGGCTATGGATTCGATCAGGGCGTTTTTCGCCCAGCGGCTTTCCAGGAGCTTGTTGTGGTACATGGCGGACTCGCTGTCCTTGAGAATGTGGGAGATGTGCTGGTGCTCGGCGGTTTTGGTGGCCTCGCCCAAGGAGAGGCTCAGCATGACGGTGCCGGTGTGGGCCGCGTGGGCCAGGGCCTGGATGCGCTGGATGATGTGGGCGGCGGTTTCTGCGTCAGTTCTTGGCAGGAGCAGGGAGAACTCGTCGCCGCCGACGCGGGCTATGATGTCATCTGCCCGGCAGGCTTTTTTCAGGACGTCCGCGGCCATTTTCAGGAGGGTATCACCTTCCTCGTGGCCAAAAGTGTCATTGACGAGCTTGAGGCCGTTCAGGTCCGCGGTTATGACGCTGATGGGCATATTCCGGGGGACGTCCATGCGGGTCAGGGCGTCCTCGAAGTAGGCGCGGTTGTAAAGGCCGGTGAGTGGGTCGTGGAAGTTGAGGTACATGAGCCGGTCCTCGTTGGCCTTGCGCTCGGTGATGTCCCGGGCGGCCGCGAAGATGTGGCTGCCGGAAGGCTCCGCGTTCCATTCGATGAAGCGGTATTCGCCGGCGTTGGTTCTCATTCTTATGACAAAGCCCATCAGGGATTCGCCGCGGTTCAGGGCGTTTAGGGCGTTGATGCTCGTTTCGACGTCCTCTGGGTGGACGAGTTCGAAGATGAGGGTGTCCTGAAGTGCCATGGGATCGTAGCCCATGAGGAGCTTCCAGGCTTTGTTGGCCTTGGTGATTCGCCCGTGGGTGTTCGCAATGCAGAGGAGGTCCGGGGAGAGGCTGAAGAAGCTTTCGAACTGTTCATGGGCTTCCTGGAAGGCAATTTCCACGGATTTTTGCCCAGAGATATCCATGCCGGAGCCCACGATATAGCGGACCTCGCCCGCCTCTAAGATGGGTGTCAGCGTGGTCTGCCAGGTCCGGCTGCCTTTAGGCAGGGACAATGTTTCCTCGTAGACTATGGTGCTCTTGAGGTTCCAGCACCGCCTGTAGTTTTTTTCAACGGTGATGGCCAGGTACGGCGGCAGGACCTCCTGAGGGGTGTTGCCTCTGAGGTCATCTCTGGCGAGGCCGGTCATCTGCTCGTGATAACGGTTGCTGTCTATGTAGCGGAAGGTTGGGCCGTCTTCGACCTTGATGATGAAGATGGCGTCTGAGATACTTTGATAGATTTTCTCGTATTCAAGGCCGTTGCCAGGGATGCTTGCGGCTGCTGCTTTTTCGACAGGCTGGTTGCCGGGTTGAGTGACGGATGGATCATGTGGATTCGCAGGGCTTGTCATAGACGCTCTACACTCCTTTGGTTTGGATGGCGATCATACGCTTGAGCCTGTCGATCTGGTCCAGCTGTCCCAGAACGAGGAGCTTGTCGTCAGATTCGACGACGAAGGAAGCATCCGGATTGGGTTTAAGGGTAGTTTCGCCGGCTTTTTTGACAGCCAGGACGTTGAGGCCGGTCTTGCTTCTGAAGCCGGAGTCCCGGAGGGATTTGCCGGCGAATTCACAGTTTTCGGTAATCAGGATTTCTTCAATGTCAAAGACAATGTCCCCCATGTGAGTCGTGATTTCCAGGAAGGACATGACGGTGGGGCGCAGCAGCATGACGGCCATGCGGTCGCCGCCGAGCTCGTTGGGGGACAGGGTGTTGTTGGCGCCAGCGCGCTTGAGCTTTTTGTGTGAGCTTGTGTCTATTGCTCTGGAGACAATGTGAAGGTCGGACTTCATCCCACGGGCGGTTAGGACGGTGAAGACGTTGTCCGCGTCGTTGGCCAGGCAGGTCACGAGGCCTCTGCAGCGGTGAATACCCGCCTTTTCCAGGACATCTTCCTGAGTGGCGTCTCCCAGAAGCGCCATGACGCCTTCTTCGAGGAGGGTGTTGACACGGTCCTCGTTTATTTCTATTGCTATATATTTGGCGTCGCTTTTCTGAAAGCGGTTGATGACGCTCATGCCGGTGCTGCCGGCGCCGCAAAGGATGTAATGGTCTTTTAGGTTGTCAATGTCATGCTCCATGGCGCGCCTCCTCATGATTTCGGTGAATTCGCCGCCAAATACGAAGGCGGCGACGTAGGTCAGGCTATAGGCGACGAAGCTGATGCCGCCAAAGATGAGGAATATGGTAAAGATTTTCCCCCCGTGGGACAGCTCAACGACTTCTTTGAAGCCCACGGTGGAAAGGGTGATGACGGTCATGTAAAGGGCGTCAATGGCTTCTACTTCCGCAAGGGTCATGTAGCCTATAGTGCCAACTACCAAGAGGAACAGAAGGGATGAGATCAAGATGAAGATCCGTTTGAACTGCCAGTGCATCACACCACCTCCTCGTTTGTCTCATGGCTTCGTTCGCCTCTATATAAAGGTCCGGTTAAATTCGTTGTTTTATGTATCCCCCAAATGGTGTGGGCTGTAACAGAAAATTGCGCTGATGGGGGATTGTGGTATAGCTTAGTGTTTGTCTTATGGAGGCTTTTTGTGTTTCAAGCAGCAGGTGAATAGCAAATATACCTCGATTATATAGGTATTAGACTTGTTTTTCACTCTATTTCACACTATTTCTCTGCTAATTGAGGAAAGATTGCGAATTTTTTGCTGTAGGTCGTCATAATGAGGTAAAATGGAAAAAATGAAGAAGCTGCTATAAGCAAAAGCCTATGAGTTGGAGGGAAACCTATGTCTGAGACTAACCATTATCCAGTACTGGAAATTGATCTTCAGAAGCTGGTGAACAATGCTGAAAAAGTGACGTCCTATGCTGGCGAAAGAGGCATTGAAATTACTGGCGTCATCAAGGGCTGCAATTCTATTGTGGAGGCTGGAAAGGCTATGCTGAAAGGCGGCTGTACTGGCCTTGCCACATCACGCATGGATCAGATGAAGCGCATCCGGGAAGCGGTGCCGGAGACAGAAACCTGGCTGCTGCGTATTCCCATGCTCTCGGAAATAGAGGATTTGATTCGCTTTTCCAATATCAGCCTGAATTCTGAGGAAGCGACAATTCGGGCTGTTGAAGCGGCATGTGCCGGCGTTGGGAGGCACCACGGCGTGATTCTGATGGCGGATCTTGGTGATCTCAGAGAAGGCTTCAGGGATTTTGAAGAAATGATCGCTTTGGCTGAGGAAATTGAGTTCAGGATGCCTCATGTGACCCTTGAAGGTATTGGCACCAATTTGGGCTGTTATGGGTCCATCAGTCCCACCACGGAGAATCTGACGGAGCTGGTTGAGCTGGCCCGGGCTATTGAGGCGCGGATTGGGCGTAAGCTCCGGTATATCTCCGGGGGCGCGACGACAACGCTGCCGCTGCTTTTAAAGGGTGGTGTTCCAGAGGGGATCAACCATTTGCGTGTGGGTGAGGGGATTTTGAATGGTCGGGACCTCATTGTCTTCTGGAATACGCCGTTTCCAGGGGTCGTGGCAGATGCGTTTACACTGAAGGCTCAGGTGGTGGAGGTCAAGGAAAAACCGAGCTATCCTATTGGTGAAATTTTTGTGGATGCCTTTGGCGAGGTGCCCGTTTATTATGATGAGGGGATTCGAATCCGGGCGATTGCGGCTGTGGGGAAGCAGGATGTGGGCTCCCATGAGAAGCTGCTTGTGCGGGATGAGGGACTTAAGGCCATCGGCAGCAGCAGTGATCATTTGATTTTGGACGTGACGGACATGCCGGTGCGGCCGCAGGTGGGGGACGTGCTGTCCTTTGACCTGTACTACCCGGCAATGCTTTATGCGACGGGATCAGCGTCTGTGGAAAAGGTGCTGCTGCACCCCGAGGCGCTTTAGGCTGGGACTGGGCCGCGCCAGACGTTTGGTTGGGGACAGGGACACACCAGATATTTGGTTGGGGACTGGGCCGCACCAAACATTCAGGCGGGGACTGGGGCGCACCAAACATACTTGAAAGGAAGTCATTGAAGTGGAGCAGACAACGAGTCCGATCATACATTATTTAAAGAACCTGCCGCGGCTGTTTTTTGGGTATTTTCTCTACGCGCTGGGCATTGCGCTGACCGTGGACGCAAACCTTGGGCTGGCGCCCTGGGACGTCTTGCATCAAGGCCTGTCCCAGACGCTGGGGATCACCTTTGGCATGGCCAGTATTGGCGTGGGCATTATTATTGTCATGCTGAACGTCAGGCTGGGGGAGCGGGTTGGCTGGGGCACCATAGGCAATATGATCTTTATTGGCGTTTTCCTGGACCTGCTGTTTGGGAGTGGATTGCTGCCGTCCCTGGAATCTGTGCCGCTGAGGGTGATTCAGCTCTTTGTGGGGATGTTTACAATTGGCCTTGCGTCTTTTGTCTACCTGGGCTGCGGCATGGGCTCCGGTCCCAGGGACGGGCTGATGGTGGCGCTGACGAAGAAGACGGGCAAGCCCGTGGGCATGATTCGCAGCGGCATTGAGCTCTGCGTGCTGGCCGTGGGTTATTTTCTGGGCGGGTCGATAGGCGTTGGGACGGTGCTGACCGCGCTGGGGATTGGCTTCGCGGTTCAGACGGTGTTCAGGCTGGTCCGGTTTGATGTCAAGGGCCAGCGGCACCGGTTCGTGGACGAGGATCTGGCCTGGGTTAGGGCGAAGGGGTAGGCAGCAGTAGCAAGCACAACAGGAAAGGCCTGCACTTGCAGAAAATGTGGAAAATAAGGTATTCTGAATATGTTCTTATGAAGAACAATTCAAGCAGGTCACAGGCACGTCATGTATTTCTATGTTTCAATGTGGGGGGATATCGCGTTATGGAGCTGAATCAGTTACTGGAGATAGTTTCACGCGGTGAAGATAGTTTGACTCAATTCAAGGAAAATATCACCAATCAGGACAGTTTAGCTGCAGAAATGGTGGCGTTCAGTAACTCTAAAGGCGGTAAAATATTGATAGGCATCAAAGATGACGGTGAAATTGGAGGTTTAAAAGCCGCTGACATACGCCGTATTAACCAGATGATCTCAAATGCCGCCTCTCAGTCTATCAGACCTGCGATAAATCCATTGACAGAGAATTTTGATCATGAAAATGGATTGATCGTGGTCTTATCGATTGCAGAAGGCGTTAGTAAACCCTATATGGATAAAAATGGCGTGATTTGGGTTAAAAGTGGCTCTGATAAGCGAAAAGCAACTTCAAGAGAAGAAATTCAGAGAATTTATCAGGTCTCAGGCCTCATACACGCTGATGAAACGCCTGTTAATACCCTGACCATTGATGATATTGATCAGATCTATTTTAAAGAGTTTTTTGAGAAAGTTTATGAGGAGTCCATTGAAATGGATCTATCCTCCCTTGAACGCCTGCTGAATAACATGAATTTAGCTAAAGGGAAGAACTTAAATATCGCTGGTGCACTTCTTTTTGCAAAGCGACCTCAATTTGCCATGCCTTTGTTTATTGTGAAAGCAATATGCTACCCCGGAGCTGACATTCACACTCATGAATATATTGACAGCAGGGATATTGCTGGAAAGCTGTCTGATGTATTCCAGACAGGGATGAGCTTCTTGCTTGCCAACATTAAACAGATCCAAATGAGCCAGTCTGTCAACAGTATTGGAGAGTTTGAAGTTCCTAAAATAGTTTTCGAAGAATTGTTGGCAAACGCGTTGATTCACAGGGACTATTTTGTACCGGCGCCTATTAGAATTTTTGTGTTTTCCGATCGCATTGAGATCATCAGTCCAGGTCATCTTCCCAATCACTTGACTATAGAAAATATAATCGCTGGAAATTCAAACATCAGAAATCCTGTTTTAGCATCCTTTGCAACGAAGCTCCTTCCATATCGAGGCCTTGGAAATGGGATCAGGAGAGCGGTGAAAGTCTATCCGAATATTGATTTTATTGATGACCGGGAGGGCAATCAGTTCACTGCAATTATTCGTAGAATAAATAACCCTTCCGTGTAAGTTATGTAGTGGTTTTCGCCTGATAAGACAATAGGGGTAGCTCAAACCCCCAATCAAAAAAATTACAATTTTCATTTTAGAAAATTCAAAAAACTCCCGAATCTATTGAAATACCTAACTTTAATTAAGATGCACTAAAAATAACTTTGTCACTTTTGTGACCTAAATGAACAAATCCCCCAGAATGATTGACATTATTTTGTCAGGAAATTATACTCAGGATGAAACTAAAATCAAGGGGGATTACCAAAATGAAGAAAAGACTTTTAGCACTCGGCCTCGTGTCCGTGCTCGCAATCAGCCTCTTCGCAGGTTGCTCCAAGCCAGCTGAGACTCCGGCAGAGACACCAGCAGAAACACCAGCAGAAACGCCAGCAGAAGGTGCTTACGAAGACGGCATCTACTTTGCTCAAGAAGACGGCTTCGCTGAAAACGGCTGGAAGTACATGGTGACGGTTGAAGTGAAAGACGGCAAAATTGCATCTGCAGTATGGAACGGCGCGAACAAAAACGCTGGCCCAGACAAGATCACACTTTCTACTGACGGTACTTACGGTATGGTAGCCAAGGGTGGCGCTCAAGCTGAATGGCATGAGCAGGCAGCTGCTACTGAAGCTTACCTCCTCGAAACTCAAGATCCTACAGTGATCGAGTACACAGACGCTGAAGGTCACACGGATGCTATCGCAGGCGTTTCCGTTCACGTTGTTGAGTACTTCGACCTCGTTGAGAAAGCCCTCGAAGCAGGTCCTGTTGGCGCTGGCCAGTACAAAGACGGCGCATACCACGCTGAAGCAGCTGACTTTGACGCTAACAGCGGCTGGAAATCAACGGTTGACCTTACGGTCATCAACGGCTACATTGTTGCAGCTAACTGGGACGGCGTTCATAAGGACGGCGGCGACACCAAGAAAGTTCAATCTGCTGACGGCCGTTACGACATGAGCGTAGCTGGTGCACAAGCGGCTTGGCATGAGCAGGCAGCTGCTGTTGAAGCTAATCTCCTTGAAACACAGGATCCGGCTGCTGTAACTGTTGATGCAGAAGGCAAAACGGATGCTATCGCAGGCGTCTCCATCTCTGTTGGCGACTTCTACACGCTCGCTGCAGAAGCCCTCGCATCTGCGAAGTAATTAAGGCAAGCACCAAGACACTTAAACCGATCCAAGGCTCAGGGGCACACCTTGAGCCTTGTTTCACGTTTAGCGGCAATTTACGGAGGCATCCAAATATGAAAAAAAGTTACAGGTTTATAACGCTACTGACGCTTATTATAATGCTGTCCCTGACTGCCCTGACGTTCACGGGTTGCCAGAGCACGGGCTCAGAACCAGGCCCCGCTTCAGAGACACCTGATGCACAAGAAGCCCCTGTCCCGAACCAGCCAACACCTCTTGCCGAACCTGTGGAGCAAAACGACTTCATCCTCGGCACCATTATTTCTCTCAAGCTTTTTGACTTCGCGCAGGACGCGTACTTCGCGGACAGCTTCGAAGCTTTGCGCGCCATTGAGCGCCGCATGACCATCAACGACGCGGACCCGGCTCAGAGCGAGGTCATGCAGATCAATGAAAATGCAGGCATCCAGCCCGTCAAGGTTTCTGAGGATACCTTTGAAGTCATCCGAAATGCCCTCCGCTACAGTGAATTGTCCGATGGTCGCTTCGACCCCAGCGTCGGCGTCCTCGTCAAGCTCTGGAATATAGGCACGGATTACGCTGCCATCCCGCCGCAGTCCGAAATCGACGCGCGGCTTCCCCTGGTGGACTACACCAAGATCGAGCTGAACGAGGCGGAAAAGACCGTGTTCCTGAAGGAAAAGGGCATGCTCATTGACCTGGGCGGCATTGCAAAAGGCTATGGCGCGGATGTGGTATCCGGGATTCTCTACGACTACGGCGTGCGTAGCGCCATTGTCAATCTGGGCGGCAACGTTCTGGTCATGGGCTCCAAGCCTGACGGCTCCGTCTGGCGCATAGGCGTCCAGAACCCATTCTCCGAGCGTGGGGAATATCTTGGTATTGCGGCCATCACGGACAAGACTATAGTCACCTCTGGTATTTACGAGCGCTATTTCGAGGCGGACGGCAAGCGCTACCACCACATCCTGGACACCGCTGGCGGCTATCCCGTGGACAATGGCCTTGTGGGTGTTTCCATCATTGCGGACATCTCCATGGACGCGGACGCCCTCTCCACTGCGGTGTTCTCCCTGGGCCCGGAGAAGGGCATGGCGCTGGTGGAATCCCTGGATGGCGTTGACGCGATCTTTGTCATGGAGGACAAGACCGTGACCATGACCGAGGGTGCGAAGGCGGTCTTTACCCTGACGGACAATACTTTTACTATTGTAGATTAAGAAAAGCTTTGCCGATGGTGACCATCGGCAAAAGTTTTTTATATAGAAACTTGGGAACAATATGGACAAAAACCATTTTAATGAACAAAAGCGCTAAAGCTATGGCTTTTTTTCTCAGGTATGATAATCTTTTATCAAATAGTTGTTTAGCAATTGTTTAACATATTATGAACCACACTATGATCTGGGAGGAATACCATGAGCGACAAGAAACGTATAATTGTCCTGGGCGGCGGCTATGGCGGTATACTTACAGCCAAAAAACTTGCCAGGAAGTTTAAGAAAAATGAAGAAGTCGAGATCACGTTGATCGACAAAAAGCCTTACCACGCTATGCTGACGGAGCTTCACGAAGTCGCGGCCGGACGTGTTCCGGAGGACGCGATCCGTATTGACCTGAAGAAAATTTTTGCAGGGCGCAACGTAAATGTCATCATGGATGAAATAATTGATATCGACTTCAACGGAAAAGTTTTGAAGTCTGATGATACGAGCTATGCTTACGATTATTTAGTCATGGCAGCGGGTTCAAAGCCAACCTTCTTTGGCGTCGCGGGCGCAAAGGAGAACGCGTTCCAGCTCTGGACTTATGATGACGCAGTTGAGATCCATGCCCATATCATGAAGACATTCCACGAGGCGGTTAAGGAAAAGAATATTGAAAAGCGAAAAAAAATGCTGACTTTCGTAGTTGTCGGCTGCGGCTTTACGGGCGTCGAGATGGTTGGCGAGCTTGCAGAGTGGAAGGATCGCCTCTGTAAGGATTTCTATGTCGACCCTGAAGAGGTCAAGATTTATGCGGTGGACTCCCTTCCAAAGGTATTGCCTATCTTCCCTGACAACCTCAGCAAGAAGGCGGAGAAAGTCCTCGTCAAGCTGGGCGTTGAGATTATCACGGGCTCTCCGATCACAGAAGTAGGCAAGGATTTTGTCCAGCTGGGCGACAAGGGCAGGCTCGAAGCGGGTACAGTCATTTGGGCTGCCGGTGTTGAAGGCGCTGACGTTATGGCGAACCTCGAAGTCAAGCGTGAAGGCAGAAACCGTATTGTCACCAACGACAAGCTTCAGTCCGTTGACCATGAAAACGTCTATGTCGTAGGCGACAACATCTTCTTTATTCCTGAAGGCGAGCAGAGACCGGTGCCGCAAATGGTTGAAAACGCGGAGCACTCCGCAGCCACAGTGGCGCACAACATTGTCTCTGAAATTAAAGGTGGCGAAATGGAAGTCTATAAGCCTGAGTTCCACGGGGCTATGGTCTGTATTGGCGGCCGAACGGGCGTCGCGCATTTGGGTATGCCTGGAAAGTTTTTCGGGCTCTCCGGATTCTTCGCCATGTTTGTGAAGCATTTCATCAACCTCGTCTATTTCATTCAAGTCGCAGGCTTCAACAAGTGCTGGACGTACCTGATGCATGAGATCTTCCACATTAAGGATAATCGCAGTCTCGTAGGCGGTCACTTCGCCAAGGCGTCTCCAAACTTCTGGCTCGTGCCGCTCCGCCTCTTCGTGGGCTGGAAATGGTTTGAGCAGGGCTGGCACAAGCTTCCTGGCGTCCTTGCGGATCCAAGCAACATTTTCTTGATTCCTGCGAAGGTTGTGGATGGCGCGACCTCTGCCTCAGCAGCAGAATGGGCTGCCAACAATGGCGGCGGCGAAGCTGTGGCTGAAGCAGTTGCTGCGCTTCCGGTTCCGGGCTTCATCGCTTCAATGGTCGAATGGTCCATGGATGCGTTCTTCTACACGGCAGAGGGTGGCTTCACGACTCTGGCAACGGTGTTCCAAACAGGTATGGTTCTCGGTGAAGTGCTCTTTGGCCTTGCCCTTATGGCTGGTCTCTTTACGGCGGTATCCGCGATCGCGACTATTGCTATGGGCGGCATGATCTGGGCTTCCGGCATGGCACCACTTGAGATGCTCTGGTATATGGCTGGCGGCGTAGCGCTGATTGGCGGTTCCGGAAGCACCTTTGGCATGGACTACTATGTCCTTCCGTTCCTAAAGAAATTCTGGAAGAAAATTGGTTTTGTTAAAAAATATTATTTGTACACCGAATAGCATAGCTTAACGGCGGCGCGAAATGTCCTTTTGAAGTTGGCCTTTGCTTTGAAGGGACATTTCGTTGTGTAAGCAAGGTTTTTAGACAGGGGTTTTAGACATGAAAAAGACGGACATCATCCTGATTGTGGTACTGGCTGTTGTGGCTCTTGGTGCCCTGGGTATCATGAAACTGGTTCAGGGTCGGGCGGCGCAAGTCTCGGACGCCATTCTGGCAGAGATTGTCGTGGAAGGCGAGCTTTATAAAACTGTAGATCTGTCCGTACCTCAGGTTATTGAAATCCGGACTGAGAAAGGGTACAATTTTCTCAAAATCGAAAACGGCCAAATCCTGATGTTTGAAGCGGATTGCAGGGATCAGATCTGTGTCAATACGGCGCCTGCGGATCAGCCTGGAGATACAATTGTCTGCCTGCCTCATGAGGTCGTTGTGCAGATTAAGGGGACGGCTGAAGGAGGTCTGGATGCCATTGCGCAGTAAGCATTCCAAAACGAGAACTATGGTCCTCATCGCGGTTTTGGTGGCTCAGGCTATTGTCCTGAGCCTTGTAGAACGGATGATTCCTTTCAATTTCAGCGTGCCTGGCGCAAAGCTTGGCCTGGCAAACATCGTGACGCTGACTGCGATTTATATGCTGCCCTTCCGTCAGTCTTTTCTGGTAGTGACCCTCAGGATCCTGATGACGGCCTTTATAGTGGGGTCATTCTCATCCTTCCTGTACAGTCTCGCGGGAGGATATCTGAGCTACTTTATCATGGCGCTGCTGGTTTATTTGGATTTTAGGAATCTCGGAACCATCGGCATAAGCGTTGTGGGTGCGGTGGCGCATAATCTGGGGCAGCTGCTGATGGCAGCGTTTATCATTCAAAACGCCTTTATCCTCGGGTATTTGCCTATGCTGATGCTGGCGGCCATTGCGACGGGTATTGCGGTTGGTCTGACGGTGCAGTACCTGATCAAGGCGCTGAAGGCGACGCGACTGTTTCAGGGGCAGAAAGGGTAAAAGCCTGGCGAGACGGTTAGGGTTGAAGGAAAATTTACGTCATGCGATTGATGTCAATAATTAAACGAGTAAGGAGAAGCTATGAGCGCTTTCTGGAAAGACTTCCCCGAATTGAATAACGAGCTCCAGTTGGTCAGGGATGAGATTCTGAAGCACAGCCAGTCTTCGGACGCCGGTTTTGAGCAGGCGCTGACGGAGATGGCAGGCAGCGGCGGGAAAATGCTGCGGCCTGCTTTTCTGATGCTCTCTGCCAGATTTGGCACGTACGAGCCTCAGAAAATCCGGACGCTGGCGGCAGTGATCGAGATGCTGCATATGGCGACCCTGGTCCATGATGATATTGTGGATGATTCCAGGCTCCGGCGCGGCATTGAAACGGTTCAGTCGAAATATGGCAAGGATTATGCCGTTTACCTCGGAGACTGGCTTTTCTGTCAGTGCTTCATGATGCTGTCTTCTCATGACTATACGAGAGAAAACCTGCAGGACATCTCAAAAGCGATCATGAAGATCTGCATGGGCGAGATCCGGCAGTTTAATTTCCGATACAATGCCCATATGTCCTTCAAGAATTATCTGAAGGTCATCTCTGGCAAGACGGCGGCGCTGTTCGCCATGAGCTTTTATGCCGGCGCTTTTGAGGCGGGCTGTGATGTGAAGCTCTGCAAGGCCCTGGGCAAGATTGGCCACGACATAGGGATGGCTTTCCAGGTAGTGGACGACCTGCTGGATTACAACGGCGATTCCGAGAAGCTGGGCAAGAGTGCTCAGCGGGACCTGCAGAGGGGCTTTTATACGCTGCCGCTGCTGTATGCTCTCGAGACACCGGGCGGTGAGGCCATTGAGGCTAAGCTGGCCAGTGATTTGTCAGAGGAGGACGTGCAGTCCCTGCTGACCATGGTCAGAGAAAGTGGAGGCGTCGCCCGTGCGAAAAAACTGGCGGACCGCTACACTACAAGAGCCATGGCCAGGATAAAAGCCCTGCCGGAGCATGAAGCCAAGGCGACGATCAGGCAGCTGGCAGAGCGTTTGATTGGAAGGGATCATTAGGGCTCGTGAAGGCTGAAAGACGTTAATAAATCGAAGTGCCCCACCGCAAATGAGAGCTCACTCTCAAAAGTGGAGGGGCACTTCGTTTTATATAGGGCCTGTAAGCCCCTCACACCCCTTCCCTCCCCGCCTCCCAGAATTTTCTGCTATTTTGTTCATAAGTTGTGGTAAAATATTCTTAAGGTTTACACTTATAACGCTGGGGGGTGGCGGATGGGATGATCAGCAGATTTGGCGGCATACGAACTATTACCCGCACCGTTTTGCTCATTGCAGTCAGCCTCACTTTAGTCATGGGTGTGGCCGGCTGCAAAATTCAGAAGGACATTTACGCCCCCGGCAGCTATGAGGGCGTCTCGGAGGGCTATCACGGCCCCATTCGGGTGATGGTGACGACGGATGCTCAGGAGATCGAGTCCATAGTCATAGTGGAGGAGCATGAGAAGCAGGTGCTCGGGGACGTGGTGGACATAGTCTATGAGACTATACCAGAGCGCGTGCGGCGCAACAACTCCACGGAGGTCGACGTGGTATCCGGCGCGACCTTGACCAGCACGGCGCTGATCAAGGCGATTCAGGACGGGCTGGACAAAGCGCTGCTGGAGTCGGCAGAAGCATCAGAGGCGGAATAACAGGCGGACTGGGGGACGTGCCTTGAAACTTCAATTTAAAATCGCGCTCTTCCTGTCGGTCATGCTGGTTCTGGTGGTTGGCGGGATTGGCTTTATGACTTTTGGTTACCTGGAGCGGACCCTTGAGACCCAGATGGGCAACAATGCCATGGACCTGGCGGTGACGGTGGCGGCTATGCCGGAGATCCGGGAGGCACTGGCGGCCCAGAACGGTGACGGGACGATCCAGGCCCGCGTTGAGGACTTCAGGAAGCAGACACGCTTTCAGTATATAATTGTGATGGATATGTCGGGGATTCAGTACTCGTATCCATCGGAGAATTTATTGGGGGAGAGGTATCGCAACGGGGGCGAAGAGCAGGTGCTTAGCACCGGCGAGGCCTACGTCTCAGCGGACCGCAACGAGCTGATTTCAGCGATCCGGGCCTTCGCCCCGGTGTATGCCAATGGTCACCAGGTCGGCGCCGTCCTCGTAGGCCTGCTGACGGACACGGTCTACAAAGAGGTGGGCACCCAAATCCGCAACCTGGAGACAACGCTGGTCGTCTGGCTCCTGGTGGGCATCCTGGGCGCCGCCATCCTCAGCCTCAACATCAAACGGACCATCTTTGGCCTGGAGCCCAAAGAAATCGCGCTGCTCTTAGGTCAGCGGGACATCATCCTTCAGAGTCTCAACAATGGGGTCCTCACTATAGACAACAGCGGGAAAATACTCCTGTTCAACAAACTGGCCAAAGACATCCTGGGGCTGTCCCCGGAGGACGTGGGCAAGCCGCTGTCAGATTACAGCGACGTCTACGCCCAGCAGATGCTGCGGACCTTGGACAGCAAGGAAACCATTTTAAATCAGGAAATCCGCCTCAGCCCAGGCAAAACGATCCTCTGCAGCCACACACCCCTCAGGGATCACCGGGGTGAATTTATTGGTGTCGTGTCCAACATCCAGGACCTGACCCAGGTGAAGCTCATGGCGGAGGAGCTCACCGGCTACCAGAAGATGACCAACGCCCTTAGAGCCCAAAACCACGAGTTCATGAACAAGCTCCACACGATCTCGGGTCTGATTCAACTCGAGGCCTATGAAGAGGCGGAGGAATATATTTCCGAAGTCTCGGATCAGCGTGAACGCATGTCCGGGGTCATCAACGACAGAATCGAAAATACCCATGTTTCAGCGATTTTGCTCGCGAAATACAACAGGGCCACAGAGGCTAAAATAGATATGGAAATCGATCCAGCCTCCTATTTGAACCGGCTTCCGGACCAAATCACGGAGGATGAGCTTTGTTCCGTTCTGGGTAATCTGATCGAAAACGCCATAGATGAGCTCGTCAAAATGGAGGGCGGCGAAATCTACGTCAGCATCACGTCAGACGAAGAGGCTCTGGAGGTTATAGTTTCAGATAACGGACCGGGTATCCGGGAGGACCTTGCGAACAAAATATTTGAGCGAGGCGTCACGACCAAGGACGGAAGCCGCGGCTACGGCCTGAGTATTGTCAAGGAAATCATTGATGAGGCGGGCGGTATCATAGAATTAGACAATGAATCAGGCGCCGAATGGCGCATCACAATTCCCTATGAAGGGGGGCGGGCACTGGATTATGATTAAAGTGCTTATCGTCGAGGACGATCCCATGGTCAGAGAAATCAATGAACGGTTTTTGGCAAAAATTGAAGGCTACACGCTCATAGACAGCGTATCGACCCTGGACAGGGCAAAAATGGTGATGAAGCTTACCGAGCCGGACCTGGTCCTGCTTGACGTTTTTTTCCCGCAGGGGAAAGGCGTGGAGCTGCTGCACTGGATCCGCCGGGAGGGCATGCGCTCGGACGTCATCATGATCACGGCGGACCGTTCGGTTGAAACCGTGGAGGAAGCCCTGCGGTACGGCGCGGTGGATTATCTGATCAAGCCTTTCAAATTTAAGCGCTTTGAGGAAACGCTCACTCAGTACCGCCTGCGCAAGAAAAATCTCAAGCAGTCGGAAAACGTTGAGCAGGACATGATAGACCAGCTGATGATGAGGGAGAGCGGTGGTGCCCGGGACGAGGACGAGGACCACGAGCTGATCGACACCAAGGGCTTTAGTCAGCTGACTTATGACAAAGTCTGCGAATGCATTCGGGAATTTGGGGAACAGACCTTTACGGCGCAGCTGGTAGCCAAAAAGATTGGCGTGTCCAGGATTACAGCCCGCCGGTACCTCGACTATATGGAAAAAGAAGATAAGCTCGAAATTGAGCTGGAATATGGCAAGGTTGGACGGCCAAAAAACAGGTATAAAGTGAAGGAAGGCTGCTGGAACGAAAATCCTGAAGAGGAGACCCAGTAAGCTGCTCAGCTGGAAGCTTGAAAAAATGCCTTTCTGTTTCTGAAAGAAATTTGGAGGAAGAGGCCTTGGACAACAACATGATACGACAACTGGAAGAGGGGCTGTACACGTTCCCTATCCCACTGCCAAACAACCCCTTAAGAGAACTGAACGGCTACTTGATTGTCGGTGAAAACGAAGCCGTCATGATTGATACGGGCTTTGCCATGGACCCTTGCCGGGAGGCGGTCTATGGGGCTCTTGAGTCCCTGGGGATTTCTCCGGAAAAACTGACGGTGGTTCTGACGCATCTGCATTCAGACCATACGGGCCTGGCGGGGGAGCTGCATGAAAAAGGGGCGCGGATTATCGCAGGAAAGACGGAGAGCTGGTGGATCCACAATATTCGTTCGGATGAGGTAACTGCCGGTTTTCAAGAGTCGATCACGCGGTTTGGGCTTGAGCAGGACGGCATCCATTATTATGACAATCCGGGCTATAAATACGCGTCCCAGGAGATTTTGGAGCTTGAAACCGTAGAGGAAGGCGACCGGATTGAGATAGGCAGCTTCTCTCTTGAGGTGGTGGATCTGCCGGGGCATACGCCGGGACTGATTGGACTGTACTGCCGTGAACGAGGTTGTCTGTTTGGGTCGGATCATATTCTCGATAAGATCACGCCTAATATTGGCTATTGGACCGAGGGCTTTGACAGCCTGGGGGTCTACCTCCAGATGCTGGAGAAGGCCAGAAGCATGAAATTGAAGCGTGTTTATTCTGCCCACCGCAATGTGGTGGAGGATCCGGAGCGGCGTATTGGTGAGCTGGTGGGGCACCATGACCATCGGCTAAAAGAAGTTCTTGAAATTGTTGGGCAGGGGCATAAGACGGTCCGTGAAATCGCGGCCAGGATGCACTGGGACCTGAGGGCCAAGGACTGGGAGGCATTCCCCAAGGCTCAGAAGTGGTTCGCGTGCTCGGAGGCCATGGCGCACCTGGAATACCTGCACCTGCGGGGGCGGCTGAAGCGGACGCTTGTGGAGGGCGTTTACCATTACGCCTCAGCATAAATAAAAAATGACCTGGGGGGATTTGACGCATGACAAAGCGATGGATTGACTTGAGAAGTGATACGGTGACGCTGCAGCCGGAGGAGATGAAGCGCGCCATGATTGAGGCTGAGATTGGGGATGACGTCTATGAGGACGATCCGGCGACGAAGGCTCTGGAGGCCTACGCGGCGGAGCTCCTGGGGAAGGACGCGGCGCTGTTCGTGCCAAGCGGGACCTTTGCCAATCAGCTGGCCATCATGACCCATACCCGCCGGGGGGATGAGATTATTATTGGGCAGGACGCGCACATCCAGGCCCATGAAGTTGGGGCGGCTGCGGCGCTGGCGGGGGTTCAGCTGAAGACGGTGCCGGTGCACCTGAACCAGATCGAGGTGCTGGACGTGCGTCATGCCATCCGGGACCTGAGCGACGTCCACTATCCGGAGACGTCACTGATCTGCGTGGAAAATGCGCTGGGCAACGGCTGCGTGCTGACGCTGGACAATATGAAGGAAATCTACAGGCTGGCCTATCTTCACAGCATTCCGGTGCATCTGGACGGGGCGCGGCTGTTCAACGCGGCGCTGGCTCTCGGGGTGCCGGCGAAGACCATTGCGGCCCAGGCGGATACGGTGAACATTTGTCTGTCCAAAGGCCTCGCGGCGCCAATTGGCTCACTGCTCGTGGGTGAGAAGGACTTTATCAGACGGGCGCGAAAGAACCGCAAGCGCATGGGTGGCGGCATGAGACAGACGGGCTACCTTGCTGCAGCTGGGCTTTACGCGCTGACGCATATGGTGGACCGGCTGAGGGAAGATCATGAAAACGCGACCTACTTGGCTTCTCGTTTGACGGAAATTCCAGGCATTGAACTGATGAAGCACAGGCGCGATATCAATATGGTCTTTTTCAAAATTGAAGAAGGCCTGATCAAGGAAGCGACGTTCCTGCAGAAGCTGCTCAGCGCGGGGATCAAGTCCAATGGCATGGAGGATGGGGAGTACAGGTTTGTGACCCATTATGGCATTGTGAGAGAAGACATCGATACGGTCGTGGAGGTCATGAAGGCATGTTTGGTGCAGTAGAAATTTAGAGCGGATCACGCCACGGATCAGTAACGGAAAGGTTGGAACAACTTTGCTGCGACTGTTTCTTGGCGTGATTTTTTATAAGGAGGTGATGGCGGCATGGCGGAGAAGACGAATAAGGTGAATAAAGAGATCAAAGCAAACAAAGGCTCTGCCGATGGTGACCAGCGCCACCAATGGGTCAGAATCCTTCAGCTTGGCGCGGTTCTGTTTTTCTTTTGGCTGCTGTTGACCGGGCGTTTTGGCCTGCGCATGACCATCACCGGCCTGTTGTCCGTGGTCGCCACACTGCTTTTTTATAAGCGTTTCCTCTCCTATTTCAATCTGGAGCCTGTGGCGGCACAGGGATTTTTCAGGATCCTGAGATTTTCCTTTCGCGTGATTTTGGATATTTTCGCCTCAGCCCTGGCCCATATGAAGCGAGTCGTTTATGGTTCGCCCTCGCCGGAAATGTTTACTGTGACGCTGACGGTGAAGGAGCCCATGCTGGTCGCGCTGATTGCCAATGCCATCACTTTGACACCGGGAAGTATGACCGTGGAGGTCCATGGCTCCGAGCTGACGGTACTGGCCTTTGTGGATGGCGAAGAAGAGGTTCAGGCCTTTCGCCGGCAGATCCACACCCGCTACGAGCAGCTGCTGACTGGGGGTGGGTCAGATGCTTGAGATTACTATGGTGCTCATAGCGGTCGCCATTTTATTCCTGCTTTATCAATTGACCCTCGCTAAAACTATTTGGGAGCGCCTGGTCGCACTGAATCTGATCGCGGTAAAAATAGCCCTGATCATGACGGTTTACGCCGTCTATTCCGGTCAGAGCGGGCTCCTCGATATCATACTGACTTATAGCATTATTGGTTTCATGACGGTCATAGTGCTGACGCGTTTTGTGTTGAAAGGGGGAAGGCTCAAATGATCGCAGATTTGCTCCTCGTTTTGGCCTGGATTTTCCTCGCTTTCGGCGTTGCCGGCATCTTCCGGCTGGAGGGCGTCTATGAGACCCTGCTCAGCAGCAGTAAAATTGATTCCGTGGTCGTTCTGACGGTGGTCATTTCCCTGATGCTGCGGCTGGGGTTCAGCCCTATGACCCTGCGGCTCCTGATTCTGCTGGTGTTCTATCTGGCGACCAATCCGGTTTCCAATCAGATGATTGCGGCGTCAGCGTACCGTGGCGGGCTGCTGCCTGAAAAAGGAGGGATTCACCCATGGATCCGATGATGATCCTCATGGCCGTCCTCAGCACCGCCCTCTTGATCGCAGCCCTCATGACGCTGATCACGGAGAACAACTTCCGGCTGATCCTCTATTTCGCGGCCTTTTCCCTGACCGCCGCCGGCCTCTATATGCTCCTGCATGCGCCGGACATTGCCCTCGCGGAGATCGCGGTGGGCTGTGCCTTTGTGCCGCTTATCTATACCATCTCCGTCATGAAGCAGACGACGCTGAACGTAGTTGTGAAGCCCGTCGCGAGCGCTCCGGGCAGCTGTCTTATGGCGCCGGAGCGGCTGGATGAATTTATGAGCGAGCTTGGCCGGTTTTGCGATTTGTATGGCCTTGAAGCCAAGCTGCTGGGCGGCCTGGAAGGTAAGGATACCACTGTGGCCGGCATCTTTCGGCCCAGCAGCCCGGATCTTCTGATCGCCTATGATGCGCAGAGTGACATCATCCGCGTGGAGGGCAACGAAAACAACTGTCTGATCGACTCACTGGAGCGCTGGCTGAATCAGACGCCTGGCGTGGAATTCGTGGGGGTGACAGAAGATGAGAACGCGTGACACCATAAAAGGCTTGATGATTTTAGCGGCAATTGGCTTTGTGGGAAATGGCCTTTTCGAGGCCTTTGTCCTGGATGTGCCGGAATATGGCCGCTTCAGCATGGACTATTATGTACAGAACACCTTGCCGGAGACCGGTTCGCAGAACCTTGTCACGGGCATCTACCTCAGTTACAGGCTGTTTGACTCCCTTTTTGAGGCTGCGACGTTGTTTGTGGTCACGGCTGGAATTCTGTTTATGGGGAGAAAGGACGAGGAAATCCGCTGAGATTTTGGTTGGGGATTTTTGGTTGGGGACTGGGCCGGGCCGAAGGTTCAAGGCGGCCCAGTCCCCCACTGAAATGCTGGCCCGGCCCAGTCCCCTGCCGGATGTTCAGGCGGGCCCAGTCCCCAACCAAATTTTATGAAGATTTTCTATGAAGGGAGGAAGTGCACCATGAGCCCTGACAACTTGTCGAAAGCCTCGAATGTCCAAAAACACGAGCTCCTGAGGGTCATCAGCCTCCTGCTGCTGCCGTTTATGCTCATGTTTGGCCTGTACGTCGTTTTCAACGGCGACCTCTCTCCGGGCGGCGGCTTCCAGGGTGGCGTCATCCTTGCGACGGCCTACATCCTGGTCTATTTTATCTCAGAGCAAAAGACCATAGAGCTTAGCCGATTGATCCGGATCGAAAAATATCTCTTCCTCGCATTGATCACCGCCGGCATCCTCCAGATTCTTTTCTTTTCCGCCAACTTCGCCCCACTCGTCACACCGGAGGCTATGCGGCTCAAACGGATCATCCTGATTTTCTTAAACACCCTGATTGGCGCAAAAGTTGCCTTGGGCATGAGCGGCATCATTACCATGTTTTTTGAGGAGGGGAGCCTATGATGTTCGTTACGGTAACGGCGTGTCTGGTTGTCATGATTGGCCTCTACGGCATTGTCACCTCCCGTCAGGTCGTCAAAACCATATTGTGCATGAACCTGGTCCAGACGGCGGTGATCCTGCTGCTTCTGAGCCTTGCCAGCCAGACGGGAACCGCGGTTCCAATCATTGGCATGGGCACCGGGGAAATGGTCGATCCGCTGCCTCAGGCCATGATGATCACGGCCATTGTCATAGGGGCCTCCGTAACGGCCCTGGGTCTCTTCATGTCAGGCAAGCTTTTCCACTATTATGGCAGCCTCGACTGGCGCGCGATCTTTCATCATGAGACCTTTGAGAGGACAGACTGATGGAAGCGCTCATGCTGGCACTCATATTTCTGCCCTTCTTCTGGGGGCTCCTGATTTTTCTCATTGACCGGGTCAATTTCACGAGGACGGTGTTCCTCGAGCAGGTTATCCTAAGCGCCATGGTCCTCTGGCTCCTGAGCAGGGGCGAGGTCAGCGTTATTCTTGGTGGCTGGCCGGAAGGCATTGGGATTGAGCTCGCCTCCAATGGCTTTGGCCGATTGTTCCTGATCATGACCACCGTAGCCTTCGCCTACATCTACAGTTACTTATGGCATCAGCACTGCAATGACCACAAGCTCTTCTTATTCCTTGGCATGTTGCAGGGCTCCCTCTACGCCCTTTACATGACCCGAGACCTGTTTACGCTTTATCTCATGATTGAGGTCGTCACTATCCTGAGCAGCATCCTGATCCTTTACGAGCGGGATGCCGTCTCCGTCCGGGCGGGCCTCTATTACCTGATTTTCAACAGCGTTGGGATGCTGATCTTCCTGGTGGGCATCATTGCCCTCTATACGGAGCTCGGAACCCTCAACCTGACCCAGATTCACGGACTGCTGGGCGGTGCGGCGCCACTGGGCGCGACGGGTGTGGCGTTGTCTGTCCGGGGACGCTTCGCGCTGGCATGCTTTATGACGACCTTCGCGGTGAAGACCGCCTCCTTCCCCGTTGGCGGCTGGCTCCCTGTGGCCCATGGCTACGCGCCAACCTTCATTTCCGCGATCCTTTCCGGCCTGGTGGTCAAGTCAGGCCTATTCCTATACCTCAATGTCATTGCGCCGTTTAACTCGACGACAGCCTATACGATCACCCTGGCCCTTGGTGTTGCTGCGGCCCTCTATGGCGTAGTCCGGGCCATTTTCCAGACTGATATCAAGCGGATGCTGGCTTTTCATACCGTTTCCCAGGTGGGCCTGATGGTCATAGGGATCTCCATGTATCAGCTGGACGGTGGCCTTGGCGGTATGGTGCATGCGTTCAACCACTTTATGTTCAAGAGCCTGCTCTTTCTCACCGCCGGTGCCTTGGCCCGCATGTACCACACCCGGGAGCTTACCAAGATCCATGGCGTCATGCGCACGAATCCATTCTTGGGCTTCGCGGTGCTCATAGGCGTCCTGGCCATCAGCGGCGCGCCGCTGATGATAGGCAGCATAGGCAAGAGCCTCATCAAAGGAAATTTTGATGAGGGCTATCTGATCCACATTTTGACCCTCATCAACCTTGGCACGGCCATGTCCTTTTCAAAATGGATCTCCATGCTCTTCGGTCCTAAGGAAGAGGGGATGAAGCTCTTTGGCGGAAAGGCCTTCGCCATAGGCATGCTTTCCCTTTACGTCGTCCTTCTGTATCCACTGGAAGTTTGGATGCTGGGGGTAGACCCTTTCTACAAGCTGGCTTCGGAGACCGTGACTTACCTTGGCTATGTTGCTGCGGCAGCGGCAATGTATCTCCTTGTCCTAAGAAATAAACCTGCCTGGGCGATTCGCATGGGACAGTTTGCCCCAGACGTGGAAATGGCCTTCTTTGGCATGATGCTCCTGATAGGCGGACTCCACTGGCTGCTGGTTCTGGGGTAGGTGTTTCGGTTATTTTGTAAAATTCAGTTGGTTGACATTCACAAGGGACGGCGTCAGAATTTGTGTTCTGACGCCATTTTACTAACAGGCACTTTGGGGCATAGGTTGGTTGGGGACAGGGACATACCGAGATTTTGGTTGGGGACTGGGCCGCACCAAACGTCGAAGGGCTGAGAAAGTGAGGGAGAAACGAATGGACGAAAAAAGACGAGAAAATGAAGGCAATCAAAGCTGTGCAAGTGCTTCCGGCCATGCAGTAGGCAGGTCGATTCCCCGCAAGGAAAGCTGGGAGAAGGTGACCGGCAGGCAAAAATATCTCGGAGATCACATTGAGTCAGACATGCTCCACGCTGCCGTCAAGCTGAGTCCTCATGCCCACGCGAAAATACTTTCTATACAAACAGAAAAAGCTCTGGCAATGCCGGGGGTACATGCGGTCTTGACCGGAGAAAACCATACTCGAAACATTGGGCTCTATCTTGGGGATAAGCCGCCCCTTGCACGAGGTGTCGTCCGTCATCACGGAGAGCCAGTCGCAGCGGTGGTGGCAGACTCTCTCCGGGAGGCGCAGGCGGCAGTAAGCCTCATTGAAGTCGTCTATGAAGTGCTGCCCGCCATTCAAAAGCCTTCGGAAGCCCTGAGGTCCGACGCGCCTTTGCTCCACCCAGATATGGCAGCCTACGTCCACATCCCGGCGATTCTGCCAGAACCCGGCACTAACGTAGCCAACCGAACGAAAATCAGAAAAGGCAGCCCAATTGAAGGCTTTAATGAGGCAGACAAAATTGTTGAGGTCTCCACCTCATTTCCGCCAGGCGACCACGTGGCCATGGAGCCGCGGGCAGCAACGGTCAGAATCCACGGCAGCGGCGAGGTGGAAATTCACTCCACCACACAAGCGCCCTATGTGGTCAAGGGACTCATGAGCATCTTCTTTGGCATTGAGGAAGGACTGATCAATGTAATTGCGCCACCCATAGGCGGCGGGTTTGGCGGCAAAGCCGGTATTCAGCTGGAAGGCCTTGCCTATCTGATGTCCCAGGCAGTAGGCGGCAGACCGGTCCGGCTTGTGAATACCCGTGAACAGGATCTGATCAGCTCGCCAGGCAACATGGGACTGGAAGCCAAAGTGAAATTGGGCGCAAAAAAAGACGGTACTCTGATCGCCGCGGACATAGAGTTTTTATTCGACAGTGGCGCCTATGCGGACTATGCGGTCAATATCAGCCGAGCGGCGGCGATTTCCTGCACGGGCCCCTATAGAATCCCCAATGTGCGCTGCGATTCCCTTTGTGTTTACACCAATCATCCCTTTGCCACCGCCTACAGAGGGTTTGGCCATGTGGAGGCTTCCTTTGCTGTTGAAAGGGCTATGGAGGTCCTGGCGGAAGCCTTAGACATGGATCCCGTCCAGCTGAGACTGCAAAACGCTGTGATAGCTGGCGACACCACACCGGTTCAGAGCATTCTGGACGAATGCACTGGCGACCTGAAAGGCTGCATACAAAAAGTGGCACAAAATCTGCGCTGGGAAGAGGGCAGCAGACACATTCTTGAGGATGGCCGCATCAAAGCCAAAGCGGTAACATGCCTGTGGAAGGCCCCAGCCATGCCTACCAACACAGATGCAGGCGCGGTGCTGACCTTTAACGGTGACGGCTCCGTCAACCTTCAAACGGGGATTGTGGAAATTGGACAGGGCACGAAAACGGGTCTTGCGCAAATTGTCGCGGAGCGGCTAAAAATCGATCCATCCCAGGTTCACGTCCAAATGACCGTAGACGCCAGAGTGGCACCCCACGACTGGGCGACAGCTGCCAGCCGGGGCCTCTTTATGGCAGGCCGCGCCGCGCTGGAGGCCTGTGACGACGCGCTGAGGCAGCTGCGCAGAACCGCTTCCATAGTGCTGCGGGTGCCTCCTGAGGACTTATCGGTTGAAGGCGGGAAAATCTACCTCAAAGAAGAGCCCCATGTAGGTCTTAATCTTAAAGACGTCGCCCTGGGCTATACCTACCCCAATGGCAATGCCGTTGAGGGCCAGGTGATTGGCAGGGGGCGCTACATTTCAAGACTGCTGACGGGCATTGATCCCGAAACCGGCGCCGGCCACCCTGACCTGGAGTGGACCCTTGCGGCTCAAGGGGTTGAGGTAGTTCTGGACCCAGACGACGGCACCTACAAAGTATTAAACGCAGCCTGCTGCCTGGATGCGGGCAGGGTGATCAATCCAGCTCTGGCCCGGGGGCAGATTGCCGGGGCCATGGCCATGGGCCTGGGCTTCGCGGCTTGTGAAGGCTTCCAGTTTAACGGTCGGGGACAGGTGCTGAATGATGATTTAAGAGACTTCAAAATCATGCGGTACAGTGATGCGCCAAACTATCTGATCGATTTTCTGGAAACCCCTCAGAAGGACGGTCCATACGGTGCCAGAGGTTTGGGGGAACAAGCGGTGATAGGCATGCCGGGGGCATTGGCCAACGCCTTGGCCCGTGCGGCAGACGTACCGCTGAATCAGCTGCCACTTACGCCGGAGTCTATCTGGCGAGCTATGAATAAGAAAGAAGGTGAGGCAGAATGATTCCGTTTGAGTTTGTGTTTGAACGACCATCGGCACCCAAAGAGGCTTTTGAGCTCTGGAACAAAGTCGCTGAAGCCGGGCAGACGCCCCTTTACTTCAGCGGGGGCACGGAAATTGTAACCGCCATGCGAAAGGGCTCTGTCAAAGCGGACGTCGTCATTGACCTAAAAGGGATTGAAGCCTACACGGCCCATGGCGTTGGCCTGAGCCCTCTAAATAAAGATACCCTCTGGCTCGGCGGGGGACTGTCCCTCAATGCGCTCAGTGACAAGTTGCCGGGCTCGCTTCTGCAGGCAGTTGCAAGTGGCATTGCGGACCACACGGTCAGAAACACCCTGACCCTTGGTGGGAACCTCTGCGGCCGGCTGCCCTACAGGGAAATGGCCCTGGCGCTGCTGACGCTGAGTGCGGACGCGGTTCTATACACATCTGAGGGACTGGTGAGACAGCCTCTGCATGAAGCATTCCACAAGCGGCTTCAGCTGAGGGCCGGGGAGCTGCTGCTGGGCTTTGAACTCGCGCCGTCAGCAGTGTCTTCTGTGGACGATGTGGACGGCCAGGCCACCCGCTTTTTCAGGCGACGGCGCCAGAAGCATACTGAAATTGACTACCCCATCTGTCACGTGGTGGTGACCCGCCGGGGGGATGCCTACAAAGCGGCGGTGGGCGGTGTGTCCGCCTATGTCTGGTACGGGGAGAAGACCGCCGCTGCCATTCAGGCAGACGCAACCCCTGAGGAACAGGCCATGGTGGTGTGGCAGCGCCTTGAGGAACTGGCAGTGGACGACCTACGGGCATCAAAGGCGTACAAACTGGGACTGCTGAAACGGGACCTGGTTGAGGCGTTTACCGTGCTTGGGAAAACAGAAGAGGCAGGTGAGGCCAGATGAGGGAGCACTATGCAGGACTGTGTGAAATTGTAGTAATGCTGAACGGAAAAGCCAGAAAGCTGGTGGTGCGCCCCATGGATACGCTGCTGCAGGTCCTGAGAGAGGCGGCGGGTCATACCGGCGCCAAGCCCGGCTGTGAGAACGGCGACTGTGGGGCCTGCACGGTCCTCCTGGACGATAAGCCTGTGAAGGCCTGCCTGATGCTGGCGGTGGAAGCGGATGGCCGCAGCATCACCACCGTGGAAGGCCTCCAAAACACGGCGATCCAGCAAGCTTTTGTCGAGCGCGGCGGGTTCCAGTGCGGCTACTGCACCTCTGGCTTCCTGGTCAACGCCTGGGCCATGCTGGAAGCCCACCCGGAGGCGGATGAGGCGATCCAGCGGGCGTGGCTTTCCGCCAACCTCTGCAGGTGCACCGGCTACGAAGGCATCCGGGACGCGGTGGAACGGGCGAAGGAGATCAGGCGGTCTGAGGGGGAATGGTGAAAGAAAATCCATAAACCTATTGCGCCGTTATTACCGCTTGCGTCAACCTGTTTGGTTGGTGCCTGTCCCCCACCAAACTTCCAAGTAAAAAACCCCTTTTGCCGATGGTCTGGGTCACACCACCATCGGCAAAAGGGGTTTCATTTTTGATCTTTATCTTTGATCTTTATCCTTGATCTTTATCCTTGATCTTTATCCTTAATCTTCATCAACATAGTGCTTCAACTTCTGCCTTTATCACCCCTAAGCCAAAATCTTCCTCAGCGACTCCAGCAGATAATCAATCTCTTCCTCCGTATTAAAATACGAAAAGCTGAACCGCACCGTCCCCTGCGGGAAAGTCCCCAGGGCTTTGTGGGCAGAAGGCGCACAGTGCATCCCCACCCGGGTCTTGATGTCGTACTCGCTGTCCAGCAAATAAGCAATGTCTGCATTGTCGTGCAGCTCAAAATCAATGGATACCACGGCAGTCCGGTTCTCAGTCCCATGTCTGCCTACAAGACGGACGCCCTCCATATCACGGACCCCATTCATGAACTGTTCCGTCAGCTGCAGCTCCTTGGCGTGGATAGCCTCTATCCCTACGTCATTCACATAATCAAGCGCCGTGTTCAAGCCGTAAATCCCAGGCAGGTTCTGCGTTCCGGATTCAAATTTGTCCGGCAGCATGGCGGGCTGCGCCTCGGAATCCGAGCGGCTCCCGGTCCCGCCTTCGATCAAGGGCTCGACCATGGCGGCGAAAGCCTTGTCAATGACAAAGCCGCCAATCCCCTGAGGCCCCAGAAGGCTCTTGTGCCCGGTGAAGCAGATAGCCTTTGCTTTATTTTTCTGAAGATCAATGGGCATAACCCCTGCGGTCTGAGCCGCGTCCACCACCAGCGGAATACCGTGGGCCTCCGCGAGTTCACCTATGCGATTCAGGTCATTCAATGTGCCGCAGACGTTGGAAGCATGGGTGACCATGATTAACTTAGTGTTGGGTTGAATCAGCCCTGACAGGGCTTCAACCTCCAGCGCCCCTTCCGCGTCAAAAGGCGCCCGCGTGAAGGTGACCCCCCTGCGCTCCAGGGAAACCAATGGCCGCATGACGGCATTGTGCTCAAGTGAGGAGACAATCACATGGTCCCCCGCCTTGAGATACCCTTTTAGAATCACGTTGATGCTTTCGGTGATGTTCATGGTGAAAATGGTTTCGAAGCCCTCTGGCGCGTTGAACAGCCTCTGGAGCTTTTCCCTGCAGTCCAGCATGACGCCGGCCGCCCCCAGTGCCTCTGAATAAAACCCGCGGCCCACGTTGACGCCTACGTGCTCGATATAATCCGCGACCGCTGCCGCAACGCCTGGTGCCTTTGGAAAAGATGTCGCGCCGTTGTCGAAATAATACATAGTCAAGTCCCCCTCTGAGTCTACTTATAGAATACAGAATTTTGCCGATGGTTGCCATAGAACTATTTTATCGAGAATCACTCTCAATTTATATTTACAATTGGATGGATTCTGGAAATTGCGTTATTCTGGGTTCGGTGAACAAAATGAACTAAACGAAATGGAAAAACCATGTAGAAAGAGAGGCGTTTCAAGACATGAAAAAAAGCAGTATCATTATGGCGGGCGCGATCATTGGATTATTATCCGTAGCGCTTGTCAAGTTCGGTAACCCTGCCAATATGGGCGTATGTATTGCCTGTTTCCTCAGGGATATTGCCGGCGCAATTGGATTACATAGGGCTGGTGTAGTTCAGTACATCCGTCCGGAAGTCATAGGCATTGTTCTGGGTGCTACGGGTTCCGCCATGTTCTTCAAAGAATTTTCAGCACGTGGAGGATCTTCGCCATTCACGCGATTTATTTTGGCCATTGCGGTTATGATTGGCGCGCTTGTCTTCCTGGGCTGCCCGCTGCGAATGATCTTAAGAATGGGTTCCGGGGATCTGAATGCTCTGGTAGGACTCGCGGGCTTTGCTGCAGGCATAGGCATGGGCATTGTCTTTCTGAACAAGGGCTTTTCACTTAAGCGAAATTACAAGCAAAATGCTTTGGAGGGTGTTCTTCTCCCAGCGGTCATGGTGGGTCTCCTGGTGCTCCTCGTAGCGGCTCCGGCGTTTCTTTTCTTCAGCGCTGAAGGGCCAGGGGCTCTGCACGCGCCACTTCTGATCTCTCTGGGTGCGGGCGTCATCACAGGCGTCGCGGCTCAAAGGACGCGACTCTGTACCATGGGTGGTATCAGAGACGCTATCCTCTTCAAGGATTATTACCTGCTGATGGGCATTGGGGCCATTCTGGTGACCGCTTTTGCCGGGAACTTGGCAATGGGGACTTTCAACCTTGGCTTTGCTGATCAACCGATTGCCCACACGGATGGCCTCTGGAACTTCCTCGGGCTCTTCCTGACGGGCTGGGGCAGTGTGCTCCTCGGCGGTTGCCCGCTTCGCCAGCTGATTCTCTCCGGCGAAGGGAACTCAGATTCGGCAGTGACCGTGTTCGGCCTTATGGTGGGCGCGGCTATTTCCCATAATTTTGGCTTGGCCTCCAGCGGCAAAGGCGTGACGGCAGGCGGTCAGATTGCGGTCATTTTGTTGATTGTCGTGGTTGCGGTAATTTCCGTGATGAATTTGCCCAAAGTCACTGAACCAGCAAAAGAACTGAAGGAGGCGCTCTAAATGGCTATGATAGATACCCGGGGCATGTCCTGCCCTCAACCTGTGCTCATGACGAAGAAAGCGCTGGCGGCTTCGACTGCCGCTTCTTCAGTCGATGTCCTCGTGGACAATGCGGCGGCCCTCAATAACGTCACGCGTTTTCTCAAAAGCGCAGGCTTCAAGCAGATCGATGCCAGCCCAAACGGCGAGGATACATTGATTCGCGCGAGCAAATAGGCGGCTTTTATGGCAGACACCTATTTGATTGCGACGTTTCACACCCATGCAGGTGCGCTAAAATTTGAACGGAAGCTAAAAGCCGTGGACGAAAGCTGCAAGCTGATGCCCGTTCCCAGAAAAATCAGCTCCAGCTGTGGGGTCTGTGCCAGGTTTAGCTTTGAAGACTATCAAGACCTGGTCTTCGAGGATCTGGATGCGGTCTACAGAGTAAATGGACAAGAATTTCTGAGGCTTTGGACCAATGAGGTCGATTGACGGGAACACCCATACAAAAGATTAAAGGAAAGCGACGCCCCGTGGCGCCGCTTTTTATTTGTGTAAAGGAAAACCCCCGGTTTAGTGACCGGGGGTTCGAGTGCTGGTTGGGGACTGGGCCGCCCTGAAAGTGTTGGTTGGGGACTGGGCCCGCCTGAAGATGTCGGTTGGGGACTGGGCCGCCCTAAAAAATCTTCGTCGTCCAGTCCTCGCAGTTCCAGACCTCTGTCGCGACATCCCGGTAAAATTCCGGTTCGTGGCTGATGAGCAGGACGCTGCCCTTATACGCCTTCAGTGCCCGCTTCAGCTCTTCTTTAGCGTCCACATCCAGGTGGTTGGTCGGCTCGTCCAGGACGAGAAGGTTAGATTCGCGGTTGATCAGCTTGCACAGGCGCACCTTGGCCTGCTCGCCGCCGCTGAGAACCAGCACCTTGCTCTCAATATGCTTCGTGGTCAGACCGCACTTGGCCAGCGCCGAACGCACCTCAAACTGGTTATAGGCCGGGAAGGTCTGCCAGATTTCTTCAATACACGTGTTGTAGTTCGCCTCTTTGATCTCCTGCTCGAAGTAGCCAATAGAGAGGTAATCCCCAAGCTCCACCGTACCGCTGATCGACGGAATCAGTCCCAAAATACTTCTCAGCAGTGTCGTCTTACCGAGGCCATTGGCGCCGGTCAAAGCCACCTTCTGGCCCCGCTCCAGCTGCAGGTTCAGAGGCTTTGAAAGTGGGGTGTCATAGCCAATGACCAGATCCGTCGTCTTAAAGACGACCTTTGCGGAAGCTCTGGCTTCCTTAAAATTAAATTCCGGCTTGGGCTTGTCCTTGGCCAGCTCGATCCGGTCGATCTTGTCCAGCTTCTTCTGGCGGGACATAGCCATGTTGCGCGTCGCCACACGGGCTTTGTTCCTCTGGACGAAGTCCTCGAGCTCTGAGATCTCTTGCTGCTGTCGTTTGTAGGCAGACTCCAGCTGACTTTTCTTCATTTCGTAAACCGCCATGAAGTCTTCATACTGGCCCACATAGCGGTCCAGCTTCTGATTTTCCATATGATAAATCAGGTTGACCACGGAATTCAGGAAAGGAATGTCGTGGGTGATCAGGATAAACGCGTTCTCATAATTGTTCAGATACCGCTTCAGCCACTCAATGTGGGGCTCATCCAGATAGTTCGTTGGCTCGTCCAGGAGCAGGATGTCCGGCTTTTCAAGCAGAAGCTTCGCAAGTAAAACCTTGGTTCTCTGTCCGCCGCTCAGGTCCGCGACGCTCTTTTCAAGGCCAATCTCAGAGAGCCCCAGCGCCCGGGCGACCTCCTCCACCTTGGAGTCAATGTTGTAAAAGTCGTTGTGGTCAAGAAGATCCTGAATGGTACCCGTATCCTCCAGGATGTCCTCGAGCTCGTCCGGCTCAACGTCCGCCATGGCCTCGAACAGGCTGTGCATCTCCGTCTCCAGATCAAACAGATACTGGAACGCCTTATTCAGGACGTCCCGGATCGTCAGGTCCGGACTCAATGACGTATGCTGGTCCAGATAACCGACACGGACACGCTTTGACCACTCGATCACGCCCTCGTCCGGCATCAGCTTGTTGGTGATGATGTTCATAAAAGATGATTTGCCCTCACCGTTTGCCCCAATGAGCCCAATGTGGTCACCCTTGAGCAGGCGGAACGAGACGTCGTGGAAAATGGCGCGGTCGCCAAATCCGTGGCTTAAGTTCTTGACGTTCAAAATACTCATGATCAAACTCCTTCGTTCTATATAAAGAGGCTTTTACGCCGATGGTTCCAGTTTCCCACCTGTTAGATTATATACGACCTGCGCCGGCTGTCAACCGGTGTGTGGAGGGGTGACCGTCAATTTTGCCATTCTTTTCTCAGATGCTTTTCTGAGACTTTGCCGCTGTCCCAAATTTCGTGTAGAATAGAGGTAACATTTATTGCATAAGGAGAAATTTGACATGTGGGGTATATTGATGTTTTTGGTGGTTGGTGTGACCATCGGCGCAGTTATTAGGTTTGGGGAAAAGCAGAAAAAGTGGATTGGAAAGCTGCAGCAGGTGGGGGTTGTGCTCCTGCTGTTTTCTATGGGGCTTTCCATTGGCCTGAACGAGGAAATCCTGGGGAACATGAGGTCGCTGGGACTGCAGGCCTTCGCCTACGCGGGGCTGACCAGCGTGTTCAGCATCCTGGTGGTCTACGGGCTCAGCAGAATCCTCGTCCGGGAGGTGAAGTCGAAATGATCTGGGTATTGATTGGCGCCATTGGGTGCGGGGTCGGGCTGGGCTATTTCGTTTTGCCGCCTGAGTCCGGGGAACAGATTGGCAGCCTCACCATGTGGGCGCTGAACTTCCTCATTTTAATGATTGGCATTGAGGTGGGGCTCAACCTTTCCGTGTTCAAGGAGATCCGAAAGCACGGGGCCATGCTGGTGGCCATACCGCTGGGGATCGTGGCGGGAAGCGCCATTGGGGGCTTCGCGGCGAGCGTGATCTTCAACCAGCCGGCAACCACGGGGCTGGCCATTGCGGCGGGCTATGGCTGGTACAGCCTGTCCGGGATCCTGCTGACAACCCTGGACGGGGCCCAGACAGGGGCAGTGGCTTTTATTTCTAACATTTTCAGGGAGCTGCTGACCATTGCCAGCGTGCCGTTTATAGCAAAATACTTCAACCGCTACACGGTGATCGCGCCGGCGGGGGCGACGTCCATGGACTCCACGCTGCCGGTGATTTCAAGGTATACGGATCCGGAGGTGGCCATCATGGCGTTCTTCAACGGGGTGGTGCTTTCCGCCCTGGTGCCGGTTTTAGTGCCATTTTTCTATGGGCTTTAGAGCTTGTTGAAGAGCTTATTGTTGAATTTTTGCAGAACTCATAGTGTGCAGAGCTTAAGAGGGAGGGTTTACATTGAAAAATAATAACGTTTATCATGAAGCGGTGCTGAGAACGGCTCAGGATATGTGCGTGGCGGCGAAGACGGCGCCTAAGGGCCGTGGGGTTGACCACGTTGAAGCTATGGTATTGACGGGTGAGGACCTTGGGCCTTTGGCGGAGCGCATGAAAGCTATAGGGGAGGCGTCCGGCGCGGCGTTTTTCGGTCGTGACGCAGGCAATATCCTGGGTTCAGAAGTGGTGGTGCTCATAGGCACGACGCTGTCTCAGAGGGGTGTGCCAGCTTGTGGCATGTGCGGTTATGAGGACTGCGCGAAGAGCAAGGCGGCTGGGGGGATCTGTACCTTTGACGTGACGGACCTGGGGATCGCGGTGGGTTCTGCGGTCTCCCTGGCGGCGAACAGGCGGGTGGACAACCGGGTGATGTTTTCCATTGGAAAAGCTGCGGTAGAGCTGGGACTGTTTGAGAGCGACGTCAAAATTGCCTATGGTATGCCGCTGTCTGTGAAGGGCAAGAGTCCGTTTTTTGACAGAGGGTAAGGCGGCTTAAGCTCGCCGCGGGCGGCAGAAGCAGCGGCGACGGCAGCCTGGGCTGCGCGTCAGTCTTTGAATATGGACATGCGACACTGACCTGTTGGTTCTTCGAAGGAGGGCTCATCTTGGAAGTCAAGCTGATGACAGGCAATGAGGCGGCGGCCCGGGGCTTTTATGAAGCGGGCGGTCTGGTGGCGTCAAGCTATCCAGGTTCACCTACGGTGGAGCTGCTGGAAGCGATCCGTAAGTATACACCAGAAGTTTACGCGGAGTTTTCGGTCAATGAGAAGGTAGCGCTGGAGGTTGGGATAGGCGCGTCATTTACCGGGGCGAGAACCCTGGTCTCCATGAAGCACGTGGGTGTCAACATAGCCATGGACCCCCTCATGACGTTTACCCAGACACCTGTTCAGGGCGGGTTTCTCCTGGTTTCCGGGGAGGATCCCGGCATGGCGTCCTCCCAGAATGAGCAGGACAACCGGGTTTTAGGCAAGTTTGCCAATATGGCCATTCTGGATGCGGGCTCCGCACAGGAAGCCAAGGATTTCGCCATGCTGGGACTGTCCCTCAGCGAGGATTATGGCATGCCGGTGATGCTGCGCATGACGAGCCGGGTGTGCCACAGCCGCAGCCCGGTTGAGCTGGGCGAACGGGAAGCCCATGAAATCACAGGCTTTTCCAAGATTCCTGAGGATTTTGGCATGGTGCCGCCAAACACTTTTCCTAAGCAATACGAGATGAAGCAGCGGATTATACGCCTCGCGGAGGACGCTTCAGGTCATGACATCAACTTTCTTGAGGCTTGGGAAGGGGATTCAGAAAGCCCTTCCGGCGCCGCTGAGACGGTCAAAACCTTAGTGATCACCTCCGGCCTCATGTACTACAACCTGAAAGAGCTGAAAGCACCGGTCGACATTTATAAGCTCGGCATGGTGTACCCACTGCCTGTCGAGGCGCTCCGGTCCCTGGTACAGGACTACGAGCAGGTGCTGGTCCTTGAGGAATTGACGCCGTTCATAGAAAATGAACTGAAGCTGAGTGGCATTGCCTGTGAAGGCAAAAAGTACTTCAGCTTCACCGGAGAGCTGCATACGGAAATGATAGAAGCAGGGCTGGTTGAGGCCGGCGTCCTTAAGACGGCGAAGGTTGAGGTCGCAAGGGAAGTGGACACGGTAGCGCGGATTTCCATGTTCTGCGCGGGGTGCCCGCACCGTCCGGTGTTCGACATTCTGAAAAAAAACAAGATCAGTGTCCTTGGGGACATAGGCTGCTACTCCCTCGCGGTGCTGGAGCCCCTGCACATGCTCAGTACCATCATCAGTATGGGGTCGACTATAGGCATTTTAAAAGGGATGAGCAAGGCGCTGGCTTTAGCCGGCAAGTCTGAGCCCCTGGTCAGTGTCATAGGAGATGGCACATTCTTCCACTCGGGGATGACGGGGGCACTGAACCTGCTGCACCAGCTGGACCCAGCGGCGAACCTGACACTGATCATTCTGAACAACGGCACCACGGCCATGACAGGCGGCCAGATGACCGCTACTTCCGGCAGCTATACCGAGGACTGGGACATGAACACGTCCATTCCTGAGTTGCTGAAGGCCATGGGCTTCCCACGGGTGGTGGCGGTGGACCAGTTTGACTACAAGGCCGCCAAAGCGGCTATTGAAGCAGAGCTGAAGTTCGAAGGGCTTTCCATTGTGATGACCACCCGGCCGTGCGCCCTCAATTTCAAGATCCGCGAGCCGTATTTTGTCGTAGACCCGCAGGTCTGTATTGGCTGCCGCAGCTGCGTCAAGACCAATTGCCCGCCCATCGTCATGAAAGCCTACGAAGGCATAGACAAACTGAAGTCTTCCATTGATCCCGACCTTTGCGTGGGCTGCTCGGTGTGTGCCCAGGTGTGCCCGGTGAACGCGATTTCCCGGGTAGGTGACAAAACCAAGGGAAAAGGGGGCGGCAGTGATGACTAAAAACATCATGTTAGGCGGCGTTGGTGGACAGGGACTGGTAATGACCACGGCCATCATCAGCGAGGCGGCCTTCCGGGCGGGCTTCGACGTCAAGACAAACGACGTAATAGGACTGTCTCAACGGGGTGGCAAGGTCTGGGGCAGTGTGCGCTACGGGGAAGAGGTCTTTTCGCCAAATATCATGCCGGGACAGGCAGACGTGCTGCTGGCGCTGGAGCCCCTGGAGGGCCTGCGCTGGAGCGGGATGGTCAAGGCGGGGGGCGTGGTGCTGCTGAATACGTCGAGGATCCCGCCGGTACCGGTGATTGCGGAAAAGGCGGCCTATCCGGAGGATATCGAGGCGAGGATTGCCGGGGAAGGCGAACAAGCGGTGGAGGTCAGGGCGGTCAACGCGCTGGAGGAAGCCAGGGGGCTGGGGAATGTGCGGGTGGTGAATACTGTGACCATCGGCATGCTTTCCGTGGTGCTGGAGGACATTCCGGTGGACTGCTGGCATCAAGCCATTGAGGCGATTGTGCCGGAAAAGACGCTGGCGCTGAACCTGAAAGCATTTGAACTTGGGCGCGAGATCAGGTAACATTAGAAGGATGAGATTTTACTGCCGCGCGGTGCCGGGCTGCTCCACAGGAGTCTGGCGCCGCGTCTTGGCGCCTGAGATAATTTGATGGGGTGAATTTTGTGAAAGACGTGGAGCAAGAAGGGCTGCGGGACTCGGGGATCGCCGGGCCGGGGCTGAGTGGGCCGGGCTGTGAGATCATAGAGCCTGAGGGGCCGCTGAAGTCGCTGAGGGAGATCGAGCGCAGCCTGACAAAGACCTACAAGAAGGACCTGTGGTCCAAGTTCGTGCAGGCAATCAATGATTACGAGATGCTAAAGCCCGGGGATAAGGTGGCGGTGGCGATTTCCGGCGGTAAGGACAGCATGCTGATGGCGAAGCTGTTCCAGGAGCTGAAGCGCCATAAAAAGTACCCCTTTGAGGTGGTGTTCATTTCCATGGATCCGGGGTATCATCCGGAGATCCGCAGGCTGATGGAGGAGAACTGCCGGCACCTCGGGATTCCCCTGGACATTTTCGAAAAGAATGTGTTTGAGTCCATTGAGAAGATTGCGGCGGACTATCCCTGCTACCTGTGCGCGAAGATGCGCCGGGGGATCCTGTATAAAAAGGCTCAGGAACTGGGCTGCAACAAGGTGGCCCTGGGGCATCACCATGATGACGTCATAGAGACAACGCTGCTGAATTTGTTCTTCCAGGGGACCTTTGGAACCATGATGCCAAAGCTGAAATCCACCAATTTTCCGGGGATGGAGCTGATCCGGCCCATGTATTACATCCGGGAGAAGGATATCCTGCGGTTTACGCAGTTTTCAGGGATCTGGCCGCTGAACTGCGCCTGCATGGTGGCGGCCAAGCGGACGTCCAACCGGCGCTATGAGCTGAAGGCGCTGCTGGAGTCGCTCAAGACCATGAATCCGGACGTGGAGAAATGCCTGTTCCACGCGGCGGAGAATGTGGATATGGGGACGGTGCTGGGGTGGCGACGGGATGGCGTCAAGCATACCTTCCTGGATACCTATGAAGAGAGACTGCCTAAGAGCTGGCGGGAGGCGGGTGTCGGTGCTGAGACTCAGGAAATGGACGACAAAAATATGGGAGGGGATCAGGAATGAGCAGCGCGGTTCAAGGCTTCCTGCTGGGGCTGGCCTACGTGGCCCCCATTGGGATGCAAAATCTTAACGTGATCAATTCCGCCCTGACCATGGACCGCTGGCGGGCCCTTCTGGTGGCGTGGATCACGGTCCTCTTTGACATTTCCCTGGCAGTGTTTTGCTTTTTAGGGATTGGGACCCTGGTGGGTGCCAATGACCTGATCAGAGCGGCGTTCCTGCTGGTGGGGGGTGTCATGGTCGTCAGCATAGGCCTGAGCATCATGCGCTCTACGCCAAAGCTGGAGACGGACCAGACGCCCAAGACTCTGCAGGCTATTGTTTTGACCTGTTTTGTGGTCACCTGGATGAATCCCCAGGCATTAATAGACGGCTCGCTGCTCCTGGGCGGCATGAAGGCGACGCTGACCACAGCCCAGGGGAACTTGTTTCTGCTTGGGGTCTGCGCGGCCTCTTTTATGTGGTTTACCGGGCTGTCGCTGCTCACAAACCACTTCCACAAGCACATTGACCATAAGGCCCTGAAGATCGTGAATGTGGTCTGCGGCGCTGTGGTCGTCTACTTTGGCATTAAGTTGTTGGTGGGCTTTTATGGGCTGATTCCAACTATAAAGGAGATCCTTCTATGATCAAACGGTTCGCCGGTTATTACAAGCCGCACCTGCATTTATTCGCCCTTGACATGTTCTTCGCGTTTCTGATCGCCGGCATTGACCTGGTCTTCCCGGTTTTGTCCCGCCAGATCATCAACGACTTCATCCCCGACCAGAACCTGGCCATGCTGGTCCGCTATTCCCTGATCGCTTTAGGGCTCTTCGTGATCCGCATGTTCAGTTCCTATGTCGTGGGCTACTGGGGCCATATCATGGGCGCCCGGATTGAAGTCGACATGAAGCGCGACCTCTTTACGCACATGCAAAAGCTCCACCACAAGTTCTTCGACAAGAACCGCACCGGTCAGATCATGAACCGTTTCACAGGTGACCTGTTCGAAGTCGCGGAGCTGGCCCACCATGGCCCAGAGGATCTCTTCATCTCCGTGGTCATGCTGCTGGGGAGCTTTCTCATCCTGCTGACCGTCAACGTGCCCCTGACCCTGATTGTCTTTTCCTTTATTGCCATCCTCATCATCTTCACCCTGTGGCGCAGGGTCGCCATGCTGAAGGCGTTCCGGGCCCAAAAGGCCAGACACGCGGACCTCAATTCAAAGCTCGAGAACAGCGTCACGGGCATTCGCCTGGCCAAGGCCTTCTCTAACGAAGCCTACGAGCAGGACCGTTTTGAATACTACAACCGCCAGTACTACGAGTCCAAGGGCCAGTCCTTTTTCCAGATGAGCATCTTCATGATGGTCAATGGCTTCCTCACAGACCTGCTCAATCTCTCGGTCATTGCCGTAGGCGGCTACTTTGTCTTCAGAGGCTGGATCAACCTTGGCGACCTGCTGGCCTACATCCTTTACGTCAGCTTCATGCTCAAGCCCGTCCGCCGGCTCATGGAGTTTACCCAGCAGCTGCAGCTTGGCCTTTCCGGCCTTGAGCGCTTTGGGGAAATCATGGACACGGATCCGGAAATTATTGATGCCCCAGACGCAGTCGACCTTGACGAGATCCGCGGCGAAATTGAATTCGACCAGGTCGCTTTCCGCTATAACCCTGAGGACAGCGATGTCCTGAAGGACTTCACCCTGAAGATCAAGCCCGGCGAAAAGGTGGCTCTGGTAGGCGCCTCCGGCGTTGGAAAGACGACCATTGCCCAGCTTATTCCGAGGTTTTATGAGATCCAGGAAGGTGAAATCCGCCTGGACGGCCGCGACATCCGCGGCATCAAGCTCAGCGCCCTCCGGGAAAAGATTGGCATAGTCAGCCAGGACGTTCTGATCTTTTATGGCACCATCAAGGAGAATATCCTCTATGGGCGCCCGGACGCCACGGACGACGAGGTCTTCGAGGCAGCGAAGCGCGCCAACATCCACAACTTTATCCTCTCCCTGGACAAGGGCTACGAGACCATTGTGGGCGAGCGCGGCATCATGCTGTCCGGCGGCCAGAAGCAGCGCCTCTCCATTGCCCGCCTCTTCCTCAAGAACCCGGAGATCCTGATCCTCGACGAAGCCACCAGCGCCCTGGACAATGAGAATGAAGCTATAGTCCAGCGCTCCTTAGAGGCATTAGCCGATGGTCGAACCGCCATCATCATAGCCCACCGGCTCTCCACCCTGCGCAGCTCCGACAGGATCATTGTCCTCGATCAGGGCAGAATCGCGGAAGAGGGCACCGAGGACGCGCTCCTCGAGAAAAAGGGCATCTACTGGCAGCTCCGAAGGCTTGGCCTCGGCGAAAGCGAAAACGTAGTGTTCGCGGCGGAGAGTGCGGCACTGTAGGTGAAAATAAAAACGTCTCGATAAAGTCGGATGACTTCGTCGGGACGTTTTTTAATGGAGCCATCTGGTTGGGGACTGTCCCCGACCAGATGGCTTAAGTTGTTGTTATGACTGTCTTACCACGTTTTTTGACAAAAAAATGATCAAAAAACACACTTTTCAGAAAAAAATTGCGAAGATATGCCACATTTTCTGCTCTGAGCCACCGCGACGTCCGGTGACGCCCCATTTTTTTCGTATTCAAAGCAAAAGAGCGATCCCGCAGGATCGCTCTTTCATTTTCAGTTTGGTGCGAGAGGCGGGATTTGAACCCGCACGAGCATTAGCCCGCTACCCCCTCAAGATAGTGCGTCTGCCAGTTTCGCCACTCTCGCCCGCAAATCAGAACAAAACTAATGTTAAAGCAAAATGGGCGAAGTGTCAACGGGTTATTATAAAATATTTTAATTTATTTTTTAATGACTTTGCCGATGGTTCCCCCAATCCTACCTCGCCTTTACAATGGCATCCTCCAGCACGGCTTCAACCTCGTGAGCCACGGCCATCAACGCAGGCGTGGCGGCCTCGGCAAGGAGAACGGTTGGCTTCATCATTCCGATCCAGGTCTTCCCTTCCTTCACATAAACCACGGCACGGCACGGCAGGAAATAACCTGTTTCAATATCCTCCTCCAGCGCAATTTTTGCCTTCTTTGGATTGCATACTTCCAGAAGATGAAACTCAATGTCCGTTTCTACACCTTTTTCATGCAGTTTTTCCTTGAAGTCGAGCTCCCAGAGAACACCAAAGCTTTGCTTGGCAAGCTCCAACTTCAAAGCGTCTATGGCGTCAGCGGGCGTTTTATTCGTTTGTACTTTGTATTTGACTGAATTTAGTTGCATGATCAGACCTCCTTAGTTCTTTTGTTAATTCTTACCCAAAGAAGTCAAGTCAAAAACTAATTCGTTAAACCTGGCTTACAGATATTGAAAAAAACCTGACAAATGGTTAACATATAAAGGAACAGCGACATTTGTACTAAACTGAGAGGGGAAGATTCGAATGGTTCGACTCGTAACAGACAGTGCCGCGGACCTGTCTCAAGACATGATCGCGAGATATAGCCTTAAAGTCGCGCCTTTGCTGGTCCATGATGGCGAGCGGCAATACCGCGACGCTGTAGAGATCCGGCCTAAAACCGTCTATGATGACATGCGGGGCGGAAAGAGCTTTAAGACCTCCCAAGCTACACCGGAGTCCTTCCTGGAGATTTTCAGGTCCTGTTCTGACGCGGACGAAGTCTTGTATTTAGCTTTTTCTTCAGGTTTGTCCGGCACGTATAACTCTGGCTTGATTGCCCGTGACCTCTACAAAGAAGAGGGCGGCAAGGCGAGGATTGAGATTGTGGACACCAGGGCGGCCTCGGGCGCGTTTGGACTAATTGTCTACGAAGTCGCAAGGCGGGCTGAGGCGGGCGCCAGTTTTGACGAACTCATAGCCTATTCGGAGTCCTTGATAGAGCGGATAGATCACCTGTTTACGGTAGACGACCTGGAATATTTGTTCAGGGGCGGACGGCTGTCGCGGTCTTCTGCGCTGATAGGCGGTTTGCTGAACATTAAGCCTATTCTGTCAGTAGCTGAAGGCAAACTGACGCCAATCGAAAAATCCCGTGGACGTCTGAAGTCCATCAAGCGGATTTGCGAGCTGATGGGTGAGCGCACTGCCGGGAAAAGCCTGAAGGACCAAACGGTCTTCGTATACCATGGCGACGACCTGGAAGCGGCACATAAGCTGCAAGAGCTGATTCAAGAAGCCCACGGTGTAGAGACCTTTGTGATTGGCGAGGTTGGGGCGGTTATAGGCGCCCATACCGGGCCGGGTGTCCTTGCGGCATTTTATTTAAAGCCAGAATCAAAGTGATAAATTTATCAGGAAAGCGGTAACTACCAGACAAACGCCTTGCACGTTTCCTGCTCGGCGTTTTTTCTGTAGTAAAGCCTGTAATGGGCAAATATTAAAAGGCGGTGCTTTATGACATTCAAATCCATTCGAAATTTATCAAAGGCAACACGAGCCGTTCTAACTACGGTGTTGATTCTCCTCCTCAGCCTCGGGCTATTGGCGGGCTGCTCGCCTGCGACGGAGCCCCCTGCAGTGGAACCTCCTGCGCCGGAAGCACCGGTTGCTGAAGAGCCTGCGGCTATTGAAACGCCCATCAAAATTGCGGCGCTCAGAGGCCCTACAGGCATGGGTCTCGTTTACCTTATGGGTGGACCGGATGAGTCAAAGCCTTATGAATTCTCAATATTTGGCGCGCCGGACGAGCTGACAGGCAAGCTGGTCAGCGGTGAAGTGGATATGGCGGCGGTACCGACCAACCTCGCGGTAGCGCTTTACAACAAGACGGAGGGCGGCGTGCGCTATATTGCCACAAATACGCTTGGCGTCAACTATGTGCTGACGACCGATCCGGCTATTGACGGGTTTGAGGCGCTGAGGGGCAAGACCATCGGCATAAGCGGTCTTGGAACGACGGCGGAATTCATTTTCAGACACTTGCTTATAGAAAACGGCATTGACCCAGAGAAAGATGTCACGCTGGACTTTTCGCTGCAGCACGCGGACCTGGCTGCTATGGTGACGGCAGGCAAGGTGGACGTCGCGGTGCTGCCGCAGCCGTTTGTGACGACGGTAATGATGGCGAACGAGAACGTGAAGATTGCCATTGACCTGACAGAGACTTGGATGGAGATTGAAGGCAAGGACGCGGTGCTGCCTACGGGGGGCATGCTCGTCAGGACGGAATATCTGGAGGCACATCCGGAGGCCGTAGCGCGGTTCTTGAATGACTACGCGGCGTCAGTGGGTCAGGTGGTTGCAGATCCAAAGGCGGCGTCGCTGCTGGTGGAGCAGTTTGGTATTTTGCCAAAAGCGGCCATCGCGGAGAAGGCGATTCCGCTTTCCAACATTGTGTTTATTGACGCGGAGAATTCAAAAGAATTCTTGATGTCCTTCTTCGAGATTATGATGGCGTATGATCCTAAGACGATTGGCGGGAAGCTGCCTGATGATGCGTTTTTCGCACCGGTGAAGTAAAATGGAAGCCGGCGGGGGAGTGAAGCATCTGAGGAGGTTGAAGCGGATCGCGGGTAGTCTCGGGGTGGCGGCGTTCTGGCTTGGCCTCTGGCAGCTCGCCGCTTGGCTGGTTGGATCGCCTTTCGTGCTGCCTTCGCCGCTGGCCGTGTTTTCGAGGCTGTCGACGCTTATTTTTGAGCGGGATTTCGCAATTTCGACAGCCTGGTCGGTCTATAGGGTGCTGCTGAGTCTGCTGATCGCCGTCAGCTCAGGCGTGGTACTGGGGGGGCTTTCCTTTGTCTCCCCGCTGGCACGCAGGCTGATTGCGCCGGCCATGCTGGCGATCCGCAGTGCCCCAGTGGTGTCGTTCATTATACTGGCCATCATGTGGATGGATTCCAACTATCTGCCGGTGTTCATCTCGCTTCTCATGTGTCTGCCGGTGATCTGGGGCAATGTGCTTCAGGGCCTGGGCGCGGTGGACGGGCGGCTGGTGGAGATGTCCGAGCTTTACGGCGTCAGCCGGACCAAGGTATGGAAGCAGCTGTATCTCAGGGCCGTGTGGCCTTACTTGAACGCAGCGCTGTTTACATGTCTGGGCTTGGGCTTTAAAGTCACCGTGGCGGCAGAAGTGCTGAGCAGTCCTAAATATGCCATAGGCTACCAAATGTATGTCAGCAAGCTGACGCTGGAGACGGAGGCGGCCTATGCCTGGACCGTGGTGATTCTGCTGCTCAGCCTGCTTTTTGAGGTTTGGCTCAAGCATCTCCTCAAGCGGGATAGCGAAAGGCGGGAAGCGGCATGATCCAAATTGAGCAAATGTCCAAGAAAAAGGGCAGCACGGTGATATTGGACGACTTTTCACTGGAGATTGAACCGGGAAGGGTCACGGCACTCCTGGGGCCTTCCGGCAGTGGAAAGACGACGCTCCTCAGGCTCCTGGCAGGTCTTGACGTGCCGGATCAGGGTGGGGTGGAGGGCCTTCCGGAAAACGGGCCGGCCTTTGTTTTTCAGGATCACAGGGTTATCCCCTGGCTAAATGTGGAGGAAAATGTGGCCTTCGCTTTGCCGGAAGACTGGACGGAGGCGCGGCGGCGAATGGCGATCGAGGAAAGCTTGTCCTTAACCCGCCTGTCAGCCCTCAGACTGCGCCGCCCTGGAGCCCTCAGCGGCGGGCAGGCCGGAAGGATTGACCTTGCTCGGGCGCTGGCCACGGGACGGCGGCTGATGCTGCTGGATGAGCCTTTTAAAGGCCTGGATCTTGAGCTGAAGCTGGATCTGATCGCGGATTTTGGCAACATCATGTCCCATTCTGAAATGACGGCGGTGCTGGTGACCCACGATCTCGATGAGGCGCTCCTGACGGCGGATACAATTGTTGTCGTCAGCGGACCGCCCCTCAGGATTGTGGAGCGCCTGGAGGTGTCCCTTGAACGAAAGGGACGGGCTATCTTTGATCCGGCACTGTACGCACTGCGCCAAAGGCTTTATAACTTGCTGGTGAGCAGTCGGTGAGAGGTAAGTGCTTTTACATTATACTGTAGAGTCTTGAAGATGGTGTTTTCAACGCTTTGGATAGTGACTTGAGAACGAATCTCAAAAAAGTCGCACTTTTTTTCTGAAAAAGGGTATAATAATTAATAACCCTGAATCAGGAGGTTTTATTATGGAAAAAAATGGACTCGTCGTTGGACTTCGAGGACAAAAAGCGGTTATAGAAATTGCGCGGATGTCGAGCTGTGGTGACAAATGCGCGACTTGCTCGGGCGGCTGCAGCAAACCGCCGCTCATTGTAGAGGTGGACAACGCCCTGCAGGCCAAACAGGGGGATTTCGTAGTCCTGGAAGCGCCTGAGCACGCCATTATTCAGTCCACTCTGATACTCTACACACTGCCGCTGGTGGTGTTTATTCTGGGTGTGGTCTTAGGTCTGCAGGTGTTCTCGGAACTGGTTCCAATCAATCCTGAGCTTGTAGGCATCTTGACCGGCTTCGTTTTCCTGGCTTTATCTTATGTGGGGATCGCTGTTCTGAGGCGGGACAGGGACGTCCTGAAAATGCGCAGCATCCTGAAAAAACTGTGAGGTGCTTGTAGTTATGAAAGGAAAATGGATGGGCGCAGCGCTCATTGTCATTGGACTTCTTCTGCTCCTTAAAAATATCTTCCGTTTTGATTTTGATGTGACGCTGTTTGTTCTGGGCGGACTCTTCCTGGCGGCCTACTTTGGGATACAAAAGAATGGCAGCCGCAACATTGGTTACTTGATCCCCGGCTCCATTCTCCTTTTTCTGGGGTTCAATGATCTGGTGATGTCCATGAGGCTGCTTCCAAGGTCACTGGAAAACATGGCGCCGCTGGTCTTCATAGGGCTGGCGTTTCTGGTCATCTATCTCGTCAGTGCGGCGCTCGGACCAAAAACAGCGCACTGGGCGCTGCTGGTAGGGGCGGTACTGCTGGTTATGGCAGCGCTGACGTTTATAGCCGAGAACCACTGGATCTCCAGGGAAGCGCTGGCGCTCTACGGCCTTCCTGCAGCGCTCATTCTCATAGGGCTGGTCATTTTGGTCAAGGCTGTGAGCGGCGTAGGCAGAAAATCATGAATGCGGGTTGACCGACAGTGGAATTTAGTTAAACTATCATAGCGTTTGTTAACCTCTTTGAGCCAAATTCCTTGCGTGAGTTGTCCTACACTGGGTAAATAAATATCAGAATCGACAGAAAGGTGGGATGGTTATGACATTGCAAGGAAAAAAGTCCCAGGTTCCTGACATTTATGGTGACGGTGCGCGCAAAATTTTCTATAACGGCCAGATGGCAGATGTGGAACGCCCCGTTTATATTGATATGACCTCGTTGTTTGATAACTTTGTGACTGTGGTGCTCTCCAGGCGTTTGGCGCCAAGATCAGTTATTGGCTTTGAAATGGTATTGGAAGAGGACGTGCACAGCGTCGTCGCGAAGGTCGTCAGTGTACGCCAGACGGCTATGGGTTACGCGACCCGGGTACTGATCGAGTTCATACCTGAGGAGCTTATCCGGGAAATTGAGGAGCACCTCTCCCGGCAGGCGCTGATTCTCGAGGATGACTATGAGTAAGTTAATGAAGGAACGGCAGGTTGCTTCTTGACAGCCTGCGCTAAAACCGTTAGGATAGGTGCATAGTCATTTCAGAGAGTACAGGGCTGTGACGGAACAAAGTAGTCTGATATTGGGGCATTCAGAGAGCGGGCCGGGGGTGCGAGGCCTGACGAAGATATGGGATGAATTACGGTTTTCTGAGCTTCAGAACGGATAGCGGAACCACCGCGTAAGACGGGTGGGGTCGAACCGGGCTGCGCGGGCGCGCGTTAAGACGCTTTTGAGATACCATCGGCAGAAGCCTTTTAGGAGGCCTGCAGCTGAAAGATGGTATGAATTAAGGTGGTACCACGAGCCCTCTCGTCCTTAACCGGGACGCGAGGGTTTTTTGTTGTTTTTGGGCGCGGCGCTGGAAATTTTGCGATAGGCACTCAGACAATTCAAGTGAGAAAATCAGTCAATCTTGTGAGGGAGGTTCACATTAACATGGAAAACGTATTTGATGTATTAAAGGCGCGGGGCTTCATTGAGCAGGCCACCCACGAGGAAGAGCTCCGGGAGTTGCTGGGCAAGGAGTCGGTCACGTTCTACATTGGGTTTGACCCAACGGCGGACAGTCTGCACATAGGCCACTTCATCCAGATCATGGTTATGATGCACATGCAGCGCCACGGCCACAAGCCCATTGCGCTGGTGGGCGACGGCACGGTCAAGGTCGGGGATCCGTCCGGCAAGACGGAGATGCGGCAAATGCTGGTCTACGATACAATCAACGCGAACGCGGCCAAGATCAAGCGTCAGCTGCAAAATCACCTGACCATTGACGGCGTTTCCGGGTTCATGGACAACAATGCCAAGTGGCTGGACCACTTGAACTATATTGAATTCCTGCGGGAGATTGGATCCAAATTCTCGGTCAACCGCATGCTGTCGGCGGAGTGCTTCAAGTCCCGCCTGGAGCGCGGCCTGTCGTTCCTGGAGTTCAACTACATGATCATGCAGGCTTATGACTTCCTGGAGCTCTACAGACGTTACAACTGCAAGATGCAGCTGGGGGGCAACGATCAGTGGTCCAATATCCTGGCGGGCGTCGAGCTCGTGCGCAAGGCGGATCAGGGCGAGGTGTTCGGCCTGACGTTCAAACTGCTGACGACTTCCGATGGTCGCAAGATGGGCAAAACCGAAGCGGGCGCCATCTGGATCGATCCCGAAAAAACGTCGCCGTACGAGCTGTTCCAGTACTTCCGAAATGTCGAGGACGCAGACGTCGAGAACTGCCTCAGACTCCTGACCTTCCTGCCGCTGGAGGAGATCGAAAGCCTGGTTCAGGTTGAGGGCTCGGAGATCAACAAGGCGAAAGAAATTTTGGCCTACGAGATCACCAACACCATCCATGGTAAGGACGAGGCGGACAAGGCGCTGGCGGCGGCGCGGGCGCTCTTTGGCAATTCCGGGGATCTGGCGGAGATGCCGACTACGGAAATGGCTGCCGCTGATTTCGCAGGTGGTGACGGCATGAACATTGTGGACCTTTTGATGGCCGCTGGCTTGATCTCGTCCAAGGGCGAGGGCAGAAGGCTGATCGCCCAGAAGGGGATTACCCTGGGCGGTGAGGTCGTGGAAAGCCACGAGACATCCGTTGGCGCGGACCGCTTTGAAGATGGCGCGCTGATGATCCGAAAGGGCAAGAAGATTTATCACAGGATTGTGCTGAAGTAAAGTTATGTGATGCAAGGGGATGAAGCCCTGCCGGGAGGCGGGGCTTCCTTTTTTTATTGGTAGTGAGTTTGGTGGGGGACAGGGACGGACCGCGCGCGCGGTCCGTCCCTGTCCCCCACCAAACTGCCAGCTTTTGTCTATCCTTTGGAATAAATACATAAAAATTAACGTTGTAAATCATTTGTTTTGTGTGTCTTTTAATCTAAATTCAACAAAGGCGAACGTTCGTGTTTTGCAGAATCTTAATCCTACGAATATTCCGTATATTTAGACGATTCGTCCAGCGGTGGTACCTAATCGTGTCAGGAGGACTTTAATGAATCCTATACTTAAGATGACAAACATCAGCAAGTACTTTGGCACTTTTGCGGCAAATGAGGGCGTCGACTTTGACGTCATGCCCGGCGAAATCCACGCGCTCCTGGGTGAGAATGGTGCGGGCAAGTCAACGCTTATGAATGTGCTCTACGGCCTTTACAGGCCGGACGGGGGCGAGATCTGGTTTGACGGGCAGACGAGGCACTTCACGTCTTCCCGGGACGCGATCCTGTCTGGAATAGGCATGATCCATCAGCATTTCATGTTGGTCCCGGTACATAATGTCCTTGAGAACATCATTATGGGCATGGGCAAGGAGAAGGGCTTCCTGATCAAGGAGGACCAGCTTGAAAAAGAAGTCCTCGAGATCGCGGCCCGCTACGGCATGGAGATCAATCCCCGGGCTATGGTCGCCGAGCTTTCAGTGGGCGAGCAGCAGCGGGTTGAAATTGTCAAAGCCCTTTTCAGGGGCACCAAGCTCCTGATTATGGACGAGCCTACGGCGGTACTGACGCCCCAGGAAACAGAGGAGCTGTTTAAAACCCTGCGGCGCATGTCAGATGAGGGCATGTCCATCATCTTGATCACTCACAAGCTTGGGGAGGTTATGGCGGTCTCCAACCGGGTGACGGTGCTGAGGGACGGCAAGGTTACCAATACGGTCATGACGAAGGATTCCAGCGAATACGAGCTGACCCGCTTCATGATTGGGCGTGAGTTGTCGCCGGCGTGCCGGGACGGCCGCTGCTGTGCGGACAAGCTGGTGCTGGAGCTTGAGCGCGTGACCTGCGAGGGGGAGTTGGGTAACCACACCCTGGAAGACGTCTCTTTAAGCGTATGCTCGGGAGAAATCCTTGGCATTGCGGGGGTGGACGGCAATGGTCAGAAGGAGCTGGCGGAGATTATTGTGGGGCTGAGGGGTGTCAAGAGCGGGCGTATTTTCCTGAGCGGTGAGGAAATTGCGGGGAAGTCTATTCTTGAGATCATTGGAAAAGGCGTGGGGTACATACCGGAGGATCGCCATAAGCGCGGGTTGGTGCTTGACTTTACCATCGGCGAAAACCTGATCCTTAAGGACTACAGCAAGAAGCCGTTCACGAAGGGCGGGCTGTTCGACTTTGGGCAGATCTACAGCCACGCGGACGAGATGATAAAGAAGTATTCCATCAAGACCTCGGCGGCGGGGCGGGATTCGGAGGCGCGCAAGCTGTCCGGCGGGAACCAGCAGAAGATCGTGGTGGCCCGGGAAGTGGACAAGGGGCCAAAGCTGCTGATTGCGGTGCAGCCGACCCGGGGCGTGGACATAGGCGCCACGGAGTTTATCCATAAGCAGATCCTGAAGGCTAAGGAAAACGGCACGGCGGTGCTGCTGATCTCGACGGAGCTGTCGGAGATCAATCAGCTGTCAGACCGGATCGCAGTGATTTACAAGGGGCAGATCATGGGGGAGCTTGCCCACGAGGCCTTTGACGAGAGCCTGATTGGCCTGATGATGGCGGGGCTGACCTACGAACAGGCAGTGAAGGCGCCGCGGGGGGCTGGTGAGGCACCGGTTGAGGGCAATCGTTTTGCCGATGGTCACCGGACCAACCAAAGCAACACTCTGACACCGGACCAAGTGTCAGGGGATCTCCCAGAAAATCCGAAAGAGCAGGTGAGCCCATGAGCGCGCTGGACAAACGCATTAAAGACGTCTTTCTGAAGCCGGGCGCCCGGCGCTTCAATGCCTTTTCCTTGCTGGTCCCTATAGCTTCAGTGATCCTGGCGCTGGCGCTTGGCAGCGTCCTGCTTCTGTTCATTGGGATCAACCCGCTGGAGGCTTACTGGTATCTGATTTTCTCCAACTTCAGCAGCACCTATAACACTGCGGAGGTGCTGGTCAAAGCGACGCCCATCGCGCTCACGGGTCTGGCGTTTACCTTCGCGTTCCGGACGGGGCTTTTCAACATTGGTGGCGAGGGCCAGATGTTCGCGGGGGCCATGGCGGCGGTCTTCGTGGGGCTTAAGACAGGACATTTGCCGCCTGCGGTGACTATTGGCCTATGTCTTTTGGCAGCGGTTGCGGCGGGGGGCATTTGGGGCCTGATCCCGGGCGTCCTCAAGGGTGTGTTTGGCTCCAGTGAAATCATTGTCACCATCATGTTCAACTATGTAGCGGTTTATCTGCTGAGCTTTTTGGTGGATAAGCCTCTGCGCGAAGCGGCAGGCTTTTATCCGCAGACGGATATGATTGGCGAAAATGCGTTTCTGCCGTTTCTGATTCAAAACACGCGGCTGCATATAGGGCTGATTGTGGCCATTGTCCTCAGCGTCCTGGTCTACGTCATCCTGTGGAAGACGCCGCTGGGCTACAGGCTGCGTGCGGTGGGCTACAATCCGGACGGCGCTGAGTACGCGGGCATCAACATCCGGCGGAACATGATCCTGGCTATGGTTATTTCAGGGGCACTGGCCGGGGTCGCGGGCTTCACGGAGATCAACGGCATCCATCACAGGCTGATGGACAACTTTTCGAGAAATGTGGGTTTTGATGGCATAGCGGCGGCGCTCCTCGGGGGCGCGACGCCGGCGGGTGTGTTCCTGTCCTCGATCCTTCTGGGAATGCTGCAGACCGGCGCCAGCGCCATGCAGCGGGGTGTGGGCGTACCGGCAAACATTGTCAGCATCATCCAGGCATTAATTATCATTCTGGTGCTCGCGGGGAATATGCTGCGGCCAAAGCTTGAAATGAGGCTTAAGCGCAACGAACGCAACGAACGCAACGAACGCGACGGGCGCAAAGAGACAACAAGCGCAACCAGCGCAACCAGCGCAACGAGCGCAACGAGCGCATTGAGGGAGGGGTCGACGCATGAATGACATCATGAATGCAGCTTTTTTCGTGGCTTTGCTGTCTGCGGCGCTCCGGCTGTCCGTCCCCATTTTGTTTGCCGCACTGGGCGGCATGTTTTCTGAGCGTTCCGGAGTCGTCAACATAGGCCTTGAAGGGATCATGCTCACGGGTGCCTTTGCTGGCGTGGTGGGCTCCTATTTTACCGGCAGCCAGTGGCTGGGTGCTTTGGTGGCCATGCTGAGCGGGGTCGCTTTGGCGGCGCTGTTTGCGCTGATTACGGTAAAGATTCAGATCAACCAGATTGTCAGCGGCATTGCCATCAATTTGTTGGCGGTGGGTCTCACAAGCTTCTTTTTCCGGGCGCTGTTTGGCATCACGACCACGCCTATAACGGTCAACGCTTTTGCGCCGGTGTCTCTTCCGGGACTGTCGACGCTTCCTTTTGTGGGGGAGATCCTGTTCTCGCAAACAGCCCTGGTCTACATAGCCTTCCTGCTGGTGCCGGTGTCCTGGTTCATTCTGTATAAGACCTCCTGGGGCCTCAATATCCGTACAGTGGGAGAGCACCCAACGGCAGCGGACACAGTGGGCATACCGGTCAACCGGGTGCGCACCCTTTGTGTGCTGGCCAGCGGGGCTCTCGCTGGTCTTGGCGGCGCGTTCCTGTCCCTGGGGCAGTTCAATATGTTCGTGGATAATATGATTTCCGGCCGGGGCTTCATAGCTGTCGCAGCGGTTATTTTTGGAAGGTGGAATCCAAAAGGCATCCTGATCGCGTCTTTGATTTTTGGTGTGGCAGATGCACTTCAGATTCGCCTTCAGACTGCCGGTGTCGAAATTCCATACCAGTTTCTCTTGATGTTCCCTTATCTCCTGACGGTAGTGGCATTGACGGGGATTGTGGGCAAAACAGTGGCACCAAAGGCTTTGGGAAAAGCCTATGCAAAATAGCGCGGACGCAGGTGCAAAGGGCGCCGTGCAAACAAAATTAAGGGGGAAAAGAGCAATGGTGAACAAGAAGTGGTTAGTCTGGCTCATGGTAGTGGTACTCGTTGTGGCCAGCCTTGCGGGCTGCGCGCCGAAGGCTGAACCGGCTGCGCCTGCAGATCCGGCACCAGGCGGGGAAGCACCAGCGGAGGAGGCTCCAAAGATCGTCCTGATTCTTCCGGGACCAATCAACGACCAGGGCTGGAACGCGACAGCTTACGAAGGCCTGAAACTGGTTGAGAGCGACCTTGGCGTGACAATGGAATACGTCGAGAGCGTCCAGCAAGCTGACTTTGAGTCGACGTTCAGGGATTATGGCGAAAAAGGTTATGACCTTGTCTTCGCTCATGGCACTCAGTTCTTTGATGCGGCAAAAGCCGTAGGTCCCCAGTATCCGGAAACCTTCTACATGGTCATCAACTCTGAAGAGGGCGTTGAACCAAACGTAGGCGGCATAGGCATCCGTGAGTGGGAAGGCGGCTACGTCGCAGGAACCCTCGCAGCCATGAACACCACCAGCAAGCAAATGGGCGCTATTGGCTCATTCCCTTTCCCTGTTATTGAGGGAACCCTTGATGCCTTCGAAGCTGCGGCTATTGCGGTGGATCCGGCGATTAAGGTCACTAAAACGTATGTCAACTCCTGGGATGATATCCAGAAGGGTAAAGAAACAGCTCTGGCAATGATTGAAGCGGGATCAGACCTGGTGTTCTGCTCTGCAAACCAGGTTGGCCTGGGCTCCATTGACGCGGCAAAGACGAAAGGCGTTAAGGCTGTAGGCTACATTTCGCCTCAAAATGAGGTCGCACCAGGCACGGTGATTTCAAGTGTGACTTACAACACGCCTGGTCTCTTTAAGTTCGCGGTTCAGGATTTCCTGGACGGCAAGCTGACGGCGACTGGAAAATCCCTTGGCTGGGCGGATGACGTCCTCGACGTCCAGTGGACGGATGAGATCACGGATGAGATGAAAGCGGTTGTGGAGCAGACCATTCAAGATCTTAAGGACGGCAAGGTCGAAAACCCTTACGTACCGGGGGATTAGGCGTTCGCGTTAAATTAGAGATGAAGCGCATAGCAAAGAGGAGGCCCTGCCGGGAGGCAGGGCTTTTGCTTGTTTGTTTTAGGGAACGGACAGGAGGGGACAGGGCCGGACCGGCGATTTGGTTGGGGACAGGGACTGGCCAGCGGCCCGTCCCTGTCTTCCGCTGACGATTTTTCGGTCCGGCCCTGTCCCCAACCAACAACATCCCGGTCCCCTTGAAATTCAGCGCTAAGGGGTCTATTATGGATTTAGGGAATTCATATTTGGAAGGGGGCCGCAGGATGATTAAAGTCAGCGGACTCATTAAAATTTATAAGCTGACGAAACGTCAAATGCGTCAGCGCAAGGAAAAAGAAAATGTCAAAACAGCGGTGGGCGGCATAGACTTCGAGGTGAAGCCTGGAGAAATCTTTGGGCTGCTGGGTCCAAATGGGGCCGGCAAGACCACGACGCTGCGCTGCGTCTCGACGTTGCTGTCGCCAACGGAAGGAACAATCCAGGTCTGTGGCTTTGATACAGTCGAGCAGGGGGTCGAGGTCAGGCGGCGCATTGCTTTTCTCACCAACGAGCTGAAACTGGACGGACACTTTACACCGCGCTATACCATACGTTACTTTGGAAGCCTGTATGGTATGTCGACAAGCGAAATTGAAATTAGAGCGGAGGCGCTTTTCAAGACCTTTGGCATAGAGGGCTTTCAGGATACGAAAATTGATGATCTGTCCACGGGCATGAAACAGAAGCTGTCCATTGCCGTGAGCCTGATCCACGACCCTGAGGTTGTCATCTTTGACGAGCCTACCAACGGCCTTGATATTGTCACGGCGAGGACGGTGACGGATTATCTGCTTAGTTTGAAGGCCCAGGGCAAGACCATCATCATATCCACCCACATCATGTCTGTGGCGGAAAAGCTTTGCGACCGTTTCGCAGTCATACTGAACGGTGAGATCGCAGCTCAGGGCACGCTTGAAGAGGTGCTGGAAGAAGTGGGGGAAAGTGATCTTGAGGACGCCTTTTTCAGATTGTATCAGCGGCAAAATCCTGAGGCGAAGGAGGTTGTACGCGCATGAGCCACGAAATCCTTACAGTGCTTAAAAAGGAGCTGGCCAGGGTTTTTACGGACCGCAGGCTCGTGATCTCAGCGTTTGTGATGCCGGCGCTGACCATAGCGCTTCTCTATGGTGTCATGGGCGTTATGATCACGCGGATGGTCGAGGACCGTCAGGCCCACCAGACAGAAATTGCGGTGATTGATGCGCCAGCGTCTTTCGTTACTTTTGTTGAAAACACCCCTCAGGAAGACATGACCCTCCAAAACTTCGAAGCCTCCAAGCTGCCGGAGTTAAAGGGTCTGCTTTTCACGGGCGCTCTGGACGCGATCCTTGCCTTTGACGCCGGCTTTGATACCCAGCTCTTGAGCTATGAGAAGGAAGCCCTGCCTGGTGTGAAAATCTATTTCAATTCCGCGGAAGACTACTCGGTGGATGCGAGGAGCAGGCTGAGGACAGGCCTTCTGGAGGATTATGAAGCAAGGGTTTTAACAGCCCGTTTTGGAGACGCCCAATACCTGAGCGCTTTTGAACTGGCAGATGAAGTCGTAGCAGATCCTAAAAAAGTGGCTGGGAAGGGTGTTGGAAGCTTCCTGCCGCTGCTGCTTTCGATCTTTCTTTTCGCGGGCGGAATGGGAGTCGGCCTTGACGCTATAGCTGGAGAGAAGGAACGGGGCACCATGGCCACTATGCTGGTGACGCCGGTGAGCCGGGAGGCTATTGCCTTTGGAAAGCTGCTCAGCCTTGGTGTCGTAGCATTTCTCAGCAGCATATCCACTATGATTGGGATGGTCGCCTCCGCGCCTTTCGCAAAGTTCCTCTTTGGAAATGTCGAGGCGCAGTCAGCGGGAGCCGCGGCTGCCGGCTTCATCATTACGCCGGGTTATATCGCGTCGCTGTTGCTCATTGCCATAGTGTTGACCATGATTTATGTAGCGCTGATCAGTCTCGTGAGTGTTTACGCCCGCAATGTCAAGGAAGCGGGGACCTACATCATGCCGGTCTATATGCTGGTCATGCTGATGGGGGTTCTGACGACCTTTGGCACTGGTCAGCCGGATTTGTGGGTATTTGGCATTCCCATCTACGGCAACATCATGCTGATGAAAATGTCGCTGTCTTACGAGATGACCTGGCAGATGCTGGTCCTGAACCTGGGGGTTTCCTTTGTGTTTCTTGCCATCTTAGTGGCGGTCATCCGAAAAATGTTCAGCTCAGAGCGAATCATGTTCAACGCCTAAGGACGTTTGCTTCTTGAAATCCCCACCCCAGCCCAAGTCCACAGGGTTGACAGGTTAATACAAAAATTTGACTTTTCAGACATTTGAGTATTTTCCTGTTGCCTTAGATGCTGTATGATAGGACTAATCGTGAAAGAGGTGGTATGAGTGATCTATTTCAATACCAAACCTGAGGTCATTGAATCTGTGATCCAGTCAGCACCTGCAAATGCCTGGGTCGGCGAATTCTCGGGCCGTGACAGTGTCGCGGCCATCATGGCGGCTTTCGAGGACGAGGCCTGTGACTTTGTACTGCCCGTGGCCAGCTTCGCGGGCACGGAATTTGGCGACACCCGGGACCTGCTCGAAAATCACAGCCGCCTGAAAGCCGCAGTGGAAGCCCGTTATGGCGAAATGAAAACCTTAGGCGACCTGGTCTTTTACAGCGACCCGTACCTATGGGGCATCATCAATGGCCGCCACGTGGCGCAGCTCAACCGCCAGTTTGGCTTTTACAGCCCCTGCATTGGCTGCCATGCCTACTTCCACCTGATCCGACTGCCCTTCGCGAGGCGCCTCGGGCACGTCATCATTTCCGGCGAGCGGGAGAGCCACGACGGCCGGGTCAAGCTCAACCAGCTGCCTCTGGTCCTTGATTTTTTAGCCAGTGTGATTGAAGCTGAAGGCGTACGCCTGCTCCAGCCCATTCGGACACTTAAAGATGGCGCCGTCGTCGAAAACCTGATTGGATGGGACTGGAAGGAAGGCGTCAACCACCCGGCATGTACCTTCAGTGGAAATTACATGCTCGCGGACGGGAGCGTCCAGTATGATCCGGTTCAGCTCAAAGCCTATCTCCAGGATTATCTCGCCCCAATCCACAAAGTGGTCGCTGAGGCGTTGGGCCTCGGGTTTGAATATGACCGCCAGAAGCTGGAGGCTGCAGTTAAGGCGCTGCTTAAGCCATGATTAAAACCATGCTTTTTTTGCTGGACGGCGTTGGTGACCGCGGTCAGCCAAGTTTGGGCGGGCTGACGCCCCTGCAGGCGGCCCATTGCCCCAACCTGGACCGAATTGCCAAAGCGGGCGAAACGGGCCTGATGGTGCCTTTCAAACCGGGGATCCCTCTGGGGACGGATCAGGCCCACTACCTGCTGTTTGGCTATGAGCCGGAGGAATATCCGGGTAGGGCGGTCATAGATGCTATTGGAGAAAATCTGAGTCTCGCTGCAGAGGACATCATCCTGAGAACTTCCTGGGCCACGGTGGCGCACGAGAGCGGGAGATTGGAAGAAAAGACCATCGGCAGCTTTGTCATCAGGGAAAGGTTTACCCCGGGGATTGGCATTAAAGAAGCACAGACCTTAGCCCGGGCGCTGCCCAAAGAGTTTGGAGGCGTTCGCGCGGAGTGGTATTTTTCCCATGACAGCCATGGATTTTTAATACTCAGGAACTGTATCCAACGCTTTGATCCCCAAGTCTCGGATACGGATCCCTTCTATGAGGGCCAGCGCGTTATGGCTTGCACCCCCTTTGAGACGACCGGTGAAAAAGCCCAGGCATTGGCGAAGTGGATTAATCAGTATTTGCTGGAAACGTACAGGCGCCTGAGCGAACATCCGCTGAATAAAGAGCGGCAAGCCGCAGGGGCGCTGCCTGGGAACTTTCTGCTGACTAAATGGGCCGGGCGACTGGGGCTGCCTGAAGCGTTTCATCTCAGAAACGGCATGCGCGGCGCGGTTGTGGGATCGAGCAAGCTGCTGAAAGGCGTCGCGGCCTCCCTTCAAATGGACTATTATGAGTGCGGGGATTATGAAGAAGCCATAAAGCTGGGGCACCAGCTGGATTATGACTATATTCACATCCACACGAAGGCGCCGGATACGGCAGCGCATACCAAAAGGCCACAGGAAAAAGTCCGGGTCCTTGAAGCGCTGGATCGTGCCTTCGCGAGCCTAAAAGTCAACGAAGGTTACCTCTACATCATCACAGGCGACCATAGCACCGCCAGCAGCGGAACCTTGATCCATTCCGGTGAATCCGTACCGGTGGTATTCCTGGGGGACATGACTCGACGCGATTTGGGCGACGCCTTTGACGAGGCAGCCTGCGGGCAGGGCACCCACCGAATCACCGCTGGTGATTTGATGCCCATAGTTTTAAATCTCACCGACCGCGCCAAGCTCTATCATCTGAGGGCGGGAGGGAAGCGGCGCCTCTACAGGGCCATGCACGTGGCGCCCCTGACAGACGAATAGAGTTCAATGTAATCGCCAAGCGGTGACAAATCACAGACAGCTTAGCGAAAAAAGACGGAAGAGACAGAGGTGGAGCAGTATGGAAAGAAAAGATATGCTGAAAAAAGTAAAACGCGTGGTCGTCAAGGTGGGCACTTCGACACTGACTCATCCAACAGGTCACATGAACTTCAATCAAATAGACCTGCTGACGCGCCAGCTGGCGGACATGCAGAACCAGGGCTATGAAGTGATCCTCGTGACCTCGGGCGCTATTGGGGCAGGTGTCGGCAAGCTGAACCTCAAGGTCAAGCCAAAGACGATTCCCGAAAAGCAGGCGGCTGCGGCGGTGGGCCAAGGCGTGCTGATGCACCTTTACGAGAAATTCTTCAGTGAGTATGGCAAGATTATAGGTCAGATTCTGGTGACCAATGTCGACTTTCAGAATGAGAAACACCGTCATCACGCTCGCAATTCCTTTGAGACACTGCTCAAAATGAATGTCATCCCAATCGTCAACGAAAATGATGCTGTCGTCGTCGACGAAATCAAGGTGGGGGACAACGATACGTTATCCGCTTTCGTTTGCCGCAACATTGACGCGGATCTGTTGATCCTGCTCTCGGACATTGACGGTCTCTATAGCGATGACCCGCATAAGAATGAATCTGCCGAGCTCATTCAAACGGTCGAGCGCATTGATGATGATTTGAGAGCCCTCGCCAAGGGTGCTGGATCCGAACTGGCAACCGGGGGAATGGCCACGAAGCTGCGTGCGGCAGAAATCGCTCTCAGCGGCGGTGCTTACATGATTATTGCAAACGGCTCTACGGACAAAGTGCTGAACCGGATCATGGCAGGAGAGCGCCTGGGAACACTGTTTTTACCTGAAAGCCACAGGTCGCAAGGATAATTGAATACGAGAAAAAGAGGTCTTGGAACGTGGGAATAAACCTACGTTCCAAGACTTCTTTTTTTACGGTCCGTGTTCCTCTATAGAACCTCTTTAGCACCTCTGCGGCACCACTATGGCATCTTGCAGCACGTCGAGTCTTCAAAAACCAATTTAAAGCATGCAAGGTGCCGCTTGCCTTTGGGTGGCTTTACGGGTGGGCCCAGTCCCGCCCTGAGATTATTTTGTCGAAATCGCTATGAGATTCAAATCAGTTGTATAAAAACCACAAATAGACATACATATAATGTAAAATATGATTCGGGATATCAGTTTTGACCTTTTATAAATGTTAAATATTGGATGAAAAGGGCAACAGGTTCATCAATAACACGCTATTTAGCGAAGTGGGTGCCTGAAACGAGAAAATTCGAGTATTATGCAGGTTAAGTGTCAAAAGCAGCCATATAAACCGCTAAAAATGGGGAACGAGCCTCAAAAATAGGCGCTGGTTTCATTCAAATTTTAATAAAAAAATATATTAAAATATACTATAAATAGAATATTATGGATATCCTTTGATGTACTTCCCACAAAAAAACTATTATTTCCCAGTTTTTGATCAGCGGCGTGCGGTTGATAAAAAGTAACAGTGTGATATAATCGGTTCACTGCTGAAAATGCCGGTCGTCATCGGGACACCTGCAGGATAGGCGTTGATCATAGATATTCTTTTATTTTTGAAAGGTGTTGAACCAATACATGTCTGGTTATAGAGAGGCGTTCGCGTCTGCACTTGGTCTCCTGATCACGTGGTCCGCGGCGCTGACAGGTGGGACTGCCCACCTTAATAACGAGGGACGTATTCTGGGATCATTATTGACAACTTCAGTTCAGGAGATCCACGTTGAGGCCCCATCCGCAGAGGAGAATGTCGATTTTGAGGCAGCCAACCGCTTATACGCGGCAATGTCCAATCATGTCGACGAGGCCATTCAAATTGAGGAGCCTGAGACGCTTACCTTAAAAAAACTGCAGCAAAAGGCTGCGGTGATCGCAGAACAGACCCCGCTCGACCTGGAAACCTCGGAAATTCTTTTGGACTACGCAGGACAATTTGGGTTGAAGCCGTCGCTGATCCTGGCGATCATTGAATTAGAGAGCAACTTTAATCCCACAGAGGTAGGTACACATCAAGACCGAGGGCTGATGCAAATCATCCCATCCACTGAACGGTGGCTGGCCAGGGATATGGGCCAGGAGATCGGACTTGAGTACAATCCCAAGAGAATTTTTGACCCGGAATACAACATTGGACTGGCGGCAACTTATTTAGCGTTTCTGAAGGACGCTTATGGTGAGAATTACCACCGCATCCTCTCGGAATACAACCGCGGCCCATACAACCTTGCGCGTTACTATCAGCGCAACGGTACCTACGCGACGAGCTACTCGAAAAAGATCCTGAAGCTCGAAGCAAAATACGTCGCCTTCAACGATTAGCGCTTAGCGGCGCGGCACTGGCGGCAGCCACATATCAAAAAAATCCCCTGTCAGGGCGACCATCTGAGTCGGCGTGGACAGGGGATTTTTGTGTTTGCGGCGGTGTGGGCTGCCGTTCTAATATAGAAGATAAAAAGTGCGTTTGCCGATGGTCATCAAAGCCAGCACCCTCAACCATCGTCATAAAGCTCTTCAGCCATTGTTCCAGAACGCGTCCAGCGCCCCTGCCAAAGCTTCGGTGGACCGCAGGGTGACCGCATGGGACCATTCCGGCGGGAACAGCTTGCGGTACCTGGTGTGGGTGAAGCGGTCGTCAACGAGGAGGACAATGCCCCGGTCTGTCTCGGTGCGAATGACTCTGCCGGCGGCCTGGAGGACTTTATTCATGCCCGGGAACTGGTAAGCAAAGCCAAAGCCATCCCCTGCGGCATGGTCGTAAAAGTCCTTCAGCAGGTCGTTTTCGTAGTGAAGCAGGGGCAGGCCCACGCCCACGACGACCACACCGCTGAGCCGGTCGCCAGTGAGATCTATGCCCTCGGAGAAGAGGCCTCCAAGGACCGCGAAGACAACGCGGCTGCGGCTTGGGCGCGCATCAAAGCTTTTGATGAACACCTCCCGCTGGGTGTCGTCCATGGCCTGCTGCTGAACTTCCACCTCAAAACCGGTTTCCAGGGCTTCGAAGTCGGCCAGAACCATGCGGAGGTACTCGTAGGAGGGAAAGAAGACCAGATAGTGGCCCGGCCTGCCTGCGGCGGCCACGGTTTGAACCAGGGACGCCAATTCCCGGGTGGTTTGGTGTCTATCTTTGTACCGGGTCGACAGGGCGCTGTAGACATAGAGGCCCAGGTTGGAAGGCTCAAAGGGGGACGGCAGGCGGATGCAAGCATCCTCCGTCCGGCCGCCGGAAACGTCCCGGAAGTAGCCAAGGGGGTGGAGGGTCGCTGAAAAAAGGATGGCGGCCTTGCCCTTTGACATGGCGTCGTTCAGGAGGCGTTTTGGATGAAGGCAGAAGAGCTTGACGGTAAGGTCATTTTTAAAGGATTCCGTGTAGGTGATGAAGTCCGGGCCGTAAAGCTCGGAGATCCGCAGGAAACCCAGGACGTCGAAATAGAAATCCAGGAGCTCGTCTTTGAGGGCGGGATCAATGCCGCTTTTTTCGGAGGCGGCGAGAAATTTCTGGGTAGTCTCGTCAAACCGCCGAAGGGTCGCCAGGAGAGGCTCTGGGAGGTCCTCATAGGCGGTGAAGCGACTATGAGCCGCCTCTTTTTTTAGCGCGATCAGCTGGGTGTTGATTTTATCCATTGCCCTGCTGACCTTGGGGGCAGGTTTCTTGAGACGCTTCTTCAGATCCATGACTGCGGACTTCTGAAGGCTCGCAGAGAACATGTCCCGGGCTCTGTCCACCAGGTGGTGGGCTTCATCTACCAGGAAAACGTAATTGGCGCCAAGGTCCACGTCGAAAAAGCGCTTGAGGCTGACCCGGGGGTCGAAGACATAATTGTAGTCGCAGAGGACAAGGTCTGCCCAGAGGGTCAGGTCCAGGGCCATTTCAAAGGGACAGACCCGGTGTGCTTTTGCTATGTCACTGATGGTTTCCCGGGTAAGTAGGTCAAAACGTTCAAGCGCCTGCATTAGGGCGTCGTTGATTCGGTCGTAATGTCCTTTGGCATAGGGGCAGTCCTCGGGTGTGCAGGCGGGCTTGTCCAGGAAACAGATTTTTTCCTTGGCGGTCAGGATGACAGACTTGAGTCTGAGTCCGCTGCTGCTAAGGAGGGACAGGGCCGCACCGGCAACCGCCTGGGTGGTGGTGCGGGCGGTGAGGTAGAAGAGTTTGTCCGCATGGCCCAGGCCTAAGGCTTTGATGGCGGGGAACAGGGTGGACATGGTTTTTCCGGTGCCGGTGGGGGCTTGGACAAACATACGCCCGCCTGTTAGAATAATCTTGTAGATGCGCACCGCGAGGGCCCTCTGGCCGGTGCGGTAAGCGGGATAAGGGAAATTTACAGCTTCTATGGCAGCGTCTCTGGTGATGCGCCAGTGGCGCTGCCACGTGACCCACTTCAGGTAGCGCTGGAGAAGGTCTTCCATAAAGTCAGAGAGCTCCTGGAAGGTCAACCGTTTGTCAAACTGAAGGAGCGCTTCTGTTTCAGCGTGGATATAGGTCAGGCGGAGGCCAATTTGGAAATGGCGGCTGAAGTCGGGGTCGGGGTTGGAGTCCGCGTTAGTGGTGTCATCCATGGCGGTTTCGTGACCGGCAGTAATATCAGTAGCTATGCCGGTATCAGTGTCAGCATCCGTACCGCTTGTGCTGACGCTGCTGCTGACGTTCCCCGCGAGGGCTTCTTTGGCCAGGATGTAGGCATAGCACTGAGCCTGGGCCCAGTGCAGGGGTTTGTCGTTTTCTTTCAGGCGATCCAGAGGTGTCAGAGTGCTCTTGATCTCCTCGACAAAAGTGAGTCCGGCCTCCTCAAAGACCCCGTCTGCTCTGCCTTCCAGCCGCAGCTGTACGCCGTCCCGTGTCAGGTCAAGGCTGAGGGGTACCTCAGCATGATAATTACCGTCCCGGCTCCTTTGAACCTTCTGGTGAAGCCGAGTGCCCTCCAGGGCGCGGATACTGGATTTAAAAGAGGCATCCAGATCGCCGCTGCGCAGGGTGAACTCTACCAGCTCCCGAACGGAAACACGCAGCAGTGCAGTCTTTGACATTTGGACACCTCCTCTTCAAGTATAGAAAACCTTAGGGAAGCCTAAGGGAAACCCCAGGGCATATCGTCTTAATAAAATATTGCTCGCATCCTTATTATAGCAGAAGTAGAAGCCGCGAAAAGGCGAAGAAGGGAGAAGTTTGGAGTGGGAAATGATGAAAAAGGTATGACGCCATCCGGTCAGCAAGAAGCTGAGAGGCAAGGCTTCGCTAAACAAGAAGCTGAGCGTGCCCCAGCGGATGCGCCCATGCAAATGAAGATTGTTCTTGGCATGATCACCCGCCAGCTGACAGACCCCGGGACTATTGTCGCCTTTCTCGATAACGCCGCCCGTTTTAACAGAAAAATTGACAGAGTGATCATTTCAGTTTCCGGGGAAGTGAATCCAGCTGCAGTCCGCGCTATTGAAGCGCGTGTGCCCCTCGAGGTGATTGACCTTAACCAACCGGAAGAAAGAATTCAGGCCTATGCAGCCGGGGAGCTCACCGAGGCGGAAGCGAACGCGCTGTTTCGCCGCCCTGTTTATGAAAGCGGCGGACAGATGCCTTACGGCCCAAACCGCAATGGTGTCATCCTCGAAGGGATTCGAGGGGGTGGAGACGTTTTGGTCTTCGTGGATTCGGATGTGTCCCCGCTGCTATTGAGTGGATGCCCGGGTCAGTATCATTTTGAGGATGCAGATTTCTTTGGAAGTCATCTCGAAGCCCTTGATTTACCTGGGGTGGGCGTCTCTACCAGCGATTATTCAGGCTATTACATCATTCCCCCCATGGCCTTTGACGGGCTGGATACCTTTCTTGAAGGGCTCCAAAAAGGAGCCGCTTATGCATTTGTTCAGGGTTCGGGCCAACATCATGGGTTGACTTTTGACTGCGGGGACAGCCGTCAGCCGTTTTGGACGGACAAAATCCTTGGGGGCAATGTGGCTATACGACTTGAACTTTTTCAGTCACATCTTCCGTTTTTCTCAACGGCGTACCACTTTGAAGGGGACTGGGTCCTTACCAGGGGGGAGGATACACTTCTGGGCAAGACCCTGGCGGCCAGTGAGCGCTGGAAAGTGCTGGACATAGACCTGAGAATTTTTCATGATACCTTTGGAACCTTCCCTCAGATCCCTGACATTCAGAAGGAAGCGTTTATACGAAATCGCTTTTATAACACTTGCCTGGGGTGGATTGGACGCAATCCCATCCTCAATGCTCTGAGTGGCGAGGACGCGGGGGCCATTTCCAGAAGACAGATCGCTTTCCTTGAGAAAAGTGTTGCAGCAGCGGCGGAATACTTTGGCGATGCCAGGTTTTTAAAGCTTCCTGACGCTGCCCGTGCTGCTTTTGAGCAGCTGCCGGATGCCCTGGAAGCCTACGCCGAACTGAGGCGGCTTTGGCCCAAAGCTGTCCGCACCGCATGGAAACTTCGAGATGAAGCCCGGGGTGTCGAGGATGGGGGCGTAAACAGCATAAGAAGCGCAAATAGCATAAGCGGGGTAAGTATTCAAAGTCGTAAAGGTGGTGAGACGCCATGAAGCTTCTCTTAATGAATCACTTTCCTCTCGAGGGTTCCGGCAGCGGGGTTTATACGTTAAATTTAGCGAGGGCTATGGTCGGTCTTGGACATGAAGTTCAGATTCTGGTTCCTGAAACTTCCCCGGTGGACACCACATCAGAGGGGTTTATAACCCATACGGTATTATTCAGGGAAGACGAAGGTGCGGTGTTGAGCTGTGATGAAAGGATCAAGCGGGGGGCTGCTGACGGTGTCCTCGGTTTCCCCTTCCCCTGCTTCACGGCGCACCCGAGAAGTCACTTTACCTTCTATGACATGGATGAGGCGGCAATCGATCTATACCGGGAAGCCTTTAAAACTAAACTCGCTGAGCTATTGAAGGACTTTGATCCGGACCTCATTCACGTGGGGCACCTCTGGATCCTGGCGGACCTGGCAAGGGAAAGCGGCAGGCCCTATGTGGTGACTTCCCATGGCACGGACCTCATGGGTTACAAACGAGATGAAAGATTTAGGGAGATGGCCCTCAGGACAGCAAACAGCGCTTGCCGCGTCATCACTATTTCCAGACAAATGGACGAAGACGTGGAACGCCTCTTGAGTGTGCCGCCGCGGCGGCGGTCGCTGATCTACAGCGGCTGTGATACCACTCTGTTTCACCGGATGAGCCTGTCGAGGACCAAGGTGCTGAAAGGCTTAGGTATTGACGAAGCCTGCAGGTACGTGATCTGCTTCGCCGGAAAGCTGGTTGGATTCAAAGGCGTGGACGTGCTTCTGGAGGCTGCGGCGGGTTATGAGGGACACCTTGGGAGCGCTGGCGGAGTGCTTACAGTCATTGCCGGTGACGGCGTGCTCAGGGAAGAACTGATGTCAAAAGCGAAGTGTCTGGGACTCAGAGGGGTCAGGTTTGTGGGGCACCAGTCCCAATCTGCCCTGGCCGCGCTCTATAGTGTCAGCGACGTATTTGCCATGCCTTCGAGGTCCGAACCTTTTGGCCTGGCGGCTCTGGAAGCTATGGCCTGTGGCCTCCCGGTGGTGGGGACCTCGTCTGGGGGTCTGGTGGATATGATCACGCCTGATGTGGGCAGCCTTGTACCGGCGGATGACCCGGAGGCGCTGGCCTCGGCCCTTGAGGCCATTCTCTCTTTGGACGCTGACCAAAAGGAAGCGCTGCGAAGGCGCTGTACCGGGCACGTCGAGACACATTTCAGCTGGACAGTCACGGCGAAGGATACAGAAAAGGTCTATGAGGCCTGCTTGTTGAGGTGAGCTTGATAGCCAGGTGCTGCGCTGCTTGGCTGGCTGACTCTGTGAGGCTGGCATCACCCACCGAAAATCGCTCACCAGAAGGAAGAATTAACCAGCGTGGACTTGTAAAGCGCTTTGAAAGCGCTATACTTAAGAGGCGGGAAACACCGGGCGCTCAGCTTCAATCATGAGGCCGGCCTGCGTCACAAACATACTACCTATTGGAGGTTTGACCATTGAAAGTTAAAAAGGCAATCATTCCGGCAGCGGGATATGGCACGCGGTTTCTGCCTGCGACCAAATCCATGCCAAAAGAAATGCTGACTATTGTGGATAAGCCGGCGATCCAGATTATCGTGGAAGAGGCCGTCGCCTCAGGCATTGAAGAAATCCTCATCATCACGGGTCGCGGCAAAGATATGATCCAGGACCATTTTGACAAGACCCCTGAACTTGAGGCCGTCCTCGAAAAGCAAGGAAAGGCGGCGCTTTTAAAAATAGTTCAGGATGTCTCAAACCTTGCGGATGTCCATTATGTCCGACAAAAAGAAGCTCTTGGCCTTGGCCATGCCGTACTCTGCGCGAAGACCTTTGTAGGCAATGAACCCTTTGTCGTTATGCTTGGAGACGACATTGTCGACAGCGACGTGCCTTGCACACGGCAGCTGATTGACGCTTATGAGCGCCACCATTGCTCTGTGGTTGGCGTGCAGCCCGTTGACTGGTCTCAGGTTGACAAGTACGGCATAGTGGAAGTGCAGACCCTCGAAAATCGCGATTTCCAGGTGAAAAGCCTCGTAGAAAAGCCGCCCCTGGATGAGGCGCCTTCCAATTACGCCATTTTGGGGCGTTATGTACTGACGCCTGAAGTCTTTGATAAGCTACTGAAGACTGAACCGGGCAAGAACGGCGAAATTCAGCTGACGGACGCGCTTAGGGCACTGCAGGCTGAGCAGGGCATAATCGCCCACAACTTCGAGGGCACCCGCTACGACACCGGAGACAAGCTGGGTTATCTGAAGGCCACCGTCGAAATGGGCCTGCGCCACAGCGAAGTCAAGGAACGGTTCCGCGAGTATTTGAAAGTGCTCGGAGAAACGCTTTAGAGGCAATCGAATCAATGAACGAAATAAAAAGAGGGAAGCCGTGGACAACCGCCATTCACAATGGTGGGTTGACGCTGGCTTCCCTTTTTCAATTTTCACCGTGCCAGTTCATAAATAGCCGCCGCGTAAATTTTCGCGATCAGCACCAGGTCCTCGACCCCGTAGAACTCGTCCTTCTGATGGGCCGTCTCCTCCATTCCCGGGAACATAGGTCCAAATGCCACCGCGTTTTCAAAAGCCCGGGCATAAGTACCTCCGCCGATGGTCACCGCTTCCCCAGAATCACCCGTATAGGCCTGATAGACTTTCATAAGTGTCGTCACCAGCGGATGATCCTTTGGCACAAAAAGGGGCTTCTGATGTTCGAGGTTCACGAGCTCAAGGCCCCAACGACCAGCATTTTCACGGACACCTTGGAGAACGCTGTCGCCGTTGACGGTAATAGGGTAGCGGATATTGACAGTCAAGCGGCCGGCACTGGGATCCAGGTCGACCACACCCACATTGAAAACGAGCTTCCCTGAATCTTCATCCTCAAAGGCGCAGCCCATGCGCTCTCCATGTAGATCTCTGCCAATTTGAGCGGCGTAGAATCTCACAAAGTTTGTCAAGTCCCCAATTTCCAGGTCCAGGCAGTCCAGGAAGCCAATCAAATCCGAAATGGCATTTTGGCCTTTCCAGGGCGTGCTGCCATGGGCAGAGAGCCCGTAAGCCCTGACGGTGGCCCTGCTGCCATCCGGGCTGATTTCCAGCGTCACGTTGGCGCTCTTATCCTGATTCCAGGCCTTCAAAATGTCTTCAGAAGCTTTATAGTTTTCGAGGACGGCCTCCGCATAGTCCGGTACCATGTTGGGGCGGTTGCCGCCCTTTAGGCTGACGAGGCGCATGCCGCCGTCATTTAAGTAGTCGCTGAAATCCTTGACAAGATCAAAGACAAGAATCCCCATTTCGCCATGGATCGCCGGAAAGTCAGCATCCGGAGAAAAGGCAACGGCAGGTATTTCTTCATGCTGTTTGTAATAATCCATGCAAGCCCAGCCGCTTTCCTCATCTGTCCCAAAGATCAGACGGACACGTTTGGAAAGGGTTACACCGGAATCCTGAATAGCCTTCATGGCAATGAGTGCCGCTGCGGCAGGCCCCTTATTGTCATTGACGCCTCGCCCGTAGAGCCTTCCGTCCGCAAGTTCACCGCCATACGGGTCGTGAGTCCAGCCGTCGCCTTCCGGGACGACGTCCAGGTGGACGAGGACGCCAACCATTTCATTGCCCTCGCCCATTTCAGCGTAGCCTGCGTAATGGTCGACGTTTCGTGTTGCAAAGCCAAAGTCCCCTGCCGTTTTCAGCGCAAAGGTGAGGCAGTCGTCGATGCCCGCCCCAAAGGGTTTGCCAGGTTCAGCGGGCGTTTTAACGCTCTTGAAGCGGATCAAGTCCTGGGTGGTTTTGATCAAATCAGCCTTCATGGCGTCTATGAGATGGTCAAATTGCTGCATAAAGTTACCTCCCAATTATAGTCGGTGAAGTTGTCGTTCAAGCAGAGAAAACGGCAGCTGGTCTGGCCGCTGCCGCTTTCATTATATCACTTTTTTGAGATTTTTCAGGCCGCGGATGGACTGTGATGCGTCTCTATTCGAATTTGTCGTAATAGATGTGTTCCTCCGGCATTTTCTTTTCTTTGAGGAGATCCACCACGCTGTCGATCATGACAGGACTGCCGCATAGATAAGCTTCCATGCCGCTGGCATCCTCAATGTACTTTTCAATGAGGTCTGTGACGCGGCCTTTTTCACCTTCCCAGTTGTCTTCAGGACGCGGCCTCGATAAGCACGGCATGAAGGTGAAGTTTGGCAGCTGGGCCTCAATTTCTCTCAGTGCCTCCATCATAAAGAGGTCCTCGCCGGTTCGGGCGCCAAAGTAGAAAGTTGCCTTCCGCTCGCTCTTAATTTCGACCATGTGCTTTAAGATGGACATAATAGGCGCCATTCCAGTGCCAATTGCCGCCATGACAATTTCGCGGTCGCTTTCGTGATAGTGGAAGTCCCCGAAAGGTCCGACAACGGTGAGCTTATCACCCTCTTTAAGGTGCTTGTGGATATAAGTACTGCATTTGCCGTCCTGGATATAGCCCAGGAACAGCTCGACCTTGTGCTTGTCCTTAGGGTCTGAAGCAATGGAGTAGGCTCTGTAGACCTCCTCGTCGCTCTCTTTGTAAATTGGCGTCAGAATCTGGATATACTGTCCCGGTTTAAAATTGATTTCATTTTCAGCGGGAAGTGTAAGCCCAACGTGCATGATCGTAGGTGTCAGGAGTTTAAGCATATCCACGTTGTAATCATACTGCCGGACGTTGAAGAGCTCTTCCGGGATCTTGATTTTGATAGGTTCCTTAACTTTGCACTGGCAAGCCAGCCGGATACCTTTCTTCTGCTCCTCTGGCGTCACATAGCCCGCTTCGGTAGGCAGAAACTGCCCGCCGCCCTCCAGAACTTCCACCTTGCAATAACCGCAGCTGCCCTTGCCGCCGCAGGCGGACGGGATGAAAATCTCCTCATCCACCAGCGTTGACAGCAGAGAACTGCCGCCCTCCACCTTGTATTCCTTTTCGTCGTTGATGATCAAAGTCATTTCTCCGTAGTTGCCAATAGTCTTATTCGCAATCGACAAAAGAAGTGCGAGCGCCCCAGAGATGCCGGAGACCGAGAGGACGCTGATCAGAATTTCATTCATAGTCGAAGCGCCTCCCTTCTATTGAATTTGGACAATGCCGGAAAATCCTATAAAGGCCAAAGCCATGATTCCGGTAATGATCAGTGTGATCCCGGCACCTTCAAGCCCTTTAGGCAACGGATTGTTTTTGATTTTCTGCTTGATGCCCGCCAGTGTGACAATGGCCAGCGTCCAGCCGAGACCTGAGCCTACGCCAAAGGCCATGGACTGCAGCAGCGTATAGTCCCGGATCACCATGAAGAGGGAGACGCCGAGGATTGCGCAGTTGACGGTAATTAGCGGCAGAAAGATTCCGAGGGCGTAGTACAGGGACTGAAAATAGCGGTCAATGATCATTTCGACCAATTGAACAAAAGCCGCAATGACTATAATGAAGATGATAAACCTCAGGTACTCAAGGCCAAGCGGCACGAGGAGCCAGTGATAAACCATCCAGTTCAGCAATGTGGTGAAAGTCAGTACAAAAGTAACGGCCTGACCGAGGCTGAGGGAGGTTTTGATTTCGCTTGAAACCGCTATGAAGGAGCACATGCCGAGGAAGTTCGACAGGATCATATTGTTCGTAAAGATGGCGGCAAAAAAGATGACAACAGGATTGATTTCACTCATGCCTTAGCGCCTCCCTTCGCATCTTTATTCGTATCCGGGAACATATTCTTGGTGACCCAGATCAGAATGCCGAGCATGAAGAACGCCCCTGGCGGCATGATCATGAGGGTCCAGTCCACCCACCAGCTGCCTAAAACTTCAATGCCGAACAGTGAACCGAAGCCCAGGAGCTCCCGGAAAAATGCGATCACAAGGAGGACAATAGCGTAGCCGGCGCCCATAAACAGGCCATCCAGGAAGGAAAGGTGCGGAGGGTTGTTCTGGGCATAGGCTTCACAGCGGCCCATGATGATGCAGTTCGTGATGATCAGGCCGACATATGGTCCCAGGGCTGTGCTGATTTCAGGCTGGTAAGCCTTCAGGAAGATGTCGACTATGATCACGTAGACCGCAATGATAAAGGTCTGAACCATCATGCGGATATGCTTCGGTGTAAACTGGCGAATCAATGAGACCGTCAGGGAGGAGAAGGCTGTGACGAACATAAGGCCAAGTCCCATGATCAGACTGTTCATCATAAGGTTGGTGACTGCCAGGGCGGAGCAGATGCCCAGGATTTGTCTAAAGACAGGGTTGTCCTTCCACATTCCAACAAACGCGAGTTTTTTAACTTTGGAAGCCATGTTATGCACCGCTCCTTTCTGCCTGGAGAATGCGTTCAATGCTGCTGTCTATAAGCTTGCGTATGGCGTCGGAAGTCAAGGTTGCCCCGGAGATGGCGTCTGCATTGCCGCCGTCCGCAGGCTTGTAGATGACGACCGGGCCGCTTTCCTCTGGAATAGGCATATCTCTGAACTGTTCTTTGTACCAGTTCTCGTCAATGCGGCCGCCAAGCCCCGGCGTTTCAGAGTGGGAGACAAAGTCCACGCCTAAAATTCTGTCAAACTCCGGCGAAACGGCAATATAGCCCCTGACGCTGCCCCATAGGGCCGCGCCGTTCATTGGAAACGCATAGCCAATTAAATTGCCGCCCTCACGGGCTTCGAAATACTGCAGCTCTCCGAGTGTTCCGGGCGAGATCATGCTTTCATAGGTGCTGACGACAGCGTCATCATCATTCTGATCCACGTCAATATTCAGGACATAGAGGATGGTCCGCTGAACCTTCAGATCCTCAAGGTCTGCAATGCGCTCCTTGGTGGCGCTGTTCATCAGGGCCAGGGCCAGTGTCAGGACAGCGGTCAGCGCGATCATGGCCAGGGTTGGGTAGAGAATCTGTTTTGTGTTCTTCTTCTTTTTAGCCAATTTTCTCGCCCCCGTTCTGAGCTTTGGCGGTTTTTTGGCTTTTGAAGTATTTTACGAGCTCGTCCAGAATTGGGGCGAAAGTGTTGCCTATGAGGATGGCAAACATAATGCCGCCGGCAAAGAGTGCAAAGCCTCGAATGACGACTGTCACCACGCCAATCAGAATGCCGTAGATCCATTTTGCCTCGTTGGACTTTGGACTGGAGATAGGGTCCGTTGCCATAAACACGGTTCCGAACAGCAAGCCGCCTGAGAATAATCCAAAGAGCGGATTTGGCACTTGAGAGACGCCGGTGGCGAAGAAGATCGTGCTCATGGCCAAATAACCCAAAAGTACGCCGCCCATGGTTTCTTTGGACGCCGTTTTGGTATAAATGAGATAAATGCCTGCCAAAATGATGAGGATGGCGCTGGTTTCACCCAAAGAACCGCTGACACGGCCAAAGGCAATGTCCAAGTACTCGGCCATCAGGCCTGAAGATCTGTAGGTGATCAGCGGCGTCGCCGTGCTCAGAGCGTCTACCTGAGGTGTCAGATAGGTACCAAAGCCACCCGGAAAACCGGAAGCGGGCACATTCCACTCGGTGGTCAGAAACTTAGGGAACGAGACATAGACGAAGGCTCTGCCGACAAGCGCAGGGTTGAATACGTTCCGGCCGAAGCCGCCAAAGGCCTCTTTTCCAAAGACAACGCCAAAGATAATGCCTACCGCGGCGACCCAGAACGGCGTCGCAGGCGGCAATGTGAGCGAATAGAGAACGGCGGTGACAAAGACCGCCTCCGTGACAGGTTTTTTGGACCTTCGCTTAAAAGCCCACTCCGCCAGGACACCAAAGAGGACGCTGACGGCAATCAGGAGAATTGAGCGCCATCCAAAAAAATAAACCGATGCCAAAATGATCGGTGCCAATGCGTATAAGACTTTACGCATCAGTGCCTGTTTCATAAATTTCATTCCAAGAATCTCAGACAAAGACGAACCCCCCTCATGATGCTGTATAGCCTATTTATATCCCTGGTCAAAACGATTAAAACATTCTGATGTTGGGATTGTGATATAATTGTGGTGAGTTTTTTCTTTTGAATAAATCGCGCTTCCGCTATTTCTGAGGAAGCGGCTGTTTGGGGATAGAATGAAGTGGGGTGGCACACATTGGGCAAATTGTATACGGCTCTTGAAGAATGGATTCGTGAGGAGGTGCTGGTAAAAGGTACGCTGAGTGGGAAAAAAACCAGTTCAGAGCTTGTCAAAGTCGTGGTCAAGCCGGTCAAGATCAAGGCCGGAATACGCTTCCAACTTGAATATCATGAAAAGGACAAGGTGCGGCACAAAAATCTGGACCAGGCAGAGGCGCTGGAAGAGATCGCCGGGCTGATGGCGGAAAAGTTCAAGCAGCTCGACCTTAAGACGACAAAGGCAGATGTCAAGATCTTTGCCAATTCAAGCGAGGATTGCCGCGTTGTGGTGAAGTCTCTGAAAGCGCAGGTTGAGGAGAGGGTGGTGGATTTAAGTCACAATCGGCAAAAGCATTATATCCTTGAGGACGGGGTTCCTGTGGACTATCTCGTGCAGCTTGGCGTTCAGACCGAGGCGGGCAAGGTCGTCAAAAGCAGGTATGACAAGTTCCGGCAAATCAACCGGTTCCTCGAGTATGTGGAGGATGTTGTGAAGGTGCTGCCAAAGAAGGACAGACCTCTTCGGATTGTGGATTTTGGATGCGGCAAGGCTTATCTGACCTTTGCCATGTATGACTTCTTTACCAGAAAGCTTGGCATGGAGGTCTCCATAATTGGGCTGGATCTTAAGGCGGACGTGGTTAAATTCTGCAACGAGACAGCGGTGGCTCTGGGGTATGAGGGGCTGCGGTTTGAGGTCGGTGATATCCGCAACCATGAAGAGGGCGGCGAGGTCGATCTGGTGGTGACGCTTCACGCTTGTGACACGGCCACGGATGAAGCTATTGTGAAAAGCATTGGCTGGAAGGTGGCGGCGCTCCTCAGTGTCCCGTGCTGTCAGCATGAGCTTCACGACCGGCTTGAGAACGACACGCTTGAGCCTGTATTAAAGTATGGAATCCTTCGGGAACGCATGACGGGGATCGTGACAGATGCTTACCGGGCGCTGGTGATGGAAGCTTTTGGGTATGAGGTGCAGGTCCTCGAATTTATCGATATGACACATACGCCTAAAAATCTGTTGCTCAGGGCGACCAGGCGACGTGCGGAGGTGCCTGGTGAGGCGCCTCAAGTTGAAATGTCGAAGTGGCAAGCCGTGGATGCCTTTGAGAAAACTTTTGGGCTTGGGGAAACTTATTTGAGGCGTCGCTGCGAAAGTGTTTAAGAAATAACGGTCACATTAAACAGGTGTATACTGTATACAAAAATCTATAAAAATATTTACGATTATAGGCTTGAAATTTTGTAAGTGTTGAAATTACAGGGCTGAGCGAGCTTGAATAATTGTATACAATTTAACAATGGGCGTTGACATAGTGTATATTGTATACTATACTGGGTTTATGAAAACCAATTCAATTCAAATATTAGTTAGGAGGCAAGTTGTCGATGAGTAAGAAAGTCATGAAAACCATGGACGGCAACACCGCGGCTTCATATGTCGCATACGCTTTTACCGAAGTGGCGGCTATTTATCCAATCACGCCATCTTCTACAATGGCAGAGCTCGTAGATGAGTGGGCTGCAGGTGACAAGAGAAACATCTTCGGTCAGCGTGTTCAAGTTACTGAAATGCAATCTGAGGCAGGTGCCGCTGGTGCTGTGCACGGTTCACTTCAAGCTGGTGCTTTGACGACGACCTTTACCGCATCACAAGGTTTGCTCCTGATGATCCCGAATATGTACAAAATTGCCGGCGAACTTCTCCCTTGCGTTTTCCACGTCAGCGCACGGGCGCTCGCAGGTCACGCGCTCTCCATTTTCGGAGACCATTCAGACGTTATGGCGGCTCGTCAGACGGGCTTCGCGCTCCTCGCGTCAGGCTCCGTTCAAGAAGTAGTCGACCTCGGCGGCATAGCGCATCTTAGTGCCATCAAGTCCAGAATTCCTTTCCTCCACTTTTTTGACGGTTTCAGAACCTCCCACGAAGTTCAAAAAGTTGAAGTGATCGATTACGCGGATTTCGACAGATTGGTCGACAAGGAAGCTATAGCGGAGTTCAGAAAGAACGCCCTTAACCCTGAGAATCCTGTAACCCGCGGTACGGCTCAAAACCCGGACATCTTCTTCCAGGCGAAAGAAGCTTCCAACAAGTTCTACACAGCAATTCCTGGCATTGTTGAAGACTATATGAAAGAAATCAGCAAAGTTACAGGAAGAACATACAATCTCTTCGATTACTATGGCGCGCCAGATGCGGACCGCGTGATCGTCGCCATGGGTTCTGTGACACAGACGATCGAAGAAACTATTGATTACTTAAATGCTCGCGGCGAAAAAGTCGGTCTGATCAAAGTCAGACTTTACAGACCGTTCGCGCCTGAATACATGATGAAAGTTCTGCCTGAGACCGTCAAGAAAATTGCGGTTCTCGACAGAACGAAGGAGCCAGGTTCCCTTGGCGAGCCTCTTTATCTGGATATCAGAAACGCGTTCTACAATGCGGAAAATGCGCCTGAGATCGTCGGTGGCCGTTATGGTTTGGGCTCCAAGGACACGACGCCTTCCCAGATTAAATCAGTCTACGAAAACCTCAAGAGCGACGCGCCTAAGAACAACTTCACTATTGGCATCAACGACGACGTGACTTTCTTGTCGCTCGAGTGCAAGGAAAGCATCGTTACAGAGTCTCCAAGCACAGTGCGCTGCAAGTTCTGGGGCCTTGGCTCTGACGGTACGGTTGGCGCGAACAAGAACGCGATCAAGATCATAGGCGACAAGACAGACCTTTACGCGCAAGGCTACTTCTCTTATGACTCCAAGAAGTCCGGCGGCGTTACAATTTCCCACCTTCGTTTCGGCAAGGAGCCAATCCGCTCCACTTACCTGATTGACGAGGCGGACTATATCGCTTGCCACAACCAGGCTTATGTCTATCAGTATGATCTTCTCAAGGGCCTCAAAGAGGGCGGAAACTTCGTTCTCAACTGCATGTGGAAGGGCGAAGAAGTCGAAGCGAACCTCCCTGCTGCAATGAAGCGTTATCTCTATGAGAAGAAGATCAACTTCTATACAATCGACGCAACGACAATCGCGGAAGATATTGGCCTTGGCAACCGAATCAACATGGTCATGCAGGCAGCGTTCTTCAAACTTGCGAATGTCATCCCTGTCGAGGATGCTGTAAAGTACCTCAAAGAAGCCAATGAAAAGAGCTATGGCAGCAAAGGCGAGAAAATTGTCGCCATGAACGACCAGGCTGTTGACGCAGGCATTGAGAAGCTCGTCAAAGTTGAGATTCCTGAGTCCTTCAAAGATGCTGTTGACGCAGACGAAAAAGGCAAAGAAGAGCTTCCGGGCTTCATCAAGGACATTTTGGTCCCAATGAACCGCCAGGAAGGCGACAGTCTCCCGGTCAGCACCTTCGTCGGCGCTGAGGATGGAACTTTTGAAGCGGGCAGCGCTGCTTACGAGAAGCGCGGTATAGCGGTAACGGTGCCTGAGTGGCAGCCAGAAAACTGCATTCAGTGTAACCAGTGTTCCTTCGTTTGTCCGCATGCGGTCATCCGTCCATTCCTTCTGACAGCAGAAGAAAAGGCAAACGCACCTGAGGGCTTTGAGACACTCAAGGCTATGGGCAAAGGCTTTGAAGAGCTTCAGTACAAGATTCAGGTCTCCACTATGGACTGTACGGGCTGCGGAAACTGTGCCGACATCTGTCCTGCAAAGAACAAGGCTCTGGTTATGAAACCACTGGACACGCAAGTCAATAAAGAAATTCCTAACTGGAACTATGCAGTCAAGCTTCCAGTCAAAGATAACCTCATGGCGACCAATACGGTTAAAGGCAGCCAGTTCGCACAGCCGCTCTTTGAATTCTCTGGCGCTTGCGCAGGCTGCGGTGAGACACCATACATCAAGGTTGTCACTCAGCTTTACGGCGACAGAATGTCCATTGCCAACGCAACAGGCTGTTCCTCCATCTGGGGCGGTTCCGCACCTTCTACGCCGTACTGCAAGAATCAGGAAGGCAAAGGTCCTTCTTGGGCAAACTCCCTCTTTGAAGATAATGCGGAATATGGCATGGGTATGGTCCTCGGCAACACGGCTGTCCGCACGCTGATGAAAGACAAAGCGCTTGAGCTTGCTGCACTGGAGCTTGACGACGCTGTCAAAGCGCCATTTGCAGCTTGGGCAGAGGACTTGGAAGACGCCAAAGCTTCAAAAGAAGCAGCGGTGGGCATCCTCCAGATCCTCAATGACAACAAAGTCACAGACGCAAAAGCTAAAGAGATCCTCGAGTTCTTCGAGACGCACAAAGACTTCCTGATCAAGCGCAGCCAGTGGATTCTTGGCGGCGACGGCTGGGCATATGACATTGGCTTCGGTGGCCTCGACCACGTTCTGGCTTCCGGTGAAAACGTCAACGTCCTCGTCTTTGATACAGAGGTTTACTCAAATACAGGCGGTCAGTCCTCCAAGGCATCCCCAACAGCTTCTATCGCTAAGTTTGCCGCAGCCGGCAAGCGCGTGAAGAAAAAGGATCTTGGTATGATCGCAGCGACTTATGGCTATGTCTATGTCGCTCAAGTTGCAATGGGCGCTGACAAGAACCAGTTTATGAAAGCCCTCATTGAAGCTGAAAGCTATGACGGACCATCCCTCATCATCGCTTACGCGCCATGTATCAACCATGGCATCAAGGCGGGTATGGGCAAGTCCCAAAACCGCATGAAAGAAGCAGTTGACGCTGGCTACTGGCACCTTTGGAGATTCGATCCACGTCTTAAAGAAGCAGGGAAGAATCCTTTCATCCTTGATTCCAAGGCGCCAACCACTGAATTCAAAGATTTCCTCATGGGTGAAGTGCGTTACTCTTCTCTGAAGAGTCTGTTCCCTGAAGTTGCTGACAAGCTCTTCGAGACTTCTGAAAAAGAAGCTAAAGATCGTTATGACGGCTATGTCCGTATGGCGAAAATGGAATATTAATCTCTGATTCCATTGAAAATGCAATGATAAAACCCCATCTCCGAGTTTTCTCGGGGATGGGGTTTTTAGATGGCGTGGAAGGGATGTTCTTATTTAGCCGACCAACTGGCGGAGCAGTTCTGCCAGCGCTTCGACGGTCTTGGCCCGGTAGGCCGGCGTACATTGGTCAAATTCCTCTTCAGAGCCGTAGCCATAGCCTACGGCAATGGTTTCAATGCCGCAAACCCTTGCGCCTTCAACGTCGTAGTGCCGGTCGCCAATCATAAGGCACGACGCTGGCGTCAGTTGCTCCTGGCTCAGCAGCCAGTGGATGACCTGAGACTTCTGATCCCGGGTGTGGTCGAAGGTGCTGCCGGCTATAAGCTTAAAGAAACGCGCCAGCCCAAGGTGCTTCAGAATTGTCTCTGCAAAGGTCTGGGGCTTTGAAGTCGCAAGGTAAATGTGTGCTCCGGAAGCGCTCAGCTCTGCAAGGAGCTCTGTGATGCCGGGGTATAAGTTGCACTCAAAAAGGCCGGTGACCGAGTAATACTCGCGGTATTTTTCGACGGCTTCCCGAGCCTTGGCGTCATCAAAGCCATAGTACCGGGAAAAGGATTCTGTGAGCGGTGGTCCAATAAATGGCGTCAAAGTGTCGTACTCTGACTCTGGGATTTCAATATCATAGTATTTAAGCGCGTAAGCAATCGCGCGGGTGATGCCGGTTTTTGGCTCGATCAGTGTACCGTCCAGATCAAAGATCAGATTGCAGTAGGACATGGCGGGTGCTCCCTTCATTTGTTCAGCATTCTTCACAGATTTTGATGAACGTTCTCGTGCTTCTATGTTACACTAAAGAAAGGGAAAATGGAACTGGAGGGATAATGAGCCATGTTCATACACACTCGTACGCGTTTGTTTTGCGAGCTTCACAGAGCTGAGCGCTGGCTGACCCATGAGGATTTCTTGGTCAAGTGGCTGAAAGGGGAAAAAACAAAGCTTGAGATTATTGATGTTGAGACTCGAGAAAAGGTAGAGGCTGTTTGGAAGACGCTTGATGACGAAGGCAATGAAATCAAAGACCGCGTCGTCTTCCATCTGATGCCATGTGCCTCCAGGACGCAATATTGCACGGAAGTACATGTTGTGGTCCACCCGGATCCCGGCCGCTTTGGCGTCGTGGCAGAGGAATTAGGCAGCCTCGAGTTTGAGGTTTTCTCGAGTTGGAAAGACTTGGCTATGAAGGCCTGGAAGCAGCGACTCGAAGCCTTGAGGGAATGTGTCAATGGCGATTGGGTGATCGAAGACAGGGACTTGACGCATCCTGCGCTCTTGAGAAGCAGGTTGTAGGGGAATCATCATCAGAGAAGAAATGGTTCGGCCCGTCAGACCTTGAGCCCAAATTTGAAAATTCGTGAAAAAGAAAAAACCGCCAGGCTGTTGCACCTGACGGTGATGCTTGTGAGTAAATCAATGAATGAATAAGGTTAAAAAGCATTCGCATAATTAAAGGTTCATCTCTTTGCGCGTCTTGAGGTTTCTGTTCAGGTGGCAGATGACCAGTTTGGCCAAGCTCGCCACTGAGGCGCTGTTTTGTCCAGTGAGAAGCTCTTTGAACTCCACTATGAATTCGCGGCTGTAATGCCTGTGAAAGCGCAGCTCCGCGCCCAAATCATCCAGAACCCCCTCGAGGTCAAAAGCCGGTGCCGCCGTGGCCTGGCGTTTGGCAAGACGTTCTTCGAGGGCTTTAGGGAAACAGGTCATTTCATAATCATAAAACAGCCAAGCCTCATCTGGCTCCGGTTCCTGAATCAATCCGGCGGTGCCGTGACCTATGGCGACAATGGGCTTCATATGCGCTTTCATATGCTTAAGGATGCGCTTCATATCCTTATGATTTGGAAGGTCGGACAAGGCGCCTTTTCCGCCCGGTATAAGCAGACCGTGAAGGTGTAACAGCATTTCCTCGGTGATGTCAGAGAGCTTCAGTGGGATCAGCAGCTCCGTCAGACTATCTATATAAAGCTCATAAGCTCTGCGCTGTTCGGGTTCCAGGGCTGAAGCGCCGTCTTCGTCTGCCAGAGGCGTATCGCCGTCCGGCGTTGCGAACACAACCTGATAGCCGGCTTCAGTCAAGGCTCTATGCAGATCCGCAAGCTCACACAGATGATAGCCACAGGAGACGGAGGTGCCGTCTGACATTGTCAGACTTCTGGCGGAACTGACGACAGCAAGGACTTTACCTTTTGTGGTGCTTTGGGATTTTTTTGCGCTCGCGTCTTCAGTTCTGCTTTCAGAAAATTTTGTGTCGGGGGACAGGTCTGACATTTGGATCACCTCCTCACTTATATATACCTTTTTTTTGGCGTTTTACGCAAATCATACAAACAGGAGGCAAGCTATGCTGGAAGTTGATATTCCTTCTTATGGGAAATTAGTCATCAAAAATGTGGTATTTGATTATAACGGTACGGTGGCCAAAGATGGCGAATTGATTGAGGGTGTCCTTGAACGATTGAAAAAGCTCTCTCATACAGTAAAAATCTATATTTTGACTGCGGATACCTATGGCACGGTGAAAAAAGCCTTTGAGGGTATGCGCATTGACGTTCATATTCTGGAAAGTGAACATGGTACAGAGGAAAAGCTTGAGTTTCTTCAAAAACTTGGAACGGATCGTACCATTGCGGTAGGCAATGGCAATAATGACAGTTTGATGTTGAAGCGCGCCATTTTGGGGATCGCGGTCATTGGCGCGGAAGGCCTCGCGCGGAGAGCGCTGATGGACGCGGATCTCTTGTTTATAGATATTCTGGATGTGCTGGATACTTTGGAAAATCCAAAGCGCCTTGTCGCAACCCTGAGAGAGTAGGTTCCCATGCTGACATTTCGCGACAGCCTGATCACCTTGCTGATGGTGGTGCTTTGCATTGTAAGCGCAATCTTGCTCCAGATTTCACTTTTTTGGGGCTTTGCGACTGCCATCTTACTGCTTTTATTCTTCTTCGGTCGAAAAGGCTTTGATCCAAGGGTGATGATAGATTCGGCACTTATTGCGGTGCGTGGCTGCACGGTAGTTTATGTCGTCATCCTTTTAATGGGGGCCTCCATTGCCATCTGGATCGCTTCAGGGGTCATTCCGGCTATTATTTATTATGGTCTCGAGTGGTTTGCCAAGGAGACCTTTTTGATGGCGGCTTTTTTGATTACCGCGGTCGTCGCCATGATCATGGGAACGGGCCTGGGGACGCTGAGTACCATAGGTATAGCCCTTATGGGAATTGGGAGCGGCTTTGGCTTCGCGCCACCGCTGATCCTGGGCGCGATCCTGTCCGGATCCTACATTGCGGACAAGCTTTCGCCGGTCAATGGGCTGGTCAATCTGCAGCTTGGGGTGGCAAAGCTCCCGTACAAGACGTATGCCAGGGCTGCGCTTAAAACCACAATACCAGTGATGCTGGTATGTGCCGGGCTTTACGCGTGGCTCGGAAGCACGACCCAGACTGTATCGGCTGCGGTGGACACTGAGGTGCTCCGGGGGGCCCTCTCTGAGCAATATGTCATGAGTCCGCTGCTGTTTGCGATTCCGGCACTCCTGCTTGCCATGACCTTCAAGGGATTTAAAATTCATGTCGGCATGCTGGTCTGCATTTTGATTGGCAGCCTGACGGCCATCCTGATACAAGGTGCGGGGATCCTGCAGCTGGCAGGGTGGTTGCTGGGGGGCTACAGCCTGTCTTCGGACACTGCGCCGCTTCTCGCGGGCATCCTTAAAGGCGGGGGCGTTCTCCCCATGCTGGAGGTGCTGATGATTGTGCTCTGCGCGGTCGCTTTCAGCGGGATTCTCGAACGGACGGACGCGCTGGCGCCATTGATGGGCAAGCTGATCTCGGAGCGGGACGGTCCAGGGAGGCTTACGGTAAAAACCGGTCTTCTCAGCATTCTGTTCCTAAGCGTCTCCTGTGATCAGACGCTGCCCATTCTACTGCCAGTTAAATCTTTGCGGAGTGCCTTTGAAGCCAGGGGGTTGACCATAGCGGACTTGGTTAGGACGGTATCTGACACGGGCGTGATTATGGCGCCGCTGCAGTTTTGGAATGTCAACACCATCATTATTGTAGGTCTGACAGGGATTACGCCGGCCATGTATGGTAAGTACAGTGTTCTATTATATTTGTTCCCGCTGACTACGGTACTTTATGCGATTATACTTGGCCGGCGGGGGATTTCGCGACCACGAGCCTCACAAAAAGGAGCGTAAAATTATGACTTACAGATACAAAATGGACCTGGCCTATGACGGACACCGCTACCGGGGCTGGCAGCGGCTTGGGGATGACCTGAAGGCGGAGACGATCCAAGGGAAGCTCGAAGCGGCGCTGTCGCGGCTTCTCGACGAAAGCGTTGAAATCGAAGGGGCGGGACGGACGGACGCGGGGGTTCATGCCCTTGGCCAAGTCGCGACGTTTTCCACAGGGAAGGTCATAGATGCGGCACAGCTCCAAAAGGACATGAATTTTTATTTGCCAGAGGATCTGTCCGTTCTGAGCCTCGAGCAGGTGCACCCGAGTTTTCACGCCCGCTACGCCGCGGTTTCAAAGACCTATCTTTACAAAATTCTGAACGCGGATATTCCGGATCCCTTCAGCCGCAGGTACAGCCTGTATCTGGCCGAGCCCCTTGACCTGGCGGCCATGAAAAGGGCTGCGGAGGACTTTGTAGGCGAGTACGATTTTACGGCTTTTACCACAGCGAAGTCTAAAAAGAAGTCTATGGTGCGCAGGATCACGGGTCTTGAAATTGTGGAAATTCCGCCGGTTCCGGCTTGGGCCCCTGGCGGTCAGCACGGGCAGGTGAACGGCAACCGCATAGAAATTCGAATTACGGCAAACGGCTTCCTTCACAACATGGCTCGCAAGATTACCGGGACTTTGATCGAAACAGGCCTTGGCCGGGTGCCCACGGATAGGGTCAGGCAGATGCTTGAATCAGGAGACCGGCGGCTGTCAAGTGAGCTGGCGCCGGCCCATGGCTTATATTTGGAAGCCGTCCGCTATGAAGCCTCAGGTAAAAAAACGCGGCCTCTAACCTCTGAGCCACAATAATATTAAGCAAAAAACTACCCAGGAATCCATCCTGGGTAGTTTTCGATTTTTGCACTTATTTTTATGCTTTTTGCCGATGGTCGCAGTTTCAATACCCCATCTCCATCACAGCTGAGGCTGGGACGGCAAGGCGTCCTGATTTTCCTGAGCGATCTTCATTTGCTGATTGAGCTTTGCCAGCATATAGATACTCACAATTGTAGAGACGACATCCGCAGCCGGGAAGGTCAGCCACAGACCTGTCAGACCAAGCCCCGTCACCGCCGGAATGATAAACATCAGAGGTATGAAGAGAATAAACTGCCTGAGCAGTGACAAGAACAGCGCCGGTTTTGGCTTTCCGAGGGCCTGATAGACCGAGGCGCTCATGATCTGAATTGAGACGAATGGAATCGCTGAAATGATGATTCTAAGCGCATGCGCCCCAATTTCTATGACCTCGGCTTCCGGTGTGAACAGGCGCATGATCAGTGCCGGGAAGAGTTGGGCAATCGCCCAGCCAAAGCTGGACATAGCGATCAGCGTGATCTGGGCGATCTTAATGGATTCACGAACCCGATCGAAGCGCTTCGCGCCGTAATTGAAACCCGCAATAGGCTGGAAGCCCTGCAGGACACCGAACATAGGCATGAACAGGAATGAGATGATCCGGTTGATGGCGCCATAGGCGGACAACGCAATGTCGCCGCCGTAATGCACAATGCTGTTGTTCAGAAAGATTGCCAGGATGCTGCCGCCGACTTGTCTGGAAAAAGCAGGGAAGCCCAGGCTGAGAATTTCTTTCATATACTTAATGTGCGGTCGCAGATGATGGGGTTTTATGGCGAAAATACTCTTACCGCTGTACATATAGACAAGCAGATAAATGAATGAAACGAATTGTGAAAGGATGGTCGCCAGCGCGGCCCCGCGAATCCCCATGTCGAGAGCGAAGATAAACACAGGATCCAGCACAATGTTGAGTCCGGCGCCAATCATCATGGAGATCATGGCGACCATGGCATTGCCTTCAGAGCGGACAATATTGTTGCCTACAACTGAGAAACTGAAAAAGACAGCGCCCATGAAGATGACGGACATATAATCCCTGGCGTAAGGCAGGACGTCCGAAGAAGCGCCAAAGGTCTTCAGGATTGGATCCAGGAAGAGGGAGCCCAGGATCATGATAGCGATGCCAAGGATGACGATGAGTACATAGGCGTTTCCGGCAACGTTGTCCGCCTTTTCGCTGTCGCCTTCCCCGAGGCTGATGGACGCCAGCGCGCCGCCGCCTATGCCCACCATTTGACCCACGGCCAGAATAAACATCTGTATTGGAAAGGAGACCGTCAAACCGGCCATCCCCAAAAATCCCACGCCCTGACCAATGTAAATGGCGTCTACAATATTATATAATGCATTGACAATCATGGCTAACGTGGCCGGGACGGAAAGCTTTATCAGCAGTTTTCCGATGGGCGCCTCAGCCAGCATTTTTTGCCGTTCCTTCTGGTTGATGGTAACGCACCTCCTATATTGAAATTAATATTGGAATTATGTCATTTTCTTTCTTAACAAAGAAGTAGTATACCATAAAATGAATACTTGTTCAATTTTCGCCTATCCTTTCAAAAAAATGAAGAAGGTGCGTTCGAACAGCTGAAAATTGCTGTTCTGACACCTTCTTCGCGGATTTCCCGTAACTTTTGTTTTTAAATAAAAATTTGGTGTTTTCGTGACGAACCCTGAATTACAGCTGATAGACTTCCGAAGGGTCCGCGACAACGACCCGGACGTTTGGCAGCCTGTTTTCCATTTCCTCGGCGAAGGCACTACTCCTTGGCGCCTCGCCATGGTTGATGAAGAGATGGCTCAGGTGTGGCTCGAGAGGTTCCAGCCATTTATCCAGAGCGGCTTGATCCGCGTGGCCGGAATAACCTTCCACGGTTTCAATCCGGGCGTTGACTTTGATTGGATCGTTAAAGAGATGAATGTCCTTGACGCCTTCCTTCAGCGCGCGGCCCAAGGTACCCTCTGCTTGAAAACCAATAAAGACCAGTGTGGTTTCCCTTTTCCACAAATAGTGCTTTAAGTGGTGACGAATCCTGCCAGCTTCGCACATGCCGCTGGCTGAGATAATGACTTTTGGCTTTGGCGAGCGGTCCAGGGCGATCGATTTCTCATGCTCTGAGACATAGGTGACATTTGGGGCGTCGAAAGGATTTTCCGGACTTTTAACTTTGGCGGCGACTTCTGGCCTGTAATAGTCTGCGAACTTTTCATAGATATTTGTGGCGTTTATAGCCAGCGGGCTGTCGACAAAGATTGGGATCTCATAAAAGTCATCCAGTCGATCCAGACCGGCGTAGTGGGCTTTAAGCTCAAAAATGATTTCCTGGGTACGGCCTACGGCGAAGGATGGGATTAAGACCGTGCCGCCCTTTTGCAGCGTTTCTTCAATAATTTCCGCGAGCTGCGCAGATCTTCGTTTAATATTGTGATGGTATTCAAGACCATAGGTGGATTCTATCACGACCGCTTGGGCCGGCTCTGGGTGATCTGCTCCAGGGAGCATAGGATTGCTGCCGGAACCCAGATCTCCGGAAAAGAGCATAGATTTCTGAACGCCGTCCTCAAGCCATTCGACCCTGACGGATGAGGAGCCAAGGAGATGACCGGCGTCAAAGTACTCAAAGGAGAGGGTTTCTGAGACCTGATGCTTTTTTCTGTAAGGCAACGGGTATAAATAAGGAATAGTTTCCTCAGCGTCTTCAAGGCCGTATAGCGGCTCGACCGCGTCAAGACCGGCGCGCATGCGCTTGCGGTTCTCCCACTCATTCTCCTCCTCGTGGATTTTTCCGCTGTCCTTCATGAGGATCTCAGCCAAGGCGGCGGTAGGATACGTGCAGAAGATCTTTCCTCTGAAACCCTGCTTATAAAGGACGGGCAGCCGGCCGGAGTGGTCTATATGGGCATGGGTCAGCAGGACAAAGTCAATATCAGAAGCTTTAAAATCCAGCGGCTGGTAGTTTTGCCGGACAATCTCATCATCACCCTGAAACTGGCCAAAATCCACGAGAAACTTGTGGCCACCACCCTCCATAAGGCATCCTGAACCAGTAACCTGACCTGCAGCGCCCAGAAAACGAATAATCAACATAAACGCCCCTTTCAAATTTTGTCAATATTTTTGTTCCATATGGGTAGAATATAAAGTAAACTTTCTATTTTTCACAGTATACCTTTATGCTATCTGTTATACCCAGCAAAACCTAAATTCCCCGTTTTATGTGCCTTCTGATGAACATTTTCACACCTGGCATGGGGACTATGGTATAATTTTATACAGTGTCGTAATATGAAAAATCTGATGAGGTGATCCAGTTGAAAATGATCAAAGTCATGGAAAAACGCAAGACCATTCGCGAGTTCAAAGACGCGGCGCTTTCTGCCAACATCATGAATCATGTCCGGGAAACGATCGCGGGCATACCACAGCTGATAGAGACAGCCAGTGTAGAAATTGGGATTCTCCAGGACGGAAGCAGTGTTTACAAAGCCTTGGACGGACTTGTCGGATATCACGGCATAATGATTAAAGCGCCTCATTACCTTGTTATGCTTTGTGAGGATAAGGATGAGAATTTTATAGCCACCGGCCACGCAGGTGAGTGGCTCAGCCTTGAGCTGACGAAAATAGATTTGGGCAGCTGCTGGCTTCAGACTGCCTCAAAAAGCGATCTTGTCAAAGAAAAGTTAGGGATTCAAAGCGAACTGGTCGTCGCGTCCATTCTGGCTTTTGGTGAACCTAAAGGTGGCGCGAGACTTTCAAGAATATATGACGCTTCAGGGGACCATTCAGCCTCCCCGCTGACAAAGTTTGGTTACCCTTATATTGATGCGTCTTACAAAGACGAGTCCAAAAGCGACAGGCTTTCCATCAGTGAAATCGTTTACAACAAAACCTTTGGAAATACTATGTCCCTTGACGAAATTGAGCAGCTGGGCTTTGAAGAAGTGTTTTTTTATATGCGGTTTGCGCCATCCTGGGGGAACCTTCAGCCTTGGAGATTCGTCTTACAACCAGACAGACTGATTTTGGCCATGAAGCGCAACGAGGTTCTTGAGGCGCATACGGGCCTGATCGACGCCGGGATTGCCATGCTCTATCTTGACAGCGCTATGAAGAGCAAAGGCTTCTCGGGTGAGTGGACTGTCGGAAAAATAGAGTGCGCAGAGAATGCCGGGATTCCTGAGGACCACTGGATCGCAGGCTGCTATAGATTTTAGTTTGTGAGCTCAGGATGTCGTTGAGGTCCCTGGAAGATGGGCAAAAGGAGGATTGCTGCCATGATGAATTGGGCTATAAGAAAGACCAACGCATCAGAACGGCAAATGCATAAACTGCCGAGAATTCTGATCTTAGCCATGTTGCTACTGCCTATGGTAATCAGCAGCGCCTTTGCATATGGTGTTGACATTGATGCAGAAAAACCGTACACCGTCCTTGAAACCTACTATACCCAAATGCCTGAAGACCTGTCCGTGACGCTCAAATACGACAGATATCCGGCGCCGGAGCATTATGTCGTCCTTTTGAACGGAACGACTAATATCCGAAGCAAGCCTGGCCTGGATGGCAAAATCATCAAAAAAGGTCAGTGGAATGAGAAAATCGCGGTCATCGAAAAAGTGGAAGGCCGCAAGTGGAGCAGTACCAGCAGTTCTTATTGGTACCGGGTCTACTGGAAGGATATCAACGGTATGACACGGTTTGGCTTTATCACCGCGGACTTGGCGGTTAAGAGAGAGTTCCAGTTTGATAAAATGTACACTGAGCTGCTGCATCTGGAACAGAATGTCAATGGAAAACGAACCGGCTATATTGACAACTTCAGGAATGTCAACGGCGCGCCGCCGCTGTTTGAAGGCCAGTATTCCCAGGATAACTATGGCATTGAGCGCTACCAGGGTGCCCCGGGTTACAGGGAGCCAAGCACAGCATCCGCCTTCAGGTATATTCAGGACGGACGCTTGGTGGACATCCTGGGCGAAACGGGAAATTTTTATAAGGTCAATGTCATTGACCTGAGAGAGATTTTCTATATCCCCAAAAAATATATTACTGAGAGAAATTCCATCAAAGAGCTGAAGCAGACCATTGTCATAGACCGCAGAAATCAGAATGAAGCAGTCTTTGAAAAGATTGACGGCAAATGGCATATGATTTCCTTTGTCTATGCGACCACAGGCGCACAGGATCAGTACCGCTATCCAACAGATCTTGGTGACTTCATGGCCATCTATACCCGGGACCAATTCCTGTATTTGGATGATGAAACCAAGGAGCTGGCTGGCTACGCGCCTTACGCGATCCGCTTCAACGGGGGCGCGTTCATTCACGGTATACCGGTCAACTACACGCTGGTGAAACGCAGGATCGTCCTGCAGCCTGAAGTCAGGGATGCGGAGGGCAATATCATCACGCCGGCAGTGACAGCGGTCAGGATCGTCGACTATAAGGATCCGGGCATGATTGAGTTTTCCTCAAACTTGGGTACAGTTCCAAGGTCCCACAAGTGTGTCAGGAATTACACCAGCCACGCGAAGTTCCTTTATGACTGGATCAATATTGGGGAAGCGTCGGTCATTGTCATTGAATAAGCAGGATGTGAACCTCTGTCGACTGAAAAAGATTATGTAAAATAATCTCTGGAATGACGTCGACAGAAGCAGGATGAGTATGATAATATTTAGACAAATTATATTGCAACGACACTATATGCAAACAGAAGGCAGGAGGGCACAGCCCGCTGAATCCTGTCTTCTGTTTTGTGGAAATGGATGAGGTGGCCTGTGTTTAAGTCAAGTAGTGAAAAAAGTCGTTCAAAATTCTCGAAAGGCTATGGACGTCGCGTGCTGAGCATTCTGGCTGGGGCGGCTGTGATGGTTTCTATGGCGGCCTGCAGTGTCAGCCCGGCTCAAGAAGCTGTCAATGGCTTTGGGGATGCCTTTAAATCCGGACAGGTCCTGCTAAGTGCGGATCATGCGTTGATCGCAAGTCGGCTGGATATCCGGGACGCCATACATAAAGGCCGGGCCGCAATTGAAGCGAGACTCAGGGAAGAAATACTCAAGAATACAGTTTATGTAAAGGCGGCGAACAAGCCGGTCTACGCTTCCGAAGCTCTTGCGGAGCCTGCGGTTGACAGTCTTAAAAGGGGTACCTCCCTTTACGTCTTGAACAGAGTGCCTGGGGCTGAGGGCGCTGGGGAGCTGCTGCAGGTCAAGCGGTCCTATGAGGATTCGGAGTCAATGGGTTGGATCAATTCTGACGGCCTTGCGGTTTCCAGGTCAGAGCTCATTCAATCGCCATACGAAGGCGCTAGTTATGAAGCTTTTGAGCGCCCTTATGAATATCCTGAGAATCCAAGGGTGAAGGTCAAAGGGGTCTACGTCACTGGCCATTCGGCGGCAGGGGCTAAATTGGAGCAGCTGATCCAGCTGGCGGAGACGACAGACATCAACGCATTTGTCATTGACGTGCTGGATGATAATGGCCACCTTCTTTTCAAGAGCGAAAAGGCAGAGACCTTTGTGCCTGGCATCAATGACAAGGTTTACATTAAAGATATTGAAGGCTTTGTACAGAGACTAAAGGAAAAGGACATCTATCTGATCGCGAGGATTGTCACCTTTAAATCGCCAAAATTTGCGAAGGCCCATCCGGAGCGTGCGATCACGGTGCGAGCAACTGGTGCGCCCTATGTTGGCAACGACAAAATCCTATGGGTGTCGCCTCACGACCGGATGCTTTGGGATTATAATTTATCCGTGGCTGAAGAAGCAGCCCGGCTGGGTTTTAATGAGATCCAGTTCGACTATGTGCGCTTCCCGGCTTCGAACGGCGGCAAGCTGGACGCTTCCCTGGATTACAGAAATCCGGACGGCGAGACAAAGACCGCGGCCATCCAAAAATTTCTTGTCCATGCCCATGAAAGGCTGAGTCCGCTGGGGGTCTATACCGCTGCGGATGTCTTTGGCTGGGCGGCGTCGTCTCAGAATGATGTCGGAATTGGCCAACACTGGGAGGCGATTTCGAACGTCGTTGACTTTTACTGCCCAATGATGTATCCAAGTCATTATGGACCTGGGAATTACGGGTATGCTGTCCCTGACGCTCATCCCTATGGTGTCATTGACAGAGGGATCAAGGACGCCATAGAACGGAACCTCAACATTGAAACGCCAGGGACGCTGCGTCCGTGGATCCAGGATTTCACAGCGCCCTGGGTCAGAGGCTATATCCGCTATGGTGAAGCTGAAGTGAGGGCTCAAATTGAGGCGCTGAAAGCAAATGGCGTGGATGAATATCTGCTCTGGAATGCGGGCAACAATTATACGTCAAGCGCGTTGAAATGATGGTATGAATGGTGGGTAAAATGACCATCGGAAAAAACTCATAATATTTGCTTTCGAATAGTTCGCAGGGAGGGCTGCAAAATGGACATCAAAACGGGAAAAGATTACGCGCAGATGCTGCTTTCAATTGGCGCGGTCAGCATTCGGGGAGAGGACGCTCTGTTTACCTGGGCTTCCGGGATCAAATCCCCCATTTATTGTGATAACAGGCTTGTCATTGGCTACCCGGACATCAGAAAGAGCATTGCCAAGGGCATTGCGCAAAAGATGACGGCAGATTTTGGGACGGCATTCGACCTGGTGGCTGCCACGGCTACGGCGGGGATTCCCCATGGCGCATGGGTCAGTGATATCCTGGAGAAACCTATGGTTTACGTTCGGTCCAGCCAGAAGGAACACGGCAAAGGCAATCAGATTGAGGGGCCTTATAAGGCTGGACAGCGTGTTCTTCTTGTCGAAGATCTCCTGTCCACCGGCGGCAGCTCGCTGAAATGCGTGGAGGCTCTGGAGGCGGAAGGCCTTGAGGTACTCAAAATCTACGGGATATTCAACTATGGTTTCGAGTCCATGAAGGCTCGGCTTGCGGAGCGTGGTATGCCTTATGAGACGCTGACGGACTATCCTACGCTGCTTGAGCTGCTCCGGGACCAGGGAAAGCTGACCCGGGAAGAGGCGGAGCGACTTGCGCTTTTCAGCGAGAATCCGCGGATTTTTACCGAAGATTAGTTAAAGGCTGAATAGACAGTTGGAAATGTAACGCTAAATTGCAGGTTCCTGCAGGTGTATTCTCACGGTTCTGCATCTACAACCAATCAAAATCAAAGGGAGCGCCTGCGCGCTCTTTTTGCGTCTGAGAATCAAGGTTGTGGTATAATCACTCTGGAGGGATTCAACTATGCGCATGAGAAAAAAGCCTGGGACAGAAGATAAGCTGGCTGTCATAGGTGACTTGTTAGTCAGAAAACCGGAAGAACTTAAGGGGCACTGGCGGCGGGCCTTTTCAGCGGAGCAGCCTGTTCATCTGGAGCTGGGTTGTGGCAAGGGGCAGTTTATAACCGGACTTGCCGCCCGTCACCCGGGAATCAGCTTCGTAGCCGTGGAAATCAAGGGTGAGGTCATTTTGCAGGCTATAGAGCGGGCTGAGGCTATGGGTCTCACCAATGTCAGGTTTATTCACGGCAATGTTCGGCATCTGCACGAATGGTTCGCAGAGGATGAGGTCTCCCATCTCTACCTCAACTTCAGCGATCCATGGCCTAAGGGTCGACACGACAAGCGCCGTCTGACCCATCACAGGTTCCTCAAGAGCTATTCAAGGATTTTGACTGCGAGTGGTTGGGTGCACGTCAAAACAGACAACAGGGACCTCTTCGAATTTACCCTCAACCAGTGCCTGGATCTCGACCTGAAGCTCAAAAATATTTCGCTGGATCTCCACGGAATTTTGCCTCGTGGTAAGTATGAGCGCAGCGTTCAGGAGGATATTGTCACAACAGAATATGAGGATCGTTTTACCAGAATGGGCCTGCCCATTTACTACGCGGAGATCAGCTTAAGGCCTATCAAGGCTAAGCCGTAAGGGGAAATTGAAGGAGGGGCACCATGGACAAGCTGATCAGAAGAAGCGTTGTCGCACTCGTATTAGCTGCTGTTGGCTTTCTGATCTACGAAGCCTATATCCTGCTGATACAGAGCACCTTTTTCGAACAGGCTTTCTTGGCAGGGCTAAGAACCTTCATCAACTGGGGTTTTGCCATTTATATTTTTTTGATTGGTATTGTCATCCTGGTAGAGAACAAGAATCCTTCGAAGACGATCTCGTGGCTCCTCGTACTTTATCTGCTTCCCTTCGTGGGTTTTGTCTTCTATATTCTCTTTGGGGGGCACTACCGGGAGCGCTATCGAACTAAGCAGAAGAGAAGCGGGGACTATCCGCGTTCCAACATGGAAAATGCCGCTGAGATTCAGAAGGAAATCATGGATTATATTGAGCTGTTTCGAGGTGAGGAGGACGCGGTCAATAACCGGATGGTCAACTTGCTTCTTAAAAATTCGAATGCCCCTTTCACCATCAACAATAAGATTGAGGTTCTGACCAATGGGGAAGCGACCTTTGACCGGATTTTCGAGAGAATTCGCGCAGCAAAGGCGCATGTCCATGTCGAATTTTTTATCATCAGAAATGATGAACTGGGGAATGATTTCAAGGATTTATTGATTCAAAAAGCCCGGGAGGGCGTGGCTGTACGACTTATTTATGACAGTGTCGGGTGCTGGAAACTCGGTAAGGCTTACATTGAAGCCTTGAAGAACGGTGGCGTTGAAGTCTATCCGTTTTTTCCGGTAACGTTTCCGGTGCTGTCGAGAGAGCTCAATTACAGAAACCACAGAAAAATTGTGATTGTTGACGGACATACGGGATTTCTCGGAGGCCACAACGTGGGTGACGAATATCTGGGAAAAATGCAGCTTGGCTTTTGGCGCGACACGCATATCATGATGGAGGGCGAGGCTGTCTATTCTCTGCAGGACGTGTTTCTCAATGACTGGGCTTTCGTCTCGGGGAAGGATGTCAAACCCCACAGCATGTTTCCAAAGCTTGCGAATTACGGCGAAACCATGACTCAGGTGATCTCCAGCGGTCCTGATTCTGACTGGAAGACAATCCTGCAGGCATACTTTGTCATGATTTCCTCCGCAGAGGACAGGATCTGGATCGCATCACCGTATCTGGTGCCGGAAGAGAGCATAAGAATGGGGCTGATCACAGCAGCGCTCAGCGGTGTGGATGTCAGGATCATTATCCCTTCGAAGCCGGATCATTTCTTTGTCTTCTGGTCCACGCAGGATAATCTGGAGGAGCTGCTGGAAGCCGGCGTCAAGGTCTACGAGTATCAGAAAGGCTTCATTCACAGCAAGATTCTTCTAATGGACGGTGTGGCGGCTTCTGTGGGGACCGCAAACCTGGACATACGCAGCCTGGAGATGAACTTTGAAGTCAATGCTTTTATCTACGATCCGCAGGTCGTGCGGAGGCTGGAAGAAGATTTTTACAAGGACATGGAAAACAGCACCTTGCTGTGTTATGAGGCATTTAAAAAAAGACCATTCCGGAGAAAGCTGCTCGAAGCGGTGGGTAGGTTAGTGTCCCCGCTGCAATAGTGAAAAACGCAGCTTAAGGACTGCGGTGTGCGGAGGGACAGCATCTGCTGGAGCCTCTGTCTCTGCCTTCTGATTCTGAGGAATGGGTCTACCAGGGAGGAAAGTATGATATATTGGGGTTTGATCGTCGCCATAATTGCCATGGATCAGTGGTCAAAGCAGCTGGCGGTCAGCAAGCTTTTGCCGGTTCGCTCCATTGAGCTGATACCGGAGGTGTTCCATTTGACTTTTGTTCGAAATACGGGCGCGGCCTTCAGTATACTGAGGGATAAACAGCTCATTTTGATTGTGTTTACATCACTGGTGATCTTGTTTATGCTCGGTCTCTTATACCGTCAGATCAGAACCGGCAGCTCTGCGCTTCTGCTGCTTTCGCTGGCTATGATCATAGGTGGCGCCGTGGGTAACCTGATCGACAGAATGCGCTATAATTACGTCATAGACTTCTTCGATTTCACTCTGATCAATTTCGCAGTCTTCAATGTGGCGGATATTTTTATAACTTTGGGGACGATTTCTATGATGATTTATGTCATCTTGGACGGGAAGGCACTTGATTTTTGAAAAGGTCTTTTACAGATGACTTTTCCAGCTATAGACTTTTTCCCAATAAAAAAGGCAAAGGGCACTTCAAACTTGATTTCAGTTTGGAGTGCCCTTTATCTTGTGGGGTGTGAAGCTGCAGCGTTTATCCGCTGAAATGTTTAAACGTACTTTTTGATCATGGCCGGCGCGATACGGCACTTTTCTTCTGACACCGCACAGGGGGCGAAGCGCAGGCCACCCTGAAGTGGGACAGCGAAGAGATTTTCCTTTTTCAGAGCGTTTGAAACCGCTGCGGGATCCTTGCATGGGATGGTGATGAAAAATCCATCCCTGAACGGACAGACTTGGAGGCCCACTTTCTCTGCTTCTTCCATAAAGGCCTTGTTTCTCGCGTTAAGGAGGTCTTTGAAGACTTCGCGTTCTGCTTCGACTTTTTGAAACAACACGGGGTCCTTGTAGACGTCCGCCAGAATCCGCATGGCAGCGCGAGTGCCATTAGACCATGCCGCGCGGTTGGAATAAGAACAGACATCCTTGAATTCGAGCGCAAGCGCTTGTGTCGCTGCGAGGCAAATAATGGCGCCGCCACGCATACCATACATGGTATAGCCTTTTGAAAGGCTGAACGCTGTCAATACGAGAAGATTCTGGGGCAAGTCTCCGAAGTGCTTGAAAAAGTCGCGGGAAGCTTCAATGCTGCCGGCAAAATCAATATAGGCGACATCAACCATCAGGATGATTTTCTTGGCAGCGTCCTTAGCTTGTTCTCTGAGGAAGCCCATGATTTCCTCCCATTCCCCTTCGGAGATGGAATACCCAGTTGGGTTATGGGCTGGCGTGTTGAGGATGATCAAGACGCGTTCCTGCGCGGCGATCAGCTCTGATGCCGCGCCCTTGAACGCTTCGACGTTCATGCCGTCCCCTTTGAAGTAGTTAAAGGTTCTGATCCGGCGCCCGTGTTCTTCTGCAATGGTCTTGTAGGGTGCCCAGTACCAGTCGGCAATCAGGACCTCGTCGCCCATTTCCGTGTAGTTCCAGACGGCATGCTTGATGGCGCCCGTGCCGCCCGGCGTCGCGACCGCTTCAGTAAAGGCGTTTGGTTTGTGTCCTCTGAAGCAGGCTTCCTGAACTGCGCTCAGATAATCCGGCAAACCGGCGATGGGTGCGTAGGCCCCAAGCTCAGAGTCTGGCAGATCCCTCAGGCGTTCCATAACAGTGGGAAGGAAGACTAACTGCCCAGTGTCATCCATCAGGACGCCCAGTGTAGAATTGATGACTTTTTCAAAACCATATTTTGCTTCAGCGTCCTGTGCTTCACGGCCGGTACCGAAAATGACATCAGGAACGACGGGCCGCTTGGAATGTGGCGCGACCATGCTGAAATGACTGTTCATATATTTGACCTCCCAATACTTGGTTCTATCCGACGCCGCGGGTGCAAATTGTGACGTTTTGGACACATTTTCAACTATCATACAAAAACGGTTCAAAAAATGCAATGATAGATTCGTAAAGTGCATGGAAATGGATCAGCGGAGGTGCGTTTTATGAGCGCCTAATGACTGTATAGGGGCCTTGTGGGTTTCTTGGCCAAGTTCTTGACGGCACGTAAGATTCACTCGCGGTCATCCCTCAAGTGGTGTATAATGTGGTAGGAAGCATGTGGTTAAAAGAATGTCAAAGGTCATTGAAAGGGGGGTACGCGGATTATGCTCGTCAGAGCTTATCTGAAATTCGCAGGGATCATGCTGGGCGCTGCGACAGTCCTTGGTGTCGTGGTGTCATTTCTGACGTCGCTTAAGGCGATTCAGGGCATTTACGTTGTCCTCTTCATAGTTGGCGTCGCCTGTCTGATGTATGCTTCTGCCATGTTGGTGGGAACGCCAAAAAGGCGGTTCGAGTATTACATGAAAATGGATTTTAACTCGGACAACGCAAAACCAAAGAACGCGAAGACCTATGAGTCCTTTGGCATCATGCCGGGACTGCTTGGAATCACGGCCATTGTGCTCGGGTTTTTACTCGAGGCATATTATAGGGCACTATAATTAAGGAGGCTTGCAACTATGTCGTTTGAGTTTTTAAAAGTCGAACAAAGAAATGCCGTCGCAATTGTATCGCTGAATCGGCCTGAGGTGCTGAACGCACTGAATGAAGCTGTACTCGGGGAACTGCTCGAGTGTTTGGAGCAGCTGAACTCGGCACTTGAGACCAGAGCAGTGATCCTGACGGGCGTGGGCAGGGCTTTTGTCGCCGGGGCAGACATTGAGGCCATGTCGGTCATGTCGCCTGAGGAGGGTCAGCGGTTTTCAGAACTGGGCATGAAGGTTATGTCGCGGATTGAAACTCTCGAAATGCCAGTGATTGCGGCTGTCAACGGGTTTGCGATTGGCGGGGGATGTGAGCTGGCGCTGGCTTGTGACATCCGTCTGGCTGGAAAGTCTGCAAAGCTTGGTCAGCCAGAGGTTACTTTAGGGATCTCTCCGGGGTTTGGCGCGTCCCAGCGGCTGCCGCGTCTGGTAGGAATGGCTTCGGCTATGGAGCTCATCCTGACAGGGGCGCTCATCAAGGCGGAGGAGGCTCTTAGAATAGGCCTGGTCAGTCACGTCTATGAGGACGGGTCCTTAATGGATGAGGCGGTTGCAATGGCTGAAAAGATTGCCGCTAACCCTTGGGTGGCAGTGAAATATTCGAAAAAGGCTATGCGTCAGAGCTTAGACCTCGAAATTGGTCAGGGCTGCGCCTACGAGAGCGCTGTCTTTGGCCTGACTTTTGCTACGGAGGATCAAAAAGGCGCTATGAAGGCATTTGTCGACAAAACAGAATATACAGTGAAGCATAAATAAAGGAGGGTCGCAAAGCATGAAGACCATTGGTATAATTGGAACTGGAACTATGGGTCTTGGCATTGTTCAAGCCGCGGCTATGAGTGACGTTGAGCGTGTCATCATGAAGGGCCTTGACGATCAGCTGCTGGATCAGGCTTTTGGGACGCTGAGCAAGACCTTTGGGAAGCTGGTTGAAAAGGGCAAAATGGATGAAGCGCAGATGGAGCAGCTTCTTCACAAGATTTTTGGCACGACGGAGGACGAGGATCTCGCGGATTGCGATTTGATCATTGAAGCTGCCGTAGAGAATATGAAAATAAAGAAAGAAATATTTGCGGCTTTAGACCGCGTCGTCAAGCCGGAGGCTATTTTAGCGACGAATACTTCCTCATTGAGCATCACCGAAATCGCGTCTGCGACAAGTCGGCCTGACAGGGTTATAGGCCTCCACTTTTTCAATCCAGTACCACTGATGAAGCTGGTGGAGATTATATGCGGCATAGCGACGTCGCCGGAAACCTACGAGGCCATTCGCGAATTGTCCGTTCGCATGGGCAAGGAGCCTGTCAGGGTTGAAGAGGCGCCAGGTTTTGTCGTCAACCGCATTCTGATTCCTATGATCAACGAAGCCATAGGCGTCCTGGCTGACGGAGTAGCTGAGCCGCAGGACATAGATAAGGCCATGATGCTTGGCGCGAACCATCCTATTGGCCCGCTTGCTCTTGCGGATCTGATTGGAAACGACGTCAACCTGGCTATCATGGAGGTGCTCTATAACGAGTTTGGAGACTCGAAATACCGCCCTCATCCGCTGCTTAAGAAAATGGTTCGCGGCGGACTCCTTGGCAGAAAGAGCGGCAAAGGATTTTACGATTACAGCGCCAAATAAGGACACGAACATGCTAAACAACATAGAATAATGAAAAACGAGGAAATGGGAACCCGCGGCGGATTGTCTGTGGTCCCATTTTCCTTTTGTGATTCACGGCCGCGGACTAAAATGATTGAAAGTGGCTCTCTGTATCAGGTTTACATTAAAAAAGAATTAATTTTCAGCCAGCCACTGTCCTGAAAAAAATTCTGTGGTATGATATGAATAGTGATTTTTTGGGGGTTTGCAGTTGGTCCGCAGGCCGTGGAAGGAGAGTTCAATGAAGTACTATGTTAAGGTGTTTTTTATCGCGTTTATCGCGTTTTCAATAATATTTGCGGGGGGCATTTACGCTTATCAGAAGTTCTATGAAAACCAGGACGGCCAGGTTAAGGATCCGGCGAATCCTGAAGATCCCGTTCAGGAAGAGCCTTCCAACGAGCTGGAAAAGATGGTTAAAGAAGGCAAGCGGATCAATGTGCTCTTGATTGGCGTAGATGGCGGACGCAGCGACACGCTGATGATGCTCTCCTATGATCCCAAGCATAAGCTCGGCAATATAGTCTCAGTTCCGCGGGACACTTATTTCCATGTTGAAGGCAAGGACGCGGCGGACCTAAGGAAGATCAACGCCATCTACGGCTTCAAAGGGGATGACGGCGGTGCTGAAGGCGTCGCGAAAGCGGTCAGCGCTATTCTGGGCGTTCCGGTCCATCATTATGTGAAGCTGGATTACAAAGCGGTTGAAGCGGTGGTGGATGTCGTAGGCGGGCTTGAGCTTGATGTGCCGTTTGACATGAATTATGATGACCCATACGCGGACCCACCGCTGCATATTCATTTTGAAGCAGGGGTGCAGACCCTTGATGGTGAGGAAGCGGTCGAATATCTCAGATGGCGTAAGAACAACGGCTCAGAGGGACAGGGCGACTTACCGAGGATTGAACGGCAGCAGGAATTCGTCGTGACGCTGGCCAAGAAAGCCATGGGACTTAAGCTGCCCATGGTCATCAAAACAGTGTTTGACTATCTCGAAACGGATATGAACCTCGGAGATATGATCTACCTGACCTCTGTCGGGATTGGCGTCGATTTTTCAAAACTTGAGTCTGTTACTATTCCGGGAGATGTTGGCATGAAGAACGGCGGTTCTTATCTGTTTCACGACCCAGAAGAGACCTATGAGTTGATGAAGGGCATCTACGAGCGCACACCGGAAAGTGACGCAAAGGCTGCGGCTGAAGCTGCGGCTGAAGCGGAAGCAGATGGAAACGATTAGAAAGCATACAGGGTATTTCAAGCACAAATAAAAGGGAAGTGGGCCATCATAGGCGCCACTTCCCTTTTTGTATCTTTGTGTCCAATAACTCTATTCGACCAGTAATTGACCGAGTTCATTGATATTGCCGGCGCCCATTGTGAAAATCAGGTCTCCGGACGCAGCATGAAGCTTAAGGTAGGCTGCGATTTCATCAAAAGAAGCAATGTAATAAGCCTCTTTTCCTGAGTGTTTTATTTTCTCAGCAAGATCTCTTGAGTGGATAAGGCCCATGTCCTTCTCTCTCGCGGCGTAGATATCCGTGATGATCACGACGTCCGCCTGGTCAAAAGCTGTTGAGAAGTCGTTCAGAAGCTCCAGTGTACGGGTATAAGTATGAGGCTGAAACACGCAGAATATTTTATTGTGCGGAACATTCATAGCCGCGCTTAGCGTGGCTTTAACTTCAGAAGGGTGATGGGCGTAGTCGTCAATAATTTTGATGCCATTGACTTCGCCAAGGTGGTCAAAGCGACGAACAGCGCCTTTGAAAGCAGAAAGCGACTCTGCGGCATCAGCATCCGGAATGCCTACATAAGTCGTCGCCACGAAAGCGGCAAGGGCATTGTAGATATTATGTCTGCCCGGAACGTTCAAGTGAAGCGAGACCAGGTTTTTGCCTTTGTGCAGGATTGTAAAGCGGGGATAGCCTGAGGAGGTGAACTCGATTTCTGCTGCCTGATAATCGCATTTTTCGGAGAGACCAAATTTGATGACTTTGCAGAGCGCAGCGTCTGCAACTTCCATGCAATTTGGATCGTCGCCGTTGAGGATAAGGACGCCGTTCTCTGGTGTGTCTGCGATATAGCGTCTGAAAGAGTCCTTAATATGGTCAAGGTCCCTAAAATAATCCAGATGATCTGCTTCTATGTTCAGGACAACAGAGATCTTTGGCTTGAAGCTCAAAAAGCTCTCCTTATATTCGCAAGCTTCTGTCACAATAATGTCGCCGTGACCAACCCGGGCATTACTACCAATTTCTTTAACCTCTCCGCCAATAAGCAGGGTAGGATCAAGATCGCTTTGACTCAGGACGACCGAGACCATGGATGTCGTAGTGGTTTTGCCGTGGGAGCCGGATATGGCAAGGCTCTGCTTGAATTCCCGCATAATGATGCCGAGCATGTCTGCCCGGGTGATGCATGGAATTCCGCGCTCAATGGCACGGGCGAGTTCCGGATTGTCAACACCTACCGCTGTCGTGTAGACGACGACATCAACGTCTTCAACGTGGGAGGCTTCATGGGTGTAGAAAATTTTTATACCCTTCAGCTCCAGGTTTTTTGTTAAAGTGCTGTGTTTAAGGTCTGAGCCTGAAACCTGATATCCGCGGTTTTGGAGGATTTCTGCTATAGCGCTGACACCAACGCCGCCAATGCCAATCAAGTGGTATTTCTTATTAAAAGGGTTCAATTCCAACATATCGATTCTCCTCGATTCTCGCTTGTCCAATAAAAAAATAGTCAGAGAACATTATAACATAAATAATCCTAAAAAAAACATAACAATGGGATTCTGGTCAACATAATTCTTGCCTGAATGTGTTCTTGACGTCAAGGGGGATGCAGATCATGGTCTGAGATCTTCAAAAATCCGAAGATTGATGGAAACTATCTCTTGATATCTTAGGAAAAAGCGAATAAAATAAAAATAAATCTAAATAACATTCGGTTGGAGGGCGTTCATGGACAACAAGCTGAAACGCAATGAACGAATTGGCGCTATTGTGAAAGTGTTGTGCGACAGGCCAAACAGAATATTTACCTTGGGACACTTTACTGAAATGTTCAACGCTGCTAAATCGACTATAAGTGAGGATCTCGTTATTGTCAAAAAGATCATGGAGACCATGTCCTTTGGACGGGTGGAGACCATTGCCGGTGCTGCTGGCGGTGTCAAGTACATCCCGGTCGTCGTCCCCGAGCGCAGGGCAAAGGTGCTGAACCAGATCGCGGACCGTATGCGGGATCCAAAGCGCATCATTCCGGGCGGATTCCTTTATATTGGTGATCTGCTGTACGATCCGTACTTCATGAAGGATATTGGTGAGATTTTCGCGGAAATGTTTTCTTACAGGGGCATAGATTACGTTTTGACGGTAGAGACCAAAGGCATTCCGCTGGCTATGATGACGGCAAATGGGCTGAACTGTCCTCTGGTTGTGGCCCGCAATGAGAACCGGGTGACAGAGGGTGCCACGATCAGCATTAATTATGTGTCTGGTTCGACTGGCCAGATCCAGACTATGTATGTTTCAAAAAATGCCATTAAGCCGGGTTCCAAAGTCCTGATCATTGACGACTTTATGCGGGCTGGCGGTACAGTGCTTGGCCTTATTGACCTTGTCCATGAGCTCGGGAGTACGGTGGAAGGTGTGGGCGTTCTGCTTGAGACTTCGGAGCCGGCGGTCAAAATGGTGAGTGACTACACGGCGCTGATGACCCTCGAACGGGTTTCGAGGGAAGAAATTGTTGTCAGCATAAAGGAATAATGTTTGGTTAAGGGACAATCGGCAAAAAATGTAATGTAAAATTTAAAATTTTTCGAAAATTTTTTCATTATTGAAGGATTTTGCGTGTCGGTGTTGAAATAGTATCGGACGTGTACTCGCGTTAACTCAGACAGAGCGAAAGGCAGGTTCGAGAGGATGAAAATTACTGACGTCAGGATTCGCAAGCTGCGGGATGAAGGCAAGATGAAGGCCGTTGTGTCTGTGACACTGGATGATGTCTTTGTCGTTCACGACATTAAGATCATTGAGGGTCTCAGCGGACTGTTCGTCGCTATGCCGAGCAGAAAAGTCGGTGAAGGCGACTACCGCGACATTGCGCATCCTATCAACCAGGAGACGCGCAGAATGCTTCAGGATGTGATTTTTGCAGAGTACGACAGGGCGAAGTCCGCTGAAGAATTCGAAGAAGCAGAAGAACTTACCGACCATTAAAGAGTTCCTTGGTTATGAGTTGACGCGTAAAGCGGCTCACAGTGGAACGGACTGTACTGAAGCTCGGGCGAGTCTAAGCCCGGCTTCAGTATTTTTTTATGTTGCGCCCAGATTTATTGTTTCTGTTGCTACGGGCTTGTTAAAAATATGGTATAATCCCATTGGAAAAGTATTGAAAGCGGTCATAATTAATAAATACAGATATAAGGAGTCGAAAGGCATGAGTTTAGCATCAATAATTCTCGCCGCGGGCGAAGGGACACGGATGAAATCGAAGCTTCCTAAAGTGCTTCACCGAGTCGCAGGCAAGACCATGGTGGAGCATGTCATGAATGCCGCGGCAAAGGTGGGGTCGGACCGGACAATACTGGTTGTGGGCAACGGAAAGTCCGCGGTTGAGGCTGCACTGGAAGGCTACGGGGTCCACTACGCGCATCAAACTGAGCGGCTTGGGACTGGTCATGCGGTTTCGATTGCGCTTGAAGCGCTCGGTGATGAGACGGATGTCCTCATTCTTTGTGGCGACACGCCGCTATTGTCAGCTCAGACGCTGGAAGCGCTGGTTCAGCACCATAAGCAGACTGAGGCAGGATGCACAGTCCTCACTGCAGAGCTCGAGGTGCCCTATGGCTATGGCAGGATTATCAGGGACGCTGAGGGGAATGTACTGGGTATAGTGGAGGAAAAGGACGCTACTGCTGAGGAACAATTGATCCGGGAAATCAACTCAGGGGTCTATGTCGTAAAACGTGAAACGCTCTTGGCGGAGATTCCGAGAATTTCAAATGACAATGCTCAAGGCGAGTATTATCTGACGGATTTGATCAAGCTGGCCCGTGCCTCCGGTGTGAAAGTCGGCGCGTATATGACCAGGGACGCGGCTGAAATCAGTGGCGTCAACTCAAGAATCCAGCTCAGTGAATGCGAGGCGCTGCTTCGTGACAGAATCAACAAGGCGTTGATGACCGGTGGCGTCACCATGATCGATCCAGGTTCTACTTATGTGGACGCGGACGTCGCTGTTGGGCGGGACACAATTCTATATCCCGGCTGTATCCTGGAACAGGGCACAGTCATTGGGGAGGACTGTGAAATTGGTCCAAATGTCAGGCTGAAGCGCTGCAGCATTGGAAATGGTGTCACAATAAAAGACTCAACAGCCATGGACAGCACCGTAGGAAATGATTCCAAGATTGGACCATATGCCTATGTGAGACCGGGCTCGGTCATTGGTCAGCGCGTCAAGGTCGGTGATTTTGTCGAGATCAAAAACTCAAACATTGGAGATGACGCAAAAATTTCGCATCTTACTTATGTTGGGGATGGGGATGTCGGAGAAAATGTCAACCTGGGCTGCGGCGTCGTGTTTGTCAATTATGACGGCAAGAAGAAGCACAGAACCGTGGTTGAAGATGACGCTTTTATTGGCTGCAATGTCAATCTGGTGTCTCCGGTAACCGTTGGAGAAGGCGCCTATGTCGCTGCGGGCAGCACCATTACCAAGGATGTGCCAAGCGGTTCGCTCGCTATTGCCAGGGAGAAGCAGAAAAATATTGAAGGCTGGGTCAAGCGGAAAAACAGGTAATTCATTGTGACGAGGTTCACTCATCATAAGCCATTTTCGGGGACAGAGAGCTTCGAAGGGCAAATAGTCTGACTGGAGGGTCAACATGCATACAAAAGGCAAGAAAATCAAGATTTTTTCAGGCAACTCCAACCCTGAGCTCGCGAGGAACATTTGCGCAGAGATAGGTCTTCCGCTGGGAGACGCTGAAGTGACCAGCTTCAGTGATGGGGAAATTGCGGTCAATATCAACGAAACCGTTCGCGGTGTAGATGTCTTTGTTATTCAATCCACCAGCATACCAAATGTCAACAATTACCTGATGGAGCTGCTGATAATGATTGACGCCTGCAAGCGCGCTTCAGCGGGTCGAATCACGGCTGTGATCCCTTATTACGGCTATGCGCGTCAGGACCGTAAGGCAAAGGCAAGGGATCCAATCAGCGCGAAGCTTGTTGCCAATCTCTTGACCGCTGCCGGCGCAGACCGGGTCTTGACCATGGATCTCCATGCGGCACAGATTCAGGGCTATTTTGACATTCCAGTGGACCACCTCGTGGGCGGTCCAATATTGGCGGATTATTTCGCGAAAAAGCAAATTGAGGACCTCGTCATAGTGTCACCGGATCTTGGCAGCGTCGCCCGCTCCAGAAGGTTCGCGGAGATGCTGGACGCGCCAATTGCTATCATAGACAAACGCCGTCCAAAAGCCAACATGAGTGAGATTATGAATGTTATAGGAGATGTCGCTGGCAAGAATGTCATTTTGATCGACGACATGATTGACACGGCGGGTACTATTGTCAACGCGGCGAAAGCGCTTAAAGGCCTGGGGGCGAAAGACGTCTATGCCTGCTGTACCCACGCTGTGCTTTCGGGCCCGGCCATTGAGCGGATCAAGGATTCCGGGATTGACGAGCTGGTCGTTCTTGATACCATTTACCAAAAGGACCGCGACAAGCTCGACAATCTCGTCCAGCTCTCCGTCGCCGGACTTTTCGCGGAGTCCATCCGCAGGATCTTTAACAACGACTCAGTTTCAAAGCTGTTTGATTAACACAAGCAGCGTTCTGATGAGACACAGTGACACCTTGCGGGCCGGACCTCCTTTCCGGCCGCTTTTTTTGCTGTGATGAATCTGTCTTAACTTTTAAGGAGGAAAAAGCGTGTATCTGATTGTAGGTCTTGGCAACCCGGGGAAAAAATATGACGCGACGCGGCACAATGTGGGCTTCGAAGCCATTGATGTCTTAGCGGACCGGCTATCCGTCAAGGTATCCAAGATCAAATTCAAAGCCTTGACAGGCGAAGCAGTGTACAAGGGTGAGAAGGTCATTCTGGCCAAGCCCCAAACTTTTATGAATCTCAGCGGTGAAGCCGTCCATGACATGATGCGCTATTACGATATCCCCATTTCCAACCTCATTGTCATCTATGATGACTTCGATACGGAGATTGGCAGGATTCGCATCAGGAAGAGCGGCAGCGCCGGCTCCCACAATGGTATGAAGCACATCATCTACAGGCTTCTGGATGAGCAGTTTCCGCGCATCAGGATTGGCATTGGACGCCCCGGCCCCGGCTGGATTATGGCGGATTTTGTGCTGTCCAGATTTGAAAAAGATCAGGTGCCGATGGTTATTGAAGCCGTCAAAAGCGCCGCAGATGCAGCACTTTGCATAGTTGACAGCGGCGTGGACCTCGCCATGAACCGATTTAACACCAAAGGACAAGAGGGATCAAAGTGAAGGCGTTAATACAAGCTTTAGCCAATACAACTGAATATAAGACGCTGATGGATGCGTATGACAGAGACGTCCGCGTCATATCTGTAGATGGCCTGAACAGCAGGGCTGCAGGTGCGCTTGTGGCCGCGCTCCGGCAGTCCCTGAGCGGCAGGCTGCTCGTCGTCGCTCCAAACGACAGTGAAGCGCGGGAGCTCCTGGATCAGTACAGTGGGTTTTCCGAGGATGCTGTTTACATTCCTGCGAGGGAACTTGCTTTGTTTGATTCTTTCGCCCACTCCAGGAGTGTCATTGACCAGCGTGTGGCGGCACTGTGCAGCCTTCTTGATCATCAGGACGGCAACGTTTATATTGCGCCGGTTGAAGCGCTGTCGACAAAGATCGCGCCGCCAGCAGTGTTCTCGAGGGGTTTAATTCCCCTTGAGGTCGGTCAGACCATGGAAATTTCCCGTCTCATTCAGGAGCTCGGTCGCCTGGGTTATATGAGGGAGGAAGTCGTCGAGAGCCCGGCAGCATTTTCAGTGCGTGGCGGGATTCTTGATGTGTATCCGGTGGACCGGTCAGAGCCAGTGCGGATTGAATTTTTTGACGACGAGATTGACTCCATTCGCTCCTTTGATCCTCAGACCCAGCGTTCCATTGAAAAGCTGAACGCTGTCAGGCTCAGGCCTGCGACGGAATTTGTCCTGAACGCGGAAATAGCGGAGGCTATTCTTAAAAAGCTGGACAAGCGCCTAAAGAAAAAGAACCTGGATGAAAAATACGCAGCGCATCTTGAAGAGGTGCGGGAGGCTATTTCTCAAGGCTATGCCTCGGACGACCACGACAAGTACTATCCTTTGGCCTTTGAGTCGGATTATGCCACTATCATGGATTATTTTGGCCGGGAGGACATGATCCTCCTGCTGGATGACGCAAGGGTACATGAGCGCTACAAGATGACTGTGGATGGCTATTTGGAAAATTATAAGAACTATCTCGAATCAGGCAGAACGCTTCCTGAGCTTTCGGATCGAATCCCTGGTCTTGCCCAGTTTTTTGATCACATGCGCCATGCCCGCATTGTGACAGTGGACGCTTTAATCAAGCGAACCCCGGATTTTGTCGCAGGGGAGCGGGTGAAATTTGAAACCATGGAGAGCGCCCCCTACTATGGGAAAATGGAGCTTCTGATTGCGGACCTGGAGCGCTGGCTCGGGCATGGACAGAGTGTCATGCTCGCGCTTTCCAGTGAATCCAGGCGCGACAACGTCGCCAAAGAACTTCAGAATGCGGGACTGGCAGTTGGGGTTTACCGGACAGGGGCTGTGGAGCTTCATCCGGGGCATGCGTCCGTGACCATCGGCAACGTTTCTGCGGGTTTTCAGCTGATGAGTGCCAGAGTGACCTTGCTGACGGACAGGGAGATTTTTGGGGCGCCTCAGAAACGCCGCGCGACAAAATCCAGGTCAAAGGGGCAAATGATCAAGAGCTTCAACGAGCTCACGGTAGGCAGCCTGGTCGTCCATGAATCCCACGGTATAGGCCGTTATATTGGCGTGGACCAGCTCACGGTGGATGGGCTCAAGCGGGATTATATCAAGATTGGCTATTCCGGGGAGGATTATCTCTACGTCCCCGTGGAAAATATGGATACCCTTCAGAATTACGTGGGTGCTGAGGCGGAAAATGTCAAGCTGTCGAGGCTTGGAACCGCGGAGTGGTCAAGGGCTAAGGCCAAGGTCAGAAAAGCCATTGAAGACATGACTGAAGAGCTCGTCGCGCTTTATGCCGCCAGAAAAAAGGCGGTGGGCCATGCTTTTTCTGAGGACAACGACTGGCAAAAGAATTTTGAGGATATGTTTCCTTACGAAGAGACACCGGACCAGCTGCGCTGCATTCAGGAGATCAAGCGCGACATGGAGTCGGCGCGTCCTATGGAGCGGCTGCTCTGTGGGGATGTAGGCTATGGCAAGACCGAGGTCGCCATCAGGGCGGTCTTCAAGGCGGTCATGGATGGCAAACAGGTAGCTTTTCTGGTCCCAACGACCATCCTTGCCCAGCAGCACTTCAACACCATGCAGAGCCGTTTTTCCAAGTATCCTGTTAAAGTGGAGATGCTGAGCCGGTTCCGGTCGAAGAAGCAGCAGGATAAAATCATAGAGGATTTGAGGGTTGGGCTGCTGGATGTCGTGGTAGGCACCCACCGAATCCTCTCAAAAGATGTGGTCTATAAAGATCTGGGCCTCTTGATTATTGACGAAGAGCAGCGCTTTGGTGTGCGCCACAAGGAATCCATCAAGAAACTGAAGTCCCAGATTGACGTTTTGACCTTGACGGCGACGCCTATTCCGAGGACGCTTCATATGTCCCTCTCTGGCATTCGGGATATGAGCCTTATTGAGGATCCGCCAGAGGACCGTTATCCTATCCAGACCTATGTGGTCGAATACGACGCGGCGCTGATCCGGGAATGGATCCTGCGCGAAATTGACAGGGGCGGGCAGGTGTTTTTCGTGCACAACCGCGTCCAGGATATTGAACGGGTCACGGCCAAATTAGCTGAAATGATGCCGGAGGTTCGGTTTAATTACGCCCATGGTCAGATGCCGGAGCATAAGCTCGAGAATTTGATGACGGCTTTCATGAGCCATGACTTTGACGTTTTGGTGAGCACCACGATCATTGAAACGGGCCTGGATATGTCCAATGTCAATACCATCCTCATCAACGACGCTGACAAAATGGGCCTGTCCCAGCTCTATCAGCTCAGGGGGAGGGTGGGAAGAAGCAACAGGATTGCCTACGCCTATCTGATGTACCAAAAAGATAAGGTGCTGACGGAGGTAGCTGAGAAGCGGCTGAAAGCGATCAAGGAATTCACGGAGCTGGGCGCGGGATTCAAGATTGCCATGAAGGACCTGGAAATCAGGGGTGCCGGAAACTTGCTGGGATCAGATCAGCATGGCCACATGTCGCAGGTGGGTTACGAAATGTACAGTAAGCTCCTGGAGGAGCACGTGCGCAAGATTAAGGGAGAAGCGGTAGAGGAGCAGTTTGAGACTACGATTGAATTCTCCATCAACGCGTTCATACCTGAGGATTTCGTCCCCAACAGCGACCACAAGCTCGAACTGTATAAGAAGATCGCGGGGATCCGGGATCAGAAAGACCGCTATAATATTGAAGAGGAAATTGAAGACCGCTTTGGCACGCTGCCAAAGCCAGTGTATAATCTCCTGACAATCGCCCACATCAAAGCAATGGCTCAGCGGCTTGGCATCCGGCTGATACGTGAAGGTGAGGACCATGTTATTGTGAGCTTCCAGCACAATGAGAGAATGGGGATTCAGGTGGTCGCGGAAGCGACGGCGGCCTATGGCCGGAGAATTGCCTTCAACATGAGCGCGAAGCCGTATTTCAAGTATAAATTCAGCCAGCCAAAGCTGGTGAAGGAAGAAAAAGCTAAAGAGCTTGAAACCTTATTGTTAAAAATAATCGCTATGAACACTTTGTGATTTGTTGTATAATCGGGTTTGAGTCAACATAATGAGGGAGCGTGTAAATTTTGAAAACTAAGAAGCGATCATTGAGCCTGATCCTGGCTCTGATATTAGTATTGGCGTTTTCGCTGAGCGGATGCCAGAAGAAGGACAGCACAGGGGCGGTTGTCCCGGAAAACGCGGTTGCCATGGTCAATGGCGAGGTCCTCGACATAGAAACTTTCAATAAGGCTTTTGCCATGGTGGAGCGCAGCTACAACGAGCTTTATGGTGAAGACATCTGGACTCAGGAAATTCAGGGGCAGACCGTCAAGGAGATGATCCGGGAGCGGATCCTCGAGGCTATGGTCATTGAGAAGCTGATTACGGACCATGTGGCGAAGACGGAATTCGAGCTCAGCGACGAAGAGGTGGAAGAGGCCTATGCGGCTTTCGTTGAAACGGCTGCGGAGGACGCGGACTTGACAGCGTTCTATGAGGCGAATGGCATTGATGAAGCCTATATCAAAGATCAGATAATCTCAAAGCTCTATTCTGAGGAATTTGAAAGAATAGTTTATTCCGAGGTCGAAAGTGATACCACCAATCTTGAAAGCCTTTATGCCACGTTCCCAATACAGGTAGACGCAAGTCACATCCTGGTTGCAGAAGCTGAGCTCGCTGAAGAGCTCAAAGGGAAAATTGCAGCAGGTGAAGACTTCGCGGAGCTGGCTAAGCAGTATTCCATCGATACAGGTTCGGCCGGGGCCGGCGGCGCCCTTGGTCTTTTTGGAAGGGGCACTATGGTAGAGGAATTTGAAACAGCGGCATTTGCCCTCAAAGCCGGAGAGGTCAGCGAAGTCATTCAGTCTCAGTTTGGCTATCACATCATCAAAATCCACGACGTTCAGACCCTGGATACTATGGCGGCGAACGGCGCTTCTGAGCAGGAAATTGAGATTCAGAAGTCCGCGCTCATGAGCAACGTCGCGCAGGAAGCTTACACGGCAAAGGTCGAGGCGCTCAGAGCGGAAGCCACAGTAGATACTTATCCTGAGCGTGTTAAGCAAGATTAGGATTTGACGAGTTTGTAAGTATAGGCTGTTTAGTGCAGTCTCAGATGTATAATCTTAGAAATTGGGTCTCAGAAGTACAGCACAAACGCCTGCAGACTTGAAGTGACAAACCCGGGGGATTGATTATTTCAATCCCTTTTTCGTGATATTATTGACACTAAAGACCCACGGAGGGATCAGAATGGCTACGCCCGACAAAAATAAAAACAGTTCGTCTACTTTTATACGCGGCGCCGCAATCCTTGGCGCAGCGGCGATTCTGGTGAAAGTGCTGGGCGCCTTTTTCAGGATTCCGCTCGGCAATATCATTGGCGACAAAGGCATGAGCTACTATCAGGGGGCCTATGCCTATTATATTATGCTGCTGACGGCTTCGACCGCCGGCATCCCCACAGCTATAGCCAAAATTGTCTCGGAGCGCCTTGCGAAAGGCAACGAGCGAGGCGCCATGAGAATTGTGAAAGTTTCAAATGTATTGATGCTCGTCATTGGCGCGGGCACTGCCTTGCTGCTGTTCGTCTTTGCGCCGTGGATCACGGAGGCCAACGAAAACTATGGCTCGCTGATGTCTATGAAAGCCCTGGCGCCCGCGCTGTTCTTTGTTTCAGTGATGGCTGTGTACAGGGGCTATTTCCAGGGTCGCCAGATGATGGAGCCTTTCGCGATATCACAGGTCGTTGAGCAGCTCTTCCGGGTAGTAGGCGGCCTTGGCCTGGCTATTGTCTTTCTCCAGTCCGGCTTTGAATATGCCGCGGCGGGCGCGACCTTTGGAGCGACAACAGGTGCTGTCATTGGTTTTATAACCGTATATTACATGTACAGGAAGTTTGTCAAAACCAGCGGCATTGACTTCCAGCAGGGGGATGATGTCCACGAGCCTTTCTGGAAAGTCCTTGGTGAGATCCTTATGATCGCGATCCCAATCACCATAGGCGCGTCTGTCATGCCCATAATGAGTTTGTTCGACGCCTCCATTGTCATTGTAAGACTCAAGGAAATAGGCTTCAGCGGTGCGGAGGCGGAGTCGCTGTACGGCCAGCTGTCCGGCTTTGCCCAGTCTATTGTCAATTTGCCACAGGTCATCACGGCTGCGGTGCAGATCAGCATTGTGCCGGCCATAGCGAATCTCAGAACCCGCATGGACTTCAAGGGCCTGACTCACAACGTGGAGACCGGGATGCGCCTGGCCATGATTATTGGTCTGCCGGCTGCGGCGGGCATTTCCCTTCTCGCTGAACCCATAATAAGACTCCTCTATTTCAATCAGCCGGACGTCTGGGTGACGACGGGCAAAATACTGGCTGTTTACGGCTGGGGCATCATATTTTTGTCGCTTTATCAGATTACGACTGGCATCATTCAAGGCTTTGGGAAGCCCATTTTACCGGCGATCTTCCTCATGGCCGGTGCCGTCTTCAAGCTGGTCCTGAACTATTACCTCGTCAGCATTCCGTCTCTCAATGTACTGGGTGCTGCCATTGCCACCGTAACGGCCTTTGGTGTTGCAGCGGTACTCAACGTCGTCTATATCATGACCCGTGAAGAGATCAATCTCAACATTTCAAAGGTCTTCACCCGGCCGGTCATCGATACTGTGGTCATGGGCCTTGTGGTCGTGGCCTCCCATGCGCTGTTGTCTGCATTGATCCCGGGACGTCTCGCCACTGTCTCCGCTATCATGCTGGGCGGCTTTGTCTACCTGATTATGCTCTTTGTGACGGAGACAATCACGGATGAAGACATGGATATGATGCCTGGTGGGGCAAAGCTCAAAAAGCTGGGCGCAAAGCTGCGCCTCCGAAAATAAGGAGGTCCTGAACATGGGCAAAATTACTGTGGTGGGGATGGGCCCCGGCACGCTTGACTTTATGACGATCAAAAGCCTTGAGACCCTGAAGGCGTCGCCAGTGGTTTTACTCAGAACCGCCCGCCATCCTGTGGTTAAGCCGCTGGAAGACTTGGGCTGCCGGTTTGAGTCCTATGACGGTTTCTACGAACAGCACGAAACCTTCGACGAGGTCTACGAAGCGATTGCGGAAGATCTACTGAAGCGCGCCCAAAAAGAGGATGTTGTTTACGCGGTGCCAGGGAGCCCCTTTGTGGCGGAGAATACCGTGGAGCGGCTGATCGAGCTGGCGCCGTCCCGGGGTATAGATTTGGATTTCGTTCATGGGACGAGCTTTCTTGACGCCATGATTCACACCTTAAAGATCGATCCGGTTGCGGGCCTTTCGATTCTGGATGCCTTTAAGATTGAAAGCACTGAAATTGTGCAGACTATGGACCAGCTGATCCTGCAGGTTTACGACCAGGCAATCGCCTCCATGGTCAAGCTGCGGCTCATGTCTTTTTATCCGGATGACCATGAAATTCTCATTGTCCGGGCTGCTGGAATTCCAGGAGAGGAGCGCGTCAAGCGGATTCCACTGTACCAGCTGGACTGGCCGGCGCACCTTGGGGATCTTGACCACCTGACATCGCTGTGGATTCCGAGAATCGACGTGAGGCACGACCACCGCTACAGGTTCAGCGAACTGGTGGAGATCATGAAAAAGCTGAGAGACGTGAATGGGTGTCCCTGGGACCGCAAGCAGACCCACCAGTCCCTGCGTCAGTACCTGATTGAAGAAGCCTACGAGGTAGTGGACACCATAGACAATGACGATCTGCCGGCGCTGGAAGAGGAGCTTGGGGACGTCTTGCTGCAGGTGGTCTTCCATAGTGAGATTGCGGCTGAGAATGGGTATTTTGACGTCACAGATGTCATATCGGGTATTTGCAGGAAGCTCATCCATCGGCACCCACATGTTTTTGGGGCGCTTTCTGTCGAGGACGCTGACGAAGTCGTCGCGAACTGGGAGCAGATCAAGCGCGAGGAGAAGGCCATTGAGTCCGTGACAGAAGCCATGAAACAGCTGCCGATGGCTCTGCCATCCACATTAAGGGCTTACAAGGCACAGAAAAAGGCGGCGGGCGTTGGCTTCGACTGGCCAGACGTCGAGGGTGCTTTCGAAAAGATTCACGAGGAAATCGACGAGCTGCTGGAAGAAATGCGGGCCGAAGTACGTAACGAGGAAAAAATTTCCGGTGAGCTGGGGGATTTGTTATTCGCGGTGATCAATGTCAGCCGTTTTTTGAAGGTCAATCCGGAAATGGCACTTAATAAGACCACGGAGAAATTTATCCGGCGTTTCCAAGCGATTGAGGAAAGTGAGCCCGCAAAAGACCGCGGATTGGAAAATTTATCCTTAGAAGAGATGGATAACCTCTGGAATCGTGCAAAAATCAACGATTTGTAGGCAAAATCCTAAAAAATGTCTTGAAATGACAGGTACTTACAGGATAAGATAGAGATAGCTTATAACGAGCCGAAATACTTAGATGAGGAGGGTTTTTAGTGAACAAGGCTGAATTGGTAACAAGCATTGCAGAAAAGTCCGGTTTGACTAAAAAAGACGCTGAGGCTGCTTTAAACGCATTCATGAAGAGCGTCGAGGAAGCGCTTGCAAAAGACGACAAGGTACAGCTCGTCGGTTTTGGCACGTTTGACGTTAGGGAGCGTAAAGAGAGAAAAGGCAGAAACCCAAGAAATCCAGAGGAAGTCATCGCGATTCCTGCATCGAAAGCACCTGTATTTAAAGCTGGTAAGGCGCTTAAAGAATTAGTCAATCTGTAGTCACCGTAAAAAGAAGCAGCTGACCAGCTGCTTTTTTTTTAACTATGAGCCTGAGTGGAGGCGCGAAAAAGAAGATGAGAATAGATAAGTTTTTAAAAAACAGCCGCCTGATCAAGCGGCGGACTGTGGCAAAGGATGCGTGCGAACAGAGCCGCATTGAAATAAATGGGAAGCAGGTTAAGCCCAGCGCCAGTGTCGCTGTGGGTGACACGGTGACTTTGAGGATTGGTGAGAATTACATCACTGTAGAAGTTCTGGCGTTGACGGAGCATGTGACCAAAGAGAGTGCCAGGGAGATGTACCGCGTTCTTGAGGAACAATAAGCGGAGAGGATTTGTCTGAACCGTATGCTGTGGGCCTGCAGATGGTTAAAGGTTCTTCCGCGGATAAGAATATTTGATCACTTAAGTTGGAAAGTACCAGGGAGGGTGCCCTATGAAGCCGGTCAAAAAAAAGAATCCGCTGCTGAGGCATAAATTCCTCATCCTGTTCATCATTGCATTTTCGACCTACTTTGTCGTCACCGTCATCAACCAGGAGATTAAGCTTAGAGAGCTCAGGGTTGAAGAGGTTCGACTGAACCAGGAAATTGAGCGGTTGAATGAAGAAAAGGAAAGGCTGGAGCAAGACCTCAAAGCGTCACAAAGCCTCGACAACATTGAAAAGATCGCGAGGTCCAAGCTTAAAATGGTCATGCCAAACGAAATTATCTATGTTATTCAAGAATAAGTTACATAATGCGTTGTATAAGTTTAGTTAGATAGTAGAGACAGCAATACCAATGAGATTGACATAAAATCAGACTGGCCGTGAACAAAATTTACAAAAATACACGGTTGCTGAGGTTGACAGTCTGACAACCTTTCTCTATAATTGGAATGAACAAAACGTTTGGGAGGAATGATTAATTACTATGTCCGCTGTTGAAATCGGAAATATCGTTGATGGGGTAGTCACCGGAATTACCAGCTTTGGAGCTTTTATCCAGCTTCCGGATGGAAAAACAGGATTGTGTCACATCTCAGAAATCGCTGACAGTTATGTAAAGAATGTTTCTGATTTCCTGAAGGAATCGCAACCGGTCAAGGTTAAGATCATCAATATTGATGATAAAGGCAAGGTTAGCCTGTCCATTCGCCAGGCTATGCCTAAATCGGAAAACGCTCCGGCAGCCGCTCAAGGCCAAGGCTATCAGGGAAGACCGCAAGGTGGCTCGCCACGACCGCAAGGCAGTGGGCCAAGACCACAAGGCAACGCGCCGAGATCACAGGGCTATGGTAATAGATCCTCTGACTCAGGCAGAGATCAGCGCCCGGGCAATCGTCCTTCGAGTCCGGCACCTTACCACGCGTCAAAGCCTCAGGGCTTCAGGTCTGACCGGAACAGCTCCGGCGGCGGAGGCTTTGAAGATATGCTCTCGAGCTTCATTAAAGATTCGGATGACAAGCTCAAAGGCATTAAAAAGAACGCAAAGTCAAGCCGCAGAGGCAATGGCTTCAGCACGAAAACAAAATAGGACTTTTCGCCGGCTTGCGCCGGCGATTTTTTTTATGAGCGGTTGTAACCGCTTGGAATAGTTTGTTACAGTAATGGTGAAATGAAATGAGGTGAGGTGAGCTGAGGTGAAGGGTATGGACAAAGTTTCAATAATCGATATGGGCAGCAACTCCATCCGCCTGCTGCTGGCGGAGTTGAATGACGGCAAGTTGGTCGGGGCGGAAAAGCTGCTGCGCATGACCCGGCTTGGCGCGGGTGTGGATCAGGACGGCGTCCTCCGTCAGGATACAATGGACGCGACAATTGAAGCCATTTTAGAATTTAAGAACCTGGCCGCTGACGGCGGGTATGTGCTGCTGGGGGCTTTTGCGACGAGCGCGGTTCGTGAAGCTGGCAACGGTGAAGCGTTTGCGAAGCGCGTCGAACGTGAGACGGGCGTGACAGTGGAAGTGGTCAGTGGTGACGAGGAAGCGGCTCTGGGCTTCCAGGGGGTGCTGGCGGGCCTCGCGCGTCCCGGGCGGGTGTTGGTCATAGATATTGGCGGCGGCAGCGCAGAGCTCATTCTGGGGGATCCTGGAGGCATCTTCAAGAAAGTCTCTTTGCCGATGGGCGCAGTCCGCATGACCGAGCGGTGGCTGAAAAGTGACCCGCCTGCGGCTCAGGAGATGGAGTCGCTTCGTGCAGACGTGCTGGCACAGCTTGAGCCTTGGCGATATTTCGCAGCAGATTTTCAGCCTGCAGCAGCGGTTGGGATAGGCGGCACTGCGACGACGCTGGGGGCGATTGAACTCGAAATGGAAGCTTACGACCGCGAGCGGATTCAGGGTTTTGAGCTGAGCGCCCAGGCGCTGGATCGCATGATTCTCAGATTGGCGGGAATGACGCTTGATTACCGCCGTCAAGTGCCGGGACTCCAGCCCAAGCGGGCGGACATCATAGTGGCAGGGGCGCTGGTGCTGGAGACAATACTCAAGTTCTTTGACATGAACGGCTACAGTGTCAGCGACTATGATAATCTCGAGGGTCTTCTGGTATCGAAGGGCTATTTGAAGCTGTGATTTTGGCAGATAATGTTTGGGATTTGGTACATGTTTTGAGCGAAATTTGAGCGCTTTTCGGGCAAATTTCGGCTTGACGGGATCCGGGGGATCGTGTAATATAATGTATGTGTCTGAGGGAGATGACTTCTTATCCTGACCTTGGCGGTGTAGCTTAGCTGGCTAGAGCGTCCGGTTCATACCCGGAAGGTCGGTGGTTCGAGTCCGCCCACCGCTACCATTATTATTGCAAGGTTACCCTTGATCATGCCGGCATAGCTCAATTGGTAGAGCAGCTGAATCGTAATCAGCAGGTCGCGGGTTCGAGTCCCATTGCCGGCTCCATTTAAACTATTGAAGCACCAGGTTCTTCCCGTGGGGGAGGGTCTGGTGTTTTTTTCTTAAATGAAACATTTGAGATTTCGCGAAACCATCTCGCTGTAACTTGACAACGCTGATTAACATTCTGTAAAATAAGTCAATTGCTTCTGAGAAGGATATATGGTTGAACGTTGTAATCATGGGTGGTGACAATATTGAAGAATTTAAGCATTGCCAATTTCATCAATGTCGTGGAAGTCGCCAAATGCGGCTCCATAAGCAGGGCTGCCCAAAATCTTTACATTTCTCAATCGAATCTTAGTACCAGTATTAAAACGTTGGAAACGGAACTGGGCTATGCCATATTTACCAGATCCAATCAAGGGGTTAGTGTTACGCCGGAAGGCAACTTATTCATTAAGTCGGCTAAAATTATCATTTCTGAAATGGAGAATATCGAAAAGCTTTCTATGATTGGCAAATCTCCCAAGAATAATCTTTCTGTGGTTTGTGTTTATTCTTTCTTCATCTTTCAAAAGTATATTGAGTTTAGAAAGAAGTTTTTACTCGGTGATTCAAAGGATAGTTTTAAAGAAACTGGGCTCAATCAGGCCATGCAAGATATTATATCAAAAGCCTACAGGATTGGCTTTTTTTATGATTTCGACAGCAATATTCATAAGCGTTGGACGTTGGCGGAAAAATATTTCTTGGATATTAATTTATTGGCGACGAATATTCCTGTTAATGCGTTGCTTACCAAAAATCATCCATTAGCTAATGCTGAAGTTTTAACGCCAGGTTCGCTTCAAGGGTATCCTCTGGTCACGTTTGAAGACTTTGAGAATGAAGATTGGCTGGGGGCTATGGGCATTAATGCTGACAGAGAAGTCCTGTATATTTTTGACCGTGGTGGAATGATTGACACTGTCAGAGGCGGCGATTATATTGGGATCAGTGTTGGAAAGTCTTTCGGTTATGATGAGAAAAGCTCGCCTTTTGCCACTATTCCAATAGAAGGGATCCAGCATCAGCTTAACCAGTACTGGGTGAAAGCCAGTTCCTATGAACTTAGTGAAGTTGAGCATGATTTTTTGCGATTCGTCAATAGAACTTTGAATCTCGATCAAGCCAAAAAATAATCCAGTAGCCAACAAAAGATGTAAAAGTCTATTGACTCTCATATGGTATGAGAGTTTTTTTTATTTTTGTAAATGAACGGGTGGGATGGTGTGCTACTGTAAATCATGCTATTTATTATAGTGAATTCACATATTAAAGATCATATATCATCTAATGTGGTCGCGCTTATCAAGGCATGAATCTCAATTGAATAGTGCGTGAAAACTATTGTGTTCACGAAATTAACTGAATAATCAGATTTTGATATATGATTTGCTATATGACGCTTCGAATAATGGAATATTACAAGGTCGAATTTTCGTGTTAATATTTGATAAACAAAACGGTGTAGTCAGTTGATCTGAAGTTACAAACAAAAAGAGCTGGAGGGATAATATGAGCAACAGTATGGGTTCAAGTGCGTTATCGACACCAAGATTTTGCAATACAGGCACTTTTATGAGGATGCCAAGGATCAATGAAGTTGAAGATCCAGATTTTGTGATTTTCGGTGTTCCGTTTGATACAGCTTCCTCCTACCGCAGTGGAGCGAGATTTGGTCCTTCAGCTATAAGGAACATTTCAGCTATGATGAAACCCAATAATGTCATAATGGGTGTTAATATTCTTGAAGAGTTGAAAGGGGCAGATTATGGTGATGTTAATGTAACACCAGGGTATATCCTGCCGACGTATGAAGCTATTGAGAATGAGCTCCAACCCATTGTGGATGCCGGAATCATACCAATCGGCTTAGGGGGGGATCACAGCATAACGCTCGCATTGATGCGAGCTGTAGCAAAAAAGCATGGTCCACTGGCTATGGTTCACTTTGATTCTCATGCGGACATCAATGACGAAGTTTTCGGTCAAAAATATAATCATGGGACGCCATTCAGAAGATCGTTGGAAGAAGGGATTGTTGATGCTTCCAAATCCATTCAAGTCGGAATGAGAGGATCTCTTTATGACCCGAATGAACATAGGATCGCTGAAGAAGAATTGGGCTACAAATTGATTCCGGCGCACAAAATGGTGGACATGGGTTTTGATGCAGTCATCGAAGAAATAAAAGCGCGCGTTGGCAACCACCCTGTATTTTTAACTTTTGATATTGATTTTGTTGATCCGGCCTATGCGCCTGGGACGGGGACTCCGGAAGTGGGTGGATTTACTTCAAGAGAGACGCTCTATATGCTAAGAAAACTCAAAGATCTCAATTTTGTAGCTTTTGATGTGGTTGAAGTAGCACCTGCTTATGATCACGGTGAAATTACATCTTATATGGCGGCAAATATATGTTTTGAGTACATATCAATGTTGGCCTTAAAAAAGAAGGAAGCAAGACTATAATTTTTTATTCTCCAATGAACATCTAACCTCTGAACTTTGTCCCATATGACATGTAAAGGAGCGTTGTTATGGAAAATAATAATGTCAATTCTATTGAAGTTGGTAAAGTTACATACGACAGTGACATGCAGTCCACGGATCTGGATTCAATTCAATTGAGTTCCAATGAATATTTAACCGGACTCTTAAAAATGGTTATCCTAAGTGCCATTGGAATTTTTGTCTTCTTCTTTTCGGTGCCTGTAAACGGTGAGAGCAAAATTGTCTTTGCAGTTATATACAATGCTTTTATCAATATGTTTGGTAATTTTGCGTATTGGATCCTCCTGACTTTGATTGGCGGCAATTTGATTGTCCACCTGAAGTATAAATATTTTGATAAGTCGCCTAAGGTATCGTTGCTGGCAAAGATATATGAAAATGATACGGTGGTTCATTCAGTATTGTACGCGATAGGTACTTTGTATGCGTTGCTTTACGCAATGAAGGTCAATGTTCCGGGGTTCGAAGGTGTCGAAATCATAACTGGCGCAGCTACGGGCGGCAGTGTGTTCCCGCCAATTGTTCTTGGGGTATTGGGGATCATCACAGTCGGTGCAGTCTTTATGCCTTTGCTTTTAAACTATGGTGTGTTGGAGATTATAGGTGTGTTATTGGAGCCGCTGATGAGACCTTTGTTTAAGGTGCCGGGGAAAGCAGCTTTGGATGCTACAGCTTCCTTTGTCAGCTCATCGTCGTTAGGTGTTTTAATTACCAACAGGCTTTGGAAGATGAATGTCTACACCGAAAAAGAAATGGTAACCATTATGACAGGGTTTAGTGCGGTCAGTATAGGCTTTGCCTATCTGGTTATAGAAACCGCAGGCCTTGCAGATCAATTCATAAAAGTTTATGGAATAAGTTTTATACTTGTATTTCTCATAGCGCCAATAATGGTTCGTATACCACCTGTTTCAAGAAAGAAAGACATCTTTTTCAATGGACATGAACAAACGGTTGAAGAGCGTATGGAAGAAACTTCATATAATTCCAAGACGTTATCAAGAGGCTTCAATAGAGCGGTAAAACGCGCCTATATCGCGAAAAGCCTGGGATACAATCTTAAAGAAAGTCTTAAAGACAGCATTCTGATCATTCCACAAGTTTTGACCATGCTTTCAGCAGTAGGTGTCTCTGCATTGATTTTGGCGGAATATACACCGGTATTCAATTGGGTGGGTTATGTGTTTGAGCCAATTGTAAGAGTGCTTCAAATACCTGACGCTGCCATCATAGCTGCTTCTATCCCGATAGGCATAGCGGAAATGTTCTTGCCGGTGTTGCTGATTCAAAATCATATAGAAGTCCTATCCATTGAAGCAAGAGCTTTTGTCACAATTGTTTCCATGGTTCAAATCATCTTTTTCTCTGAAACGGCCACGGTTATGCTGGCGACCAAATCTCCAATTAAAGTCAGGGAAATCGTAATCTGCTTTATTGAACGCACTTTGATCGCAATGCCATTGGCAGCAATTGCTATACATATCTTCTTCTGATTTGGCATGCACTAACAAAAAATGATTGAGATTTAATCAAGCAAACCCCATGATTGTATGCGATCATGGGGTTTGCTTTGGGCTTTGAGGAAGATAAACAGAGGCTGTGTTAAGACTTCCTTTATCTAAAGAATCGCTCATTGATAACCATAAAATCAGCGATATCCGTGCATATAATTTTACATAACATTTGATATGTTGTATGCATTAGTCATCACTATGATCCTATATTTTATAGAGGTGGCGATTAATGTAGAACGAAACTAATGTTAGGCGGCTGATTTTATCTTGCCGCGAAGAAATGGAAATGTGTGATTATAGTGAGGACTACAAATGCCGCGTTTCCGGGGTTTGGAATGCAATAATTGAGTAGATGGATAATCATCGTTTCAGTGAGTTCACGCCTGAAATAGGCAATACGTTTCTCGAAGAAATGGTTGGGACTCATCTGCATAGCAAAGCCCTGGTCAAATCTCATAGGGTCACCGTTAGAGGTGTGAGGATGCTTATATCCTTGAATACGAAAGGATACATAGAGGAACACTCTCCCTCAACTGATCACATTTTCACTGGTGAATTTGGCAAACTCATACTACTTTATCTTGATCACATGGCAAATGTGCTCAAAAGAAAAACCTCAACCGTGAGAAATGCTGAACTCTACTTGTTCCGGTTTTATTGTTTTCTATCAGCACATAGATATGACATCAGTAATCTCAGTTTTGATGTTATTGAAAATTTTCATCGTGAGCAGGATTATACGATGTATATTGTCTCGGATAACTATCATTTCCGTGAAGGTAAGCTGCCATCAACCTATTCAGAAGAAGAGATACGAACAGTTTTGTATTGCGTCGATCGCTCTTCTGCTATCGGGAAACGTGATTATCTTTTCCTTATTCTCACGGCAGAGTATGGTTTGAGGAATGGTGATATCCGCCAATTCCGACTTGACCATATAGACTGGGACAGGAATGAAATCCGATTTTACCAAGATAAAACCAGTAATTCGGTAACTTTTCCACTTCTTTCATCTGTGGGTAATGCTATTATTGACTATCTTAAAAACGGGCGACCGATAACTGATACTATAGAAATCATCCTATCGGTCAAACCATCAAGGAAGTCCAAAACACTATCTGCATCGGCGGTCAGTAGTATTGCGGCAAAATATTTCGGCAAATCAGGACTTTCAGCTTTGAATGCCCGTCACAAAGGAACGCATGTATTTAGGCATAGCTTGGCATCAAACATGCTTGCCAAGGAAGTTCCACTCCTGGTAATAAGTGATGTGCTTGGACATAGTTCTACTGAAAGCACCAAAACCTATCTTAAAGTTGATTTTAAACAGCTGAAAAGATGTGCATTACCTATGCCTGCAAATCACTCCCCCTTCTATCAGAGAGGAGGGATCTGGTTATGAGAGAGATAAATCTCTCTGCTCTCACGTCTGTTTTTAGTGATGAGATGCGCGCATATATGTTAATGAAAGCCACCCACGGTTTTCAAATGAAAAGTTATTATTATCAACTTAAGATATTTGACGAGTTCTTGAAACAAAGTGGGATCACAGTCCTGTATTCACCATGAAAGACGCTCATGCATGGTCTATAGCAACCGATGGTGAAGAAATCGGAGATTCTACAACCCGCTTAGCGTGGCAAAGAACTTCCTGGTATATTTAAATGCCAAGGGATATGATGTCTCGATCCCTGAATCCATCCCGTATAAAAATCAGATTTTAAGCCTCATATCTATACAGATGATGAAATCGCTCGATATTTCAACGCGATTGACCGGCATTTCACGGAAAGATCAAAGTTTAATTCGATACAATTTCCTGTAATGTTCAGGTTGTTCTGTTGTTGCGGCACAAGGCTGAACGAAACGCTCTGTATCTGGGTGAGAGACATAAATCTACGCGAGGGTACTATTCGATTGACGGAAACTAAAAATCATAGAGAACGCTTCATTGTAATGGGTGATGATCTTTTGGACTTGATGGTATATTATGCGGATAAATGTTTTTATCTGCTTTCAGAAAACGATTATATCTTCAACTCCGGCAGAGGCACCCGCTACAGTAAAGACAGGATCTATTCCGTTCATAGAGAAACCTTACAGTATGCAGGGATTCCTTTTTATGGCGATAAAGAGGGCCTGAGGATTCACGACTGGCGTCACACGTTCGCAGTCCGATCTTTCAAGCAGTTGATCGACTCTGGAATGGATATGTATACCTCACTTCCTATTCTGAGTACATATCTCGGGCATAAAAATATATATGCTACAGAGAAATATCTTAGACTTACGATGTCAATCTATCCTTACATCGAAGAAAAGTGCCGGGATCAGATAGAATCAGTCTTCGGATCGGGGGAAGAAGGTGACGTCCGATGAAGCACACAGATTTTGCCTTTTTCCTCAATAAATATTTCGTCAGATACCTTTCAGATGTAAGAAATGTAAGCTCAGCTACTATTGATTCATATAGGTATTCGTTTATAAATTTTCTTGTGTACATGTTGGAGTCACAACATAAAATCACAGATAAGATCGCTGTAAAAGATATGACTTATGAGAATGTCAGCGGTTATCTTAGATGGCTCGAAGCGTCTAAACTCAACGGATAGAGAACTAGAAATCAAAGGCAAGCTGCAATTAATTCATTTGTTAAGTTCCTGATGCTTGAACTTCCAGAATATATGAACGAATATCAAATAATTTTAGCGATTCCTGTTAAAGAAGACAATGCAGCCTGAAATTTCCTATTCAAAGACTGAAGGCATGAAACTTATGATGAGCCTGCCAGATATTACAACGCCTGCAGGACTAAGGGACTATGTCATTCTTGCATTGCTTTATACTACTGGTATACGAGTCAGTGAATTGATACATATAAAGGAAAACATATTTTCCTACATGAGCCAGAAACCCTGTTGGTTCATGGGAAAGGAAATAAGTATCGTTACCTTCCACTCATGAAAAACGTAATTCCTCCAATTAACAGATATCTTGATTTACAGGGTTATAGCCATCCAGGAAGAGAAAACGAATGGTTGTTCAAAAATCACATGAAGAAACAGTTCACTCGTCAAGGAATCAACTATATAGTCTCCAAGTACACTTCCCTGGCAAGGGATAGAGATCCCAACCTGATTCCAGAAGATTTCAGTCCGCATAAAATCAGACATACAACTGCAATGAGTCTTTTGGATTCAGGTGTTGATTTAATTTACATCAGAGATCTGCTCGGTCATACAAGCGTTAAAACAACAGAAGTATATGCTAAAACAAATGTCCAGCTTAAACGTAAAGCAATCGAAGCATCTGCAAACGAAATAGTCCCTGTAGAATCCCCCGAATGGGAGTCTGATTCCGACTTGAAATCATGGCTGAAAGGCCATCAATCTGTTTTCTCATGTCCGTATATCCGCAGGCCACATAGATACGAATGTCTTCAGGAAAGCGGATTAACATTTGCTGTCTACCAGCGGAATTAAAGACTTCAGCGTCAGCTCGTTTGATACTACCACGAAGATACACTCTTTCGTAATAGTATTTTCAACGCTTTCCATATCCTTATGAATCTTGATATTAAATCGTATGAGGATTTAACCGCGTCATTTTGAGGTGTCTTGATTGGCCTCCCGCGTCGTTTAACTTGGACTTCATCGACACCAATCTCAACATTGTGATATTTAACCTTGGATAGTTCTTATTTTTTAGTTTTTCTATTTCGAGTTGTGCATCTTCTTGGCAAGCAAATGAACGCTTATCCATTTACTTGATAAGCTTCTCCATCCCGATCAGTTCCTTATCGACTCTTTTTTCAATCGTTTTACGTTTGGTACTTTCAAGATTTTTGAGTAGCAAATCGCCATTTTGAGATCGGTGTCATAATAGGAGCAGGTATCTTCACTGATGTAGTAAACGGCGGGTTCAGTTGATGTTGGTATTTCAATCTTGCGCATATGCCCAAGGTTGCGGGCCGCATACTCAATAGCAGCTTTAGTTTCATTCACTTGATCCGGCATGCGCGTGATGATCTTAATCTTGAGCAGATTGGCCTTTTCTAAAAACTTTTAAGTAAAAGCCGCACAGTCTGAAATGTAGAAAAATTCTGCTGCAGCCGTTTTAAAGCGCTTTCTGATTTCAGCGGCTCGATCTCGTATCTTCCCCACATTATTTTCGACGTTGTATCAAAGTTGATGTTCCCCAACTTAATACCATAACGTTCAAATGCCTTTACTACAATCTCTGAGAGTATTTCACTACGAATAACTGATCTTTATTCTCTTATTCGAGGAGAATTTTCAAAATCCTTTTTGTAATATTTGGTAATTCTAAAATATTTTTTTGCTGAAATTTTAGTTAGGCGGAATATGAGTTGGAACGCGGATCTGCAGAAATTGGAATGTTTAGTTTTTAATACAAAATCTCAAGCTGCAAAGTTTGAAAAATAATCGTCTTGGGTATAATTATACTGACTTCTTAGATTCTAATCAAATCTAACCATTTAACAATATTATCAGGTTTAATAGGACAACTCATATAAAGGGGAGGTTTTATGAATTCATAATTCTGCTTTTGGTTAACCTCGTTGAATTAAACGCTTTAAAAGTGTGAACCTACTCTCAAGAACAGCATGGCGACGTTAAGACATAGACCATATTTTATTGAAGAATGGAGAGAGGAAAGATGAACAGAACTTTATTCAAATCACTTGCTCTGGTCATGATTCTGCTTCTGTTTTCAACATCAGTTTTCGCAGCTAAACCAGAAAGGCTGGGTCTCGACTCATTTGGTGAAATTACATTTGGTGACGTTAATGATGCATGGCCGGAACTAGTTGCTAATCTTTACGCAGGACAGCATATTTATGTAGGTGAAGTCAGAATTGAGCCAATTGAAGAAGATGTATTCCGAGTCACCTACTTTATTCCAGCTTATTTGGATTGGTATTTCTCTGAGATTCATTTTGAAGGCATTGGCGATGACGAAATTGCATTAATCAGTAACTCAGGTGGGCTCATTCCAGGTAAATTCTCAGCCAAAATGAGTTTCGATCCTGAAGATCATGTGAAGGTAGTTAGCTTCACTTATACCGGCAGCCAGGAAATTGAATTCTTTGCGGCTCATGCAGTTATGTTCAGAGTTGGCGGTTGCGGATGTATCGTTCAAGAAGAGACCGCTTGGTCTGGATGTGGTGATAGCGAGGCACAATTTGTTGGCGCCAACTGGTCAAAAATTTTTCCGGCTGAATTTTAGAATTGAAACGAAAGTAGATTTAATAGTATGGGAGTTAGGATAATAAAGACACTTTCATTGAGTGTAGAAGTTGATGAAAAGTTGATTCCATTTATCAAATTACTGATGAAAATCAGATTGACGACGACCTGTCAGTATTGTTCTTGAGTGTAGTGTTATTAAACAAAATATCGCTGAAATGTCTAGTAATTAGCCATTTCAGCGATTTAGTTTTATTTTGGTATTACAAAACTCGAACAGATTCTTGTTCCGGTGAAATTTATATGTAGCTATCAAAACAAGGAAATTTCATAAATAAAATGGGTATTAATAGACAAATCATTGAAATGTTAACCAGAGCTCTCACATTGTTGCAGAAGGCTTAGCGCAAAAGTATTGTGCATCTGGCAGGGAATTGCCATTACTGGATGTTGGGTAGTCTTAACATTATGAAAATGCTGCTTATCATCCGGCACTATCTGCGAAGACCCAATTGGATCATTATTTCAAAGTGGGGGACTTGTATGCGAAAAGATCACTTGAAAAAAAAATCTCATAGTCGGCTCTTTAAAATACAGTTGATGGAATGCACACTGGTGTACATTTTGCTGATATTGTCATATGGGCTTTCCGGCGTGCTGATCTACCGGTCTTTCTTTCCTTTTGGGTTGTTTACATCACATGTAAATTATTTTGTTATGTCTGGTCTTATAATTGCTTTGTTAAGTTATTATAAATTTTTTCGGGTTATTGAGATGTCATATGCGGTAGCAGTTAGAAAAATTCTCTATTCAAGTCTTTTGGTCAATACTATTTTGCTTCTGCTGCTATATTTTTTAAAAGGAAAAATCGTGACAATTTACTATTTTATTGTAGCGTATGTACTCCAGTTCATGGTGTTAGTAATGATCAAATTTTTTGTAAGTCTGCTTATGAAAAAGAGTTTATATGATTGCACAAATCTCGTGATAGTTCAAGATATTAACTCAAATGTTATAATAAAAGACATGAAAAGACAGTGCAAGGGAAGACTTATGATTGCTTTGTCAGAGGATCCGAAGCTCAAAGAATATGTGGATCAAAGCCATAATATTTATTTGACCGGTTGCGTGACGCCTGATATTAAAAAGAAGGTTATTGCATACTGTGATATGGAAAACAAAAGGGTATTTCTGGTGCCTGAGATTTTCGAAATCATTGTCAGAAATTCCAGTATGACTCAAATTGGGGATACACCTGTTTTTGAAATAGGAAGTTTTCAATTTAGTGAAGCTCAAAGCCTGATTAAGAGAGTAGCGGACATAATCATTTCAGTTTTGGCTCTGATTGTCACATCGCCAATTATGTTGCTGGTCATTATCGGCATTAAAATGGATGATGGCGGACCGGTTTTTTATAAACAGGAAAGATGTGGGTTACAAGGGCGGACTTTCAATGTGATTAAATTCCGCAGCATGGTGGTGGACGCAGAAAAGTACTGTGGTGCCGTCTTCGCGGAGGAAAATGACCCTCGGATCACAAAAGTGGGCCGCATCATACGTTTGACCCGCATTGACGAAATCCCCCAGTTTTTTAACGTCTTGGAGGGAAGCATGTCAGTTGTAGGACCAAGACCGGAAAGACCTGTTTTTGTAAAAGTGTTCAGTGAAAAATATCCGGAATATTCTCACCGTCTATCTGTGAAACCTGGCATTACTGGACTTGCGCAAGTCACGGGGAACTATACGACCTCTGCAGAAAATAAGATTAAATTTGACCTGATGTACATTATAAACTATTCCGTATTATTGGATCTCAAAATACTTTTACTTACATTCAAAGTTGTTTTTAAGAGAGAGAGAGCTGAAGGATTCATAAATAATAGTTCACAAGATGATTTAAATATTGAGCAACTCGCTGTGGGAAAATTGTATGAAGCAAAAAAAGTGATGGGATCTTATATCACCATCAGAGAGGTATTATTTGTTTGCCTGTGCATTCTTGTTGTATTGGGTGCAACCTTTTGCAGATATGATCACATTGTCAGGAATGATCATATCGTCACAACGGTTATTAAAAATCAATCTCAAATACCAATTGAAAACCTGTTCACTGTTGAGGAGGAACCGGTCCCTAAAGGATCAGTCATTGAGATTCAGGGTATGGTGGATAATCAGAGATTTCAAACAGCAACAGGAAAGATTGTGTTCACGTATAAAAGAGTAAAAGTGGCTTACTTGCTCTATAAAGAATTGGAATGTGAAGAATTGATAGAAATTGATGATTTTGATCGGATTGAATGAGGAAGCTTACTGCATTTTATCATCTTTCGTTATCTTTATTTTGGTGTTGTTGTGTGATATAGACAATCATGTCCTTTGGAATCATGATTGTCTATATCATAGTTGCTGGGGTCAAGTTAGAGTTATCACAAAACCCCAAAATGGATGAAAAGCAAACTATCCAGTTTGGCTATTATTGAATTGTTTCAGCAATTATTACTGTATAAGCACTAGAATCAGAAATCATCTTGGCAAAAAAATATTGTGCTTTTTATGGTTTTATGTTAACATGCAGGTAAATTAATATAGGTGGTTTCAACGACTTTCCACCGACAAAGGCAAACCAGTCGAAAGGCTGGGACGCAAAGCTAAAGGGCCTGTTATATGGCAGCCAGCTACCGAAAGGGGAGTTTTTTTGTGTTTTTTTATCCTGAGCCTAAGTTTGATGACATGAGTTAATACTGCGCTTGAGAGATATTCGTTATGATCTACAGACGCATGACTGTCATACCCGGCTGTTAAATGATTGTGGAAAGTTGTTTGGAAGGATATGATCAATTTTAAAAAAATTCATAGGGTTGTTATTAATCCATGATTATCCAATAGGGTTACAAAGCTGACACAAAGGTTGACATAATGAATGCCAAAAAATTATAATGGTCAAAATGCTTTCAGTTTATGATAGTCAAGTAAGAATGCACAGCACTAAATGAAAACGCAGTTTGACACTTAAGATCATTCCCCGCTGTATAGGTTTGAAAGCGCGAGCGTTAAAACCAGATATAAAACTATATGGTTATCCTTATTTGACATTAGCACCATGGGATAATTGTATTGATATAGATTCAAGATTTTGAACTCTAATTTAGCATCACGAAAAGATCAGGAAGTATATAAAATTTATGTTTAGGAGAAAAATAGTATGAATGATAAGAGAGAATTTAAGCCAACGACATTTAGGAGAAAGCATCATAAGTGGGTACTTTTTCTCGTAGCGGTTTTGCTGATCGTTACTTTTTTGCCGGCGTATGCAGCTGATACCAGAACATCAAGCCGATTAGACCGGATTGATCAATTTATGGTCTCAAAGGCGGCAAAAGCTCTAAATAATGTGGGAGCTTTATCGCCTGTAGAGAAGATCGATACGAACATTCAAATTATGGCTCAAAACATTGTCGATCGAGTTACTAAGAACGTCACTGTAAAAGTGATCTCTTCAACCAATCCTAATGTACAGGGTACCACAATTGTTTACGGAAGCACTTCAAAATCAGGAACAGTCACATTTTCTTTAACGAGAAATACTGCTTATGCGACTCAAAGCAACACGGTAAACGTACCGGCGACAACAATGACTTTAACGACACCACCAACCACAACCACGACGACATCTCCAACAACATCAACGACATCACCAACGACTACGACGACGTCACCAACAACAACTACGACATCACCAACGACCACAACGACGTCACCATCTACTACGACGACCACGTCACCAACGACGACCACAACGACATCTTCTGTTTCAACACCTATTGTCGCAAATGCCTACTACGTTTCAACAAGCGGCAATGATTCCAACGCAGGCACTGCATCGGCACCTTGGAGAACAATCCAAAAGGCAGCCAATACGGTTGCAGCTGGGGCTACAGTTTATATCAAGGGCGGGACTTATTTCGAGGCCGTCAATGTAAATGTATCTGGAGCAAGCGGAAAAACGATCACATTCGCAGCCTTCAATGGAGAAAAAGTAACAATTGATGCTCAAAGCAAAGGAATACCTTTCAACTTAAACCGTCAAGGATACATAACCATTATTGGCCTGAGTGTTAAGAACTCAACATATCAGGGCATTGGGGATATGTCCGCTGCTTCACCTGGCAATTATAGTCTGGGCGCACATGATATCACTATTTTGAACTGTGATACCGACACGACGTTTGCGAGTGGGATAGGGTTTAATAGCGGCAAAAATATTGTAATTGATGGATGCACTATTACGAATGCAAATACAGGTATGGATCAGGAAGCGTTGACTTTATCTTCGGTGGATGGCTTTGAAATTAAGAACAATGAATTGTTTAAAAATAGAAAAGAAGTTATTGACTTGAAGGACGGCAGTAAAAACGGAAAAATCTATTCAAACTACATTCATAGTTTTGATGACAAATATCAATGGGGTTGCCCGGCGATCTACCTGGACTGTTTTGGAACAGCACAATCTAATATTGAAATCTATAACAATACCATTAAAGACATCGCTGGTGGATCACCAACTACAGGTATTATGATCAGCAATGAAGTAGCAAGTGGCGGTCAAGGGATGACAAACATCAACGTTTATGGAAACTCAATTGAAGGAACGGATTATGGGTTGTTGATTGAATGGGCCAATATTCCTGAGGGATCTCAATGGCCACTATCCAATATGACCTACCGTGACAATACGCATATTGGAGTAAGATACTGGGATGCCAGAGTAAGAGTTGGTACCGGATATGCAACAAACTGTTATTTGCAGAATAATACTTTTGCTAACGGACTCAACAACGTAGCTTTCGAAAAGGGCACAGGTGGTTGGACAGTAAGCGGCAATAAGTAAACAGTATACTTATACAAACATACACAGCGAGGTGAAAATATTCATCTCGCTGTTTTGTTTTAATAATAAGGGGAACATAATGAAATAACAGATTCTCAAGATTTGACCATGATACGTGAATTCGAGAGCCATCGAATAGCCGGATAAATTATCAGCGAAGGATGATGGATGAAGCATGAATATTTTAATGGTCATACCTTATTTTAAACCAGAGATAACCGCGATTATTCATTTAATGGAAGATTTGGCCTTTGACTTTGAGAAGTATGGCGCTCAAGTGACCATTGTCACAGGATTTCCCATTCGAGGGTTGGATCCAATTGAAAGAAAGAAATACTATCATAAAGAAGTGGAACAGCTTTCAAAGAATATCAAGATTATGCGCGTTGGAAGCAAAAGCGGGGAAGGCAATAGTTTGGCTAGTAGAGGTTTCAAGTATCTTGCTAAAACATTTGTCTTTTACAGTACATCAAAGAAAGTTTCTGCCGATGTGATCTATCTCTACAGCACGCCGCCTTCGATGGGCATGATTGGCGCATGGCTGTCAAAAAAGGTGCCTACAGTCTATTGTCTCCAGGATATTTTTCCAGACAACTTATCGGCTCAGGGAATGATTAAGAAAAACAGTCTTATTTTCAAATTGTTTTCAATTATGGAAGCATATATATATAAAAACAATACTCATATCGTGACAATTTCAAAAGATATGAAAAGAAATCTGATGGTGAAGAAAATAGACAGTAACAAGATTACTGTTATTGGAAATTGGATTGATACAGAAGAGTTGAAATATATCCCAAGAGAAGAAAATCCTCTATTTGATGAATATAAGCTTGAGAAAAAAGGGTTCTATGTTTCATATTGCGGAAATCTTGGGTATGCTCAAGACATTGATATCATACTGGCTTGTGCGAAAGTCACGTTAACATCACAGTTTGAAATAAAATATATTATTATCGGAAGTGGCGTTTATAAGGAACATATCATGAAGCGCATTAAAGAGGAGAACATAAATAATATCTATGTATTCCCGTTGAGGCCTGAAAAAGATTCTGCTTATGTTTACAGCCTAGGTGATATAGGTCTGATAACCCTTAAAAAGGAAATGAGTGGATATGCTATGCCTTCAAAGACCTGGGCTATGATGTCTGCCTCCCAGCCACTGATCTGCACAGCGGAGGAAAACACGGAAATTTGCAATACTATTCGTGAAACCCATTCAGGGATTGTAATAAAGCCAGGAGACTATTATGAACTCGCTCGTCAGATCATTAGACTGTATAGAGAACAGGCTGAATTGGGAGAATTCGGGAGGAACGGCAGGCTATACGCAGAAAAAAAACTGTCGCGCGAAAGTGCGACTATGAATTATTTTAATTTATTGTCAGAGGTGGCTGGGAAAGCAAGAAAAAAATAAATTGGTACGGCGATCTTATTCGATAATTATCAGATTATAACGTTTGTTTATTATTGTCGTCATTTAAATTAATGGGTTTTCGTGTTTTGAGGGGTGAAGTTGTGATGTTCAGAGACAAAGTACTAATGATCACAGGCGGAACAGGTTCCTTTGGAAATGCAGTATTGAAGCGATTTCTGAATACCGACATTAGGGAAATACGTATTTTTTCACGTGACGAAAAAAAACAGGACGACATGAGGAAGCACTATAAAAATGACAAAATTAAATTTTATATCGGGGACATCCGCGATTTGCAATCGATAAAGTCTGCCATATCTGGGGTGGATTTCATCTTTCAGGCGGCAGCGCTCAAGCAAGTTCCTTCCTGCGAATTTTTCCCCATGGAGGCGGTTAAGACCAATGTGATCGGTACGGATAATGTTCTCACTGCAGCCATAGAATCTGGTGTTAAAAAAGTCATCTGCTTATCGACGGATAAAGCAGCCTATCCAATCAATGCAATGGGAATTTCGAAAGCCATGATGGAGAGGGTCTTTGTGGCGAAGTCAAAAACAGTTGATCCGGAAAGGACATTAATCTGCGGCACTCGCTATGGAAATGTGATGGCATCCCGGGGATCAGTCATTCCACTGTTCATCGACCAGATAAAAAGTGGACAAAGTTTAACCGTGACGGATCCGAACATGACGAGATTCCTGATGAGCCTTGAAGAAGCTGTTGAGTTGGTTATTTTTGCTTTTGAAAATTCAAAAGCGGGGGACATCATGGTGCAGAAGTCTCCTGCATCAACAATTGGCGATCTGGCTCAAGCACTGAAAGAACTCTTTAAGGCCGATAATGACATTCAGGTGATCGGAACGCGACACGGTGAAAAAACTTCTGAAACTCTGCTGACCAGAGAAGAGCACTTGGTTGCCGAAGATCTCGGGAACTACTTCAGAGTGCCTGCCGACACCCGGGATTTAAATTATGACAAGTATTTTATTAAAGGAAGCCAGAAACTTACAAATGCCCAGGAATATACTTCTGACAATACTGAAAGACTGAATATGGAAAAGGTCAAAGAAAAGCTCCTAACACTGGAGTATGTGCGGAATGAGTTAAAAGGTTGGGATCTGTGATGATGATACTGATAACAGGATCCAAAGGGTTTATTGGGAAAAATCTTATTGCTGAATTAAGAAATTTCACTGAATTTCACATTCTTGAGTATAATTTAGAAACGGAGCCTGATCTGCTGGGGAAGTATTGCCAAGAAGCGGAATTTGTTTTCCACCTGGCAGGTATTAATCGTCCGCAGGATCCGAAGGAATATATGAAAGGCAATTTTGGGTTTACATCTCTCTTATTGGAGACATTAAAAAAACAGCGTAATCTTTGTCCTGTCATGCTGGCGTCATCTATTCAAGCCAAATTGGACAACCCTTATGGACGGAGTAAAAGAGCAGGGGAGAATTTGCTGTTTGAATACGGCGCTGAAACAGGCGCAAATGTTCTGGTCTACCGCTTCCCGAATGTTTTTGGGAAGTGGTGCAGGCCAAACTATAACAGCGCTGTTGCAACCTTTTGTCATAATATAGCGAGTGATCTCCCTGTGCAGGTGAATGATCCCGAAGTTATCATGAACCTTGTTTACATAGATGATGTGATCCAGGAATTGATTCTTGCTTTAAACGGCAAATGCAATAGGAATGGCAGGTTCTGTGAGGTGCCTGTATCATACTCGATAAAACTCGGAGATATCGTCAAGCAGTTATACGCTTTCAAGGAGGGCAGGAAAAATCTTTGTGTTCCAGATATGTCTGAAAAATTTACTAAAAAACTCTATAGTACCTATTTGAGTTATCTTCCTCAGGATCAGTTCAGTTATCCGCTGAAAATGAACGAAGATCATAGAGGATCATTTACTGAATTCATTCGGAGCTTGGAATGCGGGCAGGTTTCAGTAAACATTTCCAAGCCTGGAATAGTAAAAGGAAATCATTGGCATAACACCAAAACAGAGAAATTTCTCGTAGTAAGTGGCAAAGGTGTGATTCGATTTCGTCGAATCGATTCTGAAGAGATCCTCGAATATCCGGTAAGTGGAGATATTCTTGAGGTTTTTGACATACCGCCCGGCTATACGCATCACATTGAAAATCTTGGCGGCATTGACATGGTCACCATCATGTGGGCCAATGAACCCTATAATCCGGATAAACCGGATACCTTTTTCATGGAGGTCTAGCGATATGAAAAAACTGAAGGTCATGACGGTCGTAGGAACCAGGCCTGAAATTATCAGGCTGTCTGCGGTGATCAACAAGATGGATGCCTCGGAGGTAATTGATCATACCTTGGTTCATACCGGACAAAATTTTGACTTTGAGTTGAACGATATTTTCTTCAAAGATCTGACAATAAAAAAACCGGATTATTTCCTGGACGCAGCTTCCGGTACGGCTGTGGAAACTATTGGGAAAATTTTGATTCGAATAGACCAAGTCCTTGAAGAAGTTAAGCCAGAGGCCTTTCTCGTATTAGGAGATACCAACAGCTGCTTGTGCGCGATTGCGGCCAAACGCAGGCATATCCCAATTTTTCATATGGAAGCGGGAAACAGGTGCTTTGACCAGAGAGTCCCGGAAGAGACAAATCGCAGGATTGTGGATCATATCGCCGACATCAATCTGACATATAGTGACATAGCCCGAGAATATCTGCTGAAAGAAGGGATTCCTGCGGATCGGATAATCAAGACAGGTAGTCCCATGTTCGAGGTCATCCAATCGAACTTGGAGTCAATAGGGAAATCCAATATTCTAAATAAACTGAATCTCGTGGAAGATCAATACTTTGTGGTATCGGCACATAGGGAGGAAAACGTCAATTCAGACGAAAACTTTTCTGATCTTGTGGAAAGCTTGAACGCGATCGCAGATAGGTTTAGAATACCTGTCATTGTCAGCACACATCCCAGAACACGAAGGTTGATCGAAGACCGGCACACCTCATTTGATTCGCATATTGTCCTCTTAAAGCCACTGGGTTTTATCGATTATATAAGGCTTCAATTGGGAGCTAAAGCGGTACTCAGTGACAGCGGTACCATCAGTGAAGAATCCAGCATTTTAAAATTTCCGGCATTGAATATTCGACAGGCTCATGAGCGGCCGGAAGCAATGGAGGAAGCGTCGGTGATGATGGTTGGTCTTCGAAAGGAAAGAATCCTTCAAGGTTTAATGGTGCTTGAACAGCAAGGAAAAGAGACGCTGAGGCCTGTTGAAGATTACTGCATGCCAAATGTTTCGGAGAAAGTCCTTAGGATCATCCTATCCTATACTGATTATGTGAACCGTGTTGTTTGGCAATCGAAGAAGAATGGGGGAGGGTGAAGTGAATATACTTCTGATCTCTCCGTTGCCGCCTCCACCTGGAGGAATTGCCAGCTGGACTGAAGGTTACCTCAATAGTCATAGAGCTTCAGAGCATCAAATTCATGTCGTTAATGAAGCTGTGATTGGGGCGCGGATTAAAAATTTTAATCAACTTCATTATTTTGAAGAGTTGAAGCGAACGCGCCATATTTTATTGGATCTAAAAAAGGCATTAAAAGCAAATAGGATTGAGCTTGTTCATTTGAACAGCGCATGCGGGAGACTTGGCTTGATAAGGGACTACTTCTGCGCAAAAGCGATCAGGCATGAAAGGATTAGGCTGGTTACTCATTTTCATTGCAATATCCCCCATTGGATAAAAGGGGGGTGGCGGCTGTTCTTATTCAGGCGGCTTGTAAGCTTCTCTGACGTTGTACTGACTTTGAATACAGAGTCGAAGCAATTTGTTTTGGAGCATTGTGGCAAGACAAGTATCAATCTGCCGAATTTTGTTTCTGAAGAGGTTTTTAATCGAACGACGAACGTTAAAGAGATTCCGGATTCTATCAATAAAATTTTGTATGTGGGGCACGTTGAAGAGGCAAAGGGCAGCGATGTGATCTACCAGGTCGCAAAACTATTTCCGGGAATACAGTTTTCTTTACTGGGGTTTGTCGATGAAGCATTTAAAAAAATGGACAGGCCGGACAATCTGTATTTGATTGGAGAGGTTTCGAAAGAACAAGTTATCAGTGAAATGTTAGCAGCGGATTTGTTTATCTTTCCCTCACACACAGAAGGATTCCCAATCGTTGTGCTTGAGGCGATGGCATGTGGACTTCCGATAGTGTCAACTCCAGTGGGAGCCGTTCCTGATATGATCGAAAAAAGCGGTGGCGTACTCATTCCGGTAAATGATGCAGCTGCCGCGGCAGAGGCCATTAGGTTCTTGCAGAATAAATCAACAAGGATAGAAATGTCCCTCTGGAACAAGCAGAAAGTCCAACAAACTTATGGGATCGATTTGATAATGGACCGTTTGTTTGAACTGTACGGAAAAGGTTCGAGAGGTGCTTCTGATGAAAAGAGTGATCTTGTTTATTCCGACACTGACAACAGGCGGCGCTGAGAAATTTGTTGTAGACCTTGCAGTATATCTGGATCCAGAGAAGTACCAGGTATATGTGGGCGCTGTTTCAGGAATTTTCCCTGAAGGGGTCACACCCAATCGGTTTCTGTCTGTTCTGAATGAGCATCAAATTGAAATTGTTGATTTGAAGGGAGACAACAAACTTCACACCGCTGGAAACATTTACAGATTATTTCGCGCTAAAAGACCGGATATCGTTCATGCCAATCTTAATTCCTTACTTTATATCATGTTTTTCGCAGCGGCTTTCGCGACGGAGACAAGAATATTTACCTTTCATAATGTAGCGAGTTTAAGTGGACAAGGGTTTAAAAAATTATTGCACAGTGTTGCCTTTAAAATATTGAAATTCAAGCCTGTAGCAATTTGCGAATTCGTCAGAAGTACCATCTCAACTGACTACAAAATCCCATTTGATAAAATAACTTGCATATATAATGGTGTGGACACTCAACTATTTCAGGCAAAATTCAGATCAAATCCGAAAGCTGAGGTTGAATTTGTAACGACCGGAATCTTATATCAAATCAAAAATCACAAGTTAATGATTGAAGCCTTTGCCAAAGCGGAAGTCCACCATCCAAACATACATCTGACAATTATTGGGGATGGAGAACTGAGACGCGAGCTTGAACTGCAAATTTCCGGGTATGGTTTGCAGAACAAAATCCATATTTTGGGCATTTCTGATAGTGTCGCTAATTATTTGAATAAAGCCGATATTTATGTTATGTCATCTGATACGGAAGGACTGCCTTTATCCGTACTTGAGGCTATGGCGTGCGAACTTCCTATTATCACTACGAAGGCCGGGGGGGTCGTGGACATTGTCAAGGATGGGATCAATGGATTGCTGTCGCCGGTTGGTGATGTGGAAGCGTTATCACAATCCATGATAAAACTGATCGAAAATGTGGAGCTAAGGCAAGAAATGGGTAAAGCCTCAAGAAAACGGGCGCTGGAACTGGACATTATGAAATGCGTTAAACAGTATGAAAAGCTATATGATGGGGATGATGCTCATGTCAATATTGAACAGAGCGGTCCAATCGGATGAAATCAGCACAATGAAGCATAAGCTTCATGTTTATCTTATTTTTATTTATATTCTGATCGTACCGTTGAACATGGTCGAAATTCCTTTAATCGGATCTGCTATGAAAATGAGCAGTATCGCCATATTGACGACAAGTTTAGCTCTTCTTTACAGCGATAATATAGCCATTAAATACAACAATCGGTTGTTTGTCGCATGGGCGGCTTACGTGGCATATACATTCATCAGTATCTTTTGGTCAAGCAATTTTGAATCAAGCCTTTCAACAGCTATCGGTCTGTTACAGGTCTTAATAATATCCTTTGTTTTAACTCAGATTGAGTTGCATGATGACGACATTCGGACTATTGAATTTGCCTGGATCCTGGTTTCCCTCATTTGCTTGCTGCTTTTTTTTGGCGGTGCCGGGCAACAATATGATTATGGGGGAAGAACCACAATTTTGTTGAGATCTGGAACCGCAGATCCAAATGAGTTTTGTGCTTACTTTTTCATGACATTGGCGATTCTCATGGTTCGTTTGTTCAATCGCCCATCTAAGATTAAGATGATTTGCTACATCACTATTATTCTGGCGATATTTTATTGCATTCTTATGACGGGATCACGAGGTGGGTTATTATCTGGAGTTGCAGTCGTGGCAACTTCCTGGATCGTTTCCACATCAATTTCATTGAAGAAAGTCATACTTCTCGTACTCCTCACGGCAGTTTTAATTTTGGCTTTTCAATATCTGTTTTTACCGAATTTACCTCAGCCGGTTCTGGAACGGTTTCAGTTAAAATCGATGTTGGAGGACAGAGGCAGCGGGCGGACAGATATTTGGATGATGGCATTGAACGATATTTTTTCCGGAACAATGAGAGTTTTTTTGGGATATGGTCCATTCGGCATTACCTTCATGAGAGATACCATGCACAATCACTTCCTGCAAGCCTTAATGGATGGTGGGATTTTGGGATTAATTCTATTTGTCAATTTCCTTATTGAGTTGGTACGAAAAGCTTTTCAAAACGGACCGATCTTTATTGGAGGGATGGCAGGGGCTTTTACGGCTATGCTAACCTTGACAGCATATTCATATTTTAAACTGATTTGGCTCATTTTCATGATGTGTTTATTGACTATTTCCACAAAAAAGAACGTGGTGGAAAAAAGTTAACGTATTTCCTATGAAAGCAGAGGGTCGCTATGAATCTTAGGAATATGGCATTAAAAGTCAAGGTATCTGAATGGGCTATTGCCTACCGAAGAAAAACTGAGGGAGCCCCATGGGATTTCAATACGCCTCCTTATACAGTTCTCGGCAATGCGTTCCGATACTGGTGTGCTGATCCTTTTGTAGTCGAAGAGGGTGGGAGAACCTTTGTTTTCTTTGAAGCATTTGATCGTTATAAGAGGAAAGGTCTGTTAGGCTGCAGGGAAATTTTCGGCGATGGGATTGGGGAAATTCGTATTGTCATTGAGGAGTCACATCACTTGTCATACCCATGCGTTTTTAAAGAGAATGAAAACTGGTACCTTATACCGGAAACAAAGGATGCGAATGAAATTGCAAGATATCGTGCTGTCGATTTCCCATATCAATGGGAAAAGGAAAAAGTGATCTTGAATCAAATTGCGGTGGTGGACAATACGGTTTACAGTATTACAGCCGGTAATTTGACACTCTTGACTTACATTTGGCAGATCTTCAACAGGGGAGAATTGATGATTCTCAATTTAACAGAAGCGTCAAATAAGATCATAGCAAGAATTGATGATCCGAATGGCCGGAAGAGACCGGCGGGGAATCTGTTTAAACTCAATGGCGTCTGGTTTCGGCCGTCTCAATTGAACACAAGAGTTTATGGTGAGGCTATAATTTTCAATGAAATTTTGAAGTTCACTGAGGATGCCTACGAAGAAAAGGAATATAAAGTGATCGGCGTAAAAGATCTGAAGCTCGATAAAAATGTAAGAGTAACCGGAGTGCACACATACAACCGTTCTGAAAATTGGGAAGTGATTGATGTTGAAATAAACGGATTCAGTATCAATCGAACATTGGAGATGCTGCCAAGGTTGTATTCTGTGATTAAGAAAACATTAAGGTCTCGACATTAATATCACGGACTCGATATTAGATTGGGGCAAAGATATCTTTACAGGAGGCTTTTCAATTAAAGTTTTCTGTCATAATATCCGTGAGCATACGGTAAGTCTCAATATGCTGAAAAAGGCAAAAACCACATATACCATTACAGAGCGGAAGATTTTCGGAAAGAAGGATCAAAATGAAGCTCAGTATCGTGATCAGTGCATACAATGTCGAGGCATATATTGCAAAAACCTTAAGGTCTGTGCTCGATCAAACGGAGCAGCGGTTTGAATTGATTGTCGTCAATGATGGTTCGAATGATGGAACGCTTGAAGTCATTCAAGAAACACTGCGGGGTAATTTTCAAGGTGAATTCAAGATCATTTCAAAGAAAAACGGCGGAGTCAGCGATGCGAGAAACACTGGACTGTTGGAGTCGTCGGGAGATTATATCCTTTTTTTGGATGGGGATGATTACATTGCAGACTATTTGGTTAAGAGTATCTATTCAGTATTGAAAAATCAGAAGCCTGATGTATTATGCTGGGGATATGATTTGGTTGATGAGCGTGGCTTGTCATTAGAGAAGTATTTTAATAAATTTGAACATATTTTAGAAAAAATGGATGGAATTAAGACTTTGGAAAAGATTTTTTTGTCCAGAACCCTATGGATCTGTACTGGCAGTGCGGCATTTCGAAAGCAGCTCCTTGAGAGCTGTCCACTTTTCTATACGGTCGGCTGCACAAACGGAGAGGATCAAGAATTCACAATCAAGGCGCTTTCGAAAGCAAGCAGTGTCATATTTTTGAATGAGGTCTTGGCTTTTTACGTTCAACGTAAGGGCTCAATAAGCACCAGCGGTCATCTCAATAAGTTCGATGCTTTAGATGCGCTAAAACGGGCATGCTATTATCTCGAGGAGAGTCATAACGCGGAGTTGATCAGAATAGCAGCTCTTATCAAGAATCAGGAGTTGACGGAAAACTTTTTCAACATCTTGGATTCGTGTATGGTGGATACAGAGATTGGGTCCCTTTTGGACGAAATAGACAAAAGATATCCAGAGTTAATACCTGGTATCACCAAGTCGCTCCGATCCTACAGCAGAGAAAAGAAAAAGATCTGGATCAAATGTGTTCTTTATCTGATTTCGCCGAATCTTTACGCAAATACAGTCATTCTAAAGCGAAGAATCTCGGGATAAGGAAGAAGGTGCGGGATGTGAATATTTATGTTTGCCACTGTTCAAATACCTTCAACTATGGCTCTATGATGATGGGCGAAAACTTTATCAGATATTTCAATGAGGTGACTAATGCATCTCACCATTACTATGTTGAAACAGAAGATGACATAAATATCCAAAGGCTAAGAACTGCCACCGGAATAGAGGAAATATACCCTACTGCTGTTAACTCACTATTCATAAGACCGCTTAATAAATACGATTATTTGCTTTCTGAGATGAGATTTATAAATTTGGTTTCTGATTTTGCCAGGAAAATTGACCTGGTGGTTGTTCTTGGTGGTGATGATTTTACTGAGGACTATGGTTGGAAAGATCCTGTGATCAACGCTTTGAGGTTCAGTTTTTTAAAGCGGCAAGGCATCAGGGTGGTTTTACTAGGACAGACCATGGGCCCTTATCATTCTTTCAGAGTATCTCTTATGAAGCACATTTTGGGTAGGTTGGACCAGATTTATCCCAGGGACGAAATCACATTTAGTTATTTAAAGGATATGGGCTTAAAGAACATCAGCATGACAGATGATCTCGCTCTTCTGCCACTATCAAAACAGAAAGCGAGGGAAAAGCTGAAGCAATACATAACTTATTGTCCAAGTGAATTGATTTATCGGTATGCAAAGGAGGGTGACCGGGACAGTTGGATAGATTTCAACTGTTTCATGGCTGATATTATCTTGAACAGATATCCTGATAAAAAACTAATTTTGCTTGCTCATGTGTTGAAGCCGCCACACGTGGATGATCGTGTTATTGTCAAAGAGCTTTTTAATCTTTTAAATGAGAAGTATCCGGAACGCATTTTGGCTAAAACAGATGAATTATACCCATATGAAGTTCGGGATTTAATTCAGGAGTCCTTATTTGTGGTTTCCAGCAGGATGCATCCTGTGATTTCCTCCATACAATGTGTCATTCCTGCCATAGCCCTTTCATACAGTTCCAAATATTGGGGCATCATTGATGGGCGTTATGGGTTGGGCGATTATATTATTGATGTCAGGTATTTGAATTACAATGAAATGAAAGAAAAATTCGTTGAATTGATCCATAAGATAGAAGCTGAATACGAACAAATAGAAGAAAAAATGAGTATCAATAACGCGGTGGCCATAAGAAGCATATTCAATGCGCTCGAAAGCATCCGCGATCTATAGGCTTCGATGAGGTGGTTTTCAAGGAGGTGAGGTTATCTTGAAGAAGGATCAGATCAAAGCAGGGGTAACCTTATCCTTACTGTCTCTCTTACTCAATACCTTAGTCAGTTTGCTCTATACGCCATTCCTTCTATATAAAATGGGTCAGTCGGAGTTTGGCCTCTATTCACTTGCTGCATCTGTTGTGGGATATTTAACAATTCTTGATTTTGGATTAGGCCATGCAGTCGTCCGATTTACTGCAATATATCGGACACTTGACGATAAAGAGAATGAATACAACCTCAATGGCATATTTTTTATAGTTTACACATGCATTGGGATTATCGCAGCTGTTGCAGGAATCATCTTATATTTGAACGCAGAGTACATGTTTTCTGAAAAAATGACAGCTATTGAAGTTGAAAGAATAAAAATCTTGTTCTTGTTGATGACATTTAATCTGGCAGTTTCATTTCCTCTGGGTATTTTCAATTCAATTGTCGTTGCCTATGAGGAATTTGTGTTTTCTAAAGTTGTCAGCATTATCAAAGTTATCATCAGTCCGTGCATTATGATTCCGCTGCTCATTTTTGGCTACCGGGCTATAGGCATGGTTGTTGTGGCGACCGTTCTAAATATATGGTTGCTCACGATTAATATGTGGTATTGTCTCACAAAACTTAAGGTGAAGGTTCATTTTGGTAAGTTCGATCTGGGACTCCTTAGCGAAATCTCAGTATTTTCATTTTATGGATTTCTCAATCTAATAGTTGATAGGATGACCTGGCATGCAGGTCAACTCATTTTGGGTGTGGTATCGGGAACTGTTGCGGTGGCGGTCTATTCCGTGGCGATCCAGCTCAACAATTATTATTTGGAGTTCTCAACAGCGATTTCCTGGGTACTGCTGCCGAGATTGACAGCTATGTTTGCCAAGGGGGCAACGGATCAAGATTTTTCGGAGATGTTCATAAAGGTAGGGAGAATCCAATACATACTGATTGGCTATATCTTGGGCGGGTTTCTGCTGGTTGGACAGTCCTTCATTAATCTATGGGCCGGTCCGGGGTATGAACGTGCGTTTCTTATCGCATGCTTCATCATGATTCCAGTCACCTTTCCTCTGATCCAGAATACAGGTATTGGCATTTTGCAGGCGCAAAACAAACAGAGATTCCGCTCGGTTTTGTTTGTTTTCATTGCATTGATGAATATTTTAGTGAGCATTCCCCTTGGTAAAAGATTCGGCGGCCTGGGGTGTGCCTCAGGCATCGCCCTGGCCCTTATTCTCAGTACTGTGATCATGAATGTCTATTATTATAAAAAAATTAATTTGAACATCCCTCGTTTCTGGAAAGAAATAACAATCATGACGATCCCAATCACAATCGCATTTTGCAGTTCTTTTATTCTTGGCAAATTCATCGGAAACGTCGGAATTTTTGCGATCCTGGCGAAAGCCATAACATACACAGTCGTTTATCTGCCCTCGATGTGGATTTTGGGTATGAATCACTATGAGAAAAATTTGTTTTACCATCCTTTAAAAAAAATGATTAAAAAATGATTTCAATACCGGTTTGAAAATACTGCTTGGAGGATACAGCTTTGATTGACAAAATTGAGAAAATACATTGTAGCGGTTGCATGATGTGCGCGGATCTTTGTCCCGAAAATGCGATATCCTATGAAGCTGATACTAAGGGATTCTGGTATCCGATAGTGGATCAGAACGAATGCACTCAATGTGGCCTGTGCGTCCGGACCTGTCCGGGCATGTCACATTTTATAAGTGATAAACAAGATCCTGAGGTTTATTCAGCATGGCTGAAAAACGATTCTGTGAGGCTGAAGAGCACTTCCGGCGGAATTTTTTATGGTTTAGCGCAGCGAATCCTAAGCAGAGGTGGATATATTGCTGGGTGTAGGTACACGGAAGACTACAAAGGCGCCTATCACATGATCACTAATTCATGCGAAAATCTGGAGAAAATAATTGGATCCAAGTATTTGCAGAGCAATACAAAGGGTATGTATAAAGAAATTAAGAGTCTGTTGAATGCGGGTTATGAAGTTCTTTTTTGCGGAACGCCGTGTCATAGCGCTGGATTACAGAGATTTTTAATGAAATCGTATCCTGGTCTCATAACCGTTGATTTTATTTGTCGAGGGATCAACTCACCTAAAATATACCGCGACTATTTAGCGGAGCTTGAAGAAGCGTACGAATCAAAAGTCGAAAGTGTCCATATGAAGAACAAAAAGGCGGGCTGGGAGAGTTTGGGACTCTTAATCAAGTTTCAAAACGGCAAAGAATATTTTCGTACTGGAGAGCATGACTGGTGGGTTCAAGGCTATTTGCGAGATCAATTGTTTACCCGTCCTTCATGTCATTATTGCCAGTTCAAGACTCTGCCAAGGGTTTCGGATATTACACTGGGTGATTTCTGGGGGATTACCGGCGTTAAAAAAGCAGATATTTTTAAGGGCGTTTCCTTGGTCATGATCAACTCTGAAAAGGGGAAGGACTTATTTGACCAAATACAAGGTGAGATCTACATGGAACGGCGTACAATTGATGAGGCGGTAAGTGGGAATTCAAGCATTCTATATAATGAGAGTTCCGGTTGTAATAGTGAATTATTTTTTGATCAGTTGAGCGAAATGAGCGTCACTGAGTCCATTCAGCGTTGTTTGAACCGCTGCGATGAGATCGCAGAGGATAAAAAATCAATATCGTTAACAAAAGGTATTTCTAATTTTTTTAAAAAAAGACGGTTATAAAGGGTGGAATATCCCCTGGAGGTGTTATTGGGTGATCATTCATAAAACGGATGAAGTAAAGACACATGACGAAAGGAGGAAAGGCAAGTCTTTCACCTCTCTTCCCTGGGTTAAAAGCAGAGGGATGCTTGCCCTAATATCATGATCCATTTGTTGACCAAGATGAAAAATATTTTTTCGTCAGTTGATATGATAAAATATATCTATTATAACTATTTTTGTAAAAGTGTCATCCGTCAGAAAAAATGCTATTTAATGACTTATAAAAACTGCGTGATCAATTTGGATAAGAGTTCAAAAATATATCTTAACAAAGGAACAATTCATCTGGGAACTTCAAAATTTCGTGGATCCAAAGCTGAAACCTATTTGAGGATGTCAGAAAACGCACAATGGATCGTCAATGGGGAAGCTTCGTTGCTATTTCATACTCAGATAGATATCCAAAAAAACGCAGTGTTGGAAACGGGATTTTTTAGTGCCAACTGTGGAACCGTGATCATATGTTCTAAAAAAATCGTGTTGGGCGAGAACATCATGTTAGGAAGAAACATCATCATCTATGACAGCGACCACCATCAGATTAAAGATCGGCATGGGCAGATGATCAACTATGACGCAGAGGTCAGGATTGAGAATGACGTCTGGCTGACTTCAAATGTGACGGTATTGCGAGGTGTCACGATAGGAGAAGGCAGTATCGTGAACGCACAGACGGTCATCAAAGAAGATGTGTCGCCATTCTCAGTTGTTAGCGGAAGCGCGACTGTCAAAGTCGCTCCAACACATAAACTTACAAGCTGGAGCCGAGAACTTACACATAAGTGGAATTAACTGAGAATTCTGAAAAAACAAAGCTTTTCAAGTTATGCCATAACTCAGGTGACAGCAATATTAAGGAGGCGCAGAATATGGAAGAGAGAGTCAAAGAAATCATAGCCGAGGCATTCGAGGAACTGAACGCTCAAATGGATGCCGATGATCAAATTTTATTTGATGAGGATTTGAATTTGATCGGTTCAAAAGGTATACTGGACTCCCTTTCGTTCGTCACGCTGATTGCAATTATTGAGGATCTAATTAGTGAACATCTGGACAAAAGTATCATTATAGTCAACGACAAAGCTTTTTCCCAAGATAGAAGTCCTTTTCATTCTGTTAGTTCATTAACCCATTACATCACAGATCTCTTGATGGAGGAGGGTTAAAATGGTCATAGTTATTACAGGAACCAGCAAAGGGATCGGGCTTCAACTGGCAAAGTATTATCTGGAGTCTGGATATGAGGTCGTGGGATGCAGCCGCACGGAGTCAGACTTAATGCACGATCGGTATATGCATTACAAGATTGACGTCACAGACACTGAAGATGTTCAGAATTTCGCGTTTGAAGTTGGAAAAAAATACAAAGTGATTGATGTGCTGATTAACAACGCTGGCGCGGCTTCGATGAACCATTTTATGCTGACGGATCCAAAGACGGCGGAGCGCCTGATGAAGATCAATTATCTCAGCGGCTTCGCGTGCAGTCGAGCTTTCATTAAGATGCTCAGGAAAGCGGATCACCCTCGTATAATTAATTTCTCAACCGTAGCGGTGCCGCTCAATCTGGAAGGCGAATTGGCATACTGCGCGTCAAAAGCCGCTGTTGAGAGCATGACGAAGGTCATGGCTAAAGAACTGGGTCCATTTAAGATTACAGTCAATGCGGTTGGGCCTGCCCCGACAATGACAAATCTCATTGCCAACGTGCCAAAAGAAAAAATTGATAAGTTATTGGATCAGCAAGCCATTAAAAGATTTTCAGAAATTGAGGACATTATTCAGGTGATTAATTTTTATATAGACAGAAACAGCGACTTTATTACCGGGCAGATCATTTATCTGGGGGGGATCTGCAAATGAACATCGATTTTATTAAAAACAGTCTAAAGGCCAACGAGGCCTCGATTGCAATTGTGACGCCTGCTAAAGCATATACCTACATGGAAATAATGGAGCGGTATGAAGATAATTTGAGCTTTTTCCGGGAAAATAACATTGCGCCGGGCAGTGTCGTGGCGCTGCACGCCGATTATTCCGCAGATGCTATTGCGGCTATGCTGGCCTTAATTGAAAACGACTGTATCCTTGTTCCGATTTCCAAAACAATTCTCAATATTGAAAAGTTCATGCAGGTGTCCCAAAGCGAATTTATCATTGAATACTCTGACGAACTTAAGGTATTTAAAGCTACGGGTATTCATCCGACACATCCCATGATTCAAGAAATTCAAAAAAGACAAGCGCCGGGTCTCGTTCTCTTTTCTTCAGGCACAACCGGGGATCCTAAAGCGGCGCTTCACGACTTAACGAAGCTGTTGGAAAAATTTAAAAAAACAGGCAAAACGTTCAAGACAATTACTTTTTTGCTTTTTGATCATATTGGAGGCTTCAATACGCTTCTTCATACCTTAAGTCATGGCGGTACCATTGTGACTATCCCAAACCGTGTTCCCGCCCAGGTCTGCGAGATTATTGAAAAGGAAAAAATCGAATTGCTTCCAACAACACCGACATTCCTGAACATGATTTTACTTAATAAATTGTATGAGCAGTATGATCTGACCTGCCTAAAAATGATCACCTACGGTACAGAGTCCATGCCGGAATATACGCTTAAGCTATTTTCGAAAATACTCCCCAATACGACATTTAAGCAGACCTATGGATTGTCTGAATTAGGGATTATGGCAACAAAATCAGAGCGTTCGGATTCTCTGTGGATGAAACTGGGAGGTGACGGGTTTGAAACCAAAATCGTGGAGGAGGTCCTTTATATTCGCGCTGAGTCCGCTATGCTGGGTTACCTTAATGCCCCGTCTCCATTTGATGAAGAGGGATGGTTTAACACCAAAGACCGTGTCGAAGAAAAGGATGGGTTTCTGAGGATCTTAGGGAGAACCTCAGATCTGATAAATGTAGGCGGCGAAAAGGTCTACCCAATCGAAATAGAAAACGTGCTTTTGCAGATCAGTGGTGTGTTGGATGCCAGGGTGTTTGCAGAAAAAAATTCTATTATGGGCAATACGGTTGCTGCTGAAATCCTGGTCGCCCCTGAGAATAATAATAATGAGTTCAAAAAAATCTTAAGGCATTTCTGCAGCGAGAATCTCGAAAGATTTAAAAGGCCGACGAGATTTATTTTAAACGAAAAGGAACTGTATACGGATAGGCTTAAGAAAAAACACTGACCCATGCAAATCTGATATTGGAGGCGTGTTGGTATGCAACAGATCAGAATCTTTCTTATTCAAAAAATATCTTTGGTTTATTTTGTTTTGGCATTTATATTCATTTATTTAATTTTTAGCCAACTGCTTACTTGGACGAAGCAGGGATACGACAGTCAGATGTTGCTTGGAAGTTCAACTTCAAGCAATCAGAGTACAGTGAACTACACTGGATTGGATTATGTCGCTTTGGGAGATTCTTATTCAGCGGGACAGACGCCATACGGCGTTGCAGTGGGCTACAGTTATACGGACATGATCAACGAGAAAATCAGGGAACGGGGCTATGCTGGTAATTACGACAAAATGGGCGTCTCTGGATATACGACCATTAATGTCTTCAACCAATTATACGGAATAGAACAAATGATTGCTGAAGCTGAAATCGTTACAATTGATATTGGGATCAACGATCTTTTGCTTCTTCCTGAGGTTTATGCATATCTGTTTGAGAACCACACAAAATCATTTGATGTCGCTGAGGCTGCGGCAATTCAACAAATTCCGGAAGCTGCTGCTAATTTAAAAAAAATTATCGTCAGATTGAAAGACATTAGTTCTTACGCAGATCCTCAAATCTATGTGATGGGATATTTCAATGCTTTCCCTGAATTTCCAGAGTTTCTTCCCGTCATACAACAGCTTAATGAAGCCATCCGACTCGTGACGGAGGACACTGGCGTCAGGTATATAGAAACGATGCCAGCCATGGACGCTCATCTATGGGAGTACCTCCCCGGTGATCTTCACCCTACGGTTGAAGGATATCGGGCTATAGCAGAAGCGTTTTGGAGGGAGATTGAAAAAAGCCTGTTCAATAGCCTGACATCGCCCCATTTGATCAAACCTTCTGATATTAGTGAGCATTGGGCTGAAGAGAAGATTCTAAGGTTATATAGTCAAGGAATTATTGCAGGTTATGAAGATGGTACGTTTAAACCCAATCACCCAATGACGAGGGCAGAATTCGTCACGCTTATGAATAAATTTTTCAAATATACAGAACTCGGGGAGATAGGTTTTTCAGATGTTCCGGAAAGTGCCTGGTATATAACTGAGGTTCAAAAAGCTGTCAAAGCCGGTTACATTTCGGGGTACATTGACAACACTTTTCAGGCTAAGAACCCTGTAACGCGGCAGGAGGCTGCAGTTATCATTGCCAAAATAATGGGCTATGATTTGTCAGATGGGTTGGATGTGACTTCCCGATTTGTTGACGGAGCAGAAATTCCAAATTGGAGTCGAAAGTCCCTTAATGCTTTGATCAAAAGGGGGATTATAGGGGGGTATCCTGATCGTACTTTAAAGTTCCAAGGTACAGTTACAAGAGCTGAAGTGGTTTCAATATTAAGTTTATTAACGACTGAGCAGCGAGCGGGGGAATAGAAGATGAAACTATCAAAAGCGCTAAGGCTATCAGTTGCCAAGACCATGTATTTTAATCATAAGCTAGGTTTGCAAGGGATGCATTTGCTGATTGCAAGGGACAGCTTGGTGAAAATCAAAAAGACCAGCAGAGTATATATTGAAAATGGCAGAGTCGAATTAGGATTTGACTTCTTGAATCGAGGCAGAACCTCAATAAAAATGGGCAATGACGCTCAACTTGTAGTTCGTGGATGCGCGAGTATCTGCAATGGGTGTAGAATAACCATCGAAAACGGTGGCAAATTGGTTATAGGTGCTGAGGTTTTTATCAACGAAAACACGAGAATCACGGTATATCGTGAGGTTCGTATTGGTCAGGGCTGCTGGATCTCTTGGGATGTTAATATCATTGACACGGATTTTCACAGCATATTTGAGAACGGTAAAGAGAAACTCAAGGAAGATCGGATTGTCATAGGGAACCATGTTTGGATTGGTGCCAAGGCTATGATTCTTAAAGGGGTCACGATTGGAGATGGTGCTATCGTTGGCGCAGGCGCAGTTGTGACAAAGGATGTGCCGTCAAAATGTATCGTAGCAGGGAATCCTGCTAGAATCATTAAAGAAAATGCCGAATGGAGAATCTGAGGTACAAGCTCGCGTGTTCATGGAAATAAAGGAGGTGTTATTGAGATTATGAGACAGTATGATGAAATGAATGTACTGGGTTTCCGAGATGTTTTCTATGTCTTTTTGAAGCGAATTAAGATCATTGCGGGATTAACCCTTCTTTCTCTAACGGTTTCAATTATAGTAACTTTTTTCTTGATGACGCCCAAGTATGAAACCTTCACAATTTTAATGCTGGGCCGCCCTGCCGATTATGGAATTGAAGTCGGTATCACGGCCCAGGATGTACAACTCAACCGGCAGCTCGTAAGCACCTATGCGGAAATTGCTAAATCAAACAGTGTTATCAATCAAGTCTCATCCAACTGGGGTGACGGTATGACCCCGCTCTATATTCGAGAGCGAGTCAAAGTCACACTACTCAATAATACGGAACTGATCAAGGTGACGGCAAGAGATGCTGATCCAATCATAGCTGCGAAGCTAGCAAACCAAATGGCAGAGACTTTTATGAAAGAAGTCGCGAAAATCATGAAAATTGAAAATGTCCAGATCATTGACAAAGCTGAGATTCCTAGAAAGCCAGTTTCACCACGACCGGAACTTAATCTCACTGCGGGCACACTCTTTGGCATGTTGTCTGGAGCTTTTTTGGCCTTCTTTCTTGAAATCACGGATCAATCTATCAAGACATCAGATGATGTGGTTAAGCTTCTGAATCTGCCTGTGTTAGGTATGATTCCGGAAATGACGGAGGAGCGGTGATTCAATGGACAAGCTTATAGTTCGAGCAAGCCCTAAATCGCCGGTTTCGGAAGCCTATAGAACTTTGCGGACCAATATCCAGTTTTCAAATTTGGATCATGAATTGAAGTCCATCTTGTTCACTAGCGCTATGGCGGGAGAGGGTAAGACGACTACTATTATAAACCTCGGAATTGTGGTGGCGAAATCAGGTAAGAGGGTACTGATCGTTGATTCGGACTTGAGAAAACCGACTATACACAAGCACTTCGAAATGGTAAACATCCGAGGCCTTTCAGAGTTACTGCTTGAGGATGGTGAGCCAACGGACTACATAGTCAAAAGTTCCGTTGAAGGGCTCGACCTGCTGCTGTCTGGGACTATCCCCCCGAATCCATCCGAAATGCTGGGATCAAGACGTATGATGATCCTTACTGAAAAGTTAAGACGCGAGTATGACTTGATATTCTTCGATGCGCCTCCAGTTGGCATTGTGACTGATGCGCAAATTCTATCTACAATCGTGGATGGCACAATTCTGGTTTTAGCTGCTGAGAAAACAGATAAACGAGAGGCTCTTTACGCGGTTTCTCTTCTGGAGAATGTCAATTGCAAATTGATTGGAACGGTTCTCAATAGAATTCCAATGAAAGAGAGCGGCTACTATCAGTATAGACATCGTGCTTATTACGATCAAAATGATGATGAAACAAAAGGAATACGAGGATTGCTTCTTAGAATGAGACGCTTCTACCAAAAATAACCTATACAACCCAAAAATTTGAGAAAGGTCAGGGTCGAGACCATGTATGACTTCCATGCTCATATGCTTCCCAATTTGCTGGGTGACGACGGCCCGAAATCCAAAGAGATTTCACAACGCATGATCTCTCAAGCTTCAGAGACTGGCTTTTCGGATGTGATCGCAGTGTCCCATTTGATTCCAGGCGAGGCTTATGAACCGTGTGCAAGTCTGGTCGAAAAAGCAGCAGCGCAAAGTACTCTCGAGCTAAGACTACATGGTGCCCATGAGTGTTATCTTATGCCGGAACTCATTAAAATCATCAAAAATCGTGAAGCAGCAGTGATTGGAGGGCGATACATTCTCGTTGAACTCCCTATGACCAACTGGATGCCCAATACCTTAACCATATTGATGGACATTCTCAGTCTCGGAATGACCCCCGTCATTTCGCACCCCGAACGTTGTGAAGGCATTGAGCGTGAACCTGACCGAGCTTTGGAACTTCTTCATATTGGAGCCAAGCTTCAACTTAATTTAGATAGTCTTAAGGATAAAAAATCGTATAAAGGCAGAGTTGCTTTGTGGCTTCTGAAACACAGAGCCTATCATGTTGTGGGTACTGATGCCCATTCTGACAGGCGCCGCTCTCCACTGATGTCTGATGAGTTGGTAACTTTGAAAACTCTGGTCGGTGCAGTTTATTTTAATTTCTTGTTGAGGGGCAATCCTGAGAGGATGCTCAGGGGTGCAGATGCGGTGGACGGATTTGACGGAATTTGGGAAGCGGATGATATTGAAACAAATCAGGGCACTTGGGACCTTCACGCAAAGAGAAAACAGTCCTCATGGATACGGAAATTATGAATGTGTTGAAACCATTATTCCGGAATTATGCGAAATGATGTAAGTTGAATCGCTTGGACTTTTTTAAGGCATTGATAATGATAAGCAATCCGGTAAATAGTACTTTAGAGAGAGATAAAATTGACATCGAGTAAAGGTTTGACGTTTTATTTGGGAGGCGAAGAAATATGATGCGGAAAATTACAATCATGAGTATTTTATGCATGCTATTGTCACTGTCCGTGCCGATTGTCGCAAATGCGCAGACCCCATCAGATATCGCGGATCATTGGGCAAAAGCGGAAATCGAAGACTGGATAGCAAAAGGGTATATTTCAGGTTACTTGGACGGAAGTTTTAAGCCGAATAGTGACATTTCAAGAGCGGAATTTATCTCAATGATCAATAAATCGTATGGATATACAGCATTGGCGCCCATCTCTTTTTCAGATGTGAAGCCAAGCAGTTGGTATTATGAGGCTGTGGCAATTGCTGCTTCCGCTGGATATATATCAGGCTATACCGATGGAACAATGAGACCGGAAATTCCGATCAGCCGCGAAGAAGCTGCGGCAATTATCGTGAAGCTCTTAAAACTTCAACCTGATATGGAAGCGGCGACTAAATTCAAAGACCATTTGCAATTGACTTGGAGCAGGGGCGCTGTGGGAGCGGTCGCCAAAGCCGGGATAATGAATGGCTACCTTGACGGAAGCTTCCAGCCAAGAAAAGAGATAGAGAGAGGCGAAGCAGTTGTTTCTCTTACCCGTGCGATTGGTGCAGGGATAAACATGAATGCGCCTTTGGCGCCTGCTCTGACCATGGATGATGATACCAATCTGGTAACGGGCATGACCACTGCCATGGAATACAAATTGGATTCAGCAGATTGGGTGATGTACAACCTGGATATTTTCAAATCACTTGATTTGAGTGGAAACCACACGCTGCTGGTGCGCTATGCAGCGCAGGGCGCTCAACCCGCTGGGCCTTCGACGACTTTGGAGTTTACTGAGGAAGCAGCTGTTGTTGCAGTTCGATCTGGGGGCGGTGGAACTTCTTCCAATGTCAATATTACCGGGATCACGATTTCTGGAACCGCAGAGTTCAACTCTACACTGAACGCGGATCTTCAGCCTTCAAGCGCGTCTGCGACCTATCAATGGGAGCGATCAGATCGTGTTGACGGAATCTTTACTGCTATTACTGGGGCGACATCAAGCACTTACGTTGTCGTGGAAGAGGACGTAGGAATGTTTCTACGAGTCATGGCTTCAGGAACCGGGAACTATAAGGGGTCTGTCACAAGTTCTCCGACTACGGTTGTGAAGGTGGTCAATCTGACTGACGTTAAGATTTCAGGAACAGCACAATTCGGCTCAACACTGAGTGCGGTCATAGAACCGGCAGGCGCGACAGCAAGCTATCAGTGGCAGCGTGCTGCAGCGGAAGGTGGTCCATACACCAATATTTCAGGGGCCGCAGGAAGTTCATATGTCATTGGCGCAGCGGATGTTGACCAATACCTTCGAGTGATGGCCAACGGCAGAGACGGCTATGCAGAAAGCGTCACGAGTTCTCCGACATTGAAGGTAACAGCGATTAGCCTTACTAAGGTTACAATTTCAGGAACCGCGCAATTCGGCTCAACACTGAGTGCGGTCATAGAACCGGCAGGCGCGACAGCAAGCTATCAGTGGCAGCGTGCTGCAGCGGAAGGTGGTCCATACATCGATATTTCAGGGGCCGCAGGAAGTTCATATGTCATTGGCGCAGCGGATGTTGACCAATACCTTCGAGTGATGGCCAACGGCAGAGACGGCTATGCAGAAAGCGTCACGAGTTCTCCGACCTTGAAGGTAACAGCGATTAGCCTTACTAAGGTTACAATTTCAGGAACCGCGCAATTTGGCTCAACACTGAGTGCGGTTATAGAACCGGCGGGCGCGACGGTAACGTATCAATGGGAACGCTTAAATGAAACTGAGGACAAGTATGAGCCTATTAGCGGTGCAACGGCGAGCGGCTATACAGTGAGCGCGGAGGATCTCGGAAGAACCCTTCGAGTGACAGCCACCGGCACAGGCGGTTATGCACACGAAGTACCGAGTTCTCCAATCTTGGTTCAGGCGCCGGTCAATCTGACTGACGTTAAGATTACTGGAACCGCGCAATTCGGCTCGACACTGAACGCGGTCATAGAACCGGCAGGCGCGACAGCAAGCTATCAGTGGCAGAGTGCTGCAGCGGAAGGTGGTCCATACATCGATATTTCAGGGGCCACAGGAAGTTCATATGTCATTGGCGCAGCGGATGTTGACCAATACCTTCGAGTGATGGCCAACGGCACAGGTGGCTATGCGGGCGAAGTAACGAGTTCTCCGCCCTTAGAGGTGACAGCGATTAGCCTTACTGAGGTTACAATTTCAGGAACAGCACAATTCGGCTCAACACTGAGTGTAGTCATAGAACCGGCAGGCGCGACAGCAAGCTATCAGTGGCAGCGTGCTGCAGAAGCAGATGGTCTATACACCGATATTTCAGGGGCCACAGGAAACTCATATGTCATTGACGCAGCGGATGTTGACCAATTCCTTCGAGTGACAGCCAACGGCACAGGTGGCTATGCGGGCAAATTAACGAGCTCTCCGACTTTAGAGGTGACAGCGATTAGCCTTACTGGGGTTACAATTTCTGGAACCGCACAATTCGGCTCAACACTGAACGCGGCCATAGAACCGGCAGGCGCGACAGCAAGCTATCAGTGGCAGCGTGCTGCAGCGGCAGATGGTCTATACACCAATATTTCAGGGGCCACAGGAAACTCGTATGTCATTGTGGCAGCGGATGTTGACCAATACCTTCGAGTGACAGCCACTGGCAGAGACGGCTATGCAGAAAGCGTCACGAGTTCTCCAACCTCAGAGGTGACAGCGATTAGCCTTACTGAGGTTACGATTTCAGGACCAGAGGAAATGGGCGCTACGCTAGAGGCAGACGTCTTGCCAGAAGGCGCAACGGTAAATTACCAATGGCAGTGGTTAGATCCGGAGGTACAGGATGGCGTGTATTCTCCTATTCCAGGCGCCACAGCGCGGACCTACAGGGTTACCTCTGATTACTTGGGGGATTATATCCGAGTGAGCGCCACTGGCACCAGCGGTTATGAGGGCACTGTCACGAGTCTGCCGACAGAGGCCATTGCTAACCCGACCATAATCTTTTCTCGAGCAATAGTAAGAGAAGGATCAGGATACTTTGACAAGGACGAAGTCGATGCGGTTATGGAGGCTTTGTGGGGTGAAGTTAATACACCGGTTAATATCAACACGGATATCGGTCAGATCGAAATCAAGCAGGTATTCAGCACGACTGGCAATGGTAATTTGACCATTGATGCGGACAACATCACAGCGGATTTTTTGAATTGGCTTGAATACGGGGCCGTCTCCGGTGGAAGAATTGCTGTCGAAATCAAAGCAAGCAACGGCGTTGAACTTTACGAAGCAGCGAATGCCAATGATAATATTATCAACGGAAGCGAAGGAACCGATTTGATTAATCTGTACGTGAATTACCCTGACTGGGAGGACGTTACCGTACGGGTTGACCTTCATGACCTGGTTGCCGGAACCAATACCGGAAGGATCGAGTTATCTGACAACAGTCTGGCCGATTTTCAAGTGGTGACCGAAGGCGCGCTCATACATGTGAATTCCATTGAGGTCACGAGCACTTCCTCCTCAATTTCCACAGACGGGGGCGAATTGCAATTAGTTGCTGAAGTGGGACCTGACGATGCTTACGACAAAATCGTCAGGTGGTCTGTAGAACCGGGCGAGGAATTTGGCTTGATCAGCAATACAGGCGTCCTTTATGCCGGTAGAAATGGAACCGTAGAGGTCTTTGCGACCTCAGCGGATACTGGTCTCAGAAGTGAACCTTATACTGTCACCATCACAGGTCAGGTGGGACCGGCTGCGCCAACTGGAGTCGGAAAAACTGACGAAACGGTGGCTGGAGCCAATGACGGCACACTGACGGGTGTCGCGCCAGGGCAAGAATATCAGGTCAACGGGACTGGTGGATGGATTAAGATCACCGGAAACACGGTAACGGGGCTGGCGCCTGGCAGTTATACCGTACGGGTGGCTAAAGTTACGAGCAAGACCTATATTGAAGAGGCTGGAACACCGACAGAACCTATCATCATTGCAGCAGGCAAAACGGCAATCACGGGGTTTGAAGCACTGGATGATATTCCAGCAGGTACAGCCGGATCTGCGCTCTATGCAGATGTGGCTGAGGTACTGGCTATTTTACCGGAAAGCGTCACGGCAAATCCAGGGGCAGTGACTGTTAAGGTAGCTTCATGGACAGATACAGACACTTATGTTTCAAACACGGCTGGGAGCTATACCTTTACTGCGAACCTGGGAGTTATTCCTGAGGGCTACGTCAATGCGGAAGGCTATACCGCAACAGTTGAGGTCGTTGTTGAGCCGTAACCCCATAGGTAGACCTCGCATAACAACTGTCAATTGCCCTGAAATCGCTATAATTAGTGAATTTCAGGGCTTTTCTTGTATAAGGAAAGGGAATGTCCATGCTCCTTATCCATTCACCTCCCGTTTGCCCTTCATTTTGTAAGAATAAAAAGGTAAAATGATTCTACGGTATAGCGAGTATTATAAACGTATATGCTCTACAAATAACCAATTGGCAAACAAGCTCTGAAGTGAGGTGTGGGAGTTGAGCGGGAAGAAAGCGAACAAGAAACACGAGCCAGACGCGGAAACTATGATGCAGCAAATGCTGGACGGGATGAGAGAGCATGCCAGAAGAGCAGAAATCCAATTGGAGAAACGGCTCTGGCGATCCGTTCAGCTGCCTTGCAGTCTGGCAGATGCCCTGAACAGCCTGACAAAATATGAGCTGGACAAGATCCGGCAGCATATGGGGCTTGCCCATGTCAGCGCGCTTAAAAAAGCGGCGCTGGTGGAGGCTTTGGCTAAAGGCATTGAAATTTTCTTTGAAACGCTGCTTATGGAGCTGGATCAAAAGCGCCTTAAGATGATTGAGGACGTTGTGACCCATTCTAATGCGGGTCATTGATTCTGACATTTCTTTTTACGATGTGTTGCGTGAAAGTGATTATGGGTATGTCTTATGTGATGCGGTGAATGCAGAAAAAATTGTTATAGCCCAAAGAGAGCATTTTGAGAGTTTTTCGGAGATGCCTGCACCTGAGGTCCTGGAGGAGCTGATGGCGGCGGTTGTAGCGCTTCAGATGGGGACGCGGTCGTGGGTGCTGAAGGGGCACAGACCAAAGGATGTCATTAAAGAAGAGGTGCCGATGGTGACGGCGCGTGCGGTAAAGCGACCATCGGCAGAAGTTTTTAAGAAACATATACGGGAGGCACGTGTCGAAAAAGTTAAAATTGGGCGAAACGATCCTTGTTCTTGCGGAAGTGGGAAAAAACCCAAGAAATGCTGCGGGAAGTGAAAGAGACATGCGGAGACTGCATAAGAAAGGAATCTGCCGGTGATGAAAGAGATTGCAGTAATTGCTTATGGAAAGAACTATGCTGAATTCATCAAGGGGTGCCTGGAGGTTTACCTTGGGCATCAGGCGGAGCTTCATGCCTATTCGGCAGATGATGTTGACCAGATGGCGTTCATCCAGGAGAAGTTTATTGCCATCTCGGGATTTACGGTGTTTAAAAGGGTTTATGAAAAAATCAGGGAGACTTCCACCCTTCAGGTCATGCGCTTCACACTGAGCAGAGAACAGACGGACATGCTGAAGGCGCTCCCGGAAGGCGAGAAGATCCTGCTGGTCAACATTGATTACAGAAAATGTATGGAGGTCATAACGCAGATTTATGAGGCGGGGTACAGGAACCTCGATCTAATTCCTTATTTTGGGGATGAGGACACCAGAGACAAGCGCATCAAAACGGCCATTACCCCTAATGAAATGCAGTTGATGCCGCCGGGCATGGAGACCATCATCAATTTTGGAGAACGGGTTCTGGACGTGGAAAGCGTGGTTGAACTGGCTGAAAAGATGGGGATCGAGGGCGTCTTTAACTCAGATGATGCGCGAAGAGCGCGCAATAATGTGATGGTCACTTCTGGAGGCATTGCCAAGCTTCTGGGGGAGAATGAGAAGCTGCTCGATCAGATCAAAGCGCTTGTGGAGATGATGGAGGACGGCATCATACTGACCGATTTGACGAGTCAGGTTTATCTAGCCAATGAGAAGGCGAAAGCCATGCTCAGAAACCGGTCTCAGGTCATTGAAGGCTTTGGGATCCCTGACATTCTTCCGGAGCTAAAGCTTGGCAGTGATGCAATGTCAAAGAATCAGAAGGAAACAGAAAAAATTGTGGCTATTGAGGGTGTCAATCTGGTAATCAAAGTATCGCCGTTATATTCTGACCAGGTCAAGCGCGGCAACATCATAACGCTCCGCAGCTTTGACGAGCTGGAGGAGCGTCAGCATTCCATCAGATCTAAGCTCTCTGGGGGCCGTCATGAGGCAAAATATGTTTTTAAGGATATAAAAGGAGAGAGCGCGATCATCAAAGAGGCGGTTTCAAGTGCTGTGAGAATTGCAAAGACGGATGCGTCAGTTCTTATTACCGGAGAAAGCGGTACTGGAAAAGAAGTCTTCGCCCAGAGCATACACAATGACTCGAGGAGAAATAAATACAGCTTTGTGGCACTGAACTGCTCGGCAATCCCTGAAAATTTACTTGAAAGTGAAATGTTCGGGTATGAGGAGGGCGCTTTCACCGGAGCGAAAAAAGGCGGCAAAGCCGGTTTATTTGAGATCGCGCACAAGGGAACGATCTTTCTGGACGAGATTGGCGAGATGCCTATTGCCCTCCAAAGCAAGCTGCTGAGGGTTCTTGAAGAAAAGAAGGTCTCGAGGATAGGGTCCCTTAAGCTCATTGATGTAGACACCCGGGTTATAGCGGCAACAAACAGAGATTTAAAAGAGATGATCCAGGAAAAGAAAATGCGGGAGGATCTCTTTTACCGGCTGAATGTTTTGCCGCTGGAAATTCCGAGCCTTAAGAAACGCAAAGAAGACATCCCATTGCTGCTCAGGCATTTCATGGGAATCATGTCAAGCGAGTGGCAGTACTCTCCCAAAGCCCTCGAAAAGCTTTGTGGCTACAGCTGGCCGGGCAATGTCAGAGAGCTTCGCAACACCGCCGAATTTTTATCCAGTCTGGGGAAGGCATTTATTGAGGAAAAGGACCTCCCAAGCTATATTGTTTATAACAAAGAAACCTCAGAAATTCAGGATTTGATCCAGCTGCCAAACCGAGAGCGCGGCAGTAATCTTGCATTTCTCATGAGAGAGGGCAGGCGGTTTGAAATGCTTGAAGCCATCCTGGTCGTTTTGAGCTCGGAGAAAGGTTCGGGTCAGCGCTGGGGCAGGAATAAGCTTGAAGACGCGCTGAACCAACACAGCTTTGATTTTACTGAGACGGAAATTAGAAACGGGTTGAGGTTGTTGAGCGAAATGGGTTATATTAAGTCTGCCAAGGGCAGGGGGGGGAGCCGAATCACAGCGGCGGGCCAAGGTCTTTTAACGGATATAGCAATTTTAAAAAGCATGATGGGTTGAAAAAGAGAAACGACAGCGCCAATTCAGTGGGCGCTGTCGTCAGTTTTTGCGAAATTTTGTTGGAGCAAGATATTTTTTTAAGGTTTTAGAAGACTTATGCTGGCGTATCGTAGCTTCTCAAGTAGCGGCTGAGGGCTTCAAGGCCTGACTTGAGTTCCTCCGTGCCATAGGCATAGCCAATCCTGACGCATCTGCCCATATCAAAGCAGTCTCCAGGGGTCAACATGACGCCTTCCTTTTCCATGAGGTCGTGGCAGAAGTCCGTAGAGGAAAGCATCATATCAAAATAGAGCAGCGCGGTGGTTCCGGCGGCTGGCCTGACATAATGGAAGTGTGGCTCGTTTTGGACCCAGGCATCCAGAATGGATAAATTTTCAGCGAGGATTGCTTTGCTCCTGGCCAGGATTTCAGATTTGTGCTCAAGGGCAAAGGCGCCTATGATCTCGTCGATTTTGCCGCAGCTGATCATATTGTAGTGGCGTATGTCATAAGCCGCTTCAATGATTTCCTTTGGCGCTGCAAGCCAGCCCAGCCTTAATCCAGCCAAAGAAAATACCTTTGACATACTTCCGGTGCTGATGCCTTTTTCGTATAATTCCACGACAGATGGCGGATAAGTGTTGTCGTGACTTAAGTGTCGGTAAACTTCGTCACAAAGGAGCCAAGCATCCTGATTTTTCGCTATATCGACGATCCCTTGGAGTGTCTGCGGATCAATCAAGGCGCCGGTAGGGTTATTTGGGTTGTTGAAGCAAATCAGCTTTGTGGAGGCGGTGACGGCCCTGCGCAGCTCAGAAAGATCAGGGATAAAGTTGCTTTCTTCCTTGAGTGCAACGGTTTTAACTTTGGCGCCGAGGCTTTCGGGGATGCTGGTGTGCTGCTGGTAGGTAGGCACGATCACGACGACCTCGTCTCCAGGGTTCACCAACGTGTATAAAGCAAGGAAATTAGCACCGATAGCACCATTCGTACTTAAAACGTTATCCGGATCGACATTTTTGTACAGGCTTGCCACGCCTTCTCTAAAGTGCTTGTTTCCAGGGATTTCGCCATAAGTCATACGTGTTGTCTTGATGAGGTGATCCAGTGCGCCGGGTTTGCCCACGAGCGCTTCCAAATCGCTGAGCGACATGGAATCTACACAGGTTTCCGCCAGATTGTACTTGCATTTGGTTTCGTAAAGATCCATCCATCTTTCAACGCCAAAAGGTTGAATCTGCATTGATAATTTCCCCCTCTTCAGAAGTGTTTCTGGTTTTTGCGCAGAGCTGAACTGGTGGTTCAAAGTCGTTTGAAAAAAGAATCATTCATTATTATAAAAACATACTTCAAAGCGGTTGTCTACGTGTATAATATTGCATGGAAACTCTATCTGGAATTGGGGTTATCTATACACAATTTTGTGTGGTAAATGCTTATTTATCCAAGTTCAGGAGAATACCTCGATTTGATTTTTAGGTTTATTTGGTTTTTCAAAAGCCTAAAAAGCCTAAAAAATATTAAAATTCTGTTAATAAACTGCGAAATTGATGGCATGATATTTGCTTTATAATATAATGAAAATCCTTCGCTGTAATCACATTCTGAATACTTATGCCTGTATAAGCTTTATGAGTTGAAATTCAAAGTGCGGGTACAATTCAGCGGCTGCTCTCTTAAAAGTTTCAGAATATCTCGAAATCTCAGACAATACATAAGTGTGAATATGAGACTTTTCAGGCTGTGTAATAATTATTAGCGGCGTGTTTTAAGAGAGACAATTGGATTGCTGTGGATCAGAAGGATTTGGAATGGTGATTTCTCACAAATCATGAAATCAGGAGGGTTCTTATGGTATTTGGAATACTCAAAGACATAAAGGAAGGTGAAAACAGGGTTGTCTGCACTCCTATGGAGGTCCGCAGCATTATCAGGGCCGGCCATGAAGTGCTGGCTCAGAAGAATTGTGGCGCAGGTGCAAATTTCACTGACGACCAATACAGGGAAGCTGGCGCAGTTATTGTCGAGACTATGGAAGAAATGTACAGTCGCTGTGACATGGTGGCGAAGGTGAAAGAATTTGAGCCTGTCGAGTTCGACTTGATTCGAAAAGATCAGATTTTACTTGGCTGCATTCATCCCGCCGGCCATCCTGAAGAAGTGGACGCCTTGATTAAAAGCGGTTGTATTTCATTTACCGCAGAGGATTCTCACCGCTATGGCTCTCCAAACTGTGAGGCAGCAGGCAAGCAAGGCGCTCTGTTTGGCCTTGAATCCATGCTCACTACAAATGGCGGCAAAGGCAAATATGTGGGAGGCTTCGCTGGCGCTCCAGGAATGAATGTCCTGATCATGGGCGCGGGAACTGTAGGCCAGGGGGCTCTGGAGGTTCTGTATGCATTAGGCGCTAATTGTACCGTCATGGATATAAACCTCGGTGTTCTCAGAACGACCGCATCCCAATACAAAGGTAAAATTAACACCATGTTCTGCAATCAGGAGACTATAGCTTCGGTACTTCCTCAAACGGATATGGTGCTTAACTGCATTAAATGGCCTAAAGAACGGAAAGATTTTCTGATCACAAGAGAAATGCTGAAACTGATGGAGCCGGGATCCGTTCTTGTGGATATCAGCAATGATGATCCAGGTGCCATTGAGAGCAGCCACGAGACGCATCATGATAACCCGCGCTACGTTGATAACGGTATTGTTCACTATTGTGTTTCGAATATACCAGGCGCGGTAGCCTATAGTACCTCCGTTTCTTACGCGGCGATTATGCTGCCGCTCATCCTCAGTATACTGAACAAGGGTGTTGAAGAGACTTGTGTGGCGGATGGCTATTACAGGCGGAGTCTCACAACTTACAAGGGGTATCTGACTCATGAGGAGACCTCGGCCATCCAAGGCAAACCTTGGATCCAGCCTGAGAAAATTCTCGGGATAGAAAACCGCAAGCTGGACTTCGCGCCGCCTGCGACGAGCTCAAGGTCAAAAAATTATATTGAATTGTAAAGTTTCTGAGTATTAGAAGCTCCAAAAACGAATAGGGAGGCTATCATGAGCGACGCCATCATCGATCTGGACCAACTTATCAAAGATGGAAAAGCACTGCCGGACATTCAGGCGATCCGGGGAGAACGCTGGTTTGCTCTGGATACCAGCATTGAGGAGGACATGGTGCCGTATTGGGGCGGAGACTTTGGCTGTTCCTCGGAGTACAACAGGCTGCGGGCGGTCCTGCTGCACAGGCCAGGCAATGAGCTGAACAGCTTCGACTTCGACAAGGTGCGGTTTAGAGAGCCGGTGGATCCCAAGAAATTTCAAGAGCAGCATGACCTGTTGGCAGAATATTACCGCGCTCAAGGTGTGGCAGTCCATTACACGGAAAAAGTCAGAGAAGACAGACCCAATGCTGTATTTTGCCGGGATAAGCTTTTCATGACGCCGGAAGGCGCTGTTGTCTGCCGGCTGGCCATGGCGGAGCGCCGGGGTGAGGAACGTTACATATCTGAAGCCCTTGGGCGTATTGGTGTCCCAATTGTAAAAACGATTTCCGGCAGGGGTATTTTCGAAGGGGCTAACGCCATGTGGGTCGACCGCGAAACTTGTATTTTGTCGCTCAGCGTTCGGGCCAACCGCGAAGGCTATGACCAGATGGAGCACGAACTGAGGAGACAAGGGGTCAAGGAGATTATCCCCATGCAGATTCCTTACGGGCATGCCCATATAGATGGCCTTTTGAATCTCGCGTCGCCTGAAGTCGCTGTGCTCCATGCAAGCCAAGTGCCCTATGTGGTTGTAGATGCTTTAAAGAAGAAGGGCTACAAAATCATTGAGACACCATCCCAAACCGAAGCTAAATATGGCTATTCCGTCAACTTTGTGGCCATTGAGCCAGGGCATGTTGTGACAAGCGTGGGCTCACCCAGAACTGTGGAGCTTATGGAAAAGGCAGGGGTTAAGGTTGACGTCCTCGACCTTTCTGAGCTCAACAAAGGGAAAGGGTCCTGTCATTGCATGACAGCCTTCCTGAAGCGGGATGCGCAGTAAGTCAAAATAACGGCTAATCAGGGCTTCCTGACCACTCTACCATGTGCGGACGTGCCGTTATGCAATTTCAAAATTAACATCAGACTGTGTCGGTGAGTCGACGCGTTCGAGATGTTAATCATAATTAAAGGGGGAAAACAAATGAACAAGAAGCGTTATTTATCCATCTTGCTTATGTTTCTGCTGCTGATGTCTGTTTTAACAGGCTGCGGCGGACAGACGGCACCTGAGGCAGGCGGGGAAACCGGTGGTGAGACACCGGCTGTAAATCCTGAAGAGGAAGTCCTCACGATCAGAAAGACGGCTTCCCTGCAGTCTACAGACTGGGAAGCGACCACAAACACCTTTGATATGCAGATTATGTGGGTACAGGTTTTTGAAAGTCTCTATACCATTGATGAAGCGGCTGGCGGTTATCAAAATCAGCTTGCAAAAGAAGTCGCAATCAGTGAGGATGGCCTCACTTACACTGTAACCTTGGTTGATGCGTCTTTCCAAAACGGAGATCCGCTGAAAGCCTCTGACGTTGTCTTCAGCTACAAACGCGCTATGGAAAACTCGCGTTTCAACTATGTAACGTCTATGATCAAGAGTGTTGAAGCTCAGGATGACAAAACTGTTGTCTTCACCCTGGAGTATCCTTACTCAGCTATTTCGCACACGTTCTGGTCTATCAAGATTTCAAGTGAGCGTGAAGTGACGGAACTGGGCGACGCGTTTGGCACAAAGCCACATACCGCAGCCACAGGCCCTTACATTATCACTGAGTACGACGTTGCTTCAGGCGTCAAATTAACAGCAAACGAAAATTATTGGAAAGGCGCTCCAAACATCAAGAATGTCGAATACATTGTTGTCTCTGATGATTCAGCAGCGGTCATCGCTTTTGAGAACAACGAAATTGAGTATCTTGCTGACGCGCCACTTTCTGAATGGGAATCCTTGAAGGCGGCAGCTGGAGAGAATCATTCCCTGACAAAAGGCAATAACATTCGTTTTATGGCCATCAATTACATGTCACCAACAAACAATAATATTCTTGGCAACTTAAAAGTTCGCGAAGCGATCTTCTACGCGATCAACAAAGATAACATCAACGCTGCAGCTTCCAGCGGTTATGGAGCGCCAGCCTATGAATACATGCCTCACGAGTATGTGGCAACGTCTCCTTCTGTAGAAGACGGTGGCTTCAAAGTGTTTGATTACGATCCTGCGAAAGCGAAAGAGATGTTGAAAGAAGGCGGCTTCACGGATGCTCAGATTGCTGAAGGCATTGATGTTGGTACATTGATGACTTACGGCGCAGCGACAGCTGAAAAAGCGAAGGCGGCTCAAGTTATCCAGGCTAACCTTGCTGAGGTTGGTTTGAAAGCTGAGATCTATGTGGCTGAAGCAGCACAGGTAACGCCAAAACTCTACGCCCAAGATTATGATATGTGTATTTTTGGGGACAGCGGCAACTACGACTTTAACAACATTCGTCAGCAAGTCCATTCTGAGTCTACTGGCATGTACGTTGTCAAATACGCGGATGACAATAGCCCGCTTGACTGGAAGCGCTTGGAAGAACTCGTTCAAATGGGTGTTTCCACGGCGGATACGCAAGAGCGCCTTGGTTATTACACTGAGCTTTGGTCCATGGTTATGGATTCAGCGACAATTCTCCCTCTCTATCATAACCCGGTTGGGATCGTATGGTCCTCTAAGCTCGATCCAGGCGGTCTCTCCCCTACGTACTATCACATTTATAATTTCAAGTGGGTTGAATAAGAGAACCTAGTCAAAAAAGAGCCAAGGTTATTATGAACAGGTATGGCATTCCCGTGGTTGATGCTGTGGGAATGCCATGCTTTATAAAGGGGGTTCGGTTGTGTACAGATATGTCATTAAGAGGCTCCTGTTTCTGATTCCCACAATTTTAGGAGTAACACTGATCATTTATGCAGTCATGAGCATTACACCTGGGGATCCCGGACGGGCAATGCTGGGCACCAGCGCGCTGCAGGCGGATGTGGATGCTTACAACGAAATGCTGGGATACAATCTTCCATTCCCAATCAAGTATTTTAATTATGTCAAAGCCATGGTTATTGATCAGGACTTTGGCTTTTCTTACCTGACGAAGCAACCGGTCTTTGATGAAATTTGGCCGCGATTCTTAGAAACGCTCAAGTTGGCCTTTTTAGGCGTCTTTATTGCCGCCGCGCTGGGGATTCCCTTTGGAATTTACGCGGCAGTAAAACAGTATTCCCTTTGGGATACCATTCCTTCTTTAGTGGCGTTTTTCATGGCGGCATTCCCGGCATTTGTTCTGGGTCTGTTATTCCTGTATTATTTTTCTCTAAAGCTGAATTTGCTGCCATCTTATGGCATTGGTTCCTTTGAACATTACATAATGCCAGCATTAGCGATTTCAATTCCGCCTGCGGCGCAGAATATGCGATTTATGAAATCGTCAATGCTTGAGGCCATTCGGCAGGATTACGTTCGAACTGCCCGGGCCAAAGGCGCTGCAGAACGGACAGTGGTTTGGAAGCATGCCCTTAGAAACGCCTTACTTCCCGTTGTCACTCAGATTGGACTCAGCTTGGGCATCCTGATTGCAGGTGCCGTTGTCGCAGAAAAAATCTTTTCGATTCCCGGCATTGGAAGCTTAATTGTGGATAGGATTGCCTACAAGGATGAGCCTGTTATAATTGCCGGAACCATTTTGATTTCAATCTGCTTTACGCTGGTCATGCTGCTGGTCGACATTATTTATGCTTTTATTGACCCTCGTATACGGGCAAAATATTCCAACACAAAGGGGTAGACTATCGTGGAAACTAAAATGAACCCTCAGACGGTTAAGTCCACGACAGTGGATAGCTACAAGCGTCCCAGTCAAATCAAAGAAATTTGGCGAAGGTTCAGCAAAAGTAAGGGTGCCGTTATAGGCTTTGTTCTCTTTACAATTATTGCTGTGTCTTTGTTGGCAGCGGATGTTATAGTGCCTTATGAAATGGCAACCAAACAGGATTTTTCTCAGCAGCTGGCAGCGCCTTCCGGTGAGCATTGGTTCGGGACGGATGGCTATGGCCGGGATGCTTTCGCGCGCCTGCTTCATGGCGGACGTACGTCGTTAAGTATTGCACTGCTGGCAACACTCAGCTCAGCGGTATTGGGCAGCGCTCTCGGCGCAATCTCCGGATATTTTGGCGGTAAAGTGGATAACTTCATAATGCGCAGCCTCGACATTTTTATGTCCGTACCGGACATCCTTTTTACCATGGCAGTGGTTTACGCTTTAGGTGCTAACTTTATCAATTTGTTATTTGCGTTGACCCTTGCCTACTTTACCAATTATGTGCGTTTGGTCCGGTCTCAAGTCCTCAATCTCTCAGAACAGGATTATGTTGAGGCCGCCCGCGCGGGTGGCTCCGGAAGCGCGAGAATTATTCTGTCGCATATTCTTCCGAACGCGGTGGGTGTCATCATTGTCAATACAACGCTTAACGTTGCTAAAATCATCCTGTATGAGTCAACACTCAGTTTTCTTGGTCTCGGGATGCCGCCTCCGCAGCCGGAATGGGGCTTGATGCTTTCTGAAGCCCGCGAATTTATGCGCACGGCGCCTTGGCTCATGCTGTTCCCAGCAGGTGCTATCGTTATCACCGCGGCTTCTATCAACCTCATGGGTGACGGACTTCGGGACGCGCTGGATCCACACTTGAAATCATAGCCGGGAGGTTTTTTCATGGCTCACAAGGATACAGAAAAAATACTGGAAATAAAAAACCTCAAGGTTATTTACAAGACGGACCTTGAGACTGTTGAGGCTGTGAATGGCCTGGAACTTTCCATAGGCAAGGGGAAGACACTGGGGCTTGTCGGAGAGACGGGGGCGGGTAAGACAACGACCGCACTGTCCATTCTCAGGCTGTTGCCGGCTATAACAGGACGTATTCTCGAAGGTGAAATTTACTTTGACGGAGAGAATCTCCTTGAAAAAAATGAGCGTTATATGCAAACCGTAAGGGGCAACAGAATCTCCATGGTGTTCCAAGACCCTATGACGAGCCTGAATCCGGTTTTGACGGTTGGGGAGCAAATTGCTGAAGCGGTTCAGCTTCATAATCCCGACATGTCAAAGGAACAGGTCAACGAGAGAGTGGCCTTTACACTGAATATGGTAGGCATCATGCCTTCGAGAAGCGGCGAGTATCCGCATCAATTTTCAGGGGGCATGAAGCAAAGAGTGGTCATAGCCATGGCGCTTTCCTGCGAGCCGGAGCTTTTGATTGCTGATGAACCGACAACGGCTCTGGATGTTACGATCCAGGCGCAGGTACTGACCATGATACGCGAGCTCAGGGACAGACTGGGAACCTCCATGCTCATGATTACCCACGATTTAGGGATTGTAGCCCAGACTTGTGATGATGTCGCAGTCATGTACTCAGGCATCATTATTGAGGCGGGAACCGCAGAGGATATATTTTTGGGCGACAAACATCACCCATATACTGTAGGGCTGTTTAATTCAATCCCGAATCTGGACGTCAAGTCTGAGCGCTTAAGTCCTATTGCGGGGCTTATGCCGGATCCGACAAACCTTCCCAAAGGCTGCGTCTTCGCGCCGCGGTGTGAACACCGCATGGATATATGCTTGACGGCGCGTCCGGAAGCTTACGTCAATGGGACACATAAGATTGCTTGTTACTTGTTCACCGAACAGGCAGGGAAACAAAAGGCGGGTGTAGATCAGCATGCAGAATGACAATCAAGTAAAACCTCTTCTTGAGACCATTGAGCTTCGAAAATGGTTTAAGCTTAGGGGCGGCTCTCATCTCCATGCGGTAGATGGCATCAATATGAAAATTTTTTCGGGAAAAACTATGGGCGTCGTTGGGGAATCCGGCTGCGGAAAATCTACGCTTGGACGAACGATTATCAAGCTGCTTGAACCAACGTCCGGTCAGATCTTGTTTGAAGGAAAAGATATTACGGATTATTCCGTCAAAAAAATGCGGCCAGTCCGCAAGGATATGCAAATCATTTTTCAGGATCCGTATTCAAGTATTGATCCCAGGAAGTCTGTTATAGAGATTATCTCTGAGTACATGTATATACACAAACTGTATAAGTCAAATAAGGAAACCTTCAATAAAGCGGCGAGCCTGATGGATCTCGTTGGACTGGCCAGACGCTATGCGAACTCCTATCCCCATGAACTGGACGGCGGGCGCCGCCAGCGCATAGGGATTGCGAGAGCCCTTTCACTGAATCCAAAGTTTATTGTCTGTGACGAGCCGGTGTCTGCACTGGACGTTTCAGTACAAGCACAGAACTTGAACCTTCTCATGGACATCCAGGATGAGCTTGGACTTGCCTATATGTTTGTCACCCATGATTTGTCTGTCGTCAAACATATTTCGGATGATATCATGGTCATGTATCTTGGCGTGTGTGTGGAGCAGGCACCTTCAGAAGAACTGTTTTCAAATCCGCAGCATCCTTACACAAAGGCTTTGCTGGCGGCTATTCCGAAACCGGATATCAGAATGCGGAACAAAGAATTTGAGCTGATCAAAGGTGAAGTCACAAGCCCGGTTGACGTAAAACCTGGCTGCCGCTTTGCATCAAGGTGTGATTACGCAGTTCCGGAATGTGTCAGCCGAGATCCGGATTTTGTGGAGACGTCGCCGGGACATTTTGTGGCGTGCTATGTTGTCAATGGCAGATAGGCTATAGGATGCCGGATGAGATCCGGAATTGAAACTTGAGATGGGAGACGATTAAATGATCATCGGCATTCCAAAAGAGATCAAGAAGAATGAATGTCGTGTTGCCGCGACACCTTCCGCGGCAGCTGCATTGATAAAGCGCGGCCACACGGTCCTCGTGGAGCCGCAGGCGGGTCTGGGCAGCGGATATCCGGACGAGGCTTATGTCAGGGCCGGCGCGCAGATCACACCGCGGGAAGCGCTATACAAGCGCTGCGATATGCTGTACAAGGTCAAGGAAATCGAAGCCTCAGAATACGAACTGCTTCATGAAGACCAGATCGTGTTTACATATCTGCACTCAAACGCCCACAGTGAGATGACGGAGGTGCTTCTTGACCGCGGCATCACCGGGATTTGCTATGAGGATGTGGATGATGAGAACGGCGACTATCCTATGCTGGCGCCTATGAGCATTCTCGCTGGAAAAGGCGGTTTTTTGGCGGCCCTTCACTTTTCTCAGAGCGTCCATGGTGGAAGGGGCCTGCTTCTTAACAGAATAGTGGGTGTGGCGACGCCGGATGTGACCATTATTGGATGCGGCTGGTCCGGGGTAGGTGCAGCTGAGCTCGCAGCTGCCTTTGGCAACAGAGTCACTATGCTGGACATCAACAAAAAAGCTATGGATAAGGCCAGAGAAAAGCTGCCTGTCAATGTTGAGTTTTTATTCTCAAACAGAGAAAATCTTGAGACTTGCCTCAAACGAACGGATGTGCTCATCAACTGTATCCTCTGGCCAAAGACCAGGCAGGACCATCTGGTCAACCGCGAAGAGCTGAAGCTCATGAAGCGGGGCGCGTTAATTGTGGACGTGGCCTGTGACGAGGCGGGCGCCATTGAAACTTGCAGGAGTACTTCCCACGACGACCCTGTATATGTCGAGGAAGGTGTCTTGCATTACGCGGTGGATAATATCCCTTCCGGTTTTGCTGAAACGGCGTCGCAGATGCTCTCTGAATGTACGCTGCCTTATGCCCTGGAGATCGCGAACCGTGGCGTGGTGGAAGCCCTTCGCCGTGACCCGCATTTGAGGCGGGGACTTACGACCTACAAAGGTCAGCTGACGCTCGTGGAAACTGCGGACAAGCATGGCATTCCTTATGTGGATCCCCTTGAGGCCATAGAGAGAAGCTGATAGCTTTGCCGTGCTTGAACAGGGAGGTTTTTTCGTGTCAAACTTATGGGGTGGGCGGTTTTCTAAACAGATGACGCACTATACCGCGGATTATAATGAATCCATCAGCTTTGACCATAAGCTGTACAAATACAGTATTATGGGGAGTGCCGCGCATGTGAAAATGCTGGCCAGGCAGGGCATTGTCAGCGATGAGGTCTGTGCGCAGATCCAAAGCGGCCTCAAGGCCGTTGAAAAGAAGCTTGATCAAAATGAGGTTGAATTCAGCATTCTGGATGAGGATATCATGATGATCATTGAAAAAGCCCTCATTGAAGAGATTGGCGACGCGGGCAAGTATCTGCACACGGCGAGGAGCCGCAATGACCAGAATGCTCTGGACGAAGCACTCTTTTTGAGAGAGGCTGTGAAGAAAACTATTGGTCACCTGAAAGACTTGCTTGAAGTTATTGTGAATAAGGCGGAGGAAGAGGCCCATAAAATCATGCCGGGCTTTACGCACTTGCAGCATGCGCAGCCCATTACCGTGGGATTTTATTACATGGCCCATTTTCAGGGGCTCAGACGGGATTTGGAGCGCCTGCAGGAATCGCTGAAGCGACTCAATGTCAACCCACTTGGCGCATGTGCGCTGGCGGGGACAACCCTGCCTACAGACCGGCACTATACAACGGCGCTGCTCGGATTTGCGGCGCCGTCTGAAAACGCCATGGATACGGTCGCGAACCGGGACGGCATTGCAGAATACTTGTTCAACGCGGCGCTGTGTATGACGCATCTGAGTGGCTTTGCTGAGGAGATCATTGTCTTCAACTCTCAGGAGTTCAATTTCATTACGCTGGAGGACAGCTTCTGCACGGGCAGCAGCATCATGCCCCAGAAAAAGAACCCTGATATTGCTGAGCTGGTCAGAGGCAAGGCGGGAAGGGCTATTGGAAACCTGGTCACATTGCTGACCGTGCTGAAGGGCACATTCCTGACGCTGAACAAGGATTATCAGGAGGACAAAGAGGCGCTCTTCGACAGCATACATACCCTGGACAGAACGCTGTTCATTTTTGCCAGAATGCTGGAGCAGATGACCTTTAACGAGGCAGTGTTGAAAGCGCAGCTAAAAAAAGGGTTCATAGAGGCGACGGATATTGCAGAATTCCTGGTCGTTAATGGCATTCCATTCAGGGAGGCTCATGAGATCGTTGGGGAATTGGTCAAGCATTGTGAACAGCAAGGCAAAGCTTTTGCGGAAGTCGTAAAAGAGGATTTGATACACGTGGGATTCCCGGTCGAACTGAATGACCTGTCTCAATTTACAGTGGAAAGCTGCATTGAGAAGCGAAACAGTTTTGGCGGGACCTCCTATGATGAGGTTGAGAGGCAGATCCGGAACGCGAAAGCGTTTTTATCAAGGATTTAGAATGAATACCGCAATGAGCAATTTTGTGCGGACGAAGGTGTTCCCCCAACGACCATTTCCAGTTCGTATCACGCCCGGATGGGGCAGTGTGCTGGTTATGGTCGTTTTGTTTTTTGCCGATGGTCTTGGGCAGTGCCACTTACACAAATATACTTGCGGTGAAGGTCCAGCTGCGATTGGCCTTGGGCAATTGTCAAAGGGAAGTCCTTGTTTAGGAAATTCATGAACATTTTTGAACGATAGACGTGCCCTTTTGGGTATAATTGACTTTAGACAACAAATAGAAGCAGCTTTAATGGCTGAACTGCGCCAGTTGGGGAGATTCAAATGAAGATAAAGAAAAAAAAGCTATTTGAAAACTACAACAGAGATCCTGATACAAACGCTTATATTATACCAATCTGGTTGGACAGCTATGATGACGTCTTCGACGACTGGGACCCTTCTCCATTTAAAATGAGGGACATTGAAGACGAATTCCTCGATTTTTTGTGGGATTCCGTCGAAGATATTCCAAAGCGGGATGAGATCATTTTCGAGTTTTTTATTCCTGCGACGCTGAAAAATTCACAAAAGGAGCAAATTTTGGTCAGCGCCCTCAAGCATCACTTTGACTACATGGCAATCAGGAATGAAAAGAAGCGTCGGAAAGAGCAGCTGGAAGCCATGAAGTATTTTATCCTCGGAATAATATTCTTCATCATTGCATACATGGGGCCTTTCAAATCTGATGCCCTGATGATTCGGATCCTGGAGGACGGATTGTTTGTGGGCGGCTGGGTATTCATGTGGGAAACTATTTCGAATCTTTTTATAGAGTCGAGGGAGCTCAATGAAGAGCGGTCAATAATAAAACGCTTCATGAAGGCGAAAGTCAGGTTCGTTGAAAAGAAGGATCCGTTTTCTTAACCGCAGGGAATAAAATTTTGTAAAAAAATGTTTACAAGCCGCGGCTTGTTTTTTACCGGTCGCGCTATAATGGGATTTAGAAATGATCAAAGCTGCAGCGCGGGATAAACAAAAATGATGCGCTGTGAAAAAAATTCTTTCATTTTAAAGTTGAATCAAAGCTTCAAGTGGCCGCATTAGAAGGCTGAAACGGTTTTTGAATGCTCATAAAGCCTTCGGGGATCAGAAAATTCTGAAGCTTTGACGATTATTTGCGAATTGGCATCAATTTTGCTTTTAAATACAATAAGAGCAGCTTGAAGCTAAAGCTTTTAGTCGGCCCACGATTTTCAAAAATGAAGGAGTTGGATGAATTGGATCATAAGAACCTGGAGCTCGCGATTCAGCTGCGCCGCGAGCTGCATCAACACCCTGAGCTCTCCAATCAAGAAGTCTGGACCAAGCAACACCTGATAGATTTTCTCAAAGCGACTACCAAGCTTGAGATCGTAGATCGAGGTCGCTGGTTTTATGCCATTTACCGTGCGGGGGAGGATCGAGAGAATATTGCCTTCCGGGCAGATTTTGATGCAATCAAAATGAAAGAAGGTATAGAGCTTCCCTATGGGTCTCTATTTCCTGGAATTTCCCACAAATGTGGCCATGATGGACACGCGGCTTCACTCGCGGCATTCGCTCTGGAAGTGGCTCAAAATGGCTCAGACAAGAACATTTTTTTTCTCTTTCAGCACGCGGAGGAAACTGGAGACGGCGCTGCGGAGTGCAAAGTCTTCATCAGGGAGAATGGTATTAAGGAAATCTTCGCTTATCACAATATGAGCGGTATGCCACTTAAGTCAGTCAATATCATTGACGGGACAACCAACTGCGCTTCAAAAGGGATGGTTATTCACATGGAGGGCAAGCCTTCCCATGCCAGTGAGCCTGAAAAGGGCGTCAACCCTGCGTTCGCCATTGCGAGGATCATTGATGCCATTCCGGGATTTATTGCGCCGGAGAAAAATAAAGGCATGGTACTTTGTACGGTCATCCAGGTAGATGTGGGTGAAAAAGCCTTTGGTGTCAACGCCAGTAAAGGCGAGCTGCTCTTGACCATTCGGGCGCTTTACGAAGCTGAAATGGATCAGCTTCAAAAAAATCTCGAGAACTTGGCGACTTCTCTGGCAGAGGCACAGGACTTGACGGTCAGCTTCTCTTATCAGGATTATTTTCCGGAAACGTTCAACCATAAAGTGAGCGCGGATAAAATTCGGGAAGCAGCTCAGAACAAGGGCTTTGAAGTCGTAGAAATGAAAGAAGCCTTCCGGGGTTCTGAGGACTTTGGCCATTATCTGAAAGAGACGAAAGGCGCCATTTGCTACATTGGAAACGGCGTGGATTATCCAAATGTTCATTCCCATAAGTATGATTTCAATGATGAGATTATCGAGACTGCGGTGGAACTATTTAAAGAGCTCGCTGCTATGTAATCCGGGCATACAAAAAGGAAGCAGGCGTAATAAAAACGCTTGCTTCCTTTTATCATAGTCATTTTGTCATTTTAGAGGATTCTTCGCAGTGCGCATTTCAAATTTTAAGCTGCTTCTTCGTTTCTTCTGCGCAAACTATTTGAATTTAACCGCTGTCCCGTACACAATAACTTCCGCTGCGCCCTGCATGATGGCACTTGAAGCATAGCGGACATTGATGATCGCGTCTGCGCCCATTGATACGGCTTCTTCCACCATACGCTTAGTTGCGAGCGCCCGGGCGTCGTTCATCATAGCGTTGTATTCAGTCAGCTCACCGCCGACCAGGGTCTTTAAACCGCTCATAATGTCTTTTCCAAGATGCTTTGACATGATTGTGGAGCCTTTGACAATGGAGAGTGTTTCGAGTTCTTTGCCCGTAATGAAATCAGTATTTACTAAGATCATCTTTATCCTTCTCCTCTTTGTCAATTTCTTTGAGCCTTATGACCAGGGTGTAAACAGCTGCGGTAATCATCCCAACGGCACCAGCGCCAATTGCCGCCCACAAAACTTTTCCAAACCACGGCCCGGGATTTTGATCCAGGTTGAAGGGAATCCAAAGGTAGATGGCAAGGTAGGCGATCAGGATAGCGGTGATGACTATAGGGGCCAGTTTTTTCACTGTGGATCCCTCCCTCTTTATGAGCGTGGCGCTTTTTCTAATTACAGTATCTAATGAAAATATGCTTTCTGCAATAATAGGGTGGAAAACTTAATCCTTTTTTAATCGGTATGAGCGAAGTTGTTACTGGAAAAAGTACTGGCCGCCGCTATAAATTCCCGGAATAGGGGCTGCGGTCGTGTTGGTCTGGATAGAAATTCCGGATGGAACTGTCCGGCGACAAACCATGGATGGCCAGGAAGCTCAATAATTTCCACGAGACGTCCATCCGGGGATACCCCACTGAAGACCATACCCGCTGCTTCTAACTGAGGCCTGTAGTCGTTGTTGACCTCGTAGCGGTGGCGGTGACGCTCGTGGATCAGCGGAGCGTTATAGGCGGCGAATGCTTTGGTGCCCTCTTTGACGACGCAGGGATACCGACCCAGTCGCATGGTGCCGCCTTTGTCAATGACGCCATGCTGATCCGGCATCAGGTCAATGACAGGATTTTTTGTAAAAGGGTTCAGCTCGGAGGAATTTGCGTCTGATAAGCCCAGAATGCTGCGGCTGAACTCAATGACGGCGAGCTGCATCCCAAGGCAAATACCAAAGAAAGGAATGCCGTTTTCACGGGCGTACCGTATAGCAGATATCTTACCTTCAATGCCGCGGTCGCCAAAGCCCCCAGGGACGAGGATGCCACAGGCGGAAGCCAGCAGCGCCGCTGCATTGTCATCATTGATCTGCTCGGAGTGGATCCAGTCGATCTCGACACTGGTATGATTGGCGATCCCTGCATGTTTCAGCGCTTCCGCGACGGAGAGATAGGCGTCGTGGAGCTCGACATATTTGCCTACGAGAGCAATTCGCAGACGCTGTGTACAGGCCTTTTCAGCTTCAACAACAGCCCGCCACGCCGTCAGGTCAGGCGCACTGCAGGAAAGGCCCAGACGGCGGCATACCTTATCCGCAAGACCCTCCTCCTCGAGCTTCAGCGGCACCTCATAAAGGGTCTGCGCATCGAGATTCTGGATGACATCCGCTGCTTCCACATTACAGAACAGTGCGATCTTGCTTTTGACCTCCTCTGGAAGCGGTACGCTTGTCCTGCACACGATCATGTCAGGCTGTATACCAATCTCACGAAGCTCCTTGACGCTGTGCTGCGTCGGTTTTGTCTTCAGCTCTCCTGATTTTTCAAGATAGGGCACAAGGGTGACGTGCAGGTACATGACATTGTCACGTCCAAGGTCATACCGGATCTGGCGGATGGCCTCGAGAAAAGGGAGGCTCTCAATGTCGCCAACGGTACCTCCAATTTCCGTGATGACGACATCCGGCGCCTGGTCTTTTGCGGCTTGGTAAGCTCTGGCCTTGATCTCGTTGGTAATGTGAGGGATGACTTGAACTGTCGCGCCCAAATATTCGCCGCGTCGTTCCTTCGAAATGACTGACCAATAAATTTTCCCCGTTGTCACGTTGGAGCTGCTGCCCAGGTTAATGTCAATGAAACGTTCGTAGTGGCCGAGATCCAGATCCGTTTCTGCGCCGTCCTCTGTGACAAAGACCTCGCCGTGCTGATAAGGGCTCATTGTTCCGGGGTCCATGTTGAGGTAGGGGTCGAATTTCTGGATGGTCACGCGAAGCCCCCTGGATTTCAGAAGCCGTCCCAATGATGCTGCGGTGATCCCTTTGCCGATGGATGAGACCACCCCACCGGTGACAAAAATGTACTTGGTAGTCATTTGCTCATACCTCCCTTTGCACAAAATAATGAGTCGCGGCAATTGACTGAAGTGATCAAGGCAATAAAAAAAGAGTGAGAGGTCCCCCAATTTCGGATGACCCACCACTCTCAGGCTGTCTTGATCACTATGGCACTCACCCTTTAGGGTGTGTCATTGCTCGAACTAATATTGAATAAGTATAAATGAAAGCCCGGCAGGCGTCAACCGCGTACCGGGCTTCTATTGAAATAATTTTGCGTAAATCATTGAGGGCGTGTTTTGTGACGGCCCCTTCTATGACGCGTACTCCGTAAACCGCTTTTCCCTCATATCACAGGCGACAATCCGGTTCCTTCCGGCCAGCTTCGCTTCATAGAGCGCAGCATCAACGGACTGGATATGCTCAGACATAATCATGGTTCGGTCTGGAATGCAGGTAGACATACCTATGCTAAGTGTGGTGACACCGAGGGGCGAACGCGAATGAATGACTGCTTCTTCTGCCAGGGCGTGTCGAATCCGGTTGGCGACCATAAGCGCGCCGTGCTCATCCGTGTTGCTCAGCAGGATGATAAATTCATCACCACCATAGCGGGCAACCAGGTCGCTGGTGCGTTTCACATTATCGCTGATCAGCGCGGCGGTGCGTTTGATCATTTCATCTCCAGTGATGTGGCCGTAAGTGTCGTTATATTGTTTGAAATAATCAATGTCAATCATAAGCAGGGTCAGCGGTTCTTTTTCTCTTTTCGCCCGGCTCCATGCCTGGAAATAAAACTCGTCAAAGCGTCTGCGGTTGGCAATCCCGGTCAGTCCATCCATTTCAGAGAGTGCTGCCAATTCTTCATTAAGCAGCCGAAGCTTCTGCTGTGCGGCTTCGCGCTCCTGGATTTCAAGGTGCAGCCGTTCGGAGTTTTGGGCGTTCTGAATGGCAATGGAGAGATAAGCAGACAGCGTGCCAAGGGTATCCAGAGTCTGCTTGGTGTAAACGTTGCTGGTGAGACTTTGGACTGTAATGATGCCAATAATTTGATCTTCGACCGTCAGGGGATAGAACATAATGGCTGGCATAAGGGCGCCAAAGCTGGAGGAAAACATTCTGACAGGTTCTGGCAACACACTTTGATCCGAGTTGATCATGATTTCCTTGCGGTTCCGGTAACACCAGACGGCGAAGCTGTTGTCCTTTGCCATAGGAATTCTTACGTCATATACCCGCAGGCCATCCTCCACGAGGTACTCATAGTGTATGGCGTCAGTTTCGGAATTGTAGAGAGCAATGCCAAACAAGTCGGCGTTCATCAGATCCGTGATGTGTTTATGCACTAAGGTGAAAATGTTTTCGAGACTTAAAACCGCGGTGATCTGTTTACCTATGTCGCTGATGACCTTGAGGGTATGATAGGCATCCTGCAGCTCGTTGGACCGGTCCTCGAGCTCTTTGGCCTTATGCTCGAGGGCCTGGCTGAGCGCTCTGTAAGCTTCTTTTTCCTGATAGGAAGTGTCAGCTTCCAACTGGATCTCAAGGCCTCTCAGGCGCTGAGCGCGTTCAATTTTCTCAATAGCCTGAACAGCGTTGTGGCGTTTCTTGGCGTAAGCAAGGGCGTCCTCTGTTTTGCCGAGGGCTTCGCAGGCAGGGATCATTTCGTCATAAACCTGGAGGAGCAAGGTTTCCGAATTAAGGCGTTGAGCAATCTTTAAAGCATCAAACAAAATTTTTAAAGACCGGCTGTGCTCGCCCTTTTCAAAAAGAGTCCTGTGAATATCGATCAGAACCTCGGCTTCATGGATCATTTCCTTGGTGATTTTGTTGAGTTCGAGGCTCTTTTTCAACTTCTCATGCGAAGCATCGAAATGCCCTTTTTTTCTTTCGATAATGCCTGCGTAATGGAAACAGGCAGATTCGATCATGACATTTTCTTCAGCCTTTGCAATTTCTATGGCCTTGTCGACATAAAGCGTCGCGTTGTCGTAATCGTTCATTTCGAGGTAAAGTCCTGCTATATTTGAGACCGCTACAGATTTATTGATGGGGCTGCTGACCGCCTGGTGTGTCTCCTGACTCTGCTGGTAGAAGTCGAGGGCTTTTGTGTAGTCTTTGAGTTCTCGGTAAACTTCACCTATGTTGTTAAGTATTCGCGCTTCCAATGCGCGCGTGCCAATTTTTTTTGAAAGCGTCAAGGCGCGCTGGAAATATTTGAAGCTGAGGTCGTAAATTTTGAGATAGAGATTGACGATTCCAAGCGCGTTCAAGATCTCGGCCTCCAGCTCAGGATCCTTCAAGGACAGCACCTGGTCGTAAGCTTTCTTGAGGTGGGCTTCGGATTCAAAGAGACTGCCCAGGCGCAGATGGCCTCTTCCAATGAGATACAGGCTTTTGGCTACTCCGGAGGGATAATGGATGGAGGCGGCCATTTGCAAGGCGTTCTGGGATATTCTCAACGTTTCGGCTGGGGTGGTGCGTTCTATGTATTCGGCCTGGTCGTTGAGCCAATCGACCCGTTCCCGCATGGGAAGCGCCTCGGGGACGAGACTGCTTCTGTTATTTACTTCTGTATGCAAGAGATTCACTCTCCTCGAAGCTTGGTTTTTTGTGTTACAATTATACCATAGATGCTGTTGGAAATGAATTCCGGCAGCATGGACTTGTAAAAATTTGATAAAACCGTAATTCGGCGGTTATAAAAAGGTTGGTGAAAGTATGAGCAAAGCAATGTTCAGCCAGTACTTCCACAAGCCCAGGGCATTCAGGTTGAAAGTGTTCCTTGAAGGGCTTCTGGTGGGTGTGCTGGCGGGAATGGCGGTAATCGCTTACAGAATCATTATTAACGGATCGACGCCCCTCAGGGCTGACATTTACGACCGGATAAGCGCTGGTGATTGGAAAACGGGGCTTTATTATTTTGTGGCACTTTTGGCAGCGGGCTATGCCACCGGGCTTCTGGTCGAGAAGGTTCCCATGATCAAGGGCTCTGGTATTCCACAGGTCAAAGGCGCGCTGGTACGACAGTTTGAGATGAAATGGTATCAGGAGCTGCCGGCAAAGTTTATTGGCGGGGTGCTTGCTCTGGGCTTTGGCCTCTCCCTTGGCAGGGAGGGCCCCTCCATTCAGATTGGCGCGGAGGTAGGCTCCGGTCTTGGGAAGTCCCTCAAGCTTCATCATACCGAAGAGAAGTACATGATTACCAGCGGCGCAAGTGCGGGTTTGGCAGCGGCTTTCAATGCACCTTTCGCCGGGGTGATTTTCGCGCTGGAAGAACTTCACCGGAATTTTTCGCCTTTCGTTCTCGCCTGTGTTATGAGTGCCAGTCTGGCGGCGGATTTTGTTTCAAAACAAGTTTTTGGCCTTGGACCGGCGTTTGTCTTTCAAGAGGTCACGCCGCTCCCCCTGGCCTATTACCCCTATTTGATCGGTCTTGGCATAGTGGCGGGGCTTCTGGGCATGCTGTTCAATAAAGCGCTGTATACCAGTCAGGATCTCTATGGTAAACTCAAGCCTTTGCCAACGCGCTATACTATGCTGATCCCTTTTTTAGGCGCGGGACTTATGGGGCTGGTGCTGCCGGAAATGCTTGGCGGTGGCCATGAGCTCATAGAAATGCTGAGCCACAATTATTTTCCGCTGTATGTGCTCATCCTTTACATAGCAGTAAAAATCGCGTTTACTGCTTTCTGCTATGGACCTGGGACTCCCGGCGGCATCTTTTTGCCGCTCCTCGTTGTAGGTGCCCTGGTGGGGAAGCTTTATGGGGAGCTGCTGACCCAATATCTCAATGTGGAGTCTGTCTATGTCATCAACTTTCTGATCCTGGGGATGGCAGCCTATTTCACGGCGATCGTAAGGGCGCCAATTACCGGTGCTATCCTGATCCTTGAAATGACCAATTCATTTCAGCACCTTCTGGCCCTTATGACCGTATCCCTGATCGCCTTCGTCCTGACGGACATCATGGCCTCGAAGCCAATTTATGAAGCCCTTTTGGAGCGTATGCTCAGCAATCATCAGCGCAGAGACCTATATGGCGAGAGTCATAAAAAGGTGATCATGGAAATCCCGGTGTCAATGAACGCACCGCTGGAGTACAAGCAAGTACGCGACATTAAATGGCCTAAGGATTCCCTGCTCGTCTCCATCAGGCGAGGTGAAGCGGAGGTTATCCCACGGGGTGACACAAAAATTTATCCCGGAGATATGCTCCTGGTTCTATGTGACGCAGAGCAGGAAGCTGAGATCAAGCCTGTTTTGTTAGAGCTCGGTGAAGAAGTCGAGGACGGTTTTATAGGCAACCCATCATAAGGAGGAATTTCATGCTGCAGCCATTACTGCTTGAGCGTGTACTGGAAGCTGCTCTTTCAAGAGGCGGAGAGTTCGCGGAGATCTTTGTGGAAGATAAAAACAGAGCCCATTTCGAAATGATTGGGGGGCGTCTTGAAAATGCCCTTGGCGGACGGGAGTATGGTCTTGGACTTAGAATTGTAAAAGGTGTCAACAGCTTCTATGCCTATACGAATGAGACGGAGGAATCCGCGCTGATTCAGTTTGCGAAGCAGCTCTCTGCCATGGCGGGCAGTAACGATCACCAGGCGGCGGTCAAGCTGAGCCAAAGGTCTTATCAGCCGAGGCATCATTTCAAGATCCTCCCGGAGACGGTTTCGGCAAACGAAAAAACACAGTGGATCAGAGGCTTATCAGCCCGCGCGGCGGCGTATGATCCTATGATCCGCCAAACGGTGGTCACTTATATGGATGAGGATCAGAGTGTTCAGATTGCCAATTCCGAAGGCCTTCTCACCCAGGACAGGCGGGTGCGTACCCGTACCTCGGTGAATTGTGTCGCGGAACATAACGGTGAGATGCAGTCCGGCGGTCACAATCTTGGCGGACTTGCGGGCTTTGAACTGTATGAGAAGGTCGATCCGGACGCACTGGCCCTGAAGGCGGCGAAAATTGCTGTAACAATGGCAAAGGCTGACCATGCACCAAGCGGCAGACTCCCTGTCATTATAGACAATGGCTTTGGCGGCGTCATATTCCACGAGGCTTGCGGCCACGGATTGGAAGCGGCCTTTATAGCAAAAGGCACTTCCGTCTACACGGGACTTCTGGGGGAGAAAATTGCTTCAGACCTCGTGACGGCCATTGATGACGGAACAATAGAAAACGGCTGGGGCAGCGGCCATGTGGACGACGAGGGGACGCCGACGCAGCGAAACGTCCTGATTGAAAACGGGATGCTCAAGGCCTATCTTGTGGATCGCTTAAGTGGAAAAAAGCTGGGAATGCCCTCCTCTGGATCCGGGCGGAGGCAGTCCTACAAATTCGCGGCGACAAGCCGTATGAGCAATACCTTTATAGCGCCAGGAAAATCAAAGCTCGAGGACATGATCTCCGAGACGGACTATGGTCTCTATGCCAGCAGCATGGGCGGCGGTTCCGTCAATCCGGCGACGGGGGAATTCAACTTTTCCGTGAATGAAGCCTACATGATCCGTGGTGGCAAGCTCGCGGAGCCGGTAAAGGGCGCCACGCTGATTGGCGCGGGCAGCGAAATCCTGAAAAAAATTGACCGCGTGGGAGACAACCTCGCTTACGGCTATGGCATGTGCGGCGCCGCCAGCGGGTCTATCCCGGCGATTGTAGGTCAGCCCGCCATCCGGGTCAGTGAAATTACCGTGGGCGGCAGAAACGGAGGCGATGCAAAGTGAAAAAACAATGGATGGAAGAAGCGCTTCGCAGAGCTTCGGATTATGGCTTTGAAGCCCTGGAGGTCTACGCGGAAAGCGGCAGTCACTTCAGCGTCAAGGTCTTTGAGGGTGATATTGACACATTTAATCTGGCGACCTCGGCCGGTGTCTCGGTGCGGGGCATTGCAGACGGGAAGATGGGCTATGCCTTCACGGAAATCCTCGAGACGGAAGCGGACCTGGAAACGCTTTTAAAGAGCTGCAGAGACAATGCGGCGATCAATGAGAGTGAACTTGAACCGGTGTTATACCGACCATCGGCAGAAACGTCTTATAAAGAGGTGGAGAGGACGCCTTCGACTTTTTTTGAGACTTCGCCGGCGGAGAAGACCAAGGCGCTGATCGACCTTGAAAGCGAAATGCTGGCGCAGTTCCCGCTGATCAGCAAGATTAATTACAACTTATACAGCGAAGGTCGCGGGCGGGTCGAGATCCGCAATACTTTGGGCCTTGACCTGGCTTATGAGAGCGATCTGGCTTATATGGTGTTCGCGCCCATCGTCAGGCAGGGGGAGGAGACGCGCAACGAGCACAAATTTGGGCTGATGCGACGCTTCGACCCTGAGCTGCTGCGGTCTGTGGCGGCGGAAGCTGCACAGGCCTCTGTGGCTATGCTGGGTGCCTCACCTGTCCCAAGTGGTACGTACCGGGTGGCGCTGCGCTATGATGCGGCAGTGAGTCTGTTTGAAGCCATGGTGTCAATTTTTTCCGCAGAGGCGGTCGAAAAGGGCCTGTCTGCGCTGAAGGGCAAGCTGGGGGAGCGGATTGCGTCCGAGTATCTTTCTATTGTCGAAAATCCTCATTTGAAAGATGGTCCTGCCAGCGCACCCTTTGACAGCGAAGGCGTTCCGACGCAGCTCAAGCGCGTGGTCGACCAGGGTGTTCTCACGACTTTTTTCCACAATCTGCGCACGGCGGCAAAGTCTGGCGTTGCCGCGACGGGGAACGGCTTCAGGGGCTCCTATAAGTCGAGTGTGGGGATTTCGCCCACCAATTTTTATATCGAACCAGGGCAGAGTTCTGCCGATGGTCTCCTTCAAGGCATAGGCGCCGGACTGCTCATAACGGCATTTGACGGGCTTCATGCGGGACTCAACGCCATCTCCGGAGATTTTTCACTTTCGGCAAGGGGCTTCCAGATCGAAGACGGCAAGGTGGGTCGACCTGTGACCCAGATTACGGCGGCCGGAAATTTCTTTGAGCTGCTGAAGGGCATCCGGGTTGTGGCGAACGACTTGAAATTTGAGTCCGTAGGTGGGAACAGTGCCTTTGGAGCGCCTTCGCTGGATGTTGGCGTACTTTCAATTTCAGGAAGCTGATGCGAGTTGTATTTCTGCGAAGTTAGCGCTGTTTCTTAAGAATTGGTGAAAACTTGAGGGAAGGTCTTTCAAAAGCTGCAGAGCGTGGTATTATGAAATGTGATCAAAGTAAGACAGGCATGAAGAGGTGAAGGCAGCTGTGGAAATGGAACTGGATTTAAGTGACGTGATGTTGGCGCAGTTGCTGAAGACAAATCAGCGGTATCAAATGTTTCAGGAAGGTGAGGGCATTGTCGTCGGGGTTTCCGGAGGGCCGGATTCGCTGGCGCTTCTTCATGCGCTGATTTCTCTCAGGCCCTGCTTGCAGCTGCGGCTTGTTGCTGTTCATGTGCACCATGGCCTGCGGGGTGAGGCGGCTGACGCAGATGCTGCTTTTGTTCAGCAGTTTTGTCTCAACCATGAGGTGCCGTTTTATCTGTTCGAAGCGGATATTGGCGCTATGGCAATTTCCGAAGGGACGTCCTTTGAAATGGAGGGGCGGCGCTTCAGGTACGAGTCTTTTGAACAGGTGGCCCAGGAGGAAGGCTGTTCGAAGATTGCAGTAGCGCAGAATTTGAATGATCAATGTGAAACGGTACTGATGCGGCTCTTCAGGGGCGCGGGACTCAAGGGGCTTGGCGGGATCCTGCCGGTTAGAGACGGACGGATCATACGGCCGCTGATTGAGGTGTCAAGAGTGGTCATTGAGGCCTATTGCGATCGCTGGGGCCTTGAGCCAAGGCAGGACCACACCAACGCTGAGACGGATTATGAGCGCAACAGGATCCGGCTTGAGGTCATCCCATACCTGGAGGCGAATTTTAATCCAGGGCTGGCAGAAACACTGGTGCGGACAGCGTCACTGCTTAGAGATGAAGAGGCGTGCCTTGAACGGGTTGCTCAGGAAGCTTATGAGGCTGTGAGAGTGCCCGAGGTCAGGGTATTTGACGGGGCTCACGGCATTTCGCTGACGGGATTTTCAAAATTTGAGCCGGCACTCAAGAGAAGACTGATCCGTTGTCTGGCGAGAGAAGTGAGTGGCGGAGTGCTGACGGATTTTAATTACAGCCACACCGAAGCGGTCCTTGAACTGGCTTCTGACCTGGAGGGGAGCAAAGCTTTGTCTCTTGGAAGCCTGGAGGCTCAGCGCGTCTACAATACGCTCTGGATGGTTGAGGCTGGGCACATGGCTGACGTGAATGTCAGCGCTGACTGGGAGATCCAGGTTGAGGAAATTTCGAGAGCGCAGTGGGATGCGAGACGTGGGGACTCTGATGGGATCGCGGTAGACCTTGACAGAGTTGAGGGACAGTTGTTTATCCGACACAGGGCACCAGGTGACCGCTTCAAGCCATTTGGAATGCAGGAAAGCAAAAAGCTGAAGCGCTTCATGATCGACGAAAAGATTCCTGAAGCCCAGAGGCATAAAATTCCTTTAATATGTGATGAGAACCGGATCATTTGGGTATACGGGTATCGTATGTCTGAAGAGGTCCGAGTTGGACCGGCGACAGAGAGAATTGGCTGGCTGACGCTCAGGCGCCAGGAACAGACAGTGTTTTGACGCCTTGATGAAGCGGTTTTCCCCGGGATTTAAACCGGGGGATATTAAGGAATAAGAACACCATTTAATTGGGGCGCAGTCTGAGTTGTTCCCATGTTGAAAATATGTTAAAATGACGAGTATGCACTAAAGCACTAGGAGGAATTTTATGCGAAAGATGTTTAAAAACGCAGCGTTTTATATATTTGTCTTTTTGCTGATCCTAATGATCGCGAGACAGGTGATTCCAACCACCGAACCGGAGATTGTGAATCTGACGCTGACGGAGTTGGTTAGCAGCATTGAAGAAGGAAAAGTCAAGACCATCAATCTGGTTGAGAACAACAGCGTCCAGGGAACCCTTCAGGACGACGCGGTGTTTTACTCGTACATCCCATCTGTCATGTCGGAGGATGTGGGTCAGTACCTGTTTGACGCCATGACGAAAGCGGGGCTTGAGGTTGCCGGCACGGCGCCGGCTCAAGAGCCGTGGATCCTGTCCCTGCTGCCTATGTTCTTTGGCGTCATGATTCTGGTGGTGCTCTGGTTTGTGTTCATGCAGAACTCCCAGGGCGGCGGCAACAAGGTCATGTCATTTGGAAAGAGCCGCGCTAAAATGATCAAGGAAGACAACTCCAAGCGCATCACCTTTTCAGATGTGGCAGGGTTGAAAGAAGAAAAGGAAGAGCTCCTCGAGGTGGTGGACTTCCTGAAGACCCCCAAGAAGTATATTGAGCTCGGCGCAAGGATCCCAAAAGGTATTTTGCTGATTGGACCTCCGGGAACCGGTAAAACGTATTTGTCCAGGGCCATTGCCGGAGAAGCGGGCGTGCCGTTTTTCAGCATCAGCGGCTCGGATTTCGTCGAGATGTTCGTAGGCGTAGGCGCGAGCCGTGTCCGGGACCTCTTTGAAAACGCGAAAAAGAATTCGCCGTGTATCATTTTCATTGACGAAATTGACGCTGTGGGCAGAAAACGCGGCGCCGGTCTCGGCGGCGGCCATGATGAGCGTGAGCAGACGCTCAACCAGCTCCTCGTCGAAATGGATGGCTTCAGCGAAAATGAAGGCATTATTCTGATGGCGGCGACGAACCGCCCGGACATTTTGGACCCGGCACTTTTGAGGCCGGGGCGCTTTGACCGGGAGATCACCGTCGGCAGACCTGACGTGAAAGAGCGGGAGGAGATCATTCGTGTTCACGCGAAGAACAAGCCGGTTTCGGAGGACGTAGACTTCAAAACGCTGGCAAAGGCGACGCCTGGCTTTACGCCGGCGGACATTGAGAACCTGCTGAATGAAGCGGCTATTCTCACAGCCAGAAAGAACGAACGAAAAATTCGTATGAGGACCATAGAGGAAGCGACGACCAAGGTCATTGCCGGCGTTGAGAAGAAATCCCGGGTCATCAGTGAGAAAGAGCGCCGTCTTACGGCTTACCATGAGGCTGGGCATGCCGTACTCGCGGCCATTATACCGGAGATGGATCCGGTGCAGCAGATCACAATTATTCCTCACGGAAGAGCCGGCGGCTTTACCATGCAGCTGCCGCTGGAAGATCGCAATTACATGACCAAGCGTCACATGGAAAATGAGCTGATTGTCCTGCTCGGCGGCAGGGTTGCAGAAAAGCTGATTCTCCATGATATCAGCACCGGTGCCCAGAACGACCTCTCCAGGGTCAGCGACATTGCGCGGGCTATGGTAACGAAGTACGCCATGAGTGAGAACCTCAGCTCCATGTCCTATGGCAGCGACGAAGAGGTCTTCCTGGGCCGCGACATGACAACGCGGCGGAATTTCTCAGAGCAAGTGGCGGCGGATATTGACCGCGAAGTCAGACGCCTGGTGGATGACGCTTATGATGAAGCAATGCGTATTATGAGTGAGAATATTGACAAGCTCCATGAAGTGGCGAATGCGCTCCTCGAATACGAAACAATCAATGGCGGTGAATTCGCGACGGTCCTCGAGTCTGGCTTTGAAGCGCTCAAAGAGAAAAAAGAGCACGAGGAGCAGCAGATTGAAGCGGACAGACTGAAGGACATTGCTATGTACGAGGCGGAGCAGGCCCGGCTGAAAGAAGCCCGGGAAGAAGCGCGCAGAGTCGAGCAGGGAGAAAAAGCGCCTGAAGCCACTGGGCCTTCTGGAACGTCTGAGTCACCTGAGTCATCTAAGACTGCATCGGAGACGAAGGAATAAGCTTTGAGGTGTTGATAATAAAGTTACAACGGGAAGCTGATGCCAGTGCATCATCTTCCCGTTTTTTCTTGTCGCCCCGAAAAAGCAGCTTGCGCTTGACGGGCTGGGCAATCAATCATAATATGAATGAGACGATGAATAGCAGAACAGAAAGGTGGCTGAATTATGGATTACAATCAAATGGCTCTGGACTTGCATGAAAAGCATAAAGGAAAAATCTCTGTGGTGTCCAAGGTGGAGGTCGCGGACAGCGTAGATTTGTCTGTGGCGTATACGCCTGGGGTCGCTGAACCCTGCAGAAAAATTGCTGAAAATAAAGATGAGGTATACCGCTATACCAGCAAAGGCAACTTGGTGGCGGTCGTAACGGATGGTACCGCTGTCCTGGGCCTCGGTGATATTGGTCCAGAAGCCGCGCTTCCGGTCATGGAAGGCAAGGCGATCCTGTTCAAGACTTTTGGTGACGTGGACGCGTTCCCTATTTGTCTGGCAACGAAGGATGTGGACGAGATCGTACATGCGGTCAAACTGCTCGAGCCTGTCTTTGGGGGGATCAATCTCGAGGATATTTCCGCGCCGCGCTGCTTTGAAATTGAACGCAGACTCAAAGAAGAGCTTGACATTCCGGTATTTCATGACGATCAGCACGGAACAGCCATTGTTGTTTTGGCAGCTCTGATCAATGCCAGCAAGCTGACCGGCAAACCGTTCTCGGAGCTTGAAGTGGTGATCAGTGGTGCCGGCTCTGCGGGCCTGGCAATTGCGGAGCTTCTCCTTGAGCGAGGCGTGGGCAACATCATTGTCTGTGACCGAAAAGGCGCGCTGTGCAGCCTCAGCGACCATGCGAATGGGGCTCAGCGGATTTTAATGCCAAAATTAAACAAGCGGGATGAGCAGGGGTTACTGGTGGACATCCTGAAAGGAAAAGATGTCTTCATAGGCGTTTCAGGTCCAAAGATCCTCACGGGAGAAGCCATCTCGGCTATGGCGGATAAGGCGGTTGTTCTTGCGATGGCAAATCCTACGCCGGAAATCATGCCGGATGAAGCGCTTAAGGCAGGAGCCTTTATTGTTGGGACTGGGCGGTCTGACTTTGCCAACCAGGTGAACAACGTACTGGCTTTTCCGGGAATTTTCAGAGGTGCTCTGGACGTGCGGGCGAGGGATATCAATATGGCTATGAAGATTGCCGCGGCGGAGGCGATCGCAGCGACGGTGGAAGAGGACGAGCTGACGCCGGAATATGTCCTCCCTAAGGCGTTTGATCCCCAAGTGGCGAAAAATGTCGCTGAAGCGGTGCGGAAAGCCGCAGTGGAAAGCGGCGTCGCGAGATAAGCGGCGGCGTATGCTGAGGCGATGGGCTGGCAGAAGTGACCATCGGCTAATAATAGTCTGTTCAACCAATGTTTAATTTGAATTACAAGGCACATTTGGAGAAATTTTGAAGAGGCCAACTTAACCTCTGCAAAATTTGCTGCAAATGTGCCTTTTTTCAAAATATACGGGTATAATTGTATACAAGCCTTGGAATCTCCGGATTTTTTTTGGAAATTCAGCCTGAAATCCTTGTTATTAAATTTACAAATTGGAAACCTCATGTTAATATGAAAGTAAGATTTCATTTTGGTGGGTGCGTGCATGAAAACATCCGAAATATTTATCTCGGGATATGCCAGATTGCCACAGGGTATTACAGCTGAAGAAATGTATACAGTCATGGTCGTCGGCATGGTGGTCGACAAGGATACAGGGCTGATTTTGGACGTGGAATGCTCATTGGTCACTGATCTCGCCAAAAAATTCATCAAGGATTTGCTGGTTGGAAAATCGCTGGAGCACATTTCAGAAATAGAAGAAGCCTTAACGCTGAGATACTTTGGTTCAGCCAGGAAAGCGTTAATTTCTGCAATTAAAATTGCATACGAGAAGTACAGGCAGATCCTCAGCGAATCCTAATTCAGAGACGCCTGGAAATTTAACTCGATTTTCAACTGGGCAGGACGCTCTCCTGTCTATCCTTGGGAGTCAACAGTTAGATGACCGATTGGCTATGTGTTTAATAGCTTTTTTTGGAGTCTAACTTTTTTTGTTGCCACCAAGTCACTTCAAGTACATATTCAAGGGAGGAATGCTCTGAGGATCATTCTGAAAGGGTTGTTTGTTTCAGGTCATGGACTTTGGTTTAAAAAAATAAGCCAAGTGGCGCAAGTGGCGTCGTTATTTAACCCACACTCGGCGAATTCCATGCTTCATGACTTTGATGAAACTGTAAGATCTGATATTCTAAAAACCAAGCGCAATCAAGAGGAGGAAATTTTGCATGTACGAAAAGGAAAAGATCGACGCATTACAAGCGAAAGTCACCGCTTATGAAGAGAAAACGGAAGCTTCCCTCGCAAAGCGCCCTGAACGTTACAAGGTCTTCGAAACGGGATCAGGCGAACCTGTCAACAGACTTTACACACCAGTTGATGTTGCAGGACTTGACTACGAGACGGATTTGGGCCTTCCGGGACAATTCCCGTACACGAGAGGCGTCCAGCCTACCATGTACCGCGGCCAGCTTTGGACCATGCGTATGTACGCGGGCTTCGCGACTGCAGAAGAGTCCAACAAGCGTTACAAGTTCCTTGTAGAGCAGGGTTCAAGCGGTCTCTCAGTTGCGTTTGACCTCCCAACTCAGATTGGTTATGACTCTGATCACGCACTTTCAGAGGGTGAAGTCGGTAAAGTTGGCGTCGCAATTGACTCCCTGGCTGACATGGAAATCCTCTTTGATGGCATTCCGCTTGATAAAGTATCCACTTCCATGACCATCAATGCGCCTGCCGCCGTTCTCCTTGCAATGTATATTGCAGTTGGTGAAAAACAGGGCGTTTCAGCAGACAAGCTCCGCGGCACGATCCAGAATGACATCCTTAAGGAGTACATTGCCCGCGGTACATACATTTTCCCAACGGATCCTTCCATGAGATTGATCACGGACATCTTCGCTTACTGCTCCAAAGAGGTTCCACAGTGGAATACAATTTCCATTTCCGGTTACCACATCCGCGAAGCCGGTTCAACGGCGGCTCAAGAAGTAGGCTTCACGCTTGCTGACGGCATCGCCTATGTCGAAGCAGCCATTAAAGCTGGCCTTGACGTCGACAGCTTCGCGCCAAGACTTTCCTTCTTCTTCAACGCGCATAATGACCTGCTTGAAGAGGTCGCGAAATTTAGAGCAGCGAGAAGACTTTGGGCAAGGATCATGAAAGAGCGCTTTGGCGCGAAGGATCCTAAATCCATGTCCCTCAAATTCCATACTCAAACTGGTGGTTCTACACTGACAGCTCAGCAGCCGGACAACAATATTGTCCGCGTCGCGATCCAGACATTGGCCGCAGTTCTTGGCGGTACGCAGTCTCTCCACACGAACTCAAGAGACGAGGCCCTCGCGCTTCCAACTGAAGCGTCCGTTCAAATCGCGCTCAGAACTCAGCAAATCGTAGGCTATGAGAGCGGCGTTACCAATACAGTAGATCCGCTTGCTGGCTCCTATTACATTGAAGCTCAAACTACAGCGATTGAAGAGCAGGCAATGGCTTACATCCGCAAAATTGACGAGCTTGGCGGCGCGCCTCGCGCAATCGACCTCGGGTACATCCAGCAGGAAATCATGGATGCGTCTTACAAATATCAAAAAGAAATTGAATCCAGCCAGCGCATTGTTGTTGGCCTGAATAAATATCAAGTGGAAGAAGCTGCGCCTCAAGGGCTGCTCCGCGTCGACCTTTCTGTTGGCGAAAATCAGAAGGCAAGGCTTGCTGAGCTTCGCTCGAAACGCGACAACGCAGTTGTCGAAGCAACATTAGCTGCCCTCAAGAACGCTTGTGAAGGCACTGAAAATGTCATGTCATTTGTTTTGGAAGCGGTTCGTGCGTACGCGACCCTCGGTGAAATTTGTGGCGTTATGCGTGAAGTCTTCGGCGAATATCAGCAAAGCGTAAAACTCTAATTTGATTTAAATGGGAGGATCAATCATGGATAGACCTATCAGAGTATTGGTTTCAAAGCCTGGCCTGGACGGACATGACCGCGGCGCCAAGGTTATAGCGAGAGCACTTAGAGACGCAGGCATGGAAGTCATTTACACCGGCCTCAGACAAACGCCAGAGCAAATTACAAACGCTGCCATCCAGGAAGACGTCGACTGTGTCGCAGTCAGCATTCTTTCCGGCGCTCATGGCACATTGATACCAAAAATCGCAGAACTTCTGAAGAAGGAAGGCGCTACAGATGTCCTTCTCGTCGCTGGCGGCGTCATTCCGGCTGATGACATTCCTTTTCTTAAGGAGCATGGCGTTGCGGAAGTATTTACCCCAGGCACACCAACGGATGTGACCATTGAGTTCATTCGAAACAACATCAAGCGATAAGCGGTGATGACATGGAACTTGCTGAAAAGCTGCTAATGGGAGATCGGCGCGCTGCGGCGCGCCTGATCACCTTGGTGGAAAACAAGGCGCCTGAAGCAGACGAAATTATGCGCCGGTTATACAGCGAGAGCGGAAAGGCCTATATTATTGGGATTACAGGGCCCCCGGGCGCAGGCAAAAGCACTTTGACGGACAAGCTGGTCAAGCATGTTCGTAAGACGGGTGCCAAAGTCGGTGTTATAGCAATAGATCCAACGAGTCCTTTCACTGGCGGTGCCATCTTGGGCGACCGCGTCCGCATGTCGGATCTGGCGACCGATCCAGGTGTCTTTGTGAGAAGTATGGGCGCCAGAGGTCACCTTGGAGGTATTTCAGAGGCGACCAGTGCGGCGGTAAAGATTTTGGACATCTACGGCGCAGAGTATATTTTTGTCGAAACCGTGGGCGTTGGACAATCTGAAGTCGACATTGTCAAGAATTCTGACACGACCGTCATGGTCAGTGTACCAGGGCTTGGGGATGACATTCAGGCGATCAAAGCCGGGATTATGGAGATTGGTGACGTATTCGCCGTCAATAAGGCGGATCGTGACGGCGCGAAAAGAACTGCGCGCGAGATCGAAATGATGCTCGACTTTTCTCATGCGGATTGGAGACCGCCGGTCAAAATGGTCATTGCGGTGGATAATAAAGGCATAGAAGAGTTGTTTGAGGCCATTGAAGACCACAGGCATTACATGATGCGCAGTGGCGAATTTATGAAGCGCAGAGCTGAAAATGCCAAGAACGAATTGATTGAAATGGTAAAATCCCGCATCATTGAGCAGCTGCTGAACCACGATGTCAAGGCGGAACGTGTCGAAAAGCTGGCTATGGAAGTCGCTCAGCGCGTCACGGATCCTTTGACAGCGACAGAAGAATTGATTCAGAGTGTGCTTTAATTCCTTGCGGGCAACATATAAATTCCAGTGGGATAGGAACCCACTGACAAAAGGAGGTATTTTGCATGAAAGCTTTAAAAGTTGACCATATTGGCATAGCTGTCAGCAACCTTGATGAAGCTGTTAAGGTTTACACAGAAGTACTTGGCCTCGAGCTCGCTGGCACGGAGGTTGTCGAGGAGCAAAAGGTCAGGGTCGCATTTCTTCCGGTAGGCGATACAGAGGTGGAGCTTCTGGAGTCGACATCTCCAGATGGTCCTATAGCGAAGTTTATCGAAAAGAATGGCGAAGGGATCCAGCATATCGCCTTCAGAGTCGATAACATTGAAGAAGCGATCGAGGCTATGAAAGAGAAAGGTCTCAGAATGATCGACGAATCGCCTCGTTATGGTGCTGGCGGCGCGAAAATCGCGTTTATGCACCCTAAGAGCACAGGCCGTGTCCTGATCGAACTCAGCGAACGCAACGAGTAAAAACCGACTGGAGGTTATACGTTATGTCCATCAACAAAATTGAGGATCTGCGGAAAAGAAAAGCAAAGATCATCGAAGCCGGCGGGAAGAAGCGCATAGAGAAGCAGCACGAAAGCGGCAAGCTGACAGCGCGTGAGCGCATGCTCCTGCTGTTTGACGAAAACACTTTTGTCGAGCTCGACGCGTTTATGAAACACCGCTGCACCAACTTTGGCATGGAAAAGGTCGACGCGCCTGCAGAGGGCGTTGTCACAGGCTATGGCTATGTTGACGGCAGACTGGTGTATGCTTATGCCCAGGACTTTACGGTCGTTGGCGGCTCCCTTGGGGAAATGCACGCGGCGAAGATTTGCAAGGTCATGGACAATGCGCTCAAGGTTGGCGCACCAGTCGTCGGACTCAATGATTCCGGCGGTGCCCGCATCCAGGAAGCGGTAGATGCCCTTTCCGGCTACGGCAAAATCTTCTTCAAGAACACGCTGGCATCCGGGGTTATTCCTCAGATCACAGCCATCATGGGGCCATGCGCAGGCGGCGCGGTGTACTCACCGGCGCTGACAGACTTCACGTTTATGGTGGATCAGACTTCCCAGATGTTTATCACAGGTCCTCAGGTCATCAAGACCGTGACAGGGGAAGAGGTCAGCGCGGAAGCCCTCGGCGGCGCCATGACCCACAACAGCGTCTCAGGGGTCGCGCACTTCATGTCGGCGAATGATGAGGTTTGTATCGCGGAAATCCGCAGACTCCTCGACTTCCTGCCATCCAACAACATGGAGAATCCTCCGGTGTTTGAGACGGGCGACGACGTCAATACAATCGTTGAGGCGCTTGATACTCTGATGCCGGACAATCCCAACAAAGCATACGACATGCACGACATCATCCGTCAGATCGTTGACAACGGCGATTTTATGGAGTACATGCCACACTATGCGAAGAACATCCTCACCGGCTTTGCCAGAGTGGGCGGCCAATCCATTGGCATCATTGCCAACCAGCCAAAATTCCTGGCGGGCTGCCTGGATATCAACGCATCGGACAAGTCCGGGCGCTTTATTCGCACCTGCGACGCGTTCAACATACCGCTTCTGAACATTGTCGACGTTCCAGGGTTCCTGCCGGGCACGACTCAGGAGTACGGCGGCATCATCCGCCACGGGGCAAAAATGCTCTATGCTTACAGTGAGGCAACGGTACCTAAGATTACATTGATCGTGAGAAAAGCTTACGGCGGCGCTTACCTGGCAATGTGTTCCAAAGACCTTGGCGCGGATTTAGTCTTGGCGTGGCCAACGGCAGAGATCGCGGTCATGGGTCCTCAGGGCGCGGCCAATATCATCTTCCGCAAGGAGATCTCTGAAGCGACAGATGCGGCAGCAGAGCGCGCGAAAAAGGTACAGGAGTACACGGATGAATTCGCGACGCCATACAAGGCAGCGGAGCGCGGTTTTGTTGACGATGTCATTGAACCATCCGCGACGCGGCCTCGCATTGCGGATGCGCTGAATATGCTGTCTTCAAAGCGTGAGACACGTCCGGCGAAGAAGCATGGGAACGTTCCGCTTTAAACCAGCGAGGAGTGATATGAATGGGTAATTTTGCAAACTTTGTCAATCCAGAAACCATCCACACGCTTGGACTGGGCGAACGGATCGTCACCTCCCTTTTTGTTACGGTGCTGGGCATGGGGATTACCTTTGCGGCATTGGTCGCGATTTGGGGCATGACGGTTCTGATGTCGAAGATTATCACAGGCTTTGAGACCAAGAATTCGATTGCGCAAGCGGCGACAGTTGAAAAAGCGAAGGCAGCACCGGCGCCAGCGGCACCAGCGCCGGCGGCAGCCACTGGGGAGCCACAGGAGGATGAAAATCTGATTGCGGTCCTGACGGCAGCCATTGCGGCATCTCTGAACACGTCCATGCATAATATTGTGGTGAGGAACGTGAGACCGCTGCCAGATCAGACGCCGTCTTGGTCCAGAGCCGGCCGCAGCGAGCAGATGAACACCCGCTTTTAGAGGCGGTGCTTGAAAAGGCCTGGAGCATGCCCCATAAAGTGGGCGGTGAAGGTCCAGAGAAACAGGAAAAACAGTCATAGGTGTAAATTAAAAGAACAAAAAAGAATGAAACAATAGCCGAGGAGGATCTTTCATGAGAAAGTTTAATATCACGGTCAATGGCAAGGCTTATGAAGTTGAAGTAGAAGAAATTGGCGGCGCGATGCCTGCAATGCCGGCACGTCCGGCAGCAGCACCTAAAGCAGCGCCAGCCCCTGCGCCAACGCCAGCACCAGCAGCAGCTGCAGCAGCACCAGCCCCTGCGGCAGCGCCAGCAGCAGCCCCGGTAGCAGGCGGTTCCACTGTCAGCGCACCAATGCCAGGTACGGTACTGGACATCAAGGTGGCTGTAGGTGACACGGTTCAGACAAATGATGTCCTGATGATCCTCGAAGCCATGAAAATGGAAAATGAGATCATGGCTCCAGTAGCAGGTAAAGTGGCTCAAATCAGCGTTTCAAAGGGAGCTTCCGTGAATTCCGGAGACGTTATGATCGTCATCGCGTAACGAGAAAATCCCTTTGGAAGGAGATGACTAAATGGTTAATGCAATATTAGAATTTCTGCAGAGTACCGGTTTTGTCGCCATCACCTGGCAGCAGATCGTTATGATGCTGATCGCCTTTATATTCTTATACCTGGCGATTAAAAAAGGCTATGAGCCTCTGCTTCTGGTGCCCATTGCCTTTGGTATGCTTCTGACCAACCTGCCAATAGCAGGCATGATGGAGCCAGGCCATGACGGACAGAGCGCAGGGCTGCTGTATTACTTTTATCAAGGTGTCAAATTAGGCGTGTTTCCGCCTCTGATTTTCCTTGGCGTTGGTGCTATGACGGACTTTGGCCCGTTGATCGCGAATCCTAAGTCACTGTTGCTTGGCGCAGCAGCGCAGTTTGGCATATTCATCACTTTTATTGGGGCGATTGCTTCAGGGATGTTCAATGCCCAGGAAGCGGCGTCCATAGCCATCATAGGCGGCGCGGACGGCCCTACGGCAATCTTCCTGACGAGTCAGCTGGCACCGCACCTTTTGGGACCAATCGCTGTGGCAGCCTACTCTTACATGGCGCTGGTACCCATTATCCAGCCGCCAATCATGAAGGCCCTGACGACTAAGGAAGAGCGCATGATCAAAATGGAGCAGCTTCGACCAGTATCGAAGGTGGAGAAGATTGTATTCCCAGTCGTGGTCGCGATCTTTGTCTCCCTGATCGTACCACCGGCGGCACCGCTGGTAGGCATGCTGATGCTGGGCAACCTGTTCAGGGAATCCGGTGTTGTCGCGCGGCTTGAGGACACCTCAAAGAACGCGCTGATGAACATAGTTGTCATCTTCCTCGGGGTATCCGTAGGCGCAACGACAACAGCGGAGAAATTCATCAACCTGCAGACGATTGCCATCGTTGTCCTGGGTATTGTGGCCTTTGGCTTCGGTACCGCGGCAGGGGTTCTCCTTGGCAGACTCATGAACAAGATTTCAGGGGGCAAGATCAATCCTCTGATTGGGTCCGCGGGGGTATCCGCAGTGCCAATGGCAGCGCGGGTTTCCCAGGTGGTAGGTCAGAAAGAGAATCCAAGCAACTTCCTTCTGATGCACGCCATGGGTCCAAACGTGGCAGGGGTTATAGGCTCAGCGGTATCCGCGGGCATCCTTCTGACGCTGTTCCAGTAAAATGAGATTATAATGATGCTTTGGGACTGCTGCTGAATGATTTTGATTATTCTGCAGCAGTCCCTTTGACGTCTGTTGAACTTTTGGCCTAAAAGGTGTACTATTGTTAGAAGTATGGACAAAAGCGGGTGATCGATTGAAAAGCAAAGTGCTGGAGCTGCTCAGGGCACATAAAGGAAAACCGGTGTCCGGACAGGAAATCTCAGGAAAGTTCGGTGTGTCAAGGACCGCAGTATGGAAAGCCATTGAGGCGCTCAGGACGGAAGGTTATATCATCAAATCGAGTCCGCGCCTCGGCTATGAGCTTGCGGAGGAACCGGATATCCTGGGGCCAACGGGGATCATGGCGATCGCGGCAGCTTCCGGTTATCTGGATGATGGACGGTTTTACCCTCAGATAGATTCGACCAATTCTGAAGCTAAACGATTCGCGGAAGATCACCCGGGACAATCGGCACTCTTTGTGGCGGAGGAACAGACAGCAGGGCGGGGACGCCTTGGAAGACAATGGATGTCAGAGCAAGGGACAGGTCTCTATCTGTCGCTTTTAATCCGGCCTGAAATTGAGCCGTCCAGAGCCTCGCTGGTGACACAGGTCGCGGCGGTTGCCACGGCTGAAGCTGTTGAGGCGGTGACCGGTCTGGAGGCACAAATCAAATGGCCTAATGATTTGATTGTAGATGGGAAGAAGGTCTGCGGGATTTTGGCTGAGCTCAGCGCGGAGATGACAGCGGTCAATTATCTGGTTGTGGGTATTGGCATCAATGTGAATCAGTCGGATTTGCCGGGAGAGATTCAGGATAAGGCGTCTTCGCTGAGACGGCTTACCGGCAGGAAAATTGATCGTCAAACGCTGCTCAGGGCCGTCGTTGAACGCTTTGGACACTATCTGGGCGCGCTGCAGGACGACGCACTTCTTGAGCGTATGCATCAGGTTTATAGACTGAAATCCGCTACGCTGGGCAAAGAAGTAAGGCTGTTGGGAAAAGCGGATAGAACAGCGCGGGTGCTTGACATAACAAAAGAGGGCGAGCTGCTCGTCATCTATCCGAATGGTGAACGTGAGCGCATTCACTTTGGCGAGGTCTCCGTGAGAGGTCTTGACTTTTATGCATAAAGGTGGTTTTTAGCCATGTTACTGGCATTTGACGTAGGTAATACCAATATTGTATTAGGTGTTTTTAAAGACCATAAATTGGTCACTCACTGGCGTATGTCCACGGAAAAGGGAAGATCAGCGGACGAGATTGGTATTTTTGTGGATCAGCTGTTTCGATACGAAAACCTTTCGCTGTCAGAAGTTAAAGCTGTCATAATCTCCTCAGTTGTTCCAACCATCATGTACTCGCTTCAGCACATGGCGATTAAATATTGCAACACGGAAGCTATGGTTATTGGCCCCGGCGTCAAGACCAGCCTCAATATCAAGTACGACAACCCCAAGCAGGTTGGCGCGGACAGAATTGTCAACGCTGTGGCCGGTGTCGAAAAATATGGCGGGCCGTTGATTGTAGTGGACTTTGGCACAGCGACGACCTTTTGTGCGATCACTGAGAACCGAGAGTATCTCGGTGGGACTATTATGCCGGGGATCAAAATCTCAAGTGACGCGTTGTTTGAAAAGACGGCAAAGCTTATGAGGGTTGAATTGATCAAGCCAGATACGGTCGTCTGCAAAAACACGGCGGAAAGCATACAATCCGGGATTATTTACGGTTATGTAGGCTCTGTGGATTACATTGTAGAGCGCATCAAGAAGGAAATGAAGTGGAAGAATCCGCGGGTCATTGCAACAGGCGGATTGGCTTCCCTGATTGCCTCGGAGTCGAAATGGATCGACACCGTTGACAAATTCCTGACCCTTGAAGGGCTCAACATGATTTATCATTTAAATAAGGATAAATCATAGCGGAGGTCAATGTGTTAAGAATTGGAGATTTGGAACTTGAAAGTCCTGTGGTTTTAGGACCAATGGCGGGGATCACGGATCTGGCATTTAGAAAAATATGCAGAGAACAATTTACAGGTCTGATGGTTTCTGAGATGATCAGCGCAAAGGCCATGAGTTTTAATGATAAGAAGACGCTTCAAATGCTTCAGACTGCACCGGAGGATCCCCCCCTCTCAATACAGCTCTTTGGCTCAGAGCCGGAAGTGCTGGGTGAAGCTGTCGCGGCACTCGCAGAGCATCCATGCTCGGCTATTGACTTCAATATGGGATGCCCTGCGCCCAAAATTGTTGGGAATGGTGAAGGATCAGCGCTGATGAGAAACCCTGGTTTGGCAGAGGCTATTGTGAAAGCCATGGTCAAGCATGCGACGAAGCCCGTGACCGTAAAATTCAGAAAAGGCTGGGATCCCTCTGAAGTCAATGCGGTTGAATTTGCGAAGCGCATGGAAGCGGCTGGCGCTGCGGCTATTACAGTCCACGGGCGCACGAGGGACCAGTTCTACACCGGCAGGGCTGACTGGGAGATCCTGCGGGCGGTCAAAGAGGCTGTGAGTGTTCCGGTCATTGGAAACGGAGATATATTTGTTTATGAAGACGCCCTGCGCATGGTGGAAGAGACGGGCGTAGATGGTGTCATGGCCGCTCGGGGGGTTCAAGGCAATCCGTGGCTGCTGGGACAAATTGAGGCGGCCCTTCTCGGAAGGCCGGTGCCTGAAACGCCTAAGGCAGAAGAGCGTGTTGAAACGGCGATTCGCCACTTTCTGGGGCTGATTGAGGAAAAAGGTGAACACGTGGGTGTGCTTGAAATGAGAAAGCATGCGGCGTGGTATCTGAAAGGCATTCATGGCGCTGCAAAGCTGAGGACCATGATCAATGTTGAGAAGGATCCGGAGCGTGTTGTTCAGCTGCTGAGAAACGCACCAAAGCATGCGCTGGAGGTCCTTGAAATAACCAATCCTTGACATAAAATCTCATCTTCAATATAATAGTGAAATAAGTTATAGCGAACATTCGTTTAATTTAGCTTGAATGCTTGAAATAACAAAGGTTCAAGTATCTTTTACTGCAGCTGCACTGAGCTTTCGGTGCATTTTTCTCTGTAGAGAATTTATTCATGGAGAGGTGTGACTTGCTATGATGTCTAAAGAAGTGCTCATGACACCAGACGGGCTCAAAAAGATAGAAGAGGAACTCGATCACTTGAAATCTGTACGCCGCAGGGAAATCGCGGAGAAGATCAAGGCTGCCCTGGCATTTGGTGATATTAGTGAAAACGCTGAATATGACGAGGCAAAAAATGAGCAGGCGGAGCTTGAAAAGCGCATCATGAAGCTTGAAGGGATCGTTGGCAACGCAGTGCTGATAGATGAGTCTGAAATTAAGAAGGACGAGGTCAGTGTGGGTTCAACCGTGACCGTAAAGGATATTGAATTTGACGAAGTCATGGAGTATGCCATTGTGGGGCCTACGGAAGCAGACCCCTATGAAAATAAGATTTCCAATGAATCCCCAGTCGGCAAAGCCCTGATTGGCAAGCGCGTAGGTGAAACCATTGAGGTTCAGGTGCCGGATGGGTTTGCAAAGTTCCAGATCGTAAAGATCGGAAGATAGTTGGAGGTGTCAATTGTGAGTGAGGAACAGAGTTTAAGCGAGGTACTGCAGGTAAGGCGGGATAAGCTCGCGAAGCTCCGCGAAATGGGCAGAGACCCATTTATCCATGAAAAATTTGAAAGAACTGCCATGAGTGCGGAGATTCATGACAATTTCGAAGCGTTTGATGGCAAGGAAGTACGCATAGCTGGACGCATTATGGCGAAGAGAACAATGGGCCGGGCTGCGTTTTTTGACATTCAGGACATGGATGGCAGAATCCAGACCTATATCCGTGAAGACGCGATTGGCGAAAGCGAATACGAGATTGTCTCCACCTATGACATTGGCGACATTGTCGGTATTGTGGGTACAGTGTTTAAGACTAAGAAAAATGAAGACTCAGTAAGGGTTTCTGAGATCCTGCTGCTTTCAAAATCCCTTCAGATTCTGCCTGAAAAATTCCATGGACTGAAGGATACGGATACCCGCTACAGGCAGCGTTATGTGGATCTGATCGTTAATCCGGAAGTCAAGAAGACCTTCCTGCAAAGGAATAAAATCCTGCGCGCGGTCCGCGAATATCTGGATAATGAAGGCTTCCTGGAAGTGGACACCCCAATTCTCAGTACTATTGCCGGCGGCGCGGTGGCACGTCCGTTCATCACGCACCACAACACGCTGGACATAGACATGTACATGAGGATTGCGAACGAGCTTTACCTGAAGCGTTTAATTGTAGGCGGATTTGACAGAGTTTACGAAATGGGCAGGATGTTCAGGAATGAAGGCATGTCCATTAAGCATAATCCGGAGTACACTGCAATTGAGGTTTACGCGGCTTATGAGGACTTCAATTACATCATGGCGCTGACGGAGAACCTCGTTGCCCATTGCTGCATCCAGGCAAATGGCACGACAAAGGTCAATTATCAGGGCACAGAGATTGATTTTGCGCCGCCTTGGAAGAGACTGCCTATGGCAGAAGCTGTCAAGCTTTACGCCGGTGTGGATTTCAGCACGGTTCAGTCGGACGAAGAAGCCAGAGAAATTGGCAAAAAGCTTGGTCTGGATGTGGACAGCAGCATGAAAAAAGGCCATATCATCAACGAAGCCTTCGAGACCTTCTGTGAAGAACATCTGATTCAACCTACCTTTATTACCCACCATCCGGTTGAAGTGTCGCCTCTGGCAAAGCGAAACGGTGTGGATCCTACTATCACGAACCGCTTTGAGGCCTTTGTAAATACGTGGGAAATCGCGAACGCGTTCTCTGAGCTCAATGACCCTATCGATCAGCGCGAGCGCTTTGAAGAGCAGGTCACGGCCCGTGAAGGCGGGGATGATGAAGCGCACATGATGGATGAAGACTTCCTTAACGCCCTTGAAGTGGGCCTTCCGCCAACGGGTGGCCTTGGGATAGGTATTGACCGCATGGTCATGCTTCTGACGAACGCGGCCTCTATCCGCGACGTTATTCTCTTCCCAACAATGAAACCAATTGGCAGACCGGATTCCGGGAGCAAGAAGCAGGAAGACGAAGCGTCGGAATAGGCATTCCAGGCAGCCAGAGTGCACTGCCACATTCCTAAGCTGCAAAGCCCTAAACAAAAACAAAAAAAGTCGTTCATCCCCTGGAGCTTATCCGGTGGGAATGAGCGACTTTTTCACTGTTCAGAATGTCGTTGTCGTTTACGCTTTGTGGCGACGCCTTTTGGCGGATGGCTTTGCAGGCTCGATTACGGTGCATGACCAGGCGGCGGTCAGCTGCTGACAAGCCCCATGAAGGATTGCCTTGCCGATGGTATTTGGGAACAGCTGCAAATTCCATCCCAAACTCAGCACCTCCGGCGCAGAAGACCAGCAAGCAGCCTCAAACGGCGTTACGCAGAAGCCGCTGTCAAACGTGAGGACAGGCCTTAAGAACCGCGACTGGTCACCCAGTGCGATTGTTTCCGGCGCGTGCAGTTCAAGCGCCACAGGGCTTCCTATGTCCCCAAAGAGATACAGCAGCGGACAATGGGCACGCATCTGCCAATCATATTCGCTGTGCTTGCCCCCTGGGACGACCCAGGCCTCCATGTCGAAGCTTGCCTTATGATCGCTGCGAAGCTCCAGCAAACGGTCCAGGACGGCGTCAAAGCCTTCCTTGAGGCCGCCCTCTGTGTCCCCCATGTCAATCCAGATTCTTTCAGGCATCTCTGCCGGCTTGAGGCTGTCCACATAGGGAAGGAGATCTTTAGGGCTCCACCAAAATGAAGGTGACACAATGCCAAGCCGCCCAAAGACGTCAGGGTGTCTTGTCCCCATCATGAAGGTCACGAGGCCCCCCATGGAAGACCCCATCAGCCCAGTGTTTTCTGGGCCTGTAAGCACCCTGAAGTTGGCTTCTACAAACGGCATGACATCCTCCAGGACAAACTGCTCATAGAGCTCGCCACGTCCCTGAACGGATTTTCCCATGGAGAAGAAGTCATAATGGGCATATTCGCTGAGGCGCTCCGCGCCTATATTCGCGATCCCTACAATAACAATTTCTTCCATGGCACCACCGCGGATCAAATCATCAGCTGTCTGGTGAATTTCCCAGCCCATCCCCGAATACGATTCTTCTCCGCCAAAGATATTCTGACCGTCATGCATATACAATACGGGGTAGAGCCGCTCAGAATCAGTCTTGTAAGACGGCGGCAGGTAAATATAAAGCGATCTGAAATTATCAAGAGCCCTGGAGTAAAAGCGGTGCAGAAAATTGCAATCTGGCTGTGAATAGTCCTTCATTGAGGTCCCTCTCATTTCAAAATAGTTCTGCCGATGGTCTCAGCAACAGCACACAGATCCAATCAAGGTTTAAGATGCCGTTTTACGCCTGTTTCGCGAGCATCTCTTTGCGGATCTCGAGGCCTTTTTTGTGATCTGCAGTCCTGAAAATTATACCATAATCCCCAATTGCGGTTGAAAAAATCTTTTCTACCTTATAGTGGTGTACAATCTCATCCTTATAAGCTTCAAGAATGTCCTCAAGCGTGCGCTTGTAATTCAAGCTGTCCTTCCTGCCAACATAGAAGCAGCTGTATGGGCGAGTGATCTCTGCATCAAAGACGTTTTTGGTTACAACATTCGCATATTGCTCAAATATATTGATATCATTCGCATAATTGAACATGTCCACAATCTTTCCGCCAGGGAGCCGTGCGTTCATCTCAAGGGCAATAATCTCGTGCTTGGGCGTGACAAAGAGCTCCAAATGGAAGAAACGCTCTTTCATTTTGAAGGCGTTGACGGCTTTAATTCCTGCCTCTATGACCTTTTTGTCAATATCTTTAGATATGTAAAAATCCGTATCGTTGCCATCATTAACGGATTCCATAACACCTGCGCCGTAGGTCAAGGAAGAAAAAAAGACAATTTCTCCATCTTGATCAAGGAGACCGTCAAAGCTATGTATATTGGCGTTCACAAATGCTTCCATAATATAAAGGTTGTCGCTCTCATTGTTTTCGAGATTTTCCAGGAAGGTTTCAAGTTTTTCAGGTGAGTCAATTTTGAAAGTGCCCATAGCTCCTACGCCCTGATCCGGCTTGACTATGACAGGATAACCATGCTTTTTAATGAAGGTTTCCGCATTCTTTCTGTTTTTGATGAGGGTGCCAGGCGCTACTTCGAGGCCGGCTCTTTTGAAGACCTTTTTCATGCCGGACTTGAATTTGACGCGGGCCATGTCCTCTGTCTTCAATCCAGGAATATTGAAGTCTGTTCTGAGTCGGGCGTCTGACTCGAGCCAGTGTTCAATGTGGGACTCTATACGATCGATCTTGCCATACTTGTGAGAGAAAAATGCCACAGCTTTAAACATTTGATTGTAGTCTTCCATAGAATCCACGCGGTAGTATTCAGTGAGCGCAGCCTTTATTTCAGGTGTCAGAGTGTCATAAGCATCTTCGCCAATACCGAGGACGGTAACCCCTTTATTTTTGAGCGCGACAGAAAACGGGATAAAATTAGCTGGGAAGTTAGGAGATACAACTATATAGTTCACAATAAATCATCACCTTTCAATTTCAAATTTTTTCTATCTTACCATATAGTCATAAAAATTCCCAGATGAAAATTGTAATGCTTGCAAAAGTTATGTAAATCATCAGTTAAATTTCTGATTGGCCAGAAACCGCTCCGCAGAACGTGTCCGTTGGTTGAAGACAAAAGTCAGAAACAAAGTTCAAAAATCATGAAAAAAAGTGTTGACTCGAGTAGGCAACATGGTTATACTTAAAAAGTCGCCGATTCAAAGCCGGCACAAAATGAAAACCATAAAGCAACACTCGATCCTTGAAAACTAAACAGTGTACAACCCAAAATTCTGAAATAAATGTCGGTTCTGCTTGGAACCGGCGAAGTGATTTCTGATTATGGAAATAATGCAGAGGTCAGTG
>NZ_FMWL01000009.1 GCF_900103005.1 Acidaminobacter hydrogenoformans DSM 2784 | reverse complement strand
ATCAGCAATGTCTTTTTAGACATCAAGGGGAGGTCTTTAATTGTTTGATGTCGATAGTCGTGAATCTTTGAAGTCAATTTGCCACAAGCCGGGCAGTGAGCCTCCTTGGCCTTGGTTGAGATTGTAATTCTTATAAAAGAATCAGAATGGTCGATTTTGTTGATAATACAATCTTTCAAATCTAAGAGTTTACTGGTAGAATGAGGATGCACTTATATCCAAGCCCCTTTCTTTAATGTTTGTCTAGTCAACTAACATTTTAAGGAGCAAAAGATATAAGTGCATTATTTTTTTGAAAAAAATAATGCTGGGGAGGAATCACCCACCCCAACATTTATTATAGAGCCGTTTTTGGTTGGGGACAGGCACCAACCAAACCAATGGGGAATCAATGGGGACGGTCCCCAACCGAAAAGCTGAAGGACTGTCCCCAAAAAAATGCTTTAAATTTGTTTAAACCGCTCAATGTGGATGCTTCATTTCGTGGCCGTGCGCATGGCCATGCGCATGGTCTTGCTCCTGCTCCCGGTCTCTGGCGCAGTCCCTGGCGGTGCCTACGAGAATGTCCAGGGCGTGCTCCAGAGAGAGGAGAAGCACCTCGAGGTTTTCCGCGACGGCTTTTGGGCTGCCTGGAAGGTTCACGATAAGCGTCCTGCCCCGAATCCCGGCAGCAGCTCTGGACAGCATGCCACGAGGTGTGATTTCCATACTGCTCTGTCGCATGGCTTCAGGAATTCCTGGCACTTCCCGGTCAATGACATCTTTGGTCGCTTCTGGCGTAAAATCTCGCGGAGAAAAACCGGTTCCTCCCGTAGTCAGTATGAGGTCAATGTCACCGGAGTCGCTGAGACGCCTGAGGTGAGCCGCGATTTCCGACCTCTCATCCGCAACCAATATGGACTCTGCGATTTCGTAGCCCTCGTCGTTCATGGTGGCGCGGATCAAATCGCCGCTGACATCTTCGCGCTCGCCTTTGGCGCCTTTATCGCTGGCAGTGAGGACGGCAACGCGATAAGCAGTTTTTGTGGGCATAAGGTAGCCTCCTTCTCCGTTTAAATTTCTATAGGCTTAAGTTTTTAGCTTTGCTAAGCAAAACCAGCATGCTCCCTTTTATTATACCTCAGTGTTTGTTGGAAAGTGACAAGAATTCGCTATATTTTTTGGAGAATAACGCCTTTACATTCAGGGCGGACTATACTAAAATTCTATTAGATAAAGGTATCGAAAATTTTGACGATTTGATTCAACATATAACCATTTAACCATTTGACCATACATACAGATCTGATCCCTTAGGAGGCCTTTTTCATGAAGCCAATCCGTCCGCTGATAGAAATTGATGACGCAAGAGCACTGATACGCCAGCATTTCTCTGAACGTCCCGTCAAAAAAGAACGGGTGCCGTTGTTTGAAGCTCTGGGACGCTACCTCGCTATGGACTTAAATGCGGACCAGGATATGCCGCCTTTTGATAAATCTACGGTGGACGGGTATGCGGTCAACACGTCAATGCTTCATAGGAAGCTGACCAGTGGGGAGAACCTTTCAAATGGATGTCCATCCCTGAGACTGGTTGGAGAAGTTGTCATGGGCACTGAGGTGGCAATCGAAGAAGTGGACCTCGAAGACAGCTGCATTTATATTCCAACCGGCGGCTTTTTGCCAAAGGGATTTGACGCGGTTGTGAAGCTGGAGGAAATAGAACAAAAGGATGGCCGGATTTGCTTCGAAAACCTTATGAATCAAAGCGGCGACAAGTCTATGCCCGTTTTTCAGCTGCAGCCTGGTACCAACGTTATACGCAAAGGCGAAGATGTCCAGGCGGGAGACAAGATTATCAAAAGGGGCAGACGTCTGACGCGCTATGACCTTGGCGTGCTAGGCATGCTGGGTTTTAAGGAAGTTGAAGTCATTGTGCCGCCGAGCCTTTCCATTGCGACAACCGGGGATGAACTGGTGGACATTGACGCGCCGCTGAGTCCTGGTAAAATACGGGACATCAACGGTACTGTGCTCGCTGGCATTGCCCGTGAGTGGGGACTGGGGCCTGTGAAGCTGACGCGGCTTGAGGACACTTATGAGGCGGTTGAAAGCTATGTCAAAAGCGAAATCGACCAGTGCGACATTCTGATTACCTCCGGAGGCAGCAGTGTTGGAAAAAAGGACTATATACCTGCGGTTGTCCAAAGCTTGTCGGATCATGGCCTGCTTTTTCACGGGATGAATATCAAGCCGGGCAAGCCCATTGGCGTCGCAGCCATGAAGGGGAAACCCGTTGTGCTCTTGCCAGGCAACCCCGTTTCTACCGTCGTTGGGTTCATTGTCCTCGTCAGCGAGTTGGTCAACCAGTTTGGCTTTGACATCCAGCACCCCTTTTGTTACGCTGAGTTAATGGAGACCATTGGGGCAGAGGACGGGCGAACGACTTATCACATGGTCAGACTCACCGAAGGTGAGGAGAAAATGGAAGCCGCGCCGCTTCGGGGGAAATCCGGCCTGATTACTTACATTGCCAACGCAGACGGTTATGTTGTTGTGCCTCTTGAAACAGGCGAAGTCAAGGCAGGCAGTCGGGTGAAGGTATTTTTGCTATAGAGGGACGCAGCGCCGCAAAGACGGCATCAAGTCCAGAAAGGGAGGTGTCCCGTGCAGGACGCTTATGGAAGAACAATCCGTTATTTGAGAATATCCGTGACGGACAGGTGCAACTTACGCTGCCGTTACTGTATGCCGCCTTCTGGGATGCCTGATAAATTGGGACATGAGAGTATTCTCAGGAATGAGGAAATCGTTGAGGTCGCCAGGGTGGCGGCGGGTCTTGGGATCAACAAAATCCGACTGACCGGTGGGGAGCCGCTGGTCAGAAAAGGGATTATTGAGCTCGTGGCGCAGCTTGCGGCTATTCCGGGCATTGAGGATCTTGCCATGACCACGAATGCCGTGCTGCTGGACACTATGGCGGCGCCGCTGAAGGCTGCTGGGCTCAGGCGGATCAATGTGTCGCTGGACACATTAAATCCGGAGCGTTTCAAGGAAATGACCCGCGGCGGTGATTTAAGCCGCGTGCTTAAAGGACTTGAGGAAGCGGAGCGAGTCGGGATCTGGCCAATCAGACTCAACAGCGTCTTGATTGGGGGAGAAAATGACTCGGAGATCCGGGCACTTGCAGAGCTGACCCGGACGAAGGGGTATGACGTGAGGTTTATTGAACTGATGCCTATAGGCGAGGCGGCGACCTGGACGGAGGAGCACTTTATTTCCACGGACCGCATTCTCGAAGTGCTGCCTGAGCTTGTGCCGGACATTGCAAAAGCTCATGACGGGCCCGCGAGGTATTTCAGGTTGCCAGGCGCCAGCGGACGAATTGGCTTGATACAGCCCGTCTCCTGCAATTTCTGCGCGGACTGTGACCGCATTCGCCTGACAGCGGACGGAAAACTCAAACCGTGTCTGCATTCGGATAAGGAAATTGATTTGCTGGCAGCGATCCGGGCTGGCGAAGACGTCGCCCCTATCATTCAGCAGGCTGTTGGTCTGAAGCCGGAGCGGCACCATATGGAAGAAAGCGACTATGTGCCAATTGTAAGGGGCATGTATAAAATCGGAGGATAATTGGAGGAAAATCGGAGGAGACTATGGCGAAAATAATATCGGTTAACATCAGCGAAAAAAAGGGTACGGTCAAGAAGCCCGTTGAAGCTGGGCGTTTTGAGCTGGACCTGGGACTTGTGGGGGACGCCCACAGCGGGTCCTGGCATAGAATGGTCAGTCTTCTCGCAGAGGAGAGCATTGACAAAGTGAGAAAGCTCGGCATGCCTGAACTGAAGCCTGGAGATTTCGCTGAAAATCTCACGACGGAGGGTCTTATACTCCACGAGCTGCCTATTGGGAGCAAGCTGAGGATTGGTCAGACGCTGATGGAGGTCACTCAAATTGGAAAAGAGTGTCACCTGGGCTGTGAGATTCGAAACAAGGTTGGCGACTGTGTCATGCCCCGTGAGGGGATCTTCTGCAGAGTGCTCGAGGCAGGGGACATTAAGGCCGGCGACGCAATCACTGTAGAAGCGGAAGGGTTAAGAGCCCTTTGATTTAAAGTGTAAGTTCAAAAACCCGGGGGAAGCTGGGAAACCAGCTTCCCCCGGGTTTTTTGCGGTGCGCCCGGCATGGGCCGCCCTGCGCATCCGCCTTTATATAGCGCGCCGGAGCTAACCTGTGGTAAACTGAGATGAGAAAACTCTTCTTTTAAGTCTTCTTTGAATATTACTTTTAATCTGGAGGTCGACATGACGACTTATAATTTAAATATCGAGTACTACGAAACCCGGGCAACTGAAATGATCAATAAGCTCCTTGAAACTCTGACCCGGCAGGAAGTCAAAGCCTCCGCGCCCCTCAGCGCGCTGACGAGCTTTAAGATTGGCGGACCTGCGGATGTCCTGATAGAGCCTGCAACGGTGGAAGGCGCCGCTGACGCGATCTCCACGCTGAAGGATGCCGGCTATCCTTACATGGTCATAGGCAACGGCAGCAATCTGCTGTTTTCGGACAAAGGCTACCGGGGCGCAATCCTTAGAATTGCGGATAACCTCACCAAAGTCGAAATCAATGAAACACGTGTCGTGGCAGAGGCGGGCATCCTCCTTTCCAAGCTGGCAAGCCAGCTCATGGACAGGTCCCTCGCCGGCTTCGAATTTGCCTCCGGCATCCCGGGAACCCTGGGCGGAGCGGTCTACATGAACGCGGGTGCCTATGACGGCGAAATGAAGGACGTCGTGGAATGGGCAGATGTCCTCATGCCAAACGGAAAAATTGAGACCCTTGACAACGCCACGCTGGGCTTCTCCTACCGTCACAGCCGAATTATGGAAGCGGGGGGTGTTGTCCTTCGTGTTGGTCTGAAGCTGAACCGGGGTATGTATGAAGATATCAAGGCGAAAACGGACGACCTGACAGAAAAGCGAACCTCAAAGCAGCCCCTTGAAAAAGCCAGCGCCGGCAGCACCTTTAAGCGGCCGGAGGGTCATTTCGCCGGGAAGCTTATTGAGGATGCCGGCCTGAGAGGCCTTTCTTACGGGAAGGCCCAGGTCAGTCCGAAGCACTGCGGCTTTATTGTCAACAATGGCGGCGCGACGGCAGCGGAGGTGCTCCATCTCATCAACGTGGTTCGCAAGACAGTGCGGGATATCTATGGGGTGACGCTGGAGCCAGAAGTCCGCATCATTCCGGAGGTTCCGGAGCAGGTGTGAGCTGGGTGCGGTGCTTGGGTAAGAGGGACCATCGGCAAAGACTTTGTTATAAGGCTTTAAACGCTGAGGACTTTATATGCCGATGGTCGAGTATCCCCAAACACACCAGGCAGAATTCCACCGGACACCAGCCAGCCAGCCCCACCAAAGACACCTGTTTTTCGCCTCACGAGGAGGACTGAACGTGATCAGAATTTACGCAGATTATCATACACACACGACCTACAGCGACGGCAAGGGCTCGATCGAGGACAACGTCCGGGCCGCTATTGCCAGGGGGCTCAAAATTCTGGCGATCAGCGACCACGGTCCCCAGCACCTGACCTACGGCATCAAGCGCAAGAAATACGCGGAAATGCGTGGGATCATTGATGAAATGAACGCCAAATATCCCATGATCCGCACACTCCTGGGGGTGGAGGCCAACATCATGGACCCTGACGGCCGACTGGACGTGGACGAGGGTATGCTGCGCATGGCAGATGTGTTGCTGGCGGGTTATCATTTCGGGAGCCTCAGCGGAGACCTCAAGGGCACCAGCACCCTGCACCGCCTGAATTTCGAGGGGCGGTTCTCCAGGAAAGCGGCGGAAAAAGCAAAGGAAATGAATACAAAAGCGGTGATCAATGCCATGCGCAACTACGACATAAAAATTTTAACCCATCCCGGAGCCAAGGGCGCTATTGATGTGCTGGCAGCGGCGGAGGCTGCAATTGAGACAAAGACGGCGCTGGAGGTCAACGCAAACCGGCACGGCCACTTGACCTTTGAGGATTTGTTCCTGCTCAGAAACAGCGAATGCCGTTTTGCCATCAATTCAGACGCCCACCGCCCGGAAATGATTGGGCGGTTTGAGCCGGCCATTGAGAGGGTACTCAGGGCAAAAATCCCGTGCGGCAGGATTATAAACTGCCTGCAGTCGGATGGAAGTACCGGAGAGGATGCGGACACGAACACAAACGTGAACACGAACGCTAAAGAAGGCGCAGAAGAGGACGTCGTTATGGCTCATTTTGAAAAGGCAGGTGAAGTCTAATGGCGGTGAGTACTGGAACGCCTATTCGGTACGTGATTGTCACTGGATTATCCGGCGCCGGCCGCAGCCAGGCCATGAAGTCTTTTGAGGACATGGGCTGGTACTGCGTCGACAACATGCCGCCGGCGCTTATTCCGCAGTTCGCGGAGCTGGTCAAGAACCAGTCGGAACCCATTGAACGGGCGGCCTTGGTGACGGATATCAGGGGAGGCCGATTTTTTGATGACCTCGAAAACGGCATAGAAGGTCTGAGGCAAAGTGGCACCTCAGTGCAGATTCTGTTCCTTGAGGCCTCGACGCCGGAGCTGATCAAGCGGTTTAAGGAGACGCGGCGCACGCATCCTATCAATCCTACAGGAAGCATTGAAGGGGGGATTGAGATGGAGCGGGAACGACTTGAAGCGATCCGGGCGAAGTCGGACAAGATCATTGATACGACACAGAAGACTATAGCTCAGCTCAGGACGGAGATTCAGAAGGCTTTTGAGCCTGAGGAGATCGAGGACAGCATGAGTATTTCCGTTCAGACTTTTGGATTCAAGCGTGGGATTCCGCTGGACGCGGACCTGGTGTTCGACGTGAGGATGCTGCCCAACCCGTTTTACATTGCGGAGCTGCGAAGCCTCACGGGCAACGACCTCGAGGTGCAGGACTACGTCATGAAGTTCCGGGATAGCTTGTCTTATTATGAACGGCTTCTGGATATGGTCGATTTTTTAATTCCGCTTTGCATCAAGGAAAAGCGGCCGCAGCTTGTCGTGGCCATAGGCTGCACCGGTGGTCAACACCGGTCGGTGACCTTTGGGAATTTGCTGGCGCAGACGCTGAAGGACCGGGGGCGGACGGTGGCAGTCTATCACAGGGAGCTTGACGGACAATGAGCGGGGCGCCAATTTCAAGAGAAAGTGAGTTGATAGTTCCGCGCTCAGACCTCAAAATCCTGGCCATCGGCGGCGGCAGCGGACTTTCTGTGTTGCTGCGTGGCCTCAAGCAGGTCACCCGGGATGTAGTGGCCGTCGTCGCCATGTCGGATGACGGCGGTAGTTCCGGGGTTCTCCGGGAGGACCTGGGCATGCTGCCGCCAGGGGATATTCGAAGCTGTATCGTCGCCCTGGCGAACCAGGAGCCGGTGCTGCTGGACCTGTTAAATTATCGCTTCAAGGAAGGGCATCTAAGAGGGCAGAATCTCGGCAATTTGATGATTGCCGCTCTCAGCGACATTTCCAACAGCTTTGAAGAGGCCATTCGCCTCATCCATGAAATTTTCGCAGTCACGGGGCGTGTCTTACCCGTGACGCTGGAGGATGTAAGGCTGAAGGCATTTTTGTCTGACGGGACGGTAGTAGAGGGGGAGTCCAAAATCCCTCTTGAATCAGCCGCCGCCGGACTCCGGATTGAGCGGGTCTGTATGGTCCCGGAAAAGCCAAAGGCCTTGGATGAGGTCTTGACCAGCATTGCGGAGGCGGATGTCATTGTGCTGGGGCCGGGGAGCCTATACACCAGTATTCTGCCAAACCTGCTGGTGGCGGGCGTGGCAGACGCGATTCGAAGCTCGCGCGCGCCCAAGGTCTTAATAATAAATCTCATGTCTCAGCGGGGGGAGACGGATGGCTATAGTCCGGCGGATTATCATAGAGCTTTGGAGGCTCATGCGGGTCCGGGGTTGGTGACTCATGTGCTGTTCAACAATGCAGTCATTGACGAGGCCATTGTATCCCGTTATAAGGCAGAGTGGGCTGCGCCCGTGCAGATGACGGCTGCCGACAGGCTTTATTTTGAAACAAAAGATATTGCGCTGCTGCTGGATGATTATGTCGAAGTGGTAAAGGGCTACATACGCCATGACGCACTTAAGGTCTCGCTGAGGATAGAGGCCCTAGCAGATATTAAGATTTATCATCGTGGACATTAAATGAGGAGGTTTTTTCATGCATGTTGGACTCTTGTATACGCCGGCAGATATAGGGAAAAAGAGGGACATTTCCATAGACCCTCATGGCTCTGAACAGATGGATTTGACAGTTAAGGCGATCGAGCAGGCATTGTTTTCAAATGGCCATAAGGTGACGCGTATAGCGGCGACCATTGACCTTTTAAGGGATATCAAAGCCATAGAAGGCCTGGAAGTGATCTTCAACGCCTGCACTGGCATAACGAACAAAATGCAGCAGGCCAATGTAGTGGGAATGCTGGAGATGACGGAGATCCCATTTGTAGGCTCCGGTCTTTCCACCCATATCTTTGGGCTGCACAAGCATATCAGCAAGCGGCTGTTTCGAAGCGTTGGCGTCCCAACGGCAAATTTCCAGGTATTTTATACTGGTGAAGAGCCCGTGGAGCCCTCTTTAAGATATCCACTGATCATAAAACCGGAGCATGAGGGCTCAAGCCTTGGCATAACCGAGGACAGCGTCGTTCATGATGAGGCGCAGCTTAGGAAGGGACTTGAAAAAGTATTCAGGATCTTTAATCAGCCTGCCCTGGTCGAAGAATTCATCACGGGCCGGGAGTTTACGGTTGGCGTTATGGGCAATGATGACCCTGAAGTCCTGCCAATCCAGGAAATTATCTATGATACAACGGATGGCAAAGGCTTTATGACGGTGGACATCAAAGCAAGAGACGCGGTGGGGGTCAAATGCCCGGCGGATCTTGAGCCAGAGGTGGCTGAAAGAATCAAGGACTATGCCGCAAAAGCATACAAAGCTTTGTATTGTGATGAGTATGCGCGCATAGATGTGCGTCTGGATGCAGAGGGAACGCCTTATTTCCTCGAAATCAATACACTTCCGGGAATGCAGCCGGAGTACAGTGACTTTCCAAGGGTCGCGAAAGCCGCGGGGTATACCTATGAGTCGCTGATTCAAAAGATGCTGGTTATGGCGCTGACCAAACACAAGGAAAAATAGGTGGGTTTGAAAAGACCTGCTCGTGGTAGAGCAGGCAATACGTTAAGGACACCGTGCTTGACGCCTCAGCATGGCATGCTGATGTATGGGGAGGAATCAAATGAACGGACTGCCTGTTGAACTGATGTACCTTCTGGCGCTTTTGGGAACCATCCTCGTTGTCTTTGTACTGCTGAAACGTCCCATTTATGAAGCTATGTTCATAGGCTTCGTCGTTATGCTGGCCATTCTGGGGAAGCTGGCCGAGTTTTCCACTTATTTGATCCGGCCTTCAACGAATACGCTATTCTATGCCATTGTGGCCTTTCTGTCTTTGGCGTATATCTTTGGACAAACCAATGTCGTCTCCAACATTATTGATTTTATTTTGTCTTTAGTCGGTCGTTTCAGGGGCGGTGCGGGTTATGTTTCGTTGCTGGCCAGCACCTTTATGGCTTCTCTTTCGGGAACGGGCCCCGGTAATGTTGCCGCCACAGGCGTTTTTACCATTCCGGCCATGATCCGGACGAAATTTCCGCCTGCGCTGGCCGCGACGGTGGAGATGTCCGCGAGCTCCCTTGGCCCCATGATCCCACCTTCTGGAACAATCCTGCTGGCGTTTGGCGTTCTGGATACCATCTATCCTGAAACCTACACACTGTCGAGCTTTTGGATGGTGGTTTGGGGCATAGGCATCTGGTTTATCCTGCAGCGTGTTGTAACGCTGTATGCCTTTTGCAGATACTACAAGGTTTCGCCGGTACCTTCCGAGGAGATTCCCAAAGTGGGAGAGGCCTTCAGAAGAGGCTGGAAAGCGCTTTTAGTTCCGGCAATCATCTTTCTGCCGCTCTTTATTGATTTTAAATTTGGTCCGACCCTGATAACACAGCGCATTGGAAAAGAAGGCGCCAGCGCGTTTTCAAGCTCGGTAATCCTCTTCACGCCTGGCGTGGCGGCGATCTATACGCTGCTGATCAGTATGGGCGAAAAGAAAGAAAACCTGTCGCCGGTTCGGTTGTTCCATCTGTTCAGAAAAGCCATGCTCCACATAGCACCTGTCGCTGCGACGGTCTACTTCGCCTACTGCATTTCCTATGTTTTTGGGGATGCCAAAGTGGGGGCGGCTCTTGGCGACTACATACACCAACTGAATCTGACCCGGCTGCAGCTCGTGATTTTCATTCCGATGATGACCATGTTCCTTGGGATGTTTCTCCCAGGTTCCTCCCAGATTGCGATCTTTGGCGCGGCTATTGTGGGAGGGCTCGTTGCAGTGGGTGTTAATCCGCTTCTGGCCGCAGCCATACTGCCAGCCATCACCGGCGCCCTTGAGGGCATGACGCCGCCCCTGGCCCTGGCCATGTACGCCGCTATGGGCATTGCGCAGTCCGGCATGCGGGAAACCTCCACTTTGGCTTTTGTCTGGATCGCGGTACATCTCGTCGTCGCGATTCTGATACTCGGTGGACTGTTGCCGATTGTCTTCCTATAGGAGGGGTTTCAGATGAAAAAGAGAATTGAAGACGTTGTCAGCGCAATTTTCAGCATTTTCATTTTGATCGCCATCCTGGGTGGCGGCATTGTCTTCTTGATGTTCGCGGCAGCCCTGATTGTGGGCGGGGAGATGGGCAGCAGCATTGCCGTCAGCGCGAAGAGCGTGGTGATGCCGTATTTTATTCGTGCCGCGACCATCGGCACCCTGGCAGGCCTTGTGTCATTTTATTTGACGGGGCTGCATGCGCTGTCGATTGAGAAGAAAAGTGAATGATTGCGGTTAATCTTCAAAATGAATAAGAATCAAAAAAAGGCCTCCATTTGGAGGTTTTTTTGCTGCGCTCATACGCTGTATTAATCGAAGCAAGGAAAAATGAGTCAAATATAACTTGATCAAAACATATGAAACTACGATTTGGCCGGATGAGAAAGCGCTTGAAGGTTGGAAATTGAGCATTTTAATGTCTGGAAGAGTAATTGAAAAACGTACATTTAGTTAAAACGAGTTGAAAGTGACTCGTTTTCCTTTGTGAAACCCTGAAGGCCGCATAATTTAAAGAAAGCTCGACGGTATTGAGTGAGTTAAGAATGACTCAATCTATCTGACTTTTGACCTGAACACATTAAAAACATAGCCAAAATACAGTAAATCCTTATCTTTTTTATTTGTTTTGAGCCTTGAATCTGAAAATGGACTGAGATGACGCTTCATGATTATGGCACGATAATTGCATATTAAATCAAGCAACCAGACGTCAAACTTTAAAGGTGCATCTGACAGTCACGCAGGGAGGCAGCAACATGAATCATAACGAAGTGCCCATAAAGCTTGAACGCACCATAGGCTTCGCAGGATTTTTAGGAATGGGGATTGGCTGTGTATTTGGCTCCTCGTGGCTTTTAATGACGGGAATCTGGATGGACGCGTCCGGTGGACCTCTCAACGCACTTTTAGCTTTTATCGTTGGACTCATTATGATCCTGGTCATGGCTTCTTCCTACACGAGAATCATGCCGCTCTTCCCGGAAGGCGGAGGGGAGATGCGTTACGCCGGCCGTGCTTTTGGGCAGCGTGCTGCGCTTATAGCCGGCTGGAGCGGATTTTTGGTCAACAGCGTGATCTGTGCCTGGCAGACTCTGGCCATTTCAAAAATGCTCAACGTACTATTTCTGTCACTTGAGGGTCACAGCATTCTATACGCAGTCGGTGGACAGCCGGTGACGCTTTGGAGTGTGCTGATTGGACTGGCCCTCGTCAGCAGCATTGCCTGGACACAATACCGCGGCACAAAATTCTTTGCAAGGGTTCAAGTCGCCCTGATGGCAGTCGTCATCACCATGGTCGTTGGGGCCTTTGTCGCAGGCTTGGTTTTCTTCGATCCCCAGAATTTAGTTCCGCTGTCCATCAAGCCAGCCTTTGACGGTACGGTCTCGCTTTTAGTCCTCCTGCCGTTCTCGATCGCCGGCTGGGAAAACATCTCTAAAGGTGTGGAGGAGGCAAGCGTAAGCCTGAGTGTCAAACGGATTGGGCAGGCCATGCTGCTGTCCATTATCATTTCCACCTTGTTGTACGGCGCGCTGCTCTTCCTTCAGGCAGGCCTGATGCCCTGGCAGAAAATGACATCCACCGCCATTCCTTTTTCGGACAGCCTGGTCAGACTCACAGGTGTGCCTGCCTTTAAAGGCATGCTGCTGTCAGCCGCTGTTTTCAATATTATGGGCGTCTTTAACGGCATGTTCTTTGGTGCGGTCAGGTCGCTCTATGCACTGGGTAAAGCCGGATTGATCCCCCGCAGCTTCGCTTTGGTTCACCCTGTCTACAAGACGCCAGTCAACGCAATCCTGTTTGTCGCTCTTGTGACAGGCATAACCCCATTTGTGGGAGGCGCGTTATTTTCCTCCCTCGTCAATGTGGCTGCTTTTTTCTACATCATCTTATGGGGCTCTACGGTGTTTTCCGTCCATCAACTCAGAAAGGGCGCTTCCGATGGTCAGCTGCAGTCCCCCTCAGCTCGTGTCCTCGACTGTTTGGGCATAGGTGTGGTACTGTTCCTCGCCCTGGCCATGCTCCTGCCTTCAAGCCCGGGTGCACTGCGCTGGCCATCAGAATATTTGCTTCTGACACTGCTGATTGGGTCGGGTTTCCTGTTTTATGCGAGGCGTCCAAAAAATAAGAGCTGCCCCGGAAAGAAGGCGGCGGGTAGCTTTGATGAAAGAAGGCGCGGCGATTGCTCAGCTTGAGGGAGGATCCCAGCGCAACGCGATCTCCAGGGAGGCGGAAGCGATTCTTCTGATCCCTGAGGAGGCTTACGAACGATTTGGCAAACGGGTGTCAGAGCTGCAGGAAGCGTTGCAGCGGGAATTCTATGTGAAGGATCCGAAGCTGAGATTGGAATGGAGCCGGGAGGAAGCTTGGTTTGGGGAAAGTGACTATCGGCAAAAAATGAAACCTGAAAGTGCTGTCAAAGTGATACAAGCCATTGCGCTGATGCCCGACGGGGTGCATACTATGAGCGCTGAAATGAAAGGACTCGTTGAGAGCTCGTCAAATTTGGGGCTGCTGAAGACACTTGGGGATACTGTCTATTTTGAAACTGAGGTCAGAAGCGCTGTGAAGAGCCAGAGGGCGGTCTTAATGGATAAATTTGAGATCCTCGCGGAGGTACTGGGTGCGTCATGCAAGAGCTTTGAAGCCTATCCCGAGTGGCCTTTTAATCCAAATTCTAAACTTCGCGCGTTATTCGAGCGGGTTTATGAGCAGAGATTTGGTGAGAAAGCGAGAATTGTTTCCTGTCACGCGGGCATTGAGTGCGGTATGCTGATTGAGAAGATCGAGGGCTTGGATGCGATATCCATTGGACCGCAGCTCTTTGATGTCCACAATCCGAATGAGCATCTCAGTATCCCTTCGGTGATGAAGACGTGGGCATTCTTGCTTGAAGTCCTGAAGTCAATGAAGTGACTGGTTTTTGTTTGTCGATGGATTTTGAAAAAAAGGACCTGCTTGAAAGCGTATCTTACCGGCGATTGCCGAGGGGGACACATGCTTCAGGCAGGTCTTTTTTCTGGAATTATTCTGTATATTTTCTGTATAACCGGCTCGCTTTGCTCTGCGAAATGTGAAGCGCTTTCGCTGCCTTGTAAGAGCTTCCAAAGTGCTCAAAAGCTTTAAGAATCAGCGTTTTTTCAATTTCCTCCAGTGCGCTGTTTAAAGCAGGCAGCTCTGACTGGGCCGGGTCTATGGGCACGAGGGCATCCCGAAACAAATGCATAGGAAGGTCGTGGGGTTCTATGACTTTGCCTGGTACAGTGACCACCAACTGCTCTATGACGTGCTGCAGCTCACGGACATTTCCTGGCCAGCGGTAATTCTGAAGGATGTCCATACAGCCGCCAGAGATCACCCTGTTCAGTTTATATTCTTTGTTATACTTGTTCAGGAACAGCAAAGCCATATCCTTCAAATCTTCTTTTCTTTCTCTTAAGGGTGGGATCTGAAGGTCAACAACTTTAAGCCTATAGTATAAGTCTTCCCGAAAACGTTTGGCTTTGACAAGAGACATCAGGTCTGCGTTTGTCGCTGAAATTATGCGGACGTCAATAGACTTTGGTTTAGTGGCGCCCACGGGGATAAACCGTTTATCCTGGATGAGCTCCAAAAACTTTGCCTGCAGGGAAAGCGGCACTTCGCCAATTTCGTCAAGGAAGAGCGTGCCGCCATCAGCCAGCTCTACTAAACCAACTTTACCTTTTTTGTCCGCGCCGGTAAATGCGCCGGAGACATATCCAAAAAGCTCAGATTCCAGAAGGTTTGATGGAATGGCAGCGCAGTTGATGGTGATGAAAGGTCCGTCGCTGCGCATGCTTTTTGAATGGATATACTTTGCGAGAATACTTTTTCCGGTGCCAGACTCTCCTGAAATCAAGATGGTGGAGTGGATCGTTGACAGGCGGTCGATCATGTCGGTGATCGCCTTCATTTTGGCATTGTTGACAATCAGGTTTTCGGTATCTTTCAGTTCATTTCGCCTGAGCTCATCGATTTCACTTTTGTAGCGGTTCATCTGCTCCTTGGTGTGTTCAAGGTCAGCCTTGATGGCTTCCATTTCTGTGACGTCGCGACAGTTCTCGACAATCAATTCAATCTTGCCATTTTCATCAAAGGACGGGGTCGCCGTAATCAAGAGTGTTTTGCCCATCTTTGTCTTTTGGCGGATGCTGACTTCTTTTTTGTGTTCAATGACCATGGGTAAAGGAGATTGGTCACAATACTGGTTATCCAGGAGGAAGCTGATATGCTTGCCCATGATTTCCTCACGTGTCAGACCATAATTGGACTCGAAGGTTTTATTGCAGTAGACTGCAAAACCGTCGCCGTCTGTGACATAAATCTCGTCATGGGAAGCTTCGAGGATGGAAATATAAAAGTCGGCGTCAAACTGTTTCATTGGGGTCTCCTCCGTAGGTGGGCGTCATTTGGCGAACAATTTTTGTCGAAGCGACAAGGAAGCTACACTTGTAAGCGGAAGTCATCTTTACCTGTCAACCTTATCTTATCACAGAGGTTATTAAGGATGTATTGTAAAACAGAATTCAGATGTCAAATCAAACTTTGAATTTTTTAATCCAAAGAGCTGAAGATGCAATTGCGCCACATGATACCCCTCATTTTGTGGTATACTAAAGGATGATTATGTGTTCACTGAAAGTGGGATAAATTCTGAATGTACAACTGTGAATCCGTCCCGCAGCCTGAAATTGAAACTAAAATCCGGCATAGACCATAAGGGTGTGAAGCCTCTTGAAATATGTGACGAGCGCAGGCGGTGTCGTCTTTCACGGACGGCGGGTTCTGATTCTGAAAAAAATGAATGGGGATTGGGTACTCCCAAAGGGTAAAGTCGAGCCCAAGGAATCTCCGGAGCACGCCGCTGCCCGGGAGGTCTCAGAAGAAACCGGCGTAACGGCTCAGGTGCTGAGGTACCTGGATGAAACAGGTTACCGGTTTAGAAATATCTGGAGTCAGCAGGAGCTCATCATAAAACGGGTCCACTGGTATGCCATGATTGCGGTGACCACGGAAATAGTCCCGCTGGAGGAAGAAGGGTTTATTGACGGGCGCTTCGTGGATGTCAATGAGATTGAAAATTTCCTGCGCTACAGTGATGAGCGGGAGATGGTTCGCAAGGGGAAAGCCGTGCTGGGCCTTGATGACAGCACCATTGACAACGCATCCATCAAATAAATCAACAAACAAATTATCAAACAATTCTACAATGATAAAGTATATTGAGCATATAAAGACAGGTGAGACTATGTCATTTTCATCGACAACCAAGAATGAGCTCTGCCAGATCCGGGGCGAGGATCGTTGCTGCCAGATTGCAGAGCTTTCTGCATTGATTAAGGTCAGCGGCTCCATTGGCTATGCCAGGGGCAAAGGGCTCAGTCTGACACTGACCACAGAAAATCCTGCGATTGCCCGGCGCATCTTTTCCTCCTTCAAGCGGGTTTTTGGTCTGAGCGCGGAGATCCTGATCAAGCAAAACCCCATGCTGAAGAAAACCAACACGTATTTAATTGTTGTACAGGGTGCAGAAGAAATTCTGACGACATTAAAGATCATAGACCATAGTGATGGTATTTATAGATTTGAGGAAGGCATCCCGGTAGGGATCGCGACAAAAGAATGCTGTGTCAGGGCATACCTCAGAGGTGTCTTTTTAGGCGGCGGCAGCCTGAGTGACCCGGAAAAGGGTTACCACCTGGAGTTTGTCACCAATGATGAGGCTTATGCTGAGGCATTGTGTCATCTGATGGAGCGCTATGAGCTGACCCCTAAGATCATTCAGCGAAAGAACCACTGGGTTGTCTATATCAAAGAGGGCGATCAGATTGTCGACTTTCTCAATATCATAGGTGCCCACACTATTTTGCTGGAATTTGAGAACATCCGTATTGTCAAGCAGATGAGAAATGACGTCAACAGACTGGTCAACTGTGAAACGGCGAACCTCAACAAGACCGTGGACGCTGCCTACAGACAGATTGAGGATATAGAATTCATAAATTCGCGGGTAGGTCTGGATTACCTTGGGGAGAACCTTCGTGAAGCGGCTGAAATGCGGCTTGAAAACAGGGAAGCGACCTTGAAGGAAATAGGAGAAATGCTGGATCCGCCGGTGGGCAAATCCGGCATAAACCATCGTTTCAGAAAAATAGAGAAAATTGCGGCTGACCTCAGGGGAAAGCTTGGGGAAAAGGCTTGAAAAAAACACAGACGGCAGCAAGGATCATGCAGGAAAGGCGCGTTGATTGATGAGCAAATTTGTCCATTTACATTTGCATACGGAATATAGCCTGCTGGACGGGTTTACAGTCATAGACCGCCTGTTTGAACGTGTAAAAGAGCAGGGCATGGACGCGGTGGCCATCACGGACCACGGTGTCATGTTTGGCGTGGTCGACTTCTACAAGGCTGCCAAAGCAGCTGGGGTTAAACCCATTATAGGCTGCGAGGTCTACATGGCAAGCCGATCCATGCATGACAAGGACGCCTCTATGGATAAGAACCGGGGGCATCTGGTGCTCCTTGCGGAAAATGCAAAGGGCTACGAAAATCTGATTCACCTGGTTTCCAGGGGCTTTATAGAAGGGTATTATTATAAGCCCCGCATAGATCTCGAGCTTCTGGCGAAGCACTCTGAAGGGCTGATTTGTCTTAGCGCCTGCCTGGGCGGGGATGTTCAGGCGCTGATCGCTGAAGACCGCTACGGTGAGGCCAAGGCACTGGCACTCAAATTTTACGAGATTTTTGGGCCGGATCGCTATTATCTGGAACTGCAGGATCACGGCATTGAGCTGCAAAAGAAGGTCAACCTTCAGCTGATTCGCATGTCCAAAGAGACCGGCATTCCCCTTGTCGCAACGAATGATGTCCACTATATTGACCCAGGGGATCACGAGGTGCACGACGTTCTGCTGTGCATTCAGACGGGAAAAACCGTGGCGGATCAAGACCGCATGACCTTTCCAACCCGGGAGTTTTTCCTGAAATCACCGGAGGAAATGCAGCGGCTGTTTCCCTATGCGCCAGAGGCCTTGGCCAACACGGTCAAGATTGCAGAGCGCTGCCAATTCGATTTTGACTTCAGCAGCCTCCATCTCCCCGAATTTGAGCTGCCAGAAGGCGTGACGGCCCAGGTTTATCTCCGGCAGCTTTGCTATGACGGGATGCATAAGCGTTACCACGTGACCCCTGAGCACATCCGGCGGCTGGAGTTTGAACTTGGGACCATTCACGACATGGGCTATGAGGACTATTTCCTCATTGTCTGGGACTTCATCAAGTTCGCGAAAGAACAAGGGATTCTCGTTGGTCCCGGCCGGGGCAGCGTTGGCGGCTCCCTGGTGGCCTATTGTCTGGAGATCACAGATGTGGATCCCTTGGCCTATGACCTGATTTTCGAGCGGTTCCTGAATCCTGAGCGTGTCACCATGCCAGATATAGATATAGATTTCCAGGACGACCGGCGTCAGGAGGTCATTGATTATGTGGTCAAGAAGTACGGCAAAGAGCACGTCGCTCAGATTATAACCTTTGGCACTATGGCTGCCCGGGCAGCCATCAGGGATGTAGGCCGGGCCCTTAACCTCCCCTATGCGGACGTGGACAAGATCGCGAAGGAAATTCCAACGATCCTTGGCATGACGATAGATAGAGCCCTTGAGATGAACGCCAAGCTTAAAGGTTTTTACGACACGGATGCAGAGGCGCGTCGTCTGATCGACTTCGCCAGAAAGGTCGAAGGTCTGCCGCGGCACTCGTCGACCCATGCGGCTGGGGTTGTCATTTCGAAGGCGCCCGTAGACCACTATGTACCGCTGACAGTCCAGGACGGCAACGTCACGACCCAGTTCGGCATGCTGCTGTTAGAGGAGCTTGGCCTTCTCAAAATGGACTTCCTCGGGCTGCGGACCCTGACAGTCATTCAGCGCGCGGTGGACTTGATTAAAGAGAATTATGATCTCGACATAGATTTTTCAAAGATCTCAACGGATGATCCCAAGAGCTACGCCGGGATTGGCAGTGGCCAAACCTTGGGCATTTTCCAGCTGGAGAGCGCCGGCATGACACGGTTTATGAGGGAGCTAAAGCCAACCTGCCTGGAAGATATTACAGCGGGCATTTCCCTTTACAGACCGGGGCCGATGGACTCAATTCCCAGATATGTCAAAAGCAAAAACAACCCACAGCTCATCACTTACTTGGACCCCAAGCTTAAGGACATCCTTGGCGTGACCTATGGCTGTCTGGTCTACCAGGAGCAGGTCATGCAGATCGTTCGTGAGCTGGGGGGCTATTCCTATGGCCGAAGCGACCTGGTTCGCCGGGCCATGTCCAAGAAAAAAATGTCGGTTATGGAAGAAGAACGGCGCTATTTCATCCATGGCAAATTAGATGATGAGGGAAGCGTTGAGATTGCCGGCTGTCTGCGCAATGGCGTGTCCAAGGAAGCGGCGGACGCCATCTTTGACGACATGATTGACTTCGCAAAATACGCCTTCAACAAGAGTCACGCGGCGGGTTACGCGCTGATCAGCTTCCAGACGGCCTGGCTGAAGGCACACTATCCCGTCGAATTTATGGCGGCGCTGATGTCCAGCGTTATGGGCAGCCAGACGAAGCTGGCGGTTTATATTGTCGAGTGTCAGCGCATGAACCTCAAAGTGCTGCCGCCAAGCGTCAACCACAGTGTGGAGCAGTTTTCCGTGGAAGGCGGCGCGATCCGCTACGGCCTGCTGGGGATCAAGAACGTGGGCAGTGGCATCATTCGGGCGCTGGAGGCTGAGCGCAAGGCTCATGGCCCATTTCGAAACTTCACGGAGTTTTGCGACCGGATCCCATCCGGCGAGCTGAACAAGAAGGCGGTAGAGAGCCTGATTAAAGCCGGCGCTTTTGATGGCATGGGGGCACGCCGCTCCCAACTGCTGGCCTCCTTTGAGCGGATTGTGGACAGCGCCCACAGGGAAAAACGCAACAACGCGGCCGGTCAGGTCAGCCTGTTTTCCGGCCTGAGTATGGCCATGGCCGGAGAAGCCAGTGCTTCTGCCGGTGGTTCTGAGGCCAATACCCCGCCGGCACCGCCGGAGCTGCTGCCGGACGTCCCGGAGTTCGACGTCCGCACCATCCTCGCTTTCGAAAAAGAAGTTTTAGGGATCTATTTCAGCGGACATCCGCTTTCAGCTTTCAAAGACGAAGTGGATAATATCTCAAGCCTGAGACTCAGCGATCTCTTTGAAAGCTGGGAAGAGGGCACAGGGCAGTTCGCGGACGGTGAAAGGGTTGTAATCGCCGGCCTGATTGCCAAGCGCACTGACAAAATTACCAGAAGCAACGCCAGAATGTGCTTCCTCAGCCTTGAGGACCTTTATGCTGCCATTGAGGTCATGGTGTTTCCCATGATGTTGACCCGCTATGAGCTGCATCTGAATGAGGACGGTTTCATTATTGTGGAGGGCCGGTTGAGTCTGCGGGAGGATGAGCCGCCTAAGCTCATTGCTGACGCGGTTTATCCGCTGAACCTTGAAACCATCAAGCGCTTCAAGAAAGTGCCGGATCCTAAGCTTTTTCTGAAAATGGAGCATTTGGAGGCTGCGCTGTGGGAGCGCGTCAAGAAGGTCCTCCAGAAGTATCCGGGTGAGATGGAAGTCGTCTTATACCTCGAGAAAGAAAAGAAAACTATTCGAACGCAGGAGAAGCTGTGGGTAAAGGCAGCGGACCGGTTGCTTACGGAGCTGCGCGTCGAACTTGGCCACGACGCGGTGAAGATAAAGTGAGGCTATTGTTAATCCAAAGCGAGAAAATGGATTTCAACGCTAATAGAATGAGGTGATGTGAATGAGTCAAACGATCATGGCAGACGTCAAAAAGAAAGAGGCTGAAAAGAAGATCAAGCGCATTGGCGTCCTTACCAGCGGTGGAGACGCCCCAGGCATGAACGCGGCGATTCGGTCTACGGTGAGGATCGCGCTTTATAATGGGCTGGCGGTTTCCGGCATCCGCAGGGGCTATCAGGGTCTGATCGAGGCAGATATAGACGACATGCAGATTGTGGATGTCGGTGATATCATCAACAGGGGCGGCACGAAGCTGCTGACGGCAAGGTCGGAGGATTTCATGACTGAGGTCGGACAGAAGCGGGCGCTGGATGTGCTGCGGATGTTTGAGATCGACGGTTTGGTGGTCATTGGGGGAGATGGTTCCTTCAAGGGGGCTAAACGCTTGTGGGATATGGGGTTTCCGACCATCGGCATACCAGGCACTATAGATAATGACCTTGCTTATACGGACCTGACCCTTGGATTTGATACGGCAGTCAGCACGGTGGTCTCAGCCATAAACAATCTGAGGGATACGTCGTCGTCTCATGGCCGGGTCAGTATTGTGGAGGTCATGGGGCGCCACTGCGGGGACATTGCGCTGTTTGCGGGTCTGGCAGGGGGCGTCGAGGACATTCTGGTGCCTGAGCGCAAGTTCGACCTGGATGAAGTGGCTCGGAAAATTCTTCAGGGCCGGCGCCGGGGCAAGCTGCACAGCATCATTCTGATCGCTGAGGGCGTCGGGAAGTCCTATGAGATTGCCGAGCGCCTCGAGGCACTGATTCATCAGGAGGTGCGGGTGACGGTGCTCGGCTATCTCCAGCGGGGCGGCACGCCGTCCGTGACAGACCGAATCCTGGGGGCGCAGTTTGGCCAGCGGGCTGTGGAGCTTCTGCTTGAGGACAAATTTGGACGCGTTGTCGGGATCAGAGACAATAAAATTATGGATATGGCTATTGAAGAGGCTTTGAATGAGCCCAAGCGATTTGACCAGGATAAGTATGACCTGGCGGAAATTCTCTCCCTGTAGGCTGCGCTGCAGGACGGTTTAACTGGTTTAGCTGTGTGCTGCTTTGGAGAGCATGTCCCTTTGGCTTAACATAAGCATAATGATTCTGTGTTAGACTGTTGGAGACAGGCATTCTGCCTGGAGTTGTAGTTTTTCATGAATATAGTATTTTTTTAGATTCAAAATAGTGCAATATGAACCCAGATGTGAACCAACCAAGTAGGAGAGATGATTAGATGAAAAAAACCAAAATTGTATGTACGATTGGCCCAGCCAGCGAGAATCCAGAAGTTTTCAAGACGCTTGTTGAGAGCGGCCTGGATGTGGCGCGGCTCAATTTTTCCCACGGCAGTCATGAAGAGCACCTGGCCCGCATTTTGATGATCAAAAAGGTTCGCGCAGAACTGGAGAAGCCCGTGGCGATTCTTCTCGACACAAAAGGTCCTGAAATCCGCACCGGAAAATTTGACGGTGAAGTAGAGCTCGTTGAAGGCCAGAAGTTTACGCTGACCACGCAGGACTATCTTGGCGACCAGGAGAAGTGCCAGGTGTCGTACACCGGGCTGCCCCAAGATGTTGTTCCAGGGACCAAAATTTTGATCGATGATGGTCTCGTGGGCATGGAGGTCGTCTCAGTGACTGGGACAGACATTGAGTGCCGGGTACTGAACGGCGGAACCGTCAAGAGCAACAAGGGCGTCAACGTCCCGGGGGTCAGCATTCAGCTGCCGGCGATCACGGAAAAAGACATCAGCGACATCATCTTTGGCATAGACAACGGCATTGACTTTATTGCGGCTTCCTTTATCCGTAAGCCTGCGGACGTCATGGAGATCCGCAAAGTCCTTGAGGAAAACAGTGGCCATCACATTCACATCATCTCCAAGATCGAGAATCAGGAGGGTGTGGACAACATGAAGGAGATCCTCGAGGTTTCAGACGGCATCATGGTGGCCCGTGGGGATCTTGGCGTTGAAATTCCAACGGAGCGCATTCCGCTGGTTCAGAAAGAGCTGATCCGCCTGTGCAACCGTGCCGGCAAGCCTGTCATTACAGCGACACAGATGCTGGATTCCATGATCCGCAACCCGCGCCCTACCCGTGCAGAAACCACGGATGTCGCCAACGCCATTTTCGACGGCACGGATGCCATCATGCTGTCCGGCGAAACCGCAGCGGGTAAGTATCCTCTTGAGGCCGTCCAGACCATGGCAGTGATCGCGAAAGCCGCTGAGGAAAGCCTGGATTATGAGGCGCTTCTTAAGCGGGTTCACAAGTCGGAAGAGGATGACAGCGTGACCTTCGCGGTGAGCCACGCCACTTGCCTGACAGCCCTTGAGCTGGAAGCCAGCGCGATCATGACCGCGACATCCTCCGGCTTTACGGCTCGTAAAGTATCAAAATTCCGCCCTAAGGCGCCTATCATTGCAGCGACAACTTCAGAGCAGGTTCGCCGCAAGCTGGCCCTGGTGTGGGGTGTCGAGTCCATTTCCCTGGGCAAGGCGGATTCTACGGATGAAATTATGGAGAAATCCATGAAGAGTGCCCAGGAAGAGGGCTTTATTGAGCAAGGCGATTTGGTGGTCCTGACGGCGGGGATTCCAGTAGGTGTCGCGGGTGCGACCAATATGATCAAGGTGCATCTGGTGGGCGAAGTGCTGATCAAGGGCACGGGTATTGGCAAAGGTACGGCTACGGGCGCGTTTTGCATTGCCAACTCACCAGAGGAGGCTGAGGCCAGCTTCAAAGAAGGGGATATCTTGGTCAGTGCTACGACAGACCGGGATATGATGCCGTTCATTACGAAGGCCAGAGGCCTCATTGTCGAAGAAGGCGGCTACACCAGCCATGCGGCTATTGTCGCTCTGTCCCTGGGCCTTCCTACCGTTGTAGGCGCTGCAGACGCGGTCAAGCTTTTAAAAGGTGCACCTACGGTGACTGTGGACGCGACTAAGGGCATTGTCTATGCCGGCCGCACCAGGATGCTGTAGTCCATCATGAATCACTTTGACGTTGAAATGCGCCCACGCTACGAGGAAACGGATCAGATGGGTGTGGTGTGGCATGGCAACTACTACCGGTATTTTGAGGTCGCCCGCTGTGAGTACCTGAGGGCCCTGGGGTATTCCTACCGGGGCCTTGAAGAGGCGGGGATCATCCTGCCTGTCGTTGAAAGCAGCTGCCGTTACCGGGTCGCGATCCTCTACGATCAGGAGATTATTATTCGCACTGTCATTGAGACCTTCAAGGGCGTCAAAATTTCTTTTCTTTACCAGCTGCTGGACAAGGCAACCGGACTGCTGCTGGCTGAGGGAAGAACCCTTCACGCCTTCGTTGACAAAGAAATGCGTCCACTCAGAGTCAACCGGCTGGATGAGGCTTTCGTGAAGAAGGTCAAGGACGCTATGGAAGGCAAGTCGTAAGGGATAGAGTAAGGTAAAGCAAAGGCGATCGCATTCGTTAAGAACAAGAGCCAGTGGGAGACTTATAGTCTCCCATTCTCACACATAGACAAACAAACCACTCAGAAGGAGATGCATCCATGAGAAAACGTCTCTTAGGCAAAACTGGATTAATGGTCAGCGAAGTCGGATTTGGCGGCATCCCCATTCAGCGTGTCGATGCTCCAACTGTCAAAACCATATTGATGGAGTGCCTCAGGCGTGAGGTTACCTTTCTCGACACCGCCAGGGGCTACACCACCAGTGAAGAAATGATTGGCGCCGCAATTGAAGGGCACCGCGACAGCTTCGTTCTCGCTACGAAAACCATGGCGAAGAGCTATGAGGACATGAAGCGCGATATTGGCATTAGCCTGATCAACTTGAGGACCAGCCACATTGAGCTTTATCAGGCGCACTTCGTCCGCAACCAGGAAGCGTATGATGCCTTGATCCAGCAGGGCGGTTACGAGGCTATGCTGGAGGCTAAACGCGAAGGGCTGATAGGGCACATAGGCATCACCAGCCACGATCACAAGCTTCTTGAGAAAATTATTGAAGACGGTCGCTTTGAAACCATTCAGTTCCCTTATAATCTGGTGGAACACCAGGGTGAGAGACTTTTTCAGCGTGCCCACGAGCTTGGTATGGGTATCATTGTGATGAAGCCGCTGGCAGGGGGCGCCATTTCGAATGGCCCACTCAGCTTGAAATACATCCTGAACAACCCGCATGTCTCAGTGGCAATTCCAGGCATGGACAGCCCAGAGCAGGTCTCTGAAAATGCGGCTATGGGCAGTGCGGAGCTTAATTACACTGAGGAAGACCTCAAAAATATGGAGGTCGTGAGACAGGAAATGGGCGAACACTTTTGCCGACGCTGCGGGTATTGCCTCCCTTGTCCGCAGGGACTTGACATTCCAACTCTGTTCTTAATGGAAGGGTATCTGAAGCGCTATGGTCTTAAAGATTGGGCGCAGGCGCGCTATGGCTCCATGGAAATTAAAGCTGCGGATTGCGTGGAATGCGGCATCTGCGAATCAAGATGCCCATATGATTTGCCTATTCGGAATATGCTGAAGAAAGTGGATGAGAGCTTTAAATAGGTGGGTGTGACTGTGACGAAACTCAGAAAGGATGCGCTCAAGATTGTTGAGGCCTCCATTGAAGCGGTATTGCCTGAAAAGGCAGTGCGGGATGCTTTGCAAGCCAAATCAATAGACAAAGAAGTATCCGTTATTGCTATTGGAAAAGCTGCCTGGAGAATGGCAAACGCCGCCTTCCAGGTGCTTGGTGATCAAATTCGTCAAGGTCTGATTATCACAAAATATGATCATTCACAGGGACCAATCCCAAATTTCAAAATCATTGAAGCCGGGCATCCCATTCCTGATGAAAATTCTGTGACAGGTGCTTCCAAAGCGCTCAAAATGGTATCTTCGTTAGATGACAAAAAGGATTTCATCCTGTTTCTGGTATCGGGCGGCGGTTCTGCGCTCTTTGAGCTGCCGCAATCCGGCCTGACTCTTGAGGACGTCATTGGCGTTACGGATCTTCTGCTGTCGCGGGGTGCAGATATCAAAGAAATGAATACGGTTCGAAAGCACCTGTCCCGAGTCAAGGGCGGAAGATTTGCCGAGGCATGTGGTACGACAGAACTTTATGCCGTCGTGCTTTCAGATGTTATAGGAGACCCTCTGGATGTCATTGCTTCCGGACCGGCGTTTCCGGATCCATCGACCTCTGAAGAGGCGTTTAAAGTTCTTGACAAGTTTGATATCTATTGTAGTGCTGAAATCAAAAAAGCAATTGAAAATGAAACGCCCAAAGCTCTTGGGTACTGCGACAGTGTTGTGACCGGAAGTGTCACCAAACTCTGTGATGCAGCTGCGTCGGTCTGCGAGGCGCTTGGGTATCCACCATTCATCCTCTCGACTGAAATGACAGGTGAAGCTTCAGAGCTCGGCCGAATGATGTCATCTATTGCACGTGAGATTCTCAAAGGGACAAAAAGTCCCTATAAATTGAACCCGCCATGTGCGATTATTGCCGGAGGTGAAACGATTGTTCACCTTAAAGGAAAGGGCAAGGGTGGCCGCAATCAGGAAACCGCTTTAGCTGCGGCGTTTGGCATTCAGGATTTGGAGCACGTCGTGATCTTCTCTGTGGGTTCAGATGGGACGGATGGCCCTACGGATGCGGCAGGGGGCATGGTAGATGGCAAAACCTTGGCACGGATTCGCAGCGCGGGCTTTAATCCAAGTCAGCTTCTCGCTGAGAATGATTCCTATCACGCGCTTGAAGTCAGCGGGGACTTGGTTATAACCGGCCCGACCGGAACCAACGTCAATGATTTGATGGTGGTTTTGATTAAGGAAAATGTGTGATAAAAAAGACGTCTGTTCCTGCTGGAAGACGTCTTTTTTATTGAGATTTCTCTTGTGTAATTGAAATTGTTCGAGGTGAGTGCGGTGTAGAATCACAACCATCGGCAAATAAAATTCTTTGAGAGGGAGAACGCAGGGCTAAATTATGGGTAGAAGGCTATTGAAAGAGGTGTTGAGCTATGGATGCATTGATTAAATGGCTGATGTCGGGTGACATTAGTCTTAAGTACCTGACGTGTAAATACCTCCTGCACAAGCCTGAGGATGAGCTTGACCTGCTCCGAAAAAGAATTGCGGCCGATGGTTGGGGGAAAGCCTTCCTCGCCGCCAGAAACCCAAGCGGCCACTGGGGTCGTGATTTCTACCAGGTCAAATGGATCAGCTCCCACTATACGCTGCTGGATCTCAGGGCGCTGGAAATTGAGCCGGCAGAGCCCATTAGGGACACGCTTGAACGCATTCTTCGCACCTGCAAATCCGTAGATGGCAGTATCAACGAATCACATACTATACCGTCTGGCGATCTCTGCGTGAACGGGATGTTTCTGAATTATGCTTCTTTCTTTGGAATTCCGGAGAAAGCGCTGAGGTCAATCGTGGATTTTATCCTTGACAGCATTATGCCGGATGGTGGATTTAATTGTAATTTGAAGAGGTATGGCGCTGTTCACAGCTCCATGCATACTACGATTTCCGTGCTTGAGGGTCTTTGGGAATTTGTTAAAGCCGGGCATGACTACCGAAAGACAGATATTGAACTTGCCAGGGGACAAGCTGAGGCATTTTTGCTGGCGCATAAGCTGTTCAGGTCGGACAAGACGGGTGAGATCATTGACAAACGGTGGTGTATGCTGTCCTTTCCGTCCCGCTGGCGTTACGATATTCTCAGGGCGCTGGTTTACTTCGCTGATGCTGGGAGACCCTATGATCCTCGCATGGAAGATGCGCTCAGTATAATTAGAGACAAAAGACTAAAGGACGGCACCTGGCCGGTGCAGCTGAAACATCCCGGCAAAGTTCATTTTGAAATGGAAAAAACAGGAGAACCAAGCAGGTTCAATACGCTGAGAGCGCTGCGGGTGCTGGGGGCTTACGGGGAAAGTGGCCTGATGGAGGCACAGAATTGAGACCTGAACAAAAAGGGCGTTTGGTTGGGGACAGTCCCCAACCAAACGTCTTCTCTAATATAAAAAGAAGCTGGGGCGAATTTTACCCCAGCTTCTTTTTATCAATACCCGCCTTTACCGCGGCGTCAAAAAATTCTGTGTGAAATACTGTTTATACTCACCACCGAAGGCAACCCCTGTCCCCAGCTGCGTGTAGTTGCCAAGGAGATTAACCCGGTGACCAGGAGAATTGACCCAGCCCATGTGAGTGGTGATGGCGTTGATATAGCCTGCCGCAATGTTCTCAGACGCTGCCGAGAAGCTCAGCCCCTCAGCCTGCATCCTGTCGAATGGTGTTTTCCCGTCCGGGTTCACATGGTCGAAAAAGCTTCGGTTCAGCATATCCAGGCTGTGGCTGTACGCCGCCTTGGACGCCGTGGCACTATAGGTGACGGCCGCTTTACCCTTGGCGACCCTGAAGACATTGGCCAGATCGAAGGTCTGCTTCTCATAAGCCGTACGCAGACCCGCGCTCGCAGGCCCGTACAGGCTTTTCAGCCCCTCCTCCGCCACAGGCGCGATCAGCTGAAAGCCAACGATCTTTTTACTGTCCGCCAGGTCATAATAAAACGTCGCGTACCCCGGTGTCAGCTTATAGAGGTCAAACTCTTCGCTGGTTTGAATCAAAAATGTAAACGTACCCTTGTCAATTTTCGTCAGGCCCGTGCCGTACTTTGCCTGCACATCACCCCTGGTACTGCCCATTTTTAAGCCGATGGTCGTCTCAAGCGGCCCATAATGCGTAAACAGCCCCACAACACGGCCAGAGGAGATGCCAATCATGACATAATTTTCATAGCTCTTATGATATACATACCACTCAAACCCATACTCGCTGAGGTCTTTGCGAACAGGCGTCCCCAGCGTGCTGGTCACTTTTTCCAGTGTGTCGCCAATGCTGATCCCAGCCACCTTGAAGGTCGGTGAAGTGACCGGCGGTACCGTAACGACAATGTCACCCAGTCCAAGCCGGTCAGACAGAAGCTTTGCAGTGACCACTGAGGACTCTGCACGTGTGGCCGAGCCTGCTGGTCTGAAGCTGCCGTCCGTGTACCCGCTGAGGAGCTTGACGGCATAAGCCACCAGCGTAGGCTCCTGGTAGCAGTCTCTGACGTCTTCCAAATCCCGGATCATGCTGGCCGCGCTGGTCAGTGTGGAAGCCGCAGGCCGTTCGTTGGATCTCAGGTAAGCTGCGGCGACAATCCCGGCCATTTCTTCTCTCAGAATAGGCTTGTCAAAGGTTGAAGCCGTCATTGTCGGGAAATCAGCGGACTGTATCAGTCCAAGGGCACGGGCGCGTTCTATATACGGCGTCCCCCAATACTCCCCGGATGAGGCAGAGCTCACGTTTTCACCGAGAGACTTCAGCGTCATGACCAGGAATTCAGAGCGCGTCACCCGGGCATCCGGCTTAAAGCTGCCATCCGGGTAACCGCTGACGATTCCATAGTCCACCAGGGTGCTGATGTAATCGCGGCCCCAGTGCCCTTGTGTATCCTCAAAAGCAAAGGCAAAGGTTCCGGGTGCCGCCAGGGACACCATAAGTACAAGGGTAAGCAGCATTCGTCCAAGTTTTCTCATAGGTCAGGGTATCCTTTTCTTATGTAAGTTTTGGATTGTGCTGGGATAGATAGGTGTAAACAATCCTTTATACATCATAACATAGTTAACATAACAATGTCACCCCTGGAAATAAGAAACTCACACATGATAGTCAAGATGCTAATCTACAATTTCACAATGAATCAATCTAAATGCAAATGCCAAAATTTACTGGTTCTTAACTTTAATCACTCATAAACTTAAACTTCAAACTTTATGATGATGGTGCAGACATCATTTTAAAGGAGGATCATATGAAAAAGTTCACATCCAACAAAGCAATTATTTTCACCGTTCTTTCGGCGCTGCTGATTACTTCCGTATCAGGTTTCTCGGAAGTCAATTTAAGCCCAGCAGCCAAAGAAGCGCCAAGTGTCAGCGAAACGTTGGTCAAAAAGTCAAACCTTGGTAAGGCGCCAAAGTACATATTCATGTTTATTGGTGATGGTCTGAGCTTTGTTCAGGCAAATGCAGCACAGGTTTGCGAAGGTAATAACACAAAAGGCGAAGTTGCCCCAGACATGCTGAACTTCTCACAGTTTCCAGTCGCAGGTGTCGCGACAACACAGGATTCCACGTCCTTTTGTCCGGATTCTGCTTCCACAGCGACCTCCCTTTCTACAGGCGTGAAAACCCACAGCGGGACCATTGGTATGGCGGTAGATAAGCAAACTGTTGTACCAACGATCACAGAGCTCTTAAAGGATCAAAAGAACATGAAGATTGGTGTCGTTTCCAACGTCACGATCAACCACGCGACGCCAGCAGCTTATTATGCACATACAGCTTCAAGAAATAACTATTATGACATCGCGCTTCAGATGGCAGATTCCGGCTTTGATTACTTTGGCGGCGGCTCGATCAACCAGGCGACGGGCAAAGAGAAAGATCAAAAAAGCGCCTATACTATTTTAGAAGAGAAAGGCTTTATGATCGCAGATACCAAAGAAGAAATTGAAGCCCTTAACAGCGAATCCAGCCCAGCTTACGCAGTCAGCCCTGTACTTCAGGACAGCGGCGCGATGCCGTATGCGATTGACACTGAAGAAGGCGACCTTCAATTAGCGGACTTTGTGAGAAAAGGCATCGATGTCCTGGATAACAAAGATGGCTTCTTCCTGATGACTGAGTCCGGAAAAATAGACTGGGCATGCCATGCGAATGATGCGAAAGCGACCATCGGCGATGTCCTTGCTTTTGAAGACGCAATTCAGGTAGCTATTGACTTTGCTGAAGCGCACCCAATGGAGACGCTGATCATTGTCACTGGTGACCACGAAACGGGCGGCATGACAATTGGCTATGCAGCTACAGGCTACAGCACGGCATTCGATATTCTTGAAGAGCAGGAAATGTCCTATGTCGCATTTGACAGCATGATCAAAGAGATGAAAGAAGAAGATGCCGATGGTCTCACCTTCGATGACGTCATGCCAGCGATCACTGAGAACTTCGGACTTTTCGCACCGGATGCTTCGATTGATGACAACGCGCTTGAAATGACAGAAGGCGAGTACGCTAAGCTTCAAGCGGCTTTCGCAGAATCCATGCTTGCGGAAGACGACCGGGATGAAAGCGACGAAGCGTACTTGATGTACGGTGGATATGATCCGCTTTCAGTGACGCTTACACATATCCTCAACAACAAGGCTGGCGTTGGCTGGACCTCTTATTCCCACACTGGCGTTCCAGTCGGTGTTTACGCAGTCGGTGTAGGCGCGTATAAGTTTAATGGTTCCTATGACAACACGGACATCTTCAATAAATTGGCAGAAGTGACCCAAATAAAATCAGGCAGATAGTCTATGCCCATGGCAGAGGGCTGGAATTTTTCCAGCCCTTTTTACACCTTTCAAATTGGAGCGCATCACGGGATTTAACATAAAAAATGGATTTTAGGTGAGACTATGTATGGCATTATAAAGAGAATGGATAAGAAAGAGTTGATTTTCGTCGTCTTATTTACGGTGATCATAGGCATTGTTGCGGCGCTGCCGACCGGCTTCGAGAAGCAGATTTATTTTAATTCCGAAGGGGTTAGGGCCAGAGTGCTCGAAACTGACGAATCAACCGTTTATAATATTGGACTGATTGCTCAAGGTGAACAAAGGGGCGTTATTGAGATTGAATCCGGCACCCACAAGGGCATCCAGGTCGAAGGCGTCAATCTTCTCACCGGAAGAAATGAATTTGATAAAATGTTCAATACAGGTGACGAGGTATGGGCGCTATTGGAGTTTGATCAGGAGGGCAACATCATTTTCGCCAATCTCATTGACCATTACCGGATCAATAAAGAACTGATTCTGATTGCAATTTTTGCGGGTCTGCTGGTGCTGTTTTCTGGATTCACAGGCGTCCGAACCATCTTGTCCTTTGCTTTCGCGTTGATCAGCATATGGAAAATCCTGATTCCTTTGATGCTCAAAGGCTATGATCCGCTGCTGGTTGGACTGGTGATCGGTAACGTTCTGACGGTGTCAACCCTGTTACTGGTGGCGGGTTTTACGAAGAAAGCCTATGCAGCAATTTTGGCTGCTGTCGCTTGCTCGCTGGTGACAGCGTTTATGGCAGTGGCTTTCACAAAGTACTTCATGATTGACGGTACCGTGATGCAGTGGTCGGAATCCCTGCTCTACGCGGGCTTTATGTCGCTGGACCTCACCGGAATTTTTCAAGCGGGCATCTATCTGGCATGTTCGGGGGCAATCCTGGATCTGGCCATCGATATATCCGCAGCGCTCGATGAAATTGTCATGAGCAACCCTGCCATTTCAAAGGCAGAGCTGATGAAGTCGGGTTTGAGGATAGGAAAATCTGTCGTGGGCAGCCAGACGACAACGCTGCTCCTGGCTTATATGGGGAGTTACATTTCTGTGATGATGGTCTATATGGCTCAGGGCACGCCTATGTTGAATATCCTTAACTCCAAAGCCATTGCCTCTGAAATTCTTCATACCTTTGTCGGCTGTATTGGTTTGGTGATGGTGTCACCACTCACTTCTATGATCTGCAGCCTTATGTATGAAGTGGAAGGTCAGACTTCGCTTGTTAATGGAAGTCAGCGATTGATCGAAGAGACTGCAGACGTGGCGACGGGTGTCTAAAATTTATGATAAGATAAAGGGTCCGCGCTGGATATTAAACTGGCGAGGACTTTTTTTATTTGAAGTAAGCCCAAAGCTGGTAATATGAAAAAAACCCGCTATTCCAGCGGGTTAATCAAGGCTTTTTTCCTCTGTACTTCAGTCAAACTCAGGCCATTCAGGCTGGTAATGGGCGCACCACCCATGGTGTAGCTGACGGCGTCAATACCTGATATTGAGGTCAGGGACTGGGTCAACGCGTCAAACATAAATGCTGCGAGCGCCTGGTCGCCGCCGTAAAGCTCGCCTTCAATACCAAGATCCACTTTAAGGGTCGCGCCGTCTTGCGCGGTACTGACCACGATAACGTTTGACGGCAGAGGCGCGATCAGCGCGTCGCTGCTGCCTTCCTGAGCTATGCCGCTTTTGAGAAGTGCCAGTACATCCTCAGCCGGATTTGACTGGGCTGGATTGACTTTGACGGGACCGAGGAGAAGCCGTTCTCCACTGGTTCTGACGCCCAGCCATGCCATTGGCGTGTTGTCCCGCTCGTAAACGGTTCCAAGATCCATACCGTGAAGAAAAGCACCTGTGGATTTGCCATCCATATGGAACTTGATTCGCTGGACATAATCTACGTTAAAAAACGTGTGCCGGATCGCTTCGACAGCCAGCATTGAGCGGGTACTGCCAGTTGAAAACGGTGCCAGATCCGCAGAGCGGGTATACATGTCTAAAGTACCCTGAGCATATTGAATATTCGGTACTCGGAATGTGGAGGCTTCGTTTAGCAGGCCAAGGCCCGCAGGCGGTGGTGACGTCAGGGTATTCATGGTAGTTCGAAGAACCTTGTCGTTAACCGTTTCTTGCGATAACGGGACCAGATGCATCAGGTTTTGATCAGGGTAATAGGTCTGAATTGAGACGTTTCGTGTGTTCGCCACTTGACGCGCCGGGATGTAACGCTTACCTGCAAAAGTGGAAATTTCAGCTGATACTGTGCTTGCTTCAGCTGCCAGATGGGTGCTTTCGCTTCCGAGCTCAAGCTTATAGTGGCCGGCCTCGAGGGCGAGTGCCGGGATGTCCAGCGCCAGTTCCACCTTGGACTTGTCGATCAGCCGGTCCTCTTTGAACGGAATTTGGTCGCCGGTCAGCACCTCGACCTGACGATCCTTGTCGTAAATGGTCAGCGTCATTTGATTTCTTATGTCAGAGGCCATTTCCACCACCTCGCCGGTGCCTTCAACGAGGACGACCAGGGATTCTGGCTGGAAGAGGTAGGCGGTGCTGGTGGTTAGGGTGGCGTCGCCGAGACCATCGGCTACTATCCCTGGCTCTTCTTCTTCCGGGATCTTGCCTTGCTCCCACTCCGTAAAGCCTTCAAAAGAGAAATTAAAATTGAGAATTTGTTTATTAACGGGCATAGTGGTCAGTATAAAAAACATGACGGTCAATAGGACAAAATTAAACAAAAATTTTGACACGCTATCCCTCCTTGTGATCATAGTCTTTGAACTTGCCTCAAATTACATTATAATTCATTATGACAGGCATTGCCACCTATGAATGAAGGCAATTTAATGGTGCCTTGGCTGGAAAGTCCAAATGATGCTACTGGAGGAATAATTATGGATCCTATTTCGATAAAACCTGAAACGCTTATGATTACGGCCCTCAGCGAGGAGGGCGAGGGTATTGGCCGCCTCGACGGCATGGCGGTGTTTGTGCCTGGGGTTTTACCGGGGGAAACGGTGGAATGCCTGCTCGTGGAGCAGAAGAAAAATTATGCCAGGGGCCGTCTGACCCGGGTACTGACGGCGTCGCCTTCGAGGGTTTCGCCGCCTTGCCCGTATTTTCCGGAGTGTGGCGGCTGCCAGCTTCAGCACCTGGATTATCCGGGGCAGCTTGAGGCCAAGCGAGTGACGGTTCAGGACGCGCTGGAACGGATTGGCGGGTTTAAGGGTGTGGATGTACCACTGACGCTGGGGATGGCTGAGCCCTTTCGGTACCGCAATAACGGGCAGTATCACATTCGAAGGGTTAACGGACGTGTGCGGATTGGATTTTTTAAGGCCGGTACCCATGAAGTAATCGATATTGCGGATTGCTTGATCCAGCCGGAGATAAATTCAAGGGTCGTTGCTGTGGTGCGGGACTGGGCCGAATCAACAGGTGTTTCTACGTATAACCCGAAGACCCAGGAGGGGATTCTGCGGCATCTGATGATCCGGCATTCTAATGTGACCGGCGGGCTGATGGTGGTGCTGGTGGCGACTTCGAAAACCCTGCAGGGATCAGATGCGCTGGTTGAAAGGCTGAGAGGTGAAGTTTCCGGGATTGAAAGCATTGTGCTGAACACGAACACCAAGCCGGGGGGACAGGTACTTGGTCCTCAGAATAAAGTGCTGTATGGGAACGAGCGGATTTTGGGTGAGCTGGATGGGTTCCATTTTGGGATCAGTCCGCTGTCTTTTTTCCAGGTCAACACCGAACAGACCAGGGTGCTCTATCAGAAAGCAGTTGAGTTTGCAGGGCTTAGCGGTGGTGAAACCGTCTTTGACGTTTACTCCGGGATTGGGACGATTTCCCTTAGCTTGTCAAGGCAGGCTCAGAAGGTTTACGGTATAGAAAGCGTAAGACCGGCGGTTGAGGATGCGGTCGAAAATGCCAAGCGGGCTGGCCTTGATCATGTTGAGTTCATTGCCGGGAGGGCGGAGGATGTCATGCCGCGGCTGGCGGAGCAGGGCGTGCGGCCTGATGTGGTCGTGCTGGATCCTCCACGGAAGGGCTGTGAGCCAGAGGTGCTGAGGACGCTGCTGGATATGAAGCCTGAGAAGATTGTTTATGTGTCCTGCAAGCCTTCCACGCTGGCCCGGGACCTGAAGGTGCTGTGCGGCGGTGGAGAGTCTGGACTGGAGGCTGCGGCTTATGAGCTGGTGGCGGTGCAGCCGGTGGATCTTTTTGGGGGGACGGGGCACGTGGAGACGTGCGTCCTTTTGTCGCTAGTTGTATCACCAAAATCTTCAGGATCTTTATAGACAGGGAAATTGAACTTTATAGATTTAAGAGGCTGTTCAGCCGTATTATTTGGAAAAATCTCTATTTCTTTGATGAGCGAAGAAATCAGAGATTTTTTCTCTTCATCGCTGATTTTGTCGTACACTTTGTCGAAGTTCGACAGCAGGGTATAGATGTTTTCTAAAGTGATCGCCTCTTGCTCTACGGCTTTTCGACGAAGATTTACATCTTCAATTTGATCTTCAAGTTCAACTATGGTGTCATAGAGTCCATCAAGTCTGAGGGTCATGTCATGTAGCTTACGTTCCCTGAAACGCGTGTCCTCAGGCAGTGTGTCTATTTCATTTTCAAGACGGGATTTATTCAGTTCCACTTCTCTCAGTTTGGATTCGTAGTTTTTCAGTTCTCTGTTTAAGGTAGAGATGTCTATTTCTTTTCCTATTCTCGATTTGACTTCTACAGCAAAATCCTGATTGGTGATCATTTCGCGGATTGCATCAATGACAAGGGGCTCAATGTCTGTCTTTCTGATCTGTGCGTTATAGTCACAGGTTTTCCCTCTTGCTGCCCGCCTTCTGCTGCAAATATAATAATAAATTTCTTTCGAGGTACCATCTTTGTTGGTCCAAGCGCGTTTGATAGTATACATTGGACCGCCGCAATTCGGACACTTCAAAATGCCGCTTAGCAAGTGGATTCTGTCCCTGCCTATTTTAGACTGGGACTTAACACCTGTCAGTTCTCTTTTCTCATGTGCTGCATTCCATAGTTCTTCGCTAATAATGGCCTCATGTTGACCTTCCGCTAAGATGTAATTTTCCTGCGGGATCTGTTTATAGGTGTTCTTACTTCCTTTTACCTTTTCACGGACACGTCTGCCATAAGAGATTTTGCCACAATAGACAGGGTTATCAATGATCGCTTTAACAAAATGTGTACTCCACAGCGAGAGCGTGCCGTTGTTTCGTTGTATCTTCTGAATCCCCTGTAAGTTTAGATATCTGGCAATTTTGGTAAAACCCATATTGTCTTTTAGAAACTTTTCAAAGATCATGCGAACAGCTTCAGCTTCATCCTCGTTAATAAAAAGCTGCTTATCTTTGAGAAAGTAGCCATAAGGGGCAAAACCACCGTTCCAGCCGCCTTGACGCGCTTTTTCCTTTCGATCGTTCATGGTCTGCTCAATGATATTTTCGCGTTCAATTTCAGCAACGGCAGAGAGTACAGAGATCAAAAGCTTTCCACTTGTTTGTGAGGAATCTATACCTTCCTCTATACAGATCAAATTGACCCCAAAAGACTGAACGTGCTCCAGGGAAGTTAAAATATCAGCGGCATTTCTGCCAAAGCGGGACAGTTTGTACACCAGGATATAATCAAGCTCTAAGCTATTTTCAATATCAGCCAGCATTTGCTTAAAGGCAGGTCTGCCGTCAATGGATTTGCCGGATTTGCCAGCATCTTCGTAAATATTGACGATGTCCATTTCTTCTCTTTCAGCAAAACGTTTTAGGCTGTTTTTCTGTCCATCCAGGCTGTAGCCATCCACTTGCATTTCAGTACTAACCCGGGGATAAAGCACACATTTTTTCCCGCTCCTATTCATGGTCAAACCTCCAATAAATATTGGAAAACATCAATGACATGAATACAGCCATTTATTCAGCACGGTTTATCTCATTCAGCACTTCGTTGCCATGCTTTTCGATAATTTTCGAGAGCACATTGATGAAATCCTGATAGGATTTTGTTTTCGCTGTCGCGATTGTGCTGTGAGGCTGAGCCGCTTCGACTGTATTTTGGGATAAACTCTTGATATTTTCCATGTACAATCACCTCCGAGTGAGGTGCTTATAATGATTATAAGCACGCTTTTTTGGTGTGGGAAGTTTGTCGATGTGTCAAATGGGCAAACCATCAGTTACATTGTGTCGAAACACAGTTTAATCTCAGGATCAGATCCTGAGGATACCAGGCCGTCGAAAAGCAGATCATTCGGCGGTCTGGTATCTTCAGGCTTTAGTGCATCAGGTGAGCGTGCTTCATAGGATCTCTTTTTTGCTTAAGGAGAGCGTAGCACAAAGCGGTAGGCAGTCTCAATGTTGTCGAGGGTCTTAAAATCCCCATTCCACAGCCTTGACATCAAGTGTTTGAAGCAGCCCCACTGACCACATGAGCCTCATTATGGATGAGGACGTTGTCAGTGGGGCTGCTGCTATTTCGAGTTGGGTTCTTCGAACTGCCGGACAAGCGCTGGCGGGCGCTTTCATAGGTTTTTCACCTCCCCCCATTCTGATGGCGGGCCGTACTCATTGCCGGGGACGGTTTGATCACGCTCGGGCTGTGACTGTACGGAAGTATCATGATCTGATGCATGAGGTCTTGGCCGGCTGATCTGCCACAATCAACCTGGGACCTGGGTATTAACCGCTCGCTTCACTTTGGAAGGTCGTCGCGTACCAGTCGCCTGGCTTTTCCTTTCGGTCCATGCATCAAAGGGATCCGGAGTTCTATTATGAAATTGTCAAAGAACGATTTTTGTTGAGAAAATTTCATCTCTCATATACCGTGACAATTTTGGGAGGTTTTTGAACCCTGGATTGAAAATTTTTACTGTAGATTTTTTAATAATGCGTATTTTAATTTTGATATTCTAAATTAATCTTGAATATGAATTTAATAATAAGAAGTCAAAGAAAATGTAAGAAAATAATTTGGAAAAAGAAAAAACACCATATCCCGGACTACACTACAGGATTGAGGTGTTACTACGCGATAAAGAATTAACAAAAGTGGACTGGTTTGAGCATTTTGTTATGAAGTCAGGTGTTGTTTTTAGCGAATTGAGCTTTTGTTTGAACCAGTTTAACGTAGTCTAAATCATTTGAGAATTAATAAAAAGAGGGTATAATACAATTGTTGAAAACATGACATTTGTAATACATATGTTGAAATTATAAGTTTAATTGATTGAGGTGAGTAACATTGCGAACGATCGAAATCTGTGGGGATTTAAACTATCCTCCTTTTGAGTATTATGATAAAGATGGTAATTGCAAAGGCTTTAGCATTGAAATAACTAAAAGTATAGCAAAGGCAATGAATTTTGAAGTCGTTTTTAATCTGATGGAATGGACAGAAGCAATTCAACGCATTAAAAGAAATGAATTTTTAGCTATTCAGGGTATGTCGATTTCAAATGAGAGAAAAGAAGATTTTGTATTCTCAAAGGAATATGTAACTGTTTTTCACTCTGTGTATACTTTATCTAATAGGGCAGATATTAATGTAATTAATGACTTATACAGAAAAAAAATTGCTGTCCAAGAAAATGACATTAGCTATGATATCATCATTAAGAAATCTAATATTAATCATCCAATCCATATTGTAAAAGTTCGAAATCAAAAGATCGCGCTGGAGATGTTAATCAATCAAGAAGTTGATGCAATTGCTGGAAATAGAATGGTAATACTTTATTATGCTAAGGATGCCGGAACTGCATCAATGATAAAATCAGTTGGTGCACCAATAAATATTACAAAGTTTGGACTTGGGTTTCGAAAAAATAGACGAGATCTATTAAAATTATTTAATGATGGCATTCAAAAGATTAGAGAAGACGGCACTTATCAAAGAATTTATGATAATTGGTTTGGAGAGCAAATCGATTTTATAGATAACCAAATAATTGAAACGACAGGTACTGGCATTATTTGCTTAGATAGCCTTGGCGTAATAAAAGCCATTAATAATTCAGCCTGTTCACTTCTTAGAATTAACAAATACAGAACTATTTTTAAATCGTTTTATGAATCGGAATTGATAAACTTCATCGATGGTGACATTATTCAAAAAACACTTGATGACAGTTCAAACGTTTATCATAATGATATCTTATTTAATGATTACTTTGATGAAAAAAAATGGCTAAAAATAAACATCAGTCCGTTATTAGATAGTGGCAACAATAATACAGGAATTATTATTAATTTAAGAGATGTTACAATTGAAAAGAAATCCGAAGAAGCATTAAAAACATATGATAAAATGCAATCGTTGGGTAGATTGATACTGAATGTTGCACATGAGATTAGGAACCCTTTGACAAGTATAAAGAATTTTGTTGATCTGTTACCCCAAAATATCGATGATCCGGAATTTAGAACTTCATTGCTAAAGCACGTTCCAAATCAAGTTTCTATCATTGATAACATACTCAAAGAATTGTTAACGTATTCATCGCCAAGACTTCCACATTTTCAATGTGTTGAATTATCGAGTTTTTTCACTTCACTCTTAGACTGTCAAAAAAATAGAAAGTATAATATTGAATTTATGTTATATATTGAAAAAAATGTAAAAATCTATGTGGATGAGAAACAGCTTTGGCAGATTATGATGAATATTGTCAACAATGCCATTGAAGCTATTGATAATGAGGGCAGCATTTATATTTCAGCCAATTACATTGGCAGTTTTGTAAGAATAACTATCGAAGACGATGGCATAGGAATATCCAAGGATGATTTAAATAATATTTTTGATCCGTTTTTTACAAAAAAAGAAACAGGTACAGGTCTTGGGTTGTATATCACGTATCAATTAATCTCTGATAATAACGGATCGATAGTCATTGAGAGCAATGGGAATGGGACTAAAGTTATTTTAAACTTTAAAGGTTGTGAAGCTTAAATGCGAAAAGTTTTAATTATTGATGATGATATTGCGGTTTGTGATTCCTTAAAGTTCGCTTTTAGGAGAAAATATGACTGCTCATTTGCCAACGATGAACTAATCGCTAAAAAATTGTTTAAACAATATGATTTTGATGTCGTATTGCTTGATATGAGACTTGGGAAAAGTGATGGGATGTCTCTCTTTTATGAGTTAAAATCACTTAATGAGCATGTTGTAGTTATAATAATGACCGCGTTTGGGACGATAAAATCATCTATCGATGCAATAAAGAAAGGTGCATTCGATTACATTACAAAACCTATTGATTTAGATGAAATAGAACTAACGATAGAAAAAGGTATAGAACATAATAAATTATTGTCCGAGATTCATTATTTAAATCAAAAACTGAAAAAATGCGAGTTAGAAGGTACAGTATTTAAGTCGCGAGCAATGCAAAAGATACTCCAAACGGTAGAAAAAGTAAAAGATATTGATACTAATATTTTGATTACAGGAGAGAGCGGAACCGGAAAAGAAGTTATTGCAAAAGCAATTCATTATCAAGGAAAAAGAAAAGACGAAAAATTTATTGCAATTAATTGTTCAGCTATACCATCTGCATTGCTTGAAAGTGAGCTTTTTGGACATGAGGCTGGAGCGTTTTCAGGAGCGATTAAGCAAAAGAGAGGCCTTTTTGAGATTGCTGATCACGGGTCTTTATTCTTAGATGAAATTGGAGAAATGGATATTCTTTTACAAAGCAAGCTGTTGAGAGCAATACAGGAAAAGGAAATTTCACCGGTTGGTTCAAATCGCAGCAAAAAAATTGATGTTAGAATAATTGCAGCAACTAATAGAGATTTAAGTAAAAGTATTAGCGATGGAACATTTAGGGAAGATTTATACTACAGGCTCAATGTAATCAACATTCATTTACCCCCATTAAAGGATAGAAGAGAAGACATTCCTGATCTGGTAAATTACTTTATAAAAAAGTATAATCAAGAATTATCAAAATCAGTAACAAAAGTGACAGCAGAATTTTTGAATTGCGTACAAAATTTTGAGTTTAAAGGGAATATTAGAGAGCTTGAAAATGTTGTGGAAAGAGCGGTTGCGCTGTCCGAAAATGCAGTATTAGATGAGAAAGACCTACCTGCATATATGCGTGAAATTAGATACAGATGGCAACATGATGAAAATTTGATCCCGATTTTTATTGGAGAACCGCTAAAAGAAGTTGAAAAGCGTGTCATATTAAAGAACTTTGAAGCTTTTAATAAAAACCAGAAACTTACAGCACTTAAGTTAGGCGTCACAGATCGAACAATTCGAAACAAACTAAAAGAATATGAGATCGAATAAAAAGCGGAAAACTTTTCTTCTTAGGAAAAGTTTTCCGCTTTCTTGTTTTCATAATTGAGAAATATATTATTCGTAATTTAACACATTCTTTACAATTGCTTGATTTTAGAAAATTCAAATTACAATCTTATAGTTGGCATTGGTCTTGCATATTAATTGATTACAGAACACTACAATATATCAGGGAGGGCAAAATATGAAGAATAGGAGCAATACATCTTAGAATTGTCTTCAATGAACGATTGTTTTACATTGATATCAATGTCGAAAGGACGGGAAAACATGTTAGGTGTGAAAGAGTTAAAATTGGTTGCAGACAGACAAAATTGTGTTGATGTTCTTATGGACAGCAGTAAGTTTGCTGATAAAGTTCTCAAAGGCGGAAAGTTTGTAAATGTTATTACTAGAGAAATATATACAGCCGATGTAGGGATCCAAGGCGAATATATCTTGATGGTTGGAAATTGCGATAAGCTTATTGGCCCAAAAACTGAGGTCGTTGATATTACTGGTAAGTTCATCACCCCTGGGTTTATTGATGCGCATATGCATTTTGAAAGCGCAATGCTTACGATTACAGAATTTTCAAGATTGTCATTACCGACTGGTACAACTTGTTTAATCTCTGATCCTCATGAAATTGGAAATGTTCTTGGTCCTGTTGGAATAAAAGCAATGGCTGAAGAAGCTGCATTAATGCCACATCATGTCTACTGCAGAGTGCCAGCACTTACGCCAGATTCACCAGGCCTTGAAACTGCAGGATATGACATCACCTCTAAAGATCTTCCAGAGACACTTAATTATCCAACTGTCACTGGTATAGGTGAAACACAAGGCATCAGCGCAATGCGATTTGTTTACGATAATAATTACAATGTAGTCAGAGACACTATTGTATCTACAGTCTATGCAAGAAGTATTGGTAAAGGTGTTGATGGTAATGCACCAGAACTATTTGCTGAGGATCTTGCTTCTCACATAATATGCGCTGGCACGGATATTTCATGCCATGAAACTACAACAAAAGAAGAGTGCGTAGAAAAATTGCGGTACGGCGTACATGTACTTATGAGAGAGGGTTCTACTCAGAGAAATATGCCAGAATGTATTAAAGCATTGACTGAGGAAAAGGTAGACTCCAGACGTATGATTTTGGCAACTGATGATATGCTTGCTGAAGACATCGCAAAAACTGGCCATATGAATGACATCATACGAAGGACAATTAAAGAAGGTGTTTCACCTGTTGAAGCCATTCAAATGGCAACGATTAACCCTGCGACGTGGTTAGGTTTGACTGAGATTGGCGTTTTAGCACCAGGAAAATTTGCTGACATTGCTATTATAGATGGAAAGCTTGAAGACATGAATGTTGATCAAGTATTCCTAAAAGGACAGAAAATTGCAGAAAAAGGGAAAGTTATTTTTGACCTTAAGCCATACATATACCCTGATTCAGTTAAGAATTCTGTTAAGAGAAAGCCAATTACGGCGGATGATCTCAAAGTAGCAGCAGAGGGATCGAAAGCGACTGTACGTTGTATAGGTCTGATTCTTGATCAGAATCTTAGTGAAGCGCTTGAAGTTGAAATGATGGTCGAAAATGGTTTTGTATCTCCAATGCTTGAAGATGACCTTCTTCCAATAGCTGTCGTTGGCAGACATGGTCAGATGGATATTGGAAAGACTTTTGTAAATGGTTTTAAAATGCAGTATGGCGCATTTGCTGAAACGGTTTCACACGATACCCACAACATCATAGTAGTAGGAACGAATTACGAAGATATGGCATCAGCAGTTAATCGGGTCATCGAAATTCAAGGTGGCGTAGTTTTGGTAAAGGACAGCCAAGTCATTGGTGAAATGGCACTGCCGATCGCTGGATTGCTTACAGATGAATTGAGTGCTTCTGAACTAACAGAAAAAATGATTTACTTGCATGAGCTTGCATCGAAAGAACTTCACTGTAAAGCACACGCGCCGTTTATGCATCTTGCATTTCTATCTCTATCAACGAGTCCAAAATGGAAAATTACAGATAAAGGCGTAATTGACGCCAATAACTACTGTGTTCTTTCAACAATAAAATAAAACAAAACTAGGAGGAAATGACATGAACCATAATCAAAAATGGAAAATTATTGATCTCTCTCAGGAAATTTTTGAAGGTATGTCACTTTACCCAATCCATCAGAAGACTTTTATTGTTACCAATCAAACACATGAAAAAAGCCAAGCTGCAACTGGCAGCCGACTCGGTTTTTCTGCTCGAAATCTGTTAATCAGCGAACACTGTGGTACTCACTGTGATGCGGTTTGGGAATATAGACCGGATGGTGAGACTATTGAAAATATGCCAATGTCAACGTTCTGGGGAGATGCAATTTGTTTGGATGTCAGTCATGTTCCTGAGACTCGTTATATAGAAATTGAAGACCTTGATAACGCAGTTAAAAAAGCAGGACTAGATATTCGAAAAGGAGACATTGTTCTTATGTATACTGGCCACCATGAACGTTATTATGGTAAGCCGGCGGGAGAAGCAATTCTCAAACCTGCTCTGGGATATTATGGCGGGGACGAATTCCAAACACGCTACACTGGTATCAGCGAAGATGCTGCCAGATGGCTTGCTGAACAAGGCGTCGTCAATATTGGTATTGATGCCCCTGCAATCGACCATCCTGATGATCCAAGCTTTGCTGGCCACTTTGTTTGTGGAGAATATGATATGTCAAATACTGAAAATTTATGCAATCTTAATTTGGTAGCGAATAAAAGATTTCTATATTTTGGTTTGCCGCTTAAAATTCGCGAAGGATCAGGATCTCCAATTCGAGCGGTTGCCATTCTTAAAGGAGATGAATAGCTAAAATATCTGTTATACCTTGGGGGATTATCCTCCAAGGTATAACAATAAATACTCTTCAATAATACTACAAATTGGCTAAGCTGAAGGTTGATCTCTATGTTAGATATGATTCTAAATGGACTTTAACTGCTGAACTCATCAGAAGGTTGTCTGATAAATGTAAATACATCCGTTGAAATAAAAATGTTTAGAAAGGATGTTCTTATGGGAAGTACAGGGTTCTTACAATCCATTTTAGGAGGTATTGGTACAGGTTCGATATATGCCTTGCTTGGTTTGGCTTTTGCGCTTGTATTTGGAAAACTTAGAATTTGTTCATATATGCACGGTGATTTGGCTATCTTGGCTGCATATCTTGGGTTTTTGGGGTTTAATTCCTTGGGCATAGACCCTTTAATGTCATTGATTATTTTAATTCCGGCATTCTTTGTTATTGGTTATTTTATTCAAGTGATTTTCATGAAGCCATTCATGGATATGGAAATTTGGCAAGGTCGTTATCAGGCTCAAGTTATGGTTACATGGGGTATTGCCATGAGCATAATGGCGGTTGAGTTTATGATTTGGTCTGGCACTTATAGAATGATTGCCGTTCCTTATCGAAATACAGTAGCTGAACTTTCGAGCCTTAAAATGCCAGTTGTTCACATAATGTCTTTAGTTGCCGTTGTGGTTGTTTATTTTGGTTTGAATCTTATTTTAAAGAAAACTGATCTTGGAATTTCTCTACGTGCGTGTTCCGATGATCGTGTAACCGCAATGCTGACCGGAATAAATTATCAAAAAATATGCGCAATGGCATTCGGAATTTCAAGTTCCATTGCAGTTATTGCAGGCACGTTTTTTGCGCTGACTAATCAGATTACCCCATCTGTTGGGCTAGACTTGACCTTTAAAGGGTGGGTAGCAGTCATAATAGGTGGAATGGGAAGTTTGGGTGGCGTAATAATTGCTGGACTACTAATTGGCTTAGTAGAATCTCTAACAAGTTTCTTCTGGATTCCAGCTCTAAAAAATGCGGTTTTGTTTATTGGCTTGTTAATACTTCTTGTTGTCAAACCTTCAGGTCTATTCGGCAAAAAATGAAAGAAGGTGTGTTATGGATAAAAAATGGTTAATTGGAGCCGGATTGGCAGTTGCAGCTTATATTATTTTCATGTTCAGCACTGAAGGTGGCTTCGCCGCGAACTTTATTGCCTATATATGTCTCTTTGTAATAGCGGGGCAAGGTTGGAATCTTCTAGGTGGGTACATAGGTGAAATCTCATTTGGTCATGCCGTTTTTTTTGGAATTGGTGCCTATACAGTTGGTTTGCCGATAGGATATGGATATGATTTGCCGCTTTTCATGCTTGTTATTTGCGGGGCACTTCTAGCAGGTCTTTTTGCTCTAATCTTATCTTATCCACTGTTGCGGGTTCAAGGATTTCCGTTCCTTGTAGGTACGTTTGGACTTGGCGTGGTTATGCACAGCATTTTTGTAAATAACAAAGCTTTGTTTGCAACTCGCGGCATATTTCTTAAAAGCTATGACAAATATCTTTTATACATCATTATTATTGTTGCGACCGCGGCTGTAATTCTATTTGTAAAATGGCTGACTGAACAAAATATTGGACTCAGCTTTAAAGCAGTTCGAGATGTTCCTATCGCTGCGCAAATGGTAGGTATTGATATATACAGAACAAAAGCTACCGCGTTGGTAATTGGTGCAATACTAACAGGTTTATCAGGTGGGCTGTATGCTCTTTACAGCAGCTTCGTCCATCCTGCTACTACTTTTGAAACCAGCATTAGTATTTTTATATTGTTGGGACCTTATATAGGTGGTATTGGTACAGTTCTTGGTGCCGCTATTGGCAGTGTGATCGTTATTTTATTTCAAGAGTTCTCAAGGTCAGTTGTAACTATTAGCGGTGGTCATCACTTGCTTTTAGGACTATTACTTGTGACTGTTATGATGACAAGTCGAGAAGGAATTTATCCTGGACTTCGTAAACTGATTATGAAACGGTTGAAAGTTAAGCCTATCAATAAAAATTAACGCAATTGAGGTGATAGAGTTGCCAATATTGGAAGTAAAAAATCTCAAAAAAAGCTTTGGCGGCAATCAAGTATTTTCTGACATTAATATTAGTGTCAATGAAAACCAGATCTACGGGATAATAGGTACTAACGGTGCCGGAAAGACCACACTCTTTAACATAATTTGCGGTGTTTTCGGACCTGACTCGGGCCAAGTTATTTACAAAGGTCAGAACATTCTAGGGAAAAAACCTTGGGAGCTTGCAAGAATGGGCATTGGCAGATGTTTTCAAACTGTAATGCCATTCAAAAGTATGACACCATATGAGAATGCTCGAGTGGCAAGAGCGAATGCCGGCAAACACAGTCCAGGCAAAGAATTATTTACTTTAGATGAAATAATGGAGTTGACGGATCTAAAAGATAAACAAAACATTCCAACACAGGATCTTTCTTTACCGGATAAAAAAAATGTGGAAATAGCTCGGGCTCTAGCTTGCAATCCTGATATTGTTCTTTTCGATGAGGTCTCTTGCGGCCTTTCTGGTGAGGAAATTCAAGCGCGTATGGCGTTAATGAAAAAACTTGCTGCGGCAGGGATAACAGTGATTGTGATTGAACATATCATGGTTTTTATCAAAGAAATATGTGACCGGGTTGCTGTTCTCCACTCAGGCATTGTTATTGCTGAAGGCACGCCGCATGATGTTTCGCAGAACAAACACGTTATAGAGGCGTATTTAGGGGGCAAGGAACAATGAACATTCTCGAGGTGAAAAATGTAAGGGCTGGCTACGATCCTGAAGTTGATGTCCTTTGTGGGGTGTCATTGGAAATTGCTGATATGGAATGCGTCGCTATGATCGGTGCGAATGGCGCTGGAAAGAGCAGTTTGCTTAAATCAATTTCAGGTATCGTTAAAATCAAATCCGGAGAGATTTTATTTAGAGGAGAAAGAATTGATAATCTCCAGCCACATCAGATTGTTGAAAAAGGTATCATCCAAGTACCTGAAGAAGGCGGGACTTTTGACACACTTACAATTGAAGAAAACCTAAATATTTCATGTCACAGAAAAATTGCAAAAGAAAAACGAAAGGAAAATATTGAGACTGTCTATCACTTCTTTCCAATTTTAAAGACGAAACGCAATGATCTCGCAAAATCACTTAGCGGAGGTCAGAGAAAAATGCTCGCAGTGGGAAAGGCAATTATGGGCTGCCCAGAGTTACTTCTTTTGGATGATATTTCAATGGGGTTGGCACCAAAGGTTGTAGAGGAATTATATGACATGCTAAAGAAATTGACCAATCAACTGAATGTACCGGTAATTATCGTAGAGCAGATAGTCGAAATAGCTCTTGATTTTGCTGAAAGAGGTTATGTAATGACTCAAGGGAATATTGCATTGAAAGGAAGTTCTCAAGAACTTTTACAAACAGAAGAGGTCAAAAAAATCTACATTGGTATGTAGCATAATGATTTTAGATTTTCAGAGGAAGCATTAATTTTGAGCTTTAATAAAAAAATCTTGATCCACCATCTTGAAGGGAGTTGGAGAAATGAGCACAGTAAAGAATAAACAGATCGCTTTATTATTGTCACTAATTCTTCTTATAACCATGGCACTTACAGGATGCGGCCAAAGTACTGAGTCAGCACCAGCGCCAGATCCTAATGAAACAGAAACAACAGAAAATGAACCGCTTGTTATTGGATCAACTTTTACTTTGAGTGGACCAGTTGCCCATGCGGGCCAAATGGCGTTTGAAGGTGCTCAACTTGCTGTTAAATATGTTAATGAAGAGTTGGGTGGGATCAATGGCCGAGAAGTAGTTCTTAAATATTATGATGATGAATTTGATGAGTCAAAAATTCCAATGCTTTACGAAAAGTTGATTACCCAGGATAAAGTAGACATTCTTTTATCTCCATATACTTCGCCTTTTCTTGCAGCAGCTCCAATAGTTGCGAAAAATGATAAGATGATGTTCTGTATTGCAGCAGATAGTTACGTTGCCAATGATGCCTTTGGCCAAAATATTGTTAATATCCAAATGGATGATCAATGGCGTGGTGGCATGTGGTGGCACGACGTTGCAGATTTCTTTGCCAACTTCGAAAAATGGAATATAAAGGGCGAGGAAAAACCTAAAACTGTAGCTATATTGAATCTTGAGATCTCTTATGGGCATGAAGTTGCTGATGCGGTGATACCATTTCTTGAAGAAAACGGATACGAGATTGTTTATCATGAATATTTTGAGCCAATGCAATCAGATTGGACTCCAATTGTATCTAAACTTAAGGAGATTCAACCAGATATTGTTTTCCAGCCTCACTATTTTGAGGATTGCGTTCGCTTCATAGAAAAATGTAAAGAACTAGACTACTCAGCACCTTACATGATTATTGAAGGTATGGGTTGGGATACGCTGTCATGGACTAATCCTGAAATGGGTGGACTTGACCCTACTGTTGCAAAAAAAGGTTTCTTTTCTTACTCGGTTTTTAAAAATAAATATGAGTCAGAAACCAAGGATTATTTAGCTGCTTATGTTGCAGAAAAATACAATTCAATTCCAGGAAATGATTTGCTGTGTGGATTTATGGCCGTTGAACTTGCTGCGAAAGCAGCCAATATGGCTGGTAGTATCGAAAAAGACGCATTAGTCAAGGTTCTTACAGAAAATGAATTTACTCTTGCGGGCTATGCTTACAAAATGAATGCAACTGGTGGTAATGCTGCTGATTTCCATTGGGGTGTTGGTCAATACATACCAGAAGACATTAATACAGCGGATATGACAGCTAATGACTGGTTCTGTGTATGGCCTGAAATGTATAAAGAAGCTGATCCGGTCTATCCTTTCCCTGGCTGGAAGTAATCTGACACAGAATCAAAATTAAACGACCTTCCTCTGAAAAAATTTGAGAATAAAAATCCCCCTTTGTTCTATGAAATTGTGCAGAATCTTAGATTTTGCACAATTTCATTTTTTGTGTCAATGTGATAAGTCAAAATGCATTTCGATTTCGATTTTTCAAATGAGTGGTTAATACTGCATTGAATGTGGAAATCAATTAAGGCTGAATTGAATTGAGCTCAGAAAATTTATCTATAATAACTGATATTCTTTCAAAATCTGCTCAAGTGACTTCAGCCCATACTGAATGGATCTGCAAACCGCCTTTGTGCTGACGCCCTCTGCCCTGGCGATCTCAGACTTACTCATATCCAGGAAGTAATGAGCATAGAGGCGCTTGGCCTGAAGCTCCGGCAGTGTTGCAATTGCGGCATAAAGCTCTTCAAAAGTCGCTTTGCGTTCATAGATCTCACAGGGTGACATCGCGACGAAAATAACATCATGCTCAATCCCATCGTTCTGATTCAGCGAATAATGTGCTCTGTTGCGATAAAGCGTGCGAAGATAACTCCGCTCAGCACGCCTTGTCATTTCAAACAGTTCTGCAATCTCATCTTCAACCGCAATGATGCAGTCGTCCGACTTCATCAACTTTGTTGGATGTACCAGCTACAAATCGAGAAATCGATGAAATTGATTTACAATTCAACTCACCCATTATCACAAGATTGGATAATGGGTTTAAAAACAGTCGAGACTTCCATATTATGTTATGCTGGCTGGGGTTGAAGAATGTGAACCATCGGCAGAGTTTTTGCTTTGTGAATGATCCAGCGGATAATTTGTATTTCGGCAGTGATGCGATCACGTGAGGATTTTGGAATACTTAGTCGATTCGTCCAATCCTCAGAGCTAACCAGTCCGGCCATGAGAGCCACTTGGTTTTGAGATGTGAATCCAACGCAGAGAGTCACTGAAATTAGTAAACCGCAGACAATAGCCACCGGTGTCATCATAAGAATCGACCATTTCGATAGAGCCCCGACGACTTGTTACAATAAATTCAGGTCACCAACGATACCGGTTAACGCATTGCATTTTCTGGTTCAACAATCATTGGCCTCGTTTAAAATCCGCTACTTTTGAGTTGTACAATAAATCATAAGAAATCAAAAGAAATCAAAAGGAACCGTCCCTGATGATTTAACGTGGGATTAGAAAAACCATCGGCATAACTTTTTTTGAACTTATATTTGGTATAATGAATTGAATATCAATGTACCGGATGTTCAAAGCTTATCAATTACCTTAAAAGAAGAATTAGAAAATTGTCTGACATAGCGGGAACAATCCGGAGCTTAAATTGTCTGGTAACAGTCGGGAGGAGGTTTGAAGCCTTAACCCTATTTTTGAAACAGGGGAGGATATTTTGAGATTAATTTCATGGAATATTGATTCATTAAATGCAGCCTTAACTAGTGATTCAACTAGGGCGGTGCTCACAAGAAAGGTAATGGATACAATTTTGGAGAATGATCCGGATGTCATTGCATTGCAAGAAACGAAATTACCTGCCAGTGGGCCAAGTAAGAAACATATGGAATATTTAGAAACGTATTTTAAAGGATATTCGTATACATGGCGAAGTTCTCAGGAGCCAGCTGGGAAAAGTTATGCAGGAACGATGTTTTTATATAAAGATCAGTATTCTCCGGATGTTATTTATCCTGAGATTCAGGCGCCGGATACCATGGATTCAGAAGGTAGGATTATAACCTTAGATTTCGGAGAATTTTATCTGACTCAGGTCTATACACCGAATGCGGGTGATGAATTAAAAAGGCTCAAGGACAGACAAGTTTGGGATGAGAGGTATGCTGAATATCTTCAGAGGTTGGATCAGGAGAAGCCTGTGGTGGCCACTGGGGATTATAATGTAGCTCATAAAGAGATCGATTTAGCGAATCCGCAAAATAATCGTAGATCAGCGGGCTTTACAGATGAGGAACGTGAGGGCTTCACAAATTTATTAAATAAAGGGTTTACAGATACATTCCGTCATGTTCATGGTGATGTGACAGGCGCGTATACTTGGTGGGCACAAAGGGTAAAAACGAGTAAAATCAATAATTCCGGATGGCGGATTGATTATTGGCTTGTGAGTGACAGGTTAGCAGGCAAGGTTATTAAGTCTGAGATGCTGGACTCTGGTGAAAGGCAAGATCACGCACCAATTATATTGGATATTGATTTGTAACAAACGCATTAAAATAGGGGAAAAGACAATCGGTATAACAGTCTTTGTACTCATGGTTGGGATACAGAGTCCGTACCTGATAACAGCAGTGAAATTGCAGAAGTTCTTTGAAAAAGTATTTAGATATTGAGAGGCTTTTGGAGGTCAGCTTTCGAAAATCGAGGAAATCTTTACTATGTGCAAATCGAGAAATTGATGAAATTGTTTTACAATTTAACTCACCCATTATCGTAATATTGGATAATGGGTTTAAAAACGGACGAGACTTCCAAATTGTGTAATTTTATAAGCGTGGCGAGAACACCATGACTTCAGTCATGGGATGAATCGCTCATCAGCACTTGGTTTAAAGGCATGAGTCACACAATAATAGTATTGTGTGCGTCCTTCATCATCAACCAATGTTCCTACGATATCCCAACAAGGGCGCTAATAGAAATTCAATAAAATGGCTCAATATTTTTTCCGATTTTACTTTGAAAAAGAACAAATGTTTGATACGATGATAGCATAATATTGAATTAAAATCAGCGTCGGCGTCCTTCAATCACTTAAAATCTATGACTGTCGGTAGGGTAATGAAATGAGCTTCCTATCGCTTTTTAATGGATTTTAGTGATTTTTTTGTTTTTGATTTGCAGTAACAAAGAGAGCTTTCTATGGAGGTGAAAAAGGATGTTGGTTCACAAAGCGTATCGATTTCGCATTTATCCAAATGAAGCGCAGAAAGTACTGATCGTTAAGACAATAGGATGCAGCCGGTTTGTGTTTAACCACTTTCTGAGTGCGTGGAACAAGGCCTATGAGGAAACGGGGAGAGGACTCACTTACAACACTTGCGCCACACAAATGACTTTGCTCAAAAGAGAGAAAGCGTTCGAGTGGCTGAGGGAAGTGGACAGTATCGCCCTGCAGTCATCACTAAAGTGTCTGGAGGATGCTTTTAAACGATTTTTTAAAAAACAAAATGATCGCCCCCGCTTCAAGTCGAAAAAGAACAAAGTCCAGTCCTATACGACCAAATTTACGAATGAGAACATCGGTATTGTCGGCAACAAAATCAAATTGCCAAAGTTAGGTCTTATTAAGTTCGCTAAGTCAAGAGAAGTTGAAGGCAGGATTCTGAGCGCTACAATAAGGCGTCATCCATCGGGCAAATATTTTGTCTCCATTCTCGCCGAAGTAGAAATACATGAAATTGAAAATACCGGTTCGGTCTGCGGCATCGATGTGGGTATCAAGCACTTCGCCAAAGTATCAGATCACACTGAACGCGAAAACCTCAAGTGCTTCAGAAAATATGAGGCTGAGCTCGCAAAAGCACAGCGGGTGCTTTCGAGGCGCGTGAAGCATTCAAAAAACTGGGAGAAACAAAGGGTTAAAGTTGCTAAAATCCATGAAAAAATCACCAATGCAAGAAAAGACAACCTACACAAATTTTCTTACGAGATCATCAAAAATCACGATGTGATCGGAATAGAAGATTTGCAGGTTTCTAATTTGCTGAGGAATCACAAACTGGCGAAATCCATCGCTGATGCGTCCTGGTCATCCTTCATAAGCATGCTTTAGTATAAGGCAAAGTGGTATGGCAAGCAGGTTGTTACAGTGGGGAGGGCCTTTCCTTCAAGCCAATTGTGCTCTAATTGCGGGTATAAGAATAAAGACGTTAAGGATCTTGCTGTGAGAGATTGGATTTGTCCGGAGTGTGGTATAATCCACGACAGAGATCTAAACGCAAGCATAAATATTAAAAATGAAGCCCTAAGGCTTCTAACCGTTGGTGCGACGGGGATAGCCTAATAATAAACTGTTCGATAGAATGGTGTTCTTAGGAATCTCGTGACTTCAGTCATGAGAGGTTCAAAATCCGCTCATTTTCAGCTGTACATAAAATCATAAGGAACCGTCCCTGATGGTTACCTGATGGTTCAATTTTTGGAATAGGAGAGTGTAGCCAATGAACACTATAGTAAGTGCATTGCCAAAGGACACAAATGTATTAGCAAGTTTAGAAATCAGATCTGAATCTTATTGGGGCTATAGTTCCGATTTTATGGATAGATTCAAAGAAATATACTTAATTACTGAAGAATTCATATTGAATAATCCAACCTATATTCTAAAGGACGATGAAACAATAATTGGTTTTTATGGAATATTGCTAAATGACGATGAGGTCTCGTTAGAATATCTATTTATTGAACCTATGTATATTGGAAAAGGATATGGCAAAATGTTATGGAATCATGCTCTTGAAGAATGTAAAAAATTGGGCATTAAAGAATTTACAATTATAACTAGTCCAGATGCAAGAGAATTCTATTTGAGATTGGGCGCAACTATTTTTACTCAAGTGGATTCATTAATATCACAGGGAAATAAAACGCCTAAACTTATTTATAGATTGTAATAGTAATGCAATCGAAGGGAACACTCTGACTTAATCAGAAAAAAAGTTGTTATTGAGGGAATAACGATTGGTGGCAATAGCGTTGTCGAACATTTGGAGGCAATCAATCATAGAGAAGCAATTCTATTCTTGGAAGAATTAATCAGGTGGTGAAAATATGGACGTTAATGGAATCATAAAAGCCTGTCATGAATTTATAAATCATGCCCCTGAGAATTATATCAATAAGGATGATGCAATTAGAGCGGACCTCATCGGTGTGAAAATTTTCGATGATCCTCTTATAAAAGTGGCGTCGGCTGAGGATCCAAAATTTATAGAGCTTAGACAGCCTACAATCATTCACCCCAAGGTCATGCTGCCGAAAGATTGGCTGGTTGGTGCGGAAAGTGTCATATCCTTCTTTCTGCCCTTCACCGAAGAGATCAGGACCTCCAATACTCAGAGTTATTTCTATCCCTCGGATGAATGGCTCCATGGGAGGATAGAAGGCCAAATCGTGATTGGATTACTTGCAAATCACCTGATAGATCTATTGAATGAAAAGGGCTATCATGCAATATATCCCTCTGGGGACAGCCGTTTTAAAATGCTGGAAGAATTTAAATCAAACTGGTCTGAAAGACATATCGCCTACATTAGCGGTCTTGGTACCTTCTCCCTGTCAAAAGGCTTGATCACCGAAAGGGGTGTTGCGGGAAGGTTTGGCAGCATTGTTACGGATCTTTATATTGAGCCGACTGCCCGGCCGTATGCCACTCCTTTTGAATATTGCACCATGTGTGGCATGTGCGCTCAAACTTGTCCAATAAATGCCATCAAGTGCAATAAAGGCGTAATATACGGCAAAGATCATCCCGCCTGCAGCGCCTATTTGGATAAGCTAAGACTTAATCCCCATGGTCCAAACCTGAGGATCCGCTACGGCTGCGGCAAATGCCAGGTAGGTGTTCCATGTCAAGGCATGATTCCAAGTGAAAGGTAACAACATCATAATTAAACAACCTTCAAAAATCACTATGTGATCGAAACAGAAGATATGCAGGTTTCTAATATGCTGGGGAATCCCGTGACTTGATTCAAGGAGGTTCAAAGGGGGTGGCTGCTTATGAAAATAACGAAAGTTTCAAACGATAAGAAAGCATATATTGACTTGCTTTTATTGGCTGACGAACAGGAAAGCATGATAGACAAGTATCTTGAACGTGGCGAAATGTTTGTTCTGAACGATAATGGAGTAAAAGCCGAATGTGTGGTTACTAAAGAGACGGATGGTATTTATGAGCTTAAGAGCATTGCGGTTATGCCTGATTGTCAGAGAAAGGGTTATGGAAAAAAGCTGATAGAGTTTCTATTTTCACATTATACCGATTGTAATGAGATGCTTGTCGGAACAGGTGACGTTCCTGCTGTACTCCGCTTTTATGAGAAATGCGGGTTTGCAGCATCGCATCGAATACAAAACTTTTTCACGGACAATTATGATCATCCAATATTTGAAGACGGCAAACAGCTTGTTGATATGATTTATCTTAAGTGGGAGCGTTTTAAATGTTGATTCTTTAATGGCTCAAGGGCCACTATAGATAGGTGCAAAATTTGTCCGTGATGAACGAATTAACTGAGCAGCGTTTAGGAGTCTACCTATGCTAATAAAACAGATGCAAATGAGAATAGTGGAAGAAAACGGGGTTAATTACAGACTGTTAATTTCTGATGGACAAACTCAAGCAGACTTGATTTTTAATATTGAATCGAAAGAACTCATAATCTCTGGCGATCATGATTTGTCTCAATTCCTCTCAGATAATGAATTTCAGTTGCGAAGACTACTGCACAATAAGCGTCCAGATAGTTATTATGTCGGCTTTCAATTGAAATTTTCCATGGTCGATGGAAAGGATATTGCAGCGTTTAATAATCGTGACAATTTAGTGGTTAAAGACCATGGCAGGATCAGCGTTATTTCACGCACCGAAAAAAATAATTTATCAGAGGTATATACGGATGGAAGTTACGACGAAAAGGACCAGCAAGGCGCTTACAGCATTTTGAAAAAGGATCTGGAGGGTCATTATGAAGCACATGAATTTACCAGTGCGTTGATGGATTCCTCATCAATAGAGCTTCAGGCGGTCATTAAGGCACTGGAGATCTATCCTGGGGACTTAAGAATTATGACGGATTCCCAATATGTCCGAAAAGGGATTACGGAGTGGATGGTGCACTGGAAATTAAATGACTGGTATACGGCAAACGGCACTAAAGCAAAGAATGTCGACCAGTGGCTGAAGCTGGAACAGCTTTGTGAAGGCAGGCGCGTCGAATTTGGCTATGTGAAAGCCCATAACCATCACTTTGAAAATGAGTATTGTGATTTTTTGGCCCGTGAAAAGCGTGAAGCAATGAAGCTGAAAACTTAACCGAAACAATCGCTGGGTTAAACACATGAAAGTTCAAATTGCATTATAGCGCTTGAAAAACTGATAAAGTTTTATGCCGGGTGTTATGGATTTAATATGGAGCAGCTGTATTAATTTTTTATGAGGTGAAGAGGAAATCATCAGGAAAATCATCAGGAACCGTCCCTGATGATTCCCTTTTGGGGAGGAGAACAATGGAACCTCTAAAAACCTTTTTTACAAGTGAGAGGCTGAAGTGGAGGGCATGGCTTGCTGAAAACATCGATAAAGAAAAGGAAATATGGTTCGTGTTTCCAAAGAAAGCGTCTGGAGAGAAAGGTCTTTCCTATAACGACGCTGTGGAAGAGGCACTTTGTTTCGGATGGATTGACAGCACGGTTAAGAATTTAGATTCATTACACAAGATGCAGCGGTTTTCTCCTCGAAGAAAGGGTAGTACGTACTCCAGAGCAAATATTGAAAGGCTGATTTGGCTTGAGAAACAGGGGCTGATTCACCCAAAGGTCAGAGATGCGATTCTTGATGTAATTAAAGCGCCCTACGAATTTCCTGCGGATATTCTTGAAGCCATCAGGCATGATGAAAAGGCTTGGGAGAACTACGAAAAATTCCCGGAGGCCTACAAAAGGATTCGAATTGCCTATATTGATGGAGCGCGGAAGCGTCCTTTGGAGTTCAAAAAGCGTTTAGAAAACTTTATCAGGAAAACAAGGGAAAACAAAATGATTGGGTACGGAGGAATTGACAAATACTACGAGAAGTAGTGATACGAAAAAGGAGGTTATGATCCAAATCAACTGAAAACCATGGAGGAGAAGCTAATGACGAAAGCGAAAAAGAATCACGAAGTCAATCAAAGCAGACAAGGCGCGTCACCCTTCGCTCAAACCTATTTCCATGGAACCAAGGCTGACTTAAAGCTTGGTGATCTCATAGAAGCCGGCTTCAATTCAAACTTTGGTCAGAGAAATAATGCCAGATATATTTTCTTGACGGCGACACTGGACTCTGCCATCTGGGGCGCTGAGCTCGCCGCAGGTGAGGGACCAGGGAAGATTTATCTTGTAGAGCCCACTGGAGAAATCGAAGACGACCCGGATTTAACGGACAAAAAATTTCCTGGCAATCCAACCAAATCCTATCGCTCTACGGCACCCTTCAGGGTTGTAGGAGAAGTTTCAGTATGGCAGGGACATCCCGCTGAGCAAGTTCAGGCAATGAAAGACGCATTGGAGAAACTTAAGCAACAAGGGATCCACTCGCTGAATGACGTCAAAAATGAGGACTGAAGAACGACTGGAAGGGCTCGGCAGGGAGTTTTTCACTGAGGCTCTGCCGATGGTCCCAGTCCCCCACACCCCACAGCAAAAACAAGTCGAAAATAAAACCACTTAAACGCTTCAAATCTGAACGTTTTAAGTGGTTTATTGTTCGGGAAGTCCTAAATAAGTCCTAAATAAGTCCAAAACTAAGGTTCTGATCTATGGCAAACAAATATATCGGGTTTTACAATTGGATGATCAGCGGCGTCAGAACCGGAACCAGGATGGCCATCAGTGTCCCGGACAATATGGCATAGATAATGATGTTTTTGTTCGTGGATTGTTCAATAATGGGCAGGCACAGATCCATGGCTGAAATGCCCGGCACCGCGACGGCCTCTATATACCCAATGTACCTGGCCACTATGGGGATCAGGAGGATGCCAACGGTCTCGCGAACCATGTTGGAGAGGAAGGAAATGGCGCTGAGCTCCCTCGAGTAGTCCGCCAGCAGGACGGCATTCAGCGAGTACCAGCCAAAGCCCGCACTGACCGCCATGGCGTCCTTGAAGGAAATTCCTACGATGAGCCCTGAGAGGCCACCAACCAGAAGCGTTCCAAGGGCGATCATGATGGGCACAACAAAAACCTTCCAGCCCAGTTTGCGAATGTCCTTAAACGGATTCTCGCCCCGGCCGAACTCGTAGCCAATCGCTACCAGGACCACACAAATGAGGCTATCAATAAGGAACCCCTGGTGCTCAATCAGGAAAGCGGGTTCCAGGAAATAACCGACGGCAGCGCCTGAAGCAATGCTTGCCAAGATCATTCTAATCATGGTGGTTGTCCGCCCCTTTATCTGCGAGTTGGCAGTAGCGATCCAGCCCTATGAGCTTTCTCCCTGCATAGGCAAAGACGACACTCCCCACCAGGCCGCTCATGGCGATCAGGACAGCAGAAAAGCCAATGCGTCTGAGGTTGTGGACGACTTCGTGATTGGAGCCAATCCCAACCCCAAGGATAAAGATTAAAAGCGCAAGGGAGATTGTAAGCAGCCACTTGAAGAAAGTGACTTCCCTCGCATCCCACCGGATACTGCTGCGCTTCCGTTTAATGCCGATATAGATGCCAATAGCCATGAAGGCCCAGTAGAGGAGTATTTTGAACAGCATGCTGCAGCGCTCCTTTTTGAAATAGGGTGTATAGATGAAGATTTGTCGTTAAGAAACTCTCACTTCTTCATTATACCCTAAAACATGGCAAAGAGAGGCGCTGAATTTTCGCAAGAAACTGGTGCCGAGAAACTTATAGTTCCGAGTAGCGCATGGTATGGGTAGTTGAATAAAGATCTCTTTTAATTCGTTTCATCTGCTTATTCTTGATAATGTTCTTTCATCTCTAACTTTCTCTTTTCCAACTCAAGCTTCTTTTCTTCTAACTGAAGCTGTTTCTTTTTTGAGTCAAAACGCATTACAAAATATAAAAAAATGAAAGTAGAAATAACAATTACTGAAATAAATAAAAATAGGTCCATAATGGCCTCCCCATAAATTTATTATCAAACTGTAAAAGCCAGGATGATTTTATTTTAAATGCGATAGTTAACCAACGGTTGCCATCATTGATTAATTCTATTAGGATCAGACTTTCATTGTCTATTCAATCCATAATCTTTGAAATCTTTTTGCTGTACGATTCTTTCCTATACATAGTCGCATACTGCTATAATAAAAGGAGAAGATATTTAATTTAAAGAGAGGTGCATAACATGAAGGATGTGCTTATCCAATATATGAAACGCTTTTCCAATCTAAGTGAAGCAGAATTGAAAGAACTGATAATAGACATCCCTGTCGCTACTTTTGAGAAAGGAACTATCCTTTTGCATCAAGGAGAGATTCCTGACAAATGTTATTTCGTGTTACAAGGCTGTGTTAGGCAGTATGCTGTGGATGAAAATGGCAATGAGAGTACTTACAACTTTTTTACAGAAGAACAAAGTATAACGATCTTTAATCAGCATACTACGGATAAAGCATCTCAATATGCTCTCAGCTGTTTGGAGGACTGCACGCTGGTTGTAGGTGATTTAGCTGCTGAGCAGGACTCATACGACATGCATCCGGTATTGGAAGCCATGACGCGTAAAATGATTCAGGAGGATATGGGCGCAATGAGGGATGAGTTCTCCGCGTTTATCTCATCAACGCCGGAAGAACGATTTCATGCTTTGATGGAAAAAAGGCCAGATTTAATTGACCGAGTTCCCCAGTACCAACTGGCAAGCTACCTTGGAATAACGCCAGAATCTTTTAGTCGAATAAAGAAGCGTGCAGAAGCTAGTCATCTCAAAATTGTGGATTAGTTAGCCTGCAATTTTCTTCCCACTATCAGTAGCCATATACCAAACCCCAATTCACCAATAAACATTGGAGCCATAAGAATTAATTCCAGTACGCCAACAAGACTTTCAAGCTGTGGGGTAAAATTGTACATGAAATGAACGAGCGTATAGCTGAAGCCTGCTATAACAATAAGGATGCTGAGAATTTTGGGTATCTTTTTTGTTTTTAATGCTATCAATCCGACTGTGACCAAATGAAGTCCGAAAATAATTAAGCCAAATGACCAGGTTGCTTCAAAGGCGGTGATGGAGCCCATAGCTTGTTCAGCCGTTAGATCTAATGAGCTGCCAATCGCTGGTCCTTGAACAATGCTATTGGCTGAAACAAGATGTGATACTGCTATTGCCAAAACCACAGTGTAGAGTAAACGAAGCCAACCAGCCAATAATGCATATTGGCGATGAAACGGCTTCAAGAACAAATAAAAGCCCAAGGACACAATTAAATCGGCAACAATAATAAGCAGCCATCCAAGAATCTCAAGTTGAAACAGTGACTGAGAGGCTTGGATATTTTCTAATGTATTGATCGCATCGCCCTCAATGACTAATGAACTGTGAACATATCCATAGGTGAAAAAGGCCGCAAAGGTCATGATCAGCAATGCAATACCAGAAAAAACAGCTGCTTTGTGCTGCATGTTTTGATTAAACGTTATACTCATGAATAAAACCTCCTCGAATTAGAATATGGTTAGATTGTACTCTAATTAAGAAGTATTCTCATTGACATAAATCAAGAAAAATGAATTTTCAGTTTGATAAAGTTAATTTTTTCGACGCTTCTTTTAGAATCAAAAGGATTGAGAGGGGTCATGCAGTGAAAAGCAAAAATATCATCGAGGAATTTCAAGAATATCGAGACAGGACAGGTAATAGAAAAGAACTTTACAGAGCAGTTGCAAAAAGGTATGACTTAAGAAGTGCATTGTATCCGGGAAGTCATATTGATATTGCCCCGTCTTTGGTTATACCTAAGGTGATTTATGTTGATAATTTCAAAGGGGCGATCAGTTTTTTCAAAAGTATGGAAGTGTTAAAAGAATACATTAATGAGAATAAAGAGTATGAGGAACCCTGTGACATAGTGTTCAAAGGTCAAGATTATACAAGGGAATTAAATATTGAACCGGTTGATTTGATCATTTCTCAGTATGCAGGCTTTGTTGGACAGGCGACGAAAAAGTACTTAAGAACGGGTGGAATTTTGTTATGTAATGATAGTCATGGAGATGCCACTTTATCAAGGTTTGACAATGATTTTGAGTTCGTTGGCGTCATTGGAAAGAATAATAGAATCACTGATTCCAACCTGGTTGAATATTTTGTAATGCCAAAAAATAAAGATGTGGAGTTGGCAGAAGTTAAGGAGAAAATGAAAGGACCGAAGTATAAACTGACAGCTGAAAATTATTTGTTTCGAAAAAAATAGTTCTTATAACTTAGGAGGCGCACCCATGAACCGGCGTGAACTTATTGACTTTTGCCTGACATTCCCAGCGGCCTACGAAGATTATCCCTTTGACGACATTACGGACGCTGGGGCATGGACCGTGATGCGGCATCGATCAAACAAAAAATCCTTCGCACTGATTTACGAGCGCCATGGCAAGCTGTGCGTCAATCTAAAATGCGACCCCCTCGAAGCGGATTTTCTGCGTAAGGTGTTTGCGGATGTGACACCCGCCTATCATATGAACAAAGTCCACTGGAATACAGTGGCCCTTGGCGGGGATGTGCCAGACGAGGATGTCATGGGCATGATTGAGCGCAGTTATGACTTGATCAAGCCAAAGCTAAGAAAACGAGGCCGTCCGTGATCCGACGAAACGAAATAGTGGCGCGGCGGGGTATTGCGATAAGGGGTGGGTATTGTGAGCAATCAAGTGCTTTGCATTGGAGAGCTGCTGGTGGACTTCATTTGCACGGATGTGGACGCGAATCTGACAAAAGGTGAGCATTTTATCAAAAAAGCTGGCGGCGCGCCGGCAAACGTTGCGGTGACCTTGAGTCAGCTTGGGGCCCGTTCTTATTTTGCCGGGAAGGTTGGGGCGGATGCCTTTGGTACTTTTCTTGAGGAAACGCTCAGGGAGCGGGGTGTTGATACCAGCATGCTGATCCGGGATCCACAGTATTCGACGACGCTGGCCTTTGTGTCTCTCGACCGGCATGGGGAGCGGGATTTTATGTTTAACAGGGGTGCAGATGCTTTCCATAGAAAAACTGAGCTTGATCAGGCGGTGGTTGAGAAGTGCGGGATAGTCCATTTTGGCTCTGCCACCGCTTTGCTGGGGGGTGTGATCAAAGAGACTTATTTGGAGCTGCTGCAGCAGGCAAAAGTGGCCGGGAAGTTTATAGCGTTTGACCCCAATTATAGGGAAGACCTATGGAAAGACAGGGGCTCCGACTTCGCTTCAGAGGTTCTGCCACTTTTGGAGGGGGTACACTTCCTCAAGCTCAGTGAAGAAGAGCTGCAAATCCTGACGGGAGGCCTTGAGCTTCGAGCGGCGGTCGAAAAGCTTCATGGCTTTGGCGCCGGAATTATCGCTGTCACCCGCGGCAGGGAAGGCACGTATGTTTCGGCTGGACAGCGCAGCGCTCATGTAGACAGCATCAATGTCAAATCAATAGATTCAACCGGTGCCGGGGATGCCTTCGTTGGGGGATTTTTATACAGGGTTGCAGAGCTTGAACGGCCTGAGGATTTGCATCTGGATTTTAAAAAAGTTGAAGATCTGACTAGGTTCGCAAATATAGTAGGGGCTTTGGTTTGTATGAAAGTGGGCGCAATGGAGGCTATACCTGGGCACGAGGATGTGCGTGCGTTTCTTTAATGAAGTGGCGGCAGAGGTCTTTTAGACTTACTTAAACGAGCGGGTGGGCTTATGGTGAAGAGAACCAAAGAATTTTTTCGAGGCTGTATGGTGGGTGGCGCTATTGGGGATGCATTAGGCTGGCCTGTTGAATTTATGAGGTTTAGCGAGATTCAAAGCGCTTATGGCGACGCGGGGATTCAGGATTTGGTGATCGCCTCAAGCGGCGTGGTCGAAATAACGGATGATACACAAATGACGCTGTTCACCGCGGAGGGGATACTCAGGGCCTATGGGTCAGAACAAGTCAAAGGTACTGCTGACCCCCTCCCATTTGTCTTTGAAGCTTATCAAAGATGGCTTCGGACGCAAAGCTCTGGTGGCAGGGGGCGTTCTGTGGGGTCTGCATGGGTCGGGGGTGATGGCCTGCTCGGCGTAAAGGCGCTTCATGCCAGGAGAGCGCCGGGAAATTCCTGTTTGACAGCGCTGGGCAGCGGTAAAGTTGGGAAAATTGCTGCTCCTATTAACAGCAGCAAAGGATGTGGCGGTGTGATGCGCGTTGCGCCTGCGGGCTTGTTTTATGGGATCGATCAGTCCTTTGAAAGGGGCGCGGACTTTGCCGCATTGACCCATGGACACCCCTCCGGGTATTTGTCTGCCGGGGCACTGGCTTTTCTGATTTCTTTGCTGATTGAAGGCCATGAGCTGGAGGCTGCGGTTCGACTTACCCTTGATAAATTGACTTTGTTTAAATATAATGAGGAATGCTGTGAAGTCTTGCAGAAGGCTTTGGAGTTAACGGCTTCACAGGAGGCTTCGACTATGCCCCTTCCTGATGTAGAGGCGATCTCTCAGCTTGGAGAGGGCTGGGTCGGTGAAGAGGCGCTGGCTATTTCCGTCTACTGCGCACTGAGATATAAGATGGACTTTGAGAAAGCTTTGTTTGCTGCGGTAAACCATGATGGGGACAGTGACAGCACTGGGGCTATTACCGGAAACATCTTAGGGGCTTATTTGGGGCTTGGAAAGCTCCCGCAGGGATGGATCAATAATATTGAATTGAAGGAAGTCTTGATCCAAATGGCGGATGGTCTGCTGAAGCTGGCGATTAGATAGGTGTTAGATGAACATTAAATTTGAGGAAAACGGGGCAATAGGCATTAGCCGCAGGTTCCCATACAATATGCCGTATTTAAGGAGCTTAAAAACATGAAAATATCAAAAAAAGACGCGTTAATGTGGTTCGAATTCTTTTCAAGCTTGCCCGAGGACGAGGAAATTATGACTAAGCAGCAGGAAATTATCTATGCCACTTTCGCGCAAATTGAAGCTGCAATTGACCATAGACATGCGCAGCACATGTCAGAGATTAAGCACCTGAAGACGCTGGAGAACAGAACGTTTTATGTGGGCAGTGAAGAGAAGTTTCCGGATGGCTGCCGTTCGTGCCTCCTGGGAACGGGTTTGAGCGCTATCAGGAAGACCAATAAATGCAACATTGTATGTAAATTCTGCTACAACTACGGTGAGCTGGAGGACATCCCACCGGTGGGTGAGGGCATGTGGGAAATTGGCGGCACGAAGTTCTATGAGAAGGATCTTGATCTGCTGCTTTCCATCCAACAAAAGCCAACGGGGATTTCCTATGTGTATCTGGAGCCGTTTATGGAAATTGAAAAATATTATCCGGTGGTTAAGAAATTCCGGGATGCGGGAATTCACCAGCATTTGTACACGAACGGGACTTTGTGTACAGAAGAGAATTTGAAGGCGCTTGGTGAAGCGGGCCTTGATGAGCTCCGGTTTAACCTGGGCGCGACAAACTGCTCGGATAAGGTGATTGAAAATATTGGGATCGCTAAGAAATACATTAAGCATGTAGGGATTGAAACGCCTATGACACCGGAGTTTTTTGAGTCCTTCTTTAAGAAAAAAGAAGAGATCCTTAAGACAAAGCTCGACTTTATCAACTGCGCGGAGCTGCATCTGAACGCAAACAACATTGACAATTATCACGGTGAGAATATGTATATCTCAAGACAAGGCTACATTTCACCGGTCTGGAGCAGGGAACTGACGCTCAAATTCATGAAGGCTGCGGAGGAAGAGGGCTGGGCGCTTGTGGTCCACGACTGCTCCAACTATACGAAATTTGCACGAGGTCTTAATCAGACCAGTAAAGAGGGGAAATGGTTTGGGGCCAGCAATTATGCCTGTGAGTTTGACAGGATCCCTTATGAGGTCTTTTTGCCAATTTTGCGTGATGACAGCTTTGAATTTTTAAGCGAAGAAGCATTGCCAGCGGGTTACAGGGCGGGCGAGATTGTATTTTAGAGGCTGCGGCGTCTAAATTTTGCGAGAAAGGCTGAGCGGATGCGGTTGGGGTAGTGGGACCATCGGCGGAGGTTTTGTTTTTGAGGGCTGGAATCTTAGGGACTTATGTTACAATAGTTATAGGACGTTCATGTTTTACGGACGTTTAGTGAAGTGCATTACAATAGGCCAATTTCAGGAGGCTGAAGGAGGGTTCGAGTCATGTATGAGGTAAAAAAGGGCACGCAAAGTTTTTATATAGGGGAAGCTGAGGATCAGTGGTCAGCGACCATCACCTACGTGTATTCCGGGGAAAACCGGATTACGGTGGAGCACACTTATGTTTCTGAGGCGCTGAATGGGCAGGGCGTCGGTAAGCTGTTGCTGAAGGCTCTGACGGACTGGGCGCGGGCGGAGAATCTGAAGATCACGCCGGAGTGCTCCTATGCCAAAGCGCAAATGGAGAAGAATAGCGAGTATCATGATTTGATTTTTGAAGAGGCTTAAGGTGTAGAGGTTCAGTTTCTGAGCTGTAACGAAAGGACAGACAAATTGAAGAATGGTCGGTGGTGTTCTTTGAATAGAAGCCCGCTGGCCATTTTTTTTGTTTCCTGCATACGGAAATGATGTGGTCACAACTGCAGGCCGTGGGATGTGACAAGTTTTTGGTCCGGCCCAGTCCCCTCCTGACAATTTGGTCCGGCCCAGTCCCCCACCATATGTCCCTGTCCCCCACCGCGTGTCCCTGTCCCGCCCTGCTTGCATTTTGTGTTCAAAAGGTGTAAAATTACACCATAAACAAAATTCGAATAAATGAGGTATGTATTATGGAGAAAGCCGAATTCACCAACATTATGGACGAAAAACTCAAGCTGATTCGCACAGAATATGGGCTAACTCAGGACAAAATGGCTATTGCGCTGGGCATTTCCAAAAAGACTTTGGTGGAGATTGAAAAAAGCCGAAAAAGCCTTGGCTGGACCGGTGCCGTCGCTTTAGCGAGTATTTTTTCAGACAGCACCATTCTGCGGGACGCATTCGGAGGTGACATGTCGGGCATCATCATTTCCATGGCGTTTAAAGACCTTGAAGTGGACTACCCCAAAACCTGGGGCGGGAAGGTTTGGTGGAAGACCGTTGAGGAGAAAAAGGGTTACCGCATTCAGCAGAATCTGTTCTCTCATCACTACAGAATCCTTGATCAGGAAAACAGAAGACTCTTTGCCTCCTTTAGCATTGAGGAAACCCGCGCGGTTATGGATGAAATACAAAAGTCGTGATTTTTAGGTAAGCTGCCTATCTGCTTCTTGGAGGCGATTCACGTGAACAATTCGAACCGGATGGTATTGGCGACATACCTGTCCCTGACGCTGCTGATCCTGATCTTTACCACGCTCTATGCCCTTGAAAGCCCTGCGCTCTATTTGAAATTTGGCGTCCGCACAGCCATGCTTTTGACCGTTTTGATCCTGCGCAAAAAATTCTGGACACAGAGGCTTCTAATCTTAGCGTTCTTGTGTACCATCCTATCTGACTACTTCTTCGTCTTTCTCAGGGCCACGAGTCCTGACCTTCCAAACCGCGAGCTCTTTGGCATGGTGGGCTTCATTGCGGCGTACATATTCCTGATCGCCGCCTTTCAGAGGCGCTTCAGCTTTGGAAAACGCGAGGTGCTGACGCTCCTTCCATTTGTGATCGTCTTTGGCATTTTCCTCAGCCTGCTCGCGCAGTACGCCGTGGGCTTCATGTTCGTGGCTGCTGTCATCCTCGGCATCGTCCTTTGCTATACAGGCATGACCATGGTCTCGACCCTTTATCGCGGGTATTTCACGAAATCCGACGCTTGGCTGATCGCTATTTCGGGCTGCGTTCTGTTTTTCAGCGACATAGTGGTGGCCTTCTCAATCTTTCACCCAGCGTTCAAACCTTTTCTGCTTTGGAAGGAAAATATCATCTGGGGAACCTATATGCTGGGCTGGACCTTGCTTTTGATCATAGCCGGCGAGGAAAAACTGACTTTAAACTCAAGCCGCCTTTAATGCTTTTGAGTCGCTGAAAACTATGCTGAGAACCATGCTTAAAATCTCTACACAGACTGCCGGCAGCCTGTGTAGAGATTTTCTTTTTGGTATGTCCCTGTCCCCAACCACGCGCCCCTGTCCCCAACCACGCATTTTTGTTATAGTAAAGTTAAAGGGAATATTGGTCAGCGCCCCTGGCGTCACACCAACCAAAAGACAAGGAGCGTGCAAGTATGGACATGAACAGCAAAAAACCATCCCCTTCTATGGAGGCCTGGCTGAAAGAAGCCAAGGCAGATCCACAAGCCGCGCAAGTGGGTATGTTCTTAGTTCACAACGGCGTCGTCCGAGAAACCCCCAAAGCCCTCGTACGGCAAGGCATCGATGACGGGACGACGGTTAAAGGGATGCTGTTTTCTTATGATGCTGTCAAAGTGGATGCGGCTATTGAAGAAGCAAAAAAGCTGGAGGGCGTCTTCTATATCAAAGTATGGCTGAATGAGGGTCGCCTCGAAGTGGGCGACGATATCATGTACGTGCTGATTGGCGGAGACATCAGGCCCAACGTTATAAACGGGCTGCAATTTCTCGTGGAAAAAATCAAGACACAATGTGTCAGCGAAATCGAGGAGAAGGCCTAACTAAAATAAGACAAAAATGAATACAAACAGCAAAAATTCAGCATTTCTGTAGGCTTCACTTATAGATTATGTTAAACTGAAGTTGATGCTTAATCTTCAAATTTGAAGAGCGGGGGACGAACTACTTTGGGGTGAAACCGCAGTCGCGGTAGGGTAAACTCTTATACCTAACCCGTCAACTAACCTCGTCAGCTTAATAAGAGGAGGCTTCCATGAAAGTGAAGAAAAAACTTGCGGCACTAACCCTTGCGCTGATCATTTCAGCTGGAGGATTTCAACCGGCCTATGCCTACACCCAGGGCGCGCTCCTGAAGCAGGGGCTGAGCAATCAAGACGTGTCTGAGCTTCAGCGAGATTTGAAGCAGCTGGGCTATTTTTCGTTGGACGTGACCGGTTATTTTGGCAGTGTGACCAAGGCTTCAGTCATAAATTTTCAAAGGGATCAGGGCCTTGTGGCAGACGGAATTGCGGGTGCGGCGACCATTGGGAAGCTCACTGAGCTTGTAAGTGCTGGCGGCATTGAGAAGCCAGTTTCAAGAAGTGGCAGCGACAGAACTGAAAGTGTACAGCTTTTATCCTGGTTTGGTATGGTCAAAGACATCTTTGCCAGAGGGGATATTGCGACGCTGACAGATGTCAATACTGGCTTAAAATTGCAGATCAAGCGTACATACGGCGGCAACCACGCGGACGTGGAAGCGCTGACCAAAGAAGATACAGCGATTTTAAAAGAGATCGCGGGCGGCAGCTGGAACTGGACGCGGCGGCCGGTGATCATAGAGGTTGACGGGTATAAAATTGCCGGCTCTATGACGGCTATGCCTCATGCTGGACTTGACAGCAAGGCTGAGCTCGCAGTGGTGGACAACCGCAGCGGCGGCTTTGGCACGGGCCAAAACCTGGATGCCGTAAAAGGCAACGGAATGGATGGACACTTTGATGTTCACTTCCTGGACAGCCGGACGCATTCGACTAATAAGGTCGACAGCAAGCACCAGGAAGCGATTCAAAAAGCCTACAAGTCCGGACAGTAAATACCAACCGCAAAAATAGATGAAAAGAAGAGGGGGAGAAAGCCTAACGGTGGGGCAGCGTTTAAATCGCTTCCGACTTGGGTATTTCTCCCCTTAGCTGTGTCCTGAAGGCTTCACGTCGCGGCTGAAGATTAAAAGATACGAGGAGGCGTCTCTGCCATGACCATGGAATTATCCCATTATATCGGCGCTGCCATAGTACTGGCAATCATGACCCTTGGCGGGATTTATTCCGGCCGTCAGATCAAATCCAGCAGGGACTTTACGAGCGGCGGCCGGAGGGCCGGGTCCGGGATTGTAGCGGGAACGATTATAGGCACCCTGGTTGGGGGCGCGTCAACTATTGGCACAGCGCAGCTCGCTTTTACAGACGGCTTCTCAGCCTGGTGGTTCACCTTAGGCAATGGTATTGGCTGCCTGATCCTCGGGCTGTTCTACGCTAAACCCCTCTATCAGAGCGGCCTTGTCACGCTGCCCCAGCTGATCTCCGCGGAATTTGGACGAAAGGCGGCGACCATGGCCGCCGTACTCACGAGCCTGGGAAGCTTCCTGAGCATCATATCTCAGTTCCTGTCCGGCATTGCGTTAATCACCGCGCTCAGCAGCCTGGGACCCATGGGGGCTTCGGCCCTGGTGCTGATGCTCATGATGGCTTACGTCATTTTTGGCGGTGTCTGGGGCACGGGTATAGTAGGGGTACTCAAGGCGCTGCTCATGTACGCGGGGGTGGGGCTTAGCGGCATTATGGCCATCAGGGTGGCAGGTGGCCTTGAAGCTTTTCAAACGGCACTGCCGGCTGCTCAGTACTTCAACTTGCTTTCCCACGGTCTCACTAAAAATATGGGCTCAGTGGTCTCCGTCGTGGTTGGCGTCGTCACTGGCCAGGTCTACATCCAGGCCATCATTGCGGCAAAGTCCCTGAAGACCTCCAGGCAGGGGGCCTGGATCAGCATGGCTCTGATTCCGCTCATTGGCCTCGCGGGGATCTACGTGGGCATGTTTATGCGCATTCACGCGCCGCAGATGGACCCGGTCTACGCGCTGCCGGTCTTTGTCCTGACCTACCTGCCGCCGGTGCTGGCGGGCGGGATCCTCGCGACCTTGCTGGTCACACTGGTGGGCAGCGGCGCGGGGATGGCCCTTGGCATCAGCGCCATGGTGGGACAGGATCTGTATAAAGTTTATGTGTCCCCTGAGGCAAGTGACCGCAGCATGCTCTTTGTCACCCGGCTGATTATTTTTGTGGTTCTGGCCCTTTCCGCGGCCGTGACCATAGGCAATCTGGGCTCCGGCATTCTGGGCTGGAGCTTCGTCTCCATGGGCCTCAGGGGGACGGTGGCGTTCGCGCCCCTTTGCGCCGCGCTTTTTATGCCCGGCAAGGTTGGCAGGTCCTATGCCTATGCGGCCATGATTGCCGGGCCTCTTCTCATGCTTTTAAGCCGATGGTCACTGCCCCCCAACATTGATCCCATCCTGCTTGGGATCAGCGGCCCCATTTTAATTATGCTCGCTGGACGATTAAGGAGAAATCATCATGCGCTATGACAACATAAAACCAGGGACCTTCATAAAACGGCCCAACCGCTTCGTCGCGCACATAGAGGTCGACGGGAAAATTGAAATCTGCCATGTGAAAAATACCGGCCGGTGCAGGGAGCTGCTGCCGGAAGGGGCCAGGGTGCTGGTCCAGGACTGCGGCCATCCCGGACGAAAGACCCGTTATGACTTGATTTCAGTCTGGAAGGGGGACCGGCTCGTCAACATGGACAGCCAGGCCCCCAACAAGGTCTTCCGGGAGTGGGCGGAGTCCAGCGGCTATTTTGGAAAGCTTCAGCTGATCAAGCCGGAACAGAAATACGGCAGCTCACGGTTTGATTTTTACCTCGAAGCCCCTGACAGAAGGATCTTTGTCGAGGTCAAAGGTGTGACCCTGGAAGAGGAGGGCGTGGTGCGCTTTCCGGACGCGCCCACCGAGCGGGGGGTCAAACATCTGAACGAACTGAGGGCTTGTCTTGAGGACGGCTATGAAGCAATGGTGGCGTTCATCATCCAGATGAAGAATGTGGACCACTTTGAGCCCAACGATGTGATGCACCCGGCTTTTGGGGAGTCGCTCAGGAAGCTTGCTGAGTCAGGGGGTCAGGTGATCGCGCTGGACTGCCTCGTGACGGAGACGGTCCTTGCGGCGCGGGATTTTGTGGAGGTCAGGCTTTAGGTGACCATGTGAAGTTAAGAAGGAAGAATGGGCTGTTAATAAAAAATTTGGTTGGGGACAGTCCCCAACCAAATGTCCCCCAACCAAATGCCCCAAATAAAAATGGAAGCGGCTCAGGTGTGCCAGCTTCCATTTTTCTTTTTATAAAGGGGTTAATAGAGATTACCCTGCTTCAGAGTTTCATAGAATTCCACTTTGGAGGCGTTGTAATAGGGGATGAGGTATAGGAAGCCAAGTCCAAAGGTCAGGATGCTCAGCAAGAACCAGCCTATAAAGCTGAGCACAAAGCTGAAGAAGTCCATTTTATGGCCGTCCATCATCATTTTGGAGGCTTGGATGCATTCCAGGGCAGTCATGTCAGGATTTTCCGTCATGATCAGGTAGGCCATGGTGTAGCGTATTGCGGCAATGATCCCTGGAACGATCAGAAGCAGCGTCCAAAGGATGACAAAGACTGTGGTGAGGAGGTTCAGCAGGAAGGTGTCGCCAAAGCGCTTGAAGCCGTCAAAGAGATCCGCGATGTTGGCACGCTGCTCACGCAGGCGTCTGAAGAAAACCATGAGACCATAGGTCAGCGGTCCGGTGAGGATAAAGCTCAGCAGGTTGAAGAACGCTGAAGAACTGTTGACTTGACTTTCGCCTTGAGTGTAGGTGACGACCCGGTTCTGGTTGGTGAAGAGCTGAGTCAGTGCGAGAAAAATAAGAATGGTGATGATGACAACAGGCCAGTTGCCGCTGAGATGTGCTTTGGCTTTGAGCTTCATTTCTTCAAACGACATGATATTGCCTCCTAAAGCGGGATTTTTACGGCTCTATTATATCGCAAAAATATGGGTTGAAATAGAATTTAAGACAAAGTTAACATTTGTGGGTTACTGTGGTCCTCGCGTTACTCTACATAAACTTCCACAATGTCCCCATTATCAGACTCGACCTCGACAATTTTGCCTTCCGCGCCATTTTTGATCATTTCGAGGATTTCATTGAGATCGACATCCTTCAGGGAATCCTCAACGTTTTTGTCGAAGCGTTTTCCTATTTTAAGGCCCGTTTCAACCAGGGCAACAGGGACATTGACATTCACCTTGGTTTTCACGCCGTTTTCCGTGCTTAAGACTTTGACCCTCAGCCATTTTGCGTTCCCAGACTCGTTTTTTTTGGCTGCTGTTGGCAGGTCAGCGCTTTCAGCCAATGCGTTCAGAAGCTTTGAGCCTTCCTCTGCGGTAATGATGCCGTCTTCAATCATTTTCAGGATTTTGAGCTTTTCATCATTCACGTGGATTTCCTCCTTTAAACGGGTTCGCCGTTAAGCAGTTTGAGTGCTTGCTCGGAAGTAATTTCGCCTTTGCTGAGCTGGTCCAGAATTTCACTTTGATTGACAGCGTCTTTCTTGGCCTCTTCCTTGTAGCCAAGGGCTTCTATGACGTCGTCAAGGAGTCGTCTGACGGTAGGGTAGGAGATGCCCATTTCCTTTTCAATTTCCTTGATGTTGCCGCGATTCTTAATGAAGATTTCCGCGAAGTACTTTTGATTCTTTTCGAGCTGGCAGAACTTACACAGCTCAAATTCCCCGGAGATCTGCGTGCCGCAGGTTTTGCAGGACAACTGAGTGACCCGCAGCTTGTCCTGGCAAATGGGGCATTGGCCTATGACCTCTCTGGCCATAAAATCACCTCTTTCTTCTATGCGCTTGTGACAGGTCAGGTTTGACGACGTGGCCTTCCTGTGTGAAGGCCTTCTCGAAGTGCCGGTCTGGCGTGCTTGTTAGCGGTGTTTATTTGGTAAAGATGTCGATTTGAGTGCCCTGGTCATCTTCAACGGAAACCAATTGCACCGGCGGCAGTGTTTTGAAGGTCTCCAGAATGCGCGCTATGTCCTTTGGGTCAATAGCATCCTGCAACTGTGCATCACTGTGCTTCATTGAAAGCTTAAACAGAAACGCGGCGAGTCTGCTGGTAAACCGCAGGGGCAGTGGCGGCAGGCTCATCCTGAAGCTGGAGGCTGGGTCGACAATTCGAATTTTAAGCCATTTGGCGGGTGCTTCAGTTTCAGTCAAAGCAGGCAGCGCTTCGGCCTCACCGTTTCGAGGCGCCCTGATTTTTATAGTTGCTTCTTCTGCAGTTATGTCACCTCGCTCGACTTGTTCGAGTAATTCCAAAATGGTCAAGCGCATTCACCACCTTTTCTATCCACCAATATTATTCAATTTATTAAATTTGAAATTAATTTTGTTTATCTGACTATAAAATATATCAATTTTGATTAGAAGTCAATTAAAATATTAATATAATTAACTTATAAATTAATTAAATTAATATCCAGCGTTGCTGTGCTGACAAAAAAACAAAAAGAGCAATGGAAAACGGGATTCTTTCACCCATTTCCATTGCTCTTCCTGAATAAATTACGCCGCAGGCAATTTAATCCGGTCTTCACTCTCATAAAAGATCTCGGACACGCTGACACCGCGGCTCATCAGGATTGAAACGCTGTCTTCCACCATGCGCTTTGAACCGCACATGTAGACCTTGACCCCTTCCAGATCAAGCTTTGAATCCTTCAGGACATCTGTGACGCGGCCTTTTCGGTACTCGATGCCCTTAGGCCGGGAAACCACTGGAAGGTATTCAAACTGTGGGTAGGCGTCCGCAAAGGCTTTAAAGTAGTCATGATAGAGGAATTCGGTTTCATAGCGCTCTCCGTAGATCAGCTTAACGGACTTGAGATTTGGCTTGTTCAGCAGGACGTCTTTGACTAACGCGATAAACGGCGTGATGCCTATGCCGTTCGCCACAAACACCAGCTTTTCTGCTTCAGGCGACGGGACGAGCTCATCGCCCAGGGGCCCTTCCAGCTCAACCATGTCCCCAACCTTGAAGCGGCTGAAGATAATGCCCGTACCATAGCCATTTTCAACTTTCTTGATGATGACCTTCAGGCTCCTGCTGTCCTCATTGTAGGAGGAGATGGAGTAAGCCCGGAAGCTTAGGGGCTCATCTTCAATCTTCAGGGTGATGAACTGTCCCGCTTTGTAGTCTACAATTTCCGGTGTAACGAAGTTAAAGGTAAACTCCCAGGTTTCGTCCTTCAGAGCCTTGATGTCCGCAATTTTTGCGTGAATGGTCTGCCGGTTCTCGTAGCCGGGGGCAGGGGTGCTGGTCAGGAGCTGAACAGCTTTTTTCTGCGTGCCTATGGACAGGATCCCGGCAGGGCAGTTTTCAACACAGGTGGCGCACTTGATGCAGTTTGAGTCATCAAACTGGTTGTTCCCGGAGAAGTCGAGATACGGCTTCAGCTGGAACGGACAAACTCTCGCGCATTTTCCGCAGGTGTGGCACATATCTTTATTTGAGATCGTGACTTTCCGCTCTGTTTTTGGTGCGACGCCAACGGCCTTACCCAAGCTGTGGGAGATCTTTTGAAGGCTGCCCATAGGACAGAACTGGCACCAGGCCCTGGAGTTGACAAGGATGGCCATAAGCCCGCCCACAATCATAACCATGAGGTAAGTCGTCACGAAGACGAAGCCAAGGCGGTCGAGGAACGCCATGGTGCCCCAAAGCTGGATGACACGCAGGACCTTCCTTGAAAAGCTGAAGGTAAAAAAGGCGAAGAACCCAATAACCGCAAGCTTGGATTTTAACTGCTTGGGAATTTTTTTGTTTCTGCTGATGGGCATGATGATTCTGTCAAACAGGCTGCCGTGAGGGCAGAAGTTGCCGCACCATAAGCGTCCTGAGAAGAATGAGGTGGTGATCAAACCTGCCATAATCAGAATGACCAGCAGCCCGAGCTTAGGCACCCAAAGGCCGCCTACAGCTACCAGGACGGTCAGAAACCAGCTGTATTTTCGAACGGTGGTGAAGGTTCGGTTGGTTTTTATGTAGTAGTGTTCCATAGTCAGACCTCCTGAGGTTGTCGTTTTAACGTTAATCAAGCGTGAATACCCCCTATCCCTGGGGGTGGGCGATTGAGTATTATTATAAATACAATTTACGGGAATGTCAAATGTAAATTGTGGCGGGATGGGGGGGATGAGGTGACCATCGGCAAAAGCACCTGGGGCAGTTTTTTTCTTCGCTATCCAAGAATCTCCAGAAATGAGTTCCCTGGAGATAAAAAATGCAATATTATAGTAATGAGAAAGCGAATGACGAGGAGGCCTAAAATGATTACAGTGGAATTGACGCCTCAACACGCCGGTGTGACTATTGCCGGAGATTATGAGGATTTTGACAGTTTATACGACGCGCTGTACAGGATTATTGGCGGTGAAGAGGAAAACCGCGCGTTCGAGTCTTCAAAAATGAGGATTCTCGGGTTTTGCTATGATCTTAGACATGCGGCCATGGGGGACCGGGGCATAAGGGTCGTGGACAACAATATGACCAGCGATAAAATGAAGGCAAGTGGAAAAGTACTGCCTGTGACAAATGTCTACTATGACTTTCAGGTTCTGATGCCTGAAATGTTTTTCGTTTTGATGGCGCTGAACGACTTTTGCCTGCTCAAGGCCAGGAAGGAAACGCGGCTATATGGAGAGTCCATGCTGCAGAAGAAAGTCATCTGGGACCAGGATATCGCTCAGGTTCGCATGCTGCAGTCCGCGGTTTTCAGTTGTCTCTGCGCGGCTCTGGAGCAGAAAGCTATTTCGAGGCTGCTGAATCTCATGATTCAGGGCTACCCATGGACGGATGGGTACATCACGCAGTACGTGGATGAGCTGAATGTTGAGATTCTCAAAATGGAAAAGGAAAAGCGGCTGAAATATTTGACGCTGCTCGCGAAGCGGCTGACAGAGCTGGATGCGCCTGAGTATCTCGGGCTCAGGCGTGAGATTAAAGACTACGCGAAGGCCATGGGGGTTGCGCCGGATGAGGTGAGGCTGGACCTGAGCTATCCTGAGGTGGAATGGTAGAGGCGCTGTGGCCGAGAAAATGAGCAAGAAGGAGGACCTCAGATGATTAACGAGACTGCCGAGAGCCGGATAGCCTCCAAGGGCTACTTTACCAAACTGATTGCCGTGTCCGTGGGACATTTTTTCAATGACTTTTATATGAACCTGGTACCGCCTATCCTCTTTATGTTTGTCGCTGCCATGGGGCTTACCCTGGCACAGCAGGCGTTTATTGCCTTTGTAATCACGAGCAGCGGCTCTTTTGCGCAGCCGTTTATAGGCTATGTGGTCGACAAAAAAGGCAAGCCGTGGCTGCTGACCCTGTCCATGATCTGGATTGCCTTTTGGATGTCGATTTCCGGTGTGATCAGCAATTATTATCTGCTGGTGTTTGTGGTCGGCATTGGCGCCCTGGCTTCCGCGCTGTATCATCCGCTTGGCTCAGCTATGGCGGTGAAGCTCGCGAAGAATTCCCGGGGGCGCAGTTTGTCTGTGTTTATGACCATTGGTGGCTTCGCGGCGTCGGTGGCCCCGGTGGTGGCGATTCCTATCGTGGAGCGGTTTGGCCTGAAATCTCTGATTTTTTTCATAGTGCCAGGGCTCGTGACGGCTTTTTTCATGCACCTGGCCCGAATACACACCGTGGCTTTGAACCCCCCGGAGTCGGGTGCGGCTTCGCCGTCTGAAAAGCTCGAGCTGAGGGCTGTCAGGTGGCTTTCGTTCCTGGTCTATATCTCCTCGAGCCGGGTACTGGTGCGCAGCTTTTTGGTGACCTTTGGCGTTCAAATCATGCTGCTGGGCCAGTGGGACGTCAAGATTGCCGGTGCGGTGCTGTCCGGCTACCTGTTCGCGAACTCCTTTGGCACAATCATAGGCGGCGTAGCGAATGACGCCATGGGCAGCAAGAAGGCGCTGATCCTGTTCAACGGTCTGTCGATCCTGTGTATGGCGGCTATTGTGCTATCTTCCGGGACGCTGATGCTGGCGGGCTTCGTCGTGATGGGCATTGCCCTGGGCGGGTCGAATACCGCGAATGTCGTTATGGCTCACGAGCTGCTGCCCCGCAACATCAACATGGCTACAGGCCTGATCATGGGCATGTCCGGAGGTATAGGCGGCCTGATGATGCTGCTGTTTGGAAAGCTCTCAGACCTTCAGGGCCTCCTGATGAGCAGTACGTATATCCTGGTGCCGCTGGCCCTGAGCGTTTTGGCGGCGCTCCTGCTCCCAGAAAAAAGAATGCCTGCCGAGGGTCAAAGCAACCCACAATAACAAAGAGGTGATTCACCATGCTGATTTCAAACCCTGTTTCTAAAGGCGCCCTCCCGCTTCCGGAGATGGTCCGTACCGCTATAGCCACCCCCAAATGCCGAAAGTGCGGCTGCATGAAAGAGACTTTGCTGACGCTTGAGGGACAGCTTTCCAAGGCCGTCCTCGACGCTGACCGGGCGGATCAATCTGAAGCTGAAGCGCTTCTTAAGGAAGTCAAACTGGGCGTTGAATTAATGGAACCCATTGAATACACCTGACCGGGGTGTGCGCACTGCTGGTCAGCAGACATTACCAATGCTTTTGATGAAGTCTTTTCAGACCTCAACAGTATTCATTCCGTTGAAGCTGATGTAGTCTCAAAGCAGCACTCAAAGCAGCACTCAAAGCAACTCTCAAAGCAGTTCTCAGCGCCTGAAAAAGCGCCTGCGGCTGTTTCACCAGCTACCAATACCCAGCACACTTATTGGCAGCTGCCTGCCATAGGAGAATATCACGTGCTTTCGCTGACGCCGGAGAGCAGTATTGGCGTCGTAACCCTGGCCACGGCTGGCCTCGTGGAGCGCCTGGCAGAGCTTAAGCCAAATGGCCTCAGCATTGTGGGCAAGCTGGAGACAGAAAATATAGGCATTGAAAAGATCATTCAAAATACTTTGGCCGCGGCCAATATCAAAGTCTTAATTTTATGCGGAAAGGACTCAGAGGGTCACTTCGCAGGTCAGACCCTCGAAGCGCTGGTAAATAACGGCGTGGATGACGCTATGCGCGTTGTGGGCTCAAAAGGTCGCAAGGCTGTTTTAGCTAATGCTTCGAGGGAAGAGATTGAGGCCTTCAGAACCCAGGTGACAGTCATAAACCGCATTGGGCTCCAGGATGAGGCTGAGATATTGAGGGAAATTGAAGCTCAAAGCGAGTGCACACGATCACAGGAGCAGGGCATTCAGGGAATGCGCATTTGGGGACAGGGACTGCCTGACACTTTCAAGGTGACTCTTCCGATGGTCGGCTCAGACCAACTAAGCACCGCTTCCCCGCCACAGACCCCGAACACTTTTGTGACCATCACTGCCGCCGTTAAAGATCCCAACCAGGTCAAGCTCGATAAAGAGGGTTACTTCGTCATAGTGCCTAAAGCGGACAGCGGGCGTATCCTCGTGGAGCACTACAGCAATCAGAACCAACTCCTGCACATCATCCAGGGGGATAATGCCAGAGACCTCTACTGGACCATCCTGGAACGCGGCATGGTCAGCGAGCTGAGCCACGCGGCCTATTTGGGCAAAGAGCTTATGGCTGCGGAGCTGTCCCTGACCTATGGCTTTAAGTATTTACAGGATAAGGCGTAGCTTTATCAAAGATATGACACCGGATAGAAGTGACATGAAGAAAATGAGACGAAGATGTATCGTAGATCTGACGAAAGGGGCCCACGCCGCATGGTAACACTACAAGCACTGAAAGCCGCACAGGAAAAGCTGAAGCCTTATATTATCGAAACGCCCATAATCCGCATGGAAAACCTGGATGCCCGACTTGGCTGTCAGGTTTATCTGAAACCGGAATGCATGCAGCGCACCCATTCCTTTAAAATCCGGGGCGCGCTGAATAAAATGCTCAGCATGGAAGCAGAGGCGCTAAAAAATGGTGTCGTCGCCGCGTCCTCAGGCAATCACGGCAAAGGCGTCGCGTTTGTCGCAAGGCTTCTCGGAATCAAAGCCACCATAGTCGTCCCTGACAGTACACCAAACATCAAGGTGGAAGGCATTGAGGCCTATGGCGCGCAGATTGTAAAATGCCCCTATGAAAAGCGCCACGAAGTGGCTGGCCAGCTCAGCCGTGACCACGGCTACGCCCTCATTCACCCCTATGACGACGAGGCCATCATTGCGGGACAGGGAACTATTGGACTTGAAATCATGGCACAGCTGCCGGAGGTCGACAAAGTGATTGTGCCCATAGGAGGCGGGGGGCTGATAGGCGGCATTGCGTCCGCTGTCAAGCTGCAGTCGCCGGACGTCCAGGTGATTGGCGTCGAGCCGGCCCTCATGCCTCGTTACTCCAAGAGCCTTGCGGCTGGAGAGCGCATCCTGCTTGAACCTGCACATTCCATTGCGGACGCCATCCTGACCCTTCAGCCGGGAGAAGCGAACTTCCCAATTGTTCAAGAGTATGTGGACCAGGTCGTCGCAGTGGCCGAAGAAAAGATCCCCGCCGGCAGCATTGAGCTCCTGAGCACCGGCAAAATCCTGGCGGAGTTCTCTTCTGCCATAGTTGTCGCAGCCGCCCTGAACGGCCAACTGCCCGTTTCGCCTGAGGACAAGGTGTGCTTTGTGATTTCAGGCGGCAACGTGGATCCGGCGGACATAGTGCGCGAAATGTCTGCCCGTTAGATCAAACCCTTCTACTGAGAATTAGCGAAAGGAGCGAAAGCTATGCATTCAGAGGATGCTGTCGTTGAAACACCCGTGAATCCGAAAACTAAAAGCCCTTTGGAACGACTCCGTGAACTGGGCATTGATCTGCCCGGGTTCAATCCAGCCGCGGCCAACTATGTGCCGGTGACTCGTCGCGGCGAGCTGCTGTACACCGCGGGTCAGACCCCAAAGAAGGAGGGCGCGCTCGTCTATAAAGGCAAGCTGGGCGACAATATCAGTGACCAGGAGGGCTACGACGCGGTGATGCTCTGCACCCTTAACACCCTAACCCTCCTCGACCATTTTGCCGATGGTCTCAATAACATAGACCAAATCCTCAAGGTCACGGTTTTCCTAAACTGCACCCCGGAGTATGTCCACCACTCCAAAGTCGCGGATGGCGCCACGGATCTCCTGGTCTCAGTCTTTGGTGATGCAGGCCGTCCCGCGAGGTCTTCGGTGGGTGTCAACGCGCTTCCAGGCGGGGCAGCCTGCGAGGTGGAGATGATAGCGGCATTGAAATCCAAGTAAAGGGAGGAAGAAGGTGTTTGGTTGGGGACTGTCCCCAACCAAACACCTTCTCTAATCAAAAAAATGAACTTCAGCCCTTGGGCGAAGTTCTGAATATTTTTTAGACGATGCGTCATTCAAAGCCGCTCAGATCAAGATCAGCGTCCTCAACAGACTCCAGGTCATCCAGCAGTTGAATCAATGTATCGAGCTCTTGGTTAAGTGCACTCAGCAGCGCCTGGCGTTCAGCTTCAGTCACGGCATTTTCAGATTTCACGATCAGCGAAGAGGGTGCTGTCCCGTTTGGCAGCCCCTCAGCAGTCTCTGTCAATGTCTCATTTTGCCCCTCAGAAGGTGCTACAGAAAGCAGCTCTTGGGAAGCTTCTTTGACCTCGTCCGGCACATCCTTGATCACCGTCCGTGACGGGCTTGGACTGCTGCAGCCAAAGAAAGCCAGACTGATCAGCGCAGAAATCGTCAGCAGCAATATAGGTTTTTTCACAGGGATCCACCTTCTTTCATCTTCAGGGCTGAAGCCTTATGTTTATGGAGATTAATCCGTATAAAAATAGAATTCTGATTAAAGCACTACGGACTCTCTGAACTGAACTTCTTTGGAAAAGTCATTACAATCCGCGTCCCTACGGGGACGTTTTTTTCTGCGCGAATACGGCCACCGTGGAGGTGAATCAGCTGCTTTGTAATAGAGAGCCCAAGGCCGGTACCGGCCTGTATTCCGGATTCGGCGCGGTAGAATTTGTCAAAGATCAGCTGCAAAGCCTCTTCTGGAATGCCAATACCCTGATCCGCCACGACGAGCTCGACACCGCCGGAAACCATACGGCCATGAACGGCAACCGTTCCACCAGGCTGAGAATATTTGATGGCATTATCCAGGAGGTTGCATAAAATCTGCTTGAAGGCGTTGTGGTCAACCATGAGGCTAAGATCTGTCTCAATTTCCGCTTTCAGATCAAGCTTATGCTCTGAAGCCACCTGTCTGAAGCTGTTTATAACCTGCTGGACAAGCGGCTCAAGCTCGACCTGCTCAAGCTGCAGAGGCTTCGCGGCGGCCTGGAGCTTCGCGAGCTCCAGCAGGTCATCTGTCAGACTCGTGAGGCGCAGAGTCTCCTCTTGAATGAGCGCCAGGATCTCGGGCTCCTCCTCTTGTGGCACAACCCCGTCCATGAGGGCCTGCACAAAGCCGCGAATGGACGTCAGCGGTGTCCTGAGCTCGTGAGAAACGTTGGCGATCAGCTCTTTGCGCAGGGCTTCCGTCTTTTCAAGCGCGGCCTTCATCTGAAGGAAGGAGGCCGATAGTCGTCCAACCTCATCATCCGACTGAATGGGCTTCAAAACCGCAGGCTCACCGGCCGCGATCAGACGCGTCGCGGCTTCCATTTTCCGAATAGGCTCTGAGATCCGCCGGGAATGCCACCAGATCAGCGGAAAGCTGATCAGTAGGACCAAGGCGGCTATGCCGGCAGCGGTCAGATTGATGTCATAAAACAGTGCTCTCAGGCTGTCCACAGGGGAGAGCAAGAGTACTGCGCCGTGGACATCACCATCAAGGTAGATGGGATACCCTTGAAACAGGACGTAGGCGGCAAAGGTGTCTGAGTAGGGCGCCGTGCTGAAAACACTTTTACCTGCAAGGATGTAGGTGAGGTTTTCTTCTACAAAATCATCCTGGAGGCCTGTGTTTTGGAGCGTCGCGTTTTCCTGAAACTGAGCCTGGTCAATCTGGATGAGATAGACCATGGCTTCTGAGCTCGAGCCTACGGCATTGACCGCGGCGTTCAGCTCCTCCAGCGTAGTTGCGCCCCTCAGGTAAGAGGATGCTTCGAGACTCAGTTCCCGTGCGCCGGCTTCAAGGCTGCGATGCTTTTCATCCACCAGCGTATTTCTATACAAATTAGACACCGCCATGGTCAGGCTGATGACTAAAATCAGGGTCAGAATCAGGTTTGGGATCATGATGCGCCTGAAGATGCTGTTAAACATGGGCAGGCACCTCCAGCTTGTAGCCTATGCCCCAGACGGTTGTGATCGACCAGGTGGACCGGTCGGATTTCAACTTTTGCCTCAGGTTTTTAATGTGGACATCTACGGTTCGGGTGTCCGTGTCGTAGGGATTTTCCCAGACGCTTTCCAGGAGCTGATCCCTGGTGAAAACTATATTTCGATTTTTAAGCATGAAATGCAGGAGCTGGATTTCACGGGGCTTCAGGTCAATCTGAAGATCATCCAGCCAAACGGTATAGCGGTTGATGTCAATCCTGAGGTTGTCAAACTCGAGCACCTCGGTTTTCACGACTGGCTCACCCGACGTGCGGGTTTTAAGCCGTGCTTTGACCCTGGCGACCAGTTCCTTGGGCTCGAAGGGCTTCACTATGTAATCATCCGCGCCGGCTTCAAAGCCGGATAATTTATCATCAATCATATCCCTGGCGGTCACCATGATGATGGGGATGTCATGCTCTGCCTTGATCAGCTTGCAGACCTCCCATCCGTTGATGGAAGGAATCATCAGGTCGAGGAGGATCAGATCATAATGCGCACTGCGTATTTGATCCAGGGCATCGCTGCCGTCGTGGCAGCTGACCGCAGTGTAGCCTGCATTCGACAAATATAGGGTGACGAGACGGCAAATGTTGCGGTCGTCGTCCACAATTAAAATTTTCTCTGAAGCCATAAGATCACTCCCAATTATCACAGCCCAGGTTATTTTGGATTTATACCCTTATTCAAGGGAAGTGTGACCAGTTTGGGGTAAAACTTTCGTAAGTATTGCTGCTATCGCGGATTATTTGGGTAAGAATTAATGGCAGGGTCTGATGTGGGTTGTTGTGAGCGGGTGGGGAAAGGGACCATCGGCAAAAAAACAGGTGAGAGACTGAGTGCAGTTCCTGTGTTTATGGAAAATCTATGGTCATTTAAGGTTAATTTAATACGTGAAAGCGTTGTAAAGGATATAATGGTATCAGAATTTTTTATTAGTTAAGCGCGTCATCAGGTCGCAAGGCAACGCCTTTGAAGTTGAGATGGAGGTTTTGAAATTGGGCAGAAGCGGTGGTTTTGGCGGACGAAGCAGCGGGGGGTCTTTTGGCGGAAGCCGGAGCAGCGGCGGACGCATAGGGGGCTCTTTTGGAGGCAGCAGTCGCGGCGGCGGCGGAATATTTGGCGGCAGCAGCGGCGGGGGCATGGGGCCCTTTGGCGGGAGCGCAAGTCGCGGAGGTTCTTCTGGCCCGGTCTTCTTTCCAAACACAATAGGCAGACGAACGACGAGAAATACCTGGCCATCCGGCGGAGGTTCATCCGGCGGAGGACCGCCAGGATCCGGAGGCAGCGGCTGCAGTGGCTGTGCCATTGCAATTCTGGTTTTGGTGATCCTGTTGATCCTGGGCGCAATCCTGTTCTCCGCGCTTTTCAGCTCAGGGGTTGGAAGTTCGGGAGACGGGGGGATCACGACATCAACCGTTGTCCGTGAGGCGCTGCCTAAGGGCTCCGTCAATGAAACAGATTATTATTATGATGAGCTTGACTGGATTGGCAACGAAACTAAATTACTGTCTGGCATGAGGCATTTTTATAACGAGACTGGTGTTCAGCCGTTCCTTTATATCACAGATAATGTCAACGGCTCGAACCGGCCGTCCATGGATGAACTGGACAGCTTTGCCCGTCAGTTATACGACCGGCTGTTCACGGATGAAGCGCATCTGCTGCTGATTTTCTTCGAGTATGACAACAGCTATATGACCCGTTATGTGGCCGGTACTCAGGCAAAGACGGTCATTGACACGGAAGCCGGGGATATCCTGCTGGACTATCTCGACCGTTACTATTTTGACAGCAGTATGTCAGACGAGGAATTTTTCAGCACTGCGTTTAAGGACTCGGCAGACCGGATCATGACGGTGACGAGATCCCCGTGGATTCCAGTAATGCTGGTCTTTGGGGGCGTGGTGCTTGCAGGGGTGCTTTTCCTTTGGTGGCGACATGCCGTCAAGCAGAAAAACCTCGAGGCCAAACGTATGGAGGACGTCCTTAAGACACCGCTGGATCAGTTTGGAAACAAGGAAGCGGAGGATCTGGCAAAAAAATATGAGGACAACGATCCGTATAAGGGGCCAGAACTATAGCCCGTTCATAGGCTTGTTCCGGACAGCTCCGGGATTTGGGACATCTGCAATTTTTATGATTTTGTTGAAGGTGAAATTATTGAAGCATTCTGCCCGTGACGGGCAGTGCTATAGCGACTGAGGAGGAGATAAAATGGCAATTCTGGAAAGATTCAGCGACATTATCAAGGCGAACATTAACGTGCTGCTCGATAAAATGGAAGATCCATCAAAAATGATCGACCAATACCTGAATGACATGATGGAGGACCTCGCGGAAGTCAAGCGCAGCACGGCAGGCGTCATGGCAGAGGAGACCCGTACGAAGCGGCTGGTGGATGAGAATCAGGCAGAGGTCGCCAAATATGAAGAATTCGCTAAAAAGGCACTGAAGGCTGGCAATGAGGGCGACGCCCGCACCTTTATAGCCAAGAAGCAGGAGCTTGAGAACGTAGGCGCTGGCTACATGAGCGCTTATGCCGCTGCCCATGAGAATGCTGTCAAGATGCGTCAGATGCATGACAAGCTGGTCTCTGACATTGAGGCGTTGAAAGCCCGCCGTGAAATGATCAAAGCCAAGGTCACAGTGGCCAAGACGCAAGAGACGCTGAATAAGGTCAGTACGGCAACGGAAAGATCCCAAGGCGCTATGGAGGCCTTTAACCGCATGGAAGACAAGGCCAGCAGGATGCTGGATGAGGCGAATGCCATGGCGGAGCTCAACACCGAGGAAGTGGATGAGGCTAAGTCCCTGGAGGAAAAATACGCTGGAAAAGGCTCTGCTTCTGTGGAGGAAGAGCTGGAGAAGCTTAAGGGTGAGCTTGGCGTATAGGCGGGGTTGGTGGTTCCCCTGAGACCATCGGCAAAAATATATAGGCTTGTGGTATTTGAACCCGTAGTTTTATAGCTTGAAAGCTTGTGACCAAAACGCCTGCAGTTCGCTGTGGGCGTTTTTTTATCGCAGAAATCAGGCAACTATTTTGTTGCTTGAACTGAAGTCGACTTGGAACCTTTTATTTGGTGTTACCGTCTAATGCCATATCTAAAGGAGGTTACCAAAGTGAAAAAAGCAATGAAGCATAAACATCTATCTGCATTAGTGCTGGTCGCAGTTCTCATCCTGTCCCTGGGCGCTCTTGGCGGGTGCGCGAGGCCTGACGGACCGGCGGTGTCATCACCTGCCCCTGAAGTTTCTGCACCTGCGCCAGAGGTGTCGTCGCCGGCACCGGAAGTGACATTGCCGGCGCCTACGGCTAAAATCGCGGATCAGGCTACGGACGCGGAAGGCGTTTACAACGGCCAGATTGACAACAATTCCATTGAGATTCAAATGAGTCCTACAGATGTTGCGGCTTTCAGAACCACTGAGGTGAATGACCAGCTTGAGGGACTTGAAGACGGTGACCGTGTTAAATTTGGCTACAAGCCAAATGCGGAGGGCCAGCTGGTGCTCACTTTCATAGAGAAGATGGAGTAGGCTTGAGGCTTGAGGCTTCAAGGCAACAGATGCAGGCGTCTCTGCGGAGCATGTAAATCCGTATAGAGCGCCTGTTTTTTCGTGTTATAGTAAGGTTGAAGGGTGAGCTTAAGGACGAGCTTGAGGTCGAATTTGAAGGTTCACCATAATTTTGAGGAAATGGAGGGAACGAGATGGCGGGAAAGATCATCATTGCCGAGGAAGTGAAAAAAGAAATGCTCCAGGCCATTAAGACTTATTTTTTGAAAGAGCGCGATGAGGATTTGGGCGATTTGGCAGCCACCCTGATCTACGAATTCTTTTTGGAGACTTTAGCACCCCATGCGTATAACCAGGGGGTCTATGATGCGTATAAGTATATCAACGACAAAAATGAGGACCTTCTTGGGTATCTTAAGTAAAGTAAGGATTATTGAATTTCGGTCATATTGAAGGTTTGACTCTGCATGATGTATGTGGTAATATTAACTTGTAAAAGTGATAATGATAATCAAAATCACTAAAAAACTTCAACCGCCTCCTTAAATTTAGTTACATAGCGCTACAGTCTGATTTGGGGAGGACGCCTAAATGTTAGTGGTTTTGTTCTTGTTTGCGATTGCATTATTTTGGCTGATGGGAAGAGCAAGTCTTGTCACCGAACGCTGGGTCAGGGAAGAGGAAATTGACCTTTACTGTTCTCTGGAATGCAGCGAATGTGATAAGCCTGCCCACAAAATTTCTGGCGCCATGACAGCGCCGTCACTTCGCAGTCCAGCGCAGCTGAATGCCATGATGACCTTTGGCGCGCTGCATAGGCAGGATAGGTAGAAGGTTCACTGATATTTATTTAGAAAGGGCTGATTTGCAGAGTGGAATATTCTGTAGATTGGCCCTTTGACTTTTATCGCTGATTGCAACGCATTGAAGCGACATAATTTTAATCCTGGCGCAGTATTATTAAAGAAAGATAAAGAAAGTGCTTAATTATATTAAACATTTCCATTCGCATTGACTTTAACAATGTTAAGGAATACAATTAATATTATTAAACAAAGAGCTTGAAGACTCTACGCTGGAGGTGGTATTTTGTCTGTTAATGTCATGCCGGACTGGATGAGTAATCTCGATGATGAAGAAATGGTCTTTATCAAGAAATTTTTGCTCGCTTCAGGTTCATTGAAAGAAGTAGCTGCGCTCTATGGGGTAACGTACCCTACTGTGAGGTTAAGGCTGGATCGCTTGATCCAAAAGATCCAAATCAGCGAAAACAGTTCAAACGAGCCTTATATTGCGCTGATCAAACGATTGGCCGTCAATGAAAAACTCGACTTTGACACCGCGAAGATTCTAATTGCCGAATATAGGAAAACCCGAAAGGAGAACCAGTGATATGACTATAGATGCAGTCAGAAGTGTGATTGTGCTGCCTGTGCTGATTCTGATCATTGTACTTTTAACAGCGCTTCAGATCTTTTTGTCCCTGCAGAAAAACCAATGGCTGGGGTTGGTGCTGCCAATCATTTACGTAGGATTAGCCCTGTTATTGTCTTTTGGCGCTATGATTTACACTGGCGACATTGTGCCTATCCTGCTGGCATTACTGCTCTACCTGATCCCAGCGGCTATAAATATTGCAATTTATCTCGCCTGCCGAGCAAAAGTTAAAGACAAACAGAAGCAGGAGCTCGAAAAGATGAATATCCATGATTTGGACTGAAAGCAACAGCCAATATGAGAAAAGTGGTGAGCTTATGACAATGAACAGCTTTGGATGGAAATTCGACAGCAGCTACGCACGTTTACCTCAACTCTTATACACCCTTCTGGACCCGACACCGGTCAGGCTGCCCAAGCTCGTGCGGTTCAACAGTGACTTGGCAGAAAAGCTTGGACTTGATCCGGAGGCCTTAAACAGCGAGACCGGCACTGAAATTCTGGCGGGAAACCGTATACCTGCTGGTACGGAGCCCTTGGCCCAAGCCTACGCCGGTCACCAGTTCGGTCATTTTACCATGCTGGGGGATGGTCGCGCGATCCTTATAGGAGAGCAGCTGACGCCCAGCGGGAAACGTTTTGATCTGCAGCTTAAAGGCTCAGGCAGAACCCCTTACTCCCGTGGCGGAGACGGCCGCGCGGCGCTTGGCCCCATGCTGAGGGAATACCTGATCAGTGAAGCCATGCATGCCCTCGGGGTCCCCACGACCCGCAGCCTCGCTGTGGTGTCTACCGGTGAGCCCGTTTACCGGGAAACGGCACTGCCCGGCGCAATCCTGACGCGTGTCGCTTCCAGCCATCTCAGGGTAGGGACCTTTCAGTTCGCCTATAGCAGGGGTTCTGATGAAGACTTGAAGCAGCTGACAGACTACGCCATTGCCAGGCATGATCCAGACTTGGCTGGCTCTGGCCGCCCTTACTATGACTTCCTTCAGTCCGTTATGAACCGACAGGCCAGTCTGATTGCGAAGTGGCAAAGCATAGGGTTTATTCATGGGGTCATGAACACGGACAATATGGCAATCAGCGGGGAGACCATAGATTATGGCCCGTGTGCCTTTATGGACACCTATGATCCTGCGACCGTCTTCAGCTCAATAGACACCCAGGGGCGCTATGCCTATGGCAATCAGCCGTATATTGCAGCGTGGAATCTTGCGCGGTTCGCGGAAACGCTCATGCCTTTGCTCGATTCAGATGAAGAAAAGGCGTTTAGCCTCGCCCAGGAAGCCATTTCTGGTTTTTCAGCCCAATACCGGCGCCATTTCCTTGACGCCATGAGCGCTAAGCTGGGGCTTTTCAATAATGAGCCTGAGGATGAAGGGCTTATAGAAGCGCTCCTTGAGATCATGCACAAACATCATGCGGACTACACCAATACCTTTTTGGCTTTAACGTTTAATCGTGCTGAGGTGAAGGGGTTATTCGAGGAGACTGATTTTCAGCAGTGGCAGAAACGGTGGCAGGAACGGCTTCAGAGACAACCCCAGTCAGATACTGAGGTTCAGGAGAGGATGAAGCGTGCAAATCCGGCGGTGATCCCAAGGAATCACAGAGTGGAAGCCGCCCTTGAAGCTGCTGTGAATTTTGGCGACTTCGGCGTTCTTGACCGCTTGTCAGCCGTTTTGGCAAAGCCTTATGCCCATACGCCTGATCAAGCGGCTTACGCTGCGCCGCCGCCTCAAAGCGCGACACCATACCGGACTTTCTGCGGGACTTAAACTTATTTATCCAATTTAGAAGGATGCCAAAAGGAATATTTTAGATCTCTTGGGCATAACTTTTGGAGAAATGACGAGGACGGCTAAAAAATTGGGTAATAACCCGTTATAACACTTGAAGCCTGGAGGTGAGCACATGCACGACATGGTTGAAGCTATGCTCCGCAGCAATACGCTGTGTGTTCTTTGTACGGAAAGTAAGGCTATGCCCCATTGCTCTTTGATGACCTATCTCCTTGGAGAAGATGGGAAGACGCTTTACCTGACCACTTCGACAAATTCGAGGAAGTATAGAAACCTGAAGGAAAATGAAAATGTCAGCCTATTAATTGATTCGCGGCAGATTCTGGAGCCTGGCTCTGTGGAGCCTGTATGCTCTGTAACCTTTGAAGGGGTCTATTTTGAAATAGGGGATGGACACAGAACAGAGGAGATACGCATGCAGTTTCAGGCACAGCACCCTGAGCTCGAGCAAATATTATCAAGTGAAAGCTGCAGAATTATTGGTGTCAGGCTGCATGCTTATTTGCTTTTGAATGGGCCTGTTCAGGAGCTGCAGGGTAAGATCTAAGAAGGAGTTGCGTTGAATGAGACAATGGATTTCAATACTGTTGATTTTATTGAGCCTTGGTCTGGCGGCGTGCGCGCCAGAGCCTGCGGTTGAAACACCAGTGGGTGAGGCACCCGCTGAGGCACCGGCAGAGCAGCCTGAAAAAACTGAGGTGAAACTCATCACGCCGGAAGATGCAAAAGCTCGGATGGATGCCGGTGAAGAGATTATTCTGATCGATGTGCGGACAAAGGAAGAGTATGACCAGGAGCGAATCCCCGGCGCTATTCTTTTGCCCGTTGATCAGGTGCAAAAAAATGCCGCGGAGGTTATGCCTGATCTTGATGCCACTTATTTTGTCTATTGCCGCAGCGGCAACAGAAGCAGCATAGCCACAGCCTTGCTGGCGAGCATGGGCTACAAGAATATTTACGATTTGGGCGGCATCATAGATTGGCCGTATGAGACGGTAAGCCTGGGGGACTAAATATGGATATTTTCCTAAGCGGCCTTATGGCCGTGACACCGCAGCAAATTGTCATGTGGATCATTGCAGGTACGCTGATTTATCTGGCGGTGGCCAGGGATTTTGAACCTGCGCTGCTGCTGCCCATGGGCTTTGGCGCCATCATGGTGAATCTGCCCATGTCCGGCGCGATTACGCAAATGGTGGAAGGCACCGCGGTAGAAGGCGTGCTCAACGTCTTATTCGACATGGGCATTGCCACAGAGCTGTTTCCGCTGCTGATTTTTATTGGGATAGGAGCTATGATTGACTTTGGGCCCATCCTTGCCAATCCGTTTATGCTGCTTTTTGGAGCGGCAGCGCAGTTTGGCATCTTCTTTACGGTGGGGGTCGCGGCGTTGGCGGGGTTCAGCATTAGAGAAGCGGCGGCCATTGGCATTATTGGGGCGGCGGACGGACCCACTTCAATTTATGTGGCCAATCAATTCGCCAAGGACCTATTGGGACCTATTTCCGTCGCGGCCTACAGCTATATGGCCCTGGTGCCGGTGATTCAACCGCCGGCAATCCGCCTGGTGACTACTAAAGCAGAACGTCGTATTCGTATGACTTATAAGGCCGGAAGTGTCTCGCAGTCGACCCGGATTGTTTTTCCTATTGTTATTACGATTTTAACAGGGCTCGTGGCGCCAAACGCCGTGCCGCTGATTGGGTTTTTGATGTTTGGAAATCTTCTTCGGGAATGCGGTGTCCTGGACAGACTGGCCAAGGCTGCACAGAATGAGCTCGTCAATATTGTGACCATATTGCTGGGGCTCACCATTGCCACGACCATGCAGGCTGAGCGGTTTCTCACCCCGCAGACCGGCCTCATAATTGGGATGGGGCTGATTGCGTTTGTTTTTGATACCATCGGCGGTGTGCTCTTTGCGAAGGTGATTAACCTATTTCGTAAGGAAAAGATCAATCCTATGATTGGGGCAGCGGGGATTTCCGCATTTCCAATGTCTGCACGGGTGATTCAGAAGATGGCGCAGAAGGAGGACCCGCAGAATTTTATCCTGATGTACGCGGTGGGGGCCAACGTGGGCGGGCAGATTGCATCGGTGCTGGCCGGGGGGCTGATCCTGATGCTGGTTCAGAACCTTTAGGCTGTATAGACGCGTTGTGGCTTGTCGCTGGCGCTTTTGCCAATTGACAGCTTGAGTTTCACGGCGATTTGAAAAGGGGTAGATTTTATGAATGAGACGTTTCTCATGTCCCTCGAGCTCATGTGGCGGGGGATGTCTGGCATTTTCTCGATTGTATTTCTGATATATCTGATGATTAAGCTGCTGAACAAGGTGTTTCCGGTAAAGAAGGGCGCTGGGCCCTCGTAAAGAGCTGCTGGGCGGCACCGCTGAGGGGGACCACTAAGAAAGGAATTGAAGGATTGCTATGATGGAAGTGAATGCTGCGGCGCTGGATTATAAGCCTATAAAAATTAATAATGCGGGTGCGCTTAAAGTGTGGCGGGCTCGCGTCCTTAAATCAAACTGCGCTGAGTGCTACGGCCTCTGCTGTGTAGGGCTCCATTTCGCGGCGTCGGAGGGCTTTCCCCTGGATAAGGCGCCTGGGAAAGCGTGTCCTCATTTGCAGGCGGATTTTCGCTGCGGAGTCCATGAGACGCTGTCAGAACGGGGTTACAAAGGCTGTATTGGATTCGACTGCCTTGGAGCCGGACAAAGAGTGTCCAGGGTGACTTTTCCAGAAGGAAGCTGGAAGAGGCTGCCGGGGAGTTCCAAGCTGATGTTTGAGGCTTTTGTCGTCATGCGCCATCTTTATGAGCTGCTGTGGTATCTCAGTGAAGCGCTGGAGCGCTGCCAGGGAAAACGGCTGAAGCGGGATTTGACAGCGTTGCTGGTTGAAGTGGATGGTCTGACTTTTTTGACGCCGGAGGCTTTGGTTGGGATTGATGTGAATGCGCTCAGGCTACGTTCGAATGTGATGCTGACTGAAGTCGGGGAGCAGGTCCGCGGCGTTTATGGAAATGGCAAGGCGGCGCCTGCTGCGCTAAGGAAGCGGCTTGGGCGGTACGCGGATTTTGCGGGTGCGAGTCTCAGGGGCCTGGACCTAAGTGGTGCCAATTTCAGGGGCGCTGTTTTAATTGCCGCTGACCTCAGCGGTTCTGTTTTGGCTGGGGCAGAGTTGATTGGCGCGGATCTGAGGGATGCGAGGCTTCATGGTGCTGATTTACGAGAAGCCCTTTATTTGACCCAGGCACAGGTGAATTCTGCCAAGGGGGATTTGGAGACGAAGCTTCCGGATGGCTTGGAGAGGCCGGTACACTGGCGGTGAAGCGGCAGTGGCATGTTTATAAATATAAACGGGTGGGAAATCAGTGAGAGGCCACCCCTTCAACTGGGTTCAAAAAAGGTTATGGAGGCTGTAAAAGCTATGAAAACAAAGCATTTATCTCTGCTGCTCATCCTGTCTCTTGTTCTGAACGCCTACGTGATCCTGAAAATTGGTGGTTTGAACAGGGAAGTCGCTCAGCAGGGCAATCAGTTGCAATCGCAATTACATAGCCTGGATTCAGAGCTTGGCAGCTTAACCTATAACATTGAGCAGAAGCTGAATGCTCAAGCGAGCCTCTTGGTATCTCATGAATTCGATTTTGGGGAGCTGAATCCAGAAGCCTTTACAGTACCTGTTCACGTGACCGTGCTGCCGAAGCGCTTTGAGGAAGGGACTGCAGTCAAACTTGTCCTCAATGGCCAGGAGGTGCCGATGGTTCCTGAAACAGACTATGCCCTGACAGGGACGCTTTCGGTTTCTGTCTTTGAGGAGCTGCATACCGCCATAGTCTTTGAACAGGGGGGGCGTCGCGAGATTGAAGAACTGATGGTTTATGGTCCACTTCGATATGACTATCTGCCGAATTTTGGCGCGCACTTCAATGGCGGGTTCAGTCATTCTGAGGGTTCAAATACGTGGCGAGTGAACGGCGAGGTTATGATCTCCCTTGAGCCGGATCGTTACAAGGGAGAAATCAAAAGCGTCAAGCTGCTTGAATTAAAGGATGGTGTCCCAGTCAATACCCATGAGACTGAGCTTACGGGCTACGATATTTTTGTTCCTATAGATCAGGAAGTGACGCTGGACAGTGGCCAAACTTATGAGCTGATGGCTGTCATGGAGGATAACCTGGGGCTGACTTATGAATACTATGTGGACGGGTTCTTCCTGGATTCGGATAATAGCTTTAACGGAGACCAAAATTTATTTGAACGGCTCACTATAAGTGATCCTGACGGGCGCGTTGTATTTACTTCAGAAAAATAGTGGGTTAAGGAAAAAGGTACTGCGCGTGATTTGAAAGCTGTAGATCCAGCGGCACGGCTCCGGTTTGAGAGTTTGTGCCGCTGGATTTTTTTGTAGGTCGTGGGGGTGTGGTGGCAAGGGGATGTTTTGGGGGAAGGGAACCATCGGCAAACGGGTATTCATGCTTTGGAATGGGTATATATAATATGCAGTCAACGGGGATTTTCTTCGCACGGGATGGAGGTTCTTATTCAACGACCAAAATGTGGAGGTGAACATAGTGCGTAAACTTTGTGGAGTCATTTTAATTTTTTCAATGGTGTTAATGGCACTGGCTGCCGGGACACCTGTACTGGCTGCAGAGACGACGGGTGGGACTGGAAGTGGGGCGGAAAACCCTGTGCTTGACCGGGACCGGATTCAGGATATGACGGGCTGCGGTACCCAGCCTATGATTCAGGAGCGGGACCAGGACCGCGTTCAAGCTTTGACGGAGGCGCAGCTGCTTTTCAGAAGTCAGCTCAGGGCGCAGCTTCTGCTCAGCAGCGAGACTCAGCTTCAGCTGCAGGAGCGCCTTGAACAGGCGCATAGGATTCAGGTTGGTGACCAGCCAGAGAACGCGTACAGACAGCATTTCTCTGATATTGAAGAGCACTGGGCGAGGGAACACATACGCTGGGCGTACCTTTGGGGGCTGGTAAACGGTTATCCGGACGGAAGCTTCAAGCCACAAGGCAACATCACAGCGCTTGAAGGTGTGTTTATGGTCAGCCATCTGGTCCGGGACCTTAAGGGCATTGAGCCTTATACAGCGCTGGATATGGAAATTGACTGGACCGTGATTCCGGAGTGGGCTCGGGAGGCGCTTCGAGAGCAGACGGCGCTTCGTATCATGAATCAGACTCAGACTTATGACCAATCGCCGCTTAATCGTTATCAGATTGCGGTTATGCTGGCTAAGGCGCTGGAGCTTCAGAAGTCTGAAGGGCCTGGGGCCGGCGTGCCATTCAGTGATTTTGAACAGATTCCAGGAGAGGGCCGCGGGTATGTGCTCGCGCTCTGGAACCTTGGCTTGATCGCCGGGGACAATGGAAAATTTGAACCGGAACGTCTTGTGACAAGAGCTGAGGCGGCTGCCATGCTGATGAATGTCATTGATCTTTTGGATGTGACGCCACCTGAATTCGTAGTTTCTGAAGACTGGAAAACCTTGACACTGACGCTGGAGGAAAATCCTTCAACGGGCTATAGCTGGGGCTACAGCTTAAGCGTGGAGGGGATTTTGGCGCTTGAAAGTGACGCGTATGTCGCGGGAGAGACCTCGGAAAATGTCGTGGGTGCAGGTGGGCATCACACCTGGACATTTAAAGTTTTTGAACAGGGCTGCGTCCGATTGACCTTCCAGTATTACAGACCATGGGAGGCACCGGAGACGGCGGTTGAGACGAGGATTTACGCTGTGAATGTTGGGGAAGATGGTCTCGTAGAGAGCGTTAGAAGGATTCAATAGAGCTTGAAGAGATCAGGTGGTGAAATGGCGCCGGGCTGTGCGCCATTTCACCTGAAGAGGGGGTGAGATCATGTGGGGCAGTGCTAATGAGAAGCAGGAATTTGGACTGCTTTATCCTTATTTTTACGGCACTTCTGAAGAGCGAAATTACGCGAAGGCTATCAAAACTATAAAAAAACTGGCAATCAGTGGTTATATTCCAGCGATTTTCACCTTGGGGTTCGCAAGTGAATTTGGACACGGCATCAGAAAAAATGACAATATGGCTTTTGAGAATTACATGAGGGCGGCTAAAGAGGGGTATCCCTCCGCTGAATGTGGTGTGGCAAACTATTATATGAGATACAGGCCAAAGCACAACGCCTGCGAACACAATCCGCAGGCGGCGGTTAAGTGGTATATCAGGGCTGCCCGGCATGGCAACCCAGGCGCTCAGTGTAATCTGGCAGGGTTGTACCTTTCTGGTCATGGTGTTGAGAAAGATCCGGAGGAAGCTTACCTGTGGGCGAGTATGGCAGTGTACTGCTCGAGCATTCGGTTCAGGTCCGCTGAGGTATACCGGGACCAAGCCGCTGAGCTAATTGATGACGAATCCAAGGGGAGAGTTGAGCAGCGCTGGCTGGCCCTTAAGGACCAGCTGCCCTATGACTGGTCTGAGCATTCCGTGTATTGGCGAAAGCTGTGGGAAGAGGCTCAGGGTTTGGAGAGTGTGTAGACTTCTGTTGTTGGCAAGTATTCAGTTGTGGAGCTGTCTGATCAATCAGCCAGCTTTTTTTAATTGTCTTGTTTCAGGACGTGGGCGATCTATGTATGATGCTTCTATTTTGAAGAATTTTTGCCGTGCCAGTCCCCAGCTGCGCAGCGCGGCCCAGTCCCATACTGCGTGTCCCTGTCCCTTGCCACGCGGCCCAGTCCCACACCGCGTGTCCCTGTCCCCCACCAAAGTCATGAAAGTCTTTTTTGCTGAATCGTGGTAAAATTAATTCACGAACTTTTCGACGAAGGAGCACAAGATGAATATATTAACGGCAGATAAAATTACAAAGAGCTATAGCGAAAAACGGTTGCTGGAAGACGTTTCCGTTGCCGTGAATGAAGGCGAACGGATTGCCCTGATTGGGATTAACGGGACGGGGAAGTCCACGTTTTTGAAGGTGATTGCCGGGGTGGAGACCCCGGATGGGGGAAAGGTGACCATCAGCAGCGGGATGACAGTAGCTTATCTGGCACAGAGTCCAGAGTTCGAGCCAGGAACCACAGTGCTGGAGCAGGTCTTTAAGGGGGATTCTCCGGTTATGCAGCTGATCCGGGACTATGAGCGGGCGCTGCAAGGGGTTCAGGCGCACCCGGGGGATGCTCAGAGGGAGAAGCAGCTGATCGCGCTGACCCAAAAGATGGACCATTTGGAGGCCTGGACCACGGAAGCGGAAGCAAAGAACATTCTGACCCAGCTTGGCGTCACGGCCTTCGAGGCAGACGTGGCGACACTGTCTGGCGGCCAGCGCAAGCGTGTGGCCATGGCCAGCGTGCTGATCAGCCCAGCGGACCTGCTGATTCTGGACGAGCCAACGAACCACATTGACAACGACACGGTGGACTGGCTGGAAAAATATCTTCTTAAACGCAAGGGCGCGCTGCTGATGGTGACCCACGACCGGTATCTGCTCGACCGCATTTCAAACCGGATTCTGGAGCTTGACAGCGGCAGTCTATACAGTTATCAGGCCAACTATGCCGGCTATCTCGAACTCAAAGCCCGGCGGGAAGAGATGGCACAGGCTTCAGAACGCAAGCGCCAGAGCCTGATCCGGACAGAACTGGAATGGATCCGCAGGGGCGCAAGAGCCAGGTCTACCAAGCAAAAGGCCAGGCTGGAGCGCTTCGACCAGCTCACTGCCCAAAAGGGCCCGGAAAGTGCTGGCGGCGTTGAGATGCAGGTCAGCTTTTCGAGACTGGGTAAAAAGATCATTGAGATGGACCAGATCAGCAAGGCCTATGGCGACTTGACCGTCCTTCAGGACTTTTCCTACACGCTGCTGCGGGATGACCGGATTGGGATCATTGGTCCCAACGGCATTGGGAAGTCCACTTTGATGAAGCTGGCGGCAGGCCGGCTGATGCCGGATCAGGGCAGGGTATCCATTGGTGATACGGTCCGCATTGGGTATTTCTCTCAGGAAAACGAAGATATGGATCTGAATCTGCGCGTCATTGAATACATCCGCGAGCAGGCGGAATTCATTACGACGAACGACGGCGTTAAAAGCGCCTCCCAGATGCTGGAGCGCTTCATGTTTCCGCCAGGCGCCCAGTGGACGCCCATCTCCAAACTCTCCGGCGGCGAGCGGCGCCGTCTGTACCTGCTCAGAATCCTTATGGGCGCCCCAAACGTCCTGATGCTGGACGAACCCACCAATGACCTGGACATCCAGACCCTCGGCATCCTGGAGGATTACTTGGACGATTTTCCAGGCGCCGTCATGGTGGTCTCCCACGACCGCTATTTCCTCGACCGTATTGTGACCAGCATTTTCTCCTTTGAGGGTGGCGGCCGTGTCAGGCAGCTCGCCGGCGATTACACGGACTACAGGCAGTTCATGGACCGCCAAGGCCAGGAGGAAGAGGACATTCAAAACGAAAAGACCACAAAGAAATCAATTGGGCCGATGGTCACCAAGTCCCCCACCACCTCCCAGCCAGCAGAAAAGGCCAAGCCTATGAAGCTGTCTTATCAAGAGCAGCGGGAGTTCGACCAGATCGACTCGGTCATCTCCGGGCTGGAGACAGAGCTTCAAGGTCTCGAAGAACAGATGCTGGCGGCTGCGTCGGATTTCGAAGTGCTGGGACGCTTAACAGAAGAAAAGACAGCCCTTGAGGCGCGGCTGGACGAAGCGATTGAGCGCTGGACTTATCTCAACGAGAAGGTTGAGGAGATTGAGCAGAACAAAAGAGAAGGTTGATGTCGTGGCCATCAACATAAATTATATTGCAGGTCAGTAAAATCAATGGACTGGAGGTTTTTGACTTGAAGCATTTTAGAAAAGAGCTGTGGTTTAATCTGCCTACGCGGCGAGGATTCGTGAACATCACCAGTGAGCTTCAGAGCTGTCTCAGAGAGAGCGGGATTCAGGAGGGGCTGCTGCTGTGCAACGCCATGCACATCACGGCCAGTGTTTTTATCAACGACGACGAAGGCGGTCTGCATCGGGATTTCGAACGCTGGCTGGAGCGGCTGGCGCCGGAGAAGCCTTATGACCAGTACGATCACAATGGTTACGAGGACAACGCGGATGCGCATCTCAAGCGCACTGTTATGGGGCGGGAGGTCGTGGTCGCGGTCACGGCCGGGAAGCTGGATTTGGGACCGTGGGAGCAGATTTTCTATGGGGAGTTTGATGGAAAGCGCCGCAAGCGGGTGCTGGTGAAGATTATTGGGGAATAGGTTTTACAAAGGCAGCATGAATACCAACAGACGTGCATAAACAAAAGCGACACCTTACATTAGAGAGCAAGCTCTCTTTTGTGAGGTGTCGCTTTATTTTGCAGGGAAAAGATTCAGAGAAGCGGTGTGAGGAAATGGTTCGGGAAACAAATGGGGAAGGGGAAGAGGTGGCTGGCACCTATGGCCCTTGCCCCTCTAAGTGTCACTTTATCTCAACCGCGTGCACTATGGTCCGACCGTTATTCACGCCGTAGCTGCAGGTGACCAGAGTCAACAGCTTTTGACCTGGATCTGCTGTGAACGCCTGTTTTTGTGAGTGAAGGGACAGTCTGTTCAGTGCTTCCAAATAATCCTGATACTGATCAGACGACTCAAAATCCAGTGTAAAAGCATAGTCATCCGCGGAGATCTCATACACTGAAAAAATCTTGAAGGTTCTTGTTTCATACAGGCCCGAAAGTTCGATGACCTGGTTTTCTTCGAAAAATTCAAAGTCGTGATAATACGTCAGGCTGTGAAACATGGATTTGTTTTTCATGTTGTGACCATAAATCAACGTGTGCTGATCGTTGAAGCTACCCAGGTTTCTATAATCCATGAATAAGGTGCCCGCCTCGCTGTACTTTCCATAAAAGTCACGCTTCAGGTAGTAATCGTTGTCCCCGCCGCGTACATAAGGGTAGTCAATATTTGTGCCAGGAACTCTAAGCCAGCCCATAAAATCCGGGTTGATATTCAGCCACTCTTTGTTGAGGTTTTCTTTAAAATAGTAAGCACTGTCGCTAACTTTAGGTTCAAGGCCTGCAGTTTTATTTAAAGAGGCTTCAATGGTAGAAAATTGGGATGTTTCAGTGGAAACGCCAGTTTCAGTAGTCTCTTGCATAGCTCTTTCCTGTGATAAAGTTTCATAAGCAATTTGAGCTTCAGCCCGCTGCCAAGCTACAAAAGCGGTGCCCAGCAGGAGAATCACGGAAGCAGCCATTATAATATTCAACCATTTCCCTTTAGAAGAATGTTTCAAGTTGTTGTTAAGGTTATTATCAGGGTTTTTATGAGCGTTTTTAGAGGAAGTCATATCTATCACCTCGTACTCAATATAACACGAAATGTGATAAAAATCAAGTAATTGAGAATTATTTTCAAAAAGACGTTGACAAATAACACGATATGTGATATTTTATAGACATCAAATCAACACGGAATTAAAAAATATCACACACCAATATAAATCAGGAGGTATTCAAAATGAAAAAGCTTATGAGTTTATTGATGAGTTTAGTATTGTTGATCGGCATTGGCGTTCCAGGCTTCACTCAAGATCAGGATATAGTAGAAATCGCAGTTGGCAATGAAGACTTCAGTATTCTGGTAGCAGCGCTTCAAAAGGCAGAGCTGGTAGGTGCCCTTCAGGCAGAGGGTCCTTTCACCGTATTCGCTCCGACCAACGCAGCCTTTGAAAAGCTTCTCGCCGCGCTCGATATTTCAGCAGAAGATTTGCTGAATCACCCACAGCTTAAAGAAGTGCTTCTCTACCACGTCGTTTCAGGCAAAGTCCTCAGCACAGATTTAAGCAATGGTATGACGGCGCCAACCCTCAGCGGCGAAACGATTAAAGTCGACCTTACCAGCGGCGTCAAGATTAACGAATCGAGTGTCGTCACTGCAGACGTCATGGCAACGAACGGCGTCATTCACATCATTGACAGTGTACTGGTACCTTCCACTTTCAAACTCAACCCTGAGCCTGAAGTCCCAGCAACCGTCGTAGACGTCGCCCTCTCAAACAGTGACTTCAGTATGCTGGTATCCCTTCTCCAAAAGGCTGA
>NZ_FMWL01000012.1 GCF_900103005.1 Acidaminobacter hydrogenoformans DSM 2784 | reverse complement strand
ATGATCAGCTTTGGATTGCTTACCAATCATCGCTCTCTTTACGTTCGTAAATTTTCGCGTAGGATCATAGATCCTATCGTACTCATAGTAAACATAACAGGAGTCGTCTCGTTTTCTGTAGGTAATTTTACCTGCTGCTTCTGGTATTTTGACTAGAAAATCGAGGTACATATTCGTCCTCCTTTTTAGTAACATATGTGACTAAATACAGTATAACATTAAGCCCGTATCTTTGCAAGCAAATCCTCAGAAATACGGGCTTTGACTGATTATTTTCGGGTTAGTCACATTTTTTTATGGAAGTTGACATTGAACATTAGGACCAATCGTTGAACATTTGAATTGGGGCTGTTTCTGGCGAATTGGTTCATTCTTCAAGAGGTTTTCTTAATCTTTTATTCCACTGAATATGATTTGCGTCCTAACCATTTTCGATTCCATAATTTTACACAAAATATCAGCCTATACATCATTTATAATTAGCCTCATCACCTTAATGCTCACAAACTCTCAATTTTTTCGATGGAAGCCATTGGTTATTTGATGCTGATTCTTATGCTAATACTAAGCGTGGCTGAGTACGTGGTGCGAAGAGAACTGGAATTAGAGAAGAAAACGATCATTGGCACTGGTAATGTCAAGATGTCCAGGCCTTCCCTTGTTGCGATTCATGGGATCTTTTTCTCTGTTGTTACCTCAACAGTAACCATTGGAAAGGTGATCCACCCAGAGTATAACAAACCCTTAAGAGATAACGTCAGGACGGTGATGAGGTATTTAGGGATCCCTGAGGATCTATTCATTCGAGGTACAACATGATTTAAAAGCCTTAAATTAAATCCTTAATAAATAAACCTATTTCAGCGGAATATGAGATGTTAATGAAAAAGGTTGAAAACGAACACGGCACTCTACTGAATTGTGAAGTGGGGTGCCATGTTTTTTATATGTTAGTTCATAGGCAAATTGATATTGGTAGAGCAAAATAAAACGTTTTATTCCTCCTGCTTCATTTGTTCCATTCGATATATTTATTTAGATGCATATATACTTTCATTTCCATCCGAATCAATTTTTATTAGTCGTACACCTATGAAATCCGGATTATCTTTGTAATAGTTAAACATATCCCACGCATTGTCGAAACCCGAAACATCTCTTGAACCTGAACCGTAATGCTCAACTTTCCCACCATTATTGAACATTTCTTTTACTGAAGTTGTTTGATCATCCCATTCAACTCTATATCCGTAGGAGTCTTCTTCTGGAGTTGCTGATGATTCTAAAAATCTCATTCCTCTTCCCATTTGCATTGCACCTCCTCATTAGAATTGTTTATACCTTATTTTTTAATTCTTGACTATCTTTGCGTTGCAAAACCTTAATAAATAGGTTCATATTTATAAAGAAGGGCGGCTTCTATAAGTTCCAATGTGAAAATCCCCAAGCTCGAATCTAATAATATATCTATCCTACGGCAATCGTTCTTTATCCGATCTCCAACATTGTTTTCATGTATGCCTTTATCTTTCATTCTCGTGTCTGATATAACCGATGCGGCTAAAGTACTTTGAGCGGATCTATGATTATAATGCAGACTCACAAACCTGGCATTACTACATAGGCCCGGCTTTTCCTAATTTCAAAAAATCACCTTCATACCAAAATGTATAGACCCCCATCATTCCGGTTGGCAAACTCCTAGGCTGATGTGGTATTCCTCTATCAACAATTTCATATTTGGTTTTATTGATAGGCTTACCGAGCACACTGGATACCTCACATATAATTTTGTCAAAGTCATTTATAAAGTCCAAAAAAGCCCTCCTTTCATAAGCTGTAAATTTAGACTGTAGAACATGTAGATACTGGCTCTACGTTCAACCCAACCTTAATACCTCTGCTTTTTCATAACACATCTAAATTGACCACTGCAAGCCAATGTTATCTAAATCGCTCTGTCACGTTCAAAATCATGCCTTTGGACTTGTTACCATGAACAGATATTTTCACGATTTCATCACTTCGAATTTTCACTCTCAAACCCCTGAAAGCCTTTATTTCAAGGCTTTTCTACACACTCACTTATCAACCCTTGACATCAATACTACCGTCTCCGCGTGGCTCAAACCGTTGGTATTGATGTCTTGCGTGTGTTTTTTGTATTTTCTCGTATATGGAAATATGTCGACACCAGTTTACAACTTTTGTCCGTTCGTGGAAACCTATCAAAAATTTTAAATTGAGTGGTCAATACGGATGTTAATCCATTCATTCGATAGCATGTGAGAGTAGGAAGTTTGTCGAGTTGCAAACATTTAATTCGCTTTTCCATTTTTATTTTTCATTTATCACTCGTTCGAACAAATACTCAACCCTTCGGTTATTCTAAATGTGCAATTATTGCAAACTAAATAGTTCAGACAACAAAGCTGCATCTTTACGATAGTTATTCAGAGAAAGTCCTTCTAATATCTTTTTCTCTGTTTCAGGTGACCAATAGATTTTTAAATCTTCCTTTGCACGGGTAATAGCTGTGTAGAAAATATTATGTGTAATGAGTTCTTCTACTTCGTTTGTAATTACAACTTTTACAGACTTGTACTCCAAACCTTGAGCCTTGTGTATAGAAACTGCATATGCAACTTGAAATGGCACAATAGCATCAGAAGAGTCATCATCCTCATCAGTACTTTTAAACCGATTTACCCAAAAACTGATAATTGAATTTTTGCGTTCCGATTCTTCAATTAGAATAAAGTCATAATCTTCAGAATCCCATTCAGTAATAGCAATATCAATTTCAATGTCAAAACGGATTTTATGCTCTGTTGACTCTATATCTATTATTCTTCCTTTCATATTATTATAAATCAAGGGTGTAAACCGCTCAGACTCGTTAAACAATATAGGATCACCTACTTTGTAAATATTGATCCCCCAACCCACAGCTTTATTCGGATTGCTACTCTGCAAAAATTTATTAATATTGTTTATGCCATACAGTCCGTCATAATTCAGGCATAAAATTATTTCATCTTCCGAAAAGTGCTCAAAAATAGATTCATCTAGTTTAACAGAATATTTGCTTTTTACTAGTGGTTCCAAAATGGCATCATCCAAATTACGAACTCGATCCCATACTGTTAGTAACTCCTCTTTGCTACTTCGATACGGTTTCGTCAGCTCGGATACAGAGGATTTCGGAATAAATGTACGAGCAATGCTAAACCAGTTACCAAATAATATTGCTTCTATCTGAAAAACATCCCCTACAAGGACCAGAAGTTTAAATTTTGCTTTATCAAGAATGGTTCGCATATCTTTGTTGCTTACTGTACTACACTCATCAATAACTAGAATGTCATACTCAACATCTATATTGCGATATGTCAAAAATTTTGCAATCGTCTTAAATTCACATCTTGCGGATTTAACTTTCCTCCTCATATTATCAACAGCAGGATTAGTATTTGCTAAGAATAGTTTTTCTCTATCGTTGTATAGATTTGAAATATGGTTTATAAGTGTTGACTTTCCAGTTCCGGCTGATCCATATATAAGCGCCACTTGTGAATTTGAGAACATGGTTTTTAGAGTAGACAACTTTTCTTTACTATCAATTTTGTACGATTGATTCTGAGCTAACCACGATTCGACAAAGTTTGAATATCCGGCTATTCCGGAATTTGATAGTTCTTTAAGTCTTGAAATAATCTGAGCAGTATCATCAGCATATCCTTTGATGTAAAAATGATCTTTATACATCAATATTGTGCGATCCATATGCTCCTTTTTCTTAGTATAAAGTAATGAATTAAATTTTCCTATTGTAGCTCCAATATCTTCAAATTGCGACAACTCACTTTTTGAAGAAAATAAGACATCTTGATGTTCTGTGTTGTTTTTTATTTTACGTGCAAGGAATTCATGTTCTCTATCATTTGTGTTGATACAATCAAATAAATCATGAATACGAGGATTATGTTTTATTAGTGAAGTTGCTAATGGCATTTGGTCAAAAGGCATACAGCCCCATTTCAAATATAAATTAGACATTCCACTACAATTTTTATAATAATATTGCATTTTCATTGTTTTATTATTCATCTTATGGAGAAAATAACGCACTACATTACTACCTGGTTTATTGTTCTTTATTATTTCCCTCGACTGATCTAAAACATCGAAAATATAAGTAACCTTTGATTCTTTTGTGCAAATATTTTTAGCCCACATATAATATGAATCTGATGAACTTACAATATTCACCAAACTCATACGGGTGTTAGTAAGAAATTTCATCAAATCACGAAATTCATAGTTGCTTGAACTTATCTCCGGATGCCTCCCAAAAATATCTGCAAACCTGTTTACTTCACAAGGTCTGATTGAAACCTCCCAGCTATCAATCACTTGAATAGGCATGGTTTTACCCATTACCTCAATGTAATCATTATGTAAGGAAAGCTTTACTGCATAATTGTCTAATAGCTCAATGTTAGTGAAAGCAATGACCCTATCGAATTTACTGGATTTATCGTTGGCAACTGTAAAAGTAACTTCATAATAAATACAATGATCAATAAAGAAAGGTTTTATTTTCTGAATATAGTAACGTTCGTTAAAGGGATTACGAGTTGCATGAGGGCTCGGTCTATTTATTCTTGATGATATTTTTTTATAGTACTCTACAAGGTCAGTATCCAAATCTAATGGGAATTCATCAATATTAATTAGAACATCCAAATTATATGTGTCTTTTAAAAACACTTTGATTCTTATTAAATACTCATAATATTTGAGCATCAATCTCTCTGAGCCCCCCTCATCAAAGGTGTAATGAGAAACTGATTTTTGAAGCAAAGAGTGGAATTTTGCCAAAAACCGATATTGTCCATATTTTTGAATATGCTCCCACGCTTCCTTTTTCTTACTGTAGTTATTGGGATCAATGTCCACTCCATTTGAGTGAATTTTTTGCACTATATATTCTACATAGTTTCTAAGTTGAGCAAGTATATTTTGTGACAGCAGGCCTCTTTCAGAATTATCAAAACGGTCAATATTTTTACATATTACTTGATCTGCCTCTAATATTGCTCGGTCAATTTTAAACATCTTATTCCCTCTTTACTTTGAAATTTACAACCCTACACTCAAATAAAAAATGATGTTAAGATTGAGTCAATTGAAAAAGCGACTTATTCTTAACATCATTGTATCATTTTTACATATTTAGAAATAGGAATGATGGAAATTTCTGAACTTAATTATGTGAAAGTAGATTTTAGAAACTACTCCTTAATGTGCTGTTTAAAGTGCAATTGATTGCCAGAACGGTATTTTAAATATTTTCATCAACTACAGGGATTATATCTTTTGCATTGAAATATTCCGTTGTAGTTCGCCAAGAATCAATCAATCCAGGTACCGGTTTAAAGAACATTAATACAGATGCTACAAGTAACAAGTAAATATCAACCAAGCCAAATCCTTTAAAAATTGATGAGTTTTTGAAAGCATGAAGGAAAGAAATATATAGTAGATTATGGAAAGTATAAAAAGTTAATCCGTATGTTATAAAATCTGCACATATGTAAAAATTATCTTTCTTTTGTAAACGCCCATTTATGTATAGGTGAACCAATAAAGACAAAATTGTAAACGAAATAAATACCTTCAATAATATTCGACTTTTCAAAATATAGTCAAATAAGTTGATTGTATCGTCCCAGTTACAGACTCCAAAAAGAATAATACAAAATCCAATAATTAAGGCGATATTAACTTTCGCTCCAAATCCATTCTTATGTTTTAGCTCCATGTCATTCTCAACCTTTTACAACTGATCTATTTATTTTCTCTTTATTGAATTTCCTTGCATTTTCAATATCACTTTTTCTTCCACTCATGATAATATCTCGCCAGTTTTTAAATTCTTTTGTAGGAACAGCTATTACGTCATTTACTGAGTATATCTCATTATCAATAATAAATCTTTCTGAGTTAATTTTCTTCATAAGTTCATCACGAGATTTTACATCAATTCTTAAAAAAGTCTTTTTATTTCTCTTTTTATCAATAACACAGAATCTCATTGCTATATCATCACCTCATCGTCTTTAATAATTCCAATCTTAAAAAATCTAAAATGGCAATTATCCAACCAATACTCATTTAAACACTACCAGTGCATTGATTCGTCTTTTAAATAGTAACCATATTCTTTAACCTTTAATTTACTAACATAATTTTCATGACTGGTTCTGGTGCAAAAACTTCAACTAAAGAGACTACTAAGTTTCAGTGCAATAATTATTAAGTTAAACGCGCCATTAAACCATCAACAAATCCCTTTTCAACACACTTTGAAACATCTCTAAAGTAATATTTATGCTGAGTAATAATGCTTTCCTTTTCTGCGTCATTTAGCAACCCACTCCATGTAAGCCAACCAATTAATGAGTAAAGCGATTCAACTCTATTCACACCTAATGAATCTGAAGCAATTTTTTGAGCTTTTTTATCGTCAGTAAAAAGGCCAACATTAAATTTTTTTGCAAGTATTATCGCGGTTAACTCACCTCGTGATTTTCCACGCTTATGTTCGTTTACCAACGGATCGAGCAAATCAGATATATCCAAACTATATTTCAAAATCTCACCTGTCTCTATTGCTTGTTCAATTCTCTTATCTAGTTCAAATGCTCTTATTTCATGATCTTTATCCTTGTAGCCTCTGGATTTTTTTAGAAGTTCATATTCGATATAAGTTGTTATAATAAATTTGCATTTTTCAATTTTGGCACTTTGGAAAAGTGTTTCAGAAGATACAACATTTATAACGGAACAGCTGTCTATTACACTATTTTTGTTAAAATTCTTGATATCATTAAACATTCATAGTCCACCCCAATTCTTCAAATAGACTCTCTGTTTCATTTGGGGATAAGAATAGCATTTCACTCATTTTCAAGAATGAAATTTTCGAATCAATATATGCATTATATAACAATGAAATATAACTAAGTGAAAGACCAGTCTGCTGAATTTTTCGAACGCGTTCTCTCCCCCTAATACTTAGGTCAATTAGCTCAATATCAAGTTTTTCTCTTTTATTAATTTTTAAACTTTTGTAGTTTTCGTGCTGTGAGGGCGATATACGTCCTTTCTCTCTAAGGCGAATTGAAAGAGTCTCTGGATTTACAAATTGCTTTTTTGCAAGTTCCAAGAACATTTCCTTATTAATTGATTTTGACGATATTCTATCGATAAATTGATCTGGCACAAGGAAGCTTGCTGCAAAATTATTGGCTCTAACTTCCTCAGCCTTATCCGATTGCCCGGAAAAAGAAATCTTATATTCACTATTATTATCAAGTAGCGAATGACAAAGTTCATGCATCAATGTGAAATTTTGTCTATATGCATCTTCGAAGGAATTCACTACTATTACATTTCCTATTTTTTCATTTTGAAGATGAATTCCTGATATATTTGATTCGCTAAGTTTAAGTCTATATACTTGCACACCTAAATCTCTAACAATCTTATAAATGTCTTTATTACTAAAATTATTCTCTATTTTCAAAAAAATTCTTAACTGTGATGCCAATTCTTTTCCTTGATCTGAATAATTTTTTTGTTTGATAATTGGTTGAAAGTTAAATCTAGAAACTCCAATTGTATCATTTAAGTACTTTGCGAATTCTGCCATATATAAAATCTTAGACAGTGATCTTTTGTCTGCAATTGAAAGTACCTTTGCATTTGTTCGAAACAATTTATCTGTCTTCTCGAACTGAGTAACATCTTCGTTTGACATAAGATATTGAAAATCTACATATAACAATTCTGATAAGATGAGTATTTCATCGCCTGTTGGTACAATCTCATTTAATAAAATGTTATCCAATCTATCGAATGCAATGTTTGATTTGACTACAATTCCATTTTTCGTATATCCTTGCTGAGCCATAAGGTCTTTTACTTTTTTTACAAAGAGCTTTAAATCAAAATTCAAATTTCTCACCACCTCGCATTTAATTGTCCACCCACGTCTCACGCCTACCGGGAACTGTAGCGCCAGCATCATATATACCTTCAGGAAGATATTTATACATCTTGAGTAAATCTTCACCAGACAGAGCATTCTGACACATATTAATTCTTTCTCCAATTAAAAGCTTGATTCACCCGCAACATTTAAGCACTACAATAAGTCATTGAATACAGTTAGCCACTTTTTTGATAATGTTAAATGGCTTCACGTATTACTAATACAGCACAAATGCTACCTTCTCATCATCTTGTATCCTTACTTATCAACATCAAATCCCCCACTGAGGATAAAGTCCTTGAGCAGCTTTTCGATTTTGATGCTTAGCTGAAATGCAGAGATACTCGTCCCTTCTACTGCTTCGAAGTAGGCTTTTGCTTTGTCCCTGTCTACGGTTTTCTTAAGATCATCAAACCTGCCATACTCATTAATATTCGCTACAGTTATACCTGCACTCATAAGGCTCTCAAGCTTGAAAGTATCCATCCCCAAAGCATTTGCTAATTGGCGTACTTGTTCACTTTTTCCGCGAAACTGGTATTCAGTGATGTAGTCTCTGAAAGACTTCCCATCCTCCAGTTTAGCATTTCCACTATGCACATCATGTATAAAAATGTTCGCATATTTCTGCTCTTCTTGTGTTAGAGATGCAAAAGATTTATGTAGTTCATCCAGTGTTGCTTGAAGCTGTTCTTGGTCTACATCCTCTTGGTGCAGCACTTTAAGAAATTTCTCAAAACGTGAGTTCATATAATCGGTATCGATTCTTCCGGTGTCAATAGCTACTAGATGACCATCAATATCAAATGGAATATCTCCACCACCACCGTCCCCACCTTCTGCAAATAGCTCTTTGTAACGCAGTGCTAAAATCAGATAAATATTCTCATCAAATAGCATCTCGACTACTTTTTCAGGATCTTTAAAAGAATAAATTTGCTGCTTCCATATGAATCCTTGAATCTTCGCTGCTTCCAGGAAACTATTTAATTCACTGAAAAGCTTGGCAAACTTAGCGCATTCGGTACCTTCGACTGGCAAGTGAGTAAACTCAGGGACACCTGCCATTGTGAACAGGCGTGAAATAGCTGAAAAGATTTGATTCATCATCTCAAGGTTATAATCAAGGTGCTCCACAAATAATCCAAGTACTCTATTACCTGAGTATAAATCAACTGCACTATTAATATTTCGTCCCATTGTATGTGGCTTACGATAATAGCGAATTGTGCCAAATGGTTTATCTGGTCCAAATAGACGGTTAGTTCGAGAAAAAGCTTGAATGATATTCTCGTATTTGAGAATTTTATCTAAATAAAGGGTGTTTACCCATTTCGAATCAAATCCTGTAAGCATCTGATCTACAACAATTACAAGATCAATCTGCTTTTCAGGGGTTCGTTCAATGCGTTCGTAGGGCTTTTTATGAGCCAACCGTGTAGCAATATCTTTCTTAAACTTACTGTGATTGACTAAAGTAAAGTCCTGTTCGTATCGGGCGTTGTAATCTTCTATGATTTCGACAAGGCCATCTTCCTTGAATTTCACGCCCCCATTATTGTCGATGTTTGGATCAAAAAGCGCCGTGATTTCCAGGTCTGGTTTTGCCTTTTTGATAAGCCTGTAATACTCGATGGCTTCTGGGATACTACTGGTAGCAAATATTGCATGAAACTTAGAGGCATGACTTAATCGAAGCCAGTTATCCAATATATCCTGAACAACCATGTCCTGGTGTTCAGATCGCATATACTGTTCTTGTGATAGAAAGTCTTCAATACCTTTGATATACTCACCACTCTTCTCGCGGTGTCCTGCCATTTTTACTTTAGCACCATCCATGTAGTGATAATATTTCTCTGCTTTTCTTGAATCGCTGATAGCGTCTTCTTCTGAGTCAGCATGCGCCATCATAAGCGCCACTGCTCTACGCAGATCAATATCTCTGTAGGTCAGAACTTTATAAGGGTCGAAGCCCAGCACGTTTCCATCACGAATGCCGTCAGCAATACTATAGCGGTGCAGCTCATTACCAAAGACAGTTGACGTTGTATTCATTTTTTTCTGGTTTTCTTCCTGAATAGGCGTACCGGTAAAACCGAAAAAAATGGCCCCGGGGAAAGTCTGTTTTACTGTGATTAACATATCCCCAAAAGTAGATCGATGCGCTTCATCCACAATAAACACGATGCGTTTTGAATTCATCAACTGAATGTCAGTAGCATTCAAACCGCCTTCTTCATTCTTGATGTTACTCATCTTTTGAATAGATGTAACAATAAGCGTATCAGCAGGATTTTTACTTTTAAGCTTTGTAATAAGCGCGTGTGTATCCTCTGTAGCCTGCACTTCTTCATTATCTTCAGCAAAAGCGCGATACTCTCTAAGCGACTGAGTACCGAGCTCTATTCTATCCATTAAGAAGACGACTTTATCGGCATCCTTTGAATTGGCTATAAGCTGAGCAGATTTAAAACTTGTCATTGTTTTTCCGGATCCAGTTGTATGCCAAATGTAGCCACCAAGCATCTCGTTATTGTTCCAGTCAATCTTCGACACTCTATCAGAGATAGCGTTTGCCGCATAATATTGATAGCTGCGCATGACTTTTAATATGCCATCAGAAGCATCGGCGACTGTATAAAAACCAATCATTTGATGAGCCATCGGAATTGATAATAGATACGTCGCAATATCCTTCCAGCTATTAATGGGCTCATTATTGAAATCTGCCCAGTGAAAATAAAAGTCCTTATTAAAGACGCCATCTGGACCAGGATTGGCGAAATAAACAGTCTCTTCAGGTTGCATAGCCACAAATATCTGCACCAGCGAGAAAATTCCCGAAAAGATTCCTTCATCAGAATATTTCTCAATCTGGTGATAAGCTTGACTTACAGGAATTCCACTTTTTTTCAGCTCAATGTGAAACACTGGCATACCATTTATTAGAAGCATCAAATCCCCACGACGATCGTTTAGGATCTTCGATTTAGATTTAAATGTCGGTTGTTGAGCAATCTGATATCTGCTTTGACCTGCAGCAATTTCACGACGATCATATATTTTCAGACTAATTTCTTTGCCATAATGTAAAGGATCATTTAGGCTATCACGCGTTAAAGAAACTGTTTTTCCATTAATAAAACTATTGAGTTTTAAGGGGCTTCGAAGAGCCAAAACTTGCTCAAGAATCTGTTGCATCTCTGTTTCTGTCAAAGGAGTGTCATTTAAGCGATCGATACCACGATTGTTCTCAAAAAGGATATCTGCCCAGTTACTCAGCAAATCTTCTTCAGTCGGGTATTTCAGAACATGATTTTCCCAGCCTTTATTTTGCAAGGCTGTAATCATAGCCGCTTCAAATTCAGCTTCGGTTTTAAATATCACATAATCACGCTCCTCTTATACAAACAACTTCTCAAGACAAGCTTTTTTGATATTCTGTAATTTTTCAAGCTTACGCTGATGAAGGGTGATAAGGTTGTCGAGATTGCGGAAAAACGCACCGATTAGCTCTTGTTCATGCCTCCGTAGTGGTATACGAACTTCCATTTCAGCCAAGTCATTTGCATTTATCGCAGGATAGCTTGTACCTGTGCATCTATCTAAAACAGCTTTCACAAGTAGGTCGGTCTGTACAAAGCTCAAAAGAAAATAACCATCAATATTAGGGCGCATTTGTGCATAGCCAGTAGAGAAAACATAGGTATTATCATTCTTTTCAAACAAAAAATTGTTTCTTTGATACGGGCGCACAGTCTGATAAAAGAGGTCCCCGACTTGAGCTAAACGCTGCGCTCTGGACGGTGCTGTTATCTTCGTTTCCTCTCTGTGAGAAATCATCTCTATACCCACAACAGACTCTAAATCAACATACTCAAATACTTCTGGTAACTCGACTTTTGGATTGAAGTCCGCTATGTCTCTCAACTTACTCTGTTCCCAAGCATCTGTAAATCCCGCAAATCGAATTTCAGGAACGTTACTCCCGTTTTTCGGAAACATTTTTTCAATCATTGCCTTTTTTACATTTTTCAGTTTTAAAAGTTTACGCTGATGAAGGGTGGTAAGGTTGTCGAGGCTTTCAAAAAACAATCCGATTTTCTCTTGTTCATTATATGAACTCGGAACTTCAATACACATTTCAAGAAATTGTTCAGGTGATAGTGTTCTTAATTTTATTACCGTCCCTTCAATATACTTTGCTATTTCTTCAATAAATTTGTCTGTATGAAGTCGTTCACCCACAAATTTTGGACTTGTTTTTTCACACTTAAAAATCTTGTATATAGGAGAGACAACGCCTGTTCTATGCTTGTTTCGATGGATTGCACCGTGTATTACATTAGCAGGATTATATATAATATCGTCCTTTTCCGTTCGTGAGAAAATTTTGCTATATTTATCAGTCATTATGAAGTCACGCTTATTACTTTTCTTGTCTTCAGGATTGATTACACCTTCTGCGTACGAGAACGCTAATAATGGAGCATCTTCTGATATTGTCTGGTGTTCTATGCGTTGCACCAATATATCTGATAACTTACGCTGTTCCCAATCATCAGTAAATCCGTTAAATCTAATAGTAGGTACTTTAGCTCTTTCAGTCATTTCATTCTCCCCCAAGCAGGGCTTTCAGTTCAGACAGGCCCCTCATATCCACTTCGCTACCAGTGAGCTGTTCAAGCATAGATGAGAGCGCTGATTCTGTCTTCACTATCTCGTCTTCTACATCTGAAAAAGTAATAGCATATTTGTCCGAAATCGCCTGCACCTTCGACGCGAGGGTATCGAGGATGACCAGAGATATCTGATGTAACTCTTTCATAAGTGGCTTAATCCATTTAAGCTCGAGCAAAGAGTAAACTTGCTCATCTGTTAGGTTTTCAATCGTTTCTTTTGTAAGTGAGTGCAGTTTATCAGAGTCGGACTTAATATTTTTCTTCAGACCCTTTTCATCATCGAGTAAGTTCATCACAGCAAGGATTTTGCCTTCTGGGCTGTCCACTGCGTAGTCCGATGCTTGATGCCCCTTAAGAAGATCTTTAGCTGCTTTAACAACCAATCCTGTCACAAATTCGGTGTTGTCTTCGTTTAAAACATCGCTGATGTCTTCTTTTTCTTCTTCCGTTAGTGAATCAAGTATTTCTTTCAGCTCTACCGTTACCTGAGCAAGTCGGTCTTCTTTTTCTTTTAAGGCTGCCGCTTCCTCATGAAGCAGTGCTTCTTGCACTAAGTCAAATGGTATGATTCTTCCTAACCAGCCTTCTTGAACTTCAACATCAACACCATTTTTCTTTTTTATAACCATATTTGGATCAACTTTTTTAATAGCACTGAATCCTTCTGTTTGAATTATCTCAAGATCAACAGAAATCTTAACCCACGCATCATTAAGGATCTGGTACGCTCGATATTCATCTACCAACGGTACAGAAGATAGACGTTCAAATATCTCATTGCTGAGTAAAGTTTCTTCTTTTGAGATATTGAGAGTTTCCATACCCTCGACAAGATGACTGTATATCTCAGCATCAAAGCCAGAGAAAGCCCCTGCAAAATGCTCTTTAAAAGAGATTACATCAGGATGATTTTTAATAATGTCTTTAAGGCACCTCTCTTTAATATTTACGTGCTCACCAGAGTCATTTGTAAATAGCTCTGCTTTCAGACCAGGGAATGCCAGCCAGTATGCAGATAGTTCTTCAATTTCTCTTTTTGGTATGCCTCCAAACATAGACGAGTAGATGTCCCAGCTTTCAGGGGAATCGGAAGAGTCAACATAGCGTGGAATATTGAGATTGTATTCATTGCTTCTGATCTCGTCGCGGCTAATGACACGAGCAAACTTTGGCAAATCCTTACGAGCAGCTACGGTATCGGCGATTCGTTTGATATCAGATGCCCGAAGCTTATTATTTTTTCCAACTTTAGTGAAACCCTTAGAAGCATCGATGATATGAACGTCCGTATTCTCACGCTTTTGTTTTAGTACCATAATGATGGTAGGAATTCCTGTTCCGAAAAAAATGTTAGCAGGTAATCCAATAATGACATCTATATGATTGTTCTCAATTAGATTTTTACGAATTACACCTTCTTCACCACCACGGAATAAAACGCCGTGTGGAAGAACGATGGTCATAATTCCATTAGGTTTGATATGATACAGGTCATGCAGCAAAAAAGCGTAGTCCGCCTTACCTTTTGGTGCCAGACCAAAACGGGCATAGCGTGGATCGGTTTCTTTATTTTCCGGGTCCCAGTGTTGTGAATACGGAGGATTGGAAACAACCGCATCTACATAAAGAGGATTGTAGGTACCTATCGGGTCACTCTCGTCAAAATATGGCCAGTCGTCTTCCAAGGTATCACCGTTGCGAGTAGTGATATTGGACGGCAAAATGCCCCGCATAACAAGATTCATGCGGGTTAAGTTATATGTATTTTGCTTGAGCTCTTGTGCATAATATTTGATGTTGTCGTCATCATCAATATGTTTGGAAACGCTGCGTCCAATATTAATAAGCAAACTGCCTGATCCACTCGTTGGATCGTAGATCTGAATCTCCTTGCGATCTTTCAGGTGATCGGCAACGATCTCACTCATTAATAGAGATACTTCATGCGGAGTATAGAATTCGCCCGCTTTCTTACCAGCGTTAGCTGCAAAGTTGGAAATAAGATATTCATAGATGAAACCTAATACATCGTAATCCTGCTTACCGTCCATTGGAATATCTTTAATCAGCTGAATTAGATCGCTAGCAGCTTTCGTTTGTGATCCAGAGCTTTCTCCTAACTTTGTTAGACCTGTTTGCAGCGTTTCAAAGATACCGTCAAAGACTTTTTTATAGTTGCTGTCAATTAATCGGCTAAAAGCAGAGAGAGCATCACGTACATTTGAAATGTCAAAATCTTTACCCAATGTGAGCCACGTAGAAAACAAGTCTTTATGGGCTATAAAGTATCCAATATTACCTTGGATATACTTGACGGTTTCAGTATCTTCTTCACTTAAGAGCTTGATGTCTTCGGCTGTAGCCCCTTTGCTTTTCATGAAGCGGACCTCTTTATCTGAAAGGTACTTATAAAAAATGAAGCCTAAAATATAATCTTTGTATTCATTTGCTTCAATTTTAGATCGCATCTTATTTGCAGATTCCCATATTCTATTGGCTAATTTTTGCTTATTCACTATACTCCTCCTGCTGTTTCATATTGTAGTGGTCTGTTTGATTCAATATTAGAATGACACATGTCTTAATTTTACTATATTATGGAATCAATAACAATTGCGTAGAAACTAAAAACAGACCTTAACTAAACTGGACCCAATAAATTAAACACTCATTTTTTCAAGTGTCTATATTATAGGGTCCAATTTAGATGATTAGCCTATTATTCTTTTCTGGTTTTATCGGTACATCTGTAATCCATACCATATCACTTTATCGGACAAGCCCCACCAACACACTCCGAATCCTCAGATATTCCCTTAACGCGATACTTCTCATCCACCAATTCAAGCACCACACCAACATGTGGATGCCCTTCAATTTGTCTGACATCAATGCGTCTGCCATCATTCGTGAATGCGTATGGGTAGTGAATAAAATCAATCTTCATATCTGCTCATCTCCTTTATCACCGACTATTTTGAAATGTCGAAGTCACCATTTGAAACTCTGCTGAGGTTAGCTCCTGTCTCATTTTACCTAGAATGTAGACCATTTCTTCGCCGTGAGCATCATTTTTTAAAGCCAAGCGTAATTTTTCAAGATACATAAGCTGAATCCGGTTCATCTGACACCCCCCCTATTCTATAAATGTTGTTGGCTGGTATTCTTCATATGACGCGGAATTGACCTTGCTTAGGGGTAAATCAAAAAATTCAACAAATGCATCTATGAAAAACTTCATATAGCTCTTTTTCGATAAAAATCTAAACTTATCCTCATTTTTTCTAAATAAGATGAGAAGCTTGCCACTTGAATACCGTGCAGTAGCATATAACATTAACATTCGAATACTCTTATGATCAGACAGCATTAACATGACAAAGTCCATCCAGTCCTGGCTGTCTATGAAACTAATCTCGCCTGAACCAAGTGCTTCTTCTTCAACAGACTGTAGGCAGTATTGCACATCTCGAGCACGCTGCCAGGGCTCAAGGATACCACTTAGCAGAAATGTTGTTGGGGATCCACATTTTGTACAGTGTCTTGCGCTGCTATCAGAAATCTCCTGAACGCTGCAATATGAACTGGAACACCAGTTAATAAGTGGGATTCCGCAGATACTGCAGTGTTTATCCTCTTCTTTGATGTCTGAATTAGAGCATTGGGGACATAACAGAACTTTTCCGGTTTCGTCAGTTATTATTCCATCGTCATATCGCATAACGAGGACTCCTTTATGAGAACTTAATGACTTAGCACAAATCGGACAAAATTGATCAGACGTATTAAACTCAGTGTTTCCGCAGTTTTTGCAGGTAGGGAATCTGTTTGAGTTTTTTAATTCATTTGCGCGAAGCTGATTAAGTCTAACATGGAGTGCGCTCTGCGAAACCATAAACGTTTTTGCAACCAAGCTAAGATCAGTAAAATTTGCGTTCACTAACTCTTTTTTCGGCATGAGCAGGCGACCAGCAAATTCGTCCGCTTCTATATCTTCTTCGTAAATGTCTTCTTGAGTTTTTTCAGAGAGCGGAATAAGGGCATGCTCAAGATAGATATGGCCAAACTCATGCGCGAGGGTGAAGTTTACAGCATGATCAGATGACTTTTTATATGGATATTTCGGTCTGCCATTTTGATCAAACAACTGCGATCGGTTCACTACGACGTAATACAGATTATGTTCTTTAATATAAATGGTGTTTGCCAGCGTATTCGAGCTAAGTTCTGCTGATGAGCTGATCCGGATATTGCACTGCTCAGGAACTTGATTGATCCGCTTAGCAACCTCCACGCAGTCCACTACTGGCGTGAACAGATTAAAATCCTTCTTAAAACTTCTTACGGCACGATCAATGAGAGGCTCGCGATGAGGCTGAATGCTTCGCGTATTTTGACTTTTCAATCGCTCTCCCCCCATAAAGCAAAATAGACATACAGAACACTTGTTCTACACATCTATAATATACGCCTATTTATGTATGCCGTAAAGAGGGCATTTTTATTTTTTGCTTAAGGTATCGATTAGATTTCTAAGCAAATTTTTTTCTTGCTGGCTAAGTCCGCCTTTAGTGAACCCTTCAAGCACTTTCTTAATAGTATCGATGTCTTCATCAGAGCTTCTATTAACCGCTCTTGCCAAAATATTGATCAGGTCTTCGTCTTTATTTAGGATTTTAGTGATCTTTCTGCGGTAGGTGTCGATGATATTCCCTGACTCGTCTTTATGGACGATATCTTCAAAACTACCACGAGAAATGACCTCAGTAGTGTAGCCTGCAACCTTCATAAGCTCTTCCATTGAAATACCTAAATGTGGTGCAATCGCCCTTAAGATATGTGGGGACGGATTCTGTCTTTGTCCACTCTCAATCCTTGATATTTCAGATACACTGACGCCACTTAGATCGCCTAATTCGTTCTGGGACATTTTGATGGCAGTTCTAAGCTCTTTGATGTATTGACCCAATGTCATGCCTTTCACCTCCGGTCAAAAAACATATTTTGATTGCTGATTTGATATGTCAATTGTACAATATTTATTGCCAAATGACAAAACGTTTTTCCACTACGCTATTGACAATCAAAGAATAAGGTGTAGGATAAAAGCATAAAAAGAACGCTTGTTCTATTTTTAAGATATTATCCTTGTATCTAAGTCATAGAAACGTCTATCGATAATATTAAATTAGGTAATGCTTAAAAGTAAATACAAAAGTACGATCTGTTCAGTAATAAATATCGAATCACAAAGTTATATTGATTTATAGGATGATTTCGAAATGAATTTCTATTTATATTCAAGTTTTAATTCGATATTGAATTTTAGTTCAAATTATGTTATGAATTTGTTATAAGGGGTGGTTTTATGCATGGCACCGAAAGCAAATTGTCAAATGTGGTTAGCAACATTTACACATTGATAAATCGTTCAAATAAAAAAATTGGTGAACTTGAGTCATTTGCAGGAGTTAGTACCGGATATCTTTCACGTCAAAATAAAGAAGGGGGAGTAGTAAAACTTAGTTTAGAATTTGTAATAAAAGCAGCTGAATTTTTAGAAGTTAATCTTGACGATCTTGTTGGAGCTGATTTGAGTACATTAACTCCGGATGAGCAATTTTTGATGAGATTTTTTGAGAAAGTAATAGAAGATACAATAAGCTGCGAATTGGACTGGAAAAGAGAAAGTGAAAATAGTTTAGATGATTACAATAAACCACATATTTTATTTGAATATAGGAGGAGTCATAACGAATTTGGGGAAATAGATTTAGACGCCAAAGTATATATATCACAATTTGTTGATAATGCTTTTATTAATGGAGATGCATATAGAACTTTACTAAAAGACACCAACTCTGAATTAATTATAATGAATTGCTCAGCACCTTCAAAATCAACGGATAAAGAATTCGATTATTTTTATGAATTGTATATTATAGATGAAAAAGAAGCAAAAGCCTTATGTTGCACTTTTATGACAAACGAACCAATAACGAAACAAATTGAACGTCTGTATCTGTATGCAAGTGAAAATTCTAAAAATATCAAAATGGATAAGGGCATAAAAGCAATATTGGGATTATATATGGATGGAGTACCTTTTTAAAGTGGGGGATGGCTGTGGTAAAAAGAAAAGAAAAGGAAATACGAACAAACAAGAACAATCTACTGGTATGTAAATGTCATGATGATAACGGCGTTCCCATTTTAGAATTTATACATCAAAAGAAAAGAGACAAAATGACGGTTGATGAACTACTTAAAAAGATCTACGAAAAATAAAATCCAGAATTGCAGTCTAGTTGTCCGCAGTCAACAGGTGCGCCTGGAATTAACAATTTAAGAGAAATTAGCTTGGATGAGCTGGTCCTTACGATATGTATTGAGACGAAGCCAGAGTGATGCAAGAGAGACCTTGATGAAGGTTATCTTGTGTTGCTCTGGCTTTTTTTGTTTTCAAATCTCTAAATAATTTATTCCAGCCTAATGACTCCCGTTTAAAAAAACGGCGAGTTTTTCAGGCTCATTTTGATGCCCTTTTCTCGCATGAGAAAGGGTGTTCAATGTGTCAACCAAAGACAATTACCAGCCAAAAGATCAGTTCTTTATCGAAATCGAAGGACAGAAAGTCCCAGTCACCGTGGAAGTTTACCAAGCCTATATGCGTCCCATCTGGGCAGAGCAAAAGCGTTCTGAACGCGAAAAGCGCTGCCGAGATGAAAACGGTAACCGCTGCACCAAAGACTGCAGTACTTGCAGTAAGCAGCGATCTGGAACGCCCTACTCAATAGACAGTTTCCAAGAGGCTTTCGGCTTCGAACCCGCCGAAGACATTGATATCGAAGAGCTGGTTGCAGACAAACTCCTCCTTGGTGAGCTGTTCGACATCTTAAACGAACTGGACCCAAGTAGCCGCAGAATTATCGAACTCTTTAGTATTGGCCTCCCAGAACGTGAAATCGCAGCTAAAACCGGACTATCTCAGAAAGCGGTCAACAAGCGAAAGAATAAGCTATTCACCTATCTCAGAGAAAAGCTAAAAAATATTAGATAATTCGGTACTCAAAAACATCAAAACTGTCCTGTGTATAGTGAGGGAGAAAAAATATGCCCTCAGAACGGAGGTGCAATATGCAAATAGTGAACACCCAAACTCACGATCCACAAACTGATGAGGACCTCGCAGACGTCCTTACAGCAATCAGCGTCGTCGCCAAACGCCTTGCGCAGAAGCTAAATGTCCTATCACAAGAAGCTCAGGAAGAAACGAAAGGAGAAGACCAAAGTGAGCAAGATGAGTGAAATATCCCAAGTTGTAAATGAACTAAGGCGCTGCGGCGAATTGCTGATTGGAATATCAGAGTCCTTAACCGAGCTATTCAGTAGCAGCGAGCCCAAAGCCAGTACAAATGAGTCGCATGTTCCTGTTCCAGAAAAAGTGATCACGCTTGAAGAAGTCAGGTCTGTTCTTTCTGAAAAGTCTCGCGATGGTTATACCGCCGAGGTGAGGTCGCTTCTGTTAAAGTATGGCGCAGAAAAGCTGTCGGAAATCAGTCCTGCAAAGTACCCTGCACTTCTCACTGAAGCTGAGGTGCTTGGTAATGGCTAAACACGCACTACTCTCAGCATCCTCTTCTCACAGATGGCTTCACTGTCCACCCTCAGCAAGACTCAGTGAAAATTATGAGGATAAAAGCAGTGATTATGCCGCCGAAGGCTCAGAAGCTCATTTACTATGCGAGCATAAGCTGAGATCAGCGCTGGACATTAAATCAGAAGATCCAACATCTACCCTCGCCTACTACTCCGAAGAAATGGAAGAATGCTCTGAAGGCTATGCGACTTTTGTCCTTGAGCTCTTTGAAACCACAAAGCAGACCTGCGCCGATCCTGTTGTCCTAATTGAGCAGCGGCTTGACTACTCAAAATACGTTCAAGGTGGCTTTGGCACCGGAGACTGCATCCTCATTGCTGACGGAACCCTATACATCATTGACTTCAAGTACGGTCGAGGCGTCCAAGTTGAAGCAAATGATAATCCACAAATGAAGTTGTACGCCCTTGGTGCCCTTGAGGTCTTTGATGGCATCTACGACATTGATACGGTATCCATGATTATCTACCAACCCCGGCGGGACAACGTTTCCACTCATACAGTGTTTAAGGAATCCCTGTATCAATGGGCAGAAGAAATCCTAAAGCCCACTGCCGAACTTGCCTTCAGCGGTAATGGAGAGTTTAGCTGTGGTGAGTGGTGTCGGTTTTGCAAAGCAAAGTATGACTGCCGTGAAAGAGCTGAGGTTAATTTAGGCCTTGCAAAGTTCGATTTCAAACTACCACCGCTGCTGACAGATGATGAGATCGAAGAGATCCTCGGAAAAATTGACAACTTGATCTCTTGGGCATCTGACATCAAGGACTATGCGCTACACTCTGCACTTAGCGGCAAACAGTGGACTGGGTGGAAGCTCGTCAGTGGTCGTTCTACTCGAAAGTATAAAGATGAAACAGCGGTCGCTGATGCTGTAAAAGCAGTAGGCTTTGATCCCTATGAACACAAGGTCCTTGGAATCACCGCAATGACAACGCTCCTCGGCAAGAAACGCTTTGAGGACCTTCTCAGTAACTTCGTCGAAAAACCTGAAGGTAAACCAACACTGGTACCTGATAGTGACAAACGTCCAGCGTTTCACACTGCACAAAACGACTTTATTGAAAATTAGGAGGAAAAACAAATGTCAAACAAATCAAATGTTAACCCTTTAAAGGTCATCACAGGCCCTAATACTCGCTGGTCATACGCCAATTGTTGGGAACCAAAATCCATCGCAGGCAGCACGCCAAAGTACAGTGTTAGCCTCATCATCCCAAAATCCGATACTGCCACAGTCGCAAAAATAAAAGCAGCCATTGAAGCAGCCTACCATGAGGGCGAAGTTAAGCTAAAAGGTAACGGCAAGTCTGTACCCCCCCTTTCAACCATCAAAACGCCTCTTCGGGATGGCGATGTCGAACGTCCAGACGATCCAGCTTACGCCAACGCCTATTTCATCAATGCAAACTCCGCTACTGCTCCAGGAATCGTGGATGCAGATCGTAATCCAATCCTCAATCGTTCAGAGGTGTATAGCGGAGTTTACGGCCGAGCCAGTGTCAACTTTTATGCCTTTAACTCAAATGGCAACAGAGGGATTGCAGTTTCACTCAACAACCTTCAGAAGATCCGCGACGGCGAACCTCTTGGTGGCAAGTCCAGCGCCGAGGATGATTTTGACACTGAAGATGATGTGGATTTCCTCGCCTAAACGATAGGTCCAAAGGGTGGTGGAGTAATCTGCCACCCTGACCTGATTTATGAAAGGACGGTCACCCCTTCATGAAGCACATACATCTTGATTTAGAAACCTATAGCAGCATTAACCTCGCAAAGTCCGGAATTTATCGTTACTGCGAATCGCCGGATTTTGAAATCCTGCTATTTGGTTACTCCATTGATGGAGGTCCGGTAGAAGTTATTGATCTTGCAAGTGGCGAGAAAGTTCCAGAAGATATACTTTCCACTATTAAAGATGACTCTATTATCAAATTCGCTCATAACAGTTCGTTTGAGCGTATCTGTCTATCACGTTATCTCGGTTATCCTACCGACGAATATCTAAAGCCCACTTCTTGGCGCTGCACCATGATCTGGGCTGCCTATATGGGACTACCCTTATCCCTTGAGGGGGCTGGAGCAGTTCTCGGCCTTGATAAACAAAAGTTAAAAGAAGGAAAAGAATTAATCCGGTATTTCTGCATGCCTTGTAATGCAACGGTTTCAAATGGCGGCCGAACACACAATCTCCCCACTCATGCCCCTGAGAAATGGTCAGCATTTAAGGCTTATAACGTCCGTGACGTCGAAGTCGAAATGGCCATCCATGAAAAGCTATCTAAATTTCCAGTACCTGAAAATGTGTGGGATGAGTATCACCTTGACCAGGAAATCAACGATCGAGGTGTTGCCCTGGATATGGAACTGGTGCATCAAGCGATTAATATGGACGGTCGGTCACGTGCAGAACTGATACACATGATGCGAGAAATCACAGACCTACAGAACCCCAACTCCGTTGCCCAGATGAAAGAATGGCTGTCGGACCAAGGTCTTGAAACAGATACGCTTGGTAAAAAAGCAGTTGAAGAACTCTTAAAGACAGCACCTGAGCCACTCGGAAAAGTGCTATCCCTTAGACAGTCTCTTGCGAAGTCATCCATTAAAAAATACACCGCGATGGATAGTGCCGTCTGCTCAGATGGCCGTGCACGTGGAATGGCACAATACTACGGAGCAAATCGAACCGGTCGATGGGCAGGGCGTCTTATACAAATTCAAAATCTACCGCAGAACCATTTAGAAGACTTGGAACAGGCACGCAGCCTTGTCAGAAACGGTAACTTTGAAGCGATTGAAATGCTGTATGACTCCATACCAGAAGTTCTCTCTGAACTCATCAGAACTGCCTTTATTCCAAAGCCTGGATATAAGTTCGTCGTGGCGGACTTCTCAGCTATCGAAGCAAGGGTCATCGCCTGGCTTGCTGGTGAAAAGTGGCGCCTGGATGTCTTTACCTCTGGTGGTGATATCTACTGTGCGTCAGCCTCACAGATGTTCCGTGTTCCTGTCGAAAAGAACGGAACAAATGCTCATCTTCGTCAGAAAGGCAAGATAGCCGAGCTTGGACTTGGCTACGGGGGCTCAGTCGGCGCGCTGAAGGCCATGGGTGCCCTTGAGATGGGACTCACTGAAGACGAACTTCAGCCCCTCGTCACTGTCTGGCGTGCATCCAATCCAAATATCGTCAGACTCTGGTGGGATGTGGACCGTGCGGTGAAAAGGTCCGTCAAGGATCGCACCACCACTGAGACACATGGTATTCGCTTTTCCTGCCAAAGCGGGATGCTCTTCATCAGCCTCCCATCTGGCCGACGACTCTCATACGTAAAGCCGCGTATCGGCATAAATAAGTTTGGTTCAGAATGCGTCACCTATGAAGGTGTTGGCGGTACCAAGAAGTGGGAACGCATCGAAAGCTACGGTCCAAAATTTGTTGAGAATATTGTCCAGGCCATAAGCCGCGACATACTCTGCTTTGCCATGAAGAACTTAAGACACTACGCCATAGTCATGCACGTTCATGATGAAATCGTCATTGAAGCTGACAAGGATGTGTCCGTCAAAGACATCTGCGATGTAATGGGCCAATCCCCACCCTGGGCAAATAGCCTATTACTAAGGGCTGATGGGTTTGAGTGCAACTTTTATCAAAAAGATTGACGTTTTTGGTACTCAAAATGCCACAAAATGTCCTGTGTATAGTAGAGGGCGACGATGCCCTTCAAGATTGGAGGATTAAGATGGATAAATTTAACCACGAACATTACTATGATCCCACTGCTTATGAAGCGCTATCCGCAGTAGAAAAAGAAGAAAAAGCTATGCATGCCTACAGGTCCCTCGTCTACATCGCCTCACCATTTGCAGGAGATATACATCGAAATATTGAGAGGGCTCAGGGGTACTCAAGATTTGCCGTCAGTAAAGGCTATATCCCCCTTACCCCGCACTTACTCTACCCACAGTTTATGGATGATGAGGACAAAGAGCAGCGCGAACTTGGACTCAGATTCGCCCTTACATTACTAACAAAATGCGAGGAGCTGTGGGTGTTCGGTGAACGCATCACGGATGGTATGTCGCGAGAGATCGCAAAAGCAAAACGAAGAGGTCTACCCATTCGATATTTTACCAGCCGATGTGAGGAGGTCTTTAGATGAGAGCGCTAAAGATCGCCTATGGCAACAATCGCATGTACAAGAAATGGAAGAACAGTGAGATCTCCTGGCCAGACTTCTGTAACAAAGTAAGCACCACCATTCGAACCACTGAAACCATTGAGGAGTATCAGAAATCTAATAAAGGTCAGCGGGATGACATAAAGGATGTAGGAGGTTATGTCGCAGGCCACCTTAGGGAAGGCCGGCGAAAAAAAGGCTTTGTCCTCTCGCGTTCTATGATCGTGCTTGACATGGACTATGCGCCTTCGAGCATCTGGGAGGAAATCACGACGCTTCACGACTTCACCTGCTGCGCCTATTCTACACACAAGCATACTCCAGAACATTCCAGGATCCGGTTAGCCATTCCCTTACAACGCGACATCAGTGAAGCTGAATATCCAGCCGTTTCGCGAATGGTGGCAAAGGATATCGGCATCGACCTCTTCGACGATACGACCTACGAACCGCAAAGGCTGATGTACTGGCCATCCACCTCAAAGAATGGCGAATTCTTCTTTAATCAACATGACGGAAAACTTCTCGATCCAGACTTTTATCTGTCAAAGTATGACGACTGGCAAGACGAGTCCACCTGGCCAAGGTCGAGTCGTCAGTCTGAGGTCATCCATAGCGCGGCTGTGAAGGCTGGTGATCCACTTTCAAAGCCTGGAATCATTGGTGCCTTTAACCGAACCTATAGTGTCGAGGACGCCATTGAAACCTTTTTATCTGATATTTATGAACCTACAACAATGAATGGTAGATATAGTTACATCCCTGCTGACAGTAGCGCAGGTGTCATCACCTATGATAGTAAGTTCGTCTACAGCCACCACGCCTCAGATCCCGTCTGCGGTAAGCTACTGAGCGCCTTTGACCTTGTGAGGCTACACCGCTTTCAAAGCCTTGATGATAAGCTGCCAGAGGACACACCCATTACCAAACTCCCGTCTTATATCGAAATGACGAAATTTGCAGCATCGGATGAAAATGTAAAACTGCTTTTAGCACATGAACGTAAACTACAAGCAGTCAGTGATTTTAGTGATGATGACTGGCAAAAGGGACTTGAATATGAGCCACGCTCTACCGTTCTTAAAAACAACCTTCACAACATCACACTGATCCTACAGCACGATCCTAACCTGAAATCTATCGTGTTTAATGAACAACTTGACGGTATGGAGATAAAGGGTCAACTCCCCTGGAATCACCCCTCAAAATACTGGCGTGATGCAGATGATGCCCAGCTCATCAGCTATGTAGACTCAAATTATGGGACCTTTTCTCAGCGAAACTATCAGAACGCTGTGGCGAAGGTTGCAGATGACCGTTCCTATCACCCTATCCGCGAATTTTTAGACTCCTTACCCGCATGGGATGGCATTCCAAGAGTGGATACACTTTTAATCAATTACCTTGGTGCAGATGATAATGAATACGTCAGGGCCGTCACCAGAAAAACCCTCTGCGCAGCCATCAGTCGTGTAAAAAGGCCCGGTTGTAAGTTTGACTCCATGCTGGTGCTGAATGGTCCTCAGGGCGTAGGCAAAAGTACACTCATTTCAAGGCTTGCCGGCGAATGGTTCTCAGACAGTCTCAACCTCAGCGACACGAAGGATAAAACTGCTGCAGAAAAATTACAAGGGTACTGGATCATAGAGATCGGAGAACTGGCAGGACTGAGAAAAGCTGAAGTTGAAACGCTCAGGTCTTTTCTTTCAAGACAAAACGATATCTACCGTGCAGCATTTGGAAAGCGAGCAACGCCTCATCTAAGGCAGTGCATCTTCTTCGGGACAACTAACGCAGAGTCCGGTTACCTCAGAGACACAACAGGTAATCGACGGTTCTGGCCGGTAAAAACGCCAGGTAGTGGCAGTAAATACTCCTGGAAGTTATCAAGTGATGAGGTCCTGCAGATCTGGGCAGAGGCTAAAGTCTACGAAAGAGCTGGAGAGCCACTCTTCCTCGAGTCCTCTATGGAGCAGCAGGCCAAGGCTGAGCAGCGAGAAGCTCTGGAATCAGATGAGCGTGAAGGCCTCGTCAGGGAATATCTCGACACACTACTTCCTGATGATTGGGAGGACCTCGACCTCTTCGATCGCCGTAACTTTCTTAATGGCACAGAGCTTGGCGGCATCGGTCGTCGTGGTAAAAAAAGACGGCTGAGTGTGTGCAATATGGAAATCTGGTGTGAGTGTTTTGGAAAAGACCGATCAAATCTAAAACGTCAGGATTCGAATGAGCTCACCGCGATTCTCATCAAGCTTGGTTGGGAGCGCATGGCCAAAAAAGATAGAAAGCCACTCTACGGACCACAGTATATCTTCATGCCAAGAGACCGCGCGTGGTGACGTTTAGGAACAACCTGTTCTTAGCATTTTGTTCTGAAAAGTTATCTGAAGAATTAAGGAACATTTACAGGTACAACCCATAAATACTGCTGTTTGGCCATCCATAGCAAGTTGTACCTATAATCCTAATATTTATATTAAATGGAATAGTAGTAAATAGTAGCTAATATAACACGCCACACACATATCGCGCGTATAAGGGGTTTTTGGGAATTGGGAACTTTAAGAACATGGATTGAAAATGATGAAATATATTTCTCAAATTTATCCAGTTTTTATAAGAATCAAAGCAGATGGAATGCACGACTGGTAATCTCCATTCGAGAAATTACTACAGGATGGGCTGTTCCACAGAGTAAACCCCTTATACTGTGCGGCTTGGAGGACAGTCCAGCTACAAGTGAACAAGAATCTTCATTATATTCAATACGGAAAATACACATTAAGGGATATAGCTATCCTGTATCACGCGTAAGTAATATAAGGAAATTGGTGTTCACTTGTGGCACTTGATCCAGAGAGAGGAAGAGGTGGATCGCTAAATGCGGGAGAAAACACTGGAGTGTAAACTCGTAAGAGCAGTTAAGATGGTAGGTGGTATCTGCCCGAAGTTCGTAAGCCCCGGTGCTGCTGGTATGCCTGACCGCATCCTACTTCTACCAGGTGGTCATATGGCTTTCGTGGAGGTTAAAGCTCCTGGTGAAAAGCCCAGGCCGCTTCAACTGGCAAGGCACAAATTACTTCGCGGGCTTGGCTTTAAGGTTCATGTTCTTGATGATGAGCAGCAGATCACGAAAATACTCGATGAGATAGAAGGTGATGCCAAATGAAGTTCATACCACACGAATATCAGCAGTACACAATAAACTTTATCAAATCCAATTCAATTTCAGCCGTATTCTTGAATATGGGCTTGGGTTGAGGTAAGACAGTCATTACCCTTACCGCACTATATGACCTTCTCTTTGACAGCTTCGAAGTACATCGCATACTGGTGATTGCACCTCTTAGAGTCGCTTCAATGAGCTGGCCAAACGAATTTGATAAGTGGGATCATCTCAAAAATCTCATCTACTCTGTTGCAGTCGGCACTGAAGTAGAGCGCCGTGCAGCACTAACGAAGCCCGCCGACATATACATCATCAACCGCGAGAACGTTCAGTGGTTATTTGAAGAAAGTAAGCTACCCTTTAACTTCGACACCATTGTTATAGATGAGCTTTCGTCCTTCAAAAATCATCAATCTAAGCGCTTTAGATCCCTAATGAAGGTGCGACCAAAAGTCAAGCGCATCATCGGACTCACGGGTACCCCCTGCGCAAATAGCCTCATGGATTTATGGGCTGAGTTTAAACTCCTTGATATGGGGAAACGCCTTGGAAGATTTATCGGTAGTTACCGGACTACTTATTTTGAACCTGATAAACGAAATTCCCAGATGGTGTTTTCCTATAAACCAAAACCTGGTGCAGAAGAGGCCATCTATAGACAGATCTCAGACATCACCATCTCCATGAAAGGTACTGATCATTTGAAACTACCGGAGCTCGTGATGAATGAAATCTCCATAAGGTTGTCAGACGAGGAGGCACTACATTACAAAGCTATGAAGGATGAGATGGTCCTATCCCTTCATGGTAAGGAGATCGATGCAGTGAATGCCGCTGCCCTATCAGGGAAGCTTCTACAGATGGCAAATGGTGCAGTATACGACGAAAACCACGATGCCATACACCTGCATGACCGAAAGCTTGACGCCCTTGAAGATCTGATCGAAGCGGCTAATGGCAAACCGGTGCTGATCGCTTACTGGTTTAAGCATGACCTTGAGAGGATACTTGTTAGGTTCCCTGCTGAACGTCTTGACTCAGGCGATAGCATCCGTAGATGGAACTTAGGTGAGATACCACTGGCCGTGATTCATCCAGCATCTGCTGGACATGGCCTCAACCTTCAAGCTGGTGGATCTACCCTCATCTGGTTTTCGCTAACCTGGAGTCTTGAGCTTTATCAGCAAACCAATGCGCGGCTCTGGCGGCAGGGCCAGAAAGAAACTGTGGTGATTCATCACATTATCACTAAGAGCACGATCGACGAACAGGTTATGAAAGCATTAAAGCATAAGGATAAGACCCAGTCTGCGTTGATCGATGCTGTAAAAGCTTGTATTGGAGGTGGTACGAATTGACTAAGAAAGAACTCTCACAGCTGTACTACCTCAATCGTGAAATTGAAGAAATACAAAGACGCATCGCTGAACTTGAAGCCTTAGCAACAGGGTGTACTGTCAGGATCACTGGCTTACCAAAAGCACAGGGGCTAAACGACAAAATTGCTGAATATGTTGCAGAAATAGCGGATCTAAAATGCCTTCTCGACCTTGACTTAAAGAAATGCTTCTTTGAGCTTAACAGGCTGAATCGATATATCAACAGCATTGATGACAGCCAGATGAGAATGATCCTTTCGCTCAGATATATTAACGGCCTTCCATGGGAACAAGTAGCAGCAAGTATCAGTTATTCACTGTCTGGTGAGTCTGTTCGAAAGGCGCATGATCGATTCCTTTGTAAAAAGTAAAAGTTGTCCGTTTTGTCCGGTCAAGATGTGCTATATTGGTAGCATAATAGACTAAATCAATTTAAGCCTTTGCAGGATTATCAACTGCGAGGGCTTATATTTTATTTTCGAGAAACTCTTTCTGTTATCATCCATCTTTTTTGGGAATAAATAGTAATAGCACTGGGAGGTGGATCTAATGGAAAAAGATAAGGTTGAGAAAGCTCTTATTAGTCTTGAAGATGGATTGATTAAATATCTCAGACTGATGGATTGGTTCTATCAAGTCGATGTATCAAAGGATGCAGATTTTCAACGAGCATATAACCACTTCTATCGCATGAGACAACGAAAGCCTGAATTCTATCGGGATTATTATGAGTTTATGCAGTCACATAAAAATCAAGTGATCACCTTTGAAGATATTCTCCTCCATTTCTATAATCAGTTTGATCGTGTTGAAGCATCATTTAGTAGCAAAATGCTGGCGACCCTGAATCCTGATAAACCTGTTTGGGATGAGTTTGTATTACAGAATTTGAAAATTAAGAAGCCTGCCCAGTACTCGAAAGACAGAGTTAAGCAGACAATAGAAATATACTCAAAAATTGAAACATGGTATGAGGATTTCCTTAAGTCAGAAACCGCAAAAGGTATGTTGATTTTATTTGGTGAGAAATATCCAAATATCGAAATAACAAACGTCAAGAAGATTGATCTTATCTTGTGGCAAATGAGATAGTGATTGAAAGTGGTTCAAGATGGTGAAAAAGATGAGAGTAAATGAGAGTTGATGTTAATGTCTAAAATGCTATAATGTTATTGTAGAAAGTATATTTACAGGGCCACCAGGGAGAAAATCCACGGTGGCTTTTTCTATGCACCATATGAGTTGATCTACTTAGCTTAATATACCACCAACGCTACAACTCACCTCGCTTGTCAAAAGTCAACAAATGGAAGACTCTTTAAAAACGCGTTAAGGATAGCGGCAATAACGAAAGATATGTGATAATATAAAAGCTTAAAGAAATGTAAAAGACATCAGTCAAAAACTCGGGACTGATGTCTTTTCATATGTCTGATCATGTAATCTGAACACAACTTTATCATTAATAATCAAAATCCGAGTAGGTGGTATATTTATATATAAATTCAATCTCTGCAGCACACTCTAGAAAAACCTCCACAATTTCTGGATCAAAATGTTTGCCGGAATCTTTCGCAATAATTTCTATACTCTCTTGATGTGAAAATGGGGCCTTATAAACTCGTCTTGAGCGAAGTGCATCATAGACATCAGCAACAGCCATAATTCTAGCAGAGAGTGGTATTTCATCTTCAACTAAACCATGCGGATAACCTGTGCCATCCCATTTTTCATGATGATAGAGTGCGATCCTTGACCCTACTGTGATAAAGTTATTGTCAGGAAAACGCTTACGAACCTCACCTAACGTACTTGCGCCAATCGTAGTATGCTTTTTCATTATTTCATACTCTTCATCCGTCAATTTACCAGGCTTAGAAAGAATGCTATCAGGTATGCCAACTTTACCGATGTCATGAAGTGGTGCGGCTTTCGCCAGATCATCAATATATGTATCTGTTAGTAACTCACGATATTTCTTCGAAGATCTTAATTGCAGAGCAATCAACTTACAAAACTTTGATACACGAACTATGTGGGCACCCGTATCATCATCCCGCATTTCAGCGAGTTTTACTAAGGAATAAATGGTTGCCAATCTTGATTCAACAATTTCTGACTCTTTATCAATAATCACTTTCATATTTTGTTTGTATTTGTCCGAAAAATACCCTACCATAGTCGCTACAAAGACATAAATGAAAATTCTCAAATGCCAATTCAATGGCTGTTGCATAATTAGATCCTCTGAACTTAGTGGCATATGAGGCCCGAGAAGCAGTCCACTAAAAATTGCATGAATTACACCATACTTCTTACCAAGTACAGAAGAAAGAATGGAAATAGGAATAAACATCAAATTAGAAAAAATTGTCTTCGTTCCGCCATGGTAAAACACAAACCATGCTATTAGCATTGATAATATGTATGAAAATAGTGTACAGGTAATTTTAAACATCTTTTGTTTTTGTGGATTAATGTTGAGAATCAATTCATCCATGTTAACTCCTTCAACAATTTAATGTAATTAAAACATGGTTATTGTTCATTATTATACACTATTATTATCCAAATCAGGATTACAATTTTGTAAAATCAGGTATATAATTATAATATTAGACTAATTATATTTTCTGATATTTTAAAAAAATGAAAACCAGCTTAAAAGAAAAAACTATGGAGGGTTCTAAATGGCTTACTTACTACACACAAATGAGCAGGTTTCATTAAGATCTGCACTTCTTACTGAATTATTAGAAGGTGCAAACGGTTATATCAGAAATGACGAACCAATTCAATTTATCCCCGAAATTTCAACGCAACTTGAACCGTTAATTAAGAATATAATGCGCTCTATTCAAGAAATTGTGCCTTCAAACAACACTACACTTACGCTTTCTTGGTGCTGCTATTCAGGTATTGGAGCAACTATGCATTGGCATATAAACTGGAATCAACTCAAATCAAGAGGCATTTTTGAAACACTTACTAAAGAGCGTGGCATTTCCGAAATGGATCAATATGTTCTTGATTTTATCGGGTTACCTTTCAAGAGTGATGAGGCTAAAGATTTAAAATATCACATTCAAGAAAGTTCGAGAAATGCGATTATTCACATGGCTAAGCATTCGATTGATTCATCCCCAGATGTTGTAATGGATGCTTATTTTCAGGCGTGTGAAGCAATGTACTTTTTTGGTATGGCAATTCAGATGAATCGATTGGGGATGTAGGTAAAAATATTATTAAACTTAATAAGTTGTCCGTTTTGTCCGGTTGACATGTGATATAGTGTTAGTATAGAAAAATAATAATTTTCCGAAGCCTTTGCAGGGACTACCTGTGAGGGCTTTTTCTATGCTCCAAAAGAGGTGACTTGAAATGCCCTATAGACCAAAGCGCCCCTGCTCTCACCCAGGATGCCCGAAGCTGACAAGTGGAAGGTTCTGCGAGGAACATGCTAAACAGGAAGAAAAGCGCTACGAGAAGTACGATCGAGATCCTGCCATGAAGAAACGCTATGGTAAATCATGGAAGCAGATCCGTGACCGATACATCACGATCCACCCTCTTTGTGAACAATGTCAGAAGCTCGGACAAGTTATACCAGCAACAGAGGTGCATCATATCAAGCCGCTTTCTCAGGGTGGTGGAAATGATTTTTCGAATTTGATGTCTCTTTGTACCTCTTGTCACTCAGAGATCACTGCACGCGAAGGTGGTCGGTGGAAACGCAGAAATTACAACCCCCCAGGGGGGCATTAAATCTCTACAACCCTCAAACACTTGACCGGCCCCGCAGCTTCGCGCGAAAAAATGCAGGTTCAAACGGGTGATTAACCAAAAATATCCAAGGAGGTCGCGGCACGTGGCTAAAGATGGCACCAATCGAGGCGGTAGGCGTGTTCGCGCCGGTGATAAACCTCAAGCACTTAATGACAAAATCACTAAAGGGAAAGCAGCTAAGGTGCTTGAAGTGCCAGATCTTCATCCTGAGTCCATTTTGGAAGTTGAAGATTTAGATGGGGCTGCAGACCTCTTCGGTGAGGATATGCCCTCCCCCAGCGATTACCTTAGCTCAAGACAAAAAGATGGTAAACCACTCGGGGCTGACCAACTCTTCATCGAAACCTGGCGTTGGCTTAAAGACCGGGGATGTGAGAAGTTCGTAAATCCAAGGCTGATCGAAGCTTATGCCCAGGCCTTCACTCGCTACATACAGTGCGAAGAAGCTATCAGCTTGTATGGACTACTCGGCAAGCACCCTACCACCGGTGGCGCAATCACAAGTCCCTTCGTTCAAATGAGTCAGTCATTTCAGAAACAGGCGAATCTGCTCTGGTATGAAATTTTCGATATCGTTAAGCAGAACTGCACAACTTCCTTTGTGAGCAATCCCCAAGAAGACATTATGGAAGCCCTGTTATCAAAACGGAAAGGAAGGTAACATCAATTGAAAACTGCAGAACGATTTGAAAAAGTTAATATTGATCATCTTGTTCCCTATGCCAGAAATGCCCGGACCCATAGTAAAGAACAGATACTTCAACTTCGAGCGTCCATTAGAGAATTTGGTTTTCTCAATCCCGCGTTAATTGACAAAGACTTAAACATTATCGCAGGTCATGGTAGAATCCTGGCCGCAAAAGAAGAAGGCTTCACAGAAATCCCTTGTGTATTTGTCGAACATCTAACCGAAGCACAAAAACGCGCTTACATCATAGCTGACAACCGCTTGGCACTAAATGCCGGATGGGACGTAGAGATGCTCTCCGTTGAGCTGTCTGATTTACAGTGTGCCGAATTTGACATATCACTTCTCGGCTTTGACAATGCTGAACTTAATAAGCTCCTATGTGGCATGGAAGATGTCAAAGACGATGAATTTGATGTAGAAGCGGAACTTCAAAAACCAGCCGTTTCTGAACTTGGGGACCTTTGGCTTCTTGGAAAACACCGACTGGTCTGTGGGGATAGCACAAAAGCCGAGACGTTTGATCTGCTCATGGACGGAAAGCTAGCAAATCTAACAGTTACAGACCCCCCATACAATGTGAACTATGAAGGGTCAGCCGGAAAAATCATGAATGATCATATGGCAGATGATAAATTTTATCAGTTCCTATTAGATGCTTTTGTACTAACCGAAAAAGCTATGGCAAAAGATGCCAGCATTTATGTCTTCCATGCTGATACTGAAGGTCTCAATTTCCGAAAGGCTTTTTCTGATGCTGGATTCTATCTATCAGGAACATGTATCTGGAAAAAACAATCGCTGGTTCTGGGCCGATCCCCTTACCAGTGGCAGCATGAACCTATCCTCTTCGGGTGGAAAAAGTCCGGTAAACATGCTTGGTACACGGATCGTAAACAGACCACCATCTGGGAGTTTGATAAGCCAAGGAAGAGTGGGGATCATCCAACTTCAAAGCCAGTGCAACTCATCGCCTATCCTATTGTGAACAGCTCAATGACAGGTTGTATTGTACTGGATCCATTCGGTGGCAGTGGTTCGACCGTTCTGGCCTGCGAGCAAACAGACCGAATTTGTTATACCGTAGAACTTGATATAAAATTCTGCGATGTTATTACAAAAAGGTTTATCGAAATGGTTGGTTCGGATAAGGATGTCTTTCTCATACGAAATGGAAACAAAGTCCATTATTCCGATGTGGTAGACAAGTCAAGCTCATCTTAAATTTACTCAGCTCGTTCTTAATCAATCGTGCAGAATACCTTGAAGATAGCTAAATAACCCTTGCTATTCCACAGCTTTTGAGTGATATATCTACTAACCAAAGAAGCGAAGGAGGCTTAGGGTTATGGAAATCAAATTTAACATATCAGGGATAAATCGAAAGGAGCTCGTCACAGCCATCGGTGAGCTTGTCGGTAAGCCAATCATCTATAAAGGTGCACCTACATTTTCATATGACGTCGGCGACTTCACCATCGATAAAAGCGGCACCCTCCTCTTCCCTGTCAAAGCAGACAGCGACCTGGTCAGTAAAGTCATAACAGGCCTATCAGAAAGAGGTTTGGAATTTGATGAATCAGAAATGATGAACAAGCTAAGCATCGAGATGCCACTTGATGGATTCACTGAGGAAAGTATTGTGAAGCTTGAAAAGCTCATATCAAGTAAGGCAAGCCTGATCAAAAAAGCACTCGGTGCAACTGAACTTACCATCGAAAAGACAGCGGCTACTCTCAAATTCCCTTGGTTTAAATTCCCTGCCACGAGCGATGAAGTAGCCGCCTATTCTCAATTCATTAGTGCACTCTGCTCTGCTGCAAAGGAACAAAAAAAGGTTACAGCGCGCGACAGAGTCGTCGACAATGAAAAATTCGCGTTCAGAGTCTTCCTGATCCGACTTGGATTTGTGGGAGAAGAATATAAGCTAACCAGGAAGATTCTGCTTCGTAACCTTAGTGGCAGTTCGGCGTACGCTTCTTTCCACCCTACCAAAGCTGATCAGGATGAAATTTTAGTGAGCGAGGTCAACCATGAATAAATTTCCTTCAAGAGAAACTGTCGTTCACCTTCGGAGTCAATATCCACGCGGCACAAGAGTTCAACTGGTGCGTATGAATGATCCTTTCTCGAATCTAAAGTCAGGCGATAAAGGTACTGTCCAGTTCATTGATGATATTGGCACGATTTTCTGCAACTGGGACAATGGTTCTACACTCGGCGTGGTTTATGATGAAGATGTCGTAAAGATAATCAAGGGTTAAGGCAAGATGGCATAATGAAAATTCCCGCCATATTAAGAAGGAGGCCCTTACAGTGAAAGCGCTGTTTGGCAGAAAAATATCGGACATTGAGGAACTTATTGAACTAACCGATTTAGCAATAAAGGACGGATTTTCACCTGAAGATTACGTCGTTACAAAAGAAGTCATCCTCAGTGATTCCGAATTCAAAGAACTCACCGCAGATCTACTCAAGGATCAGGCATGGATTATCAAGGACGATGGCGGCCCTAATGAAGATGGCGAAGTCAGATGTATTAGGGTGATAAATCAATCGACTCGTGAAAAGCTCCTTATTAATTCAGAAGGGTATGACTACCCCTAAGTACACAGCCCTTGAAAAATAACAAAAGCAGGCTTAAACGCCTGCTTCTTTCATATGTTTGATGCATTCATAGCAATAGAATTTACCTTTGATTTTAATGATATCCTTGGTCTTATCACAGAGCGAACAGTGAGGCGTGCATTTCTTTAGGGTCATGGTGTCATCCTTAATGAATACTTCAAGATAATCTCTTTCCATGATACCAAACTGCTTTCTAAGTTCGATGGGGAGTACGACTTGGCCTAGTTCGTCTACTTGTCTGATAATACCAGCCGATTTCATTGAACCTCTCCTTTAACTTTAATATGTATCTAATGGTATCTTAATCCAATTCCAAAATCAATGGTAATTGTATCAGTTAAGAAAATAACGTGTAATACAACTTGCTATTACCTCCGTTTAGAGTGATATATGTACTAACCAAAGAAAATCACGGAGGTCAGTGTTATGTGGACAAGCGGAAAAATAGATGGCTACGAATATCACATTAAGCACTTTGAAGAAGGTTCGGTCTATGGTATTGATGAGGGCAAAATCTCAAAACTAACGATATGTAAGAATGGCAGAATCCTCGTCAATTACGATCGCGGCTGGGATATACTGCCGCAAGATGAAGACGTCACAAAGATTTATGAATATCTTCTGAATTTGTTCAACTAAACGCCCGACTCGACATTAGGAGCTTCGAACTTGAAGCTCTTTTCTTATGTCCATTTTTTCGGAAAGGAGCGCTTTTCTAACGATGCGTAAGCTGAAGAAGTATAAACCGACCAACTTTATGGCGAGTGACAGTACTTACGACAAAGATGCTGCCGACTATGCGGTTGCATTCATCGAAGCGCTCTCCCATACCAAAGGCAGCTGGGCTGGGAAGCCCTTTGAACTCATCGACTGGCAGGAACAGATCGTGAGGGATCTATTCGGTGTCCTAAAGCCAAGTGGCTATAGACAGTTTAACACCGCATATATTGAGATCCCAAAGAAGATGGGCAAACAAGTAGCTTTAGATACGATTATTCCCACCCCTAAAGGTTATACGACTATGGGAGAAATTAATGTGGGGGATGCCTTATTTGACGTACAAGGAAATACATGCCGTGTTGTCGCAAAAAGCAACATCGATTTTAGCGAACAAGCTTTTAGAATTACATTTAAGGATGGAGAAGTCATAGAGGCGGGTGAACATCATGAGTGGCAAGGTGAGTATACACGAGGTAAGAATAAAAAATGTATTTTGACCACAGGAGAACTCTATCAATTACCTAAAGATGGCAACTCCTATCGCTTCAGAATACCCATTGCAAAAAATATTAAAGTTGAATCTGTTAAGTTACCAATAGAGCCATATCTAATGGGATATTGGCTTGGAAATGGAAATGCTGTAAAGCCAGAGATAACAATCAAAACCGAGGATGTCGCTGGTGTTCTAAAAAATATTATTTGCTTCTATGAGGTGTCAAGCGCATGGGAGAACACTGGAGATAGCATTGTAGTTAGGATACCGGCTTTGAAACAGGTTCTACTGAAAAGTTTTCTCGATAAGGTCATACCACTTGAATATCTGCGTGCAAGCAAACAAGATAGGCTTAGGCTATTACAGGGGTTGATGGATTCTGATGGAACTATTTGCAAAAATCAAGGTCAAGCAAGCTATTGTTCTACTGAGAAAGCCTTATCTGAAAGCGTTAGTGAATTATTGTGGAGTCTTGGAATCAAAAATGCTATTTCTGAGGCGGCGTCTACACAACGTAACGATTGGTCGAAGAAAAGTGCTGAGTGTGGTAGATGCTCAACCGGTAGGACTTTATATTATGTGAAGTTCACTGCCTTTGACGATACGATAATTACAGGACTACAAAGAAAACAGAAAAATGATGTACGGCGAAATAAAAGAACAAGAAGTCATTTTAGATACATTGATAAAATTGAACCTATTAAAAATCGAGGTATGCAGTGCATACAAGTTGACAGTCCATCGCATCAATATTTAATAGGTCGTTCTTTTTTGCCAACACATAACAGTGAGCTCGCCGCTGCGATTGCCCTCCTGCTCACCTGCGGCGACGGCGAAGAGCGTGCAGAAGTCTATGGTTGTGCCGCAGATCGTCAGCAGGCATCTATTGTCTTTGAAGTTGCTGCCGATATGGTTCGCATGTGCCCGGCTCTCAATAGGCGTGTTAAAATTCTCGCTTCTACGAAACGGATCATTTATCTGCCGACAAACAGCTTCTACCAAGTCTTGTCGGCTGAAGCCTACTCAAAACATGGGTTCAACATTCATGGCGTCGTCTTTGATGAACTTCATACTCAGCCCAACCGAAAGCTCTTTGATGTTATGACGAAAGGCTCAGGAGATGCACGGACACAACCCCTTTACTTTTTAATCACTACAGCTGGAACAGACACCCAGAGCATCTGCTACGAAACACACCAAAAAGCTATCGACATCCTGGAAGGCCGTAAACGCGATCCCACCTTCTATCCTGTCATTTATGGTGCGAAAGAAGATGAGGACTGGACCGACCCTAAGGTATGGAAAAAAGCCAATCCCAGTTTAGGAATTACAGTCGGCATCGATAAAGTAAGAGCTGCCTGCGAATCTGCTAAGCAAACTCCGTCTGAAGAAAATAGCTTCCGCCAGCTGAGACTTAATCAATGGGTCAAGCAAGCTGTGCGATGGATGCCAATGGCCAGGTGGGATGCCTGCTCATTCCCTGTATCTCCTGATGATCTGGAGGGACGCATCTGTTATGGAGGTCTTGACCTGTCCTCAACCACAGACATCACTGCCTTTGTGCTCGTCTTCCCTCCGCTGGATGAGAACGATAAATTTCAGATTCTCCCCTTCTTCTGGATGCCGGAAGATAACATCAACCTTAGGGTGCGCCGGGACCACGTACAGTATGATCTCTGGGAAAAGCTAGGGTTTCTCCTGACCACTGAAGGCAATGTGGTCCACTATGGATTCATTGAGAAGTTTATTGAAGGCCTTGGCGAGCGGTACAACATTCGCGAGATAGCTTTTGACCGCTGGGGCGCGGTGCAGATGGTGCAGAACCTTGAAGGACTTGGCTTTACTGTTGTCCCTTTTGGCCAGGGCTTTAAGGATATGTCCCCACCGACTAAAGAACTGATGAAACTAACCCTTGAGGAAAAGATCGCTCACGGTGGCCACCCTGTCCTCCGCTGGATGATGGACAACATTTTCATCAAGACGGATCCAGCGGGAAATGTTAAGCCAGACAAAGAAAAAAGCACCGAGAAAATTGACGGTGCTGTGGCAACAATTATGGCGCTTGATAGGGCTCTTCGATGCGGAAATATCAATAGTGAATCTGTCTACAATGAAAGAGGTCTTATTATTTTATGATAGGTACAATTTGTTTTTCTATACGCTCAATTGCTATTCCAGTATTAGCAAATACCGTCGCATTTTTAAATACAGTTTGAACAGTCGATTTCGGAAGACGCTTTTTCTTAGCCGGTTCATATCCTAAAGGGGCAATCGCAGTTGAAATCATGCGACCGATTACCTGCTTAACGGTATCATTTGTGATATCAAGGTCACACTGATGAGCTGTTGCACAGTAATCAATAATATCATTCGCAACAGCAACTAATGCAGGTATTTCAGAATCGGACAACTCAGCCATTTTGATGCGATTTTGATCATTCCAGATAATTGTTTCATAGATGATTCGTGCTGATTGGCTGTCTTTTACCACATTACATGTCGGATGAGTTTTTACAAAGTCATCGAAATTCATAAAGATTCCTCCTTAAAGGACGTAATATGTCGTCTTACATTTCAAAGTTATCATTTTACGTCCTTGGTGTCAATAAAATTTTTTTAGTCTAGGAGGGTGCACCATATGAACTTATTGAAAAGCCTATTTCATTCTAGGGATAAGCCAAAGAACTATCTAATTAGCGGGTTTTCATTTCTATTTGGCAGTACCACCAGTGGGAAAAACGTCAATGAAAAAACGGCCATGCAAACGACTGCTGTCTATGCATGCGTCAGAATCCTATCTGAGACCATCGCGAGCCTTCCCCTCCACATCTACCGCCATTCTGAAAACGGTAAAGAAAAAGCGATTCAGCACCGGCTCTACAGACTCCTTCATGACGAGCCAAACTCCGAGATGACTTCATTTGTGTTTAGAGAGACACTTATGAGTCATCTTTTATTATGGGGCAATGCCTATGCTCAGATCATCAGAGATGGAAGGGGTAACGTCGTTTCGCTCTATCCCCTGCTACCAGACCGAATGACGGTGGACCGAAACTCAAAGGGCGAACTTTTCTACGAATACCATAAGGAGTCTGGTAGTGTGGTCCTCAGAAAAGAAGAGGTCCTTCACATCCCAGGACTTGGTTTTGATGGTCTCATTGGTTATTCACCCATCGCTATGGCCAAGAATGCCATCGGTATGGCCATAGCCACGGAAGAATATGGTGCTAGGTTCTTCGCTAATGGAGCAAGTCCTGGCGGCGTCCTTGAACATCCCGGCGTCGTCAAGGATCCAAAACGCATTAGAGACAGTTGGAATGACGTGTATCAAGGGTCAGCAAATGCCCACCGAATAGCAGTACTTGAAGAAGGCATGAAGTTTCAGCCCATCAGCATTCCGCCCGAGCAGGCACAGTTCATCGCCACAAGAAAATATCAACTCAATGAAATCGCTAGAATTTTTAGGATCCCTCCTCATATGATCGGGGACCTTGAGAAGTCTAGCTTTTCTAATATAGAGCAGCAGTCCCTGGAATACGTGAAGTACACTCTGGATCCTTGGGTCGTTCGCTGGGAGATGTCGCTGCAAAGGGCTTTACTGACCGAACCTGAAAAACAGGAATATTTCATCAAACTAAATGTGGATGGACTACTTCGTGGCGATTATCAAAGTCGGATGAACGGCTACGCTGTTGGAAGGCAAAACGGCTGGCTCTCAGCCAACGACATCAGAGAACTTGAAGATCTTAACCGTATCCCAGAAAACTTAGGCGGAGATCTCTATCTCATCAACGGCAATATGACGAAGCTCCAGGACGCGGGGCTCTTCAGCAAAAATTTCGAAACGGAAGGTGAATTGAGTGAAAAAGAAGTTTTGGAACTGGGTGAGAAATGAAAACGATAGAACTCTCTTTTTAGATGGTCCTATCGCCGAAGAAACCTGGTATGGCGATGAAGTGACGCCTAAACAGTTCAGGGCAGAACTACTCAGTGATGAAGGCGATATTACCATCTGGATTAATTCCCCTGGCGGCTGTGTCTTTGCGGCAAGTCAAATCTACAATATGCTGATGGATTATAAAGGCCATATCACGGTCAAGATTGATGGCATTGCTGCAAGCGCCGCCTCGGTCATCGCGATGGCAGGCTCAGAGGTCCTCATGTCACCGGTAGCATTAATGATGATTCACAATCCGATGACTTTAGCTTTTGGGGACACCGAGGAAATGCAAAAGGCCATCGGGATGCTGAGTGAAGTCAAAGAGAGCATTTTGAACGCTTACGAGATCAAAACTGGACTTTCAAGGACAAAAATCTCCCACCTTATGGATGCAGAGAGCTGGTTTAACGCAAGGAAAGCCATCGAACTGGGTTTTGCCGATGGCATGCTCTATGAATCCGAAACCGAAATGATGCCAGATGAAGGTATGATCTTCAGTAAAATGACTGCGATCAATTCACTCATCAGGCAACTTCCTCGTGAAGAAAAAAAGCCTGGAGTAGAAATCAAACTACCAGAAACCATTGCCGTCGAGTCACTCGAAAAGCGACTGAACCTTATTAAACCTTAGGAGGACATGTGCATGAATAAAATTTTAGAACTGAGAGAAAAGCGGGCAAAAATCTGGGAAGAAGCGAAGGTTTTCCTCGACTCAAAGCGCGATGAGTCCAGCCAGATTTCGAAGGAGGATTCGATCGTCTATGAAAAGATGGAAGCCGACGTTGTAAACCTCGGTAAAGAAATCGAGCGACTTGAGCGCCAACAGATGATCGAAATGGAACTTTCGAAACCTGTTAGTGATCCGATCACCTCTCGACCAGAACGGCAGTTGAAAGAAAAAACGGGTCGTGCCAGTGATGAATATAAGTCGGCTTTCTGGCGTGCGATGAAGGATAAGAATAGCTTCGATGTTCAAAACGCTCTCCAGGTCGGCACCGACTCTGAAGGCGGCTACCTCGTACCAGATGAATTCGAAGCGACGCTGATTGAAGCGCTCCTTGAAGAAAATATCTTTAGGAGTCTATCGACAGTTATCCGCACTTCCTCTGGCGACCGAAAGATTCCAGTGGTGGCGTCAAAAGGCACTGCGTCCTGGGTCGATGAAGAAGCCCCAATTCCAGAGTCCGATGATGCCTTTGGTCAGGTCTCTCTGGGAGCCCATAAGCTCGGAACCATCATCAAGGTCTCGGAAGAACTGCTGAATGACAGCATTTTTAATCTGCAGGCTTATATCGCAAAGGAATTTGCCCGCAGAATCGGCACCAAGGAAGAAGAAGCCTTCTTTATCGGCAATGGTACCGGTAAGCCAGTAGGCATCTTTAACGCCACAGGTGGGGCCGACGTGGGCGTCACAAGCGCCCTTGCAGCTTCGATTAAGTTCGATGAACTCATTGACCTCTACTACTCACTGAAATCGCCGTATCGGAAGAATGCGATGTTTGTCACCAATGATGCGACCATCAAAGAAATCAGAAAGCTTAAAGACGGTAATGGCCTCTATCTCTGGCAGCCATCAGTGAGAATCGGTGAACCAGATACTATTCTCAATAAACCAGTGAAGACCTCTTACTTCGTTCCGACGATTGCCGCCAGTGCTAAAACCGTCGCCTTTGGGGACTACTCCTACTACTGGATCGCTGATCGTCAAGGTCGGTCCTTCCAGCGACTCAATGAACTCTATGCCGTGACGGGGCAGGTCGGTTTTAAAGCAACTCAGCGCGTCGACGGTAAACTAATCCTCTCTGAAGCGATCAAAGTGCTTCAGCAGCATGCGTAGGTGATGAGTGATGAGTAACGTAAAAAACTATACTGAACAGGGCGGCGAAAGAACGGTCATTGGTGGAACCCTTGAGATCGAAAGTACCGGAAGCCTGACGTTTAATGGTGCCGCCCTTACCCCCGCTGCTGCTCAGGATGACAGTGTGGCGTCCACCGTGGCAGGAGTTGTGGTGGACCTTAATGCCCTACTTGCCAAACTAAGAGCCGCTGGGCTAATGCTCAGTGAATGATGGAGGATCATATGCAGACAAAAGGTAAAGTCAAAAAAACTACTATTGAGGCCACTCTCATAAAGGCAGATGGCTCAAAGGTAGACCTCGGCACCATCGTCGACACAGAAAAAAAGAAAGGCATCCTAGAAATTCTTAAAGGGAAGGTGAAATCAAATGGCTGATACCGTCTATGTTGTCAATAACGGGCTGGGGCTCATAACCGCTGCCCTCGCATCCTCAAATCACAAATATGTGGCTTGGGGCACAGGTGTAGCGGCAGCGACCGTCACGGATGCTGCCCTTGAAACGGCTGCAGCTCCAACTAACGTCACCGCAGCCACAGGATCACAGTCTCAGCAAACGACCACTACGACAAACGACACCTATCAAGTGGTGGCCACGATCACGGCCGGCGGGGCCCTCGCGATTACGGAAGTCGGCATCTTTAATCAAGCCACCCTTTCCGGCGCGACGATGTACCTTCACGGGACTTTTTCCGCCATCAACGTCTCCTCCGGCGACTCGATCCAGTTCACCATTAAATCAGTATTCGATCAGGCATAATATAGTGAGGGCCGGACTCCCCGGTCCTCGTCAGTAAAAACGAGGTGAGGTCATGGCGTGGCTTTCGGGATATTCATACCGTAAAAAAATCACGATTGAGAGCGGCTATGTCGACGCCTCTTTATCAAATTTTGTACTCGATGTCGTCCTGGCATCAGGTAGTTTTACATTCTCCAGAGCCCGATCCGACGGATATGACGTCGTTTTCACCGCAAGTGACGGCGAGACGGCGCTACCGTTCACACGGGAGTACTACGACAGCACAAACAGCAAGGCGCGATTCCACATCAAAGTTTCAAGCGTCAGTGATACAACCGACACCGAGCTTTATATGTACTACGGCAAGGCGAGCGATACGGATCACGCGTCGTCGGGGTATACAGTATGGTCTGAAAGTTATGCTGGCGTCTGGCATCTCGGGGACACGAGCTACGAGGACGCCCTCGGAACCTACGATGCCTCGCTCTTGTCTGGATCAACACCTTCTGTAACGGACACGTTATGGGGCCGATACCTGACGCTATCGAGTCACAGCTTCGGGACCGATTTGGCGATGGCGAGTCTTGCATCTAACGACGAGGTCACGGTTACAATCGTCATGGCGTGGACCGGTTCGGGGACTTTTATCCCAATCGAATATTCCGACGCGTTCTATGAGAACAGCGCTTTCGCGATCTATCTCAATAACTACGGGGACGGGTACCCAACCTTCGGCGAATGCGACGGCTCAAATATCAACATCATCTATGACGCGACGGACTGCAGCGATGGCACGCTTAGGACGCTCACTTTTACGATGGACCGATCGGGCGGCGGGACAACGACAAATTATTCGTATATTAACGGCGTGGCGACGGGAAGTCGAACGCAGCACGGAGATTATCAGGCCGATACAACGGGCAATTTGGGCACCGAGACGTTATACTTCGGCTCCGATGTCGGCGTGGTCAGTCCATTTTCGGGGACATTTGGAGACCTCCGGCTTTCCACGATAAAGCGCTCAGCCGCATGGATTAAGGCCGAATCCTATAGTATACGACAATTACTGCACTCACTTGGTAACGAGGAGACGCCGATCACGCCTAAAGCGCTAATCGCATCAATATCGACAACCATAACAGCGCGAAGACAGATTAGTCAGATGTTATCGGTTTCATTAAGCGCCACAGCATCGCTCCTTTATGCGCTGCCGCCGCCGGTCCTCGACGCGATCTCAAAAGTCGGGGCCTGCCTCTATTTGAAGTGGACGTAAAAGGGGGGCGGACTGGATGACCATTCAAACGAGAGCTGCGTCGAGCGTCGTCAGCGCCACCTTTTACACGGGTGGTGCGAACACGTATACGAGTAACGATGCCTATGCGACCTGGACATCGACCTCCCGAAACCAGACCGCGCAGCTCATCCTTGGAATTGCCGCTTTTGATATTCCGGCAGGGGCGACGATCAATTCTGTTACAGTCTATGTCGAGCGAAAGTGGTCAAGCGGCGCGTCGTCTCTCATTGATTATGCCTATGCTCAAGCTTCCAATTCCGGCACGCTCCGTGGAACGCAGTATAATGATACGACGTTCCCGACGACAGATACTGCCTTCAGCACAGACGGCGGCACGTGGACGGTCTCGGAACTAAGTGCCGGGACGATGCAAGTCAGGTTTGATAGTGATCGAAAAAACACCACCTCTCAAACGATCCATTATCTCGATGATGTCTATGTCGAGGTGGATTATACTACCGCAACCATAAATTATAAAACGGCTACGACCACATCGTTTTTATCGGCCACTGCCCGGCGTCAAACACAAAACGTACTGACTGCGTCAACGTCTTTGGCCGCTTCAGTTCGCCGAGTTGTCAATCGGTCCATAACCACCGTAACCGATATTATTGGAATGTCTATCAAAGCATCAAGCCGTGGGATTTCTGGGATAGTCAAAGCTACTGGGAATTACCTAACCCGATTTAACGGCTATGTCATCGAGCGTAAAGATGGCGATGGGGAATGGTTTATCCTCACTCGCGTAAGCGCAGGGACGTCTGGTTATACAGACTGCTACAATCTCGTCGGCGGAATAACCTATTATTACCGCATCAAGCGCGTCAGCCTTATTCTTTCAGATTCTGACTGGTCAAACATCGAATCCTATTTTTATGAGGAAACGGCGGCCACTCTGAAAAGTCTGTCTGCAGGGATCACGATCACCATGGCCGCTCATCGGCAGACCGGCCGGACGTTGATGCAAATGGTTGACATAACACAAATTGTGCAGCGTACTACAAAAGCGATCAAAATTGGATCTGTGGGTCTTACGGCTACCCTCTTTCATTCAATAGTCCGCTACTTGGTAACCGCATCAAGGACTGGTGGCCAGATCCTCCGGGAAAACATGAAGCGACTCATCAGCTTAGCAATCGTCACCTCAATGATCCATCGAATTGAAACTGTTCTCAAAATGATCGAGACCATCATAGTAATAGCACCGGGTCTTACCCGGCAAACCTTGCGCAGCTTTATCACATCGGGTGCGATCAACGGCATCATGACTCGGAGCTTTACGACTTTTAAGATGATTGCCACAAGTTTGGACACAACCGGTCAGATCCTTCGGCGAACCATGAAGGGGTTCTTAGGATCCATGATCGTCACCTCAACGATTAATCGTTTGAAAGCTGTCCTCAAGGCAATTACAGCCACAATATCATCGGTGGAGATTCTGATCCGTCAAACCACCCAGAGCCTTGCCTCATCAATCACGATTAGCAGCGCCACCGCCCAGAGCCTTACGACGATTAAAATGATTGTCGTGAATATACCCGCTACCGTTCAGAATCTACGACATATTGCAAAAAGGCTTACCGGGTCCGTGACGATCTTCTCGATAACCAGCCGGATGAAAGCCGCCCTTAAGTCTATGACTACGCAAATCAACTCAACAATATCCGTCCGGAGGCGCATTATCAGGTCCTTAAAACCTGTCATAGATACCGTAAGCGCGACCGGTCGGCATACATCTCGACTCTTTAGGGTGACGATTAGCGCTTTTAGCGAAATCATACGTCAGAACAATAAAAGAATCACCGGATCAGCAACTGTCACCTTAACGATCGTTCGGATGAAAGTCGCTCTCAAAACCTTGATTGCAAGCATAATGACGACTGTAATCATCCGAACGGAGATCATCAGAACCTTAACCTCTGCTGTTAATGCCGTAAATATGGCTCGTCTATTGACGGCCCGAACTTTCGCAGCGGCAATCAGCACCCTTGACAAGATCCTGAGTCAATCTATTAAAAGGCTCACCTCATCCATGAACGTCACCTCGACGATGACTCGGATAAAAGTCTCCGTAAAGGACCTGATAGTCAGCATCACGACATTGGGATTATCCAAGCGAATGATGATGCGCACTATCGTATTGGCCTTATCTACCGTTTCAACAATACAAAAAGAGATCGCCCGATCATTCACATCTGCACTAATCATTTTGTCTATGGTCCTGAGGCAGATTGAAAAACTTCTTGAGGTTTCGGTCCATATACTCGTAAGTGTTGCGCACTCATCCGTGATCATGCGGACCTATATCGCGACGACACGCACTGCATCCGCGGCCAGAAGGGTCACAATCAAAACGGCCCTCGCAGGGGCTAATATTGCCGGATCCATCTGCCGTCAGACTTTTAAGCTCATTTCTGACGTGGCATCTACCACAGCGCAGATCACTCGAGTGATTGCGAGAGAGATTCGTTCAGACCTTGATGCGATCGAATCTACATTCAGAATTACTGCGCGGGATGTTAGGGCTGCTGTATCGGCATCAACGATAGGCTCTGACATCCATAGAATCGTGGTCATGGTCTATTACAAGACCCTCACTGCAGCCACCAATGCGGCGGTAGCCATTAAGCGCCATATAAGTCGGATCCTCATGGCGTTAATATCCGCTGCCAGTTCCCGAGAAAGCGCTAAGTGCCACGCTGAGACGGTGATAAGAACCGCCACCCTATCGACTACTAATCGCGCTTTAATTCTATCTATCAGAGATCAGGAAGGAGACCCACTCGCCATGGCCTACACCGGCGACACCATACGACTTTATGGCAGGTTTTACAACTGGACTGACATTCTGGCCGATGTCACGTCGCCAGAGGTCGTCATCTATGACGGCAAAAGAAATCAGATCATAGCCGGGATACCTACGAAAGAATCGACCGGTGTCTATTACTACGAGTACCTCATCCCAAGCAGCTATTCGGACCCCCTCATCTTTGAAATGAGTGGCATTCTTGAGGGTTCAACCATTCTTGCCAGATCGACCATCGAGCGGAGGTGGGTTTAGTGGAAGGACGCATCAAAGTCATCACCCCGGTTTCTGCTGAACCCATCACCGTTGATGACGTCAAAGATCAGCTGCGGATTGACACCGCTGAGGAAGATGATTACCTGGCTGATCTCATCTTTGCCGTTAGAGACTACGCAGAGCACTACACCAGGCTAAGCCTGGCGACTCAAGTCCTGGAGCTGATGCTGGATGCCTTACCAAGTGCTAACTTTATTGACCTGCCAAGATCGCCGGTTCAGTCCGTGACTTCCTTTAAGCTGACAGACGTTTTCGCTGTCGAGACCACGATGGTTCTAGGAACGGATTACCTTCTGGACCTTGACAGGATCCCCGCGCGCATCGTCCTGCCTTACAACAAGTCCTGGCCAGGAATTGAGTTACATCCTGTGGCGCCAATCAGAATCAGGTATGAGGCCGGCTACAATAACACCACGAACAAGGTGCCCTATAGCCTAAAGGCAGGGCTACTACTTCATGTGGGGCTACTTTATCAATATCGCGATGCCGAGATCCCTGAGGGCGCCATGACCACCGTGAAAAGACTCTATGACATGCACCGAAACATTTGGTTTTAAAGGAACGGTGATTCATATGTTAAATGCCGGGGATCTAAATTACAGAATCACAATTGAACAAAACAAGCCTATCACAAGTAGCGACGGAACCCGTGTAGAAAACTGGGTTGCCGTCGTTTCTGTTTGGGCGGACTATCAGGCAAAGAGCGGACGTGAATTCTTCTCTGCGCAGCGTTTTAATGCCGAAGTCAGCGCCCTATTTCGCATCAGGTATCGCTCTGATGTTAACGTCAAAATGAGAATTAGATACAAGACAAGAGTCTTTGAAATTCTCTTTATGAATGACACAAGTAAAGACCAGGGTGAACTCGCCCTCGGGTGTCGGGAGGTGGTGTAGAGTGACCATCGAAGATGCCATCTGGCATAGACTAAATAGCGAAATACCAAGCCTTAACGGTCGTATCTATCCCGTGACCATTGATCAAGGTGCACCCCTTCCGGCCATAGCGTATAAACGCATTAGCACCCGAAGGGATCCAACCCTAAAGAGTCAGGGGCAATACTACACTACCTTTCAGTTTGATATCCTGGCAGCCAATTACACCGAGATGAGAGAACTACGCGATACCATCAGATTGGTTTTTGAGGATAGTACTGGCGAATACATGTCAGGTGCACCTTATATTCAGTCTATTGACATCCTCAACGAAATGGACGGATTTGATACAGGGACCCAGATCAGCACTGGCCTAATTGAAATCGAATACTTCTATACCTTATGAAGGGAGATCATCCATGACGACATTAGCTAAAGCAGGCAATGGCACCACCCTTATGATCGGTGCCACAGTTGTAGGAGAGGTCAAGAAAATATCACCCCTTGGTTCCAAACGAGATGAAATCGATGTCACCACACTATCAAGCGCCGCAAAGGAATTTATCCTCGGGATGGCCGATTATGGATCCGTCACCGTCACCGTCAACTGGTATCCCGGAGATGCCGGCCAGACCGCCATCCGGACCGCTTTCGCCAATCAAACAACCGACACTTACACAATTACGTTCCCGTCAAGTCTGGGCGCGACCTATGTTTTCCAGGCGCTCGTTCTTGAGGCTCCGGGTCCGGAAGTCGGAAACGACGTCCTTCAATCGGAGATCATTCTCAGATGTACCGGCGCCGCGGAACTTGGACTGACGGCGTCAACCGGCATCTCAGCCCTCGCGCTTTCAGCCGGGACCCCAGCTCCAACCTTTGCGACGGGGACGCTCAATTATTACTGCACTTGGACAAGTACAACCTCTACGACCGTCACCGTTACCGCCGCGAGCCATACCATCCACCTATACGTGGATGGGGTGTTTACAGAGGCCCTGACGAGCGGCGCCGTGTCGGCATCCATCGGTACCTTCGGAACACAGTCCTCGAAAAAGCTCGACATCATCGTCTGGGAGAGCGGCAAGATTCCAAAAGTCTATACCATCATCGCAACCAGAACGACATAATTCAAAACGGAACACGGGCGGCTTATCCAGCCGCCTGATTTTGATTATTGGGGGTTTTATGTATGGCAAGACCATCCATACCAATCAAGCTCGACAAGATCCGCAACCTTCGTTTCGGAATGCGGGCCATCGCTAACATTGAGGACAACCTCAATATTAAGATTTCAAAATTTGATCTTTCCGACGTCGGGATGAAGGATCTCGCCGTTTTTCTATGGGCGGGTCTCGCGCATGAGGACCCGGTTCTTACACCGGATGACGTCATGGACCTGATCGACGAACACCTCAGTATTAAAGAGGCCGTGGAGATCCTTGGGAAAGCCATCGACGCGAGCTTTGGCACGACGGAAAAAAACGCATAGACGGCGCGCCGGAGGACCCGGGGGAGCTCGATTTCGACGACCTTCTCCAGCACGCCGCGAGGGTCGGCCTCAAGCCCGTCGAATTCTGGGACCTGACACCCGCGGAATTCGCGGCATATAATCGGGGGGCCCATGACCTCGAGATTACAGCTTATCGCCGCACGATATACGGCGCGTATCTATGTGCTAAGCTCGGACGCGTCGAAGACTTCCCGGATTTCGAGGAGGTCATCGCACCACTCGAGGATAACGCAAAGGTCGAGGAGGACCAGACGCCGGAGCAAATGTTTTCTATTATCCAGTCTTTCGACTTAAGCCTCAAACGACAGGGGAAGGGCTAATCATGATTAAATTTGAAAAAATAGAAGGGATCAACGACGTCCTTCGCGGCTTCGATGAGGTCGGAACTGCGGCCTTTGATGAGATAGAAAAGACGACCGTATCTCTCGCGGGACGCGTCATGACTGCCGCAAAGGCTAAGGTGCCAGGTCCTACAGGCCGAAAAACCGGCAAGTGGGCCCACCCGGCCGGCAACCTCGAGGAAAAAATCAGGATGAAAAAACCAACCGAAAAACAAAAGGCCAAAGCGCAAGTTTTTTCAACCGTGGGCTTTGGCGCCGGGGCGGCCTATGGCGTCCCCGTCGAGCTCGGCCACAAACTCTTTGTGCACGGCCAAAGCAAAGGACAAGTCAAACCGGCGCCGGCGCCTACCGGCTTTTTACGGCCCGCGGCGGATATGTATAAATCGACGGCCGCCGACGAAATTGAAAAGGCTATCAATGACGCCATAGGCAAGTGGTAAAGGGGGTGCAGCGTTATGGCAGTGATTCGATCTCTCACCGTTAAGATCGGTGCGGATCTTACCAAACTACAAACCGGACTGAATGACGCAAAGAAACACATTTCAAAATTCGGCCGGGACATGACCTCCGCCGGGCAAACCCTGACGAAATCCGTCACTGCCCCAATCGCCGGGATGACCGTCGTCCTTGGTAAAATCGGGAACGATTTTGACAAGGCTTTTGATAAAATCCGCGTCGGGACTGGCGCCACCGGAGACGCCCTTCTCGATTTACAGGACAGTTTCAAGACCGTTATGAAACAAGTCCCAAACAGCATGGACGAAGTATCGACCGCAATCGCGGATCTCAATACAAGGACCGGGCTCTCCGGAGAGGCGCTCGAGGACTTAGCGGTCCAGTTTCTTAACCTCGCGAAAATCACCGGGGAGGATTTAACGACGGCCATCGGATCCGGAACCCGGGTGTTCGGGGACTGGTCCATTGCCGCGGAGGATTCAGGCGCATCGATGGATTACCTTTTCAAGGTTTCTCAATCGACGGGAATCGGCTTTTCCACGTTATCTGATAACCTCGTCAAATTCGGCGCGCCGCTCCGGCAAATGGGCTTTGATTTTGAGACGTCTGCGGCGTTGATGGGAAAATTCGAAAAAGAGGGCGTCAACACGGAACTGGTCCTTGGCGGTCTAAGAGTCGCTCTCGGCAAGATGAGCCGGGAAGGGATCACCGACACCAAAGCGGCCCTGACGGAAGTCACTCAGCGAATCAAAGAGGCCGGGTCCACCGGCGAGGCGAACGCCATCGCCCTCGATCTATTCGGCGCCAAAGTCGGTCCGGATATGGCTGCAGCGATCCGCGAGGGGCGTTTTGAAATCGAGGGTCTCGTCTCGACGCTCACCTCATCCACGGAGACCATTAATAAAGCCACTGAGGACACCCGGAGCTTCTCCGAAAATATGGCGATCATGAAAAATAACCTTCTCACAGCTCTCGAGCCGCTCGGGACCCAACTCGTCACCGCTCTTGACGCCGCGATGCCGGCGATCGCCGGGCTCATTGATAAGATCACTGGCCTTGTTCAATGGTTTACAAATCTCGACCCGAGTATTCAAACGACTATCGTCTCAGTCCTTGCCGCCGCGGCGGCGATCGGGCCGCTTCTGATTATTATCGGTAAAATTTCTACCGGGATCGCAAGCCTCATCCCGCTTATATCTATGATGCTTTCTCCGATCGGGCTCGTCGTCCTTGCCATTGGCGGTCTCATTGCAATATTCGTTAACCTCTACAAGACCAACGAAACCTTCCGGGATATCGTTCTCGGCATTTGGGAAAAAATCCGTGAGGTCGGCGAAATCGTATTCACCGCCGTAGGTGAAGTCGTAAAAATAACCTTCGAGGCGATATCGGCGATTATCGATGTTTTTGTTGGATGGGCCACAAAGATCTGGGAGGAGTACGGCGAAAGAATAACAGCAATCGCAAATCTATTCTCTGAGGCCCTACAAACCGTCTTTGATTTTATATCCGGATTCATCAAGACGACCTTTGAAGTCATCGGGGCCATTATTGAAGCTTTTGTCACCCTTGCAACCGGGATCTGGCAGAAATTCGGGGACACGACGACGGGGATCACCTCGACATTATCTAATACTATCAAGGGGATCTTTGACGGCGCGCTCAAAATTATTAGAGGGGTCCTCGAGGTATTTATCGGCCTTTTCACGGGGGACTGGTCCCGGATGAAAGACGGTCTGACCTCGATATGGTCTGGATTATGGATCATGATTAAAGTCGTCCTCCTCGGCGCGTGGAATACCTTGGTGGGGGCCTTTAACCTATTGAAAAACAATATCTCGGGATTTTTCACCGGACTCGCAAAGAGCGCCATCTCATGGGGCTCCGATATCGTTTCAGGTATTATTGACGGATTCCAGAAAAAAACGAAGGCACTCAAGGACGCCGCAAGGAAACTGGCGAACGCCATCGGGGACAAGGTCAAGAGCTTTTTCAAGATCGGATCGCCGTCAAAACTCATGGTGGAATATGGGGAAAACATCTCCAAAGGTCTACAACTTGGGATCGAAAAAATTAAAGTGGATCCGGTGATCCATTTCGGCAACCTACCTGGAGCCGGGGATCTCGATCGACGTCTGCCATCCCCAACCGATCTGGCCAAAAACCCGCTGACCATCGGCGCAGCCGGCGGGATCAGCGTTAACTTCTATGCGCCGGTCTATGGCCTACTGGACTTCGAAAAACAAGTCAAACAAATAGTCAAAGAGGCGGCCGTCAACGGCGCCTTCCGGGGGGTCCTATAGATGGCCAATGCGACGTACGTTCTCGAAATTGACTGGAACAACGACGACGACTTCTCAGACGTCTATGAGGCGGTCACGACAAATGTTATTTCGATCGAGACCCGCCGAGGCCGTGATTACGCAAGCCAATTGACCGGGCGGACCTCCCCGGGGCGCCTCATCGCTGTACTGAAAAACCCGTCAGGGCTTTACTCGTCGTATAACACCTTATCGCCGCTTTATGGGTCTATTTTACCGGGCCGAAAAGTCCGGCTCAGAACGACGGCCCCGGTGGCGTCGACCTTGTGGACAGGGGTCCTTTCCCGGATAACCCCGACAGGGTCTAATTTCGGCGTGCCCACCGTCCAGTTGGAGGCCATCGGGCCTTTGGCAAGGCTCAACTATAAAAGCATATCAGCGATAAAACTTTTAAGTCAAACGACGGGCGCCATAATGGATGAGATACTGGATCAGGCGGGGTGGCCCGCCGGAGAGCGCTCTATCGATACCGGAGAAATGAGTATCGACGTCTGGTACGAAAATAACATCAACGCTTTTGGGGCCCTCCGAGAGATTGAAGAAACCGAGCTTGGTTTCATTTATGAGGACAAAAGCGGATATTTTGTTTTTGAGGACCGGCATCATCGTTTGACCGGGAGCCATATCATAAGTCAACAAACCTATTCCGACGCGCCCGCGGCGTCAATGTCCTATACAAGCATAGAACAGATCGACGCCTTAGACGAGATATATAACGAGGTCATCGTCGGGGTCCAGAGCTACACCATCGGGAGTGCCGTCACCACCCTGTGGACCCTCGACGGGGAGACATTGACCGTCAAGGCGGGATACACTTCCACAATATGGGCCGAATACCCAAATGTCGCCGTGGATACGAATAGCGGCGCCCTCGTCGACACATGGACAACGCCCGTGAAGGGGGTCGACCTTGTTCAATCCGATACAAGCTATAGCGATTTAGACGTCGTGGCGACGAAATTCGCCAACTCAATGAAAATAGCGATTACAAACAATTCAGCCGTCACCGTGACTTTCACCTTGGTCAGAGCTCGGGGGATCAAAATAACTAAAAATACGGCAGTCACCATTCAAAACGCAGACGCGGACAGCATCAGCAAATATGGGACACGCACCTATAAATTACCGTCAAAATGGCTCCAATCGACGTTAGCGGCTGAGGATTATGCGGCGTACATTATAGGGGACTATAAAGATCCTTCGCCTAAAATAAGCCTTAGATATATCGCCAATAAAAATTCTACCAGTTTACTCGACGCCTTGGAGCGCGAAATATCAGACCGGGTGACCGTCACAGCAACTGGAGCGCTAACAGAACTGGGGATATCAAATGATTTTTTTGTCGAAGCCATCGCACACCGGATAAGTAACGGCGGCCAATTACACGAAATAGAATTGACCCTGTCAAGCGCCGGCGCGGCTGAATACTGGATCATAGGCACAAGTTTATTAGGCACTACCACCAAACTCGCTTTTTAATTTGAGGGGGCCAGATTTATGAAAAATGCCGAGGATGTAATGGGAATGAGTCATTTAACTTTCGTTCGTAATTTTATGAAAAGATACGGGGTGTATGTAAAAAGAAGGATAAGCGGCACACCCGTACCCGCGGAAGTCAATCACGGCCGGTGGATCGTAAAATGTCCGTTTTGTGCCGGCGCAGAGGTCATCAGCACCCATGACCCGGTTTTTTATTGCCTCTCATGTCTCAATATAAAAAACGACGGCGATCTTCTGCCCGTCCTTATCCCCGACAACTATCGAGAGATTGAGGCCGAGCTCAGGGATCGCAAAAATGAAGCAAACCAGAACTGGGCCCCGGGGGAACGTCTCGACCAACTTATTAAAGAAAACGAAGAAAGAAAGGGTGAAATCTGATGGCATGGACAGCGCCCAGAACATGGACAACCGGTGAAGTCGTTACCGCGTCTCATATGAATACACACATTAGGGACAATCTTCTGGCGACCGCGCCGGCCGTCGTATCAGCGGCGGCTGATGTCGTCGTCGGAACCGGCGCGAACGCCGTGAAAAGACTCGCAAAAGGGAGCGCAAGCCAAGTCCTCGCAATGAATTCAAGCGCGACGGATCTCGAATGGACCGACCCAAGCGGCCTGCCTTACGCCGTGACGAGCGGGTCGTCCTCAGCCTACACTGCCACAATATCGCCCGGGCCTTCAAGCTATTACGATGGCTTTTCTATCACCATCAAACCCCACACCGACTGCGTCGCGGCCCCGACCCTCAGCGTTAACGGATTGGGCGCAAAGGCCCTAAAGGACCATTACAAAAACGCCTTTAATGCAGGCGAGCTCGCGGCGGGGCAGATGTATTTTTTCATTTATGATGGTACGGATTTTTTGGCGTGTAGCGCCGGGGGGCTCGACCTCTTTTTCGGAGATGGCTCCGACGGCGCATTATCCACAACGGGGGATGTCGTCATTCCATATGTGGACAGTACGCGAGGCTCTATTCTTATAAAGCAGTATACGAGCCTCACGGTTAACGCCGGCCATACCCTGTCCGGCGATGTTTATCCAAATTTGGGGCTCATTATTTATTGTACGGGAGATGTCACGGTCTCCGGAACGATTCACCAGAATAAGAAAGCGGGATATGATACTTTGGGGCATATCACGCCCTACCCTATCACGAAGCAAATGTCTTATGGCCCGCCGACCATTACAAAATATTATCAGATTGCCTCCGTTTTACAAAAGGCGAAAGGCGGCGGCGGGGGTGGAAGTGGCGCTGGCGGCGGTTATGATGGGACGCACATCGCGGCGGGGGGCGGCTCGCCATCTTCCTACCATACAGCGGCCACTCTGTATGGGGGCGTGGGATATGGGGGCGGCGGCGGCGCGGCGGGGCCTGATGGCATAGGCGGCGTCGGTGGAAATGGGACCGGAACGAGAGCAACCACACCCTCTAAAGTCGATCAGACGTTTTATCTCGCTTCGGGGTCTGAAATGTACAGCGTCGCCAGCGGGTATGGAAGTATGGGGGCGGGCGGAGAAGGGGCGGTCTATGCCGACGCCACCTCCGGCGCTATAACTGTCTATCAAGGGCAAGGTGGATATTGCGATGGCGCTGGTGGTGGTGGCGGCGGCGGAGTCTGCGCCAATACAACCCGGATTGGGAATGAAGGCGGTTATGGGGGCTATGCCGGAGGCTTTTTGTGTATCATTGCCCGCGGAAATGTGACCATTAATTCGGGTGGCGTCATTGAAGCCAATGGCGCTGATGGTGGAGATGGTGGGGATGCCAAAGCCGATTTTTCATCCGCTGGTGGCGGCGGAGGCGGGGGCGGCGCTGGTGGCGGCGTGATCGCCATATTTTACGGCGGGACCTACACCAATAATGGGACCGTCCAAGCTTTGGGTGGCGCTGGCGGATTGGGCGGAGCCGGAGCTGGGGCTTTGGGCGGTGACGGCGAGGATGGTTATCCCGGGGCCAATGGGACAATTATCACGCAGTCCATCACGCCGACGATCGGCGGCGGCGTCGGGGATTATCTGCTCGTCGACGGCGTCAACGGCGACGATCTCAACGACGGGTCCCCGGAATACCCGTGGAAAACCATCGGAAAAGCCGCAAGCACCGCTGTGGCGGGGGAGACTGTTTATATTAAAGGCGGGACTTATGAAATCACCGCGCCGATCCTTTGCCAAAATTCCGGCACTGCGGGAAGTTTTATCACTTTCAAAGCCTACCCAAGCGAGACGCCGATCATCGACGCGCGAGGGATTACGTCATATGATGACAGCTACTCGGCGTTTGATTTTAACGGACAAGAGTATATCGAACTCAACGGGATCACCGTCCAGCACGCGGGCGGTCTTAATGGTGCAAGCGGGTATTATTGCGGGATCGGGCAAGTCTGGTGGACCGCGACACCCCTGACCGGATGTAAACACATTGTCATTGACGGATGCACGACGCGTTATACCGGGACGAATGGCATCGGAATTTATGGCGGCGCGGATATCACCATTCAAAACTGTACGGTCGAATATGCGAACCAATACGGAACCAATCAGGAAGCCCTCACCCTGAACAATGTCGACACTTTCCTCATTTACAACAATACGCTTAGGTACAATGGCAAAGAGAATATTGACTGCAAGGGCGGCTGTGTCAATGGCGTCATATCCTACAACACTATCACGGCCGCGGCGGGTCCGGACTGCATTTATATTGATGCGGGCTATGCGGCTCACGATACCCACGACATTGAAATACACCACAACTACTGTGACGGGAACGACTACACCGTTAACGGGATTGAGATCGGTAACGAGGACGCCGTCTATTCTGTCTATAATATCGAGATCCATAATAACGAGATAATCGACTGTAATACCTCGATAGACATCGAAGTCGGGTATATGGGCGATTATTATTACGATCTGAGCTATATCAACATACATCACAACACTTCGACTGGGGCGGCCACCTACGACTTTAGATGCCTCCTGCCGGATACCTATATGTCTAGTAATACCTTGGCCTATAACATCTGGGGGAGCCCGGCAAAATATTATTGGGAAGACGGTACTGGCGGATGGACCATTACCGGAAACTATCCGACTTAAAGGAGGGCTCTGGGTATGAAAATTATTTACATTTACAATCCTGAGTCTGAAGTCGAGCGCGGTGCACTTGGCCGGCTCCGAGAAGAGCTCGGAAGCCATATCGCGGCGGAATACGATTTCAGAAAGGTCAGCCATATCATTCTGATCAGGGCGACACCGGTTTTTTGATCCTACGGGACGACCTGCAGGGGGAAGAACTTATTGGTGGAGATGCCGAGCTTAAAATCACGGCCGAAGCTTATAAGGCCATGCAGGAGGATCTGAAGATTCATAATAAGGAATCCAGTCGGCTCGACTATTTGACAAGGAAGGAAAGAAATAAAGTGATCGCTGAGATTATCGCGGCACTTGACGTCGCGACAATATCAGTGCTGCCCCAAAGGGCCAAAGATATGCTGGGGCAATAACTTTGGCTTTTTTTAAGCGTGAAATCAAGACTGGTCTTGAATAGGAGGTTTCCATGAAGAATATATTGAATTCTATACAACTCGTCCTTACGGGACTTGGAGGCTATCTTGGCTACGTTCTTGGCGGCTACGATGGCTTTATTTATGCCCTCATTGCCTTTGTTGTGTTCGACTACATCTCAGGGGTGATGGTCGCCATTCTTGAAAGGAAGTTATCTAGTGAAGTCGGTTTTCGTGGCATCTTCAAGAAAATCTTGATCTTTTTTATTGTAGCGATTGCCAATATCCTTGATGTCTTTCTCGTTAAAAACGGAAGTGTTATTCGTACAGCCGCAATTTTCTTTTATCTCTCTAATGAAGGTATCAGTATCCTTGAAAACTGTGTGAGAATTGGGCTGCCAGTACCACAGAAACTTAAAGAGGTCCTTGAGCAGTTCTCAGAAAAAGGTGATGGCGATGATGCCTAATAAGATTATTACTCGGTATATGATCAGAAATGATTGCTTTGCTGCTAATAGAAAAATTACCCCAAAAGGTATCATGATTCATTCAACCGCCGCACCAGGAGTGATGGCAAGGGACTGGTTTAGCCGCTGGAACAAGTCCTATAAGGCAGGAGAAATTAACCGTCAGGTCTGTGTCCATGCGTTTCTCGACGATAAAGAAGTGTGGCAGTATCTGCCCTGGGATCACCGTGGATGGCATGCAGGCGGATCCGCCAATAATACCCACATCGGTCTTGAACTCTGTGAACCAGGTGGCTTTTCTTATTCCGGCGGTTTTCAGATGGTGGGGTATGATAAAAAAAGGAATCAGGTCTACTTTAATAACGTATGGCAAAACGCCGTAGATCTTTGCGTCTTTCTTTGCAGAAAATATGGTCTTACTGAAAAGGACATCCTCTGTCACTCTGAAGGAAGTAGTATGGGCATCGCATCAAATCATGCGGATGTGATGCACTGGTTTGTGAAGCATGGCAAAAATATGGATCACTTCAGAGTAGATGTCAGAAAGAAACTAAGGATCTCTACCCTATCTTCTATTAAACCTCTTTACCGAGTTCGTAAATCCTGGAATGAGGCTAAGTCGCAAAAGGGTGCCTTTAGAAAACTAACTTTTGCTATTCAATGCGCTGATGAGAATCCTGGGTATTCCGTCTTTGACGAAAGTGGCATAAAAATATACATCGGAAGTCACGACCCAACTTACGAGATTTATACAGTCGTCAAAGGCGATTCTCTCTGGAAGATTGCTAAGAAAAAACTGGGTGATAGTAAACGTCACCGCGAGATCAAAGTGTTAAATGGTCTCACTTCCGATGTGATTCACATTGGACAAAAGCTGAAACTACCAAAATGAGTTAGCCAAAACTTAAGACCTGTAGAGTGCGCCTCTATGGGTCTTTTTCTTTTCCATCTTATTCTACCCTGACCTATTCCTGATGGACTCAAGACATATGAAGGAGGGTTTTCAGTTGAACCACAAGCAAAAAGAAGCCATTAAGAAGCTACGCGGCGCTGGCAGGAGCTACTTAGAAATTGCAGGTCAACTTGGCCTCTCTCAAAACACCGTGAAATCCTTCTGCCAAAGAAATCAGTTAGCCAGCGCGATTTCACCAGAGCCTGAAACTATAAATGTCACACTTTGCCGTGAGTGCAGCGCCCCTCTGATACAGACCACCGGAAAAAAGAAAAAGCACTTCTGCTCAGATCAGTGCCGCCACACTTGGTGGAACGCACATCCTGAAACCATAAAAAGAAAAAACGGCCGGACATTTAGCTGCCAGACCTGTGGACGTGATTTTATTGGCTATGGAAAACGGGAACGCAAATACTGCTCTCGTGCCTGTTATGGCTTATCTAAGGTGATCAGAAGATGACTAATACTACAGACATCATTCACTACTATACCGCCATGCTTACTTTTAGAAAATGGCTTGATGATTGTCTCATTACGGATGATGAATTTAAGGCGCTTTCTGCTATCATGGCAGACAAATATAACCTTCCAAAAGACAGCATTTATCGCCTGTAATCCTTGCTATTAGTAACTTTACGAGTGATATATGTAACCAGAAGGAGGGAAAAACGATGGAACCTATCATCACCAGAACAGATAGACCTCTACCTAAACTACCAGAGTTCAAAAGGGTAGCGGCCTATGCCAGAGTGTCCTCAGGTAAAGATGCCATGCTGCATTCACTTGCTGCGCAGGTAAGTCATTACAGTGATTACATTCAAAATGAGCCTGGCTGGGTTTACGCTGGGGTCTATGCAGATGAAGCCATGACTGGGACAAAGCAGAACCGACCTGAACTAAATCGGCTTCTTGACGATTGTAGGGCTGGTAGAATTGATCTTGTCATGATAAAAAGCGCCTCTCGCCTTGCACGCAACACAGTGGACCTACTTACGATAATCAGAGGACTTAAAGACATCGGCGTTGGCGTCTTCTTTGAAGAGCAGAATATCAATACGCTAAGTGACGATGGAGAACTCGTTCTGACCATTTTCGGAGCTTATGCTGAAGCCGAGAGTTTTTCTGTGAGTGAAAACTGCAAATGGCGGATTCGAAAGAAGTTCGAAAAAGGTGAACTGGCAGGTCTAAGGTTTATGTACGGATACCAGATTTCAAATGGTAACGTCGAGATTGATCCTGAACAAGCCACAACGGTACGCATGATTTTTGATGATTACATTAACGGCATGGGTGGCGGCACGATCGCAAAGAAACTGACGAAAATGGGTATCCCCCCTCTTCGCAGTGATAAGTGGACAGCTGATAGTGTCATGGCTATCATCAAAAACGAAAAATACACGGGGCATGCCGTGCTCATGAAAAAGTTCGTAAAAGACCATCTTGAGAAGAAGCTCGTCATCAACAAAGGTGAACTTCCAAAGTATGTCGCTCGCGATACCCACCCTGCCATTATCGATGAAGCCACTTTTGAAATGGCTAAAGAAATACTAGACATTAGGCGCAGCCTTTCAAGGGTGATCACCGGCAACCGCAATCGATACCCCTTTAGCGGTATGATCATCTGTGGTCACTGTGGTAAAAAGTATAAAAGAAAAGCACTCCATGGCAGCGTCGTCTGGAAATGCTCAACCTATTTGAATAAGGGTAAAGACGTCTGCCCGGCTCGGCAAATACCGGATTCCGTACTCTACGAGATGAGTGCTGAGGTCTTAAACCAAACGGATTTTGATGAGAAGCGTTTCAAAGATGAAATATCCGAGATCCGGGTCCATACAGATCAAAGGTTAGTCTTTATCTTTCGGGATGACCATGAGGTAGAGAAGATCTGGCACAAAAAATCCCGAAGCGAAAGCTGGACAACCCAGATGCGTGAAGCTGCGCGCATAAAAGCAAGGAGGCATTAATGTGGCATCGAGTGTTATCATTTATCCTGCAACGATTCATAAGAATACTGCAAACCCTTTAAACAACCCATCAAAAAGACGAACCGCAGCATACGCCAGAGTCTCTACTGATAGCGAAGAACAGCTCAACTCCTATCGAGCCCAGGTGGATTATTACAATGAATACATCGATAAGCGGCCAGATCTTGAGTTTATCGACATTTATACGGATGAAGGTATCAGCGGTGTTAGTACAAAAGGTAGAGCAGGATTTAATAGAATGGTTGATGACGCCGTCGCAGGAAAGATCGATCTCATCATCACTAAATCCATTAGCCGATTTGCTCGAAACACTGTAGACAGCTTATCAACGATACGTAAACTCAAAGATAAAGGCGTTGAGGTTTATTTTGAAAAAGAGAACATTTACACCTTTGATAGCAAAGGAGAGTTATTATTATCCATATTTTCCAGTTTGGCCCAAGAAGAATCAAAAAATTTAAGTGAAAACGTGGCATGGGGCCACCGCAAGCGTTTCGCCGATGGTAAAGTCAGCATGCCTTATAAACATTTCCTGGGCTATGAAAAAGGCGAAGACGGTACACCTAAAATTGTAGAAAGCCAGGCGGTAGTAGTGCGGATGATCTACCGCTTATTTATAGAAGGAAAAACATGCTCCTACATTGCACGCCACCTGACAGCTCAGGAGATCCTCTCCCCCGCTGGCAAGAAAAGATGGCAGGTTGGAACGGTTGAGTCTATTCTAACCAATGAGAAGTATTCTGGAGATGCCATACTTCAGAAAAAAATAACGGTGGACTTTCTTACCAAAAAAGTCAAAATCAATGAAGGCGAAGCCCCACGATACTACGTCCAGAACAGCCACCCCGCCATCATCTCACCAGATGAGTTTGAAGCCGTGCAGGTTGAACTCCAGAGGCGAAAAAAGCTCGGCAGGCCAAACGGCTGTCAAAACCCACTTTCTGCTAAGCTAGTCTGCTTTGAATGTGGTGGGTACTTCGGCCCAAAGGTCTGGGCTTCGAACACCAAGCATCGTAAGGTCATCTGGCAGTGTAATGACAAATATAAAGGGGTAGACACATGCTCTACCCCGTATGTCACAGAAGATGAAGTTAAAGAAAAATTTGTTATAGCCTTTAACACCCTCTTCGAAGTTAAGGAAGAGCTTATCAAGAACTGCGAAATCGCGATCGAACACCTTGCCGACAACACGAAGATCGACGAGGAAATTGATAAACTACATGAGGAAATCGCGGCCGTCGTTGATGAATCTAAAAAAGCTATTTACGAAAATGCCCATAAAGCCATAAGTCAAGTTGAGTGGGAAAAGCAGCATGACGGATACGTGGCGCGCCATGAGAAGGCGACTGAGAGGGTTACGGCGTTAGAAGAAATAAAAAGTGAGAGGCAGAGCCGGAGCCATACGCTTAAAGGATTTATTCGGGATATTGAAGGCTGTGGTCGGGTACTTGATGAGTTTGATGAAAGGCTCTGGACTTTGACGACTCAGAAGGTTATGGTGCTGGAGGATGGGGGCTTGAGGTTTTGTTTTAAGGATGGGACGGAGGTTGAGGGGTAGAAAAAAAGCCATTAGCTTCATCAAGATGACTTACTAATGGCTAAATGGGGTTGACCAATTGATAGTCTAACTAAGGTTGATGGCCAGCGTGGCCCATTGGTCAAGTGATTCCTCACGAATGATTTTTAACCAATAGTAGCACTGCACTTTTCGAATACCCTGATCCTCAAACAAAGACTTGACGCTCAAACGGTTTCATTTATGTTAATTGATAAGTGCGCGCCACTTTGTTTAAACCTATTGTCTCATGGCGAAGTACTATTTTAAATCCATGCAATTATTGACCCAAAAGAACACAAGCTCAATACTGTCTTTATGGACATCCAACCTACAACAACGCTCGTACAAGACATCCATCATGTTCCCATCGATGGTGTAAGATACGGCGCAGCTCTCTAAAAAGGCTTTTCTACCCTACGAGCTTCTGTGTAAAGAGGATCTCAATCTGTGGTTCAGAAGAGATCTGAAGTCGGTCTAAATAGCGGGCTTAATGCACCAATGGGAGTCTTACTTTAACCGTTCACTAAAATGATACCCATAATTTATTTTAACTGTCGGTGGTGTTCCAAGTGTGATTTCGAATTGTTTTTTTGTGCAATGGCAATAATTCCCTTTGTATCATGCTTGTTTAAACTACATGGCAAATTTTTAAGAAGTTGTGCAATATTATGCTACCATCCGGATAATCAGAATTATACCATTCCGGATGGAATTGAACACCATACATTGGTTTGTCTTTGTGCTTAATTCCTTGCACTCTACACATTTCACTAGTAGCTAACAACTCAAATTCTGCTGGTAATACTTTCACCTCTTCTCTGTGTAATTCTCTACAGCAAAAAGTTCCTTCCAATCCTTCAAATAACGGATTTTTCTTTAATATTGTCTTCCGAATATACCCTTCCTCAAGAACATCCCCCATACCATTTTCTGACATTCGACCGATTTCTCCGCCAAACGCTATTGCCATTAACTCCAACCCTGCACAAATTCCTAGGGTCGGCTTTTGTAACGCTTGAATCATTTCTAATTCTGAAAGGTACGATTGCATGATTTCTTCTAAATCCCAGTGATGTGTCACTCTTCCGTAAATAATGATGCAGTCGGGTTCTATTATTTCAATATTATCAATAGAAACACTTGAGAAATGCTGCATTATAAAGTGTACGGATTCTATAGCCTCAATAGCACTTTTTAATCTAGGAATCCAGCCAAAATCATCTGGATCCCTCTCATTATTGATAATTAATACTTTTTTTCTATTCATATTAAAATCTTCCTTCGGTTGTAAATTATGTTTATTGTTATTCATCATTAATGTATTGACGTCTTTGGTATAACTGTTAAAAAAATTCATGACCCTTAATTTCAGTTACTAAAACTTTTTTAAATCCAGACAATGTATTGAGCCTAATAAATTGTTTATTGACTTCTTTTGTACATAATTCTGGCCACCAGAATCGTGCCAAATATCGGAGTCAAGATAACTGCAATAAATGGATCTAAAGGCAACCAATCAAACATTCCCTGGTTATACATAAGTAGGGATCCAATCGCAATTATCATAGCGAAAGCACCCGTCTTTTTGTCATCAATCGCAAATTGCGCAAAGATTGCTCCAAACAAAGCCGGTAAGAGAAAGTTAAGACTGATTTTTACAGCATCTGGCATTTGCTCTAATATGCTGCTACCAATTACAACAGCAATAATAAGTAATATGACATTAACATATACGGAAGCAGCAACTCCAATTGTAGATACAATCGTTGCCTTTTCAGAACCTGGTTCGATGTTAAGGGCTCTTTGAGCGGCTGCCGCACAAGGTATCCTCAAATTCGAGATATTTCCAGATAAAAAGGCCATATATGTACCCGGCACACCTAAAATTGGATAAAACGAGATTGGTTCAATAATCCACCATATTGCATTAACTGACAATTGAGCGGTTATAGCTATGATTAACAAATCCATTTCTGGGACTATTCTAAAGAAAAATGTTACAGCTAAGACAGGAGCAAATATTAATAATACTCCAAGCCAGCCGGTTTTTTTCCCCAGTTTGCTGATTTGAGGTAAGTATATATTTTTATAATATTCATCATTAGTTACGACATTAGTTCCGACGCTTTTCATTTCAGTTTCAACCATTTTTTTCTCCTCTCTAAAATATTACTGCAAAAGCCATACCTAACAGCATTGCTATTGTCAATCCCCATTCGTTGAGTATTCTATTTTTCGTCTTCCGATATAAAAGTGTGATCCCTAACATTGTAAAAAAACCAGTCATGATAGCAATAGTATTGTTGTTCATACTTATAACATAACCAGCATTGAAATAGCCATACGCACCAAGCATAGCTGCCGAGGAGATAACTGGGATAAGTTTTGACTCTCCGCCTGCCATCTTATCTCTAATAATCTCCATTTTATCGGTAAAAAGAACGGTAACCAATACCCAACCAATACAGCCAATTGCCATACACCATAGAGCAGTAACAAAAACTTGCGGAGTCATTTCTGCGGCAGTTCGCCCAACACCATAAGCATCTGCTGCAAATCCGACAGACATCAGTTCATAAGATACACTGCCAATATAAGCAAGCCGCATTAGTGCTGTTGGTCCCCCTACTGTAACTAAAAGTGCAACCATGCCTACCACAATAACCATTGAAGGACCTATCGACGCAATTATTCCAGTCCGAAATGCAAGATTTAATTGTTCTTTTGTGAATCCAAGTTCTTTACCAGCTTTATAACTTTTCTTGAGAAAAATTGTTGCTTGAAACAAAACTAATGTCACAGCAATAAAGGTAATCCCCCACAATATGGGACTATTAGCGATCTGTAAAAAACTCATTTTAAGCCTCCCCAACCAATTATTATTCTATTAATTTTAACAGTGTGTTGATAATAACAGCTTGTACAATAATCATACTATCTTCATCCATATTAAAATCAGGGTGATGAAATGTAGCGGTACAATTCTTTGCTTCATTCCTTACTCCAAAATAGAAATAGCATGATGGAATTTTAGTTGAGTAATATGCAAAATCTTCACATCCCATATCAACATTCTCCATCACTTCTACATTATCCGAGCCAATCGTATCAATTGCAACGTTTTTAACTATTTCAACCACTTCATTGCTATTTCTTAAAATTGGAAACATAAATTGATTGTTGAATTCATAAGTGCAATTGTTCATTGAGCAAATATTTTTCAAAATCTTGTCTATCTTGTCTATTATATGCTCTCTAACCCCCTCATCAAGAGTCCTAAATGTCCCTCCAAAAGATATCGACTGAGGTATTACATTGTTGGCCTTTGCTTCACCTGCCTGGATATTACATACTGATAGGACACCTGGTTTTACCGTATCTATTTCTCTGCTTATAATATTGTTTAAAGCCGTTATTACCAACAAAGCCGTACTAATTACATCGTTGCACTCATGAGGATAAGCACCATGTCCCCCTTTTCCAGTAATGATAACATCAAAAAAATCTCCGCTTGCTAACATCTCATCATATTTGACGATAATCTTTCCTGTTTTGTAACTTGGGTGAATATGTGAACCAATCATAATATCCACATCGTCCAAGATTCCATTTTGCATGATGAGTTTTGCTCCCCCAGGTGGTGGACCTTCTTCTGCTGGTTGAAAAACAAACTTTACCTTGCCCGTGAGCCCTTCTTGATGTTCAGATAAATATTTCGCTATCCCAAGTAAAATCGATGTATGTCCATCATGTCCACAAGAATGGCATAACCCAGCATTTATTGATCTATAAGAAACATCCTTTTGATCTTGCATGCTTAATGCATCCATATCTGCTCTTATTCCAATAACTTTTCCTGGTTTTTTTGTGTCCAGGATGCCAATGACGGCCGTCATACAAAAATTTTTTACAACTTCAAGACCCCAGCTCTCCAATAAGTCAGCTACAATCCCTGATGTTCTAACTTCATCAAATCCTTTTTCTGGATGCATATGAAAGTCTCTGCGCCAAGTGATCATATCAGTTTCATACTGCTTCAAATCTTTTACTTTGATCAATATACTGTCTCCTCTCAAAACAAAATTTAATTACTTAAGATTCCTTCAATTTAAACAAGTGTAATTTTGCACATTTTAAAAATTTCAATCAAGTATCGGCTTTTCTCATAATGGCGGCCTATACCGGTTCCAATCTTTATAGCATATTATAAAACATATATCACACTCCATTTTCATCATATCTATCTTTTCTGGTTCGAATAGATGTATGTTCATATGCTCTCATAATAACTTTATTTTCTATAGAATGTGTCATTCTCCTGCGTCTTGATAAAAGGTTGATATCTTCAGTAAATATCAATCTAAAAATTCTTGAAATGAATGAAAGAACGAGGTTTGATCTGAAAAACCGCCTTTAAAATTTAGTGCATTAGTCATTTCAAGTAATAACATATTCATTTGATGCAAATATCAGATCATAAATTACTTAAATTCTTTTTAATTCATCAGGAAATTTCGTAAGAATCTCATAACCATTTTCCGTAATCAACACCGTATCTTCAATTCGCGCACCCCCGACTCCCGGTACGTATATGCCTGGCTCAACTGTTATAATCATTCCTGGTTGCAATGCAATAGCATCACCTTCTTTTACCTCTGGCCCTTCTACATAAGAAGCCCCTACCCCCCTTCCTGTACGATGTGTGATATATTCTCCATAACCTGCCTCTACTATAACTTTTCGTGCTATGATATCTAACTCTGCACCGGTTACACCCGGTTTAATTTGTGTTAATGCGGCATCATGTGATTGTTTTGCAATATTAAACACATCTGTAAATTCAGGTGTTGGTATTCCTGCAATTAACTGGCGCGTAAACCCCATACGATATCCAGCAAATTGAGCATATTCACAAAAACACATCATTATAACATCGTTTTCTTGGATTTTCTTAGTTGTGGCTCTTCCATGCACTATATGAGATCTGCTACCACTCTGGAGCATTTGAACCCCTGCGAAAAGCGGAGTCATTAATGGATAATTTTGTAACAGTTCAGCAGCTTTTTCATATCCTGCATTTTGAGCTGCCATGCTTATTTGCCACTCTTCCACACCTATTCTTGCAATTTTAGTTGCAGCCTCTACTTCCGCTATGACCACTTGAGCTACTTTTCTCATAATCATAATCTCTTCAGGTGATTTAATCATCCTAATCTTTCTCAAAATAAGATCATTATCCATTTCTATTCCTTTGAAGTTTTGTTTAAGTGAGTTATAAAGATATGCTGGCATTGTTGCTGTTTCGACAAAAATTTTACTAAAAGATAATTTTTTTTCCTCAATCTTGCTTTTCAATAAAGAGATAATATCTAAAAATGCTCCCTTTTCTTTCCATTCAATATAAAATGAAATATCACTTATCCATGTACTCTCCAAAGCTGCTTCATACTCCAGTTTTGGTGTAATGAAGAAGGGCTCATCAATATCCTTGTGTACAACTAAGAACAATGGCCTGAAGGTAGCAAAGCCAAAAAATCCACTTAACCAGTAAATATTATCTTCATTACTGATTATGACTGCATCGTGTTCGTAATTCTTTAATTCATCCTTGATTCGTTGAAATCTGTTTTGATATTCTTCCTTAGTAAACATCATTGGTTTTTCCTCTCCTTTATTAGTTTAATGAAATATTTCTAGGCCATGTCTCACCTATTGTATATCTACGCAAAACTCATGCCAAACAAATCTCAATCACAGAAATACGCCGTGACCATTCAATAGACTCAATTTCAACTTTTATATAATGAAATATACTGTTATTAACAAATTAAAAAAAGCAAAATTTCTGGATATTTCGTCCAGATATTTTGCTTTCAAATATTTCCCAAATAATAGATGGAACTTAAGGGGTATTTTTTTTCTCCCCCATAACGGTCACGTCCTAATATAATGCAATAACACAATCAATATCCCTGTATGCCCTTACTGCCATCATACCAAACTACATAAAATTATTATTCTGTTCTAATATCATATCGCAAATTCGCCTCTAAATCAGTAATCCTAAAGTTTACAAGCATAATTCAGCAAGCCCTATTTATTATAGATCACTTCCTAAAGAAAACTAAATTTAACTTATCCAATTTTTATTCAAACAGCAGATACTACAGAGGTGTTTCTGATAATGAACTTTGCGCATAGGCTTAAGTCCTTTTGTATCTAATTTTGATTAAGTATTTTTTTGTAACTCAAGCAAAATCCCCAACTGCCGGAAGTGAGCTGAGATCCGTTCAGCAAGCACTATTTATCAACAGTTTTATGATTCAAGTTTACATTGTATTTTTTGATTTTATAATCCAAACTTTGTCTGTTAAGTCCTAGTTCTTTTGCAGCTGCACTGACATTGCCTTCAGAGTCTTTTAAGCATTTTAGGATTATCTCTTTCTCTTTATCTTCTAAAATCATCTTTAGATCTTTTTTTGAGTAATCTTTTCTGTATGAGTTATTCCCATCCTTGTAGTAATGCGGTTCTTCATTGATCTCACCGTCTAATTGTTCAAATATGGTACAGGGTAAACATTCTATTGTAATCTCATTTTCTTGTCCAAATAATGTCATGGCATATTCAATAGTATGCTCAAGCTCACGTACATTGCCCGGCCAATTATACCTCTTAAATAATTCCATAACTTCAGGTGAAACACCTTTAACATTTCGTATAAAACTATGGTTAAATTTCTTGATAAAATGATCAATTAGTTCTTCTATATCATTCATACGTTCCGCTAAGGATGGGATTCTTATACTTACAACACCCAATCGATAAAAAAGATCTTGTCTTAGAATCTCATTTTTGATAGCCCTTATGGGCGAAATATTCAATGCGCTAATGATTCTGGGATGCACACTTCTTTCTTTTACTTCTCCAACCCGTCTGATTTTATGTGTTTCCAAAACTCTTAGTAATTTTGCCTGCAGGTTTAATCCCATTGAATTGAGCTCATCTAAAAAAAGGGTTCCTCCAGATGCCTCTTCAAAAAGACCAGATTGATCTATTGAACCAGTAAAAGCTCCTTTTGCTGTGCCAAACAAAATTCCTTCTAGTAAATTTTCAGGTATAGCCGCGCAATTAATCGAAACAAATGATCCTTTGTTGTTGCTTGCGTTATGAATGCTTTGTGCAAGCAGCTCTTTTCCTGTTCCTGTATCACCATAAATCAAAATCGAAGCATTCGAATTTGCTGATTTTAATGCGGTATTTTTGCAATCCATTATGGCTTTACTATGACCAATAATTTGGTCAAATGTAAAAAGTGGAGCAAAATCGTCAATTTTATAGTCTTCATGTTTATTCCTTTCCATAATGCTGTACAAATTATTAAACTTCGATATATTCTTGGTAACCGCTAATACACCGATTAATTCATTGTTTTCTAATAAAGGATACGCATTACTGACAGTTGTGACACGGTTACCTGAAACAGTAGTATAGTCCTGGTATACATTTTCAAACGGTCGTTTTTTTCGAATTACCTTCAGAATCAAACTTGAATACTCATCTAATTTAAAGCATTCTGTAATATGCCTGCCTATAACAAAATCTTTTCTAAGATTGTCCAACTCTTCGCTTGCCCTGTTATAGAAAACAATTATTCCATACTTATCCGCTATGTATATGCAATCATCCAACAAATCCAGTAATGAAATCATCGTAGCATTAAGGTTTAAACCATTTATCTCTATATCATTTTCTTTCAATTAAATACCTCCTGCGTCAGAATAGCAATCATTGGTGTTCCAAAATGTATCAGCTGGACTGTACTAACGATTATAACACGGAATTATTACGTTTTTAATTTTTGTTATCTATCCCTTCGCAATTAAACGATGATTAACTACTCCAATGGTTTCTGAATATTTAATCTCTTAATACGCAAAACTAGTCAGTGCCATTCGACAGAATCGGAAATAACATTGTACACTTTTATAATCTCATATTCTGAAGAAGCTCAAATGAAGACCACCTGAGAAATTCTTTTGTTGATATCGGTGAATATAGATTTAGACCGAATTTTTATTCTTTCTTTGCTCGCAGATAATGGTCAGGATCATCAACATTTACATTTATTTTTTGTAATTTTTCAATTCTCGGTATTACTGTAATTGATATAAAAATCAAAAAATACCAAGGTGCGATCTCTTGTTGAGATAGGATAAGTCACATTTGCATTAATTTTGTCAGTTTCACAATGTAATCTAAAACAGAAAAGCACCACTATGCAATTTCTCTTAAGCAAGAGTGGATATCACATAGCGGTGCATTTATCATTTTCAATTTTAATGAGTCTCATATTAAGCATACCTCATTGGCCTGCTATCTCCTTAATCACGTCAATACAGTCCTGACAAATCAATTTCCCACTAAAAGGCTTAATGTCCCTAGTCGCGTTACAAAGTGCGCATGTTTGAGTGAACCTTCGTATGATAATAGTATCTCCCTCGGGGATAAGCTCAACTCCATCCTTTCGCTCATTATCATAAACTTTAAGGGTCTCACTGATAGGTTCATGAATTTTCCTTACATTAGCAGTCGCTTTCATAACAATTCTCCTCACCTTTTATTTGTGGTTTTAAACATTCAAATTCGTTAATCAAGGTATTTATAAACGGCTTTAAAGTTACCATCACCATATCCTTCCTAGTTTATTTAGTCACTACCTCTAATCCAATTCCCGAGAAAAATATCACGTTAATCTCACCATCAACACCTACCTCCATATGCGAAAGGGTCTTAATCACAAGTTCATATGCAGCCTCTTCAATTAATCCAACTTCCTCTACCAGTCTCATCAACTCCTTAGCTCGGTATGCAAGTAGCTTATCTCCCCATTCCACGATACTTTTCCATTCATCTTCGAAACTCACTTTATTCTCCACCATGTAGTTCCAGGCGGTAATGAATGCTGTTTCTGGACTATCGACATCAATCTGAATATCTGTACAGTACATCTGTCGTGGCAATGGATCTTTTCTTCGATTAATGTTATAAGCCTCCCGTGATTTTCGGTGCAGAGGCTTAGGTGTGAACATCCGCCCTTCAATGTCGGTCCACTTCCTCCCGTTAAAACTCTTACACCTTAGGTATGGTCTATTATCTTCACCTACCCTTTTAGATTCATATCGACAAAACGCTGAGCCACATGTCCCGCAGAAAATCTTGTTCTCAAAAGGATTTAAGCCCTGACTATGATAATTCTTAAAATTATGTGCTTTCAGAAATTCATCACGCCGAGCAAACTCCATCTGCACCAGTTCCCAGGTCTCTTTATCAATAATGGCCGGATGGGAATTTTCAAGGTAATACTTATTCAGTTCTCCCTTATTCTTCGCGCGTTTTTTTGTTAAGTAGCAGGTATTAAAGGTCTTCTGAAACATGGTGTCCCCCTTGAACTTTTCATTTTTTAGTACCTTAGTGATATGACTCACGCACCACTGCTTACCACCGTAAGCCATTAGAAGTGACTCATTCGTAAAGCGTTTAGCAATATGGTAAGGACTGTAGCCATCAAGAAACTCCTGATAAATTCGTTTGACCAGTTCTGCCTGATCTTCGTTAATCACAAGATCGCCATGTTTATCCTTATCGTATCCGAGAAATTTTCCACTTGGGATGCTCCTTATATGACCTGCAGCATATTTCTTATGAAGCCCCCATTTGATATTCTCTGAGAGGTTTTCACTTTCTGCCTGATGAAAAGCAGACATGAGAGAAATGAGCAGTTCACTATTTGTCCCAAGTAGGCGAAAATTCTCGCTTTCAAAGAACACATCAATGCCGAGGCTCTTCAGTTCACGAAGACAGTTTAGGCAGTCCAGGGTATTGCGCCCAAAACGTGATAGGCTTTTTGTGATGATCATGTCAAATTTTCTATCCCTTGCGTCCTGCATCATTTGTTTAAATTCATCGCGCTTGTTAAGATCCGTTCCTGATATCCCTTCATCGGCATAAATCCCAGAAAAGATGTATTCCGGTCTTTCACGAATGTAGGACTCGTAGTACTTAACCTGCGCCCGGTAGCTGACCAGCTGGACCTCACTTCCCGTCGATACGCGGCAGTAGGCTACGACTCTGATCGTTTTTTTCTTATAATCCGTGGGACCTGCGATACTCTGAAGTGGGTACAAGACGGAAATCTTTTTTGGCACTGATATTTCTACCTTCTTCATAATCCACCTCCAGGAGCACTAATGGCTCAGTTAAACTTAAATCTTTTGTCAGTTCCTGAAGATCTGAGTCCCAGATGTTAGTGCCTTTACAAAATGATTTTCCTTTACTTAAGTAGTTATGGCAGTGCCAAAGTGGCCGCTTCTTATAATCCGTGCAGTGCGTCAGTGATGCCCCGCAGTATGGACATTTGATCATACTGGTTAGAGGATATTCCTTTCGTCTTCGCCTCTTCCTTGCTTCCTGAACCTTATCCCAATCTTCTCGGGAGATGATGCCAGGATGGGAATCCTTCACAAAGTACTTTGGCATCTCGCCCCAGTTAAGTACCTGAAGACCCGACTCTTTGACATAGCCCTTTTGCTGCAGCATATCTCCGACATATTTTTCGTTGCCGACGATGCTTAATATTCTACCGTTTATCCACGGATTCCCTAGGTAACTTGGAATGTCTGCATCGTTTAGCATTTTTGCAATTTTAAGGCCGGATAAGCCCTGAAGGTAGAGTTTAAAGATCAGCCTCACAATCTCAGCTTCATCTTCGTTGATAATGAGCCGCCCATTTTCATCCTTGTCATAACCAAGTAGACGATTGGTATCGACCAGGACCTCACCACGCTTAAATTTATTCTGCATGGCCCATGCAACATTTGATCGTACGGCCTTCCTTTCTTCTTCTGCGATGGCAACAAGGATCGTCAGCATCATTTCCCCTTCTGAACTGAGAGTATTAATGTTTTGTTCTTCGAAGATAACACCAACACCGATATCTCTCAGTTCACGTACTACTTCAAGCAGCATCAGCGTACTTCGAGCAAATCGCGAAATGGATTTTGTAAAGATCAGATCAATCTCGCCAGCTCTTGCCCGAGTGAGCATTTCCTGAAAACCCGGACGGCTCGATTTGCTTCCTGAAATGCCAGCATCAGAAAACACTCCAACAAAGGAATAGTACGGCGAGTTCAAGAATTTGTTTTGATAATATTCAGTCTGGTTCTCAAGTGACTTAAGCTGCGGATCATGTCCGGTGGATACACGTACATAAGCACAAACCCTAGTCAGGCTCAGAAGCGGCAATGGCATTTTCTTTTTAGTAATCTCTGTGATGATAGGTTTCCTCACGACTTCTCACCTCCCTCAAAAATAAAAAATTACCATACCGCTACACGTAGTAATCGCTCAGGTAAGGTAATAAGTCAAGTTATATGGAACTTAAGCCCGTAATCGTCCAGATTTTGAGCATGATATAGAATAATGTAATTAGTTAGGACACGAATCATCGACTAAAGACTGAATTTCGGCCATAAAAATCAAAATTAAGCCCAACTGGGCACAATTCCCATTTTGCACCCCTGAAAACAAAAATGCACCCTCCACTTCCTTCAAATCGTTGAACATTAGGATGGGAGGGTGCATTTTATCAATTGTTGTGGGTGTTTCCAAGAAGAATCAAAAAATTTAAGTGAGAACGTGGCATGGGGCCACCGCAAGCGTTTCGCCGATGGTAAAGTCAGCATGCCTTATAAACATTTCCTCGGCTATGAAAAAGGCGAAGACGGTACACCTAAAATTGTAGAAAGCCAGGCGGTAGTAGTGCGGATGATCTACCGCTTATTTATAGAAGGAAAAACGTGTTCCTACATCGCACGTCACCTGACTGCCAAAGAGATCCTCTCCCCTGCTGGCAAGAAAAGATGGCAAGTTGGAACGGTTGAGTCCATCCTAACCAATGAGAAGTATTCTGGCGATGCCCTTTTACAGAAAAAGGTAACTATTGACTTTTTAACCAAAAAGATCAAAATCAACGAAGGTGAAGTACCACAGTACTACGTCCAGAACAGCCATCCTGCCATCATCTCACCAGATGAGTTTGAAGCAGTGCAGGTTGAACTCCAGAGGCGAAAGAAGCTAGGCCGGCCAAACGGATGTCAAAACCCGCTCTCTGCTAAGCTCGTCTGCTCTGAATGTGGTGGCTACTACGGCCCAAAGGTCTGGGCCTCGAACACCAAGCATCGTAAGGTCATCTGGCGTTGTAATGACAAGTATAAAGGGGTAGAAAGGTGCTCTACCCCGCATGTGACGGAAGATGAAGTGAAAGAAAAATTTGTAACGGCCTTTAACACCCTCTTCGGAGTCAAAGAAGAACTCATCAGGAACTGCGAAATTGCGATTGAAGTTCTCTCCGACAATACGAAGATCGACGAGGAAATCGATAAACTGCATGACGAGATCGCTGTCGTAGTCGAAGAATCAAATAAAGCGGTTTACGAAAATGCTCATAAAGCCATGAGTCAAGACGAGTGGAAAAAGCAGCACGAGGGTTATGTAGTGCGCCATGAGAAGGCGACTGAGAGGGTTACGGAACTTGAAGAAATGAAGAGTGAGAGGCAGAGCCGGAGCCATACGCTAAAAGGGTTTATTAGGGATATTGAAAGCTGTGGTAGGGTACTTGATGAGTTTGATGAGAGGTTATGGACTTTGATACTTGAGAAGGTGGTGGTAAAGGAGGATGGGGGGTTGAGATTTTGTTTTAAGGATGGGACGGAGGTTGAGGGGTAAAGAAAAAAAGCCATTAGATCAGCTTGATTATAAATTGTACTGCTCATTCCTCCTTTATCTTTTCATTTTGACCGACTAATGGCTTAAAAGGGGATGACTACTTGATTTAAATTAGGTCGATTTACTGACAAACAATAGAATTATTGACAAAATATCTTAAGCAAATAATTACATCGATCTCAATCATAATCAATAGTTGCTCAAAGGAGATTTAGGAGTGATGCCTTTGCCAAGCCCCCAATTATGTATTTATTCAAAATACGATCGATTCATTTGAGTTTATAGTATTTATAATAACCAAGACAAATTGAAGCACTTCAGGAAGATCCATGCCAATCTCCATGAGATCTTCATCATTGGCACGCCTTCAGACATCTATCCCTGGCACTTTTACACTGCATCAATCAGCTTTTCGTTTTAATCCCGCTGCTCCTCCCTGACAATGGTGATCATCACCTTCACTATCTTCCCTTCAGACTCATTCAACACAGACCAGTACGGCATGACATCAGGGGTTTGTCCATGTAGATGTTGAAGACTCGTTGGAGGATATACACCCGATCTGATTGCCGAATCAGCTAATACCTGTTGATGGACACTCCGGTGACTCGGTTGTACAAGTCCACATAGTTCTGCACATTCTTCAGAACATAATTGGCCTAACTATGCGTGATAAATTACTCGACAAATTCACAATACTTAAAATTATCCCTTTGACATCTTCAGCTAAATTAGGTGATATAATCGACATCTTCAAAATTGACGTAATTACCATCCACATTTTATTAAGCCATATTCTTTCCTGACATCCAACCGAATTATTAATCTAATATAGCTGCTCCATGTTGAAACTGTAACATCTGAGATAGAATTTCATCAGGTCTTCCAGTGCCATGACCGGAACCGGTCCTACTATCTCTGTATCCGCGATTAAAATGCCCCTACTTTCCGTCTCGGATTTTATTGTTTCAAAGACGCGGTGTATTGGTGTCTTCTGATATTGTGTCAAGTTCATAGAAATCTGAACCATCTTCTTATCAGGAATTTCCAGCGCGATGGCTCTGACATTCTGATAGCCGCCAGTTACCGCCCGGACCGCTTTAACAATCTGTTTGCCTACCGACAAATCATCCGTTCTGAGGTTGATATTAAGTGCTACGAGAGGGAATCTCACACCTGTAACTGTAGCGCCGCTCTTTGCCACAAATTCGAATGGTCCTTCATCTGGACGCCACTCTTCTTTTGTCATTTTTACAGCGAAGGATTCGTATTCGCCACGGCGAATGTCCACCAGGCTTTTGCGCTCTGGCTTTGTTGCGGCGTCTTCATAGTAATACACCGGCACACCCAATCCGCCCAGAAACGCGCCAAACGCCTTCGCGACTTCCAGAGCCTCTTCCTGGGTGATATCTCGTGCCGGAATGAATGGCACCACGTCCACAGCCCCCATTCTCGGATGCGCGCCAGTGTGATTTGACATGTCAATCAATTCAATCGCTTTCTTCGCCAGACGTTTGGTTCCCTCAAGTACTTCTTCAGGCTCACCACTGAACGTAAAGACAGTCCGGTTGTGATCTTTGTCTGAATTAATTTCCATAATTCGAAGCACTGCCCCCTCCATCAATGCAGACTTCATTTCTCTAATAAGAGCGAGGTTTCTTCCTTCACTTACATTAACTTCTGCTAAAAGTACTTTCACGGGATATGACCTCCTATACTATTCTAATGATTTGCAGTTCAACTGGATAATTTAACTCTTGCCGCTTTATACGTTCAGTGTCTATGAAAAGCGGCAGAACCTGAAAGCGATTTCATAGTGTGTCAGTGCCACCTGAACCGCCACATCATTGATTTATTTAGCGTGGACCTTCTTTTCCCCAACAGAGCCTATTGGCACCCCATATGCCTCTTTGATCATGGCGAACGCTCCCATATTTTCCAAAGACCTCTGTATGACGGGCACAGCGCTCGGCCACTTCCAAGTTTTCCTCTGAGCTGAACTCGAAGTCCTTTTGCTTCTAAAGTCTGGCCACTATACCAGTAAGTCCTATTGCTACGGCTACTTAAATAGGGTATACAGAACCGCTGCCAACAGTGACGTATATCGCATCAAGGATTAACTCCAGAGCTCAATATTTATGTATTTCGTTCTGATTCAGTGTTGTCTCACCTTTCTGTTTTCATTCGACTAACCATCGATTGACCGTTTTTGATCAACTTCTCAATAAAATTGTCACCCTGACGGTAGATATTATCTTTGTAACGACACAATCTCCAGATTTGAAAGTCTAGCGCGTTAGCCCACTTCAATGCTACAAAGTCCTCCTTTTTTGAGCCCAAGTGCGATAGCTCAGCCTATAGTTACGGCCAAAATCCCTTCCTCCGGCGTCATGCCATGACAGCAACAATCGAGTACAAATCTCCAATCTGTAGACTCAATATATTTGCCTGAATGTGATGATCTCCATCGCAAGTATCCTGTCTTCATCATCTGACCTTGATCCATGAGCATAGTATGTTGAACGATGAAGTCCATTCAATGATGCAACACACATAGGATAACTAATTACTGCACAATATCGATGATATCGAAGGTGGTGTGATTCATGAGTACTACAGAATACATGTCATATTAACAGTCAGCTTAGAGCCGCCAAAGAGGGAGTAAGCATAAGTGTAGATTTAGATTTCATACTGTGATCCATTTCGCTTCTAAAGATTATACTGATTCCGAAATTGTATAATAAGCCTCTTCACACCAGACGTCGCAAGCTGCTGGAGGCCGGATCGACCTATCTCAATGTAAAATCTCCTCGTTAACCGTTTTAGTCGTATCCAATTGCCATCAATAAGTTGCTTGAAACGCCGCGTGGAAACGACTAGTTGAATCCCACTTTGTTTTCTGATGACCCTGAGCTGCTTGAGATCATATTCATTTGAGAAACCAAAAAAGATTTTGATTTTTGCTGATGTGACACCAAACCCAAGAAGACGCTTCAGATGCAGTCCAGCAATTTCCACAAGGATAGCTTCAAAGACTCGCATGACTATGTCCACAGACTTTCAAGGCCTAATAGAATTCTAAGACATGCCAATGATACTATATCTCAACGGAGGTTGGTGACTTACTTATCAATACGTTAAACACCAGGAGCCTAATATATTTAGCAGTTGACAAAGCCATGTGCTAGGACTTTTCCAGACAGATCGTTTAACCACATATTAGCAGTCCTACCCGCTGATAAATTCAAATGCCTCCTGGCAATCGCTACCCCTACCCACACCTGCGAACTGATCATTTACGATGACGTTCAAACCATTTGTTAGCACATCAAGGAAGCTTAGGCTGCTACCTGCGCAGGTCATTATTTGAGTAGCAATTTTCAAAAATCTGACTTGCTTATCTACATGTTTCAATTTGATTGCTCATTTCTAACCATCTTAAATTATGTCATTTTTTGTTATATATATTTATTTATGGCTACATGTATCATTGCATTTCAATAAATAGACCGACGATGCATGCACATCGTCGGTCATGATTAATGAACCAACGAGATCAGCATATCATTGTTTAAGTTGCTTTATTCAGACTATCTCGGCGGCATCCCAGACGGACCAAATGTAACTTTGTCCGCTGGTTCCCACCAGAGTGGCACTTTAATGCTGTCCGTGGTCAACTTGCCTCTGCCACTGCAAACGTCCTTAGCAGTCTGATAACCCGCCTGAGCGTGACGAATGACACCTATTCCTGAGTCGACTGTTAAGGAAGCCTCAAGACGGAGGTCTGCCTCTTCCGTGCCATCTGCAATCATGGTGACGCCGGTGTGAACCGCTTCACCCATGGAGTAGTTCGCCTGGATGGCGATGAGGTCGCAGCCCGCCGCGCAGTTGAGGAGGCCGTTTAGGTAAGGCCAATCGGAGATCAGATCACCGCCGTCCAGCATATTTTCTGACTCAAAGGTAGGGTTTACAATGGATCCTGAATCGAGGTTATCTCTGGAGAACGCCACAGGACCCTTGACTTCGTCTTTCTTGATGAGGTCGTTGACTGCAAGTCCAAAGCGTTTACGCTGACCGAAGCCCATGTAGCAGATTCTTGCAGGGAGCGCTTCAATAGGCAAGTTCTTTCTGGCCAGCTTGATCCAGCGCTCTACGAGAGGATCGCCGGCGCAAATTTCAAGGGCAAGGTCGTCGAGGCGGGCGAGGTCGGAGGCTTCACCGGAGGTGCAGATCCATCGAAACGGACCGCGGCCTTCGCAGAAGAGCGGGCGAATGTATTCAGAGACAAAGCCCGGAATCTGCTTCGCTTCCTCAGACGACATGCCTGCATCCATACACTCCTTGCGGATGCTGGTGCCATACTCGAAAACTTCGACGCCCTTCTTGGAGAACGCGATCATAGCGCGCAGCTGCTTTTGCATGGACGCCCGAGCATCCGCGAGGTAAGCTTTTCTGTCGCGGGCACGATACTCGTCTGCTTGCTCACCCGTATAACCGGACGGGATATAGGAAATTGGATCATGGCACGGGCACATTTCGCTGACAATGTCCGGCTGGAAGCCCTTTTCATAGGCCTCCCAGAAGATCTCCGCCGCATTGCCCACGACACCAATCGATAACGGCTTCTTAGCCGCGGCATGCTCTTCCGCGATTTTTCTCGCCTCATCAAAGGAATGCACCATTATATCCATGTAGTTCTTGTCTATTCTTCGCTGAATGACGCGCTCGTCTGCGTCGACTATGATCGCGACGCCGCCGTGCATCTTCATGGCCCAGCTTTGGTTTCCGCCCATGCCGCCCGCGCCGGCTGTTAGATAAATCCTTCCGACGAGATCATTGTCGAATCGCTTAATTGCAATGGCGGACAAGGTCTCAAAGGTCCCCTGAATAACCCCTTGTGTCCCGATGTATTCCCAAGGAGCCGCCGTATAGTTAGCAAACATGGTGAGGTTTTTGTCCTGAAGGTCGTAAAAAGTTTCCCAAGTGGCTTTCATGATATTGGTGGTCGCCATAACGACGCGCGGCGCAAGCTTGTGCGTTTTAAAGATCGCAACCGGCATTCCGGACTGAACGACTAAAGTTTCATTGTCCTCCAACTCTTTGAGAGACTGGACGATCGCATGATAGGACTCCCAGTTTCTCGCGCACTTGCCGTTTCCGCCGTAAATGACGAGAAGCTCAGGAATTTCAGCGTTCTCCATATTGTTTTCAAGCATTCTGAGTATAGTTTCCTGCTTCCAGCCTTTGCAACGAAGCGTATCCCCGCGCTGTGCCTTTACCGAAAAAAGAATTTCTGTATTTGCCATTGAAAGTTCCTCCTTTGTTTAATCATATATATTTTAAGATGCTTGTATTGCCTACCTAACTATATAAGCAAGAGAGGTGCCAACTTTGAACTTAATTAGCTAATATTCTTGAAAGTGTTGAAATTACTGATGAAGTATTTTATATTATTCTATAGTAAAAATGCAGTTAAAAATGAAAAGCGGTGTAATGTATAATTTTATTACACCTTGCTATCCAAACAATATGAAAATATCCGTAAAATTTTCTACACCATGTACAAAAATCATACACACATCTAACTCATTAATTTTCAATATTAAAGAACTTGTTAAATGAACTTAATAAATAGGTAAGTTTGGATTTTCTATAATTGCTATAATTTACATTCCCAAAGTCCATTTGTTGCAAATTTCATATGCGATGAGTGAAGTGTCAATTTTGCTCTAACTCCTATAGTTACAAACCAACTACCGAAAATTCGTCTGGTAATGTAATGATAGGTAAACAGGATAAAGCTGATGCTCTACACTACAGGTGTCGGAGGATGAAGGTAATGAAAAATTTGTAATTGCATTTAAGCCTTTTTTGGAGTTAGAGAAGTGATCATACAGAACTGTTAGATAGCATTTGAACAACTTAATGATTGCACTAAAATAGATACCGATACAGATGATCTTCATCAAGAATTTCATCAGTTGTCGAAGCTTGACGAAATACAATCTCAAAAAACGCACTAACGCTATGAGTCAATTACAATGGAAATATTTACCTTAATTTTAAATTGAAAAGCATACAAAGGCATCAAATCGTGCTATCCCTATTCAAACTGAAAAATTGAGGCGAGACAGACAAAGTTGAAGTTATACACTTATAGAATTTATTTGAGATTTTGAGACTTAAACAAGGGGGATTAATTGAGTTTGACGAAAGGTTCTGGATGGTGCCGATTGATTCTGTTGGTAAAACCATTTTAGGAGCGTGAGCCCATGCTGCTGAACCAACAGATTACAGCGGTCAACATGTCCAATTTACCCATCATATATAAACTCTGCCGAATGGCAAAAATCATGGAAACAGTCAACGCTGAAGTCAACTGGAGGCTTGAAAATACAAAGGTTTCGCCAGGGTTCTTAATCGAATCGCTGGTCATCAGTACCTTGTCATGCAGAAAGCCCCTGTAGAAGATGCACGAATTCTGGACTCAGGATGATCTTGATTTCATTTATCCCGAGTTAGGCTTGGAAGAAAAATGGCTAAGTGATGATGCGTACGCTCGAGCCCATGACAAATTTAGCGACATTAGAATGGGCCATCTCGTCAGCAAGATCTCCATGGAGATGCTCAAAATGCATGATCTGAGCCTTGAAAGTGTTCACCTCGATACTACCTCAAAATCCGTTCAAGGTGTTTATGAAGATGACGCGGAAGGCAACTTTCATATCACCTATGGTTATTCCAAAGACAAACAGCCAGATTTAAAACAATATAAGATTGGCTGTGCCGATCAACAAAACGGACTGGTGGTTATGGGCGACATCATAGCCGGCAATCATTCTGACAACCAATGGAATCCAAGCGCCATCAAGTTAATGAGTAGTTTTTTTAGGGGAAAGGCTATCGCGAGGTAACATTTATTGGAGATAGCGCTACAGTCGCCTCTTATGAAAGCTTAAAACAACTTGCAGGTCTCAAATTTATTTCGAGATTGCCTGAAACTTTCGGAATTGCTGAAGAGCTCAAAAGAGAAGCTTTTGAGAAAAATAGCTTTTTGAGTGCCGTTAAAATGGCTGCCAAAGAAACTTCAGCAGACTATCAGGTTGCCGGGTTTGTCAGGGAGTTCGATGGTTACACCTATCGATTTATTGTCGTTCACTCAAGTGCTCTTGAAACACGAAAAGAGAATACACAAAAGCGCAGTATTGAAAAAGCTCTAACTTCGATGACCAAGAAAACTGCAAAGCTTGAGAAAGAACCGTTTGCCTGCGAACCAGATGCACTTGGTGCCCTTCAGGCACTCAAGCGCGAGGTTGAAAATAAGGGCTTTAAGTGTGGTGGTCATGTTGAAACGCGTAAGTTCAAGTCCTATTCAAAACGAGGCCGTCCAGAGCAAACCGACGAGGGCTCGGTGGAAGTGACCTACCATGCCGTCATTGAGATTTTAGGGCCTGACGAAGCCTTGTACCAGCAGAAGCTAAAAGAAGATTCAACGTTTGTTCTGATTACATCCGTGCTTGATGAAAAGGTGCTTTCGAATGTTGAAGTTCTAAGGGAATACAAACATCAGAACAGTGTAGAGGAAGCCTTTAGATTTCTTAAAAGTCCCGTTTATCTGGGACAGACTCTTCTCAACCGAAGAGAACGGGTTGAGGCAATGGGCTATGTCTTCATTTTAGTGCTGATGATCGCCTGCTATTTACAGTTTCGCGTGAGAAAGGCCTTGGAAGAGAAAAACGAATATGTGCTCGATCCCGGAAACAAGAAAAATACCAGACCGTCGATAAAACGTATCTTTGAGATCCTCGAAGATGTCCTTGTCATGATCACACCACAGGGCTGATATTTTCCAGCCAACATTAATCCAAGAATCCTTAAAATGATTGAATGGACGGGGTTTGATCCAAGAATTTATCTGAAAATTATACCTCAAATGGATTTAAATACAATTGGTGTTTTCTGACATGCAGATAACGAGATATAAATAACTGATCATTAGAGGACGTATAGAAAATATCTATTTCAAAAAAAACCTCCATCAGATTGAAAGGTCACAATTGATGGAGGTTTCATAATGGAAAAACCGTGTTCTAAGTCCTAAAGTCAGTATTTATTAATCAAAACTTGCCTCAAAGTTAGTTTTTCAAATAGTTACAACTTCATTCAGCAAGCCCTTTTAAAAAATCAAGAATAAACACTTAGCAACTAAAATTCTAATGTTCCAACAACACTTTCAACAATTTCAACTAGCTTACCAGAGTTGATAATCTTTTTAATTTCTTCAATGTATGGATTTAAGAATGTATCTTCATCAATTATCGGAACCACTTTTCCAAGCTCTAATAAGATTGTCTTTGACACAGTTCCAGGTTCTACCTCAATATCCATAAATTGATGTGCTTGATAAACTGATAGTAATTCAATAGCTAATATATAATCAAGAAATTCAGAAATTTTTAAAGCTTTTTTTGATGAATTATATCCCATCGCAACATAGTCTTCTTGACCGCCACATGTTGGAATATTATCAATACAGGATGGCTGACACATCATTTTCATATCATTCAACAAACCAGCTTGTGTATATTGTGTCATCATCATTCCACAATTAAGTCCTGGATTTTTTATTAAAAACCATGGAAATTCAGAAAGATTACTATCAAGCAATCTGTAACTTCTTCTTTCTGACATTTTTGCAATCATGGTCGCCCCTATACTTGCCGAATCCAGTTCAAGTCCAACATAGGATGAATCACAATTACACCCTGAAATAGATTCTCCATCGTCTCCCTCAGGCCAAATTATTGGGTTATCACAGCATGAATTCATTTCTACATTTAAAGTTCTATGTGCATCTTTTAAAGTTTTTATCACTGATCCATGAAGCTGTGAAATGCTTCTCAAAGAAAGAGCATCTTGAATTCTGTAATCAACATACTTCCTACATATTTGCGAATCCTCAAGAATCTTTCTTATATTTTTAGCTACTTTTTCTTGCTCTTCATGGGGACGAACACTCATTAATCTCTCATCGAATGCTCTTGTTGTTCCTTTTAATACTTCAAGAGACATTGAACTAATTACAATAGCTGCTTTGGCTGAATTAATCATGTCGTACAACGCAATCAGGCCTAATGCTGTAACAGCAGTTGTTGATGATGTTAAAACCAATCCTTCTTTAGCGGAAAGTTTTATAGGTTTTAACCCTGCCAGTTTTAATGCTCTCTTTGCACTCATTAATTTACCCTTGTAATAAGTTTTACCTTCTCCAATTAAATTTAGAGCTAGATGAGCTTCTACAGTTAAATAGCCTACTGAACCTTCTTTTGGAACATAAGGTGTTAGATGAATATTCAAAAACTTACGATACATATCAATTGTACTTAATCTTGCTCCTGTATATCCTGTACCAACATTCAGCAAAACCATAAGCATAATTCCTCTAACTTGTTCAATAGTTAAGGGATCACCAACCGATGTAGCACAACTTAAAACAACTCTTTTAGAAAGTTCTGAAGCATTTTCTTTTGATATTGCCTCTTTGCAAAGAATCCCAAATCCTGTAGTGGTTCCATAAATTACACGTTCTTCCTCGGTCCATTTTTCGACTAGACTACTGGCTTTATTTACGCGCTCACAATAATTATTTGAAAATTCAACTTTCTTATTCCTCCTGCAAACATCAAGAAAAGCTTCAATATTAATTTTTCCGTCTAAAATCAATGTTTCTACTTCGCTTTCTAACTCTCTCACAATTTCCTCCTAATGTATGTTTTTTTAGTAGTGCTCATTGTATGTTTTAAATATTCCAAAGATATTCATCCCACTTTTTCCACTTCATTACACGAAAGCACGTTTTCTTTTTCAAATTCTGACTTATCATAATCAGACTTATAAATTAATTTATAAATTATACCAGTCATCATCAAAAATTCAATAATTAGTATTGGGAATCCTGATAAAGCCATAACGACCTTTGTTCCGTCAATACCGCCATTAAGTATAAAAATATATGCTGTCAATCCAATAAATACACCCCAAAAAACTTTGATCGATAAGGGTGCTTCTTTGACTCCGGTACCATCTTTTAAAGACATTAATGCAACAGAAGATGTCATTGAGTCAGCTAATGTAACAAATGATAATGCTATTGTTAAAATTATTATTGGTCGTAACAATGCTGCCATAGGAAGAAATTCAAATATTTTTAACATGATACTTTCCATTCCTTCTGTGTTTAGGAAGGTGTATGCATCAAACACACCTGTTAACTGAAGATCTAAGACGAATCCACCGAACGCGCCAAACCATATGATCCCAAATCCAGCAGGTAGGATGAGGTTTATCAAAATGAATTCTCTAATCGTTCTACCATAGCTAATTCTAGCTAAAAACAATCCCACAATAGGTCCGAACGCTAACCAATCTGCAAGAAAATACATATCCCACCATTGAGGCCACATATCAGTATTCCTAGGTGATGTAAATGTCGAAATACTAATAAATTCATCGACAAACTTCCCAAATCCTTGCAATGTTAGGTCCGAAATATACTTTGTGGGTCCAAAAGCAATTACTATTAATAAAAGTCCAATAAATATCCACGCATTCTTATCACTCAGCCATTTGATTCCTTTATTCAAACCCGATGCACTTGATATGGTATAACTTACAATTATTACAATCGCTATAACTGCCCAAACAGTGTAACTAGGTTGAAGCCCAATAGTATACTGTAGACCTTTGCCTATCTGCATGATACCTGCTCCCAGCGCGCCTGAAACACCACCTACAATTGCTATCAATGTAAGTGCGTCGACTGTACCTGCTACAAGTGGAGACATTGCTCTTTCTCCAAGTAACGGATAAAGTCCTGAACTAACTTTAAACGGTTTATTCATATTGTAAACTGCATAACTAATTGCCAATCCTGCTATGGCATAAATTGCATAAGGTGTAATAGACCAATGATAAAATGATCTTGTTATTGCAAACATTATTGCCTCATCTGATCCCGGAACAGCGACTATACCTTGAGGAACTGAATATGTATGCATAAGTGGTTCGACGGCCCCATAAAACATAATGCCAGTTCCAATTCCTGCACATAATGCTATCGCCCAATAATTCCATCTAGTTAACTCAGGTTTAGCTTCTTTGCCCCCAAATCTGATCTTACTTACTGGATGAAAACAAATTCCAAGTAGAAACAATACAAAAATTAAACAACCTATGTTTAATGTGAATCCAAAGTTATTCATTACGTATGCAAATATTCCCCACAAAGTACTAATAAATAATTCTTGATTAAATAGTCCAATTATTATAAGAGTAGTAAATAGGATTACGGGGGCGGCGATTACTCCTATTCGATATTTTTCAGTGAATTTGAACATTTTTTCATACCTCCACTCATTTTGATTATCTTCTGTTTTAGTAACTTCAACTTAACAAATTTTTAATGTTCTTTGACATTGATCAATAGCTTAAGATAACTTTAAAACTTGTAAATTTTTGACCCTCGTCAGGATCACTTAAGTATATGAAAATTTTTGAAGTCCGGACACGTAAATTATATAAGCAATCTTCGTGCCAAACTTCTTACTAACCTTATATTTGTTATAAATTAGAATTTTCTCAATTTTGGATCATATTAATTCTGTTGTTCCAGAGACAACAAATGCTTTTACCGCAAAATGATTATGCGCATTGCAAAATCATTTTGCATTATTTTTGATTAATATATATTACTATGTTAGAATCAAAATGATTGTTAAATCAAACGGGTGGTGTTCAAGTTGCTATTTGATCTAAATATAATTATGAATGAGAATGAAAAAATTTTAGATTTTCAATGGGAAAACAAATACCTTGAAAAACTCTATTCATCTTACTGGATGGAATATATTAACCATTCACTACATGATATTTTTGAATTTCGTTTACAAAAGGACACAACATATTTATATTGGAAAAGCGAACGTTTTAAATTTCAAAAGATAAAAACTTCTCGTGATAGTATTAATCTCTTATTGAAGCAAGATAATGATCATTTATCCCTTTTAAAAGGCGCTCTTGATCGTATTAACTACGGAGTGCAAATTTACGATAAAAATGCATGTTCAGTTTATTTCAATATTGAAAGCAGAAAAATTTCCGAAATACCCGAAGATCTCCAGACTGAAGGTTTGCATCTTCTTGATCTTTATGATTATTCACCTGAATTGAGCACTGTTATGACTTGTTTGAAAAATGCTGCACCGGTTATTAATCGCTTTTATAACTTTAAAACAAAATCTGGTATAAACATTACGACAATTAATACTGCTTATCCAGTGTTTCATCAAAATGAATTAATTGGTTCAGTCACTATTGAATATGATTATCAACATATAATTGCTTCAATTAAAAAGCTTGAAGAAGCCCTAACTCTTATGCGATCCGCACCGAGAAACACCATTGAAAATTCTTCACAAACGAAAAAAAACACTCAATCATTCATGAGTATTATCGGGAAGGGCAAAAAAATTACTGATGCTGTTGAGTTAGCAAAAAAAGTGGCACAACAAGATTGTAATATCATGCTTGTTGGAGAAACAGGAACCGGAAAAGAAATATTTGCTCAAAGTATACACAATGCTAGTAATCGAAATCACAACAAACTATTAGCCATTAATTGCGCTGCTATTCCGGAAACCTTAATTGAAAGTCTGCTCTTCGGAGCAAAAAAAGGGGCATATACTGACGGTACTGAGCAAATCGGATACTTTGAGCAAGCAAATGGCGGTACGTTGTTCTTGGATGAACTTAATTCAATGAGCATCGGAATGCAGTCAAAAATTTTACGTGTAATACAAGAAGGGACTTTTAGAAAATTGGGTAGTAATACTGACCAATCAACTAATGTACGAATCATTTCCTCCTGTAATCAGGACCCTTTTAGATTACTTAACACAAGTACATTACGAAAGGATTTATTTTATCGTTTGTCAACAGTCGTTATCAATTTACCTCCGTTACGAGAACACAGCGAAGACGTCGAAGAGTTAGTACGATATTATATCAACCAGCAATCAACACACTATGCCAAACCTATCAAAGAAATTTCACCTGATGTACTAAACATGTTCAAACATTACAAATGGCCTGGTAACATTCGAGAACTTTTCCACATACTTGATTATGTGTTAAATGTAGTTGACGAAAAAACAATTGAGATAAATCATTTGCCACAAAATTTTAGAGAAGCATTTAATAATTTTCCGGTTTATACAAACGAAGAAAGTGATCATGTTACTTTTACATTAAGTGACTCTGTACTACTTCACACACCATTGCAAGTTTTATTGGATGAATATGAAAGCTACATAACACGAAAAGCACTGGAGCTTCACGGCTTCAATATTACTAAAACGTCATGTTCTTTAGGCATTAAAAGACAGAGTTTGCAATATAGAATAAAAAAATATGGCATCGTTTATTAACGCCTTGTCAAGCTGACTGCGTTTATATCTCAGCAGATGGCAGATTTAAAGTATTATAAAACGCGAATAATGATCGTGTAACTTATCCAATAAATAAGAGAATCAATAATTGTTGGAATCTAAATAATAGCTTGTGCATTAGAATTTTGATGTCACACTATGGCAAAATATAATAAATCAGCCAGAATCAGGAGCAGATTTTGGTTCCACAGAGGAAAACCACCCTCAGTCTACCATCTGTCTCAATCTCAATATGACTTAAAGTTTGAATCATTAATTCGTAGGACATCATGTCAATAATCCCTATCTCCCCTACCAGCCTCATAAGCTCTTTGGCTCGATAAGCCTTTAAAATATCACTCCGTTCAATAACCCCTAGCCATTCGGCCTCATACAGCTCTTTATTTTCTACGAGATGGTTCCAGGCATCTATGAAGATTTGCTTTGGATCATCACGGTTTAGTCTAGTTTGATTAATACAGTCGCACCCTGCTTTCTTCGGCTGACGATATCCGGTTCTATTCATTGAACACTCATAATAAGCTGTTCCTTTATCTATCAATCGATTTGAAACCTTGATAACAAATGAATGATTGCAATGTCCACATATTATTTTCCCTGTAAGTGGTAGTGTATCTTTGTATTTGAAACTTTGATATCGGTTCACAGAATGCTCTTCACAATATCTTTTGCGCAACTCAATTTCTAATTGTACACAATCCCAAATTTCTTTATCGACAATAGCAGGATGACTGTCTTTACAATAATATTGAGGTACCTGGCCCTGATTCTTCACTTGCCTTTTATTCATAGGATCAGGTGTTATTTGGCGCTGAAATAAAGTATCACCTGAATACTTCTCATGAGTCAGCAGCACTTGAATATGTGACGTCATCCATTTTTTACCTCGTATCAGCGGTATTTTTTCTTCATTAAGCTTATCAGCAATTCTATTGGTGCCATTTCCTGCAAGAAATTCTTTATAGATTCTTCGTATAATTACTGCTTGGTCTTCAACAATGATAACCTCTCCTGATTTGTTCTTTGAGTACCCAGTTATATTGTCCCATGCAATTGATCCGATATCTCCCTTTTCAAACTTTCTACGTTTACCCCATTTGACGTTCTCCGAGTGAGAAATGATTTCCTGCTGCGCGAGTGCTGCCAGAAGCGAAAGGAGCAGTTCGCCTTCTTTTGCTAAAGAATGCAGATTCTCTTTCTCGAAATAGACATCCACATTGAGACTTCTTAGCTCCCTTATACACTTTAAACAGTCTATTGTATTTCTTCCAAACCTCGAAATGTTTTTGGTAATGATCATGTCAATTTGACCATCTCTTGCATCCTGGAGCATCCGCATAAAAGAATCTCTATTCTTGATACTCGTGCCGGAAATCCCCTCATCGGCATAAATCCCTGCAAAGTCGTATGCCGAATTGCTTTTTATCATAGACTCGTAATAAGATATCTGAGCGAAGTAGCTATCTAGTTGTTCGTCACTATGTGACGAAACTCTACAATATGCAGCTACGCGTTTCTTGACGCTCTCCTTCTTCCTTTCTATATTCGTTAACGGGTATAAGACAGTAATTTTTTTTGGACTTACCTTTTGAACCATCTTGTGATTTCACCTCCATAATAACCATGGGTTCTGTAATTGGCGTTACCTTGTGAATCTCAAGTATTTTTTTCTCTGGTACATTAATACCAATGCAAGCGGATTTTGTATAATCTCGAAACCTGCCACAGCTCCAGTAAACTAATCCCCTGTGATTTGTCGTATGGTAGAGAGAAAACCCACAATGCGGGCATTTGAGGAGTTTTGAGAATGGATACCGGTTGCTTCGCGCTTTTCTCATCTCCTGAACCTTTTCCCAGTCCTCCCTGGATATGATTGCTGGATGATGGTCCTTCACAAAGTACTTGGGGAGTTGTCCTTTATTCTTTACTTCCTTTCCATTCTCATTAATGAATGACTTTTGCATTAAAAGATCACCACAATACTTTTCATTGGATAGTATTCTTTTAATTTTGTCTTTCCCCCAAATGTTTTTACTAAAGGTAGGAATCCCTTCTTCGCGAAATTCTCTCACAATGTCGTTAATTGATTTACCACATAAATATCTTTCATACACTTCACGGATTATCCATGCTTGATGTTCATCAATTTCGAGCTGACCTTTATCATTATTGCGATACCCTACGAGTCGATTTGCACTTATTTTTACATTTCCGCGCTTAAATCTATTTCTCCATGACAATTTATTGTTCTGAATTGTCGATTTGAGCTCTTCTTCAGCAAATGCGCCAATGATAGTTAGCATCATCTCCCCTTCTGAACTGAGAGTGTTGATGTTTTGTTCTTCGAAAATTACACCAACGCCAATGTCTTTAAGCTCACGAACGGCCTCAAGCAGCACCAGTGTATTTCGCGCAAACCGCGATATGGATTTCGTGAAGATGAGATCGATCTCTCCTGTTCTCGCCTTTGTGAGCATTTCTTGAAAACCTGGGCGATTGACATTACCGCCTGAAATGCCAGCGTCAGAGTAAACGCCTACAAATGAATAGAATTGTGAATTAGCAAACCTTCGATGGTAATACTCTGTCTGATTGCGCAAAGAATCTAACTGTTCTTCACTCGGTGTTGAAACTCGTACATATGCACAAACCCTAGTCAGGCTCGGAAGCGGCAATGGCATTTTCTTTTTAGTAATCTCTGTGACAACAGGTTTCTTCACGACATTTCACCTCCTTGTAAGCATAAAAAATTACCATACCGCTACACGTAGTAATCGCTCAGGTAAGGTAATAAGTCAAGTTATATGGAACTTAAGCCTATAATCGTCCAGATTTTGAGCATAATATAGAATAATGTAATTAGTTAGGACACGAACAGTCGACTAAAGCCAGAATTTCGACCATAAAAATCAAAAAAAAGCCCAACTGGGCGCAATTCCCATTTTGCACCCCTCAAATCAAAATTGCACCCTCCCCTTCCTTCAAATCGTTGAACATTAGGATGGGAGGGTGCATTTTATCAATTGTTGTGGATGTTTCCAGAAAAAAATAACGGTGGACTTTCTTACCAAAAAAATCAAAATCAACGAAGGCGAAGTCCCCCAGTACTACGTCCAGAACAGCCACCCTGCCATCATCTCACCGGATGAGTTTGAAGCAGTGCAGGTTGAGCTCCAAAGACGCAAGAAGCTTGGCAGGCCAAACGGCTGTCAAAACCCACTTTCTGCTAAGCTTGTCTGCTCTGAGTGTGGTGGTTACTATGGCCCTAAGGTCTGGGCCTCGAATACCACGCACCGTAAGGTCATCTGGCAGTGTAATGATAAGTATAAAGGGGTAGAAAGGTGCTCTACCCCATATGTGACAGAAGATGAAGTTAAAGAAAAATTTGTGAAAGCCTTTAACACCCTCTTCGGCGTTAAGGAAGAACTCATCAGGAACTGTGAAATCGCGATTGAACATCTTGCCGACAACAGTAAGATCGACGAGGAAATCGATAAACTGCATGACGAGATTGCAGTCGTCGTTGAAGAATCGAATAAAGCGATTTACGAAAATGCTCATAAAGCCATGAGTCAAGACGAGTGGGAAAAGCAGCATGAGGCTTACGTTGCGCGGCATGTGAAGGCTAGCGAAAGGGTTAGGGAATTAGAAGAACAGAAAAGTGAGAGGCAGAGCCGGAGCCATACGCTAAAAGGGTTTATTCGGGATCTTGAGGGCTGTGATGGGGTACTTGATGAGTTTGATGAGAGGCTCTGGACTTTGATACTTGAGAAGGTGGTAGTTAAGCAGGATGGAGAATTGAGGTTTTGTTTTAAGGATGGGACGGAGGTTGAGGGGTAAATAAAAGAGCCACTAGTTTTGTCAAGATGACTGGCTAGTGGCTTATACAGGGGATGACTAATTGAAATTCTATCGTGGCAAACTTCAAGGAGATTAACATTGTTCTCTTCACAACATTGCTGTGTTAGGACGCTGAAACCCTGTTCAGAGACTCGTTTTTCCAAATCTGTTGATTCTCATTTCTGCTGATAGTAACCAACCCCTTTCAAGATTGATAACATCAAAATCTATTTTCTCAAAATATGTGTTCTATGATTGACGCTTACTAATTGAAAGCATTAAAAAGCTCAAAATGGATTCTGGTGGTAAACTGGAATCATTCTGAGCTTTTTAAGCATATTTTGGGTTTCATCTAGTTATTAGTGTTTGAGTGAGCTTTCAAGTTAATTTTCGATTAATTCTGGAAGCATTTTTTTGCCTTTTATTAATAAGCTAACCCACGGCCAAATTATTGCAAATACCGTCATAGCGATAAGTATTAAGCTTACTGGTCTACTTAAATAGTACATTAATACATTCCCTTTAGCCATTGCAATTGAATTCATAAAACCATTTTCAGCAATTGGACCAAGTAATAATCCAAGTATTGCTGGAGCTGATGGTAAGTCAAATTTCCTCATTAAATAACCAATAAAGCCAAACACGAGCATTGTATACACATCAAAAATACTACCATTTATTGCATAAGCTCCGATTGTTGATAATACGACAATAAGAGGAGATAGCAGAGAAGTTGACAATTTAGTAACTTTAACTACATGTTTAGCTATCAAAATTCCGACTATTCCCATTAATATATTTGCGATAATGAAGCCTACAATTATTGTATATGTTACACTAGCCATTCTTGTAAACATTTGATTTCCAGGAACCATTCCATGTACTAAGAAACCTCCTAATAGGACAGAAGCAACCGCGCTTCCTGGAATTCCCAGCGTAAGCAACGGAATAACACTTCCTCCTGTAACTGCATTGTTACCAGCCTCAGAAGCACAAATCGCTTCCAATGAACCCTTCCCAAATAAATCAGAATTTTTTGATGCTTTTTTTGCTTCACTATAGCTTAACCAAGCACCAATATCACCACCTGCCCCAGGCAATATACCTACAAATATACCAATAATGGATGAACGAATCATATTAGGTAGCAGATGAACGAATTCTCTAAAGGTAGGAAGAAATTTTCCTTTCAAATTTACATTAACATCAGACTTTTTCACACGGTTAATTGTATTCTTATAGTCTTCACTTTGAATCATAACTTGTGATATTGAGAAAAGGCCAATCATAGCTGGTACTAATGAAATTCCCATTGAGAGTGCATCGCTTCCATAGGTGAAACGTAATTGACCCGTTATGGTATCAATGCCTATTGTTCCTAAAAACAAGCCAAATGCACCCATCAGGAATCCTTTAATCATCGAACCTCCTGATAATCCGCCTATGACTGTTAGTCCAAATATAGCTATTAAAAAATATTCCGGTGCACTAAAAAGTAAAGATACTTTAGATAAAAGAGGTGATATTGTTAACAGCGCGACTCCGCTTAACGCACCACCGAACATAGAAGCAACAGTGGCCATACCTATTGCTTCTAGTCCTCTTCCCTGCAATGTAAGCTCATAACCATCCATTGCGGTAGCAGCAGAAGCAGGTGTCCCGGGCGTATGAAGTAATATCGCTGATATGGATCCACCATAGAAAGCCGAAGTATAAATGGCCATCAGCATAACGAATCCAGCATATGGTTTCATTGCAAATGTAATTGGTAATAGAAGTGAAACAGCCATTGTTGCATTTAAACCTGGTAATGCACCTATCACTATGCCACCAATGACGCCAACAAACATACCAATTATAGTATCAAGCGACAACAAATTTCCAATTATTTCCATCCACATTATTCTCACCTCCTATTTTATGGTAGAAACAGTTTAAGTTGAACAACAAAAAGAAAATGGATAAATGTCAACTTCCAGAAAAAATGTGACTAAAACTCCTGCACAGGTCTCGATGCAGGAGTTTTTTGTTGTTTCCAGCCTATCCTTTTTCTTGATCAGTTGGTTGTATAAATTGAAGGATTTGGTCGTAGGATTTATCACTTTTCATAATAGCAGCGATAAGTTCATCACGCTTTAACCCATCGCGTTTGTCCATCAAATCTTTTAATGTTGCAAGCGCCGCATCGTACTTCGCCTTTGCCTTTACCACATCCAATTGGGCCTTTTCAATCTTTTGTTCCAACGCATCCATTCCAACCGTTCTCGCCATGTTTCGCATCCTC
>NZ_FMWL01000023.1 GCF_900103005.1 Acidaminobacter hydrogenoformans DSM 2784 | reverse complement strand
CGTTGACAATCGATTACTAAAATACCCTCTAAACATTAAAGGAGCAGGGATTCAAAGAATCCCCACCCCAACTATTGACTTAGAGCCTAAAAAAGAAAATCCAGGCGCGCTCCTCGTCATTCCTTATGACAATCCCACTGGACAATTTTACACTTATGATATGCTCAAAGACCTTGCAAAGCTTTGCGTTAAATACAATATGTGGATGATCAGCGACGAAGCTTACCGTGAGCTTTATTATGAAACAGACAAGCCGCTTGTCAGTGTCTGGGGTCTTAGCGACGCGGATGTTCCGGGCATTGAAGGCAGAAGAATCAGCATTGAAACTGCTTCAAAAGTATGGAATGCCTGCGGCCTCAGAATTGGCGCTGTCATCACAGACAACGCGGAGTTCCACGACCGTTCCGTCGCGGAATATACAGCAAACCTCTGTGCCAACGTCATAGGCCAATACATTTTTGGTGCCCTCGCTTACGAGACTAAGGAAGAGCTTGCTGCTTGGACAAATGAACTTAGAGAATACTATAAAGAGCAGATCGTCAAAGTATACAACGGCCTGAAAGAGCTTGAGCCAAAGCTCATTGTCTCCAGCCCGGATGCCTCCATTTACTCCATTATTGACGTCCGCAACGTTGTCAAGCCAGGCTTTGACTGCCTCGACTTTGTCCTGTACTGCGCTCAAGAAGGCGCCGTTGACATTGATGGCGTTCAGACCACACTTCTCGTCGCGCCTATGAAGGGCTTCTACGAGACAAAAGAAGGCGTTGAGAACCCAGGCAAGACACAGTTCCGCATCTCCTTCGTCGAGACGCCTGAAAAAATGGCAAAGATCCCTGAGCTCTTCGTCAAGCTGCTTCAGCAGTATGAAGCGAACAGATAGAGCTTTAAGCTAAAGCCTTAGCTGAACAAATAATAAAACCAAGGCTTCTCAAATAAAGAAGAGGCCTTGGTTTTTTGTTGCTAAAAAGGTCAGTCGTGCCCTTGTGCTGGAAAAACAGGGACTCACCACAGTGAGGAATTTGCCAACAGCAGCTTCCATGATGGACACACGAATATGATTTACAGCGAGCGCACGAGGGTATAACTCTAATGAGAATGATTATCAAATCAAAAGCGCAAACTTACCTTAATAGAAAGCAAATAGAAAGCAGGTGATCCCTTGAACGGCGTCAATACCCCAAAACAAGAAAAGCGTAAGCGAAGAGATCAAAAAAACCCTCAGGATGCCCTACAAGCAGCCCCTCAAGTTTCCCAGTTTGACGACTCAACCAAGCCCGTCCTCACAGTTAAAGTTACCGTGGACCGCCCAGCAGATGCAGTCTGGCACTGTTTCACTTCCCCTGAGCACATCCTGCACTGGAATTTCGCCTCCGAGGACTGGCACTGTCCAGCCGCTTCAAGCACCCTGGAGCCCGGCGGAGCCTTCAGCTACCGAATGGCAGCCAAAGACGGAAGCGCCGCCTTTGACTTTGAAGGCACCTTCGACGTTGTAGCCCCTAATCACCAGCTCGCTTATACCATTGGCGACCGCCGGGTCGTTGTTGACTTTGTCGACCGTGGCACTTTTACAGAGGTGATTGAGGTCTTCGAAGCGGAAAGCCAAAATTCCCTTGAGCTCCAGCAGCAAGGCTGGCAAGCCATTCTCGACAATTTCAAGAAGCATGCGGAGTCCTGTCCGCTCGACGCCTGAGCCCTTACCTTAAAACCAAATGCTTTTGCCGATGGTCCCATTCACCACAAACCCACCATTCCCCAAAAGCGCAGCAGCGCGAACGCCTGAGCATCCTCTCGCGTTCGCGCTTTTTCTATGCTTCCAGATTCTCTTGAAGGACCGTCTGCAGACACTTGATAAACTCATTGATGATTTTGTTCCCTGCGCTGGACTTCAAATAGGTCGCGACAATATGCCGGCGGGAGCTTTCACAGTCCAGCTTGACATAGCTCACATTGTCATATTTGGTGATAAAAGACGGCAGTATTGAAACACCGTAATTATTGCTGATCAAGGAATTGATGGTGTCATAGTTTTCTGTTTCAAAGACGACTTTAGGCTGAAAGCCATAGCTTTCAAAAATAGATTCTGAGAGCTTTCGCATTTTAAAGCCATGTTTGAGCAGGATGAAGGGCTCGTCTTGGAAATAGGATAAGTCAAAGCAGCCATTTGTGGTTGCTTGACGATAGAGGTGGTCCTGATCTTCGTTGGAGCTGCAGTAGGCGAGTTGAAAAGTCTCTTCATAGATGGTGGTATAGTCAAGCTTTGGTGAGCTTAAAGGCAACGGGACAATGGCCAAATCAAGGTCTGCATCCAACAAATATTGCTCTGTTAAGCTTGAAACGCCTTCGGTGATCTTTATATTGATGTTGGGATACTTTTTATTGAAGTATGGAATGATATGTGGAAAAAAATACTTTATGTAAAACTGGGAAGAACCTATTCTCAGTGTACTCTCATTGGTTAGTGACAAGGCATTCATCTCTTGGATCAAATTGTTCGTGATTTCTATGACTTTATTGCCTTCATTTAAGAAAAGCTCTCCGGCAGCGGTTAAAATGACGGAAGTTTTGTCGCGTTTAAAAAGCTCAATGCCAAGCTCATTTTCGAGTTTGATGACAGCTTTGCTTAAAGCGGGCTGACTGACAAAGAGCGTTTTGGATGCCTTTGAAAAACTGCCGTGCTTTGCGATTTCAGAAACGTATTTAAAATCTTCCAGGCGCATGTGCATCATCCTTTCACAGCGGAGGATCAATGTTTATAACTTTAAGTTATAGGTGTATTATATCCTGATATTTTACACATTTCAATTGCAAGGTTATACTACAAGCAACGTCAAACGCAAGCCACACTCAGATAGGAACTATGAGGAGACCCCACCATGAAAACGACTGCCTACATAGGCTGCAGAACAACCAAAGAACGTAACGCCAGAGGCCTGGGACTCAAGGTTTACGATGTAAACAGTGCAACCGGCAATTGGACAGAAAAGCAGCTTCTGTCAGAATTCGAAAACCCCTCCTATCTTTGCTTTGACCAAAATGAAGACTACCTTTACTGTGTTCATGGTGATATGACCTCGGTCAGTGCCTTTAAAATTTCAAATGAATCAGGCGAATTGAGTTTGATCAATACCATTGATACAGTTGGAAAAAACCCCGTCTTCCTTACGGTGGACAAATCCAATCAGTTTCTCTATGTGGCCTGTCTTCAGGGAGGCGCAGTTTATACGCTGAGACGCCGGGATGACGGCGGCCTTAGTGAACCCATACATACCGCTAAGCTTCCAGGACGCTTTGAAGGCGGCGTATCCCATGCCCATCAATGCCTGTGGGATCAAGAGATGGCTTACTTGTTCGTACCGGCACAGGGACGCGGCATAGGCTACTCGGAAATCAATGTCTTTGAAGCTCAGCCGGACGGAGCGCTGGAGCACAGGTACAGCCATAGGACTCGGGAGCTGGACGAGGCCCGTCACGTCGCGGTTCATCCCAACAACCGTTACGTTTACGGGATCAACGAAAAGGACAACTCTGTTGTTTACTACAGCTTTGACAGCGCCACCGGCCGACTTGAACCCAGACAAATACTCTCCACACTGCCCGAATGGTACGTGGGAGAGGGTCAAGCCAGTGCGGTTCTGATCCATTCCAGCGGCAAATACCTGATTACAACAAATCGCATTCACGATAGCCTCACCGTGTTTGCAGTGGACGCAAACACGGGTTATCTCAAATGTTTGAGCAATACCTCCTGCATGGGAAAAACTCCACGTTTCGCGACCTTCAACCCGGAGGGAAACCAGCTCATTGTTGCCAATGAGGATAGTGATACACTGCAGTTTTTTCAAATAAACTCTAATTCAGGGGAACTGACTTTCACGGGTCAGACGGTCCGCACGGAAAGTCCAGTGTGCGTTATTTTCAGGCGCTTTGGATCCAAATAAGAAGTTTCAAGCCTGCTGCATAAGACGATTTGCACCTTAGTCTGTCTAAGCATAGCACTGCCAGGAAAGAACACTGTTGGACAAATGTTGTCACAACGAATGAAACGAGGCTGGAGGAGAAGAAGTGATGCAGGAAGTTCAAAACGCTATGGAAAAATTTGCAAAGCTCGTTGAGACAGAATTCAAAAGAGTCGAAAAGATGGGTGAAAAAATGGAATTCACTGACTTCAAGGCCTTGGAAAAAATCATTATAGGCATTGTGCCAGGGGATGGCATTGGCCCCATAATCATTGAGCAAGCGGAGCGCGTGCTTAAGGTACTTCTTGGTGATGAAATCACCTCAGGACGTGTTGAGCTGAGAAAAATTGAAGGGCTGACCATTGAAAACCGTGCCGCGCTGCTTCAGTCTGTTCCAGAGGACGTACTTCAGGAAATCAAGAAGTGCCATGTCGTTTTAAAGGGGCCAACCATGACCCCAAGAGCCTCCGACCCTTGGCCAAACCTGCCAAGCGCCAACGCGACCCTGCGCAGGGAGCTTGATCTCTTTGCCAATGTCCGGCCGGTAACTATGCCTGAAAAGGGCATTGACTGGACTTTTTACAGGGAAAATATAGAAGGCGCCTACATATGGGGCAGCAAAGGCATTCAGGTTAATAAGGACATAGCAGTGGACTTCGTGGTCGAGACACGCCAAGGTTCTGAGCGCATCGCCAAGGCTGCCTTTGAATTTGCGAAGAACAACAACAAATCCAATGTTACCGTTGTAACCAAGGCCAATATTGTCAAGCTCTCTGACGGCAACTTTATCCATGCCTGCAAGCGTGTCGCGGAAGACTATCCAGGCATACAGATGGTGGAAAAGCTCGTGGATGTTACCGCTGCCAAGCTCGCCGACCCTGAATTCAATAAAGGGCTTCAGGTCTTCGTCCTGCCGAATCTCTACGGTGACATCATCACAGATATTGCTGCGGAACTTCAAGGGGGGCTGGGCACTGCCGGAGCGGCCAATATTGGCACCAAGTACGCGGTCTTTGAAGCCATTCATGGCACTGCGCCTTTTCTTATTGAAAATAACAGGGGTGACTACGCTGACCCAAGCAGTGTGCTGAGGGCGGCTGCCATGTTGCTGTCCCATGTGGGGTATTTGGAACAATCGGCAAAGCTTGTTAGAGCTCTTGATATTTGCGGGTTCGAAGAGAAAAAAATTGTCATCACCAGCTTCCGGGAAGACGCCTCCACTGCTCAGTACGCTGACTATGTCCTGGAAACGCTGGCAAAGCTCTAACAGGTGCGGCGCACTGCCTTTGCCACGAGCCTGATCTGAAAGTCCTCCATAACAGTTCCCCTTAGAGATTAAGCTTTTGGCCGATGGTTCCATAAGCTTAATCTCTCCTTATTCGCAGGGCTTTCACGACTTATAACCTTGAGTTATAACCTTATGCGTCATAGTTATTGTACCTAAGATTTTATTAGCGTTATAATGAAGTGTGCCAAAGTTCAAATTTTCAGAAAATACTCTATGAGGTGATCCTATGGGAATGACCATAACTGAAAAAATATTATCACGGGCGCTGGTCGAGGGTGAGCTCGTCCGGGGTACCCGTATTGGCATCAAAGCAGATCAAACGCTGACGCACGATCTAAATGGCGTCATGTCCTATTTGGTGTTGGAGGCCATTGGGCTAAAACAAAAAAAGGTTGCCACAGCCGTCCAGTACATAGACCACAACATGCTGCAGTCGGACTTCAAAAATGCGGATGATCACAGCTTTATCCTGGACATGACATCAAAGCTTGGCATTATCACTGCGCGGAGTGGCAACGGCATTTGCCATCACCTGCACCTTGAGCATTTTTCCGCACCGGGTAAAGTACTGATAGGCGGGGATTCCCATACAGTCGCAGCGGGCGGTGTGGGCTCGTTTTCTGTTGGTGTCGGGGGCTTTGACAACGCCATGGCCATAGCGGGCGAGCCGTTCTACATGACTATGCCCAAAATTGTCAATGTCAGGCTGACGGGCAAACTTCAGCCTTTTGTTTCTGCAAAGAACATCATTCTTGAGCTTCTCAGACGTGTCAGCGTCAAAGGCGGCATTGGCAAGGTCTTTGAGTACAGCGGTGACGGCGTAAAGACGCTGAACGTTGCGGAGCGGTCCATTATCACCAACATGGGCGCGGAGACGGGGGCCACAACTTCAATATTTCCAAGTGATGAAAACACTCAGAAATGGCTGAAGGCCTTTGAGCGGGAAGCAGATTTCCTTTCGCTGGAAGCTGACCCGGATGCAGTCTATGACGAGGTGATCGAGATTGACCTCAGCACCCTTGAGCCTCTGATTGCGCTGCCTTCACAGCCGGACAAAGTTGTGAAAGTCAGTGAAGTCGCGGGCCTCAAAATCGATCAGGTCATGATTGGTTCCTGCACCAATACTTCAGTTCAGGACCTGCTCAGTGTCGCCAGTATTTTGGAAGGGGAGACCATTCACAGAGATGTGGTGCTTGGCGTCTATCCTTCTACCCGCACAGTGATCCGGGAGATCGTGAAGCGCGGGGCGTATGAAAAAATTGTCGCCACCGGCGCCCGGATTTTCGAGCCTGTTTGCGGCGGCTGCAATGGCTGCGGCTTCGCGCCTCCAAGCGGCGGCGTCTCTCTGAGGACGACGCCAAGGAATTTTAAAGGCAGATCTGGCACAAAGGATGATCAAGTCTACCTTGTTGCGCCAGAAACGGCCGCCGCTTCAGCCATCACTGGTGTTATTACGGATCCAAGGGCGCTTGGCAAAACTTACCCAGAGTTTGAAGTCCCTGAAAAATATATCAGTGACAAGAGTATTTTCATTATGCCGGAAAACAATCCGGAGCAAGTCGTCAGAAAAGGTCCAAACATTAAGCCTATCCCTGAGCTTTCAGATCTCCCTGAAAGTATGGAAGCTCCAGTCAGCATTAAGCTGGGGGATGACATCTCCACAGATTTCATTTGTCCCGCAGGGGCGCTTTACCTGCCCATCCGCTCCAATATACCGGAGATCTCCAAATATTCCTTCCAGGTTGTCGACCCGACCTTTGCCCAAAGGGCCATGGACGCCAAAACTTCAATCATAGTCGCGGGCCACAACTATGGTCAAGGCTCCAGCCGGGAGCAGGCGGCCATCATTCCGAGATACCTTGGCATCAGTGTCGTCATGGCCAAGGGCTTTGCGCGGCTCCACCTTGCCAACATGGTCAACTGGGGGATCCTGCCGCTGGTCTTCAAAAATGACAGTGATTATGAGGCTATCTCACAAGGCGACACCTTAAAGCTCGACCATTTTGACCTCAAGGAAGGCGAAGATGTCTTTGTACGCAACCTCACCAAAAATGAGACTTATGCGCTGAAGACACCACTCTTTCAAGCAGACCTTGACGCCATTCGTCAGGGCGGCGTAGTCAACATGCTGAAGAAGAAAAACGCGAAATAGGCTGCGGTGTTTTGAGTTGGCAGAGTGGTGAGTCCGGCAGTGATCCCAAGGGAGGATGCTATTTTAATGAAAGATGAAATTGAAGTTCTCGAACAGTCACTGATCACTCAGTACCGGCAATATTTTGAAACCAGTGAGACCTATTCAGAATTCAAGCTTTTTGGCACCACAGAAATTTCAGATGCCCTTAAAGGCAAAGGCGTCATGGACGCCGGCATCAAACCCCTCGACCTGAACACGAAAATTATTGGCCGCGCATTTACCGTCCAGCTCCCGCCCGGGGATGGTGTCCTGACGCTTGAAGCCATTGAAGCCGCAGAGCCAGGCGACATTCTGGTGATTCACTCAGGCGGTACCATGGACCTCGCAGTCTGGGGGGACGTAAAAACCATCAAGGCTATGTCAAAACGCATTGCCGGCGTGGTCGTAGACGGCGCGATCAGGGACAGGAAAAAGAATATGGCGCTGGGGTTCCCAGTTTTTTCGAGGGCCCAGGTCGTACAGGCCAGCGGCAAGGCCGGCGGCGGTGAGCTGAACGTCCCTGTTGTCTGCGGTGGTGTTCTGGTACGGCCTGGAGATCTCATCCTGGGGGATGCCGATGGTGTGGTGGTCATACCCCCTGAGCAGCTCCAAATTGCGGTGGAAGGCGCCTCGAAGAAGCTCAAGAACGACGAGGAAAAAATTTACAAAGTCTTGACCGGCGGACTTTTATAAAATATTATGATATATTAATGGAATGATAAAAACGACGCTTCACTTACGATTACGAAAAGGTGGTCAGTGAAATAATGTATGAACTCGAAATTTTAGCAGGCTTTATCCACGACCTCAAACTTGAGAACCTTGATAAAAAGGTCATAGATGCTGCAAAGCTCTGTGTCCTTGACACCTTTGGCGCTGCGGCCGGCGCCACCAGGGACCCCTTGATTCAGAAAATTGTAAGCACCTATCAGAGCCTTTACCCAGGTGGGGGTGACGCTGCCGTTTGGGGCTTTGAGAAAAAGATGCCTTTTCTTCAGGCGGCATTTCTAAATGGCATGATGGGTCACCGCCTGGAACTGGACGACGTCCATACGAGCTCCAAAACTCATATTGGTACAGTCGTTGTACCCGCTGCCTTTGCCCTCAGTCAGCATCTTGATCTTACAGGCGCCCAGTTCTTGGAGGCGGTCATCTGCGGCTACGAAGTCATGTCGCGGATTGGCATGGGCTTTGGCGTTTCCAGCCACAGAAACCGGGGCTGGCACGTGACGTCAACAGCAGGAACCTTTGGTGCGGCGGCAGCTGCTGCGAAGCTTCTGGGTCTGGACGCTGAAAAGACGGTGCACGCCCTTGGGATGGCAGGTACCCAATCTTTTGGCGTTTGGGCATTCCTTGAGGACAGTGCCAGCTCGAAGATCCTTCATCCTGGCAGGGCAGCAGTCAGCGGCATTGAAGCTGCGCTTCTGGCGAAATCTGGAATGACAGGACCGACTAAGATTTTATCAGCGTTTGATGGTGGTTTATTTAAAGCGATGTCAGATGAATACAGCTATACAGCGGTGACAGAGGGACTTGGAAAAGATTTTGAGATCCTCAAGGTGGACATAAAACCTTATCCATGCTGCAGAAGCACCCATTGTGCCATTGATGCTGCCCTTTATCTCAGCGGACATTATCCAATTGCATCAGATGAGATCAAGAAAATTGAAGTTGAGACCTATTTGGTTGGCTATAAGCAGTGTGGCCTTACGGAAGGCAGTTTGAAGCCCAAGACCCCAGTGGATGCGAAATTCTCTATTCCATATACTGTAGCTGCCGCGCTTTTAAAAGGGACAGTCAACATTGAATCTTTCCTCCCGGAGGCAATCCAGGATCCTGCTGTACAAAGTTTGCTCAGCAAGGTTGAAGTAAGACCGGAGGAAACCTTTACTTCCAGGTATCCAAAGCATTGGGGCTGCCGCGCCATAATCACTATGAACAGCGGAGACACCTATGAAACTGAAATAAAAGATGCCTTGGGCAGTGTGGACCAACCGCTTACCCCTGAAGACCTCAACAAGAAAGTCGAACCCCTTATAAAAGTGGCTTATGACGACCCTAAAATGATCATTCAGAGTTTTCTTGAGATAGAAGCGCTGAAGCTCAGTGACATGGCTTAACTGGACATTTTCAGATAGTTTATAATAAAATATTTCAACTTGATTTCTGCCTGATTCAAAATGGCATTTGCCTGAAAACCTATATAAAAAAGGTCTGAAACACACATTAAATGTCGTTCGACTGACAGATTGACAAAGAAGATATAAAATTCTTTTATGAGGTTCAATAAAATATTAATATTAGTACAAGAACTCACAAAGGGATATAATGAAGTCAGTCGATCAGACACAACACCCAAATTTGTTCCTGAAGTCTTATGCACATACAGGAAAAATTACGGGCGTGGCTGCCTTTTAATTTAAGGAACAAAGCCACAATCCGAAAAGGGGGCTGATCGTCAAAAGTAACATAGAGAAGGCAATTGCAGCGAAACGTACACTAAAAAGTAAAGGGGAACGGAAAATGAAGAAAAAATGGTTACTTATGACAGCACTGGTTATGATGCTTGTACTCGCGTTTGCTGGCTGCAGCAAGCCGGCTGAAGAGCCGGCAGCACCTGCGGAGCCTGCAGAAGGCGAAACACCTGCAGCAACTGAGGAATTCAAATTTGACAGACCTATTGAATTAATCATTACTTTCGGTCCTGGCAGCGGTACGGACACAACGATCAGAGCACTTCAGCCAGCTCTCGAAAAAGAGCTTGGCGTCCCAGTCAAAATCAACAACAAAGAGGGCGCTGGCGGCGTTGTAGGCGCAGAGTTCTACGCGAACCAACCACATGACGGTTATGTCTTCGCTATGTACACACCTTCTCACATCATTGCTGCTATCAACAAGACGGTCAATTTTGATATCTTCAACGAAACAATTCCTGTCGCAAGACTTGTTCATGACTCCAACGTCCTTCTTGCAGGAACGCAAGTACCTTACAGCACTGTTGGCGAAATGATTGAATACTGCAAAGCTAACCCTGACTATGTGCCATCTGTTGGTATGATGTCCATCCAAGGTATTGACGGCGTTGCTGCTGGTCAGCTCTTTGATGAAATTGGCATCAAAGCAAACTTTATTCCTTATGCAAGCGGCGCGGAAGCAAACGCTGCGATCATGGGCGGCCATACGGACATGGTTCTTACCAGCCCGTTTGACGGCAAAGCATTCGTCGATTCCGGCGACATGAAAGCGATCGTTCTCCTTGCTGAGCAAAGAGGCTCCACACTTCCTGAGACAGAGTGCACAGGCGAGCTCGGAATCAATGCTTACATTGGTCCTTGGAGAGGTATTGTCGCTCACAATGGTACACCTCAAGAAGCTATTGACGCTTTAGCGGCTGCTATTGAGAGAGCAGACGCAGACCCAGAGTGGAACGAGTGGAAGCAAAGCGTTGGTCTTACAGACCGCCCTGGCTTCGCTGGCCCAGAAGAGTTTGGTCAAGTTTGGACTGAATACTACACCATCATGGAAGATCTTCTTGCCAACTAATTCAACAACTTAAAATTAGTGGCTATAGAGAAAATAAAGTGAAACAAATATGACATTGTATGCAACCCTCACAAATGTGAGGGTTGTATACAACATAAGACATAAGATTTTCAGAACTGAATGATCATAGCGAAATTCATATTAAGAGCCATATTAAGATTAGATTCTAATAATGATGTTTTATAGCTTTCGCAAATGTCCTTTTCAGGTGTATGAGATCTCGTTTATTATTTATGGGAGTGATATCAGTGACTTTAGAGATCATCTTTAACGCAGTACTATCAATATTTTTTATCTATGCTTATTTCTACATTGGTGTCAATGCACCTGAAGAAGCCCCTAACCAAATAGATGGTATAGAGTGGCCACGCATGATTTTGATTTTGTTGATTGTCTTCATGCTGATCAATATGTACAGGCTGATCAAGGACAGTAAAAAAGAAAATAGCGCTTCTTTCAGGCTGAACGTCAAGGAGCTTGTCAAGAATAAATTGTTCCTCGGAAGCTCACTCATGGTGATCTATTCCATGGTACTCGAGTATACAGGTTTTATTGTTTCCTCTATCATTCTATTCGGCCTTTATTCCTACTTACTTGGTGAAAAGAGAATCAACCGACTGATTCCGGTCTCCATTTTATCTGTCGTTGTATTTTACATCATTTTCAGCTACGGTCTCGATATCATGCTCCCAAGAGGTGCTGGCATATTCCGAGAATTTGCGCTAATGTTAGAATCGATTTAAGGAGGTCAGCATAATGAGCATGGATATTTTAATGATGGGCGTTGAGGTCGTATTCAATCCTTTGACCTTTTTGCTGATCGTCTTTGGTACAACCCTGGGTGTCATCTTTGGCGCAATGCCGGGTGTCAGCTCCACAATGGCAGTCGTTCTCGCCATGACGTTTACATACACCATGGATCCTGTAACGTCCATTGCGTTTCTCGTTGCCGTCTACTGCGCGGCCATCACCGGTGGTGGTATTACTGCAATCCTGTTTAAGATTCCAGGTACGCCTTCCAGCGCTACGACGACTTTTGACGGTTACCCAATGCTGCAGCAGGGACTCGCGACGAAAGCCCTCAGCATCTCGCTGATCACATCCGCTATTGGCGGTATTGTCGCAGCCCTCGCAATGTTTCTCCTCAGTCCACAGCTTTCCAACGCGGCACTGAAATTTGGTTCTTCTGAAATGTTTGCGATTTCTTTCATGGGTCTGTCTATCTTGACGGCTCTGGATGAAGGCAACGTCATTAAAACGATTATTTCAGGCCTCATGGGTCTTTGGCTGGCAACTGTTGGTATGGACCCCATTATGGGTCTTGCGCGATTCACATGGGGCAACTCAACGCTGCTATCAGGCGTTGAAATGATTCCGGTCATGATTGGTATGTTCGCCGTGACCCAGGTACTCAAGGAAACCCTTAAGAGAACCAAAATTGAGGATGTCGCCGGAGGTCACAAAGACGGCGTCAAGGACGGCATTATCTCTATGGTTGAGCTGTGGAAGATGAAACTGACCATAGTGAGATCCGCAATTCTTGGCACAGCGGTTGGTATCCTGCCTGGCGCCGGCGCTACCATTGCGTCGTTCCTCAGCTACGCTGTCGAAGTTAAAACCTCAAAAAATCCTGAGACCTACGGCAAAGGCAACCCAAGAGGTGTCGCAGCTTCTGAGACAGCGAACAACGCCGCTACCGGCGGTTCCATGGTCCCGCTCCTTTCCCTTGGTATACCGGGCGGCAACGCAGCTGCGGTTATGATGTCCGCACTTATCATGAAGGGTGTCCAAATGGGGCCTATGCTCCTCAAGACTCAGCCTCAGTACCTTTCCAGCGTCTTCGTGTCCATGATGGTCACAAATGTCATCATGGTTGTTATTTCACTCGGAATCGCAAAAATCTTCAGTAAAATTCTTTCTATCCCATACAGCATCCTCGGTCCTATCATTATTCTCTTCTCCGTGGTGGGCAGCTACGCGCTCCAGAATAACACAGGCAGCGTTCTGCTGATGGTCGTCGCTGGCATCTTTGGCTACTTCTACTCCAAGTTTGGCTATAACACGGCTGCGCTGATCTTGGGCCTCGTCCTTGGCGGCATGGTTGAATCCAACTTCAGAAGAGCGGTCATGCTGACTGAAGGTGACATTTTGGCAGTTTTCGCTAAGCCAATTACCGCAACTATTTTAATTATCAGTGCCATCGCTTTGTTCTGGCCGCTCATTAAGACGATCCTGAACAAAATGAATCCAAAAACAGCTGCATAAGGTATAAATGTAACATTTATATAATCCCCTGACTAAACCCTTATCCTCAAAGATAAGGGTTTAGTCGAATCTATCTTTGGATAAGAAAGTGAGGTCATGTAAATGGTAAAATGTTTTGAAACTGGTGCTTATGTATTAAACGGACGAGAAATTGTCAAAGATGACGCGGAGGCTCAGGCAAAGCTTGCCAGTATGCTGGGTCAATCTGCTGACAAGGAAGCAGCCAAGCAAGGGACTATGGCTTATGGCGTTATTCAGGCCCACAACCATGCTGAGCAGGGTGGCCTGCTGAAGCTGAAATTTGACTCGCTGACAGCCCACGATATTACATACGTTGGCATCATCCAAACTGCAAGAGCCAGCGGCATGGAAAAGTTCCCAATGCCTTTTGTCATGACCAACTGCCATAACAGCCTCTGCGCGGTGGGTGGCACGATCAACGAAGACGACCATAAGTTCGCCTTATCCGCGGCGCAAAAGTATGGCGGTATTTATGTTCCAACCAATCTGGCGGTCATTCACTCTTATAACCGCGAAATGATGGCGAAGCCTGGCAATATGATTCTTGGATCAGACAGCCACACCCGTTACGGCGCCCTTGGCACTATGGCTATTGGCGAAGGCGGCGGCGAGCTTGCGAAGCAGCTCCTTGGCAAAACCTATGACCTCGCGAAGCCGGAAGTCATTGCGGTTTATCTGACAGGCAAGCCTCAGCCAGGTGTTGGCCCTCAGGACGTCGCCCTTCAGATTATTGGCAACGTCTACAACAATGGCTATGTCAAAAACAAAGTCATGGAGTTCATTGGGGATGGTATTCAAAATCTCAGCGTGGACTACAGAAATGGCATTGATGTCATGACCACTGAAACCACTTGCCTCTCTTCCATTTGGGAAACAGATGACCAAGTGAAGGAATACTTCTTGATCCATGGCCGCGAAGGCGACTACAAAACGCTTAAGCCTGAAGCGGTGGCCTATTATGACGGTTTGGTTTATGTAGACCTTTCTGCCATTAAGCCAACTATTGCTATGCCATTCCACCCAAGCAATATCTATACTATTGAAGAGTTTAAAGCCAATGCGGCGGAGATCATAAATTACATTGAGGTAGAAGGCAGAAAGCAGTTTGACGTTCCTAATCTCGACATCAACCTCAGAAGCAAACTCAGAAATGGTGCGTTTATGGTGGACCAGGGCATTATTGCGGGCTGCTCCGGCGGTACCTTTGAGAACCTCACGGATGCAGCGGATATTATGCGCGGCGGGTCTACGGGCAACGGTACGTTTACAATGAGCGTTTATCCGGGCAGCCAGCCTATCAATATTGAGCTCGTCCGAAACGGTGCTATGGAAACCTTCATGAGTGCGGGTGTAATTGTCAGAGAAGCGTTCTGTGGTCCGTGCTTTGGCGCAGGAGACACACCGGCGAATCAGGAATTCTCAATCCGTCATGCGACGCGCAACTTCCCTAACCGCGAAGGCTCAAAGCCTACAGACGGCCAAATCTCCTACGTTGCCCTCATGGATGCCAGATCCATTGCGGCTACAGCGATCAATGGCGGCAAGCTGACTGCGGCGACGGAGATCGATGTAAACTTCACCAGACCTAAATACACCTTCAATAAGAGCATCTATGACTTCAGAGTCTTTAATGGTATTGGCAAGGAAACCCCTGAGACAGAGCTTCTAATGGGACCAAATATCAAGGATTGGCCGGCTATGCCAAATCTCACAGAAGATATTCTCCTCAAGGTGATCACTTACATCACAGACCCTGTAACGACGACGGATGAGCTGATCCCTTCCGGTGAAACCTCTTCTTATCGTTCCAATCCAATCAGACTCGCAGAATTTACGCTCGGAAGAAAAGATCCGCAGTTTGTGCCAAACGCGAAAGTCCTTCAAAAACTGGAAGTGGCAAGAGAGCATGGTGAAAACCCGGTTGAGCTCGACGCGTCCTTAGCTGCAATTTATGATAAAATTAAGTCCATAGATCCGGAAAAAGTGGTTGATCCTAAGGAAATTGGCATAGGCAGCGCAGTGTTCGCCAACATGCCTGGGGACGGATCCGCCAGAGAACAAGCAGCTTCCTGCCAAAAGGTCTTGGGCACCTGGGCGAACTTCGCCAAGCAATATGCCACTAAGCGCTACAGATCCAACCTCATCAACTGGGGCATGCTGCCGTTTGAAGTCAGCGGTGATCCAGTCTTTGACAAGGATGACTACGTCTATATTCCAAATATCCGCAGCGCGGTCCTCAGTGGGCAGCCGGAGATTCCGGCTTACGTCATTGGAGATGAAGTCAAAGCCTTTACAGTCAAACTGGGAAGCCTTTCCAAGGAAGAACGGGAAGTCATTGCGGCAGGCTGCCTGATCAACTACTATAAAGTAAAATAAACCTCAACAAGCATCCAATAATTACTTTTTCAAAGCCTTACAGCGTCACGACGCCTGCATTTTTTGCATACAGCGTGACGCTGTTTCGCCATTTCACCCCTTGTCAACGCTATCCTTCATCTGATCTGACAATTCGTGTTGAAATGAAAGGAGACCCCAAAATGCAACAGATTAAACTGCCTTATGGAAAAGGTCATCAACAGGCAAACCTCTCTGATGAGGTCGAGCTTCAAATCATTGATCCAGAATCCGCGAAAGCTGCCGGGTCTATTGAAGAACTGATTCAGAAAGCCCTGGATTATCCAATAGGCTCCGAGCGACTTGAAAAACTGGCAAAGTTGGAGGATGACGTGGTCATCATTGTCAATGACCACACCCGGCCTGGCCCCAACAAGCAAATTGTCAAGGCGTTGATTGCGCGTCTGGAAATGGCAGGGGTCAAAGACGAGAAGGTCACCTTTGTGGTGGCCACCGGCAGCCACAGGGCAACGACAGAAGCTGAAATTGACGAAATTATTGGTCCTGAAATGAGGAAGCGGTTCAAGGTTCACGTCCATGACTGCCTGGATGAAGCGCAGCTCGTCTATTTGGGCGAAGCGTCACAAGGCATGCCCCTCTTTGTCAACCGCCTGGTCGCTGAGAGCAGTTTTGTGATCACCACGGGCTTGATCGCGCCACACCACTCCGCAGGCTACAGCGGCGGGCGCAAAAGCATTGTCCCTGGCGTTGCGGGGCTGAAGAGTCTCAAAATCCATCATTCATTGCCAATCAGACCTTTTGAGCCAGCTATGGGCTTCATTTATGGCAATCCGTTTCATGAAGCCTCCCTTGAAGCTGCGAAAATGCTGAGTGTTAAATTCATGATCAACGCCGTTCAGGATCCCCACAAGCAAAATATTGCTTTTGTGGCGGGTGAGATTGAACAGGCCCACGCTGAGGGCGTGGCGCTCTGCAAGCAGGCCTGTGAGGTGGAAATTCACGAGCTTGCGGATGTTGTGATCACGAGCCCGGGCGGACACCCCAGGGACATCAATCTCTATCAGGCCCAAAAGGCGCTCTCTGTTGCGGAGCCCCTTGGCAAGCCAAACTGCGTCTATATCCTCCTCGTGGAGGGGACGGACGGGATTGGTGAGGGTGTCTTCAAGGAGTGGATGGTGGAAGCCAAAACCCCTGAGGAGGTCATTCAACGATTTAAGGTCGAGGGTTATAATGTGGGGAGCAACAAAGCCTTCATGTACGCGAGAGCGCTGACGAAGGGCCGGGTCATCATTGTCTCCGACCACATTGACCCTAAGGCTTTGTCAGACATGATGCTGGAGTGGGCCCCTGACCTGCAGACGGCGCTGGACACTGTGATGGCGGAGCGCGAGGTCAGGAAAGTGATCGCGCTGCCAAGGGCGGTCAACATCATACCAAAAGTCGTGCTGTAAGCTTAGGAGCTGGCCCGGTAAATTTCTTGAAAACAATTTTAAAACTGATTTTGCCGATGGTCGGGGAACACCAGTGAGCCCCAAGCGACCATCGGCAAAACGCATTTTTGAGACGTGTTTTGTGTCCGGCCCCAGGATGCGCTATAATGGTCGTGGCAGCAAAATCTACAGCAAGAAGAGGATTTAAGATGGAAAAACTTGAAGCACTGAAGAAAAATTTTGGATATACAGCCTTTCGCACTGGTCAGGAGCGGCTGATCGATCAGATCCTGGCAGGCAGGGATGTCTTGGGCATTATGCCAACTGGGGGCGGCAAGTCCCTGTGTTACCAGCTGCCGGCGCTGATGATGGCAGGCACGGCCATTGTGATTTCGCCGCTGATCTCGCTGATGAAGGATCAGGTGGATGGGCTCGTTGAAAACGGCGTGGCATCTACCTACATCAACAGCTCCCTGTCCGGTGCAGAGCTGGCGTCGCGGCTGGAAGGCCTGAGGCGGGGCGACTACAAGCTCGTCTATGTGGCGCCGGAGAGGCTGAATACCTGGGAGTTCGCAGAGATTGCGAGGGGGCTTGACATCAGTTTGATCGCGGTGGATGAGGCGCACTGCATCAGCCAGTGGGGCCATGACTTCAGGCCGAGTTATAAGGAAATACCGAAATTTATCCAGCGACTGCCCGTCAGGCCTCCGGTGGCGGCGTTTACAGCTACGGCAACGACTTTTGTGAAGGAAGAGATCAAAGTCCTGCTTGAGCTGCAGCGCCCCTTTGAGGTGGCGACGGGCTTTGACAGGCCAAATCTGTATTACAGTGTCGCTAAGCCTCAGAATAAGCTGAAATTTATCCTGGAATATTTGAAAAAGTTTGATTTCGGGGTGGTATCCCATACTGGGGCAAAAGAGACTTCTGGCTCCATGGGGACATCTGATGGGCCCTCGGGGATCATTTTTTGTGCGACGCGAAAAACCGTGGACAGCCTCACCAGAGAGCTTCAGCAGAAGGGCTATCCTGTCGAAGCTTACCATGCGGGCTATGACAGCGCTCAGAGAAAAGCCGTTCAGGAAAACTTCATGTTTGACAGAACGAAAATTATTGTGGCGACGAATGCCTTTGGTATGGGGATTGACAAGCCTGATGTGCGATTTGTGATCCACTACAATATGCCCAAGAATATGGAGGCTTATTATCAGGAAGCCGGCCGCGCGGGAAGGGACGGCGAGGACAGCGACTGTATCCTCATGTATGCCCCTGCGGATGTGGTGCGTCAAAAGCTGTTGATGGCAAGTGCTTCGGTAAATGCTTCGGTAAATGCTTCAGCGGACGACGGCGGCGAAGCATGGACAGAATTTGGAATGGATGGCGCGTCGTTTGATTTGTCATCCGGCATAGACAGGGAGACGCTGATGCACAACAATCTGCAGACCCTTGTAAACTACTGCCACACCCATGAATGCCTCAGGGGAGAGATTCTGGAGTATTTTGGGGAAGCAGCGCCTGCGGAAGGGTGCAGTAAGTGCGGAAACTGTCTGAACACCTCCCAAATGGTAGATATGACGGTAGAGGCGCAAAAGATCTTATCCTGTATCTTCAGAACCAATCAAAGATATGGCTCGGGGACTATTATCAAGGTCCTCAGAGGATCGAAGGACAAGAAAATTATGGAATGGCAGCTGGACAAGCAGTCGACTTATGGTATTATGAGTGCGCATTCTGAGAATCTGATCAAGGAAATTATCATGCACTTGATTGCTCAAGGTTATATTCAGATGACGGGGAGTACTTATCCCATCCTGACGCTTTCGGCAACTTCCAAGCAGCTGCTGAAAGGCGAGACTCAGTTTTTTGTCAAGCAGGACCGGCTGGACGCGACTACAGTTAGTAAGAAAGAAAAGTTGGGCCGCAGCAAGGGCAGCGTGGTCATGACAGAGGCAGCGGGCGGTCTTTACGACCACCTCGTCGCGCTGAGGAAACGCCTGGCGGATGAAAAAGGCCTGCCAGCGTACATTGTCTTTGGCAACGCGACCTTGGTTGAGATGGCGACGCTAAAACCGCAAACCAAGGAAGAAATGCTTGAGGTCAAAGGTGTTGGTGAAAAGAAATACGAAACTTACGGACATCTGTTTTTGGAAGCGATTCGTGGGTTTAGAGGATAAAAAAAGTTTGGTTGGGGACTGTCCCCAACCAAACTTTTTTCTTAATCATTTATTTTCGATTCTTATATTAATACTTAATGAACTTGTCTCCGAAAGCGCCGCAAATGCTGCATTTCTCAGGAACAAACTTTTCAATGTTGCCACAGATTGGGCAGAGATAGTAGAAGACTTCTTCTTCCTGGTCCAGATTCTCAAGGGCCTCCTGATAGAGTCTTGCATGGACTTCTTCTGCCTTCATGGCATAAGTAAAGGAAAGGAGCGCAGCTTTATTGCCTTCAACCTCAGCTTCTTTGATGAAGTCAGGGTACATTTCCTGATACTCATGGGTCTCGCCTGCAACGGCATCCTTGAGGTTTTCAGCTGTGGTTGAAATTTTGCCTGCGACTTCAAAATGCTTGAGCGCGTGGATTGTCTCAGCGTCAGAAGCGGCTTTAAAGAGTTTGGCGGCATTGATTTTACCATCTTTTTCTGCTTTCTTAGCGTAGGAAAGGTACTTTCGGTTTGCTTGAGATTCACCTGCGAAAGCTTCCATGAGATTGTTCAGTGTCTTGTTGTCTGCCATTTTTAAATTACCTCCGCTTTAATTAGATTTAGATTTTATTTAGATCCCGAATACAAAATATGTATTCATTACAAATGTAGATTAAGTATAGCATGCTTTAAGGATTAAACCAACAGATAAGCTTGGTTTTTTTGAAGATTTTCAATCATGGGCAGTGTTGAATAGACAATGAGCGTTCAAAGACGTTGACAGCGCTAATAATTAGCAGTAAGCTATATGCAGATGAACTATATGCACAATGAATGTAGATGAGAATGGAGGCAATGAATTTGACTGAGATGCAGCCTTTGTTTTGCCAGGGAAAGCAGCATAAAATGGAACGCTTTCTGGAAGTCTGCTGCTTGCTTCTTCTGTATGATGAGGTGGGCTATGGTTATGGCTTAATTGAAGACCTTGAATATTTCGGTTTTTCCGCTGAAGAGCTGAATGTTGGAACGCTGTACAGAACCTTGAGAAAGATGGAGAAGGAGGCTTTGGTCACCTCCTCATGGGAAGAAGGCGGCCCAGGTCCTAAACGCAGGGTGTACGAGATTACTGACGCCGGAAAACAAGAGCTGAATCAGTGGATTCATGTTTTGAAAGCGCGAAAAGCAAGGATAGAGAGACTGATAGGGAAATATGAGGAAAAGAGGTGAGCGTCAGTGGCTACAATTATCATGATCTACAGCCTGCTGGCTGTGGGTCTTCTGATATCTTTTTCAAAGAGCAAAGAGAAGACAAAAAAAGCCTTTAAGGTTGCGGGGAAAGCGCTTCTCAAATCAGCGCCAAGTCTACTGGCAGTCCTGGGGATTGTGGGTTTGACCCTTGGCATTTTGACGCCGGAAACGATCAGCAGATTGGTAGGCGCGGAGGCGGGCTTTACAGCAACACTATTGGCAGCGCTTATAGGTGCCGTGACGTTAATCCCGTCTCTCGTGGCATTTCCTTTGGCTGGGTCACTGCTGCGCTCAGGTGCCACCGTCATGACGATTTCCGCATTTATTACAACTTTAGTTATGGTGGGGATCGTGACCGCACCTATGGAAATTAAAGCGCTGGGCAAGAAGTTTACCCTACTCAGGAATGGACTCGGTTTTATCGCTGCTCTAATCATTGCGGGGATTATGGGGGTGGTCTTGAGATGACTGGGATCAAGCACTTTAAAGTACCTCTTGTAATCGCTGTCATTTTCCTGGGCTTGGCAATTTGGCTTCCGCAGACCGCGGCGCGGTCGACTCAGGTGACCTGGGATTATTTCAAAGAGATGGCGTTGATTATGCCGCCGGTCTTTCTGCTGATGGGTTTGATGGAGGTTTGGGTACCGAAGGATAAAATCCAGAAGTGGCTCGGCAGCGGTTCGGGGATACGCGGCGCGGCGCTATCAGTTGCATTGGGGACACTGCCGACTGGCCCTCTGTATGTCGCATTTCCTATGAGCGCTTCACTGATTCGCAAAGGTGCCAGTATAGCCAACATAATCTTGTTTTTGGGGTCCTGGGCAGCACTGAAAATCCCTCAGCTGATGGTGGAGACTAAGTTTCTTGGCATCTCCTTTACGCTGGTCAGGTTTGGGTTGACGCTTGGGGCTCTTGTCCTGATCGGGTTTATCATGGAGACGTTGCTGAGGCTGAAGCCAGACAAGGCGTGGCTTGAGGCGGAGGCAGACGAATCTGAGTTCGAGGGGCCTGACGGGCCTAAGGGAAAATTTTCGTAAATTGAATGGATAGGTTTGTTTTGCCGGTGGGGGTTTGCTGAGACCATCGGCAAAATTTTTTTAGTTTTTGGCTGAGATTTCACAACATTTATCCAATCTTTGCACAAAAATAACACCTATACCGTCATCTTAATACCATGTTTACAGGCTGTGTTTTATGATTAAGCTGGAAGAACAAATAACAGCTTAAGAAAAGCGGGTGAGGGTATGCTGGAGTTTATTTTGACGTTGGGGATGGGCAGTGTTATACTCCTTGGATTTTGGATCATGAAGCGGCTGGATACAGCGCTTTTTGAGCAGGCGGATTTTGCCTGTGCTGGGAATGAATCCGGCAAAAAAGCAAAAGTACTTATTTTTGTGGATGACAATGGGGGAGACTTTGAGGCGGAGATCCATGCGCTTATGCATGAGCTTACCGTCAGTGGAGTCCCTTATGAACGAACGACAAATCCCGGATATCAAAAGCTGGAAACCTTCAGCTGTGTGCTGGCCTTGTCCAGCAAAGACCTGGACAACGTGCTGCTGTGTCACCAGGCAAAGAGGCTGAGACCGGAAATAGGTACAATTGCAAGATGCAGCCGCAATGTCTACCGCGAAATCTTTCATGACCAAGGTGTGGACCGAATTATTTCAAATTTGCCTGGATCTGCGGTACTGAAGGCGTTATTTGAATTGTATGAACCTAAGTACAACTGAATTCTCGAAGTCCACTGTAACTAAAGTTGAGAACAGACAAAATTGCGCTAAGCGGATATACTGTAGCAGGGGGGATAATATGATTGCATTAAAGCAAAGAAAAATCATGAGCTGCGCGGGGAAAACGTTCCTCGTGTTTGTGCTCGCAACCCTTATTTCTCTGGGAATGAACTATTTAGGCATCAGCAAAGAAAGCATTATTATGGTCTTTTTGCTTGGTGTCCTGTTTTCGAGTACGATCACGAGCAGTTTTATATGGGGGATTATAAATTCCTTTGCCAGCCTGTTGGCGTTCAACTATTTTTTTACGGAGCCTCGTTTTACTTTCGTTATGTATCATACGACAGATGTCATTCTGCTGGTGTTTTTTCTCATCACGGCAATTGTTTCCGGTACAATGACCTCAAGGCTTCAAAAACAGATTGAAATTGCTGAAAAGAACGAACGGACCTCCATGGTGCTCTATCAGATCGCGTCGGGTTTTCTGCCAGTCAGTGGAGAGAAAAATATTATACTTCAGGGACTTGCTTTTATAGAGGAATTTATAGGCCAGAAAGCTGTCGTCAAAATCGATCAGACAGGAGCTGTTTATCCCGAACAGGTCTACGCGAAAGGGCTAAAAATTCCAGCCTACAGTTTTCCAATTCAGAGCGCTGCAGGCAATTTGGGTATGATTCAAATTTTTGAGGCAGCGGAGGTTATGGACAAGCAAAACGAACTGATTGCCAAGTCTATAGCCACTCAGCTGGGCATCGCGCTGGATCGTGAAATGCTCTATAATGAGCAGGAAGAGATCAAAATTGCCATGGAGCGGGAGCAGCTTCGTGCAACGCTATTGCGGTCAGTTGCCCATGATTTGAGAAGTCCGCTGACAGCTCTGCTTGGGGCAGGGAATCTTCTGGCAGACAATTATGAGAAGTTAACGGATGAGGAGCGAAAAAAACTCGCCCATGATCTCAGCGAGGAAATTCTTTGGCTGACAAATTTAGTGGAAAATATCCTCAACATGACCAGAATCAATGAATCTGGACTGGTCTTAAAGAAGAATGGCGAAATCATAGATGATGTTGTCAGTGAAGCCATCTCTCATGTAGAACGTCACATCAACGGAAGAAAATTTCATGTGCATTTGCCAGAGAAAGTCGTTATGGTACCCATGGATGGGAAGTTGATCGTTCAGGTGCTGATTAATCTTCTGGAAAATGCTATACGACATACACCGCCTGACAGCGAAATTGCGCTTGAAGTCTTTGAAGGCAGAAAGGTGATCAAGGTGATCGTTTCAGATACGGGCGACGGCATTGACAGCAACATTAAAGACAAGCTCTTCGAAAAATTTGTGACCCTTGAACAAGGCGTCACAGACGGCAAGAGGGGCATTGGACTGGGACTCACAATTTGCAAGGCAATCGTTGAAGCTCATGGCGGGACAATTGTTGCTGAAGCAAACGCGCCCAAAGGAACGCGGCTTATCTTTACGTTGCCGCTGGAGGCATAAGTTATGGTGGATAAAGTTAAAATTCTTATTATTGAGGATGACCAGTATATATCGAATTTTATCAAAGTCTCTCTTCAAAAGAGCAATTATGACGTTTTTGTGTCCACAACGGCGGCAGAGGGGATGTTTTTGTTCTCCTCATATAAGCCTGACATCCTACTCCTGGATTTAGGGCTGCCGGATCAGGATGGGCTCGAGATTATAAAATCCCTCAGGGAAGTTTCAGAGGTGCCCATTCTGGTGGTGTCCGCCAGGGGACAGGAGCTTGAAAAAATTGAGGCCTTGGACCTGGGCGCGAGCGACTACATTTCAAAACCGTTTCATATGGGGGAGCTCATGGCCCGTATAAGGGTGGCTGAGCGGTATTTGTCTCTCGGATCTGGTCCGTCCCTGGGACAGACCAACACCTTTACCTGTGATTATCTGCATGTGGATTTTGAAAAACGGCTGGTTGAAATTGACGGCGAGGAGATTCATTTGACCCCCATTGAATATAAGCTCCTGCTGCTTTTGATCGCGAACAGGGGCAAGGTGCTGACACACAATTATATTGTCAAAAAGATTTGGGGCTATGAGAATGAGAGTGATACGAATAGCGTGCGGGTCTTTATGGCGAATTTGAGGAGAAAAATTGAGAAGGACTCCGCCAAGCACCGGTTTATTATGACCGAGGTGGGCGTGGGGTACAGGTTTTCTGATGAATAAGGGATGAAGGATTTAGCCGATGGTTTTTGGAACTGGAGACCATCGGCTAAATTTTTTTGAAAGGAAGCACCGTGAAAAGTGCTGAATTACAGGGGTGTAAACCGTGGCAGTCTACTTACACCCGAGGAAAATATGGTATATTATTGAATGAGCGACATCTGACAAGTGGAGGGACAACATGAATAAAAAGGATATTGCAGCATTCAAACGACAGCTCAAAGAGGACGGCAAAGTGGAGATTAAGCAGCTGGCCCGGGTCTTTGCTATGGGGGAATCCCGGGAGATCATCTACCATGAGTCGGGCTCATTCGCCGCGTGCGACGAGTCCGAGCAGGAACTCTATTTTTCAAACTTTAAAAAGCTGCTGACAGGGGCAATGGACTCGAAGATTTTTGAGCTCCCCTTCAATACAATTCCGGTGGCGGATACCCTTGGCCAGAGTTTTTTGTATGAGATGCTGACAGAGGACACTTTGGCGGGCTTTGAGGGTAAAGCGGTGCAGATCATGGAAAAGATCATTGCCAGCAGCCCTTATGAGGGAGACTTGGTGGCAAATTTTATCAAGGCGGAATACATGAAGCCCCAAAGGCGGGACGCGCCTTACGGTGAAGAGGATTACAGCGGTGCGGACGAGACTTCATTTAAGATGAAGTTTATTCTATGCAGTGTCAACAAAATAGAGAGCAGTGAAAAATCAGTGCGGTTTGATTACCGGGACCGGCGCTTTATGGTGAATCACGATTTGAATGCCGTGCTCAATCTCAATGCGCCGCTGGAAGGGTTTATGTTTCCTTCCATAGTGGACGACGCGGTGGACGTCAACAAGGTGATTTACTGCACGGCTAAGGCGGAGCAGCTCAATGTGGGCCTGATCGATGGGGTGCTGAATGCAGGCTACACCCGGACGGCGAAAGAGGAGAAGGAACAGTTCGACACCCTGATCAAAGTTATGGTGGGGGACAGGGCCCGACCGGAAGTGGTTAAAAATATTTACGAGTCCGTGGACATGGCTGTTCTTGAGCAGGCCGAGGAAGAGGTGCCTGTCGTTGAGCTTGAAGCGCTGGAACGGGTGCTGAAGGTCAACGGGGTGGATACCAGCCGTTTTGCGGAGGTGGCCGGTGAAATAGCGGGTGAGGACAAGCATTTTAAACCTGGCAATGTCGTGCCGGGCTTTCGGAAAAAGTCCATCAAGATTTCGACGGCTGCGGCGGATATTGCCATCAGCCCGGAATACCTGGATGTGCTGCGGCAGGTGGTGGACCGGCAGGGGCGGAAGTGTCTGCTGATCCAGGTGGATGAGGATATTGAGATCAATGGGATCAAGCTGGAGGTTGAGGTGCTGTAATGGCGCTGGAGGGGCCCGGGGAGGTCCTGATGAGCCCTGAAAAGTTTTGAGAGGTTCTTTAGTGGGACAGGGATTGAAAGGGATTTGCAGGGATTGACAGGGATTGCTGTGGAGGGCGACGCGGATGAGTCAAATTTTCCAAAATCATGAATGGATCAAGATTACCGGAGCCCGAGAGGGCAATTTGAACCATCTGTCTGTTGATATTCCCAGAAACGCCCTGGTGGTTTTAACAGGCTTGTCGGGGTCCGGGAAATCCACACTGGCTATAGAGACGCTGTACCAGGAATGTCAGCGGCAGTACCTTGAGGCGATTGGCTATCAGGGGATTCAAAAGCCCAAGGTCGATGCCATCACCAACCTGTCGCCGGCTGTTCGCATTACCCAAAGCACCTATAACCGAAATCCCCGTTCCACGGTGGGGACGGTGACGGATATTTACACGGAGCTGCGCATGGTTTACGAGAAGTTGAGCAAGCGTCAGTGCCCCAGCTGTGAGGCGTTGATCAAGTCTTCAGACTGCAGGGAAGAGCTGGTCACGACGGACGACAGCTTTGTGGTCTATATGTACTGCGATCGCTGTGGGCACAAAATGGAGAAGCTGACGCGTTCCCACTTCTCAGCGAATACCCGGGAGGGTGCCTGTGAGGTGTGTCATGGTCTGGGTGAAGTCCTTGAGATTTCGCTGGATCGCGTTATCAACCCGTCTTTGTCTCTTGAAGAGGGTGCGGTGGATTTTTGGGATCACGCCTTCAAGGAATATCAGATTTCCTCAGTGAATAAGGCATTTGAATTTTTTGGCCTTGAGTTGACGGCTGGAAGGCCCGTCGCGGCGTACAGCGAGGGACAGCTGGCTTTGCTGCTTTATGGTGCGGAGAGTGCTGAAGTTCGCGGGCTGTTTCCGGATCAGCCCTTGCCAAAGAAGGTATCAGAGGGCCGTTTTGAGGGTGTTTTGACCACGCTGTGGCGGAGGCTTTCCGAAAAAGGCGGTCTCACGGAGGCATTGTCACCCTATTTTCATTCGGCTGTTTGTACGGCATGTCGCGGAGAAAAGCTTTCTCTATTGGGAAGAACCGCCACGGTACTGGAGACACGGCTGCCTGAGCTGTCGGTGCTGTCTCTCGAAGCGCTCCGCGACTGGCTGAGACGTCTTGAGCCGTCGCTGAGCGGACGTGAACTGGCGCTGGTGGCGCCTTATATCAGGGATCTTGACGCTAAGCTGCGGCGTATTGTCAATGTAGGCCTGGGGTACCTTTCGCTGGACCGCCAGACCATGACCTTGTCCGGCGGGGAAGGTCAGCGGATCAAGCTGGCGGCGGTGCTGGATTCTACCATGACGGGGCTGATCTACATTATGGATGAGCCAACTATAGGCCTCCACCCCAAGGATACGGCGGGCATTTTGAATGTGCTGAAGGCCCTCAGGAACCTCGGCAACACGGTGCTTGTCATTGAGCATGATCCGGAGGTAATCCGGGCGGCGGATTACATTATAGATTTGGGTCCCGGATCCGGCAGGCATGGGGGCGAGGTCGTGGGGACAGGGACTTATGAGGCGCTCCTGGAACAGCCGGATTCTGTCACGGGTCGCTATCTCAAACGGCCGCGGCCGTTTCTTGGCGCTTCCGTACGAAAGCCGGCGGGTCAGTTTTCGGTGCGGGACGCGTCCCGTTTCAACCTCAAGCACCTGGAGGTGCGCTTCCCGGCGGGGTGTCTCACTTGTGTGACTGGGGTTTCGGGCTCTGGCAAGTCGACGCTGGTGTTTGAAGAGCTGGCAGATCGTGTCATGAGTGCTGCCAATGGCAGCAGCGGTGCCAGCACCGTCATTGATACCGGTGATGGTGCCAGTGCCGGAGTTGATCCCAGCGGTGCTGCCGGGTTCAACAGCAGTATTTTCGACGACGTCATCACCGTTGAGCAAGCTGTGATTTCCCGGATGAAGCGTTCCAACGTGGCGACTTATTCTGGCTTATATTCTGAGGTTCGAAAGATTTTTGGCGGATTGTCAGAGGCTAAAGTCCTGGGTCTTGACGCAAAGCATTTTTCCTTCAATACCAAGGGCGGCCGGTGTGAACACTGTGAGGGCCTGGGTTATGTAGAGAGCAACCTGCTGTTTTTTGAGAATATAGATGTGGTCTGTCCGGTGTGCGGGGGAAATCAGTTCAATGATGAGGTTCTGTCTGTGGCGTACCAGGGACATTCCATCAAGGGCGTGCTGAAGCTGACGGTGGATGAAGCCATGGTGCTCTTTCGGGATAAGAACAAGCTGATGAAGCATTTGAAGCTTCTGAAGGATGTGGGCCTGGGGTATTTGGAGCTGGGTCAGACCCTCACGACATTATCCGGTGGTGAGGCCCAGCGGCTCAAGCTGGCAAAGTCGTTGACCTCCAGCGAGGGCAGGCACAGTCTCTATCTCATTGATGAGCCGACTACAGGGCTTCACCCCCTGGATGTGGAGAATTTCCTGGTGCTGCTGAACCGGATGGTGGATGCCGGGAATACGGTGATTGTCGTCGAGCATAATCTTCAGGTCATAGGCGCCTCTGACTGGGTCATTGACCTCGGCCCCCTTGGCGGCGATCAGGGCGGCTGGATTGTAGCGGAAGGCACGCCCCGTGAGGTGGCGCTAAATCCAAAGTCTTATACGGGACAGTATTTAAGACAGGCCTTTGATCTTGGTGATGACGTGTGAAAGTTGACGCGTGAAAATTGACGCGTCAAAGGTGACGTTCAAAAGGTGACGTTCAAAAGGGGAAATAACTACAAATGGAAAAGACAACCCAAATAGAGAAACCTGCTCAAATGGATGGAACAGGTAAAACTGAAAGGATCACCAGCAACATCAAGGATACCGCGCTGATTTTTGAAGGCGGCGGCATGCGGGGCAGCTATACGGCTGGTTTTCTGGTGAATTTGCTGGAAAACCACATCTATATGGACTATGTCGCCGGGATCTCCGCCGGCGCCAGTCACAGCGTCAACTATCTCTCCAGGGATATTGAGCGGGCTAAGCGCTCCTTTGTGGACCTTGTCCTCGATCCTGAGTTTGGCGGCTGGAAGTCGTTTTTCAGGGGTCAAGGTTTTTTCAGGGCGGATTACATTTATGAGCAGACCCCGGTTGATGGTGGTGCTTTGCCCTTTGACTTTGAGACCTTCACAAAAAATGAAGCACAGCTGCGGATTGGCGCTTTCAACAGAGACAAGGGTGAGTTTGTCGTCTTCAGGAAAGAGGATATCCATGAGATGCGGGATCTCATGAAAATTGTCAGAGCTTCGTCTTCCATGCCAATTTTCATGCCGCCTACCCATTACGACGGACAAGTGCTGGTGGATGGGGGCATAGGGCCTGGCGGCGGCATAGCGCTGGATATAGCGAAGCGGGATGGCATGAAAAAGTTCTTTGTGGTGCTCACCCGGGAAAAGGGTTACATTAAAAGCCCACCGAAGTATGGCGGCTTTGTTAAAGCCTACTACAGAAAATATCCTGAGGTTGTCGAGGCTATGGTTCAGCGCCACGCTACTTATAATCAGACGCTCGAAGAGCTTCAGCAGCTGGAATCCGAGGGGAAGGCTTATCTGGTTTATCCAGAAGTCATGCCAATCTCCAGCCGGGAGACGGACTACAAAAAGCTCGCAGGCAGCTATTTGCTGGGCTACGCTCAGGGTAAGCGGGACATTGAAAAGTGGAAGGCGTTTTTAGAGGTGGAATAGCTACAGGTCACGTCAGGAGGTGTCAGGCACCGCCTGCCTCTTGCTTAGGGAAAAGGCGCCTGGCAAATTTTCCATCGGCATTTTTAATTAAAAAAGGACTGTGAAATGATCGTCCCATAACCTTGGGGGCGCCAGTTCACAGTCCTTTTTTGTTTTATTAGCCGGGGCCATCAAAAATCCACGGCTTGTCCCAGTCCCTTCCTGATGGCTTCGGTATAGAGAAGCTGTGCCACTTTTAAGTCCAAAAGGCCCATACCTACGGACTTGAAAAAAGTAGTCTCTCCCTTTTGGGGAGGCTTTGGCCGATGGTCCTGGTGCTCACCCCTGGCCTGCATCCCATTCAGCAAATCGCCTACATATCTGACCTGTTCCGTTTTAAGCAGACCTTCTTCAATAGGCTGTGCCAGGTCGCCGCTTTCCTCGCAGGCATAAGGCATCTCCGTATAGACGTGATCTACGAGTTGCCAAATTGCCGGCGGAAACTCTCTCATGTCGGGCTTGTAGGAACCAATGCCAATAAAGTGCTTCCCTTTGAGGAGCGCCGGATCATCCGGTATCACGGGGTGACTGGCATTGGTGGTCGTGATGACTATGTCACTCTGGCGCACCAGTGCCGCCGCTGAGTCGCAGATGTGAAAGGCCGGATGGGGCTGATCGCTGCCCATAGCTGTTTTGAGGTCTGAAATGTAAGTGCCGTAGTCCTTTGGCGAATGGTTGTAGAGATAGACATCACGAATATCCCTCGATGCCGTGGCATAGAGGATTTGGTAGAAAGACTGGGAACCAATGCCTATAACACCTAAACTGTGACTGTCCTCTGAGGTGAACAGCCGGACCCCAACGCCGCCTACAGCACCGGTTCGGAGTACAGTAAGATAAGATCCGTCCATAATGGAGAGAATTTTGCCTGTTTCTCCGTCACTGAGCAGCATGAGTCCATCAATGTATTTCAGGCCTTTTTTGGGGTTGCCGGGAAAGATCGTCAGATATTTTGTGCCCAGGACATCCTTTTGAAAGCTGGGCATATAAATCAGTGTATTGTCCTCATGGGTTACGGAAATGCGGTGCGGCATGAAAAAGTCGCCACTGGCGTAGATTCTGTAGGCGTCTTCAACCTGATCCATGACCTGGGGTAATGAAATGGCGCTGCGCATAGCTTTTTCGTTCAAAAATAGCATGGGAACCACCTTTCTGTGAGCAGCTTGCGATTTTGGAATACGTGCCATCCGCTCGCATATGGGAGGGGCTGGGAATAACAGTTGTGTCAATTCAAAGATAACATTATTCTGAAGATGGCGTCAATTGGATGGTGGGAAGTGGTGTGTGGTGCGGGGACCATCGGCTAATAGCACTGAAATAGATTAAAAATGCTGTATAATGGTATAAATATAGCGAGAGATCAATAATTCAACGCTCTCAAAAAAGGGGGCAATGAACCAAAGGCGGATCTGGACGCTTAGTCTTTGGGGAGCTGGCAGCGTAACCGACCTTCAGGGTCGGTTTTATGCTGGATGGGGAACCAATCCAGACGCCCGAACGTCAAATATCAAATAGGAGGTGAGCACTATGAATGCATTCACGCGTTCAATCTCAAAAGTTTTCAAAGGCGCATTTGGCGCGTTTCAGGCTTACCCAGCCTCCATTGCCAGCGCGGTGGGCTTCGCCATAGTCACCATGGTCCGCATCCAGCTGGACTGGCCGGAGCAGGAGGCGTATAATTTTCTTTTCAACTGTCTGCACCTGGCCTTTGCTGTAGGGGCAATTTTCAGCCTTATGACCGTCACTGCAGCCAGGAGTAAATACAACACGGAGAAGGCCTTCCTGGCAGCGAATCTGCTTGGCGCGGCTGCCGTGGTTGTGACCTTCCTGCTGCTGTACTTCTTTGGAGGCAGCGCGCCGGACCGCTTCGCGGACATGATTGTCAGAGTGTCCGGTCTTTCCGCAGCAAGAGTCACTGTGGTGATTTTTATCAGCTTGATGGGCTTCATTGTTTTAGCGTCAAAACCAGAGGAACAGTCTGATTTCTCAAGGGCGCTCCTGATGACCCATAAAGCGTTTTTCATTGCAGCGATCTATGGGGCCGTCATGATGTCCGGTACGTCAGCGGTGGCTGGCGCAATTCAGGCCCTGCTTTACAGGCAGATGAGCTACAAGGTTTACCAGTACCTTGGCACATTGGTGGGCTTCCTGACCTTCACCATTTTCGTGGGCTACTTTCCGGACTTTAGGAAAGGTGCTGTGGATGAACGCAGGGAGACGCTACAAAAGCAGCCACGCTTTATTGAAGTTCTATTCGAATTTATCATGATTCCTATCGCACTGGCCCTGACGGTGGTGCTGCTGCTGTGGACCGGAAAAACACTGATGGCGGGCCAAGGTGCTTCCTTCATGCAGCTGTCTGGAATCGCCACCAGTTATGCTGTGGGCGGTACCTGGCTTCACATCATGGTCACTCATAACACCTCAAGCCTCGCGAAATTCTACCGGAAAGTCTATCCATTCGCGGCGCTCCTCATCCTGGCCTTTGAGGCTTGGGCTTTGATTGTACAACTTGGCCGCTATGGCATGAAGACAGCGGAATACGCCTTCCTGCTGGTTTGGATTGTGGCTGTGGCCGCGGCGGTGCTTTTGATCCTTAAAAAAGAAAAGGCGCATGTGCTCATTGTTGCTTTGATTTGCGGCGCGGCGGTGCTCTCGGTTTTACCTGTGATGGGTTACCACAGCGTCCCGGTCAGAGCACAGCTGAGCCGCCTTGAGGGACTGCTGGTCAGTGAAAATTTACTGCAAGAGGATCAGCTGGTGCCTGCGGCTCAGGAGCCAGAGCGACCGGTCCGCGAAGCTATTACTGATGCGGTCACTTACCTGGCCTATGTTGAAGGTGCCAAGCTTCCTGTCTGGTTTGACGAGAAGCTTGCTCAACCGGCACAGTTTAAAGCTCAGTTAGGCTTTGAACAAATCTGGCCAGAGCCTGAAGACATTTATGGTGATTATCCTCAAGAAGTTATGAATGTCGCTCTGATGCTGGAGAATGGCGCTTTTGAAATTGAGGACTACCGCTGGGCCATCAGACTTCAAAACTATGAGGGCAAATATGGCGGAGCGGCGACCACCGAGGTGGAGGGCGAACGCGGCACCTACGAGATAGACTGGATTACAGATCAGATGAGCGGCATGCCTACTTTAGAAATCCGGTTGAATGATCAGATCATTCTGGAGGAAAGCATGAGAGGCTATTTTGACCGCATCTCTGAAAGCTACGACTTGGGTCAACGCAATTACAATGAAGCGACCTTTGAAGAGATGAGCCATAAGCTGGAGTCAGATGAGGTTGAAGTGCTGCTGGTATTCGAAAATGTTGACTTCAGTGTCAATGTTAAGGAGGACGCTATGCGGTACTGGATCAACCTGGATGTTTTGTATATGAGAGAGAAATAGCCGAAATAGCAGGAATTTAAGAGAATATGTATTCGCAGTCAAAGGGAAATGGGCGCCGGCGCCACAGGTCTTTGTAAGCTGGCCCCATTTCCTTTGTATTCAAAAGAAAAGGTGTGTTGAAAATGTCTTCCATTAACAGAAACGAAATAAAAATAGGCTCAAAAGTGAAGGTCGTTCAGAAGCAAGATCAGCGCAGCGGGGCGCTGACAGAAGGAGTTGTCATGCGGATTCTTACAAAATCCCCGGTACACCCCCATGGCATAAAAGTGATGCTGGAAAATGGTGTTGTCGGACGTGTCAAGGAAGTCCTTTAGCGGTATAATATTACTCGGTGAACTATACTAGATAAAACGGAGGCAACTATGATAAATCAGCAACTTTATGACACTATCTTTAAGAGAAAATCCGTACGGAAATACGATATGAACCCTCTGTCAGAGACAATCCTCAATGAGGTGAAAGCCTTTGCCAATTCCGCTTTGCCCTTAGTGCCGGAGCTCAAGTACACCTACACTTACCTCAGCGCCGGAGACATCAAAAATCTGCTTCCTATCAAGGCGCCCCATTATCTGTGTCTCTATTCTGAGACTAAGGATCATTACTTGATGAACGCCGGGTATCTTCTTCAGCAGATCGATCTTTTCCTTTCGGAGCGGGGTCTGGGCAGCTGCTGGCTGGGCATGGCCAAACCGAATAAGCAAGTGGTGGCCCAGCAGGACGGGCTGGAATTTGTTATCATGCTGGCTTTTGGTATGCCGGCGGAACCGGTTCACAGAACGTCGGTCGGAGAATTCAAAAGGAAGCCTGTGGAGGCCATCACGCGTATGGGGGGTGAGGTGCCTGAGCTGCTTGAAGCGGTGAGGCTGGCGCCCTCTGCGTCCAACTCCCAGCCGTGGATTGTGGGCGGGACACCATCGGCCATAACCGTCAGCAGGGAGAAGCTCAATCTCATTCGAGGGGCGCTATATAACAAGATGAACCAGATTGACATTGGGATTGCGCTGCTGCATCTTGAGCTGGCCATTCGGCGTCAGGGCGGGCAGCCGGTCTATGATTTTGCGGCGGCGGATGGCACCACGGGCGGCGAATTCATGGCGAAGGTTGAAGTCAAGCCAATTGACGAGTGAACGCAAAGCATGGTAAGATGCTAAAAAACGAAAAAGGTGCGATCCTCATGAAAAACTTTTTAAGCCAGCTGGCCCTTGGGCTCGAGCCGTATGTGCCGGGTGAGCAGCCAAAGGACAGAAAGTATGTGAAGCTGAACACGAATGAGAACCCATATCCGCCTTCTGAGAAGGTCGAAGCAGCCATTCACGGCGTTGCCATGGACCAGCTGAGGCTTTACCCGGATCCTGAGTCGACGGATCTGCGGGTGACTATTGCGGATTATTTCAACGGCCTCGTGGATTGTGAGTCGGCACTTCTCACCGCGAACAATGTATTTATGGGCAATGGCTCGGATGAGATCTTAGCCTTTGTATTCCCTGCGTTTTTTACCGGCCGCTACATTGTGTTTCCAAATATCACTTACAGTTTTTATCCGGTTTACGCGAACCTGTTCCAGACGGAGTACCGTGAGATTCCGCTTCTTGAGGACTTTTCCGTACGCGTAGAGGACTATTTGAATCTGGCCAGTAAAGGCGATCTGGGTGCGGATGGTATCCTCATCCCCAACCCCAACGCACCCACCGGCCGCGCCCTGTCCAAAGCTGAGATCGAGCAGATTGTGGCCTCCAACCCTGAAATTGTGGTGGCTGTGGATGAGGCCTACATTGACTTTGGTGGCGAATCTGTCGTGGACCTCGTTCCAAAGTATGACAACCTGCTTGTTATACACACTTTATCCAAATCAAGGTCGCTGGCAGGCCTGAGGGTGGGTTTCGCGATAGGCAGTGACATCCTGATTGATGGACTCAACCGGGTCAAGAACTCTTTCAACTCCTACACCATGGACCGCATTGCCATGGCAGGGGCGAAAGCGGCGATCCTGGATCACGACCATTTTAATGAGAACCGAAATAAGATCATTGCCACTCGGGAACGGGTTGTCGGGCGGCTTGAGGCTATGGGCTTTTCAGTAGTGCCTTCAAAGGCCAACTTCATCTTTATCAGTCACGAAACGAAACCGGCGGCTGAGCTGTTCTACGGTCTTAGAGAGCTTGGAATCCTGGTGCGGTATTTCAAAAAGCCGCTGATCGACAACCACCTGCGTGTCTCTATTGGTACGGACGAGGAGATGGATCAGTTTTTGAAGGCATTGGCGTCGCTGATTTAAAAATTTTCAGGGCGGCCCAGTCCCCAACCGGCGTTGTTCGGTCGGGCCCAGTCCCGCACCATAAGTCCCTGTCCCTCACCGAAAAATAAATTCAATTTATTTTAAAATAAAGTTTGACATGTTGGCGTATGGGTGGTATCATAAGGTGTTGCTTAAATGAAGAGCAAATGATTTGACTTATGGTTTTAGAATGGATGTACCAGTTATGGTTCCTCTGATTTTAAAAGTCTCTGTTATTTTCATTGCAAAGGTTTAAGACTAAAAAATTAGGAGGTACCTATTATGAATGGTACAGTAAAATGGTTTAACGCAGACAAAGGCTTCGGCTTTATCACAGATGAGAATGGCAAAGACGTCTTTGCTCACTACTCACAAATCAATGCTACTGGTTTCAGAGCATTGGAAGAAGGCCAAAACGTAACGTTTGACGTTGCTCAAGGTCAAAAAGGCCCACAAGCTGAAAACATCGAAATCGTAAGATAAGAATTGTGGATCAGATCCCCCGTGTCATATGGCATGGGGGATTTTTTAGTTTTTGGATCACAGATTGCCGCTGGTCTAATTCGTGTGTTAAAATTGAAATAAGATCCGCATGACAACTGTGAATTCCACGGTATAGAACACTTGGTTCGAGCAGTTCCACCATTCTACGAGCCTGGATCCAATAATAACACATGGAGGGTTTTCTATGGCAAAAAAAGAGGTCACCATTGCGCTGATTGGCGGAGGCTACGGCGCTGTCCTTCACCTGAACGGCTACAGGAAAATCCATGGCGTGGACGTGCGCCTCAAGACTCTGGTCGACGTGGACCTGGAAAAAGCAACAGCACTTAAAGAGAAATACGGCATTGAACAGGTGATTTCTGATTACAGGGAAGCGATCAACGATCCTGAAATCGACATTATTGACATTGTCACCCCGCCGGCGCTGCATCCGAAAATGGTTTATGATGCCATGAACGCCGGAAAGCACGTGATCTGCGAAAAGCCTTTCACCGGTTATTTTGGTGAGGCAGGGGATCCGGCGCTCATAGGCAAAAATGTATCCAAAAGGAAAATGTTTGAAGCGGTCTGCAGGGAGCTGGATAAAGCCAGAGAAATTGTTGAAGCCAGTGGCAAGTATTTCATGTATGCTGAAAACTTTGTCTACGCGCCAAACATCCGCAAGGCGGCGGAGTTCATAACCACCAAGGGCAGCCGCATCCTGTTCATGAAGGGAGAGGCAAGCCTGAAGGGGTCAAGCTCTCCCGTGGCGGGGCAGTGGGATAAGACCGGCGGCGGCCCTCTCATGCGCAACGCGATCCACCCTCTGACGGGCATGCTCTGGCTCAAGAAAACGGAAGCGGCTTCGAAGGGTGAGGACATGCGCGTGGTCAGCGTCACGGCGGATGCCGGCTATGTGGTGCCCCGGCTGACTGAGGAGGAACGGCGCCATCTGAGTGCCAATCCGATGGATGTTGAGGACAGCATCACCGTCACGCTGACTTTTTCTGACGGCACCAAGGCGCTGGTCATAGGCACAGACACCTATCTTGGCGGGACAAAGACCTATATAGATGTCTATGCGAATGATGCCACCTTCAACTGCAATGTCGCGCCAACGGACTATTTCCAGACCTATTTCCTGGATGAAGAAAAGATTGAGGAGATCTACCTGGCAGAGATGATCCCAAACAAGCTGGGGTGGAACCGTTCCTTCGTGTCGGATGAGGTCCTGCGGGGCTACACGGATGAGCTGCAGGACTTTATCGAATGTGTGGCCTTTGACCGAAAGCCGGTCAGTGACTATGAGCTGGCGGCAGAGTGCGTTAAGCTGGTTTATGCCGCGTACCTTTCAGCAGAGGAAGGTCGGCGGATTGATCTTTAGGCGCTTGCGGTGGGAAAGGGGAACCACCGGCATTCAATTATATTTTTGCCGATGGTCTTTTGGCCCTGCCAACAGTTATAAAACGGCGCCAGGCTCCTTCTCTCCACTTGTTTACCGGCCCTCAAAGTTGGTAAATATTAAAAAGGTGATCTTATGGACAAAAATAGAATTGAGAATGAAAAAAGAGTCGTCAGGAAAATGATCGAGATTTTCTGCAGGGGACACTGTGTGACGTCTTCCAAAATAGGGTAAGATATGAGGGTAAAAGTCAACAACGCACAAGGAGGCGACGGCCATGCCCTTAAAATTTGTCAGAAACGACATCACCAAAATGAACGTGGACGCCATAGTTAATGCAGCCAACACCAAGCTTCAAATGGGCGGCGGCGTCTGTGGCGCCATTTTTGAGGCAGCGGGCGCCAGGTTGCTTCAGGTGGAATGCAACCAAATAGGTGGTTGTGAGGTTGGAGATGCAGTAATCACCAAGGGCTACCAGTTGCCAGCAAAATACGTGATCCACGCCGTTGGCCCCATTTGGCAGGGCGGCGGCAACAATGAAGAAGCGCTCCTGAAAAGCTGCTATAGCAGCGCCATGACGCTTGCGGTGGAGCATGGCCTCAGTTCCATTGCCTTTCCGCTGATTTCCTCTGGGATCTACGGCTATCCCAAGGATGAGGCCCTCAGGGTCGCTGTAACGGCCATCAGTGAATTTCTGATGAAGCACGAGCTCGAGGTTTACCTTGTGATGTTTGATAAAAAGGCGTTTGTCTTGAGTCAGAAGCTGGTGGCGTCCATTGATCAGTATATTGACGACCATTATGTGGATGAGCGCATGGTCAGTGAACGGCACCGGGGGCTTGAGCACTATGAGGTGGAGGAGCTGGAGTCTGCCAATCGACCGTCGGCCAGGGTCAGCAGGGATATGTCTCTCGACGAGCGGCTCAGTCGCTTGGATGAAAGTTTCTCAGCCATGCTCCTGCGGCTGATCGACGAAAAGGGCATGACGGACGTGGAGGCCTACAAGCGTGCCAACATTGACCGGCGGCTGTTTTCAAAGATCCGCAGCAACCCGGACTACAATCCCAGCAAGGCTACGGCAATCGCATTTGCCATTGCCCTGGGACTAAACCTGAGAGAGACCCGGGAGTTGCTGGGCAAAGCGGGGTACACTTTGAGCCGCAGCAGCCGGTTCGACTTGATTGTCGCTTACTTTATCGAGCTTGAGGTCTACGACATCTTCAAAATCAACGAAGTGCTGTTCGCTTATGATCAATCTCTTCTCGGTGCGTAATTGTCGCCTTCGAAGCGACCTTTTGGCCTCCCAGAGCTGGTATGCTTAAAGCAACCAAATGAAGGGAGGCTTTTATCATGAAAGCTATGGATCAGTCCACAGAGGAAGCCAGAACCGGGAACGGCCTTACGGAGCTTGTGTTTATACTGGACCGCAGCGGGTCCATGTCAGGGCTTGAGAGCGACACTATAGGCGGGTATAACGCCATGATTGAGAAGCAAAAGCAGCTGGCGGGCGAGGCCGTGGTCACCACCGTGCTCTTCGACGACCATTACGAGCTGCTCCACGACAGGATCTCTCTGAAGGGGATCAGACCCATTACGGACCGTGAATATTATGTGCGGGGAACGACAGCGCTGCTGGACGCCATTGGAAAGTCAATTCAGAAGCTGATCAATGTCCACAGGCATACTGCCGAGGCGGCGCGTGCAGACAAGGTTCTGTTCGTCATCACCACGGACGGTATGGAAAACGCCAGCAGGGAATACACTTATAAGAAGATCCACGACATGATCAGTCACCAGAAGGCGCGCTATGGTTGGGAATTCATTTTCCTGGGAGCCAATATTGACGCCATTGAGACAGCGGCGAAGTTTGGCATTGACGCGGACCGCGCAGCGAACTACCATGCGGATGAGGCTGGAACCGAGCTGAACTTCAAGTCCGTCAATGAAGCGGTATTCTCCATGCGTTCGAATGGCACGCTTTCACCAAACTGGAAGGCAGATATTGACGAGGATTATGAACGGCGTGGCGGCAAGCGCAGGAAGTAGGGTGCAGGAAGTAGGGTGCAGGAAGTTAAACGTTCAGCGTACTGTGACGCGCTGAGAAGACGGTGACAGTTCGCCGTCTTCTTTTTTGTGAATAATTCGTTTTTGGGTTTCAAGTTTTGTCAATGAGGGGATGAATAGAGTGGTAAAGCTTTTGCCGATGGTGGTGAACACCACATCATCAGATCAGCATTACAATCAAATAACACCCCAGGAGGATTCCCATGAAAGCTGTCGGTGAAACCAAAATGTCAGAGCCGCATACCCTCATAGACGACTATATCTCTCAATTCGAACCGGACATTCAGAGGCTGCTGAGAGAGATTCGAAGCGTCATTCAAGCAGCAGCGCCAGAGGCTGAAGAGGCTATCAGCTACCAGATGCCCACTTATGTCTATCACGGCAATCTCGTTCATTTTGCCGCGTTTAAAAATCACATTGGCTTTTATCCCGCGCCCAGCGGGATTGAGGCTTTCAAAGAGGAAATTGCGAAATACAAATGGGCCAAAGGCTCGGTTCAGTTTCCCCTGGATCAGCCCATACCGCTGGATTTAATCCGGCGGATTGTGCTGTTCAGAGTGGCCGAGAACCGAAGGCTGGCAGAGGACAAAAAGCAAAAAAGAAACGGTCTGGTATTAAGAACAAGAGCTGAATGCTATGCGACAGGAGCTGATGGGAACCGTATGACCCCTTTTACTGAACGCGTCGTGAACCTCATAAAGTCCATTCCCGCGGGGAAAGTGGCGACATACGGTCAGATCGCCCTGATGGCCGGAAGTCCCCGAGGTGCCCGTCAAGTTGCCAGAATACTGCACGCCATGAGCGCGAGCCACGGGCTGCCTTGGCACAGGGTCATCAACGCCCAGGGGCGGATTGCCCTCAGTGCGCCGGAGGCCTTTGCACTCCAAAAGGGACTGCTTGAAGCGGAAGGGATTCAGGTGGATGACGCAGGCTGCGTGGATTTGTCGACCTATAGGTGGCTTGGATAAGGGTTTTTAAATGGGATATGCTGGTGGTTCAAGGGACCATCGGCATATTTTTTGGCTCTAAGTCAATAGTTGGGGTGGGGATTCTTTGAATCCCTGCTCCTTTAATGTTTAGAGGGTATTTTAGTAATCGATTGTCAACGAACGAATTATGGGCATGACAAAAAGGCCAGCAGTGTAAAACAGCCAGTTAAATCTACCTGCACATGTGAAGAATTCTGTTTCTGAATCTCATAAAGTTTCTCACGCCATAACTGA
>NZ_FMWL01000024.1 GCF_900103005.1 Acidaminobacter hydrogenoformans DSM 2784 | reverse complement strand
TCTGCCTTTTTGAGGCTTGGTGCTTGATATTGTGCTTAAATCCATCCTTTCGATAATTTTGCACGCCAGTCTGACCTTGCTATCTTCTGGTATTAATGTGCCCACACTAAAATTCATAGGCAGTTGCCAAAAGTGGACTTTCGGGGTATTATGATTTAGGGTTATTTGGTTCTGCATAAATCAATTATACCCTATCGGGACTGGCTCTTGGAGCCGGTCCTGATTAATTTTTTTGAACTAAAAAAGACAGATGGTCATCAAAAATTGATTTCCATCTGTCCCTTCTATTGGGGACTATTATGCAACAGCCCCTAAAATTATTTTTTAAGGACAATAGCTTACGAGCTGCGGAGTGCTAAAGTCTATCCTTATAATCGCTTTTATTATAAAGAATTCTCCTTATTTCAACAATTTTTGTTTTACTATCATCTGGTTTTTTATCTCGAAGATCATCATCAATGACTACATAGAAAATGACAAAATTTTTGATATAGATTCTATAATAAGGATATTTTCTTTCGCGTGTAGATCTGAAAATTTCAAAACTTTCAGGGTTACTCATCCGGTTTAATATGGCTTCTTCAACATCGATTATAAGTTTTTCGGCAGCTTCTGGATTATTCAGTTTATACCTGATGTAATCCAGGACTTCAAGGAAATCCTGATAAAACAAAGGTAAATACCTTATTCCATAATTATTTGCCATTGATATGTCTCCGAAGCTGATCGAACATCTCGTCATGTGTCACTCTTTTTTTATCTAAATCAGCAGACTTATCAGCTTCATCCAGTTTAAATTCCAACTCATCTGTCAATTCAGCAAACTTTTCCAAACTCATTACGACCATAGCACCATAGCCGTTTTTAGTAAGATAGACTGGCTCGCCTTCTTTAACAACACTTTCTATTTCTGTAAATTTGTTACGCAAATCAGAGATTGGTCTAATTTGTAACATGACACAGCCTCCTCGAAAAGATTTATATCATAATTTTATCATAATATGAGCACGATCGCAACGCTATCAAACAAATGCAGTGGATGCTGACGTCTATGGAAAGCCCCCGGTTCAACTGCCGGGGGCTTGAAATTCTAAAACAATATACTCCTGTGATACAGCACAACCATTGAATAAGCCGTAAACGGCACCCAGGTCAGCGTCACCAGGGACTTGCCAATCCGGTGGCGCATCTGCCACATAAAAATCAAAAGCAGCGGCACCAATAACAGCTTCACCAGCGGAAACTGAAAAGTGCCTACCATGGAGGCCAGTAATGGATTCGCTTCTTTATAGCCGCGTTCCAGGGCTTCCAGCGTCATGAGATAGTCGACTTTATTGAAGGCCGCTATACCGATCAGCTGTAGCCACAATAGTCTATCCATAGATTTTGGCATAACCTCAACCCCAATAACTTAATGGTTCAGCCGGTTACGCCCCTGGATCCCTGCAGCCTAAGCGTCCAAATGTATCTGCAGTTCGTCTCCTCTGATGGGTGATTTATACCCGGATTGATTAAATTGGCAACATTAAATGATAATTAATATCAATTAAAATTCGCTTAAGGAAAAGCTAACCTGCGGCTGCACCCATTGTCCCTTTTTCCTGATGGCGCCTTCCCGTCACTGCACCCTTTCTTCACTTGGTACATTTTCCCCAACCCGCTCATCCTCCAAAATCTTGCCATCTCTGACATGAAGGATGCGCTTGGCGCGCCTTGCCACATTCAGGTCGTGGGTGATGAGCACTATGGTGTGTCCGTCCTTGTGAAGCTGCTCAAAGAGGGCCATGATTTCCTGGCCGGACTTCGAGTCCAGGTTGCCCGTGGGCTCGTCTGCGAGAAGCAGATCTGGCGCCCCCACCAGAGCCCTGGCAATGGCGACGCGCTGCTGCTGTCCGCCAGAAAGCTCCGTGGGCTTGTGGTCGACGCGGTCCTCAAGGCCAACCGCGGCGAGCATGGACATAGCCCGCTCCCTGGCCTCCTTACGGCTGACGCCCCGCAGGATCAGCGGAATCTCCGTGTTGTGCAGTGCCGTGTATTTCATCAGCAAATTGAACTTCTGAAAAATAAACCCAATCTTCTGGTTGCGAATGACCGCCAGCTCATCCTCGTTGCGGGCCTTGATATTCTTTCCGTCCAGGACGTATTCCCCTTCGGTGGCAATGTCAATGCAGCCCATGATGTTCATCAGCGTGGACTTCCCAGAGCCGGAGGGCCCCAGAATGGCTATGAAGTCCCCTTTCTCCACCTCGAAGGAAACGCCGTCCAGAACCTTGAGCGATTGTTTGCCCATTTTGTAGACCTTGGTGATGTCCTTTAGGGAAATGATGGGTTTTTCTGAAGCGGGATCACCAGTGCTGCCGGAGCCCATGGAATCCCTTGAACCCCTTGAACCACTGGCGCTGCCAAAATCCATCCCAAACGCTTTCATCACTGCAGGAACTGAAGCACCCGCGTATACTCCGCGATCAACTCCGTCCCTTCACTCCCTTCTGCCAGCCAGATTTTAAGCATGGTGCCCTCAACGATCTCCGCCAGCGCCACCTCCGTCAGCACAGACGCCTCCGGGGTCAGACCCTCGCTGCTCGTTCCGGTGCCTGAGCCCCCAGCAGTGATGGGCGTGCCCACGGGAATGATGACGGTCTTTTTCTCCCCAGTGAACTGGATCTGTTCATCCTTGAGCTTTTGCCGCTCCTCAACACTGAGGCTCTGCATGGCGGCTTGCTTTTCAGCCTTCTCCTCCTCCGTCAGCTCCTCGGTGGCCACTTGAGCCACCGCCACGGACAAGGTCACCTCGTTGCCTATGATCTTGGTCACTTTTCCGTAAATCTCAGCCGTTCTTTCAGGTGATGCGGGCAGCGTTGCAGCGGCCGTCTCCTGGCCTGCTGTACTGCTTTCCCCAGTGCTTTCTGCCGATGGTCCCGAGCACGCCCCCATCACAAGCGCCACACTCAAAACCATCACTGTCATAATTATCCTTTTCACGCTAATTCCCCCTTAATCTATTCGTAGCTCAGTGCTTCAATAGGCCTCAGACTTGCGGCCTTCAGCGCCGGATAATACCCAAAGAAGGTCCCGGTCGCAATGGAAAAAAACAGTGCCAAAACATTGCCATATATAGACGGGATAGTCCGAATCTCAATATAAGCCATGAGCGGCATTGCCACAAAGCCCAGCGCAATGCCTATCAGTCCCCCTGCGGTGCTGATCAGCATGGACTCGATCAGGAACTGCAGCAAAATATCCCTGCGTTTTGCCCCCAAGGCCTTCAGGATCCCAATCTCCTTTGTGCGCTCCTTGATGGAGACGAACAGGACGTTCATGATCCCAATCCCTCCGACCACGAGTACAATTACTGCAATGCTGACCAATAATATAGACATGGTCCTGGCGGAATCCTGAGCCACGACCAGGCGGCTGCCCGCGTCCCTGACCTGAAAGTCGCTGGCGTCACTGCCATATTGTGTATAGAGGATGCTTCTGATTTCGTTGATGGCCCCCTGGACCTGATCCACGTCGCTGGCCAGGGCGGTGATCCTGGGCTTGACGTCGCTGCCGACCACGTATTTGACCGCCGTTTCATAAGGTATGAGTACCGATTCGTCAATATTGACCCCTTGAGTGGCGTCTCCCAGACGCTGCATGACGCCAATAACCTCAAACCGCCTGTTCGCAATGGTAATGGTGCTGCCCACCGCCATGCTGGCATCCCCCTCAAAGAGGAGCTCTGCCAGGTCACTGCCCAGGACAGCGGTTCTGTTCTTGCTTTCACTGTCCCCGTAGCGGATAAACTCACCATAGGTCATCACAATGTTGTTCAGTGGCTGGAAGTCGTCCAGTACACCTATGACGCTGCTGTCGTAAGCGGATTGATAAAAGCTGACACTGGCTTTGCCGTTCACGGAGATAGTGGCGGCAGCAACACTGGGCGCGTTGTCCTTGATCAGCAGAAGGTCCTCAGGCTCAAGTGCGACCCGGGAGGTGCTGCCCTGTGACGGCATGACATAGATGGTGCCGGCGTTCAGCTTTGCGAACTGCTCTTCAACAGACGCCTGGCTGCCCCGGCCTATGCCCACCACCAGAATGATGGTCAGCGAGCCCACAATGATGCCCAGGGCCGTTAAAAACACCCTGAATTTATTCGCGCGCAGGTTGGTGAAAACAGCTCTGAAGATTTCATACAGACTCAAAATTCATCACCCCCCGCTTCTCAGTTTTGCCGGATCAAAACGACTTCCCCGGCTTCAAGACCGCTGAGGACTTCGACATTAAAGCCGTCCGTCAGGCCGGTGCTGACCTGCTTTGCCATGATCTCCCCAGCCTCAGTCTTCACTTCTACCGTCTGCTTGCCGTCAACCATTTTGACGGAAGCATTAGGTATGATGAGAACGTTTTCCTTTTTGCGGAGGATGTAGGAGACGCTACAGGTCATGCCGTCCATGACTTTGTCGCTTAACTCGTCGAGCGTAATTCTGACGGTGTAGTTGATCAGGCCCGAGGCGTTCGTTTGAGCAACTGGATCGATTGAAAGCACCTGGCCTTTGAAGCTCTGGCCTTCCAGCGCCTCGAACTCTACCTCTGCCAGCTGGCCAAGCTCTACGGAGGCAATGTCGAGCTCCGACACCAGGGAAGCAATGGACAGACCGGCCGGATCCCCCAGCTGAACGAAATCAGAGGTGCTTGAAACGGTTTCGCCGACTTTGCTGCCTAGGGTGAGCACGAGACCATCGGCAGGGGCCTTGAGGGAGAGGTCGGAGATGGCGCGCTGTGCTTCTTCCACCGCAGCGGCGGCTTGCTGGACGCCGAGCTGGTCCAGGCTGACGTCCTGGCTGCCTTTGGTGAGCTGGGCATAAGACGAAGCGGCAGCGTCATAGGCGACCTTGGCGTTCTCGTAGGCGAGGCGCTTAGTCTCCACATCATAGGCCGGGAAGGCTTCTGGAATGGCCGCCATGGACTCGTAATCCCGGCGGGCGTTCTCAAGCTGGAAGCTGAGGGCTTCGAGCTTCGCCCGTTCGCTGACGAGGCTGGAGGCGTACTGGTCCTTTGTCTTTTCCAGTCTGACCACGGCCTGGCTATAGCTGAGCCTGGCGGCGTCGAGCTTGGCGGCGAGGGCGTCGTCTTCCAGTACCGCAAGGACTTCGCCTGCAAGGACATGGGCGCCAGGGGCGACCCTGACTTCGCTGAGCTGGCCGGAAACAGGAAACTTAAGCGTGGTCACGGAGAGCTCGGCAGCCCCTTCCGAGTCGAAGCTGATGCTGATGTCGCCCTGCTTCACAGTGACTTCTCTGTAGGTCTGGACGGGGACCTCGGCCTGGTCTTTTCCTGTGAAATACGCGTAGCCGCCATACCCTACGGCGGCTATGACCGCAAATGCGATTAAAATTTTAATGAGCTTTTTATTCATAAACGATCCATCCTTTGCGGCTTTAATTGATTATTTGCCTGGAAAAGTTGAAAACCTGATTATTACTGGATGATTTATTGTACACCTCAATTTTAAAGAAATTGTGAAGACGGGGGCGTGGGGGTGGGGTTTATAAAGTTTGAGGTTTGAAGGCTGAAAGAAGCTGGAAATAGGAAGGGGGAGAAAGGAATCCTGCACTATTTCCCCCGCTTAGTCGCATGTGACTATCCTGCGTCACTACCCTGCGTCACCACTTTAAAATCCTGTCAGGTGTGCTATACTGTCTCTAATACTTTATCCTGACAGGAGCCCGACATGACACGAGAACGCCTTTGGACCCGAGATTTCATAACGATTTCCACAATATTTTTCCTCGTTGCCCTGGTCTTTTACCTCTTAATGGTGACCATGGCTTCTTATGCTGCAAGTGCTTTTAATGTCTCCGAGAGCATGGCCGGTCTTGTCACCGGGATCTTCATCATAGGCGCCCTCTCCGGCAGGATTCTCACCAGCAATCTCATGGTCAGAATTGGGAGCAAGCGCACTCTTTATCTTGGACTTGTGTTGTTTACCATTGGGTCTGGGCTGTATTATTTTGCGGTCAATATTCCGCTGCTGCTGGGGATCCGGTTTCTTCACGGCATGTCTACAGGAATTACCCTCAATGCCTCTGCGACTTTAGTCGCGTTTATGATTCCTCTATCCAGGCGCGCTGAGGGGATTGGCTATTTCAGTACCGCCTCGGTGCTGTCCACGGCGCTGGGGCCGTTTCTTGGCATCTTTATGATCCAGAGCGCTGGTCTGGGCGTTGTTTTCGCGTTTGCGCTGGCTATGAGCCTGGTGAGTCTGGGGCTTTCGTTTGGGATCAAGACACCACGCGCACCATTTTTGCCGGTGGAGCGTGGTGAGGACGAGGCTGTTGCGGGTTTGGGGACGGACTCAGGCGAATGCGCTCAGCCTCGACGAGGCAGAGTGGTAAGTTTTCTGTTTGACACCTTCGAGCCCACCGCGCTCCCCATAGCGCTGGTGATCCTGCTCATGGCGTTCGCCTATTCCAGCATACTTTCGTTCATCACCTTGTACGCGAAGGCAATCGACATGGTGTGGGCGGCGAGCCTCTATTTTATGGTGTACGCCGTGGCCATCATCCTGACGCGGCCCTTTATGGGGCGGGCTATGGACGTTCGGGGCGCGAACCTCGTGGCCTACCCTGCCCTCCTGGCCTATATAGCGGGCATGGCCCTGCTGAGCCAGGCCTGGCACGGCATGGTTCTCCTTCTGGCGGCGGCAATCATAGGCTTTGGCTATGGCAACTTCACGTCCATAGCGCAGACCCTGGCAATCAGCAGAGTGCCGGGGCCGCGGATCTCGGTGGCTACGTCGACCTATTTCATCTTCCTGGAGCTTGGGCTGGGGGCTGGCCCTTATATTCTTGGGACATTAATCGCGGGGGTCGGCTATCGGGCGACGTACCTGAGCATGACCGGGGTGATTTTCGCGGCGGCAGTGTTTTATTATCTTTTCTATGGGCGGCACGAGAAAAAAGCGGTGCGCCGCGGGGAAAGGTGAAATGGCGTTTTCAAAACTCAAAAACTTAAGCGCCTGCTGGTGGTCATGTGACCATCGGCAGGCGCTTTGTTTTTTATGGGGTACTACGTCATCTCTTTTATGGCATAGAGGTCCGTCCGGCGGCTCTTCAGCTGGGTCACCGTGCCGGACTTCCTGGTGCGCTTCAGCAGCTCGAGGTCCACGTCGCCCACAATGACCATTTCAATGTTGGGGGTGCATTCGGCCATGATCCCGTCCCGCGGGAAGGAAAAGTCCGACGGGGTGAAGATGGCAGACTGGGCATACTGAATGTCGAGGTGCTCTACGTGGGTCAGGTTGCCCACGGTTCCGGCGATCACCGTGTACACCTGATTTTCCACCGCCCTGGCCTGGGCGCAGTACCGCACCCGCATATAGCCCTGGCGCTCGTCCGTGTTGAACGGCGTGAAAATGATGTTCGCCCCTCTGTCTGTCACGAGGCGCGCCAGCTCCGGGAAATCAATGTCGTAACAGATCAGGATGGCGATTTTCCCGCAGTCGGTGCTAAAGACCTTGAGCTCGTCGCCGCTGGAGATCTGCCACAGGTGCTTCTCGTTCGGGGTCACGTGGATCTTGTACTGCTTCTCATAGGTGCCGTCCCGCCTGAAGAGGTACGCAATGTTGTACACTTTGCCGTTCTCCTCCGCGTAGTGGGAGCCGCCAATAATATTGACGTTGTATTTGACGGCGAAGCTCAGCATGGCGGCAACATAGGGCTCTGTGAAGGTCGCCAGTTTTTTGGCGGACAGGCTGGGGGTCTCCATCTCAAGAAACGACAGCAGCTGGGCGGTAAAAATCTCTGGAAACACGACAAAGTCCGACTTGTAATTGTGGGCCACGTCAATGTAATATTCGCACTGCTGAATGAATTCTTCAAAGCTGTCAATTTTTTTCATCATGTACTGGATGACGCAGATCCTGACGGGGAAAGCCGTCTTGTACAGGTGTTTGGCCACGTGCTGATACTCAATATTGTTCCATTCGGTGATGGTGGAGTATTCGGGAACGGACTTGTCCGCTGTCGCGTATTTTTTAACGATTTGCTTGATGACAAAGCCGTTGTTCAGCTGGAAGGTCAGGTTGGGGTCGTAGATGTTCTGGGCCATGACCTCCTGGACGTATTTGGCCGGGGTCATTTCCTCGGCATATTTCACGTAATTGGGGATTTTGGTGCCTATGAGGATGCTCCTGAGGTTCAGCCGTTCTGCCAGGGCTTTGCGGGCGTCGTAGAGGCGCTGGCCAATCTTCATGTCCCTGAAGTCCGGATGCACCATGACCTCAATGCCGTAAAGATTGTCCCCTTCCGGGTTGTGGTTGGTGATGTAGCCTTTGTCGGTGATTTCGTCCCAGTTGTTTTTGTTGTAATACTCGTCGTAGTTCAGGATCAGGCTTGAGCTTGAACCTATGATGGCCCCGTCATATTCTGCGCAGATCTGACCATCGGGAAAAACGTCCAGATGGCTCTGGAGCTGCTCGATGCGCCACGGCTCAAGATCTGGAAAGCACAGCTTCTGCAGCGCAATGATCTGCTCGAGATCTCTGCTTTCTACCTTTCGCACCACCATTTTCTTTTCGAGTTTGATGATTTCCGCTTCCACCAAGATGCTCACCTCGATTTGGGATTTTGGTAATTTATGAAAGTAAAATTGAATAGATGTTATTTTTCTTGAATCAACATAGGCTATTCAAAAATTAGTGTGTCGTCTACTTCTGCCCATTCATATTTTACTTTTAAATGATTCAGTTGATTGAATTTGATCCTTTGGTCATGCTGTAAGCGTCCAACTACAATACCGGCAGGAATTGAAATTTTGTCAGCAAAAGAGTTTACTTTATCTTCTGAAAAGTTTCCTTCTGAAACAAATTCATGATAAACAGACTGAGGAATAAGTGAATTCGAAGCAAAATGGTCTGCTTCTGTTTCGTGGCTATCCCGAAGGTTTTCTTCATCATATTGAATAAAGGTTGAATCTTTCTCGTGTAAAACCAAATGTCCAATTTCATGGAATAAGCTAAACCAAAATTTGTCTGCGTCTTTTCCTCTTATGGAAAGTATGATGAAGGCTTTCTGCTTGCTCATCCAAACAGTAGCGCCGTGGGCATAAGTGTTTTTGAGGTGAGGTAGAAAAATAAGCGCAACACCGCAATCACTCAATAATTTTGATAATTTTGGTATGAAGTCTTGTGGTGATTCATTTGCCAAAGCCCGGATTTGCGGCAATACAGAAATTAAACGCCTTTTATTGAAATCTCTCGTTTGTATGTCTCTTCCTTCGAGAAAACCTTTCTGAAGCCAAGCTGATAACGCATATTCTGAAGCTTTTCCGTGATCAACTTTTCTGAACACAGTGGATAATTTATTAATATTTTTAATGTTTTTGAGGGAGGCGACTTCGTAAAATCCTCTTAACTCTTCAACGCGTTCTGCAGGTTTTTTAGTTTGTTTTACCCAGTTTTTATTTGCCATATCTGCATATGGAAATGATTTAACAATTGACGCCTCCGCCTCAAGTTCGCTCTGTTGTTTAAGTTTTGCCAGGTCCTCTTGATAAAGAGATTCAAGGTTATTCCAGAATCGTGCAGGTACGCCAAGAACGCTTTCAAGCTTTAAAGCGGTTTGATGCGTCAAGGCCACTTTGCCATTGATGAGCTGACTGATAAACTTCGTGCTGGATCCCATACGCTCCGCAAATTCCAATTGGCTAATGCAGCGATCTTCCAGCATCTCCTTTATGGTTTCGCCAGGGGGGATTGCAATAATATCAAGTTTATTGGCCATGGTAGTCTTTCACCTCCAAAAGTAAGACAATTTGAATGCCACAAGTGGTATCATTCGAACTTACACGTTCAAGAATAAGCCTAAAAGGGTGTTCCAAGTCTAATGCATACTTTCCGTCATAATTACCTTTTAAAGCATGACATCTGCCAATTTTGTGCTGAATCATTTCCTCGACAGATTCAGAAGCTTTAAGCTCACGTATGCGTCTATGTAAAATTCTAGCGCAATTTAACCCATATGACCTTGTTGCTTTAGATATGTCTATACATTCCTTTTCGAGTGTTTTTGTCTTATAAGTTATGTGCAAACAATCACCTCTAAAAATATTTACCAGTATGGTAAATATATATATCAAAAGTATAATACGATTTGATAACAAAGTCAACGAATGTACTTTCTCAAAAAAATGCCTGCCGATGGTCACGTGATTCACAATAACCATCGGCAGGCGCTCTGATTTTTGTTTTCTGAGTTTTCGTTTGTTCGCTATTCTTCAATCTCGAAATAGCCTGGCTGTTCTTGCCTGATCTCAAGGCTGGTCTCGTATACTACCTTCCCGGTATCCAGCGCCTCAATGGTGAGCAGCACTTTGAAGGCCTTGGCGTCGATTTCATGATTTGGATCCACCGACCAGAAGACCTTGTGTTCGTTGGTTTTGATGTCATTTCCCAGCGTCTCGACGCGCCCCCTCCCCACCGAAATGTTGTGCCATTTGAGGAAGGTGCCTTCTTCAGTGGACCAATGGTAGACGTAATTCTTGTTTTTCAGGTCTCTGGTGAATACCGCTTCGAGGGGGATGCCGGGGGTCGAGGACATGTAGGGGGAGTATTCGAGGATTTCTGGTTTGATGGAGAGTGGGTTGGTGGCTTTTGTGCAGGCGGTTAGGGGGGTGATGGTTGCGAGGAGGAGGCATAGGAGTAGGAGGCTCAGAAGGATGGCTGATATGTCTGTATGGAAAGTGGATTTGTTCATTGGGGACACTTCCTTTTTGATGGCAATCTGCAAAAACGTCTCATGCCATAAATACCTCAAAATTTACATGGAAAACTGTTTGCTTTTAACAAATTAAGATTGTTTTCGTGACCATCGGCATAGTCTTTGTATTTTTTTTGTGTGCCTGCGCCCATTCAAAAGCCACATTTCCCGGTTCGTCCCAGTCCCCCACCATAAGTCCCTGTCCCCCACCACGAGTCCCTGTCCCTCACCATAAGTCCCTGTCCCCAATCAATAATCCCCTTGCAGCATCATAGACTCTGCAATCCTGAGGAAGCTCACAATATTCGCCCCTGCCACCAGGTCATGGCCGTAGCCATACTTGATCGACGCATTCAGCGAATCCCTGTAAATATTATTCATAATCGTCTTCAGGATCGTGTCCACTTCCTCAAAGGTCATACTCTGGCGCATGGAGTTCTGGGTCATTTCCACCGCGGAAATCGCCACGCCGCCCGCATTGCTGGCCTTTGCCGGCGTCAGCAGCACACCCTTGTCCATCAGGTAAGTCATGGCCTCATAGGTAGTCGGCATGTTGGCGCCCTCGCAAACCGCGAGCACCCCGTTCGCAACAAGCATCTTGGCGCTTTCCAGGTCAATGTCGTTCTGGGTCGCGCATGGGAAAGCAATGTCGCACTTCACGCCCCAGATCTTCCTGAGTCCTTCCACATATTTAGCGCTCGGATGATCCTCGAGATATTCCTTGATCCGCCCATGGCGCACTTCCTTCAGGTCAATCATGGCTTTGACGTCAATCCCGGCCGGATCATAGACATAGCCGGCAGAGTCGCTCATCGCAAGAATCTTGACGCCAAATTCCTGGGCCTTGACCGCGGTATACAGCGCCACGTTGCCGGAGCCTGAGATGATCGCCGTCTTGCCCGCCAGCTCTATGAGGTTCTGGTCAAACATGGCCTTTGTAAAGTAAAGCAGTCCAAAGCCCGTCGCTTCCTTGCGGCCCAGGGCCCCGCCGTAAATGACATGCTTGCCCGTCAGGACGCCGGCTTCATAAGCGCCCTTCAGCCTGCGGTACTGTCCAAAGAGATAGCCAATTTCCCTGGCCCCAACGCCAATATCCCCCGCCGGGACGTCCACATCCGGGCCTATGTGCCGGAACAGCTCCGTCATAAAGCTCTGGCAGAAGCGCATGACTTCCGCGTCGCTCTTTCCCTTCGGGTCAAAGTCCGCTCCGCCCTTGCCACCGCCAATAGGCCGGCCGGTCAGCGCGTTCTTGAAGGTCTGCTCAAAGCCAAGAAACTTGAGGATGCTCAGATTAACTGAGGGATGGAAGCGAAAGCCGCCTTTATACGGTCCCCTGACCCCGTTAAACTGGATCCTGTAACCGCGGTTGACAATCAGCTCACCCTTATCATTGGTCCACGGCACCCTGAAAATAATGGTGCGTTCAGGCTCGGCCATCCTTTCCAATATATTGGCCTTCTCAAACTCAGGATGCTGCTCCAGCACCGGCGCAATGGAGTGAAAAACCTCTTCGACGGCCTGAATAAATTCCGGTTCGTGAGAATTCCTTGCTTTGATGCTCTCAATTGCTCTTTCCAGATACGTCATAAGTAACCCTCCTCTAAATGTCATGTCGCGACGCTTTCCAGATTTTCTATTGTAATCAATCCATTGAATAAGCGCTAAACCGTGGATCGTACAAATAAAGCGCAGGTATCGCAAAACTAATAACAATGCTGGGAAATGGATATATAATGCATATTAATACACGAACTTACAAATAATTTTATAAAATGAAGATAAGGACAAAAACGCTGTACACCTTCCAATTAGTTAATTAAATAGCAAACATCAAGCGCCGCTTTTGACATTGTTAAAAATTGCTTATCAGCATGTTTACCCACGCGCTTAATATGTATTCATAAATTATGTTAACTTTTTTTGAAAAATTTTGTGGATATGGGACCATCGGCAGAAGTTTATGTTTTATAAAATGTGAAAAAATTGGAATGCCAAATGCCACAAAGTATTTTTCTTTTTTGCCGATGGTCACCCTCCCCCACCCCTATTTTCCCAACCCGTTATAGAATCTTAATATTTAAATCATAAAAAAGACGTGCAATTCCGGTCTGAATTGCTTAAAATTCTATTATAAACACAACAGGGAGGTCACTCATGGATTCAACGGTTTGGATTATTATTGGCATTATCCTGGTAGGCGCTATTGTTGGCGGCGTATTCTACTACCGCAAGCGCTCCAAGGAGATGTTTCAGATGTTCGAGCAGATGCAGGAGCACGTCAAGCAGGTGCCGAACCAGAAAAGACAAAGCTTCACCCTTCTCATGTTCAGGGAAAGCGTCCGGGCATCAAAGTCCAAGACGCCGGTCAGCCAAAGCCGCTTCAACGATCCCAAGATCCTGGACGCGCAGCTGGTGCAAATGTCCAGCATTTTGAAGGACCGTTCCAAGGTCACGGATAAGCAGATGAAGCAGGCGCTTCAGATGTATGACAGCTACATTGCCTGGCAGAAGAAGAAGAATAAAACGAGCTAAAGCATTTTTTATGAATTACGCATTTCAAAAAGATAAAAACCTGAAGGGGTCACTTCACACTTAACAAGTGCGAAGATCACTTCAGGTTTTTTTACTTTGAGGAACGCTTTATCGCTTATGCTTCTATTCTTCCGGCGGCATGTTGGTAAACCGCTGCACCAGCCTGCAGTAGATGTCCACGCCGTTCATCAGGTCCTCAACGGAAATGTACTCTGCCTCCGTGTGGGCCAGGGACAGATCCCCCGGGCCGTAGACCACTGTAGGGATCTCAGCGTACACTTTGAGCAGCGCCGCGTCCGACCACCCAATCCCCCGGGTGATGCCGGGCTCCCGGTGGATCACGTCTTTGATGGACGCCCTGAGGGCATCGACAATGGGCTCGTTCATTGAAGTAATCATAGGCGGGTGGAAAAGGTCCAGGACGCTCTCCGGCGTCACGCGTATCTGGGCATTGAAGGTGGGATCCTCCGCCTTGATCCGGTCAATGATCTCCTGGTACTCCGCCATCGCGGATTCCTTCGTCTCCCCAGGAATGTAACGCCGGTCCAGACGAATGATGCACTGGTCCGCCACCGTGCTCTGCTCAGTGCCGCCAGTGATGGTCCCAAAGTTCATCACGGACTCCCCCGCGTATTCATCATACTTCTCTTTCAGAATGGGATACAGATCCTGCTTAACCCGGTGGATGAAGGTCATGGCGTGTTCTATGGCGTTGACGCCCTTGTCAGGCCGGCCGCTGTGGGAAGCCTTGCCGCTGATGATGATATCGAACCACTCAAGGCCCCTGTGGCCCACCGCGTATTCGTAATCCGAAGGCTCGCCCACAATGGCGGCATCCGCGCGGATGTTGGACTTGACAATGTACTCTGTCCCCTCGCTCTTGCCTTCCTCGCCTATCACACCGGTGAAGATCACGTCGCCGCCAGGCACATATTCCGCCCGTTTTAAAATAATCAGGGTCATCATGAAGCAGGCCAGCGCGCCCTTCATGTCCACGGCGCCGCGGCCATAGAGCCTCCCGTCTATGATTTCTGCGGCAAAAGGATCAATGACCATATTGTACGGCAGCACCGTGTCGGTGTGGCCGTTGAACATCAGCGAGCGCCCCGTGCCGTTGCCGGAGACGCGGGCTATGACGTTCGCGCGCTCCCCCACTACGGGGTGCAGCACGGAATCAATGCCGTGGTCCTTAAGGTAGGCGTTGATAAAGTCCGCTACCTCTTTTTCCTGGCCGGGGGTATCCTTGTGACTGGGAATTCTGACGAGTGCCTGGGTCAGCTTTACGAGCTCTTCCTCGGTGTAGAAGTCCCTGGGGTTGAATTCGGTTTGCATTACACTTCACTTCCTTTCGCATTGCTATATACTATCATATCAAACATTGTGGGGAATGGCCAATTGGGCATAGGCTTGATCAGGTGTTGGGGCATTGAAAATGCAGCGTTTTGTGGATTGAAAAGATGTGAGATGGGGGTGCTGGTGGTTGTTGAATTACCATCGGCAGCCTCTTCTGCCCTTGTGATAAAAAATTCCTGTGCGTCCTTCTTCTCCTAATGTTGTATAATTGAAGTGACAACGTCGCCTTAGGGTTCGCCTTAGGGTTGACCCCGGGGGTTGGCTTGGGATGGCCCAGAAAGATGAATGAAATGAAAAGAAGGAGTGCTGACATGAGCAAAGTCTATTTCATAGAAAATGAAAGCCTGAATGAAGAGCAGCTGGGCGCCGACGCGCTGGCGCTGCTTAAGAAAGTGGTCGCGGACACCGGCCACACTTTTGAGAAGGAAGTGCCGCTGAAAGTGCATTTTGGTGAAAAAGGCAATGTCACATTTTTGTCTGCCAGATGCTATGAAGACACCATTGCTTACCTGAAAGACGCGGGGGTCGCCCCTTCTTACATAGAAACCAATGTGCTTTACAGGGGGTCGAGGACGACCACGGACAAGCACCTGGAGACGGCGAGGGCCCATGGGTTTACGCAGCTCCCCATCATTATTGCGGATGGAGACCTGGGTACGGAATATGACGAGGTGGAGATTGAGGGGCAGTACCTCAAGAAGTGTAAAATTGGAAAAGACTATGGGAAGTTCAATCAATTTATTGTCATGAGCCATTTTAAAGGCCATATCCAGGCGGGCTTTGGCGGCGCGTTGAAGCAGCTGGCTATGGGCTTTGCGGCGAGGGGCGGCAAGCTGGAGCAGCATGCGGGCATAGCGCCGGTGGTCAAAGCGGAAAAATGTATCGCCTGCGGTTTGTGTGTTGAGAAATGCGACTTTGACGCGATTGCGCTCACGGATGTGGCGTTGATTGATCAGGATAAGTGTGTGGGCTGCGCGGGCTGTATAGCGGTTTGTCCGGAAGGTGCGATTCGCAATTCCTGGTCTGGCTCCAATTTCCTGGAGAAGCTCGCAGAATATGCTTATGGGGCCGCCAAGGGCAAGGACATTATTTATATCTCATTTATTTCTAATGTCACCGAGGAATGCGACTGCACCGGGATTCACATGAAGCCTATTGCTGAGAATATTGGGGTGCTCGCGAGCAAAGACCCCGTGGCGCTGGATACGGCGTGCCTGGATCTGCTGCAGCAGTGCAGCGGCAAGAAGTTATTTGACAATGGCAGGGTGTCCCTGGGACACGCCGAAAAGATTGGGCTTGGCAGTATGGCGTATGAGCTGGTGGCGCTTTAGGCGGGCGCTTTTGAAGGAGTGCTGTTGTTTTGAACCAAAACTATTGGCAGAGCTATAATCAGAAATCTATGTTGAAAAACAAAGCTGGCATTTTCTCCTGGTACGGCTTTGTCATGCCCTTCGAGAAGCGGATCGAGCTGATCCGTCAGGCGGGCTTTGGGGCTACCTCCCTTTGGTGGGAGGACGAAGACATGCCCTACCCAACTAAGCGCGAGGACATGCCGCGGCTGGTCCGGGAAGCGGGGCTTTTCCTTGAAAACATTCACGTGCCGTTTAACGATTCGGACGCCCTCTGGTCAGAGAATAACAAGGACCGGGAGACGGTGGTCAAGCGTCATCTTGAGTGGCTTCAAGACTGCGCGCAGCACCAGATTCCCATGATGGTGATGCACCTCAGTGACCGTCCGGATTCAGAGGCTTCCATGAGGCAGGGGCTCAAGAGTCTTGAAGTCCTGACACGGGCTGCGGAGGCGCTCGGTGTTGTGATTGCCGTTGAGAATACGCGGCACAATGACCGGGTGCGTTTTATCCTTGAAAGCCTGCCGTCAGAGTCGCTGGGTTTTTGCTTTGACAGCTCCCACCATCTGCTGACGGACCGGGGGTGCTTCAAGCTTCTTGAGGATTTTGGAAGTCGTCTGGCGGCTACCCACATTTCTGACAATGATGGCCTTGAAGACCGGCACTGGCTTCCTGGTCATGGCGTAATTGACTGGCAAGGCGTGTCCAGGGCGTTTCCGCTGGGCTACAGCGGCTGTTTGACCCTGGAGGTAAGTCCTACCCAGGAGGAGCGTCAAGGCACGCCACAGGCGTTTTTGGAGCGGGCTTACCAGAGGGTTGCGGCGGTGGGTGGGCTGATTGCGGAGACCCGCGGACCTGAGATTAAGTAACATCAAAGAGGGTGTGCAGATTGAATGTTTTTGATGAAAACGGTCAGCTGATTAAATCCTACAAAATGCTGGTGGTCTGGATGGCAGGCTATATAGTCTTGTTGATTGCCGCAGTGGTAGTCCTTGATCTCCTCGAACCTTACATTGGCGTAAAAGCACTTGTTCAGGTCATGCTGCATTTGACAAATGTTTTCCTACTGGCGCTCTTTTGGATGATTTACAGGACACAGCGGGTCTACTACATCAATTACGTGCGCTACAAAGACGCGGCTACGGCAACGGAGGAAGAAAGAAAGGCTTTTGCGCTTAAGCACTTTGAAACCTTTAGCAGAGCCGCGCTGCTCTTCCTGACGTATGGCGGTTTTTCTTTTCTGCTGTCACTTCCCTCCTGGCTGGACACGTTGGTGTACTGCGTGGTTTTGATTGGGGCGGCGGTCAAGACCGTGCCTTATAAGCTGAATTAATGAAGTGTTGGATTGGGTGTTTGGTTGGGGACAGTCCCCAACCAGATTTTCAGGCGGTGCCTGTCCCCGACCAAACGTTCAGGCAGTGCCTGTCCCCAACCAAACGCTCCCTCCCCAAAAGGGCTGCCGGTGATCACTCAAGCCTTTCCCGCCGCAGCTTGATTTAAATCATAAATTTTCGTTTTTTCTGTTTTACAAGGAGGCCACCCTTACATGACGCTTATCATTGGTATGAGCATTACCTTTTTCTTTTTAGTCTATTCTGTCGTCAACGGCATTTTCGTTGGACTCCCCCTCGCTGCAGGATTCCTGATCTTTGCCGGGATTGCCCGAACACATGGCTTTGCATGGCGTGAAATCCTGAAAATGTCCTATGAGGGCGGAAAAAGAGCTTACATAGTTCTCATCATCTTTATTCTCATAGGCGCCATCACCGGTGTATGGATGTCCGCCGGTACCGTCCCAGGCGTGGTCTATTACGGGATCCAGCTCATAAATCCAAAATTCTTTGTTCTGTACGCCTTTGTGCTGAGCGCCATGGTGTCCTTTTTACTCGGGACATCCCTTGGCACCGTAGGCACGGTAGGCATTGCACTGATCGTTATGGCCAAAAGCGGGAGCGTCAACCCTGACATTGCGGCAGGCGCCATTATCGCTGGCGCCTATTTTGGAGACCGGTGCTCCCCCATGTCCTCCAGCGCCAACCTCGTGGCCAATCTGACGGGCACATCTCTCTTTCAGAACATTAAAATCATGTTCAAAACCGGTTTCTGGCCGCTTCTTGTCTCCATAGGGCTGTTCGGACTGCTGTCTCTAAGCCAGCCCCTCAGCTTCACTGGCGTCAGCATTGACTACGATATTGCGAGGACCTTTGACCTGCGCAGCTTTGTTTTGCTGCCCGCGGCAATTATTTTGCTTCTCTCCGCTTTCAAGGTAAACGTCCGATTGTCTATGCTCCTCAGTATTCTGGCGGCAATCGTGGTAAGTGTCGCAGTCCAGGGCTACAGCTTGCCCGAAGTCCTGAAGTTCTCAGTCACCGGCTTTGACCTACCACCGGCCAATCCTTTAGCGGCCATTCTAAACGGCGGCGGAATCCTCTCCATGTGGAAAGCAGCCTTTGTCGTTTATGTTTCCTGTGCCCTCGCCGGCATATTCCAGGACACAAATCTCCTAAGCGGCATTGAGACCTTCTTCAGCCGGCCAAAGTCGCGAAGCGGCCTGTTCCTCAACACAACGGCTGTCAGCCTCCTCACGGGCGCTATTGGCTGCAATCAATCCATTGCTACAGTGCTGACCAATCACATCATGACTAAAGCCTACCGGGCCCGTCAACTGGATCAGACAGAGATTGCCGCCGACCTTGAAAATACCGGCATTGTACTTTCCGCCCTGATCCCATGGAACCTCGCCTCTTTCGTGCCCACCCTGACCCTGGGCGTCAGCAGCACGCACTACATTCCTTACGCGTTTTACCTCTACCTGCTTCCCGTCATGACTTTTATGGCACTAAAACTGAAAGAGAATACAAGGGGGAATACAAGGGGGACTGTCCCTAATGATTTCTTAAGTTAGAACTTTTGGGCGTGGATATAGGGTTAAATTAACTCAGCTATTACATTATTATGGAGGAATCATGAGTAACGCTATGAAATTTAACATTATTCAGGTAATAACCTGGTCTATTGCAGCAATTTGTTTGATTATAATATTTGTTTCGGGAGATACTATTGAGGCGTGGGGGGATAATAAAAACAAAACTCTACTTCTGTCGATTATATTTTTGATTGGTTTTGGAACGGATTTTGTGTTGAGGGTATTGGAAAAATCTAAAAAATGGAATTTTAAGAGAGTTGAAAGAGATATAGCAATCCAGTATCAATCTCAAAGTATTGGATTTGTTTTAGTATTAATTTATGTTTTCATTCTAAGCATCAGTCTGTACGTCTATTATGAAGAAAGTGGATTTATACCAGTAGGATGGGTTTGGTTTATTGCCTATAGTACAATAGTATTTGCAAACCTTTCATCTGGTTATTCATCATTATTATTATATTTAAAGCAAGGATCTTATTGAAGCACCCATGACAGAAGTCACGGGTGAACGCGTTTATTTAATCAAGAACGACTGTATTATTAGAGACTTCAACTTAAAAAGCTGCTAAAGGTCAAAAGACCATCGGCAGCTTTTTTCCATTCAAACAGTTTGGTTGGGAACCGTCCCCATTGATTCACGGGGGACAGTCCCCAATGATTTCCGCACACGGGGGGACAGTCCCCAATGATTCCCAATGATTCAATAGCTCCTGCACCCGCCCTTATCCAGCGTCTTCCACCCTGCCCCATCTTCCCTGTGCACCAAAATCGTCCGGTCCCAGTTCAGATAGAGCATCTTGACCATGTCTTCACTCAGTGTTATATCCGCCGTGTCATCTATAACAGTACCATCAAGGCCGCACACCCGCCGGGCACCTGTGAGCTTTTTCAGCTCCGCCGCTGTAAGGCTGTCCCCTGCTGCGCCGGCATAGATCTTGCCTTTGACTCTGCCATCATGACCGGATAAACGGAGTCCAACACCCGCTATTGCGCCTATCACACCGCCGCCGGTACCGCCATGCTCGGACAAATGGACCTTTGTCGATTCAGCCAATTCATAGGCCATGGCTTTCGTTACCAGGCCCGCTTTGGCCTGCTTTCCAAAAGCAATGAGCTGCGCCATCCCCTGAATGTGATCCAGTGCGGCGACACAAAGACCGGGGTCTGACCCCGCCTCACTGACTTCAAGCAGGTGTTCCTGCGCCAAAGTGATGACTTGCTCCAGAGAGCCCTCCGCAAGCGCTGCTTCAAAGCACATGGCGCTGTTGTGGGAGGTGTAGGGAACATCGGCGTGGACGTAGAGCTGGTGTCTGGTGATGTACTGGGTCGTGCCAAACCCACTGGCTTCAATTTTCTGCCTGAGGGCTTCCGCGTGGTGTCCCGTGCCGGGGGTTCCCAGACGGTCAGTGTCATCTATGGCTATCAATACTTTCATCACATGCCTCCTCGCGCCTCCGAAAAAATAGGAAGCGGCCGTTATGAAGTCTTCGCTGCGCGCATCCCAACGCCAGACAGGATCTCTTCTATTTCCTCTGGTGTAAAGTCAAGACCGAAAAATGTCTTATAGTAATCTGCCGTAAACTGAACCATATCCAGGTCCTCAAACTTTTCCGGATAAAAATACTGAGCTAAATAGAGCACCGCCATAGGCGTTTCTATGGATCCAGGGTGTCCCCACCTGGAAATGCCTACAGGAAGCGTAAAGACCTGACCTGACTGTACCGCTTCAAGGCCCTGCCACTTGGCGTCTGTCAAAATATAAGACGTGACCAGGTGCTCGTTGGCTATGATGGCCTCAGGCCTCCAGCCGTAGATTTCTTCAAGGGTTACAAACGTCTTCTCGTCCGACAGTGCGGCTCCCGCTTCCGCGGACACGTTGATCAGGCCTGCGAGGGCCGTAATTTCCGCTTGAATGCTGCCCTTGGCATCTGTCCTTGTCGCTTCATTGACGGCATGATAGATGCGGACGCGCTCTTCAGCAGGAATGTCGCTGATGCGGGACTGGGCCCAACCAATCGTGTCCTCGTAAAAATCAAGATAAGCCTGAGCGGCTTCCTGGCGGTTCAGGACTTCGCCCAAAACCTCAATGGAACGCTTTTGTTCTTCTATGTTGGTGTAATCGATCACTATGTAGGGAATGCCTGCCTTGTCCATTTTTTCTGTCTCTGCCCCGCTGAGGGCTATGGAATGGCGGATCAGCGCGAGCTCTGCGCCGGAGGCAATCAGCTCCTCAACGTTGATGACGCCTGTGGCTGAGGGCACGCTGAGAGACCCAATGTCCGGGCGCTTCAGCTGCATCAGCTGGTCGCGCTTGAGGCCTTCCACGAGGGCTACAATTTGGTCCTGAGTGTCGAGAAGGGTCATGCTGTGGCCTGCGTAGGCGTACAGACAGGCAATTTTCAGATCACCCACGGGGATTTCAACGGTTCTGCCATCGCAGTCCACAATGGTTCGGGTATCGGCCGGCTCTGCCGGTGTTGGCCCAGCCGGGGCTGACATGGGGGTGCAGGCGGTGAGGACTATGACCATCGGCAAAAGGACGGTGGAGAGGAGTCGCTGGAGCCATTGTTTTTTCAAATCGCTTCCCTCCTATGGTGGGGGACAGCCATGATGTAGCTGTAGGGCAGGCCATCCATGACGCCGGTGTGGGTGACGACTTTGGTGTGGTAGAGGCGTTCAATGGTGTCGCTGGACAGAATCCTGGACGGCTGGCCCTGGGCGATCAGGCGGCCCTGCTCCATGATGCCAACCCGGACCGGGACGCCGCTGTTTTCAAAGTAAAGCGGGTGATTGAGGTCGTGGGTGGTCAGCATGAAGGACAGACCCTCGGACACCGTGAGGCTGCTGATCAGATTCAGGATTTCATTCTCATTCTTAAAATCCAGGTGTGAGGTGGGCTCGTCCATAATAATCAGCCGCGATTTCTGGGCCAAGGCCCGGGCAATCATGACGAGCTGAAGCTCGCCGCCGCTGATCTGGGTGTACGGCTTTTGGGCAATCTCGGAAAGGCCCACGAGATCAATGGCGTGTTTGGCGATTTCCCGGTCCTGCCTGCCAGGGCTGGAAAAGGTGCCCGTGGCGAAGGTGCGGCCCATCAGCACAATCTCAAACACCGAATACGGAAAGGTCTTGGCGTGGAGCTGGGGCACAAAGGCGACCTGCGAGGCGACTTCGTAGGGCTTCAGGGTCTGAATGACCTCGCTGCCAAGGCTGATGCTCCCGGATTTCAGCGGATGCTGGCCCAGAACGCAGTCGATCAGGGTCGTCTTGCCGCAGCCGTTGGGGCCAAGCAGGCAGTAGATCTCCCCTGGTGCAACTTTCAGGCTGATGCCACGCAGGGTCTGCGCCGCGCCATAAGAAAAGCTCAGGTTGTCTATACTTAGTAGTGTCATACCCAATTCTCCCCTTTGGTACGTTTTAAGAGATAAATAAAGAACGGTCCCCCCACCAGCGCCGTGACAATGCCAAGCGGGATTTCCGCGCCGGTCAGTGTCCTGCAAATGGTGTCCACCAGCAGCATGAAGCTGGCGCCTAAGGAGATGGAGGCCGGGATCAGCTTTCTGTTGTCGTTGCCCACCAGCATACGTCCCACATGAGGAATGACGAGGCCAATCCAGCCCACCACGCCGCTGACGCTCACCGCGCCGGCAGTGGCCAGTGTCGCGAAGCCAATCAAAAAGAACTTCATAACTTTGACATTAATGCCAAGGCTCCGGGCTTCCCGGTCGCCCATGGAGACCACGTTGAGCCGGAAGCTGAGGAGGATGAGCCCCACCAGCCCAAGGCCCATGGGGATGCTGCTCATCAGGATGTCCTGGCTCCTGGCGGCGCTGAGGCTGCCCATAAGCCAGAACGTGATGGCCGGGAGCTTGTTCAGTGGATCCGCCACGTATTTCACCAGCTGCAGCAGCGCGGAGAAAATGGAAGAAATCACCGTGCCCCCCAGCACCAGCATAATGGTCGAGGTCGAGGCGGACTTGTAGACCCTGCCCACCAGATAGCTGGCCGCTACGGCGACGACGCCAAAGGCAAAGGCAAAAACGGGGGTCCACATAGTCCCGAACAGTAGAATGGAGATCGCGGCCCCAAAGCCTGCTCCGGAGGAAACGCCCAGGATCCCGGGGCTCGCCAGCGGATTTCGAAACAGCGCCTGATACGCCGCGCCGGAAACTGCCAGCGCGCTGCCGGTAGCCATGGCGAGGAAGGTCCTGGGCAGCCGGATCTCCATGACAATGGTAAAGAGATCCGTTGAAACCAGAGGTGCCTGACCCGTTACCACGCGAAATAGAATCTCGAAGACCGTCCCGGCTGGGATCTCAAACCTGCCCGTGCTCATGGAAATCACCGCCATGATGACAGGTAAAACCCCAAAGACCAGGACGTCAAGGCCCCATTTCAGAGTCAGGTTCAGTTTGAGTGTTCGCCTTACTTGATCTCTGTGATTTATCTGATCTGTCTGATCTGTCTGTTTTATTTGAGCTGTTTGATCTGTTTTATCTATTTTATTTATTCGATCTGCCTGAACTGTCATAGGCTACGAACGCTTTTTCTTGATCCCAAACCAGGCCACAAGAATGACAGCAACCGCTGCGGCTATGATAAAGCCCGTGGAGGATTGTCCGGCGTCTTCCGTGGCTTCCGCAGCTTCAGCAGTTTCTTCGACAGCAGGTGCTTCTGCTGCTGGCGCTTCCGTGGCAACGGGTTCCGCTGTGGCTGTTTCTGCAGCTGCTTCTGCAGCCGCGTCTGCTGCTGCACCATCACCAACTGTAGTAAAGCTGATCGTCACATCCTCCGCCAGGCTCGCCCCGCTCTTGGAAGTCAACGCTTTGCTGATGGTTACTATGTACTGCGTCCCCGCCTCGAGCTCTGCCGATGGTCTCACAACCACATCATTCTTCTTCTCCGGCTCAACCTGGGAATCCGCCATGATGACTTCAAACCCTACCTCTCCACCATCCTTTTTCTCAAGGGCGAAGCACGTCAGGTTGGCCTCTTTGACGCTGAGGTCTGTCACATTCTTGCTGAACACCATAGTAATCTCGGGGGTCAGACCCACTTCAGTCTGTCCGTCCATAACTGTAGATGAAACCAGAGTGAGGGGCTCTGTGCTGTTGCCGCCAGTTCCGCCTCCCGTACCGCCACCACCACCGCCGCTGGCCATGGATATGGTCGCGGGCAATAACAAGAGCGCTAATAGAAGGCTTGCAAGGATAAATACTTTTTTCATGATGTCGACCCCTTTACAATTTTGTGGATCACTGCCCCCAAACTAACCTACGCGACTGTTTTCGAGCAAAAAAAAGACACTCGGAAAGTCGAGTGTACACAATGTGCCCATGAAGCATCCATTCATAAAATAGTGCTTCCAGGGACACGCCTTTAGACTCTTTCTTTCCAATACGGGAGGCCGGGGGATTTCTCCCAGGACCCTGGTTGGTGGCCATAGCGGTTTAGACGCCTTAGGCCATTCAACTCGAAATGAGCGCGCTATTCAGTTGAGGGTGATGATTTGTCTAAAGTATAACATAGTCATGAGGGCAGTTAAAGACACAAAGCTTAAAACTGCGGTATGCTGCGGGTTTAGTCACCTTGAACAGTCTGGTTGGGCACTGTCTCCAATGATTTCGCACACGGGGAACCGTCCCCACTGAATCAAAAGGAATCAAAAGGAACCGTCCCCAATGATTTCCCAATGATTCCCCCAATGATTCCCCCAATGATTAAAAGATGCCGATGGTCATTGAATCACCATTGGCATCTGTGTTTTGAACTTGAATCATTATATCCCCATATCTCCCAGCGGAATCAAGATAAAACTTCTAATCCAGCAGTCCTTCTTCTTTTAGAAATTCAATTGCCACTTCCTGATGATCCCTATGATTGATGTCGACTTCATAATTAAGTCGCCTGATGGTTTCCACATCAATCTTACCAGAGAGTTGAGAGAGGATCTCCGCCACTTCCGGCGCTTTTTCCAAAGTAGAGAGGTTGACCGCATAAGCCGCTTCAAATGGCGGATATAGGTTGCGGTCATCTTCAAGCCAAACAAGATCATAGGCGTGAATTCGAGCATCTGTCGAATAGGCGACGCCTACATCCACTTGTTCATCCCGGATGGCTTGATACAAAAGGTTGATCTGCATTGTGACTGTATCTTTAAACGGTTCAAGTTCATACGTAGCCAGCAAAGGCTGATAGCCGTCAATCTCACGATCCAAATAGGCATCATCCATACCAATAATGAGATCTGCGGAATAGTCCCTTAGATCCGAAACAGTTTTGAGATTGTATTCTTCCGCCATAGAGCGTCTGACGGTTATGGCATAGGTGTTTTCATAACCAAGCGGTTCGAGCCACTGGCGGTCAAGTGTCTCAAGTGCGTTTTCCTTTACAAACTCGTAAACCACTCTGGCATCTCTCCACTTTGGATCCTTTAAGTCGCCAGCTTTATCTGAATATTTCGGGTGCAGCAACCCTGTAGCGCCCCCAGTGAAAAACAGGCTGGCAATATCCACATCTCCCGTCTGCATGGCTTGGTCCAATACAACGGCTGAAGCTAAACGTGAGACCACTTCTACATTATAATCCGTTTGGTCTTCTATAAGGGCTTCTGCCATATAGGCCATTATGATGACCTCCGCATAATTCTGTGCCCCTATTTTCAAGGTGACCTCCTCCGATTGCTGCGAACACCCTGTCAGCAGCACACCAACAAGGGCTATTATCAACAGGACGCTGGTGATTCGCTTCATAGAAAGATAAACCATCATACTATTCACTCCTTTGACTGCTTTTTTCTGATGCCCCGAGGGGTTAGCAGATGTTCCAACTGCCCAAGCATCAAGTCTGCCAACAGAGCCAACCCTGCAGCTGGAATGGCACCGCTCAGGATCAGGTTGTAGTTGATGTTGTTTAGTCCGGCCCAAATCAGTTGTCCCAGTCCACCACCGCCTATGAAGGCTGCCAGTGTCGCCCAGCCAATCAGTATAACGAAAGTTGTTCGGATGCCCGCGAGAATAATGCTCAATGCAAGCGGCAGCTCAATGGAATAAAGAACTTGAAAGTCAGTCATACCCATGCCGCGGGCGCATTCAATCAATGAAGGCTGCACTTTGTTTATGCCAGTGTACGTGTTTCTCATTATGGGCATCAACGCGTAAAGAAAGAGCGCTGCTATAGCGGGTTTGTTCCCTATACCGAGGACTGGCAGCATAAACGCAAGAAGCGCCAAACTCGGTATGGTCATAATTATATTGCCAATTCCGAGGACGATTTTTGCGATCCTTTCATATCTTGTGAGGAGAATCCCTATGGGTATAGCCACCAGCATGGCCAGCAACAATGCACTTGACGCGATGAAGAGATGTTCTAATGCCCTTGCCGCAATACGGGAGGAATTGTTTATCATATACTGAAACAGGGACATGGTCACGCCTCCCTTTTTTTCCTACAAATAATCCAGGACAAAGTTAACCACTCTTGCACGTGTGACAATACCTTTAACTTTACCGCTCTTATTGACGACGGGTATAAACCTCAGATTATTTTCTACCATCAGTCGAACGACTTCTTTAACGCTATCTGACTCTTCAACGGTTGGCCATTCAATCATAATCTCCTGAAGTGCATTGACTTTATTCAAATTTTTTTGAATACTGCTGACTTCAACCACACCCATATAATGTAATTCCCTGTCAATGATCAGAAGGCTGTCAACGCCCTCTTCACGCATAGTTTCGATTCCCTGGTGAAGCCCTTTGTCATATTCCATGCAAACTGGCTTGCGGAGCATGACCTCACTGGCTACGACCAATTCGGGCTGTCGGATCAATCGTTCTTCACCTATAAAACTCCTGACAAATGCATTGGCTGGCTGACGGAGGATCTCTTCCGGACTGGCGACTTGTATGATTTCCCCATCTTTCATGATGACAATCCTATCAGCAATTTTTAGTGCTTCATCCATATCATGTGTGACGAAAATGATCGTTTTATTGACCATTTTCTGGAGGCGTTTCAGTTCATCCTGAAGCTGCTCGCGTGTAATTGGATCCAAAGCGCCAAAAGGTTCATCCATTAGCATAACTTCAGGTTCTGCTGCCAGCGCCCTAAGAACGCCAATTCTCTGCTGCTGACCACCGCTGAGCTCATTGGGATAACGGTCCCGGTAAAAGGCAGGATCCATGTCTACCATTTCCAGAAGATCATCAACAATTTTGTTGATTCTGGATGTTTCCCATTTCTTGAGTCGCGGCACAGTGGCAATGTTGCTGGCCACCGTGCGGTGTGGAAAAAGTGCAATATCCTGAATAACATAGCCAATTTGGCGCCTGAGCTCCACCGCGTTCATATCGTTGGTGTCTATGCCGTTGATGATAATTTTTCCAGAGGTCGGTTGAATAAGGCGATTTACCATTTTGAGGGTCGTGGTTTTACCGCATCCACTTGGACCAATAAAGACGACCATTTCGCCCTTGTTAATGGTTAGGTTCAGGTTGTTGACAGCTTTGACATTTCCATTATAGATTTTGCAGACGTCAACAAAGGTCACCATAACAACACCCCTCTTTACAAATCGATTTCAGATCCCTTGGGTAAAATTGCATATAAGCATAATACGCAGAAACTCAGTATATTTTTACCCTGACTAAGGTGACTAAAACATTATAGCCTTTTGGCAAAAAATGGTCAGCCTCTCAATCCAAAAGGTGAGAGGCTGCAAACGCCTTATTTAAACGTACCGTTATAGTCTCATAAATATCTCAACTTCTACTAATTAGAACTGCCTTTAGTGATCAATCATCACCTGTCATCCAAAAGTCCTTCATCCCTGGAAGAAGGCCCTTCTTCTTGAGATGGCCATACCCCCACACTGATACGGCCAACGCGCCTATGCCATTCACGACGAAGTCCATCATGGTATCATTCAGCGCAGCCCGCCCCACCAGCAAGGTCCCATCTTCAAGGGTGAAACGCTGCATATTCTGGATAAAGGCGCCATCTATGACAAACTCGTAAATCTCCCACAGGACGCCAATCATCATGGTAAAGCAGAAGGAAAAGAATGCGACAAACAAAGGCGTCATATACAGGGGCACGCGCTTTGAGGTGTTCAGCATGGCGACCAGATAGAAGCCAAAGAAGCCCAGCATCATGCTGCTGAAAAAATGCAGTACGGTGTCCCAATGGGGGACGCGTTCGTAAAAATTCCGGATGGAGCCCAGAAAGATCGCCATAAACAGGAACACAAAGTACAGGATTTCCAGCGCTTCCGGCAGATCCACCCTCTGACTGGTCTCAATCAGACCCGGAAGTGTCATGACCACAAGCCCAAGCAGGCACTTAATCAGGATCTGGACATAGTCCGCCTTTACCAGAATATGATAGCTTTCCCCGCTGGGACTGACGGCATCCGTTGGCGCGTTGATAATGCCGAGCAGCGCGTAGATCATAGTCCCGACCAGGATCATGAACAGCAGGCGCCTGACCCGGTTTTTCAGGAGATAAGAAAATTGAATTTTCATGAGCGCGTCCCACCCTTTCTTCTGGTGAGGTTTATACCCTTTGGGTGGTTGCTGTACACAGCGCGTTGGGGGTGGATGTGGGGTGTTTGTCGAGGCAGCGGAGAGCAAAAAAAAGCTGCCGATGGTCATTTTACACCATCCGCAGCCCATCACAACAAATTTCGATTCTGCAGGAATAGCAAATGATCATGAACAGCGACGTCCTGCCATTCATGACCATTTGTTTTGTTGTTATCTGCTTAAGGGAGTGAGAGTTCTTTTAAGCCTCATAATATGAGCTGCTTCGAATTGCATTTAGATTGACTTTCGTTTCATGAAGACGCCTGCCAGAATCATAAGTGATCCAAGTGCATAAGCGGCATAAGGTGGCAATTCTCCTGTCTGCGGCAATGCAAGCGGAACTGCTACTTCTGCGACCTCGAATACATCTTCAACGACCACCTCGGCTACATCTGATGGAGCTAGTGGAGTTGGTTCCGGAGGAACTGTTTCGAGCGGTTCTTCAACGACGTTAGTTTCCGTGGTGACTGGATCATTATCACGATCATTATCACGATCATTATCACGATCAGAACTTGAGCCGCTGCTATTTCGCCAGTAGTTGCCAACCTTGATCTGAATATGTTGTGTCTCTTGATCAACAAAGACATACATTTCGCCATCTTTCAAATCTTCTGGCGCGGTAATGGTACGTGGAGAAAGTTCAATCAGTTTGTATCTTCCAAAAGGAAGATTACTGAAGATGATTTGTCCATCTTCAAAGTCGCCTGAACCGGTGGTCATAGTCCAGCTTTGAGGTTCAGAGCTTTCAGCCATAGAGAGTTCAACTACAGGCGCTGCTTCAAGACGGAACTGGATGTTGTTCAATAAAGGATCATCATTTTTTGGATTCTCATCGCCATCTTCCATGTCGCCATCTCGGTTGAGATCTCTGAACTTCATAATTTCGATGGACCCGGTTGGATCTTCAGGATCATCAGTTGGCGTATATTTGTTGATGATTGCAACGTCCTTAGTATCATTTTTGACGACTTCAATTTCAAAATCTGTCATCGTTTCTTTTTCGTTCATAGATACAAAGCTGTAATCGTCTGGAATATCGGTTTCGCTGATTTTATACATACCAGGCATGAGATTTTCGAGGGTTGTTGATCCTTTATGGGACAGTTCTACAGTTGTACTTTTACCTTCTGGATCGGTAACGACGATTTTAAAATTAGGAATTGTCTCTGGAAGTTCGTCGCCTTCATCAGTTTCAACCATTTTGCTGAGTTGGAGAGTACCTATTTCCGGATCTGGATCAGGATCTGGATCAGGATCTGGATCAGGATCTGGCGTATATTTGTTGATGATTGCAACGTCTTTAGTATCATTCTTGACGACTTCAATTTCAAAATCGGTCATCGTATTTTGGTCGTTCATAGATACAAAGCTATAATCTTCTGGAATATCGGTTTCGCTGATTTTATAGATTCCAGGCATGAGATTTTCCAGTTTCGTTGATTCTCCATTGGCCAGTTCTACAGTCGTACTCTTACCTTCTGGATCGGTAACGACGATTTTAAAATCAGGAACTGTCTCTGGAAGTTCAACGCCTTCATCCGTGTCAACCGATTTGCAGATTTGGAGAGCGCCAACTTCTGGATCTGGCTCTCCATCAGGGTTATACAAGTTGATGACTTCGACTTGTCTGGTTTGGTTTGCTGTAACTTCAACTTCGACATCTGACATTTGTGTAATACCATCAATACTTACAAATTCGTAATCGTCCGGTGGCATAGCTTCTGAAATGGAATATGTGCCTGGCATGAGTTCATTCAAGATCTTTGACTCGCCATTTGAAAGGAAGAATGTTTCGCTGTAATCATTAGGTCCATCAACTGTGATTTCGAATTCGTCCTCAGGCAATGTAACAACTTGATCACAGTGCGTGACGGTTTTCGTGACTTCAAGTGAACCATATTCTGGTTGTGTGCCATTGCAGTAGTAGAAAGTCATGTGGCTGATGGCATTATTGCCTGAGACGAACAGATCGCTGTCAGATGCAACTCCAGTAGGATAGCGGTAAAGGTCACCATCCGTGCTGTACTTGACATAGACAAAGTAGACTGGCTTAGTTGCATTGCTGAAACTGACGGAGAGAAATTCATTCCCTTCTTCTTTTTCATGATCGAAGGTTATGTTGACTTCAAAATCGCCATCCTTCCAAATGCCGCCATTTCCTCCGTCTAACCCGTCAGGATTACCATGATCATACTTCGACTGAACCAAATCACATGTAAGATTATACTCTTCCATTAAGTCAGATACGCTCGGATCTTTTTGTTCTGCAGCGATGCTCGGAATAATCGTCGACAAGATGATTAAGAAAACTGAGAATAAACTAATGAATGATTTTGTTCGGCGTTTCATTTTTTTTCACCTCTCTAATAAATTTTTTGCTCTCTGGATGCGCCCTGTTTTATATCTCTATGTAAGGGCTTTAGATTTGGTTTATTGTGGCGTTTTTTTGGAAAATAAAAAGACTGCCATGACAACAACTCAATGTTGTGCATAGCAGCCGGTCGATCGTAGCATCTGCTTTAGATTCCTGGCTTTGCGTCCCCAGCTTTCGCCTGAGTTTGCCTTTGTATGCAAATGTTTGGTTTTAAAGTTGTCCTCTTAAATTGAATTATAGAATCAACCCCTTAATAAGATCAAACTGGTTTTATTTATCAACCTTGAACCCGTTCATCTGACATCATTTTGTTAATATAGTTATACCCGCGGTTCATTTTTTTAGACAAGTTTAATAAATTCTTAATTAACAAACACTTCCTGAAATATTTCTTCCCACAGTTATATTGACGTTTGGGTTGTTTATCGCTTAAGAAACAGTGTTGCTCGAAATGTGAAACACCCCCTCCCCCCGCAGGATCTGACACCGGAGGTTCTTAAGAAGAACGAGAAATCTGTCTTGATTTTCCCGTTATGCATTATGTCCCTGTTTTGGGGTATAAATCAAATGTAAAACGTAGGAAGACAATACCATACTTATAGTGTTTAATGTGAGGCGAATAATATGAAAAAAATGCTGTCAGTTCTGCTAATTATATTTCTGACCATTACAGCGTTCACAGGGTGCGGCTCAAAAACTGAGCCAGCTGAAATCGAACCTGCACCCGCTGAAACCCAAGAAGCTACCGAGCCAGATACTGAGCCCGAAACCACCACAGAGAGTCCATCAGAGGAATTGGGTCCAAAGCTCTCTGGTGCCATAGTGGATCTAATGAAAAGCGGCACATATCTGATGAAGTACAAAACTACTATGGAATTTGAAGGCAAATCCATGGAAGCGGATGTAACTTTTGCGGTTGACGGAGATAAAACTGTATCTGTGAATAAAGGCGACGGCTTTGAAAGTACTATGATTATGCGTGATGACCGAATGTATATGATTGATCATAGTCAAAAAATGATCATGGAAATGGCTATCCCTGAGGATCCGGACGCCGTCGTTGAAAAAGTAGATACTACTGCGATCACCTTTGTAGGCAGAGGCGTTGAAGACGGACTTGATTATGAGGAATATTCAATCATGAATGGTACTATCAGATATTATTTTGATAAAAATGAACTGGTTAAAATTGTTTCCACTACAGAAGGTGTCACTTCAACTATGACAATTGAAGAGATCAGTGACACTGTTTCGGATGATCTTTTCGAAATTCCAACGGATTACCAGAAAATCAACATCTAAAAGTTTAATTCCGCAATTCAAAAACCGTATACGGAGGGTGGATATGTATCATAACCATCCGTATACGGTTTTTTGAGCACATTGGGGACTGTCCCCAATGATTTTCTTGGGGGTGGATGTGGCGGTGAATTCATGGGGTGGCTCAGCAAAAAAAAGAAAGCTGCCGATAGTCATTTTTCACCATTAGCAGCCTGTCACAGCAAATTTCGATATTCCCTTCTTCCATCAACAATTGCATAAATGATGACGACCCGTTGCTCGCTATGAATCTTGTAAAATATGAGATGTCTTTCAACTATCAAAACGCGATAACCTTGCTTTTTCAAAATAGAGTATCTTGGCAGACTTCCTGATTCAGGAAATTCTCTCAACCTATTTATTGCTGATTCCAATTTCTCCAAGTAGCCAAGCGCTGATTGATTATCACCAGAGTTATCCGCAATATAAAAAATGAGGTCACGCAGCTGATCTTCAGCTTTGTCCGTTCTCAAAATCACGTAGTTCATAAACTTTTCCTATTTTGCAGTTCAGCGCGTAGATCCCTGAAAACGTTTTCAACAGGTTCAACTCTTCCATTTTTCACGTCATCTTCTGCATCTGCGAGCATCCTTAACAATTCAAGTTCAGCTTCCATCTGATTAAATTCTTGAAGTCCTAAAATAGCCGTATCACCTCTCCCATTAACTGTTAAAATGACAGCTTTTCGCGATTCTCTAACAAGTTTTGAGATTTCATTATAGTGATTTCTTACATCTGCTGAAGGTCTAATAATGACATCCATTTCATCACCTCGTTTAATTTCATAGCCATATTATATCATAATTTGAATACAAGCGAAATGATGGCTTTAAAGCACATTGGGAACCGTCCCCTTTGATTTCCCCAATGATTCACAGGGAACCGTCCCTATTGATTTTTTCACTCCATCTTTTCACTCCATCCCCCTCATCAGCTTGGGCTTCGCCCTTGTCCCCTCCAGCATATAATGGACTGCCCGCGGTGTCATATTTAAAAGTGCCGCGATTTCCTTGACATAAAACCCCGCGAGATAGGCCCGCTCCGCAAACTGCTGCCGATGGGCGCTGATTAGTGCTGTTTTGTCCCGCTGACACACCAGCGTACGTATGGCATCATCCTTGATTTCACTGAAAAGCATGGCCTCCAGATTGGTCATTCTCTTCTGAAGCTTCTTATCCTGAACCTGCCTTTGATTTTTCTGAACTGGCATGTCACCGGAGATCAGAAGCGTATAGGCTGCCTTTGCCTTCACAGGATCCTGATCAAACTTGCTCAACAGCCCGGCCACATCCACCAGCCCATGCTTCGTGGCCACAATATCCAGGTGGGCGCACCAGCGATACTCTGCCGGTGCCTTGACCAGCCCAGCCCGCACTGGATTGTAAGCAATATAACGGATCAAGGATTGCAAGTAGCTGTTTTCGAGGATCAGCAGTCCTGTATAGCGCCCTTCGTAGAGAACGCCTTTTCGTCCGTATTTTTTGTTGTAATATTTCGTGTACAGCATATTAACGCGGTGCATAATGCGGTCAATGGAAGCTTCAGGTGTCTCAATAATCAGATGGTAATGATTATCCATCAGGACATAATAGAGGAGCGAAAAGCCATAGTCTTCCATGTCCATGGTTTCTTTCAGCAGATCACAGAACTTCGCTTTGTCGAGCTGGTCATTATAGATATGGGCGCGGTTGTTGCCGCGCTGGATAATGTGGTAGATGGCGCCATCGTAGACTATTGTGGGTTTTCTGCTCACCGGTCTCACCACCCCCTGTAATGCCAGCGTCCATCTGGCAGATAAGCGACTAATAAACTTCTCTCGTACTCAAGGAGTTCCTGTTCAAGACTGGCCAGCGGCACCCGCATCACATCCGCAAGTGCACCTATCGACATGGGTGTGTCTCTGAGTAGCGTAAGGATTGGTGTTTCAACCCCAGGTCCCAGAGCAACAGGATAAGCCTCAGCGAGTCCCTGGGACAGCAGCTTTTGATTCCCCGCGCAGGCCTTCGAACCCGGACGTCCCGGAACGGCCCATAAGCGTCTTCCCTGACGAATGGCGTGCTCAGCAGTATTCAAAGCACCACTCTGTAACCCCGCTTCAATCAGAATGACCTCCTCAGACCAAAGACTCATTAGCGCATTTCGCCTGAGAAAATTAACCTTGTAAGGCTCTGTACCCAGCGGAAATGGAGAAATCACGGCACCGTGCTCAGTCAAGCTGCGCATGAGGCCATAATGGGCGCTGGGGTAGCACCGGTCCAGCCCGTGGGCCACAAACCCCTGGCTTTGCCCGCCTTCTGCCAGCGCAAAGCGGTGAGCAAAGCTGTCAATCCCAAGCGCCAGGCCGCTGTTGATACAGAAGCCGCGCTGGATTAAATCGCGGCAGACGAGTTCTGTGGCATGATAACCATCTCCGGATGCCTGGCGGGTTCCAATCACCGCGGCGGATGGTCCGGTCACGGGCTCGCCCAAGACATAGACCACAAAGAAGATATCTTCCGATTGTCGTGGTTCAACCCATTGATCCGCCAATTCCTTCGAAGCCCTATATGCCCCGGGATTCAGCGTCCAAAGCTTGATGCCCAGTGACGCATTTCGTTCCATAAGGCGACTCGCCGGATCCAGGTCTTTTAGTTTTTTCCATTGGGCAGGCGTAGGTGGGCCCAGTCCCGGGTTGTGACTTTGGGAGAGGGATGGGAGATCGAGACCATTGGTAGACCACAGGGCTTGTGGGGTGGTGAAATGACGCAGAAGATCAAGCTTCACCCTGGGGCTCAGACCCTTCAGTTCAGCGAGCCAAAGCCAGTAGAGGTGACTGGGATCGTGGGGGTTCAAGGGTTCAAAGGGTTTATAAGGCAGTCCGCGACCGTTCGCAGCAAGCTGCGGCAATGGATGTGGAGGGTGCATAGGTCACCACCCCTTCAGCGGCGTGGCCTCTATCCTGTCAAGATCCCTGGACATGAGGGCCGAAACCACGTCTTCACGGCGGATATTCGCGGCGCCGTCCAGATCCGCGAAGGTCCGGGCCACTTTGAGAATCTTATGATAGCTCCGGGCACTGAACTGACTGGCGTCATGCGCGCTCTGGATGAGTTCAGAAGAAGCAGCATCAATAACGCAGTAGCGATCGATCAAGGCGACGTCCATCTGGGCATTGGTCCAAACGCCGTCTTCTCCCTTGAAGCGTTCAGCCTGAATGGACCGGGCCATCTCGACTTTTTTCTTGAGGCTGGCTGAAGCGTTGGGGCTTTGAGTGTTTTGGGGGGGTTGAGCTTGCGTGCAAGACTCAGGGTCGTGTGACGGTCTGTCATGGTGCAAGAGTGTGTCTGAGGGTGAGGAAGGCGCAACCGCTGCAGCATCACCGCCCCCTCCCCTGCCTTCTTTTCTCTTCGTGCTTTGCCTCGCGTTCGCGTCCTCAAAGAGATCCACCTTATTCATGAACTTTTGAATATCCATGCGCTCCAGGATGGGCCCCGAGATCCTCTGGCGGTAGGTCCTGACCTTGTGGGGCGAGCAGATGCATTTACCGGAGCCAAAGTTGCCGCAGGGACAAGGGTTCATTGCCGCTACGAGCATGAAGTTCGCGGGATAGACATTTGTCTGCTTGACCCGGGCGACCCTGACCACGCGGTCTTCCAGCGGCTGACGCAGGGCTTCCAGCGCGGTCCGGGAAAACTCCGGCAATTCGTCGAGGAAAAGTACGCCGTTGTGGGCCAGGGTGATCTCCCCGGGCTTCGCGTTCGTGCCACCGCCAATAATGGCGTTGGCGGAGGCGTTGTAATGCACACTTCTGAAGGGCCGCCGCATAGCCTCCTCAGGGCTTCGAGGAGACCCTGCCACACTGTGGATTGCCATGACTTCCAGCGCCTCGTCCTCATTCATGTCCGGCAGAATGGTCTCAATGCGCTTGGCAATCATAGACTTCCCGCACCCGGCGGGACCAATAAGCAGCAGATTATGCCCGCCCGCCGCAGCCGCCAGGACAAATTTGATCAGATGGTCCTGCCCCTTGACCTGGCTGAAATCCAGGTTTGAAATGGCCGGCAGCAGCTTCACCGCCTCACTTCTTGGCGTGTGGCGCATCCGCCCCTCAAACCAGTCGACGAGGTCGTGAATGGTGTCAAACCCAAAGCACTGGATGCCGTGGACCTTAACGGCCTCAGCCATGCAGGCATTTGGCAGCACAGCGTAACGGATGCCGTTTTGCCTGGCCTGGATCAGCATAGGCAGCATGCCATTAAAGCTCTCCAGATCCCCGCACAAGCTGATCCCCCCAAAGAAAACGGTTTCATCCAGGCTTATATTGTCGGGACAAATCTCCCCGCATTCCATGGCGAGGCTGAGAAACATGGGCAGGTCCAGGTATCCCCCGCTCTTCTGAACGTCCTGGGGCAGCATGTTGAAGACGATCCGGCCCTTGGGAAAGCGCATGCTCATAGTGTTGAAGCAGGCTTCAATTCTGTCTCTGGACTCTTTAATGGCCTTATCCGCAAGACCAATGATGCTCATGGTAGGTACCCCTTTGAGAATTCTTGCTTCGACTTTGATCACAAAGCCTTCAAGGCCGTTCATGCCTATGGTCTTAATCACCGTAGCCACCTAAAAAATACCTCCTTTGGAATATGTTATATATGTGTATTATAACCATATATTTACATTTTGGCAAATGAAATTTTTGTGGTGACACAATGGGGACGGTTCCCAATGATTTTGATCAAGTGATATTTTTGTTTTTTGTGGTGTAGCACAATGGGGACGGTTCCCGATGATTTTCTTGAGCACAATAGGAACCGTCCCCAATGATTCCCCAATGATTCTTGACCATCCCCTCTTGGTTAAATAGAGCTGCAGAAAAGCAGCATCTAAATTTCAGCCAGATACTCCAGGAAGCATTAAAGGAAAGGTTGCATTATTAGAGACTTCAACTAAAAAATCTGCCGGTGATCACATTATGACCATCGGCAGATTTTTTGAGGCATAGAACTATTATTGACTTCAATTGATTTTAATCTTTTCTGTAAAACGTGATTCCTACCCTTTCAATATGGTCAATCAGGGCTTCATTTTGAATGCTATGCCGGATTGATATGTCAAATTTATATGGAAGGTCGAGATTGTCAAGTTGCACCATTATCTCGAGAAGATCATCCAGCCTCAATTGATCTCCCTCAAGCATCAGATCAATTTTAGGTTATTTTTCAAAGACAGATTTGATTATCCTTTGTACATTTTCACTCAAGCCATATTTCATGAACATAGGCTGGATACACGTGACTTCAGTCGTGTGAGGAAAGCTTAAGTTTGAATCTTTGCTCGTTGTTTGTCCTAAAAAATGGTATAATATAGGTGTGAGTAAATCAAGGCTCGAAAGTGAGGTGACTTTGATATGAAGTTTACAATCACTGCCAAAATTCAGATTTACCCTACATCCGACAATATTATCCTTTTGAAAGAAACCATGTCGGTCTATAGAAAAGGTTGCAATTATATCTCCAGTATTGTATTTGAAACCAAAGTACTAAATCAGTGCATTTTGCACGACAAAACCTATCGATCACTTAGAAATGATTACGGGCTCAAGTCTCAGATGGCACAATCCGTTGTAAAGACTGTGATCGCCAGATATAAGTCCGCCAAATCGAATGGCCATAATTGGAACATTGTCAAATTCAAGAAACCTGAGGTTGATCTGGTCTGGAATCGCGATTATTCGATCAGCGGTCAGGTTTTCTCTGTCAACACCCTGCAGGGCCGGCTCAAAATCCCCTACGAAACCAAAGGGATGACTCAGTATTTTGATGGCTCCTGGACTTTTGGAACAGCCAAGTTAGTGATGAAGCACAACAAATACTTCCTCCATATCCCTGTCACAAAAGATATCCCAGAGATCCGTGATGACAAGATAGCCCAGGTCATAGGGGTTGATTTCGGTATGAACTTTCTTGCTGTCGCTTACGGCTCAGACGGGAAAACCTATTTCGATCCAGGCAGAAAAATCAAAGACAAAAGAGCGCATTTTACCAGAGTTAGAAAGTCTCTTCAGCGGGTTAAAACCCCCTCGTCAAGAAGACGACTTAAATCTCTCGGAAGTCGAGAAAACCGTTGGATGACTGATGTGAATCATCAGGTCTCAAAGGCACTCGTCTTACGATATGGTAAAGATGCGCTCTTTGTTATTGAAGATCTCACAGGGATCAGAAAGGCGACGGAATGTGTGAGAGTAAAGGATCGCTATTACAGAGTGTCCTGGGCGTTCTATCAGCTCCGTCAGATGCTTGAATACAAAGTTAGGAAGGCTGGCTCAAAAGTGATGGCGGTGGATCCAAGTTACACATCGCAAACCTGTCCAAAATGCGCTCACATTGACAAGGCAAACAGAGATAAGAAGAGACACCATTTCTCTTGCAAGTCCTGTGGGTATCAATCTAATGATGACCGAATAGGGGCTATGAATCTTCAGCAGATTGGAATGAAGTACATTGCTGAAGTGACAATGTCGGTATAACCTGCGTTGTCCGGGTGGCAGTCAACCCGCCCATGATGTAACCGCACGCCATTGGCGATAAAAGGTAGGAGGCCCGGGGGCCGCTTGTACTACTGGCGAGTTACAAGCTCGTGACTTCAGTCATGAGTTGTTGACGATCATTCACTCTCTTTTTCTTTTTGACTCAACAATTTGTCATATAACAGAACAAACTCAGAGAAATAGTGATCATGTATTAAAGTAATGATCTCATCTGCTGTTGTTTCATTGTAAGTATGACTCGTTAGATTTCTAATCTTAATCATTTCCATCCATATTTCACCATTCTCTATCAGACCTAGCTGGAAAGATTCTCTTACAACATCTCTTGATCCAAACAAATCAACTGTTCCCCTGGTCATTAGGAAATCTTTCAACGTTTTCCAGGCCAATTCATGCGTATATTCAAACGATTGAATAACGCCTTGTTTTTCCAAGTTTGAAAGCTGTTTCTCATTCATAATTTCTATTGCCTCGTTTAATTGATCTAATACTTTGCAATAGCTCTCAAATCTTTGATGCCATCGGACGTCCATGCTAAACCTCCGGAAAATTTGATAATATAATTTATTATACCAAGTTTAACTGCTTCAACAACTACTTATGGCATATAAAGCAAGAGGGATTCGAATAGTGTCCCCTGTTCATGTCGAAAACAAAAACGGCTCTATAATAAATGTTGGGGTGGGTGATTCCTCCCCAGCATTATTTTTTTCAAAAAAATAATGCACTTATATCTTTTGCTCCTTAAAATGTTAGTTGACTAGACAAACATTAAAGAAAGGGGCTTGGATATAAGTGCATCCTCATTCTACCAGTAAACTCTTAGATTTGAAAGATTGTATTATCAACAAAATCGACCATTCTGATTCTTTTATAAGAATTACAATCTCAACCAAGGCCAAGGAGGCTCACTGCCCGGCTTGTGGCAAATTGACTTCAAAGATTCACGACTATCGACATCAAACAATTAAAGACCTCCCCTTGATGTCTAAAAAGACATTGCTGAT
>NZ_FMWL01000025.1 GCF_900103005.1 Acidaminobacter hydrogenoformans DSM 2784 | reverse complement strand
GGTCCAGAGAGCAAGCTCTCTTCTGCGACCTGCGTATCTTACACCTCGCGCTGCCAGACGTGCACCTCGCTCCGCTGCGCTGCGCTTCGGTCACGGGCTGCGCCCTATATAAAGAAAAGTGATCCCACACCTCCGAGAGCAAGCTCTCTTCAGTATGGGATCACTTTTCTTTATGCACGTCTGTTAGCTTTTCGTGGCTATTCATACCCACTCGACTTTGCATGATAGCCCAGTTTTCTTGAAATTTTATCTGCGGCGTCTGTGATCAGCTTCGCAAAGAGATCTGTATCTTCCGGAAATCTGAACTTTGGTCCTGAGACGGATAAGCAGCCTATGACCTTTTGGGTTGAATCAAAGATTGGCGCTGCAACGCAGCCCACTTCATAATCCTTCTCACCCACGCTGACCGCATAGCCCTGCTGCTTGATTTTCTCAAGCTCCTGAATAAACGTTTCCGGCTCCGCTACGGTATGTTCCGTCAGCTTGACCAATTCCTTAGTCATCTCGACCCAAATTGACCGGTCCATAAAAGCCAGAATGGAACGCCCCGTAGCCCCCGCCCAAATTGGAAAGCGTTCGCCAATCCTGACGGTCCGCTTAATCGCCATTGGGCTCTCCACCTGCTCAAAGCACACGCGATCATGATAATCCAGCAGGTACAGATTCGTCGTCTCTCTCGTCTGGTGCGTGATATTTTCCATGTGCGGCCGGCTGATGCTGCGTATATCCATGCTTTCTTTGGCGATCAGCCCAAGATAATAAAGGTCAAATCCCAGCTTATAATGATTCGTTTTGTCATTCTTGTAGATGAAGCCCTCTTCCTCCAGCGCCGTCAACAGCCTCAGCGTCGTCGATTTCGCAAGACCTATCTTCTCAGCAATCTCCGTCAGGTTCATTTCCCTTTCTTCCCAGGTAAATGCCTTCAATATGGACAGTGCCCTTGACAGCGTTCTGACCGATCCTTCACCTTTTGCAGTCTTCATAGGCTCACTCCAAACTTTTCCATTTCGAATCCAGCCCTTTAAATTCAACGCACGCGGCAGCATTCGTCATGTCGTTATAATAGCCTTATCATACCACAGGATGGCACACCAACGCCAATTTAAAAAGTTATCACAAAAAATATTTCAAAGATTTCAGTCTATGCTCCTCGGTCGCCGCCCTTTACCACAGCCGCATCCCCCACTGAACCACCAGCGAAGCCCCGGCCACCGCAATCCAGCAGCAAATTCCAAGAAAAATTGGCTTCAATCCATTGGTTAAAAGCCTTTTAACATTCGTTTTTAGCCCAATGGCCACCATGGCCATAACAATAAAAAATTTGCCCAGCGCCACCAATGAGGAAGAAACTTCCCCAAGTTCCACAGCCGTGTTCAGAACCGCTGCAGCCACAAAGCCTAACACAAACCACGGAAAGACTTTAGTAAATCTAAAGCTCGAACCGCTCTCCACCAACGAACCAACGCTTTGTCCATCTGTCACCAAATTAGTTTGCATCTTTTCCATCCTCACCTTTTGGCGGGCCGTATACATGGCAAGCACCAAAGTTATGGGCACAATCATCAGTGTGCGAGTCAGCTTGACAATGGTGGCAAAGGCCAGCGCTGTATCATTGCCGCTTGCGCTGCTCCAAGCCGTCCCCGCCGCGACCACCGAAGAAGTGTCGTTGATGGCCGTGCCCGCCCACATGCCAAATCCCATATCGCTTAATCCGAGCAAACGGCCCATAGGTGGAAAAAGGAAAACGGCAAGGACGTTAAACAAAAATATTGTCGAAATGGCATGGGCGACCTCTTCCTCCCCTGCCTCAATCACCGGTGCCGTTGCCGCGATCGCCGAGCCGCCGCAAATAGACGTGCCAACCCCAATCAACGTCATCACCTTACCGTCGAGACTCAAGGCTTTTCCAACAAAAAACGCCGTGATAAAAGCAGCTGACAAGGTTGTCAGGATCACCACAAGAGATTGACGTCCCACTTCCAAAACATGATACAGGTTCATGCCAAAGCCAAGCAGTATAATGGAGAGCTGAAGCAGCTTCTTGGACGTCGTTCTTATGCCTTTATCATAGCGTCCTTCTGTCCATAAAGCCCCGAGAAAACGCGGCAAAATAAGCGCAAGCACCATCCCCATGAGAATTCCGAATACCGGACTGCCCACCACAGGGAATGCTTTGCCCATAAACCAGGCTGGGATCGCAACTATAAAGCACAGCAGAATCCCCAGTACATTTTCTTTTAATGCATCCATTCTCTCACACCCCTTCAGTCACAATTAACAAACAGCTTTTCTCCACGTCTTAGTTTATAAGGTTGTTTACCAAAAGTAAAATACTATTATATAATGATATCGATAGGTATTTACTTATATTCAATGACACAATTACTGTAGAGAGGTGAATTCCCATGAACCCCTTGAGCTATGAGACAAAGCCAGCTTCGCAATCGGTAACACTCAGACATCTGAGGATCTTCATTGCGGTCTCTGACCTTGGTACCATGACGGCCGCCGCGAAAGCGCTATATATTGCTCAGCCCACTGTAAGCCAGGCTATTTCCGAGCTTGAAGCCTTTTACGGCGTGCGCCTGTTTGAAAGGCTCTCAAAAAAGCTGTACATGACGCCACAAGGATTTCAGCTGCTCGACTACGCCCGCCATATCTCTTCCCTGTATAACCGAATGGATATGGCAATGGGAGATGCCTCAGAAGGCAGTGTTGTGAAGGTGGGGGCGAGCATGACCATCGGCAGCTGCTTTTTGCCTCAGGTGGTTGAGGCTTTTACAAAAAAATACACGGATGTCCCCATAGAAGCTGTCATTCGCAACACGCGGGATATCGAGGCTATGATTCTCAAGAACGAGATTGATTTTGCGCTGGTTGAGGGCACCGTTCATTCAACGAACATCTACGCTGATCCCTTCGACGAAGACCGGTTGCTGCTGCTTTGCGGCAGAGGGCATCCGCTTTACGGATCTGGGAAGCTGGAGACCACCGCGCTGAGCGGAAAAAAGTTTATTGTCCGGGAGGAAGGCAGTGGCACCCGGGAATTGTTTGAGACCAGTATGGCCGCGGCAGGCATCCCATGGCAGGCTGCCTGGGTATATAGCGGCTCGGATGGACTCATCAGCGCCGCCATTCACAATTTGGGCATCGCGGTGATCTCCCGGCGCTTGGCGGCAAAGGCGCTCGAATCCGGTGAGCTTTGGCCTCTTCAGGTTGAGGGGTTTGACCTCATAAGGCGATTTTTCATCATCCGTCACAAGAACAAGTACCTCACCGGGCCCATGAAAAATTTCATCAATTTTTGTACGGAACTCTCGCGAGGATAAGGCGTTTTGGTTGGGGACAGTCCCCAGCCAAATGCCTTCTTTAAACAAAAAAGAGCAGGGTAACTGGATTATTATCCAGCTTCCATGCTCTTTTTGCTCAAGTGGGCTAAATCAAATATCAGATTTTCTTAACAAACTCCGACTTCAGGCTCATGGCGCCAAAGCCGTCAATTTTGCAATCAATATTATGGTCGCCCTCCACCAGGCGGATGTTCTTGACCTTTGTGCCCATTTTCAGGGCAGAGGAGCTGCCTTTGACTTTCAGGTCCTTGATGATGGAGACAGTGTCGCCGTCCTTAAGGAGATTGCCGTTGGCATCCCGAACTTCCAATGCTCCAGCCGCTTCATCAGCAGCATCATCAGCGGCTATTGGCCACTCGTGACCGCATTCAGGGCAAACGTAGAGGTGATCACTTTCATAGGTGTATTCCGAGCTGCACTTGGGACAGTTTGGCATAGACATGGTGCGCACTTCCTTTCAGATGGTTTGGTTAATATGAGACTTTGGGCAAAAGCTCTTTTTTGAGTTCTTACATTGTAACAACGGGACTGCAGGTTCTTTGCAGACCTCATTGATTTTAGCAAAAGGACGAGAACTTTTCAAATAGTTGGCGTAGGAATCCCATAATTTAAGTCATGGGAAGTTCAACAGACCCACTCTAAAGCCTATCATCAGGTCCACTCTCAAAATCAGGCTCTGTTGCTTCAGGGTGCTCCATTTGCGGCTCCAAAGCCGCTGTCACTTTCTCCCTGCCTGCCGCTACGAGGGTCCCGTCTAAAATCATACCGGCGCTAAGAAAGACAATCAGCACCCCTGTCGCGATCATCAGCCACTCAATGGCAACCTTATCAGAGACCGGCCCAAAGAACATCATACCAAGGGGCATCATGGCACTGGAAAGCATACTCATAACCCCAAACACCCTGCCCATATAATTCTCATCCACCGTTTCCTGAATCAAAACGGTTGAAGGCGTGTTGTACATGGGAATGGAGACGCCTATCAAACCGAGAAACAGCGTATACCCCCAAAACGATGGAACGATTCCAAGGGCAAGGGTTCCAACACCAATGAGGACGCCTGCAAGGGCTATAGTATGAATCCTGTTTTTCAGTCCGCCCCAGGCTGCCATCAAACCGCCGCCTGCCAGCATCCCCACAAAAAACACGACTTCAATCACCGTCAGATGCCAGTAAGTGCCATTAAAAGTCCGTGTGACCTGCAGCGGTGTCAAAAAAGCGGAAGGTGAGACCAAAAACATAGTGATGCCAAAAAACACGAAAAAATGAAGGATGAACGCATGACCACCAATATAGGAAAACCCCAGCTTCAAATCCTCAAAATAGCCTCCCTCCTGTTTCGAAAGGGCTTTTTCGTGAGGTCTCACATGAAGAAACAAGATCATGATTCCAACGGCAATAACAGCTGTGACAATATCAATAAATAGAATGTTTTGAAGGCTGGTCATGCTCATAAGCGCACCGCTTGCGACAGGCGAAGCCAGCATCAACCCTGACTGCAGGCTGTAGTTGATGCCATTGACACGAGTCAGCTTTTCTTTTGGTACCAGCTGCGGAAGCAGCGCATTGACTGCAGGCATCTGAACGCCGCTGCCAATAGAGCGTACCGCAGACAGCACAAACATGAGCCAAAGGGCCTTGAAGCCCGCCATCAGGAAAAAGGCCAGAATCAGTGTGGCCAAAGCAATTCCAATGTCTGAGAGAATGATCATTTTTTTTCGGTCGTACCGGTCCGCCCATACCCCAGCAAAGGGGGACAAAATGAAGGCAGGCAAAAATCCGCTGATCGCGGAAATAGTCACCATAAGTCCTGACTTCGTCTCAAGGGTGATATACCATAAGATCGCATATTGCACCAAGGAAGATCCGAAAAGCGTGAACATCTGGCTGGTCATAAAGACGACTGTCTCTCTGATCCATGCCTTAGGGTGGTTATGTTCATTCGTCATTATAATTATCCTCAGTATAGAGATTTATTTTGATGCCGTTGCTGAATGCCTCTGACTATTTGAGCTTTCACTATATTATACCGCTTGAAGCCTATACTTTCGATCAGAAGTTTTGTTCATAACTATTTCGACATATTACAATTATTTTGTTGCACCTCAAAAAATATTACAATACAATATTGAGTATATGTTAACCTTCCAATAAATATTTATAAACTTTCATGACACCTTCCTTCGACCGGACCCGCTTTAATAAGCGGCTGTCACATTCTAATTCCGGAGATGAAGCTATGCTTTCCAATAAATCTGACTGGTTGAAACACCGTGCCAGTGAAATCGAAAACAACCGCGACGCGCTGATAGCGGAGAAAAAGCGTTTAAACCCCGCCAAGGAAACCTTGCGAATCATAATGACCTACTTAACGATAGGCATACTCTGGATCCTCTTCTCAGATTATTTCCTTTCCCGTTTAATACAAGACAGCGCACGCTTCAGGACACTGCAGCTCTACAAAGGTTGGATCTATGTCATTGCCACCGGGGCTGTCTTCTACCTCATCATCTTAAAAAGAATTAAATTGTTCTCAAAGGCAATTTCTCACATTCATGAGGAAACTCAGGTGCTCAGTGCTTATGAGCATCAGCTGGATGAAATCACGACCATTCTTGAGCGTCAGCACGAAGTCCTGACCCATCAAAAGGCGGCTCTTGCCAACAGCGACCAGCGTTACCGCCTGGCCGTCGAGGGCTCGAACGACGCTTTGTGGGAATGGGACCTGGAGACTGGCCATTATCATTCCTCCATCCTCTCCAAACCACAATATCACCTTTCAGAGCATCCGCCAGCCAACCGCATAGAGGACTGGATCGCCATCCTTCATCCCGAAGACCGGGAGATGATCCAGAGTGCCCTTGCGCAGTTCGTTGAGAGCTCGGATAACTTATATGAAAATACATACCGCATCTATTCAGACGCGGGTGAGATCCGCTGGATTCAAAGCAGAGCAGTTGCTTTCAGGGATGACAACGGCAAAGCAAAAAAAATTGCCGGCTCACATACCGACATTACGGACATCATTCTCATGAATAATGCCATGAACCAGGAAAAAAAACTGCTTGAAAACGTTCTCTTGAAATCACCCGTCATGATCCTGATGATGAATCCAGATGGCCAGATCATTAGATTCAACCCTATGGCTGAGCGCATAACAGGCTATGAAGCGCCTGAAGTCATTGGTCGCGACGTCCTTGAGCTCCTTAGTATCCCGAATGAACTCGAGCGCAACAGAAAATTCATTGAACATTTGTTGCAGGGTGAAAAGAAAGATCACTTTGATATCTCTATTTTGTGTAAAGATGGCAGAAAAGCGGATATTTTGTGGTATACCAGTGTGATTCGGGATCAGCAGGGGGCTCTCAAATATATTCTGTCTGTTGGTGTTGACGACACGGAGAACCGGGTGATGCTGGATCAGCTCCACGACATGGCCTACTATGACCCTTTGACGCATTTGCCCAACCGCAGCTTCTTCAGGCTTCAAGTCCAGCAGCAGCTGGCAGAGACGCTGGAGCAGAGCCGTAAGGTTGCCTTGGTGTACCTTGATTTGGTCAATTTCAAGCACATCAACGACAGCGTTGGTGTCGAGGCTGGGGACCAACTCCTGCAGGTGTTTGCCGGAAAACTCAGAGATATATTCCCGGAACCGAACCTGATTTCACGGATAGGCGGCGACGAATTTGCCTTGTTGGTTGAATCCAGCGAGAATGAAGATGAGATGTCCATGACCAAACGGATGTGCAGCGCTGCAGAAGCATTAAAATTTAAATGGGTCTGCCACGAACAGGAATTCATGGTCTCCGCCACTTTAGGTATGGCGCTCTATCCAACGCACGCCGGTGATCTCAACACATTGGAAATTAGTGCAGATACAGCGCTGTTCCATGCCAAGGCCCACGACCGCGGCAAATGTGTCCTCTTTAAAGACGACATGCGGGATAAAATTTTAAACTCCATTCAAATGAGCAGTCTCCTGCGCACTGCCCTTGACCAAAATTTATTTTCACTGGTTTACCAGCCCATTTTAGAGCTGAACACCATGACGGTATCCGGTGTTGAGGCTTTGATTCGCCTGAATGACAGTGATGGCCGACCTGTCTCTCCTATGGTCTTTATCCCTTATGCGGAGCAGCATGGCTATATCAGCAGCATCAGTGAATGGGTCATCAAAACAGCTGCACAGCAAACGTCTGACTGGCGACGCCTCGGTTTTGACAATCTCAGAATGTCCATCAACCTTTCCGGTAAGTGCCTGACCAACAGTGCAGTGGTCAACACCCTTCAAAAGTATGTCAAAGCCTGCCGCCTGAAGCCTGAGGCATTTGACCTGGAAATTACGGAAACTGCCATTATTGAAGATTTGGATTTGAGCCTCAACATTCTGGATGAGTTGAAAGCCCTTGGATTTTCAATCTCACTGGACGATTTTGGCTCCGGATATTCTTCTTTGACTTATCTGAACAAGCTTCCTATTGATACCTTGAAAATAGACCGCGAATTTATCAGCCAAATCCAAAATGAAGAAGATGAGCTTCATCTCCTCAGTGCTATTATCAACCTTGCACACCAACTGGGTTTAAGAGTCCTGGCTGAAGGTGTCGAAACCGAAACCCAGCTGAATTACCTGATCCGTCAGGGCTGTGATCTGGCTCAAGGCTATTATTTCTGTAAACCTGTGCCCTCAGAAGAAGCAGAACGCTTCATAGCTTCCCGAGGTTTTAATGCGGCGGAGGAAATTTCCGTAGAAAATATCCGGTGATACAAAACCACTTTAAGTACGACAAGATGAAAACAAGTTTTAACAATTTAAGAATACGCAAAAAACACGGAGGCCTGCCTATGGTAAAATCCAGCCCTTTCATTAAAAAATTCAAAGTATGGACGTGGATGGTCTTTATCCTCATTGTCATTATTTCCTTCGTCACCCTGTTTCAGCCCTACCGCACAACATTGGAGAAAATGATACTGGAAAACTTTGTCCTGACCTCTGAAGCCTCTGTTAAAACTATAGATCAGTTTATTCTCCGCAGCCAGGAGAATGCGAAAAATCTGTCACACGCTTTGGTCCAGCATGGCCCCCTCGACGATTATCTGAATGGCAGAATGACCTCAGAAGACGTTCGCCAACTCAGCGCTGTCAGTTTTCTCAGGGAAACGGCAAACCAGCCCCATTTGACCGCTGGGGTACGGCTGCTGTTTGGGCAAGTGAACGCGACCTTGGGCAAAGAATATCTGCCTGCGCTGCTCAGCCAAATACAAACAGATGATCCCCATGAGCTTCAAAGCATTTTTCTAACAGGGCGGGATACCCCTGTCCTCTTTATCGCTGTGCCTCTGACAGCCAACAATCAGATCTATGGCTACGACTTGGTTCTGTATGATATTTCAAGCCTGACAAAGTCACTGAACCGCGACAGCTTGGCCTTCGCGTTTGTTGACAGGTTTCAGGAAAAGCAGCTCTTTGGTGCCGGGGCAAAACAACGCCAGATCGGAAATGCGGTTCTTTACGACAACGGCTGGTATACTGGCTTTTGCCTGCCCATAGATGGCACGAGCCAGTCCCTTCATGTTTCGACCTCGAATGCCGTGCTCTACGACCGATTGGACGACATTCTTCATCTGAACCTTCTGGGATTTGCACTGGCAGTAGGCATTGTGCTGTTTCTCACAAACAGGTTCATAGTTTACCACATTCGCCATTTGGCAGGACATGCAGAAAAGACCAAAGCGGTTTACATGGATATTGCTAACCGTGATCAGCTGACTGGAACGTTTTCAAGACGCTATCTGGAGCAGTGGAAACACGCCAACGAAGCCCTGAGCCTTCTCGACATGACCCACTACGTCCTCGCCATGGTGGATGTCAACGACCTGAAAGTCATCAACGATACCTTTGGCCATAAGGCTGGTGATTCGGCGCTGAAATATGTAGCGGACACCATGAGCCGCATGCTCAGAACCGGGGATGTGATCATTCGCTACGGAGGTGACGAGTTCCTCGTGCTCCTGACCGCGTGTACCTCTGAGGAAGCAGACCATATTTTCATCCGGGTCAACCAGGCACTGAAAGCAGATCCGCCTTTTGATTTCCCTCTGTCTGTCTCCTTTGGCACAGCGCTGCTCTCTCACGTAGAGCAAATGGACATGGTCATTCATAAGGCAGATGAGAAGATGTACGCTTGGAAACAGAAACATCGAATGGCGTATGCGTAAACGCAGCTGTGGCACTTCAAACCTTGAGTTTAAGTGCTACAGCTGCGTTTTTGTCCATTTTGGTCTCATATTCCCCGTTTTGCCTAACGCTACAAGGGTATTCATTTAATGGTGTCTATATTTGAATGACGTCTATATTTGAATAATACCAGGAACCTCACCAAGGCAAGGAGGCGGACGGATGAAACGTTTGGAAACGACCTGCGGTTACTGCGGCTGCGGCTGTGGCATCTATGTCAACGTCGCGGATGACGGCACTCTGCTCGGCATCACACCGAGCTACAATCATGTGGTGAGTCAAGGCAAGCTATGTTCAAAGGGTTGGCATGGCTTTGGTTTCGTCCGCGACTCAAGACGCTTGAACAATCCCCTGATTCGAATGGCGGATGGCAGCTTCCGGGAAGTCAGCTGGGAAGAGGCTTATGACAAAGTGGTGGAGGGCTTTAAGGCGGCTATGACTGGCGGGGATAATACCGAGACCATCGGCATGCTCTCTTCAGCACGCTGTACGAATGAGGAGAATTTTCTCATGGCAAAGTTCGCCCGGGCCGCGCTGAAGACCAGCAGCATTGACCACTGCGCCCGCCTCTGACACAGCCCAACGGTAGCCAGTCTGGCTATCTCTTTTGGGAGCGGCGCCATGACCAATACTATTGACGAAATTGGGGACGCGGATCTGATCCTCGTCATAGGCTCCAATACCACCGAGCAACATCCCCTCGTCGCCACCCGCATCTTCGAAGCGGTCGACAAGGGCGCGAGGCTTTACGTCATTGACCCGCGGCGGATCCGCCTCACGGATTTTGCCCACGGCTACGCGCCTATAGAGCCGGGCACCAACCTGGCCATGTTCAACGCCATGATCCATGTCATCCTCGAGGAGGGGCTGCAGGATCAGAAGTTTATTGACGAGCGTACGACCAGCTTTGAGGTTATGAAAGCCTCTGTCGCGGACTGCACACCGGAGTGGGCTGAGCCCATCACCAAAGTGCCCGCCGAGGTCATCCGGGACTTTGCCCGGACGTATGCCACCAGTGACAAGGCCATGATCCTGTATACCATGGGGGTCACCCAGCACGTCACCGCTACCCGCAGTATCTGCGCCCTGGCCAACCTGGCTATGCTGACCGGCCATGTGGGACGGCCGTCCACCGGCATCAACCCGCTCAGGGGGCAAAACAACGTCCAGGGCTCCGGGGACATGGCGACCTTACCTGATTACCTGCCTGGCTATCAACGCCCGGAGTGGCCGACCACCTGGGAGCGCTTTTCCAAGGTCTGGGGGGATTACTCCAGCCTCCGGGGCAAGGTCATGTCGGAAATGTTCGACCTGATTGACGCAGGCACAATGAAGGCCATGTACATAGTCGGCGAAAATCCGGTGCTGTCAGACCCGGATCAGAACCATACCATTCATGCACTGAAAAAGCTCCCCTTCCTGGTAGTTCAGGACCTCTTCCTGACAGAGACTGCCGAATACGCGGACGTGGTCCTGCCGGCCTCCAGCTGGCTGGAAAAGGACGGCACCTACACGAACACCGAACGCCGGGTCCAGCTGATCCGCAAAGTCATTGAGCCTGTAGGCAACTCGAAGCCGGACTGGATCATCCTCAATGAGCTCATGCAGCGCATGGGACTCGACGTCGATTACAAATCCACCTCCGAGATCATGGACGAGATCAACCTTCTGGTTCCAACCTATGCGGGCATCACCCATGAGCGCATTCAAGAAGTGGGCATTCAGTGGCCTTGCCCGGATAAAAACCATCCCGGCACGCCAATCCTCCACGTGGGCCAGTTCCGTCGACACGGCGGCAAAGGCCTTTTCACCATCAACAATTTCGATTTCGAAGGCGAACGCACCAGCGAGGAATTTCCATTTATCATGACCACGGGCCGGGTCACCCACCAATACCACACCGGCACCATGACCCGCAAGGTCTGGACCCTGCACCGGGAATACCCTCACGGCTTTGTGGAAATCAATGAGAAAGACGCCAAGGCCATGGGCATCAAAGAACACCAGATGATCCGCATCACCAGCGCCCGGGGCAGCATTACCGCCACCGCCGTGATCACCGACCGCATCAACGAAAAAACCATCTTTGTACCATTCCACTTTGCGGAATCCCCGGTCAACCGCCTCACCGGCCAGCACCTGGATCCGCTGATCAAAATCCCCGAGCTCAAAGTCACAGCTGTCAGAATTGAGGTGGAAAAATGAAGACCCCGCTGTTGTACCAACTGGACAAAGCAAATCTCGACCGCGTCCTGTCGCGCTGGAATCAGACCATCCCCGTGTATGTCCCTTCTGGGAAAGGCAAAGACATTTCCCTTTTGCCGATGGTCGATTTCCCCCGCACCGACAACTACATCAACCTCACCCTCCCCGTCAAGGAATTCTTCTTCGAACAGAAGGAGCCGCTGTTCCGCTGGGATCGTGAAGGTTCAGACACGAAAGTGGAAAACCTCTCACGGCAGCACGCCGGCGAAAGGATCCTGTATGGCGTTCGGGCCTGTGACACTTACGGGATTGGGTATACCGACCACTTCTTCCTGAGGGAATTTGAGGATACGAACTACGCCTCAAGGCGGGACAAAGTGTATATTGTCGCCGTGAACTGTCTGAAAGCCGGTCCGCACTGCTTCTGTACGTCGGTGGGGACGGGGGTTTTCTCGACCATCGGCCACGACCTTGCCTTGACGGAGCTGGAGGGCTTCTATCTGGTGGAATCCGCCACGGCAAAGGGCCAGCAGCTGATCGAAGCTGCGGCGGACTTTTTCGTGCCTGTGTCAGACGAGTTCGCCGGCGACGTTTCCCCAGGCATTCTGCTGGAGCTGAAGGAACAGCTCCGGCAAAAGGTCGCAGACAGCTTCCCGCTGAAAATGGATCTGACCAACCTCCACGCGGACATGGCAGTCACCTTTGACGCGCCTTTCTGGCTGGACGAGGCCAACGCCTGCATAGGCTGTACCGGCTGCACCAACGTGTGCCCAACCTGCACCTGCTTCAATGTGGTCGAGGAAAACCGCGACCAGGACCACGGCATGCGGGTCCGTTACTGGGACTCCTGTCAGAGCGACCACTTTACCCGCAACGCGGAGTTCCACAATCCCCGTAACGCCCTGTCGAGAACGAGGTACAGGGTTTACGACAAGCTGAAGTACATTGAGGAGCGCTTCGGATATAAGGGCTGTTCGGGCTGTGGACGCTGCACGGATGTGTGTCCGACTTATATCAGCATCATTGACATTATCCACTCTATCCAGAAGGCCGCGAAGGAAGCCCCTGAGACGCCGGCGATTCATCAGATCACGGAGATGCGCCACGAAATCTTCGACCGTGAGATCAACGTGCGTAACGGCCTCTTCACGCCGGATGTGGCAACTATTACCAAGATTGAGCTGGAGACACCGGAGATCAAGCGCATCTATGTCAAATACGACGATCCGGCGCTGCACAAGAGCTTCAAGCTGAATGGCCAGTTCTTCCAGATTACGGTGTTTGGTCAGGGCGAGGTGCCTATTTCCATCCCGTTTGGCCCTGAGGAAAGTGATGAGTTCGATTTCTGTTTCAAGAACGTGGGGACCGTCTCAAACATTCTGTACCACTTGAAGGTCGGGGACAAAGTGGGGCTGCGGGGCCCTTACGGCAGGCCGTTCCCATACGAGCCGCTGAAAGGCCGCAACCTGGTCTTTATTGGTTCCGGCGTGGCCATGGCGCCGCTCAGGACCATTTTGGTTCAGGTCGTGAACAATCTGCAGGACTTTGGCAAAGTCGTGATCATGGCCAGCGCGCTGCAGTACGATAAAGTCATTTACAAGAGTGAGCTCCGGGACTGGGCCGAGCTGGAGGGTGTCGAGGTCCACTACGCCCTGAAGGACCCAACGGATCAGGTTAAAGCCCATCAGGGGTATATCAATGATCTGCTCCCGGGGCTCGAGCTCGACTGGAGCAACACCACAGCGCTGGTCTGCGCATCGCCTAAGCGGATCAAGGAAGTCTCAAGGGACCTTCTGGCACTGGGCATGAAGCCTACGGATATCCTCACCACCCTGGAGACCCACATGCGCTGCGGCGCAGGCAAGTGCGGCCACTGCAAGGTGGGCAGCCACTATATGTGTGTGGACGGCCCGGTCTTTACCTATGAAGAGATGATGGCGCTGCCGCCGGAGTATTAGGCACAGTAAAAAACCCTCACTTCAGAAAAAGCCTGAAGTGAGGGTTTTGGTTGTTTGTGTGTTTCGGAAAGATTACAGAACACCGTTATGGGATTCTATTTCCCTTTGTCCTTATCTTTGCCGTTGCCTTTGTTGGCGGAGTTGCCTGGAGCGGCTGGTACATCCATATCATCTAACTCATCTATGCGATCTTTCAAGAATGCCTCGATTGCGTCTTCATAATCCTCTGCATCCAGTTTGGATTCACCATCAAAGTCCGTGTTAGGGCCCATGAATTTTGCCACTTCAGAAATGAGGTTAGTGCCTCTGTAGCGGTTAGCATAGCCCCAATCCTTCAAAAGCTTGTTGGCAATGGCTGGAGCAGCAGGATGGTTGTCCATAGCCTCGTCTTTGTCATCGTCATCTTCGTCTTCGTCGTCATCATAGTCTTCATCATAGATGACTTCGACGGTGACTTCGTCCCTTAGGACTTCATCGTCCACATCTTCATCGACATCTATTCTCGCGAATACTGTGATTTCAAAGTCACCTTCCTCAGAGAGATCCCAATCTGCCTCAAATTCGAATTTTTCATTGGACATCATGACTGAATCATCCGATGCGTCAATGATGTTAATCACTTCGTCAGCATCTCCGTCCAAATGCTCAATTTCAATTCTAAGGGATTCCAGCATGTCCCCTTCATCCGCTTGAATCCAGCCTTTGATCGTCACGTCTTTGCCCCAGCTGTCTGTCATGATGTCATCGCCATCATCAGGGCTAGTGATCCAAAGCGCATAGTCCGCAGTATGATCAAATTCCATATCAATGGTCTTTTCATCCGAGGTTAATTCTTGTTCAATGTTGGAATCTTTATCCGTATTGACGTCTGCGCTGACTTGAAAGTCATATTCGCCGTCTTCATCATCCTCAATATCAAAGTCATCTGGGCTCACGACAAATTTGAAGCTAAATTTATCATCGTCCCATTCTCCAATAATGTCGTCAAATTCATCATCATCCTCATCAAATGCAAGAGTTTCATTACCAATCCTTAACTCAATCCACTCAATGATGTCGTCATCATTAGCCATAATATAGCCTGTTACAAAGAATTTGTCATCCTCATTCACAAGCGCCAAAGGTTCATCCTCTTCCGGTGCAGTAATCACAACTTCATACTCATCTGAATCCACCGCCGCAAACGCAAACGCTGACATCATCAAGATCAGCATAGTCGACAAGAACATCGCAATAATTCTTTTCAAAAGATCACATCCTTTCAAACAGCAAAGGGCAACATAACACAAGTCTTTCTCCCTATATTATACCTCATTTTCAAGGAAATATTCAAAAACACAAAAATGCAATACTTATTCCCAGTGTGGAATGCAGCATTAATTTGGGTAAGAAGGCATTATATCCTCAAAATCAGATGAATTTCACACAAGGAGGTAAACCCTATGCGAAAAGACTTATTGTATGCGACCTCAAAAATAAAAAGACCATTAAGAACAGCGTGGTGTCTGTTGCTGGTCATTGTGGTGATGGTGACCATCGGCGGGGTCTCTTCGAGCTATGCTGCGGGTCCAACTGCCGGCCAGGAGCTCAGAGCTATGGGCCTGATCGAGGGCAAAGCTGGCGGGGACCTTGCGGAGGACGAATATCTAACGCGCACGGAAATGATGGTCGTTCTGGCCAGGATGCTGGGCGAGTTTAATCAGGCCGCGGCCTGGAATATGCCTTCCACATTCACCGACAGAAGGAATCACTGGGGCGAGCCCTACGTGGCCTATGCCCAGTCCCGCGAGTGGACCTCGGGGGTCGGGGGCAACCTGTTTGGCTACGAGCAGCGCCACACCGTCCAGGAAGCCAGCGTGTTCATGCTGAAGGCACTGGGCTACACGACGCCGGAGGACTTTGCCTGGGAGACAGCGTTTGATACGGCCGCATCCCTGGGGCTTTTTAAGGGACTGTCCCTGAATCAGGAGCAGGATATTCTCAGGGGGGATCTGTTCAAGCTTATGATGAATACCCTTGAAACCCAGGCTAAAGGGCATCCTTACAAGCTTGGCGAGCAGCTTGGCGTCCTGGTGTCACCTACGTTCGCGGAGCCTATGGCCGCGGCCAGAGCCAATCAGCCTTTCGCCGCCGTCAGAATAGGCGACCGCTGGGGCTATATGGGCCCTGATGGCAAGCTGGCGATCCGTTTTCTCTACAGCCGCGCCAGTGATTTTTCAGAAAACCTCGCTGTGGTCTCAATGAATGGCAAATATGGCTTCATTGACAAAGCCGGGACTATGATGATCCCATTCGCCTACGAAGACGCAGGTTCTTTTGCAGATGGTCTCGCCCCCGCCAAATACAGCGGTAAATATGGCTATATTGATAAAAACGCCAACTGGGTTATTGAGCCCGCTTACGAGTTCGCGGATCAATTCTCCGAAGGTCTTGCCCGGGTCGTTGTCTCCGGAAAAATTGGCTACATTGACACCACCGGTACCATGGTCATTCAACCGGCCTTTACAGCCGCGAACCGCTTCGAGAACGGCATTGCGGCGATTCAGGAAAATGGCTTGACAGGCTACATCAATCGCCAGGGAACCAAGTTCATCCCGCCTCAGTACCTCATTGCCGGTAATGGTGCCGATGGTCTCATCCGCTACAATTCCGGCACCTCCATAGGCTTCTTGAACACCAGTGGGGCGCCTGTCCTATCCGCGAGCTATATGTGGGCGGACAATTTCTCTGAAGGTCTGGCGGTCATTGAAACAGACGCCAGTGGCGGCTTCGCGTTCCGTTATATCAATACGAGCGGTCAGCGGGTTTTCAGCCAAAGCTACCAGGATGCCCATGCCTTCTCAGAGGGCCTCGCCTTTGTCATGTCTGGCGGTAAATATGGCATCATAGACAAATCCGGCGCTATGGTCGTCCAGCCAAAATTTAACTACGTTGATCCCGAAGGCTTCTCAGAAGGCTTTGCACGAATTAAATCAAAGGATCTGACCGGTTTCATCAACCGAAGCGGTGTCGTTGTGATCTCACCTCAGTTTGATGAGGCGCGGCGGTTTGTCAAGTAACTTAAAATGGACAAATAAAAAAGGGGGTTTAAAGTGCCCCCTTTTTTGTTTGGTGTTTTTTGAGGAAATGGCGCAGGGAAAAGCCGCGATTGCCGTCAACCGAAGGCGCCACTAACTTCACACGGGTCTTTTACTCACCCGCATCTGCCGCCACACACCCGTTACGCCGTCAGCGCAGCCCGCTTAATCTGATGCGTCCAGAACGCCAGCGAAGACTGCATAATGGGACCGATCAGAAATACGGACACAAAGGTGCCCAAAGCGACAGGCCCGCCAAGCATCCAGCCTATGGTCAGCGCCACCATTTCCAGCACCGTTCTGGCCAGCCCCACAGATATGGAAAGCTTCCTGGATAAATACAAGGTCATGCCATCTCGAGGTCCGGACCCAATTTTCGACGAAACGTACATGCCTGAACCAATGCCCATCAGGACTATGCCAACCATTAATTGAACAGCACGCGCCACGATGCCTTCAAAGGTTGGAATCAGCTCGACGGCCAAAATCAAATTGATGAAATAACCTACAAGCACAATATTCGCAATGCTGCCAAATTTGGGGTTTTCCTTCTCGAGGAACGAAGTCATGAGCACCATAGCGACACCAATAATCTGCACCCATCTGCCAATGGAAAGCGACGTCTTATTCGCGAGGCCAATATGCATGACATCCCATGTGGGCACCCCTAAACTGGCCTTAATGACTGTTGTCACCCCAAGGGCTAAAAGAAAAATTCCGAACACAAATAAAAACAGCCGGAATAGAACCACTTTATCCATAGACTTCATTCCCAAGTTTTGCTTCATTCATTTTGCTCCCTTCAATTTTCACCAAACACGCTGTTATACTGCGTTCAAATTTTCGTTCATTTTTTCAATAACGCGGGTGAATGTTTCAAGCTCTTCCGCCGCAATACCTTCCAAAGCTTTGCTTTCGAGGCTTTGACTGGCTTCATAGCATTTTGAAAAAATCGCTTCTGCATCCTCTGTCAATGTGATCCGCTTTTCTCTCTTGTCCCGTCCTTCCTCACGCTTGATGTAACCAAGCGCTTCGAGTCTGGCCAGTGTGCGCGTAACCGTGGGCGCCTCAACGTTCAGATAATGCGCCAGCTCAACCTGCGTACACCGCTTCCGGTCATGCAGATAAAGGATCATGGACCACTGCGAAGCGTGTAGTCCATGCACTGAAAGCAAGTCATTCAATTTTTTGGTGAACAGCCGACCCAGCTGATTGATTTTATGACCATACACAGATTTGAGTTCCATGTGAATCCTCCTCGTGAAAGCAAATGAATAAAAATTATTATATCTTGAACACTTCAACGCTTTAGGTTAACTTATTGTTATGCAGCTAACTATTGTTTAAGTAACTATTACTTAGCTAATCATATACCATTTTTGCGGAATTGTCGAATTTTATTTTTCACCGATGGTCCCCCCACCCCAATTTTTCAAATCCACTGAAGTACCCTCACCAAAGCCTTGCCACAAATAGAAACGACACAATGCTTATGAGTAATCACTGCCTGATCGCCTCATAGCCTTGTGTCGCTTTTTTTATCATATTTTACCGATTATCCTCAATCTCAAGTCTGCTGAACAACGCCAAACTCAATCCGCCACTAACGACCGTCAGCAGCGTAAATATGAGCACCATCCCTACATCCTGTCCAAAGCCATAAATGGGCTTCAGAATTTCCCCCAAAGCGACAGAAAGGCACAGCGTCAGTGCTTTGATTAAAGCCACGCCTGCAAGCATCACCCCAAAATTTGTTTTTCTGATCAGCTGCCAAATAACATACGCAATCGCGGGAAAGACGACGCCTAAATCCAGCACAAAAACACCATAAACCTCTCCAGGCATTCGACTGTATAAATCGTGCTGCATTCTGAGAATCCATACCGGAATCAAGATTATTAAGATAAACATCAAGAATCCTGATATTACGCGTCTCAACAAATGGGGTATTTGAACAATCACCTTCTTATTTTGCGCTAAAGCTACAATTCCGGCAATGACGCCGTAGAGTGTTAAAGAGAAGATGGCGAGATATACAAGATAGAGCGACGTGTACTGTCCCTGTATGACGTAGAGTCCATAACCGTAGAACAAATAAGATCCCAGTCCGGTCATAGCCATCAACGTTTTGATATGACCCTTCGAAAGCGAATGCTGTGAGTCCTGCGGCTTCTTCATTTGCCCTGAAAACTTTAACGTCAGCACAATAAGCAGGAGCGCTGCCGGCGCCGTAATCAGGTCCTGAACGGATGACCCGAAGCTTAGAAACCTGGAGATCGTCCCAGATTGAACCACTTCCTGATAGACGCGTGGGTCGACTAAGCTTATGACTGACGCAAATAAGGATAACAGTCCGCCTGACAGCATGAGCTTACACGCAGCACTAAGACTTGCTGATTTGGGGCTCAGTAAACCAGTACCATTTTCTTTGACCTCTGGCACGACGCCTTCCTCCAAGTATTCCTGATGTATATTTGTAGTTTCTCAAATACCATAGCAAGTTTACCCTTCTTAAGCACACTTAAACATGTGGGCGTCCACGCCAGATTCCTTTTCCCCCATTACCACTTGCCGATGGTTGCAGTTCGCTGCTTCTTAGCATTTCCAAATATCTTCACAATACTGCTTAATCGTACGATCTGACGAAAACTTACCGGCACCTGCTATGTTCATCCAGCACTTCTTCGCCCAGGCCATCCTGTCGAGGTAGGCGTCGTTGACTTTTTGCTGGGCTTCTCTATAAGCCGCAAAGTCCTTCAGAATCATGAAGACGTCCGGGGCATGCCAGTCCGCACCTAACAGCAGGGCGTCATGCAGCTCCTTGAACATACCGGTGCCGCCATCACTGAAAGTGCCATCCACCAGGGAATCCACCACTTTTTTCAGACCCTTCGCCTTCCTGAACTCAGCGGAAGGCTTGTAGGTCGCTTTGATCTGCTCAATCTCCTCAACCCGCAGGCCAAAGATGAAATTGTTCTCTTCGCCGGCTTCCTCGACAATTTCAATATTGGCGCCATCATAGGTCCCTATGGTTGGCGCGCCATTCAGCATGAATTTCATATTTCCCGTGCCGGAAGCTTCCTTGCCTGCGGTTGAAATCTGCTCTGAGAGATCCGCTGCTGGAAACAGCAGCTCGCCATAGGAGACGTCGTAGTTCTCCACAAAGACCACCTTCAACTTGCCCGCCATGTCGGGGTCACCATTGACGAGTTCCTTGATCTCCTGAATAAACTTGATGATGCCCTTGGCCCTCACATAACCCGGCGCCGCCTTGGCCCCAAAAATGAAGGTCCTTGGCACTATCTTAAAGTTCTTGTCTTTCTTGAGCCTATAGTACAGGTCCAGGATCTGGAACGCATTCATCAGCTGCCGCTTGTACTCATGCAGGCGCTTAATCTGAATATCATAGATGGAATGAGGATCGATCTCAATCCCCTCTCGCTCCATAATATGCGCCGCCAGCTGATATTTCTTTTGCTGCTTGATCTCGAGAAAACGCTCAAGCACCGCCGGATCCTCCGCGTAGGCTTCCAGCTTTCTCAGCTCATCCAGATGGGTAATCCACCGGTCTGAGCCCAAGAGCTCAGTGATAAAAGCAGACAGCTCCGGATTCGCCTTCAGCAGCCAGCGCCGCTGGGTGATCCCATTGGTCTTGTTGTTGAACCGCTCCGGATACAGCGCGTACCAATCCTTCAGCTCACTGTTGATCAGCAGCCCCGTGTGCAGCTGTGCCACGCCATTGGTGGAGAACGTCCCATAAATCGAAAGAAATGCCATGCGAATCCGCTTGTCGTGAATGATCTCGTACTTAGGGACGTCCGCTAAAGGCACCCCCATCGTCTTAAGCTCACGAAGCAGCTGCTCGTTGATTTTTAGAATGACGCCATACACCGCAGGCAGCAGCTTCTTGTAAAGCTTGATGTCCCAGGTTTCCAGCGCCTCCGCCAGAATGGTGTGGTTCGTATAGGCAAAGGTCTTTGTCACCAGGCCCCAAGCCTCTTTCCAGGTCAGGCCCTCGTTCGACGTCAGCAGCCGCATCATCTCCGGAATGGCCACCGCAGGATGGGTATCGTTCAGCTGAATGGCATTCAGCTCAGCGAAACGCGAAAAATCACCATAAGCCGCTTTGTGCTTGGCCAGCAGGTCCTGTAGGGACGCCGAGACAAAGAAATACTGCTGCTTGAGCCTGAGAAGTTTCCCTTTTTCGTTGGAGTCATTAGGATACAGCACCTTGGTGATGGTCTCCGCGTTATTCTTCGCCTTGACCGCGCGGTCGTAATTCTGCAGGTTGAACTGCTCAAAGTCAAACGGCTCAAGGGGCTCGGCCTTCCAGAGACGCAAGGTATTGACCGTCTCGCCGCCGTACCCGACTATGGGGGTGTCGTAAGGGATGGCTGTGACGTCACCATCGGCAAAACTAATCTTTACAGCTTCATCCGCACGGCGAATCGACCACGGATCCCCATATTCCAGCCAATTGTCCGCCTCCTCGACCTGAAAGCCCTCCACGAACCGCTGCTTGAAAATGCCAAACTCATAGCGGATCCCATAGCCGTTCAGCGGATAACCGTGGGTCGCTGCAGAGTCGAGGAAGCATGCCGCAAGCCGGCCCAGTCCCCCATTGCCAAGGCCCGCATCCGGCTCCGCCTGCTCGACGGTGTTCAGGTCCACACCCATGGCACTCAGCTGCTCAGCGACCTCCTGCCGCTGGCCCAAATTGATCAGATTGTTGCCAAGGGCTCGTCCCATAAGATACTCCGCTGACAGATAACTGGCCCGCTTGCGGCCCTCGAATTTTTCCTCCGTCGCCTGCCAGCGCGGCACAATGTCCTGCATCAGCGCCTTGGAAAGCGCGATGTACTTTTCTTTTGCGTTACAATCGGCAAAGTCCTTGCCAAAGGTGGTTAATGCCCAGGCTGAAATTCTTCCATTCAAATTGTCCATAACTACCTCCCGTAAAGCGCTGTCAGCTCGCGGATCCTTGCGGCCAGGGCCGGTGTCAGTTCGGATTCCGCCAGCCGCCAGGTCCAGTTGTTGCCTATAGTCGCGGGGACATTGATTCGCGCCTCGCTGCCAAGATTCAGAAAATCATGCATTGGCGCTATGGCAAGGTTCGCCGTCGAGCTCCATGCGCCCCGAATCATCCCCCAGTTCAGGCCTTCATCATAATTCAGCTTCAAATAATTCACCGCACGCATAAATTCCCTTTTAGGAATGCTGTCCAGCCAGCCTGCTATGGTGTCATTGTCATGGGTGCCCGTGTACACGACGGCATTTTGAACCGCGTGATGGGGCAAATAATCACTTTCAACGTCAGGATCAAAAGCGAATTGCAAAACTTTCATGCCAGGATAACCCGCCGCTTCAATCAGGGTCTTCACTTCCGGCGTCAGGAACCCGAGGTCTTCTGCAATAATTTTTAGCGGGCCAAGGGCATTATGGATCGCGGAAAATAGCTTCATTCCCGGCCCCTTGACCCACTTGCCCACAGCGGCCGTCTCCGCCCCGTAATTGACTTCCCAGTAAGCTTCAAAGCCTCTGAAGTGGTCAATTCTCAGAACATCATACAGCGTAAAGCTGTGACGGAACCGCTCGATCCACCACTTGTAGCCGTCTTTTTTCATTGCACGCCAGTCATAGATGGGATTGCCCCAAAGCTGGCCGGTGACGGAAAAGTCATCCGGCGGCACACCGGAGATTTTAAGGGGCTTGCCATTCTTGTCCAGCCTGAAATATTCTGGTTTAGCCCAGACGTCCGCGCTGTCCTCTGCCACATAAATGGGCAGGTCGCCTATGATCTGGACACCCTTTTGATTCGCATAATGCTTAAGCTTCTGCCACTGCATCTCAAAGAAATATTGCGTGAACACCCAAAAACAAATGTCATCCTTGTGCGCTGTCTCAAAGACCTTGACTGCGGGAGACTCATAGGCGCGGTATTCCGGCGCCCATTCAGACCAGGCTTTGTTGCCCTGGGCCGACTTGATGGCCATATACAGCGCAAAGGGTCTCAGCCAGTCTTCGCGCGCTTTCAAAAAGTCGCCCAAAACGCCTTCCAGATTGAGCTTGGCGCGTTTGTATGCTTTCCTTAGCAACCCCATTTTGGCCTTGAAGAGATGCCCGTAATCAATGGGGTTAGAATCCTTATCCAGCTTTGCTTTGGCCACTTCTATCTTTGACAGATAGCCCAGTTCAATAAAGGTCTTGAGGTCTATAAAGTACGGATTCCCTGCAAAGGCTGAAAGACACTGATAAGGCGAATCCCCATAGCTTGTCACGCCAAGGGGTAGAATCTGCCAGTTTTTCTGTCCTGAAGCCTCGAGAAAATCCACAAAGTGATAGGCTGACTTTCCAAAGTCCCCTATACCATAAGGTCCGGGAAGTGAAGCGACGGGCAACATTATGCCGCTGGATCGTTGAATCATTGCAAGCACCTTCTTTTGATGTGATTATTTAATGATGGATCATAACGGCAAGGTCAAATTATGCATTGCCAGACTTGCATAGTTTTTACCCATAAATGAGAGCACCTCACAGGTTAAGTAGCTGTTTTCGTCTTTCTTGTCTCTGAGGTGCTTCATGTTTGGTTGGGGACAGGCACCTCTGGTTGGGGACAGTCCCCAACCAGAGGTGCCTGTCCCCAACCAGAGGTGGCCTTTAAACACATTCTGTAAAAAAAAGAAGACAGCGCAGGTTCTGCGCCATCTTCCATGTTATAGCGATTTAGTCGATCAAGCCCTTGGACTGAAGGAACTTCTTCGCGACTTCTCGCTCGTTGGTGCCAAGGTTGTCGACCTCGTAATTCATTTGCTGCATTTCTTCATCTGAAATCTGGTCTGCCAGAGTCAGAAGCAGCTCTGCCACCTCTGGATGCGCCTCGCTGAATTCCCCGTTGAGAAGGGGTGCCGCGTAATATGGCGGGAAGAACTGCTTGTCGTCTTCGAGAACGACCAAGCCAAATTCAATTAATTTGCCGTCTGTTGAGAAGGCATCCATGACATCGCTTTCTTTTTGGTCGATGGCAGCATAGCGCAGGCCCGGATCCATAGGAGTAATTTGCTTGAATTCAAAGCCGCCGTAGGTTTGCTGTACGCCTGGAAGACCATCGGCACGCTCCAGGAACTCTATGGCTGCTACCAGTCTCAGCTCAGAGGCCACACCTGAAAGATCAGAGAAAGTCTTCAGATTGTATTCTTCCGCGATCTCAGGGCGCACCGCGAAGGTATATGTGTTGTTGAAGCCCATTGGAATGCCCCACTCTATATTGAACTCTTCTTTATAAGTGTTCTTGACGTAGTCGTATACTTCCTGGGGATCGTTGAGCTCTGTCTGATTCAAAATGGAGCCATAGGCCGTTCCGGTATACTCCGGATATATGTTGACTTCATTGCTTTTGAGTGCCTCAAAGACAATGTTGGTACCGCCAAATTCAGTAACCTCAGCGGTCAAATCTGTTTTGGACTCGATCAGCTCTGCAAACATCTGTCCGAGAATTCGCTGCTCCGTAAAGTTTTTGTGTCCAATCTTGACGGGCTCATCTGCTGCCTGACCGCATGCCGCGAGTGAAACAAGCATGAGCGCCGCTGTAATTGTCAATAATAGTCGTTTAAATATTTTCATATGAAACCTCCAGTTTGATAGTAGTTAAAGTATTGGGATTGTCTTAGCTGCTTAGACTGCATGCAAGACAAATGCTTACGATCTTGCCAGCTTGAGTCCCTTTGGCGTGATTTTGTACTCGAACAGTCCGAGGAGCCCGTCCACCCCGAGGGCCAGCAGCGCTGTAGGGATCGCACCCGCAAGGAGATAGTTGTTGTTGTACATTGAAATACCTTTGAAGATGAAGTCACCAAGTCCACCGGCGCCAATCAGGCTGGCAATGGTGGCCGTACCAATGTTGATGACCGTTGAGATTCGAATGCCGCCCATGATGACGGGCAACGCCAGCGGGATTTCTACCAGGAACAGGATCTCATGGTTTTTCATACCCATGCCCCGACCTGCCTCAATAGCCGCCGGATCTATACTTTCGATTCCAATGTAAGTGTTCTTTATAATTGGAAGCAGCGCATAGAGGAACAGCACAAACACAGCCGGCTTCAGGCCGACACCCATGAACGGGATGACGAGGCCAAACAGCGCAAGGCTTGGGAGCGTCTGAAAGATGTTCGCCGTCCCGATAATATATCTGGCCAGCTTCTTATTGCGCGTAATCCAGATCCCAACTGGGACGCCCAGCAAAATTGCCAGGAGAACCGCCAGTCCCGTGATCTGCATGTGGTCTAAGGCCAACGCAAAAATTTCAGGATACCGCTCTCCAATAAATTCAATTAACGTTTGTCTGGTTGCCATTATTGATCACCTGCCACTTTCTCTTCCTCACCAATGTCAGACGAGATTTCCGTGATCAGGTTAATGATGTTGGTTTCCGTAATCACGCCCGTCAGGTTGTCCTCATCATTTGACACGTAAACCTGCTGAATTTTGTTGTTGGTCATGTAGTTGAGGACCTCCAGCATATTCATGGACTCGTTGATGACGTGAACCCTTGTGTTCATAACGTCTTTCATCTTGATCTGGTGATCGGTCGCATGACGGAGCTCCGCACGGGTTACATATCCAAGTATTTTTTGAGGCTTATCCGATTGTTGGCTGACAATCGCCAACGACGTCACACCATTCGCCTTCATAACTTCAATCGCGTTGGCAGAAGAACGGTTTTCGCCAACCTTGACGACTTTGCGGTTCATAATGTCCCGGGCATAAACCATCTCTGGTGAGCGCCACAACCTGTCTTTCCCAACAAAGTACTCAACAAATTCGTTGACCGGACTTTTGAGAATGACTTCCGGAGAAGCATACTGCAGAATCTTGCCGTCTTTCATCACAGCGATCTTATCCCCGAGCTTGAGGGCCTCGTCCATATCATGGGTGACAAAAATGATTGTCTTGTGCAGCTCCTCTTGAATCTTAAGAAGTTCATTCTGCAGCTGTTCACGGGTCATTGGGTCGAGGGCGCTGAAGGGCTCGTCCATCAGAATGATGTCCGGATCAATTGCGAGGGCCCGGGCAAAACCAATCCTCTGCTGCTGTCCACCACTGAGCTCACTCGGATAACGGTCATAATACTCTTCTCCGGAAAGACCCACGAGGTCAAGAAGGTCCATCGCGCGAGCCTTTCTCTTTTCCTTTGGCCATTTCATGAGCTTTGGAATGATCTCAATGTTGTCCCCCACTGTCATGTGCGGGAACAGACCCACCTTTTGAATGACATAGCCAATTTTTCTCCTGAGATTAATAGGATCCATTTTCATGATGTCCTGGCCATCGATCAAAATCTGGCCCTTTGAGACATCAATCAGACGATTGATCATTTTCATGGTCGTCGTCTTTCCACAGCCACTTTCACCGATCAAAACGACAAATTCCCCCTGATTGATCATGAGATCCAGGGCATCTACCACCGGCTTGTTCCTGCTGTATTCTTTGCTGACTTTCTTTAACTCAATGATAAAAATCACCACCTTTACAAATTAAAAGTCTGCCGCGACACGACAGACAATCTACGCAAATCATTAAGTTGTCACTATAAGCAACCCTATAATATCACAAGGTTGTCTCTTTGTCAAAAGGAAAATGAAAACAAATATCAATTAGAAACTCCATTCATCAATTTGTTGCACTGTTTCTATTGTCCCAAAAGTTCTTCAAAACATGGCATGTCAACGCTGAACGGTGGTTAACAATTAATTTATGGGGTATAATGAATTTGTTAAATTAATTATAGTTATGTAATCATAACAACTATAGACTTTAGAAGTCAAATGACACAACAACAGGGAGTGCTAAGTTTGATTAAGAAAAAATGGATCATTGCGGGAATTGCAGTCACAGCTGCAGCAGCATTTTTCTTCTGGAATAACAGAAGTGAACCTTTTACGGGTTATTGGACCATGGAAAACCAACCCTTCATACAAACCATAACTGCCTCAGGGAAGATTCTTGCAGAGCGAAAAGTTGACCTGCAGGCAGAAATTTCCGGCGCTTTGAAAGATATTTCCGTCCAGCCTGGAGACAGGGTTGCAGCTGGGCAAATCCTCGTGTCCATTGACAACAGTGATGTGGCACAAAGTGTCAAGGAACGTGAAGCCGCTTTGAGTGCAGCAAGGGCGAGATACAGAACCGTTTCTGAGGTTTCTCTGCCTGGCGCGGAAGCGTCTGTGCAGCAATTGGAAATTGGTCTTTCTGATCTGAATAAGCAGCTTGAAGATACACGCGTTCTGTTTGAGAGTGGCGCTGTCGCCAGAGCTGAGCTGGAGAATCTGGAGCGAAGTGTTGAGCTGCAGACCTCCAAGCTAAATGCTGCGAGGGCTACGGCAAAAGCCTATGCGTCAGGCGGTGCTTCCCTTTCCGAGGCTGCGGCTGGCATTGCTCAAGCCAGAGAATCCCTGCAGACCCTTCAAAGCCAAAAAGAGAAGTATATTTTGACGGCGCCCTTTGATGGCATTGTCCTTGAACGTAGCCGTGAGGCGGGAGAATATATTACCGCCGGATCGACACTTTTGACGCTGGTGGATGAAAGCAGCTACATTGCCGAGATCGAGCTGGAGGAACGCAAGATTGGACTTATACAGGTTGGTCAAAAGGTCATGCTATGGCCGGAAAGCTTTCCATCAAAAGCGGTTGAAGCGTCCGTTTCCAAAATTCTCCCGCGTGTGGAAAGTACAACAGGAACGGTCAAGGTACAAATTAAGCTGATGCCGGGTGAAATGACGTGGATCGAAAATTTGTCCATTCAGGCTGAGATTGTTGTCAGAACCCTTGACGCCGCTATGATCCTGCCGGCTGAAGCTTTATGGAAGCCTTCAGAGTCAATGGTTCTGGTTGAATCTGGCGGTACGGTTGAAGCCAGAGCGGTTAAGCTCGAGGCCGTTGGCTTATCAGAATATCTTGTTCTCGAGGGCTTAGAAATTGGTGACATTGTTATTGACCCAGCTTCCGAGCTGGAACCGGGCGACAGCATCACCTTGGGTGACCAAACCGAGTCAGGTGAAGCCTCATGATTTTTGAGTTAAAAATAGCGCTGCGGTTTCTAAAAGATGGCCGGGGCCAAACGACCTTTATTTTGCTCGGGATCGCCATAGGTGTCGCGGTTCAGGTGTTCCTGGGCACTTTAATCAGCGGTCTCCAGCGCGATTTAGTCAATGGCACAGTGGGTTCGAGCCCACACATGACTTTTTCTGCGGCAGACACCCCCAATGTGTCTGTGCTGAATAACGAAACGGGTTTTGTAGCTTCGAGCTCTGGTAATTTCTCAAGACAGGAAAAATCGTTAGATAATTGGAAACCCATGCTGGCGACCCTTGATGCCGCTGTAGAAACCACAGCGGTCTCCCCTGTCGCTGAAGGCAACGGATTTCTAATTAAAAGCGGAGAGCGCTGGCCTATCCTCGTGCGGGGCATTGAACCCCAGAGAGCGGATTTAATTTACGACTTGAGCGCCAAGCTAAGCTCAGGGCGCTTCGCAGTCGAGGGCAATCAAGTGCTGATAGGAACCTCCCTTGCGGATGAGGCGCTGCTTCAGCCGGGTGATACTTTTACTTTTGAGTTGCCGGGTGGCGGACAGCAAAGTTTGACTGTCGCCGGCGTGTTCGACTTGGGCAACAACAGCCTCAATGAAACCTGGCTGTTTATGGAGCTTGGTCGGGCACAGCGGCTTCTTGGGTTTGGAGATGACATCAGTCGTGTTGAGGTCCAAATTGAAGACGTCTTTGCGGCGGATCAGCTTGCATTAAAGTACGAAAAACAGTTTATTGGCGTCAAATCTGAAAACTGGAAGGTTCAAAATGCCAGCTTGCTGTCTGCCTTGACTAGCCAGAGCAGTTCTTCTTTGACCATTCAAGCCTTCGTTTTGCTTGCCATCACCCTGGGCATTGCCAGCGTATTGGCCGTTTCTGTGGTGCAGAAATCGAAACAGATTGGGATTCTAAAGGCCATGGGCACTTCGAGCAGCAGCGCCAGCCGGATCTTTCTGCTCCAAGGTGGGATCCTCGGATTCTTGGGATCCATTTTAGGCAGTTTTTTAGGCTATGCCTTGACCCAAGCCTTCCTGTGGGGGACTTCCATTCAAACCGGCGAAGCTTTGTTCCCACTGCAGTTTGATCCGGTTGCCGCAGCCACAATCATAGTGATCGCTACGACTGCCAGCATTCTCTCGGCACTGCTTCCAGCACGGCGATCCGCGAATCTTAATCCAATTGATGTTATTCGTGGCTAAATCGCGATTTACTTTTTTACGAAATTCCATTTCTCAAGAAGGAGGCAGATTATGACGAACACACTCCTTGAAGCAAAAGATTTGACAATGGTGTACGGCACTGTCGTCAAGACCCACGCGCTTAAAGGCGTTTCGCTGAACATTGAGCCTGGTGAATTTTCAAGTATTATTGGCTACTCCGGCTCAGGCAAAACGACACTTCTCAATATATTGGGGACCCTGGACCGACCTACCAGCGGCGTACTGAGACTTCTTGGCGAAGATGTCACCAAGATGAGCGACCTGCAGCTTGCCAATTTCAGGAACCGCAATTTAGGCTTTATCTTTCAGTTCCATCATTTACTCCCGGAATTTACCGCCCTGGAAAATGTTTTGATGCCGACCTGGATCAGGTCCCGAAATGGCAGCCTGAAACTTGCGTCTCGGGCCAAAGAGCTCCTGGAGCTCGTTGGCTTGAAGGACCGAATCAACAACAAGGCTACGGCGCTTTCCGGCGGGCAGCAGCAGCGCGTAGCCATTGCCCGGGCTTTGATCAACGAGCCACAGCTGATCCTGGCGGACGAACCTACCGGCAACCTGGACTCGGAAACGACAGAACAGGTTTATGAGTTGCTGCGAAACATCAATTCTACGCTGAATACGGCCTTTGTCGTCGTCACGCATAATGATCATATCGCGGCGAAATCAAACAGAATTATTGAAATGAAGGATGGCCTGATCACCAAGGATTATCCGGCTGCTGGCATGGACCGCGACGTCCTTTGGAATGAAATTGCACCAGTCTATTGCCGCCACTGCAACAGGGAGATCAGCACGGAAGGCACTGTGGCGCTTTTGTAGGTTTCATTAGAGGAGGGAATGGAACGACGGAGGGAAAAGGTGCAAGATACAGTTTCCCTTGAGGTTTCTTGCGACTATCGGCATCCTCCTTTTGCTTTTGGTCTTTTATCCTCAAAAAAGAAAAAAGAACTTGATATCAGGCAATAGAGGTTTATCCCCGCTTGCTTCTGATCAGGTTCTTTTGTCTTGTTATGAGGGCAGGTTAATTGCGTCCGTTTCCCCTGAATCGTCACATACTAAATATCATTTCCATTTTCTTCTCCGCTCAAATACTCCTGAATCCGGAGGCCGCAGTTTGGTTCTCCCATGAAAAGCAGTATATCTCCTGAGCCAAGCACCTCATAAGGCCCTGGCGAAACAAAAACATCTCCTCCGCGCTTGATGCCCACAACAGTCGCGCCTGTGTGCTGCCACAGCATAAGGGTTTCCAGGGTTTTCCCAACAGCAAAGGAAGTCTCCGGGACTTTCTCTTCATAAACAATTAAAAAGTCGCTATTCTTGAATCTGTTTGTATAATCTGCTATTTTACTCATGGTATCTTTTATTTCAAGCTCAATGCGGTCACGCTCTTGCATCAGTATTAGAACTTTTTCCTTAAGCTCCTGAATGTTTTCCCGCATTCGGTAGCGGTCAATAAACTCCTGGGCTCTATCCACGGACTCGATAAAAATGCCGTCACCATGCTTCACGCGAACAATCTCCATATCCGCGAGAAGGCGCATGGCTTTTCGGATCGTTTCAGGTGATACATTGTACTCACTGGCCAGGGTTGATCTGCCCAGTAATTTTTGCTCAGCTCTAAGTTCGCGCTTTGTTATTCTTACCGCTATATCAATGGCAACCTGCATATAGACGGGAAGTCCATTTTTTTTGGCCATAGGAACCACCTTTTCTGAGGCTGGGCTTCAAATAATTCGTTTTAATTAATTTTTGTCAGGTTTAGTCAACTTAAGACTACTCATTATAGCGTCAAAATTTTGAAGCTGTCAATAAACTGCCCTGTTACAATCTTCTCACTTGAAAGATCGCAGTTTCAGGCGTATCATTAAATTATCAGAAGGTTGTTGCATACCCTGACTGATTATGAGGTAAGGAGTTGTTATTATGTCAGAAAAGGATCTTGAAAAAATGAAACAATTCCTTGAGGAAAAAAAGAAAAAGGAACAGCATGGCACTGCGCCACACCCAGGAAAATCCCACGGACAGCACGTCAATACGAAGGGGTTTCACAATAACAAGGCTGGCAGTCCAATCAGCAAGTGATTTTAGGTTTCCAGTCAGATCTTGAGCCTAATAGTGGACATGATCGCCAATAGACCAAAAAGACGACTCGCAATTCAGCAGGTCGTCTTTTTTTGATCCCATTTGAAGTTAAAATTTCACAGTGCCACCGCGTCTTTGCCTGCGTCTATGGCAGCCTGGGCCGCATTCAATTTCATCTTTGTCGCAAAGTCTATATTCGCCGCCTTCAATCCTTAAAACAACGCCATTCACTAAAGACTGTGCCAGCTTATTTCTTGCGCTTGTATAAATACCCTGCACGGTGGTTCTTGCGACATTCATGTGCTTGGCGCATTCTTCCTGAGTGAATCCAACCAAATCAATCAAACGGATTGTTTCATACTCATCTACCGTCATGATCACGACATCTTCACGCTGGTCTGCGTCCATTGGTCCAAAGCTGGTGTTTTCAGGCAGACTGCAGACTTTTCTCCATTTCATTGGTCTTGGCATTTTATTCACCCCAAAGCTTTCAAAATTTTTCAGGCGACGTCATCACCTATGCTTTTTCTATTCTTGCATTTTTTTGTTGATGGCGTCAAGCTGTGCTTCTAAAAATTTCTTTTGCTCTTCTAAAAGCTCTTTTTCAGACACAGCATTTGGCGCTTCAAACTCAGGCTGGTATCCATAAAATCTTCCAAAGCCTCTGCCAAATCCACCGCGGCAGCCCATACTGCGTCCCATACCTCTTCCAAAACCAAAGCCTGCAAAACCTGCGCCTTTGCCGCAACCCGCATAGCAGCCTCCAAAGCCTCTGCCTGTCATAGGACCTGCACCCATTGGACCTGTTCCATCTCTTCCTGGCATTTTCATCTTCTCCTTTCAAATTTGTTATTCACGAACCATTATTGCGCCGCAGGACGGGCATTTTTTTGTATAACAAGGCTCTGCGCGCTCATGCTCAACTTTGGCGCCACACTTTGGACAAACACAATAGCCTTGAACGCCGTAGCCAGCATTACCGCCAACGCGTCTTGCATTAAGTCCCTGTCCCGCACCGGATGAACGGCCTAAGCCAAGACCTCGGCCCAGTCCCGCTGGTCCAGTACCATTTTTACCTGGCATCTTGATCCCTTCTTTCATGGTTAATGACATATGTTGCTTTCAATTACATTATACTCTTATTCCGACATATGTCAATAACTCTGGTTTGTCCCTTATTTTGTTCATAAAAAAACTTGATATTAAACTAACTATGCGTTACTATATGAATGAGCGCTCACTCATTTCGCGAAAGGACTGTGCCATTATGAAAAAAGACTTGATTGCCGATTCAGCTATTGTTCTGTTAGCTGAAAAAGGTTATGCCAACACGACAACACGTATGATTTCCGAAAGCGCTGAAATTGCTGTTGGTACGATCTATACAAACTTTAAAAACAAGGAAGGGATCCTTGACTATATCTTCCAGACAGAATATGACAAGCGCGAGGCCTACCTGAAAGTACTTCTCACCAGCAACAGCGCCTACCTCGAAAAGCTGAACCGTTTCTTAGACTTTCACTTCAGTGAGCTTTCCAAAAATGAAAAGCTCGCCCTGGTATTGATTCAGGAAAGCAGCAACCCGGAGCTCTCCCACTTGGCGGGCATTCAGAATTTCATTCAGCAAATACCGGATTTTTTCAAAACCATTTTGGTCGAAGCCATGGCTAACGGTGAGGTCCGGCCACTTGATCCAGAGCTTACAGCAGAGATCATTTTCAGCACCATTCGCGGCACTGTGCTCAATGTAGCCGGGAAAAATGCTTTAAGTGACTCTGAAAGTATACAAAAGGAATTAAAATCCTTTATCACCCACGCAGTGCAAAAGCGCTAAAACAAACAAAACCTATTAAACAAGGAGGCTATTTAAATGCAAATTATCCGAATGAACGAAATTGAAGGCAAGACGAATCCAAGAGGCGTCGTCGCAAAGCAGCTCATCAGCCATGACAATACCCGCGTCATGAACCTGAACTTAAATCCTGGAGATGAAATCTCAGCCCACAAAGTCCCTGTCGATGTTTTCTTTTACGTCGTTTCCGGCAGCGGCACCATTCAAATTGGCGAAGAAAAAGCGGTTGTCAAAGCGACAGATATTGTCCTTTGCCCGCCGGAAACCATGATGGCGCTTTGGGCGGATCAAGGCGAAGCCTTCAGCGTCCTGAATGTCAAGACGCCAAACATGAAGTAATTGAGCAAGAGCAAGAGGATGCATACAGCCTTAAATTTAGGCTGTACGCATCCTCTTTTTTACGTTCCAATCCTGTTTAAATTCACTGTCTTGACCTCACTCAATCTCACTCGCCCCCAAAAGCCCTCAAAATTCTATAGGCTTTCAGCGTCAGCCACTTCGAAGGCTTTCCCTTCTTTTCAATGACCACACGCATCTTGCCGTTGAAAGAGTTTTCGAGCTTCCAGAGACCATCGGCAGAGCGCTTTTCTTTCAGGATTTTCAGCGCATCCTCAAGCCTTGGGTCATAGTGCTTCAGATCGGCAAAAATCCCGAGGAGCTCCAGCAGGTCCGTCTGGTACATCAGGGGAAAGCCCAGCCTCAGCCAACCTGGCCGCGCGACTTGCTCCAAATCATGGCTTTTCTTATAGATATGGTGCTTCAGAAAATAGTCCTCTATAGCCGCGAGCTTCCGCTGTACAGCTTCGTTGCGCCGGCTTTCCGGGATCGCCGCGAGGGCTTTAAACGTCTTGGCCACGCCCATGTGGCACGAATGCCTCCCCCAGCACATCTCGTAGCGATCATAAGGCTTCCCCTTTGGCGGCGCGGTATCCCCGTCATCCGTTCTCTGAAAGCGGCAGACCCAGTCAATGGCATGCTGGACGCGGGGATCCTCAAGGTAACCAAGCTTAATCAAAGCATAGACCATATTCCCCGTCAGGCAGGGGATGACGCCGCTGTAAAGCCCGCTGCCGGTTTTGGCACTTTTATCGTAAGAAAAACCGCCCTCTTCAGGCTCCTGTGAAACGCTCAAAACGAACTCACAGGCTTTCTTGACGCGGGCATCCCGGGGATCCGCCCCCAGCTCTGCCAATAATAAAAGGGACCAGACGGCGCCATGGTATTTGTCTCTGTAAAAGCGATTCTCCTCACCCCACGAGCCGTCTTCATTCTGCTGCTCCAGCAGCGCACACACCGGCCCTGCTGACATGAGCGCTGACCTGGCCTGCCGCACCTCTTCCACTTCTGAGTCCAGTCCAAGCCAAGTGGTCAGGGTCATGTACCGCACGGACGGATCATTGTCTTCAAGGAGCCACGCTAAAACCTGCTCATCCATTGCGCATTCCTCACTTTCAAGGCTTCACCTTTGAGTATCTTCTATACCCTCAGCCACAGCCTGTAGTAATCCATGGCTGACGTCACCTCGAAGCCGCAGCTTCTGTACAGCTTCAGTGCGTTTTCGTTGACCGCGTTGACCTGGAGATAAACTGCCGTCGCACCTTTCTCCAGTAGAATCTCGGTTCCTGTCAACAGCAGCGCGCGGCCGTACCCTTTGCTTCTGTGTGCTGGCAGTACTCCAAGTCCGTAAATGCCGCCCTTACCCTGCCTGTATTCCAGGTGAATTTTGCCGATGGTCCCCCCATCCGCCAGTGTCGCAAGGTAGATCGTCATGCCCCGCTTTTCTTCCTCTTCGGGCAACAATCGTCTTTCCTGCACCGCTTCAGTGGCGGGTTTCCGGTCTGTCCCTGTCCCCACCTGAAGCGTTGTCTCTTCACTCCCCGTTGCTTCGTTATTAAAATAAATGTCATTTTGGCGCGCGACCTCATCTGCGTCTTGATTCGTAGCCTTTCGCAGTTGAATGCCTTTTTTTATGGCTTCAGGTCGTTCAATTTTCCAAGGCAGCTTCAGGAACATTTCGTATTCGGTGTGCTCAAGATCGACGTCAAGAGTTTGAATAAATGGCTTTCCGGCATTTGAAAGCGGATCGTTCAGAAGCAGCATGGACGGTATTCGCCTCCTTGTCAGCTCAGCTTTCACCTGACCGAGAAGCTTTGTAAAAATACCGTTTCGTCTGTAATCCGGATCTACCATGCCCGCGACCTCCGGCTCGGAGCCGCCAAAGCTTGAAATCCCTATATAACCGACGAGGCACTCCCCGTCATAACACAGGAACTCGTTTTGATGAGCGGGATCGACGCTGCCAGCTTCAGCTGCGCTGAACTTATAGTCCAGCTCGAGCTTCAGGACGGTGTGATCGTGGGCGACGCAACGTGCCTCAAGGACTTTGACCGCTTTGACCTCAGCTGCGTTTAAGCTGGGCTTGGCAAGGTAGTTCAGGCTTGATCGCTGATCCATAGAATTTTATACCTCCAAGGGGATAGGATAAAGTGTTTGGAGTTTTGGGTTGACATTCTGAATGCTGTTAATAGGTTGGATAAGCACCATCCCAGACAACGCTTCTGTAATTTTCCGGATCCGTGTCACCCTCTGTGCTGATGATGAGAATTTTCGAGTGGGCGTCCAGCTTCAGCTGAGCTGCCAGATCTTTGTACTCTGGGGATGACGTCAGAAGGCTGAGAACACCCATGCCAACAGCGCCGGACTCGCCGGAGATGACCTGGGGATCACCCTGCAGCGGATTTCCGAGGATTCGCATGCCTTTGGCGGCGACGGCGTCGGGGCAGGAAAGGTAACCATCGGCATAATCCCTTAAGACGCCCCAGGCCACCAGGCTCGGTTCGCCGCAGGCAAGGCCTGCCATAATGGTAGGCATGTCGCCGGTCACCGCGTGAGGCTCGCCGTCCCCAATGCGGATGGACTTGAACAGGCAGGCCGCGTCATCCGGCTCGACAATCACCGTAACAGGATAGTCCTCGCCAAAGGCCGAAACCAGGTAGCCCAGAATGCTGCCCGCGAAGGAGCCCACGCCGGCCTGGAGAAAAACGTGGGTAGGCCGGTCCTCACCCATGGCCTTGATTTGCGCCACAGCTTCGTCCACCAGTGTCGCGTAACCCTGCATGATCCAGGTCGGGATGTCCATGTAGCCCTCCCAGGAGCTGTCCTGGACGAGGACGCCGCCATGGTCCTGTGCGTAACGGTCCGCGAGTCTGACGGCGTCATCATAATTAAGTTCGGTAATGGAGGCCTCCGCGCCTTCATTTTTTATGTTATCCAGTCTTATTTGGGAAGAGCCCTTTGGCATGTAGACGACGGCTTTCTGACCCAGCTCCCTGGCGGCCCAGGCGATGCCCCGGCCATGGTTGCCATCCGTAGCGGTCACAAAGGTGATGTCACCCATTTTTTCTTTCATGTCTTTGGATTTAAGCTTTTCAAAGGAGAGGTCCTCCAGCGGGGTGTCGAGGCGCTCCGCCAGGTATTTTCCTATGGCGTAGGAGCCGCCAAGGACTTTGAAGGCGTTGAGCCCAAAGCGGTAGGATTCGTCCTTTACCCAAATGGCGTTGACGCCCATGGACTTCGCCAGGGCCTCCAGGCTGTGAAGGGGGGTCAGCTGGTATTGCGGAAAGCTTTTGTGAAAAGCGCGGACCTTGGCGGTCACCTCGGTACCTATAAAATCGACACTGGTTTTGTTGGACGTTTTGGTTCTCGCATTATTGTTTTTAACGAAGGTCATAGGGACTTTGGCTGTCATCATCATGCTCCTCTTTCGCTTATTTGAAATTCATTTTATGTATATGGCGAGATGCACTATCTTCATTATAGCGGTCTATTTTAATTTTTCAAACTATGTAGGGTAAGCACAAACTTCCTTTACATTTGAGAGGTATGATGTCCTCAAGAAACAAAGATCCACACGCAGCCGAGATTGACAGATTCAGGTATAACCAAAACGAGCACATGCTCACAACATTAAACTTGGAGGTTTTTAAAATGACAAACATTAATATGAAAAAAGTGATTCCTGCCGTCCTTTCTATCTCTATGGTTTTCGCACCGCTTTCCGCTTTTGCGGGCACTGAAGATTATGGTCACATAGGCGCTGCTTCAGATAGCGACTTCACCCTTGAGGAAATGCTGAAATACGCCATTGAGGATGAGTACCTCGCCAAAGCTGAATATGAAAAGATCATGTCACAGTTTGACGTCACACGTCCTTTCTCAAACATCATGAAGGCTGAGACCCAGCACATCAGTGCACTGCTGCCGCTTTTCGAAAAATATGGCGTCACGGTGCCTGACAATACGGCTTCGGAGCATTTGGTCATACCGAAGACCCTCGCTGAAATCTACAGTATAGGTGTCGAGGCAGAGGTCGCAAATATTGCCATGTATGAAAAATTCCTGGCAGATCCCAATCTTCCAGAGGATGTCAAAGCCGTCTTCACCGCGCTAATGAAAGGCAGCGAGAACCATCTCAAAGCTTTTGAGCGTGGGGATGAAAGAGCTTCAAGCGGCGTAGCTACCGGGGCTGCACAAGCCAGAAATGGCAGTGGTTTCAAGGGTGGCAATGGCGTCAATGGCGATTCAGAAGCTCGTCGGGGCAGTGGCAACGCAAACGGTGTCTCTGACGGCACAGCCAGTGGCACTGGTGCTGGTATGGGTGCTGGCGTTGGTGCCGGCGCTGCTGGGAGTCAAAAAGGCAACGGTTTTAGGGCAACTGGCGTAAGAAACGGCCTGGGTTCAGGACTTCAGGATGGCAGCTGCCTGGAGTAACGGACATAAAAATGGGAGCTATGCGGCATAAACCGCAAGCTCCTATTTTTGTTTTTTAGTATTTTTAAATCCTAAAATCATTTTTTAGTTTGTTGATAGTGGACTGGTCAACACCTAAACGGTCAGCAATTACTTTTACTTCATTCTTTTTTTCATCATGCCTGCGCCAGCTAAAGTCATTATTCCTGCGAAGACAAATGGGGTCAATCCAACTGCGCCAGTCTTAGGGATATCGTTTTGCACTTCAACTTCTTGATAAGTGAAGTTCTGTGGTACGAGGACTGTGTCTACGACATGGATGACGCCGTTTCCAGCTTCAATGTCCGCTGCTGTGACGCTGCTTTGGTTGACTTTGACACCGCTGCTTAAGTCGAATTTGATAGCTTCACCGTTGAGGGTTGGTGCCTCGAGACCATTTGAAAGATCCGTGCTCATCACTTTGCCTGAGACAACATGGTAGAGGAGGACTTTCGCGAGATCCGGCTGGTTCATTAGCTCTGATGCTGAAATGTTAAGGGCTGCAAGCAGTTTTTCAAAAGCTGCATTGGTTGGCGCGAATACGGTGAATGGGCCTTCGCCTTGAAGGGCGCTGACGAGGTCAGCCTTTTGGAGAAGGGATACCAGCATACTGAAGTCACTGTTTGAGAGGGCGACGTCTACGACGGTTGCTGGGACTTCAGGCTCAGGGTTGAGTTTGAAAGTGGAAGGTACCAG
>NZ_FMWL01000026.1 GCF_900103005.1 Acidaminobacter hydrogenoformans DSM 2784 | reverse complement strand
CTTTGACCGAAGTCGCCGTTCCAACTAATCGCGCTCGACTTGCATGTGTTAGGCACGCCGCCAGCGTTCATCCTGAGCCAGGATCAAACTCTTAATCATAATCCTTAACTTGCAGTTATATCACTGACCTCTGCATTATTTCCATAATCAGAAATCACTTCGCCGGTTCCAAGCAGAACCGACATTTATTTCAGAATTTTGGGTTGTACACTGTTTAGTTTTCAAGGATCGAATGGTCGCTTTTAAAGGAAGTTTTTCGACTCGCCATCTCAAGTGACTATTACAGTTTAACACTGTGATTTGTAGTCGTCAAGAGTTTTTTCAATTTCTTTGTTTGTTTTCTGAGGCGTTGTCTCGCAAGCGTTCAGCGACTTGATTATCTTAGCATCTCAGATTGCGTTCGTCAACTATGTTTTTTCAAAAAAGAGCAAAGTTTTTTCCTTCCTTAAAGCAACTTTTGCTTTATCGAATCACATTGGGATTTTGGAAGTTTGGATCAGTGCGTTCCAGATGTAAGTAAGAGAGAAATGAATGACCGAAGCCCTCTGTGTGGTTTATCGAGACCATCGGCAGAGGGCTTTTCTTTCATCACTATAACAATTTTTAGACTTCTGCTGGAAGATATTTTTTCAAACCCTCTAAAACCTGCGGCGCGCACATAGGATTTACGAGATTCCCCGTGCCCACCGCAATGGCAGATGCGCCCGCAAGGATATACTCAAATGCATCTTCAGCGTTCATAATGCCGCCCATGCCAATGATAGGAATCCCAACGACGGATGCGGTCTCATAGACCATGCGCACGCCTACTGGCTTCACAGCGGGACCGGAAAGGCCGCCTATGCGGTTGGCAATAATAGGGCGGCGCGTCTTGAGGTCAAACGCCATACCTGTAATCGTATTGATCATGGACAGGCAGTTCGCGCCAGAAACCTCTGCGGCCTTAGCAATCGTTCGGATATCCGTAACGTTGGGGCTCAGCTTGACAATGATGTGCTTTGAGGTCACATTCCTGACGGCTGAAGTGACTTTTGAGGCCATCAGGGGATCGGTCCCAAAGGCCATCCCGCCGCTTTTGACATTAGGGCAGGAAATATTGACTTCTATGGAGTCCACATCTTCTTTGTCGAGGATCTTCGCCATTTCAACGTACTCTTCCAGGGTGTTGCCATTGATATTGGCAATGATCTTGGTGTCGAACGTCCGAAGAAACGGAATTTCGTCGCGAATGAAAGCTTCGACGCCAGGGTTCTGAAGGCCAACACTGTTGATCATCCCCATTGGTGTTTCTGCGAGCCGCGGAACGGGGTTGCCTTCGCGTGGCTTGAGGGTAAGGCCTTTGACGGATATAGCGCCCAGTAGGCTCAGGTCGTAGAAATCCGAGAATTCCCGCCCAAAGCCAAAGGTGCCAGACGCCACGGTGACTGGATTCTTGAGTACCAGGCCATTCAAATCGACGTTATTCATTTGCACTCGAATACGACCTCCTCTGCTTTGAACACGGGTCCCTCAATGCACGTCCTGAGCATATGGACTTCGCCGTCCCTCTCAATGGGTTTGGCGCAGGTCAAGCAAGCGCCAATGCCGCACGCCATGCGCTCTTCTGTCAGAAGATGGCCCTTTTGGGATCTCGATTTCAGGGAAAGCTGAACCATATGAAGCATAGCGTCCGGGCCGCAGCTGTAAACATGGCGTTCGGTTTCATCAGCTTCTTGAGCCATCCAGTACTCGACGACGTTTCCGTGGTAAAGGCCATCGACGGGCTCCATGGTGGCTATAAAAAGACCATCGGCCACTTTTTTGAAGTTTTCGACGAGGTAGGGTTCATTTTGGTAGCCCAAGTAAACGTTGACTTTAGTGCCAGCTGCAGACAGCATTTCCGCAAGCGCCAGCAGCGGCGCGGTGCCAATACCGCCGCCAAGGAGCGTCGCTTCAGCAGCAGGGGCTTCAAGGTCAAAGCCATTTCCCAGCGGGCCCACCGCAGAAACCCATTCACCAGGTTGGGCTGCGCATAACAGCTCTGTCCCCTTACCCACTTTGCGGATGACAAAGGTCATGGTCGTGTCATCCCAGGTCGACAGGCTGATAGGACGCTTGAGCAGGGGAAGCTCTCTCGACTTCAAGGCCAGATTGAAAAACTGGCCGGGTTTGAGGGCTCCAAAATCCAGATGCCGCTCAAGCACCAATGAAAAGATGCCTTTAGCTATTTCATCTATTTTAATAATTTTCAGGTCGCGAATGGCCTTCATGGCTAAGCCTCCCAGTACTTCTTGCCGGCGCGCTCCAGCGCGGCATTGAGGTCGTCTCTGGATTTCTTTGCGGCTTCAGCGATTTTCGCGCCAAAGTCTTCCTCTTCTCCGAAGGCATAGATGACACCTCTGGAGGAGTTGACAACTGCCCCCAGTCCTCGGGCGTCAAACCCTTGCGTCGCGTCATCCGCGCTTCCGCCCTGAGCCCCATAGCCGGGAATCAGGAAGAAGCACCCCTCAAGTGAGCTCCGAAGCTGACTCAGCTCCTCTGGATGCGTAGCCCCAACGACTGCGCCAAGCGGCGTGTAGCCAAAGTCGCCTTTAACCGCGAAAGGACTTTCTTTCAGCATGTCTCCCACCACATCAAAAACGCAGCGCTCGCCAATTTTCTGATTTTGCAATTGACTGGAGGTTTTATTCGAGGTTTTGACCAGGAGAAAGGTCATGCCGTCTTCCTTTGCCGCCCATTGACTGAAAGCGTGATTCGAATCATCTCCAAGATAGGGATTGATCGTGACAGCATCCGACTCAAAGGCTCTTCTTTTTTCGCCAAGAATGTCCGTATAGCCCAAATGGGCTTGAGCATAAGCTTCCGACGTCGTTCCAATATCCCCGCGCTTTATATCTGCTATGACATAGAGTCCGAGGGCTTTAGCGTATGCCGCCGTCTTTCTGTAGGCTTCAAGACCGGGTACACCGAGGGCCTCATAAAAAGCGATTTGGGGTTTAACCACAGCTGCATAAGGTTCAATGGCGTCAAGGACAACCTTGTTGAATTTGAACACTGCGTCTGCTGCGGCCTCCAGGGTTTTGCCACCCTTTTCTATATCCTTCCTTAGGCTTTCCGGCAGTTTTTCAACAACGGGATCGAGTCCAACACAAAGCACACTTTTCTTCTCCATAATTTTTCGAATTAAACGATCAGCGGACATTTTTCTCATCACTCCTGTATAAGACTTGATCTCCCAAAATTACACACTTAACAGCCCCGGTCATTTCGTGTCCAATATATGGGCAGTTTTTCCCTTTGGACACTAAATCTTCTTCTTTAATGGTGAAGCTTTCATCCAAATTAACAAAGACAAGATCTGCAAAATGCTGATTTTCAATGATGTTGTCTTCCCGACCTATAAGGTTTCTTGGCGCAAAGCTCATGAGTTTGACCAGTGTTCTCAAACTGATGCCATTCGCCCTCAATGCGGTATGCGTCGCAGAAAAAGAATATTCAAGGCCGCTGAAGCCATAGCTCCCTTGGCCGTACGGACAGCGCTTGCTTTCAATTTCATGCGGCGCGTGATCTGACGCGATCATGTCCACCGTGCCATCCTTGATGCCTTCAATCAGCGCGGCAATGTGCTTTTCGCCGCGCAGTGGCGGATTCACCTTATAAAACGCCGTTGTGAAGTTCAATCTGTCCGCGTTAAAGAAAAGATGATGCGGCGCGACCTCCGAAGTCACTCTGACGCCTTCAGCCTTGGCTTTTCTAACCAGTTCTATACTTTCTTTGGTGCTGAGGTGCGCCAGGTGCAGCCTTGTCTGAGTTTCCGCGGCCAGTTCAATATCCCGTTTAACCATATGCCACTCACCTTCGGGCGGGTATGGCGCATCTTTAAATTCTACTGTAAGCGGGTGATCCTCACAATGGGTGACAACGATCCCGCCTACTTTTTCTACCCTGACAAGCGCTTCCTTAAACCGTTCCGGCGACTGGACCTCATGACCGTCTTCCGAAAAAAGCTTGAGATTTTTCGCGGCAAGGGCCTCAACGTCTACAACGGTCTCTCCCTTTTGCCCCAGGGTCACTGCCGCGAACTGCAAAAACTCTACCTCAGACAGCCCCTTCGCTTTCTCAACGAGGGCCTCAATTCGGTCCACGCTGTCCAGTGGCGGCTTTGTGTTTGGCATGGCGGCCACGAGGGTAAACCCGCCTTTTTCAGCTGCCCTAAGACCGGTTTCCAGGGTTTCTTTGGCTTCAAATCCCGGTTCCCTGAAATGGACGTGAAGGTCAGCAAAGGCCGGTATTCCAATCCATCCGTTGGCGTCAATCACCTCATGGGCTTCAGCCATCAGCTTTTCACAAGACTCGTTGCCGATGGTCTTAACAACGCCATCCTCAATCAAAAGCGGCCCCTTATCCCATTCCAGGGATGCGCCCCTCAAATAGGTCGCGTTAAGTATCAAACGTTTCATCCGCTCGCCTCCTCAAAATCAAAAAACCCCTTGCAGTTGTCTGCAAGGGGAAGGATACCGGCACTTCAGCCGGTTCATTCTCATCAGTTCGACCTTACAGGCATCTCGTACCTGGTTAAAGGTGCTGTCATTTAAATGGCTCTATCCAAAATATCATACCCATACGTCAATGTCAATCTGAATCTGCCCTCATGGTACCGGGATACACTTGGAGAATCTTATGAGAATCACGAGGCGCTGTTGGAATCAGCCGCGATCCGAAGACTTCATATTTATGTTTTCACCTGTATGGAATTACATCCGTTTATCTTCTTCAAAACGTTTGACACTCTAAAACAAAGTATGTTAGTATTAGTCGAATTCAATACAGCCTTTAACTCAGTCCGAGAGATTGGGAAGGCGCAACGTCACTTACGGTGCTTCGACACCTAAAGTATGATGCCTTTGTGGCCTTTTTCCTCTGGGAAAAAGGTCTTTTATTTTGTCCACTCCCCAATTATTAAAGGAGGCGCTTATATGAACCAAGTCCGACACTTGATTGAACCAGAGGATTTCACCCTGGAAGAGCTGATGCACCTTGTCGACACCGGACTCACAATCTTTGATAACCCTGCTAAGTACAGAAAGGTTTGCGACGGCAAGATCATGGCTTCCCTGTTTTTCGAGCCAAGCACCCGTACCAAGCTGAGCTTCGATTCAGCCATGATGCGGCTCGGCGGACAGGTTCTTGGCTTCAGCGACGCCAATACCAGCTCGACGGCAAAAGGCGAATCCCTGGCAGATACCATTAAAGTCGTCAATGACTACTCTGATTTGATCGTCATGCGTCATCCCAAAGAAGGTGCGCCTAAACTCGCGACACATTTCGCCACAATTCCAGTCATCAACGGTGGCGACGGCGGTCACCAACACCCCACCCAAACCCTTACCGATTTGATCACTATCAAGCGCTTTAAGGGCCGCCTCGACAACATGAAAATTGGTTTCTGTGGCGACCTCAAATTTGGCAGGACCGTACATAGCCTTATTCGTACGCTGGCGCGGTTTGGAAACAAAGAATTCTATCTGATTTCACCAGATGAGCTTACGCTCCCGGTTTCACTCAAGCGACAACTGGAAAAGCAAGGCGTCAAGCTGATTGAAGTCCGCTACCTGGAGGATGTTGTCGAAGAACTGGATATGCTTTACATGACGAGAATTCAGAAAGAGCGTTTCTTCAATGAGGAAGACTATGTCCGGCTGAAAAACACCTACATCTTGAACCGCGATAAAATTCGTACCGCTAAAGAAGACCTGATCATCCTGCATCCGCTGCCTCGTGTCAACGAAATTGCCATTGATGTGGATACCGATCCAAGAGCTGCCTATTTCGAACAATCCAAAATGGGCGTTTACGTTAGGATGGCACTGATTTGCAAACTGTTGGAGGTGGGCCCTTATGCTAGAGGTTAAAGGTATCCAAAACGGCATTGTCATAGACCACATAAAAGCTGGAAACGGACTCAAAATTTTTAACAAATTGCTCTCTGAACACATTGATTCACCTGTCGTTTTGCTGATGAATGTCGACAGCAAAGCCCTCGGCAAAAAAGACATCATCAAGCTTGCAGATGTCTTTGACATTGATCTGGATATTCTCGGTTTGATTGACCACAACATTACCGTCAATATTGTCCGGGATTCTAAAATCACAGATAAGCGCAAAGCGAATATCCCAGAGGAAGTCACCGGCCTCTTCAACTGCATCAATCCAAGATGCATTACAAATTCGGACGCTTATGCGGTTCCAAAATTCAAGCTTTACGAAATGAACGGTTCTGCGGAGTACATCTGCAGTTATTGTGAAGAAATTACGAAATATCGATTGTAAACGAAGGGCTTCTTCAGAAGCCTCATAAAAAAAAGGCGTTTGGTTGGGGACAGTCCCCAACCAAACGCCTTTTATTATTGACATTAAAGTTACAGCTTCTTGGAGAATAACCCCAGTACAAAGATCACGGCAAGACCAAAGATCATGAGGCCTTTCTGAGTAATGGACATGATGCCCGCTACAGCGACGATTGCAATTGCAACAGGAATGACATATTTAACGAGGTTGTACCAGATTTCAAAAAGCCCGAAGGATACTGTCCCGTTGTTGGTAAGCTCTTTTCTGAGGTCTTCCTTGTTGACAAACCAGCCTGTGAAAACACAAAGGAGAAGGCCGCCAATAGCGAGGAAGATCTTGTCTGTCAAGATATCAAAGAAGTCGAACGCGCCGACACCCAGGAAGGTCACGCCTGACATTGCGCCAAGGGACAAGGATGCGAGGACACACATGATGACCATGATTGTAGAGGAGATATAAACCGCTTTTTTACGCGCCATGTTTCTTTCATCCATGAGATACGCGACGACAACCTCAAGAAGGGAAACAGACGAAGTCAGCGCGGCAACTGTCAGCGCGACGAAGAAAAATGCGGATAGAACCGGGCCAATACCGCCCATAGCTGCGAAGATGGAAGGTACGACGACGAAAACCAGTCCAGGGCCAGACGTTGGCTCAATACCGAACGCGAAGAGCGCTGGGAAGATTGCAAGGCCGGCGAGAAGCGCAGCGCCTGTATCCATGGCTGTGACGATAAATGCGTTGGAAGGAAGATTCTCTTCTTTGTTGAGGTAGCTGCCGTAAGTAATCATACAGCCCATGCCCAGTGACAGTGAGAAGAACGCTTGTCCAAGAGCCGCGAGGAAGGTAGCGCCAGTTACTTTTGAAAAGTCAGGTTTGAAGAGGAATTCAAGACCTGCGCCTGCGCCCTCAAGGGTCATACCTCTGATCGCGATGAGGATTAAGATTGTAAGCAGGGTTGGCATCAAAATCTTGCCGGCTTTTTCAATACCGCCAGCGACGCCTTTTGCAACGATGAACACGTTCAAGACGAGGAAGAGCGCCATCCAGGCGAGTGGCTCCACCGGATTGGTGATAAACGCGCCAAAGGTATCTCCTATGGCTTCAGGTGCTGCAGTCAAACCCGTCAGGGATTTTACGATATAAGCGATAGCCCAGCCGCCAACGACCGGATAAAAGCCCATGATCAAGAATCCGCTGAGTACCCCAATAACGCCCGCAAAAGTCCAGTTTTTATTCTTGCTCTTGTAAGCTCCAACTGCGGCCTTGCCGGAGTTACGACCGACTGCGAACTCAGCGGTCATAATACTGAGTCCAATGACAAATACGAAAAATAGATAAATAAGAATAAATGCACCGCCGCCGTTCATACCGGTCAGATAAGGGAAACGCCAAATGTTTCCGAGGCCGACCGCGGAACCCGCGGCTGCCATGATAAAGCCAATCCGCGAACCCCAGTTTTCTCTTTTTTGTCCTGTTTGATCCATAAACTACGCCTCCTTTTTAATTGAAGATAAGAATGAAAATAATAATGCATCTATGATTCAACCGCGCAATTGGGTTTACACGGTGAAGCATCATGGATCAACCTTTTAGTTACTCAAAGAACGAGTGTTTATAATCATAGCATTTATAAAATCAGTCTACAATATGGAAGCGTTAAATTTGAATTTTAATCATATCGTTCGTGGAAACGCGTCTGGCAGCACTTCAACTTAAGTTTGTTAACTTTTTTTAATATTCACAATTATTTTAGCATATTGAGTAAAGCTTTTCAATGAAAACGGTGAACTCCTTATGAAATCATTGATTGCGCCACCGCGACAAAATTTCTTCCGCGACGCGTATGCCGTCAATGGCAGAGGAGGTGATGCCGCCGGCGTAGCCCGCGCCTTCTCCACATGGAAATAAGCCAGGGTGTGAAATGGACTCGAGGCTCCTTTCGTGACGCACCAGGCGTACGGGGGAAGAGCTGCGGGTTTCAAAGGCGGTGAGGATGGCTTCACCATCGGCAAAAGCTTTCATCTTTTGACCCATCTCTGTCAAACCTTCCTGAAGCGCCTTGAGGAGAAACGTTGGCATGACCGCCCTGAAATCCGCCTTGACCGGATCCGGCCTATAAGTAGGTGCGACCCCCTCGTGATGCCTCTCAGGATCAAAGGGTCGAAAGCCCAGGAATTCATCCACCATCATGTAGGGTGCGCCATAGGTCCTTCCCCCAAGCTCGAAGGCAGCCTTTTCAAGTGTGCGCTGAAACTCAACCCCAGCGAGAAGCTGATCGCCGCCAAAGTCCTCCGGCGTCACAGTAGCCAAAAGGGCACTGTTGGCGTTCTCAAGGGCTCTGGCGCGCCTACTCATGCCATTGGTCACGACCCCGCCGCCCTCAGAGGACGCCGCTACGACCTCACCACCGGGACACATGCAGAAGGTATAGACGCCCCTGCCTTCAGTGGTCTTCGCTGTAAGCTTGTACTCCGCAGCGCCATAACGCCCTTTCAAGCTGTCGAGATGTTCACCGTACTGCTGTGCGTCTATGTCCTCTTGCCTGTGCTCAATGCGAAGACCAACGGCGAAAGGCTTCTGAGTCATCTCCACACCCTCTTCATGAAGCATAGTCACGGTATCTCTGGCGCTGTGACCTATTGCAAGAATTACTATTTCGGAATGGATGGTTTCACCGTTAGAGAGGGTGAGTTCAAAGTGTCCACCCGGCAGCCTTTCAATTCTGTCTACCCTGGTATCAAACATGAACGTGCCGCCCTGGGCTTCAATCCGGAGGCGCATCCCTTTCACGACGCCTCTGAGAATATCTGTCCCAATATGAGGCTTTTGACGGTATCTGATGTCCTCAGGTGCCCCGAGGGCCGCAAAAAGGTCAAGGACCTGCTGCCCCCTTGGATCTTTGCTGCGTGACGTCAACTTGCCGTCAGAAAACGTGCCTGCGCCGCCTTCTCCAAATTGAACGTTGCATTCCGGATCAAGAACGCCGGAGGACCAAAACCGTTCGATCGCTTCTGCGCGGCGTTCAACCCGGCTGCCGCGCTCTATGATCAGCGGCGTCAGCCCCTGACGGCTTAGCAGCTCAGCCGCGAACATTCCCGCCGGTCCAAAACCAATGACGACAGGTGGATGAGCAAGTTTTATTCTATTGTCAGCCTGGGCTTTCTGAGGCTCTGCGACTATATGCGGAGGCTCAGGAAGCTTTTCCGCATCTTTGCCCAGCCGCTTCAAAATACTGCCTTCTTTTGCACCGACTTCCAAATCAATACTGTAAACTACTCTCGGTGCCTGGCCTTTACGCAAATCGAGGGATTCTCGCGCGATCCGCCAAGTTAAGGGCCCCGCGCTGCCCATTCCCAGCTTCTTTCTCAGCTGAGCTTCAATCTCCTCAGTCCTGTGGTCAATGTTCATTTTAATTTGATGGACGCGCAGCATATCCGTTTACCCTCTCCTGAATTGCAAAGAGGCAGACAGCGCTTTTATGAGCACTGGAACAAGCAAAAGCTGAAGCGCCATGCCGGGCAGACCTGTCAGTATGGCGCCTTTCATGTACATGAAGGGGTTCAGCTGTACCGCGAACAAAGACGTCGTCACCACCGCGGCTAAACCGAGGGCCGTACGACCGGCGATCATGGCTATGATGAGGGCAGCGTAAATATTGACACGCTTTTTGTTCAGCAGCCATGACATTGTCCAGCCATAAACGGCCAGTTCAAACGTCATCAAAAAGGCAATGGGAAAAAGTGGCGGCATCCCGGTCGCTATCGAGCTGGCAAGGGGCGTAAGCGCACCTGCAACCAGCGCAATCCAAGGGTTAACAAATGCCGCGCCTACCAGGATTGGCAAATGCATGGGCAAGAAGATGGCGCCGCTTACTGAAGTCAGATGAAAAACCGTTGGGACCAGCAAACCCATTGCAATTATTAGCGCCCCGCGGATCATGGCTTTAGTGTTGTTCATTTCAATATCCTCCAAAGTTGTTTTATATTTCTCGGAATAGCCTTCTATCCCTCTTCTTCCTATTCCTCTTCTTTTTATTCCTCTTCGTCCTGATCCTTTCCAAACCAAAGGGCCAGTTCCGCCTCAGCTTCTTCAGGGCTGGACGAGCCATGCACCGCATTGAACTGAACGCTGTCCCCATAAAGATAGCGAATGGTGCACACCCTTGCCTTTGCCGGATCCGTTGCGCCATTGATCTCCCTGACTACTTCCACTGCATTTTCACCAGAAAGCTTCATGACGAAAACCCGGTCTGAAGTCATGAACCGCACCAGGGAGGGATAAAAGTCTTTATCCTTATGGGCCTCGTAATGCTTTTCTATGAGCGCCCTTTCAGGGACGCAAATGTAGGCTTCCTCAAGCACCAGCCCGTGGGCTTCGTATAAAGACAGGATCGCGCCAATCCTTTGTTTTTTAACTGCGTCTGGCTTAATAATGACTAAAGTTGACTCTCTCATAAAAACACCTCACACGGTTAAATTAACGGTTAAATTATTAGTAGGCTAAATTGCACCAATACGCTCAAGAAACTGCTGAATCTCCACCATCATAGCATCAAACCACTCAGTTTCCGAGGTTCTGGTCTCCATTGCAATTGTCTCAACAGGACAGGCGCCTGTGCCTTCTCTGTTTTGAATGTGCTCAACCAGCCTCTCACATTTAGCCTCGATACCCACAGACATCAGGTAGTCGTGCGCAGGCTCGCTCATCACCAGTGTCCAAATCTGCGTCACGCCAAGCGCCGCCGCGAGTCTGGCTGCGCCAAGACCAATAACTCTGTCAATCAAAAGTGCCCCATCCTCAAACCTGACACCCTTCGTATAAATCATGTAGAGGGGCTTGATCCCTCGCTCCACAGAGGTGTGCAATGTTTCACCCTTCACTTGGACCATCATGGTCAATCCCTGATCTTTCAGTGACTGAATGCCTTTTTCAAACGTCATTTCCAAACTCCCATCTGTTTTATAGTGGCACCCTCAAGTCAAATGTGCCGTTCGACGGTAAATCTATGGATCCTGTAAGCTTCCTTTTCCTTGATCCCCGCCTTGTTCAGCGCAATCCTGATTTGCTCCTCAGCGCTGTCAATGCCCTCGAGATCCGGCAGCAGCAGCCCACGCCTGTAATCCGTCTCCACAATAACGCCATACTTTTTCGGATCCAGCGCTTCCAGCCCGGAAACCAGTTCGCCTTTCGAAAGGACATCCACCGAAATCGCGAGCTGCTCCAGTTCCCAAGGCTCAATTTCCGGAAATCTTGGATCCTCCGTTGACGCCTGAATGGCATTGTGGATGATTTCTTCACCCAAAGACTTCTGTGTGCCGATGGTCGTGCCTATACACCCTCTAAGCCCTCCAGAACTCTTAATCGAGACAAAGACACCTTTTGATGGCCCGCCCAGCGCCGTCTGTTTAAGCGCCTCTGGAAGCTTGATCCGCTTCTGCTGCCTAACATAAGCTTCAATCGCCGCTCTCGCCAGCTTGACAAAGCTGTCTTCCTGATTTCTCCTTGTCAGTCGCCTCTGTTGAACCCCCATGACAATGTCATCAAAGCGCTTTGCTTGTTCAGAGGGTTTGAGATCCGTCAGCGCAACAACCCCATATCCCACGCCAAAAGGCCCTTCGTAGGAGAGAACGCGCGTTGTGGTCTCCAGCCCATCCAGTGCACCAATCATAATATCCAAAGATTTCTTGCCGCACTCACCAGCGCCTTCACACAAGTCTTCATCAGCCGTCACGACTTTGACCAAATCATTATTTTGGAAAGACTCAATAACCCACGCATCAAATTCAGGCCCACGCGCATCATAGCGATAAGGCCCTGAATCCTTCAGCTTGTGAGACAAATCTCCGCTCGCTATAATAACCGCCCTCAGTCCCTGCTGTTCGATACAAGCCGTCAGTAATTGTCCGAACCTGTAAAGCTCATCTGTAGGGAGCAGCCCGTAAGTGATCTCGACCAGTTTATAATTCTGGTAATGGTTTTCGACGAATGACAAAGGCACTATGACCCCGTGATCAAGCTCTCCCGAAACATCAAACCTCTTTGCGAGATGACGGTCAAATATCACAGCTGGTAAATTTTGTTCGACCGCCTTCTCCGCCAAAGCTTTCACGAGTCCGACAGCGTTTTGCTTCTTCAGGTGTATTTCAGAAGCCCCAAAGCTGCCCAGGCTGCCTTCCAAAGTCTCTTCGCCCCGAATAGCTATGGCATCACTGAACAATGGTCCATGGGGAGAAATGACAACAATAACTTCCGGCGCCAACTCAGCGATTTGCCTTCCGACTTGATCCATAGCTTGTGCAGTAGCGTTCACAATTTTCGACTGGTCGTGCCCAACAGCAGAAATTACAACCGGTGGGTGCGGCATCAGATAACCAGAGAGTATTGTCATATCAATCGCTCCTAACCTTTGATATAGCCCTTTCGCCTCAGCTTGTCAACGTGTTCTGTAACCTTTTCCTCAATGTCTATTTGATAAGTCTCTTCAAGGACAAACATCATAGAGACAGCAACCTGCGCCACATCCAAAAGCTCAAGGCTGATTCGTTCCACGACTTCTTTAGGTGGCATATCGACCGTTTCGCCATTCAATCCTCTAAATTTACCAATTAATTGCGCGAGCTCTCCTGCTTCTTCCATGAGCTTAAGGCACGTGGACTCCAAACCTGGCTGAAGATTGTTGAGCTTTGGGAGACTTATTTGTTTGTATTCATTCATCTATTCTCGCCCTTTCACTTGACTTTTACCCATTATAGCACAAAAAACAATAAGGACCGCAGCTTAACGTCTGCCTCTTTCAGAATCTGGCAGAGGTCAAAAAAAGACACCCCAATATGAGGTGTCTTGAACTTGATCCTTTGAATTATCGCTTGGAGAACTGTGGTGCTCTTCTCGCAGCCTTGAGACCGTATTTTTTTCTTTCCTTCATGCGGGAGTCACGCGTGAGGAAGCCTTCCTTCTTAAGGATGGCACGATACTCGTCATCTACTTTAAGAAGGGCTCTGGAAACACCATGGCGCACTGCGCCAGCTTGACCTGTGAACCCGCCGCCTTCAACAAGAACAAAGACGTCAAATTTTCCAAGGGTATTGGTGAGAACCAGAGGACGTTTAATTTCGTTGCGAAGTGTTTCAAAGTTGAAGTAATCTTCAACTGTACGACCGTTGATCTTGAATTCACCATTGCCCGGTACGAGGCGTACACGTGCAGTGGAGCTTTTTCGTCTTCCTGTGCCTTGATACTGCATACTCATCATGAATTCCCTCCTTCGTGGTTATAATTCGAGCGCTTCAGGCTTCTGTGCTTCGTGGTTATGCTGATCGCCTTTGTAAACTTTAAGCTTTTTCAGCATCTCTCTTCCAAGGGTATTCTTTGGAAGCATACCTTTGATGGCGTGCGTAACAACCGTCTCAGGCTTCTTTGCCATCATTTCACGATAGCTGCGCTCTCTCAGGTGACCTGTGTAACCAGTGTGCCATCTGAATTTTTTCTGATCAAGCTTTTTGCCAGTCAGAACCACTTTCTCCGCGTTGATGATGATCACATAATCACCGCAGTCGACGTGAGGGGTGTAGGTTGGCTTATGTTTGCCTCTAAGGATTGTAGCAACTTCAGTGGAAAGTCTGCCGAGGGTCTTTCCATCAGCATTGACGACATACCATTTTCTCTCTATTTCATTGGGTTTAGCAACGAAAGATTTCATGAGTTCCCTCCTAACATTAATATTTCACCGTTTTTTATTAAATAAAAAAACCCGGGGCAGGATTTTTTTTATTCGCCTCAAAATGAGCCAAACTTATTTTATAATAGCAATGGCTCTGAGTCAACTGTTTTTTAAAGATAAATCAATAAATAACTTCGCTCAAATACAAGCCTTGAGGTGGCGCTGTCCAAGGGGCCAGTGTTCTGTCTTTCGCCTCAAGCAGACGTAAGGCATCTTCAGGACTGAGCTTTTCTTTCCCAATCATGACGAGCACCGCTGTCATAATACGCACCATGTTATACAAGAAGCCATTTCCTCTGAATATCAGGAGGATTTCTGCGCCGCTATGGATGATCTCAATAGAGTCTATTCTGCGGACAGTCGTTTTTGCGGAGCTCCCTTGGGATTTGAAAGAAGCAAAATCGTGTTCACCTACCCAGTACTTAACAGCTTCACGCATGGCTTCCACGTTCAAAGGATCGCTTACATGCCAGGCTTGAAAAGCCTTTTGTGGGTCTCTGACCGGGGCATTGTCAATCCTGTACTCATAGATCTTCCCCTGAGCTGAATATCTGGGATGAAAATCAAGGGCCGCATCTTCAGCTTTTATAACTATAATATCCTCCGGCAGATGATAGTTTAGGACATAACACAATCTCCCAGTCGGAAAAGAAGAGTGATGGAGGAACGACGCCACTTGTGCTTTTGCATGAACGCCGGCGTCCGTTCTTCCGGAGGCCGTCAGTTCAATTTTTTCACTTAAGAGATTGCTGAGCAGTTTCTCAAGCGTGCCTTGAATCGATTTAAATCGTTTCTGGCGCTGCCACCCCTGATATTGTGTCCCTTGATAGGCTATGGTCAATTTAACGCGCCTTGGAGGTTTTCTGGGCTTCAAGACACCCACATCCTGACTGCGATCAAACCGCCCCAGTAGAGTATGAATACAAAGGTGCCAATCAAGTCGAGATGTGTGAATTGAAGGACTTTCATCCGTGTCCGGTTCTCACCGCCCCTGTAGCAACGCGCTTCCATAGCCATTGCCAGCTCGTCCGCCCTTCTGAAAGCACTTATAAACAGCGGCACCAGCAGTGGGATCAGGCTTTTGGCGCGTTTGATCAAATTCCCGCTCTCAAAATCAGCGCCCCGAGCCATTTGCGCTTTCATTATTTTGTCAGTTTCTTCAAGGAGCGTAGGAATAAAACGGAGTGCAATAGTCATCATCATAGCGAGCTCGTGTGCGGGAAGTCCAATTTTTTTGAATGGATGCAAAAGTCGCTCAAGACCGTCTGTCAATTCAATTGGAGACGTGGTCAAGGTGAGCATTGAAGTCCCTATGATCAGGAGAATCAAGCGGCTGGCCATAAAAAACGCCTGCCTGACGCCTTCCTGTGTTATTTTAAGAATCCAAAACCGAAATATTTCAGTACCCGGCGTTAAGAAAATATTGATCCCAAAGGCAAATACAATGATCATCAAAACAGGCTTTAATCCCCTCAGCAAATACTTATAGGGGACTTTTGAAAGAATGACCGTCATCGCTAAAAACGCGACCACAACAAGGTAGCCAAAAAAAGAATTCACAAAGAAAAGCGATATGATATACAACATGGCAGCGACGAGTTTAAACCTCGGATCCATGCGATGGATGGGAGAATCCAGTGGCAGATACTGTCCGACTGTGATATCACGAAGCATGACTTTTCCTCCTTAGAAGGTCCATCAGACGCGCCGCCGCACCTTCTACCGTATACAATGTTGGATCTATGTCTATGCCCTTATCTGCCAGCGCTTTTGCGACATAAGTCACCTGAGGCGCAGCAAGGCCAATTTCCTCAAGCCGCTCGACATGGCTGAACACCTCAGCGGGCTCTCCTGCGAGAACAAGACTGCCGCCGTCCATGACAAATATTTTACGGACATATCTGGCTATGTCCTCCATGCTGTGAGAAACCAAAATGACTGTGATCCCTTGCATTGCGTGAAGGCTTAGAATCTGATCAAGGATCTCATCCCGTCCTTTGGGGTCGAGCCCCGCTGTTGGTTCATCCAATATTAGAACTTCCGGTTTCATGGCTATTACACCTGCAATAGCGACACGCCTTTTTTGACCGCCGCTGAGTTCGAATGGGGATTTAGAGCGTATCTCTTCGTAATCCAGTCCGACCATTTCCAAGGATTCCTTAACCCGAATTGCTACCTCTTCAGGTCCAATGCCCAAATTGTTGGGGCCAAAGGCTACATCCTTCTCAACAGTCTCTTCAAAAAGCTGATATTCAGGATACTGAAAAACCAAGCCGACCTTTTTTCGGATTTCATTCAGCTTTGCCTTTGAAGAAGTAATATCAAACCCGTTGATTATAATTTTGCCCGAGGTAGGCTTTAACAAACCATTCATATGCTGAATCAAAGTTGACTTCCCCGAACCTGTATGGCCAATCAATCCCACGAAATCTCCCTGATCAATGCTCAATGAAACGTTATTAAGGGCATTGGTTTCAAACGGGCTGCCTATATCATAAATATGATTGAGATTTTCTATAATAATGGACATAGCACTTCCACCAACTCTTCTACTGTTATGATGTCATCTGGAATATCAACACCCTGCACTCTCAGCTGATGTGCCAGGAGTGTCACTTGCGGGACATCCAGGCCCATGCTCTGAAGCTGTTCTACCTTCGAAAACACGGTTTTGGGTGGGCCTTCAAGAAGTTTGGCGCCATCTTCCATGACAATGACACGGTCACAATGTACCGCTTCATCCATAAAATGGGTAATATGCACAATGGTGATGCCTTCTTCTTTGTTCAGCCTCATTATGGTTTCCATAACTTCCTTACGGCCTGAAGGATCCAGCATTGCCGTAGGTTCATCAAGAATGATACACTTAGGCTTCATTGCAAGAATTCCCGCAATGGCTATGCGCTGTTTTTGGCCCCCGGAAAGCAAATGGGGCGGCTTGCGCCTATGCTCATACATGTCGACGCTGTTAAGCGCCTCATCCACTCTAACGCGAATCTCTGGAGGCGCGATCCCAAGATTTTCCGGACCAAAGGCTACATCTTCTTCAACCACTGTGGCTACAATTTGGTTGTCTGGATTTTGGAATACCATGCCAGCAGTTTTTCTTATTTCCCAAATCTGATCATAATGGCTTGTGTCCATGCCATCAATTAAAATTACCCCTTCAGTGGGGTGCATAATACCATTGCAAAGTTTGGCAAAAGTCGACTTTCCGGATCCGTTATGTCCGATTATGACGACAAATTCACCACTGGCAATATCAATATTCAACTCTTTGAGCGCTGGTGAAAGCTCAGCTTCATTATAAAAATAAGTGACGCTCTTCGCTTGAATCATGTTATTCCCTCATCTCTGTGACTTTGCCACTCTATTATACACCTCAAAAAAACACCTTACAAATTTTTCGAGAACAAAAAGATAAAGGGACTAAGCTAAAGCCCTTAGTCCCTCATAACGATCTTATACCAACTCGATCATGACCATTGGCGCTGCGTCGCCTCGTCTAGGTCCAAGCTTGTAAATTCTGGTATAGCCGCCGCTCTTGTCAGCGTACTTAGGCGCAATTTCTTCGAACAGCGTCTTAACAACAGCTTCTTCAGTAATGAAGGCCATTGCCTGACGTCTTGCATGAAGGTCGCCGCGCTTGCCGAGCGAGATCATCTTTTCAGCGATCTTGCGAGCTTCCTTGGCTCTCGTTTCAGTGGTCTCGATACGGCCGTTCTTGATCAGGCTAGTAACCAGATTTCTCAGCATCAGGTTACGGTGCGCTGTTGGACGCCCGAGTTTACGATAACCCGCCATGGATTCCCCTCCTTTTTCCTTCTATTCTTCTTCAGATTTCAGTCCCAGCCCAAGCTCTTCGAGCTTTTGCTTGACTTCTTCGAGTGATTTTTTACCAAGGTTTCGGACCTTCATCATGTCATCTTCCGTCTTTTCTGTCAATTCCTCAACGGTATTGATGCCAGCACGCTTCAAACAATTGTAAGAGCGAACTGAAAGATCGAGCTCCTCGATAGTCATTTCAAGCACTTTTTCTTTCTTGTCTTCTTCTTTCTCCACCATGATTTCAACGCCATTGACGCTGTCTGTCATGTTGATGAAAAGATTCAGATGTTCAGCCATGATTTTGGCGCCGATAGAGGCGGCTTCATCCGGTTTTATAGTCCCGTCGGTCCAGATCTCCATGACGAGTTTGTCATAGTCTGCGACTTGACCAACACGCGTGTTTTCGACACTAAAATTTACTTTTTGAACCGGTGTGAAGATGGAATCTACAGGAATAATGCCAATAGACATCCCAGGATCTTTGTTAAGATCCGCAGATACATAGCCACGGCCTTTAGCCAAGGCTATTTCCATGTTAAGCGTTGAATGATCGTCGAGGGTAGCGATATGAAGATCTGTATTCAGGATTTCGACATCTGAATCACAAATGATATCGCCCGAAGTGATCGGACCAGCCTCAGTCGCTTCGATTCTTAAAATCTTGACTTCATCATCCGAATGAATTTTGGCAGCCAGGTTTTTCAGGTTCAGAATGATATCAACGACATCTTCTTTAACACCCTGAATCGTGGAAAATTCGTGAAGTACATTGTCGATTTTAACCCACTTAACTGCTGTACCCGGAAGAGAAGACAATAAAATGCGCCTTAAACTATTCCCGAGTGTAATGCCATAACCGCGTTCGAGCGGCTCGACGACGAATTTGCCGTAAGTAGCCATGTCGTTCATTTCAACACACTCGATACTAGGCTTTTCAATCTCTATCACTGCACAAACCCTCCTTCATTTATAGGATGTGAGGGTAACATATCGTTACGACGACTACTTAGAGTAGAGCTCGATGATCAGGTGCTCTTCGATCGGAAGATCGATATCTTGTCTTGCCGGCGCCGAAACGATCTTACCGCTCATTTTCTCTGGTTCAGCAACAAGCCACGTTGGCGTTGCTTGTCCCTTTTCCATGATGGCCTTGAACTTGTCAGAAGCTTTGCTGCGCTCCTTGACTTCAATGACATCACCGACTTTAAGCGTCATGGAAGGGATATCCGCTTTGTTGCCGTTCACTTTAAAGTGTCCGTGCGTAACGAGTTGTCGTGCTTCTTTTCTTGAATTTGCAAAGCCAAGTCTATAAACGACATTGTCCATGCGAAGCTCTAATAGTTGGAGAAGGTTTTCGCCTGCGATCCCCTTCATCTTTTCAGCTCTATTGTAAATTTCACGGAATTGGCCTTCGAGGATACCATAGTATCTCTTAACCTTTTGTTTTTCTCTCAGCTGTACGCCGTAGCCAGAAAGCTTACTTCTTCTGGCGCCATGTTGACCCGGAGCGTTTTCTCTCTTATTGAGAGCACACTTGTCGGAATAACAGCGGTCACCCTTGAGGTAAAGTTTCTGTGCTTCTCGACGACAAAGTCTGCAAGAAGGTCCCGTATATCTAGCCATTCACTACACCTCCTATAATATCAAACTCTTCTGCGCTTCGGTGGTCTGCAACCGTTGTGAGGGATCGGCGTTACGTCTACGATCGATGAAATCTCGAGGCCAGCAGCCTGAAGAGATCTGATCGCGGCTTCACGGCCAGCGCCAGGTCCTTTTACGAAAACTTGAACTGTTTTAAGCCCATGCTCCATGCCGTTCTTAGCTGCAGATTCCGCCGCCATTTGCGCAGCAAAAGGTGTAGACTTTCTTGATCCTTTGAAGCCGAGTCCGCCAGCACTAGCCCAAGAAATAGTATTACCGGCTGTGTCCGTCAGCGTTACGATCGTGTTATTGAACGTAGACTGTACATGTGCCTGACCTCGGTCTATATTTTTGCGCTCGCGCTTTTTCTTACCGCGGGCAGCTGTGGTTTTACGTACTTTTTTTGCTACCATGGTTCACCCTCCTTTACTTCTTCTTCTTACGTCCGACCGTTTTCTTAGGGCCCTTACGCGTACGTGCATTTGTTTTCGTTCTCTGTCCGCGGACAGGGAGTCCTTTTCTGTGACGGATGCCTCTAAAGCAACCAATTTCACGGAGACGCTTGATGTTCAGGGCTACTTCACGTCGAAGATCACCTTCAACGACATAATCACTCTCAATGACCGCTCTGAGTTTGTTAACCTCATCTTCTGTCAGATCTTTGATGCGAGTCTCCTCACTGACACCGGCCTTGGATAGAATTTCAATAGATCTTGGCTTGCCTATACCATAGATGTAAGTGAGTCCGATGACGGCTCTCTTTTCTCTTGGCAGGTCGACGCCCGCAATTCTTGCCATTAATGTACACCTCCTGCTTGAGTAAAATGCCAGATTACCGCTATATGTCTAAATCTGACGCTTGGAATCCTTAAGGACAGCCGCGTCCCCACGTCAGATTCTTTCACTGGTTAACCTTGCTTCTGTTTGTGTTTAGGGTTTTCGCAAATGACCATAACTCTGCCTTTGCGCTTAATAATTTTGCACTTTTCGCAAATCGGTTTCACCGATGGTCTGACTTTCATGCGTTATACCTCCTTATCACTTGCCGCGCCAGGTTATTCTTCCGCGAGTCAGATCGTATGGAGACAATTCCATAGTCACTTTATCGCCCGGCAGAATTCGAATAAAATTCATTCTAAGTTTGCCGGAAACATGAGCCAACACTTCATGATCGTTTTCCAGCCGGACTCGGAACATAGCGTTTGGTAACGCTTCTATAACGGTTCCGACGACTTCGATCGCATCGCTTTTTGCCATAAATTCTCTTACCTCCCCGTGCTTAAATCAGACTTGCTGGAGTTTATCAATTTCACGTCTCACCAAGCTGTCATCAGGTTTTTTACCATCCTTCAAAGTATCAGCGAACGCTGTACTAATCTGGTTGATTTTGACCAAATGGCGTACTTTCTTCAGCTTCGGTGAATCGACTTTTCTTAAATTCCCATCTACTAATAATACGAAATTATCATCAACTATGTCAAGAATCAAAAATACTCGATCGCGATCGCGGCCTGCCTTCGATTTGACAAATTGACCAACAGCCAATTCTTTCGTTGTATCCAAATCCTGCACCTCGCTTAGAATTCCGCGGTGAGGATCAGCGGATCATCCTCTGTTATGACTATAGTATGTTCGTAATGGGCGGATAAACTGCCATCTGCAGTCACTACAGTCCAATTGTCGCCAAGTACTCTTACTGTATATCTCCCTGCGTTGATCATTGGCTCTATTGCCAATACCATTCCCGCTGCCAGTCTGGGACCTTTCCCAGGCGGGCCGTAATTAGGAATTTGAGGGTCTTCATGTAGAGAAGCGCCAATGCCATGTCCCACATAATCCCTGACGACAGAAAAACCTTCTTTTTCGACATGGGTTTGTATGGCGTGTGAAACATCAGAAAGTCTGTAGCCAACTTTGCAGAACTTAAGCCCTTCATAAAAGCTTTCCCGCGTTACACGGATCAGCTTCTCCGCTTTTGTGCTGATTTCTCCTACGGGATAGGTTTTTGCGCTGTCTCCGTAATAGCCGTTCTTGAGCGCGCCCACGTCAATACTGATGATATCGCCCTCACGCAGCACCCGTTCTCCCGGAATGCCATGGACGACCTCCTCATTCACGGAGGCGCAGATGGCAGCCGGAAAGCCACCATAGCCTTTAAATGCGGGCTGCGCCCCATGCTCGAGAATAATGCGCTCTGCGATCTCATCGAGTTCTTTAGTAGTGATGCCAGGCTTGATTATGTCCCTCATGACCGAATGGACTTTAGCCACAATGCTGCCTGACTCACGCATATATTCAATTTCCGTGCCGGATTTTACAAGAATCATTACTGCGTTCTCCCAATTGCTTTGAGAATATCATCAAAGACTTTATCAATGTCTTGTTGTCCGTCCACATTGATTAGCTTTTCTTTGGCCTGATAGTACTCTATCAGCGGGGAAGTCTCGTCCATATACACCCGAATGCGGTTCGTAACTGTATCAGCATTGTCATCAGATCTCTGGTAAAGCTCACCAGAGCATTTATCGCAAACACCCTCAACTTTAGGCGGATTGTGTTTGATGTGATAGGTGCTCCCGCAGTCTCTGCAGATTCTTCTCCCGACAGCTCTTTCTACGAGCAGGTCCGGATCGACTATGACATTAATGACGCGATCCAGAGCAGATCCCATTTTCTCGAGCACCTTATCCAGCGCCTCTGCCTGAAATACAGTTCTCGGAAAACCATCAAGTAGAAAACCTGCCTTGCAGTCCTCTGCTTTCAATCGATCTTCTACGATTTCTACGACCAGTGTATCCGGAACGAGCTCGCCCCGGTCCATAAAATCTTTAGCTTTTTTCCCAAGTTCCGTACCTTCTTTGATATTTTTTCTAAAAATATCTCCGGTAGAAATATGGGGGATATTGAATGTTTCGATAATGTTTGCTGCCTGAGTACCTTTGCCGGCTCCCGGAGGGCCTAACAGGATCAGTTTCATCACCATCATCTCCTGACTACTTCAAAAAGCCTTGGTAATGCCTCATAACCATTTGAGCTTCGATCTGCTTCATTGTTTCGAGCGAAACACCGACTGCGATCAGCAGTGAGGTGCCGCCAAATGCGAGGTTCAAAGACCCGAAACCGAGAATAATATTTGGCAGTACCGCTATGAACGCCAGGAAAACAGCGCCTGCGATCGTGATCCGGCTCATTGTTCTCTCAAGATATTCAGATGTCGGTTTACCCGGGCGTATGCCAGGAATAAAACCGCCATTTCTCTTCATATTGTCTGCGACTTCAATGGGATTGAAGATGACTGACGTATAGAAGTAAGTGAAGAAGATAATCAAAAGAGCGTAAAGGATATTGTAAATGATGCTCGATTGACCAAAATTAAGTCTTAAGAACTCATAAAAACTGCTTTCCGGGAAAAACTGCGCGATCGTCATTGGGAACATCAGCAGCGATACAGCAAAGATGATTGGGATAACGCCTGACTGATTGACTTTCATAGGAATGTATGAAGTTTGACCGCCGTACATTTTTCTGCCAACAACGCGCTTTGCGTATTGAACCGGAATTTTACGTGTTCCTTCTTGAATGTAGATGATTCCAACAATGATCAGCAGTGCAATGACAACGAATAGAAGGATGCTGAAAATTGAAAGCTGGCCATCAAGGAATCTAAGCACTGTAGTGACAGTACTTTGCGGAACTCTGGCGAGAATCCCGGCAAAGATGAAGAGCGAGATACCATTTCCTATACCGTTTTCGGTGATCTTCTCACCGAGATACATCAGGAATGCTGTACCAGCAGTCAGTACAATGACTGATATTGCAATGCTCAACGGTGTATCGTTGATATACGCCGGTCTGAAAAGACCAATACTCCAACCAGTTGCCTGAATCAACGCGAGAACAACAGTGCCATAACGCGTATATTGCGCGAGCTTCTTTTTACCTTCTTCACCTTCTTTAGCCATTGCGCCGACTGAATCGGGAAAAGCTATTTGAAGGAGATTAACTATGATGGAAGCCGTAATATACGGAGAAATACCTAGCGCGAAAATCGTAAAGTTCTTGAATGCACCGCCTGAAATCAAGTTGAAAAACCCAAGAAATCCTGAGTCATTCGCGAAAAGCGAGGCGAGCTGAGTTTTATCGATCCCCGGAACTGGGATGGCTGATCCGAGACGAAAAACGACCAACATCATTAAAGTGTAGAGTATGCGTTTTTTTAAGTCTGGTATCTTCCATGCGTTGACAAGTGTTGAAAGCAACTAGATCACCTCTGCCTTTCCTCCAGCAGCTTCGATCTTTTCAATCGCTGACTGAGTGAATTTGTGGGCTTTAACCGTGATTTCCTTGTTCAGTGAGCCGTCCCCAAGGACTTTAAGGCCGTAGCTGAATTTTTTTACGATGCCACTTTCAATCAGGAGTTCAGGCGTAACAACAGTGCCGTTTTCAAAAGCATTGAGAACTTCAATATTTACCGTTGTCCAATCAATGCGGTTTCTATTTTTAAAGCCGCGCTTTGGAATACGACGGAAGAGTGGAAGCTGTCCGCCTTCAAAACCTGGACGGACACCGCCGCCGGATCTTGAATTTTGTCCATTCATACCGCGGCCGCCAGTTTTACCTTGGCCAGTCGCGGTTCCGCGACCTCTGCGCTTGCGATTCTTATTGGTGCCCTGTGATGGCGCTAATTCATTAAGCTTCATAATCACACCTCCTTTGTTTAAGCTTCGACGATCTTAACCAGGTGGCTGACCTGCTGGATCATCCCTCGCATTTGAGGATTATCTTGCTTCTCGACGACTTGGCCAATCTTTCTCAAGCCGAGTGCCTCTATCGTTTTCTTGTGTTTCGGAATAGCACCAATCGTGCTCTTCACCAATTTTACCTTGATTGTATTTGCCACGGTCGTGCACCTCCTAACCAAGAATTTCTTCTACGGTTCTACCTCTTAATTTAGCAACGCTTTCAACAGTCTTCATGTTGGTCAGACCATTAATTGTCGCGTTAACGACGTTACGCGGGTTGTCACTGCCGAGTGATTTTGCGCGGACATCTTTGATGCCGGCAAGCTCAAGTACAGCACGGACAGGACCGCCTGCGATTACACCAGTACCTTCAAAGGCTGGCATGATCAAAACTGCACCAGCGCCATACTCCCCACGAATAGGGTGTGGCACGGATGTGCCAACACGCGGCACATAAATAAGATGTTTCTTGGCATCTTCAATCGCTTTGCGGATCGCTTCAGGAACCTCCTGGGCTTTACCTGTGCCAACACCGACATGGCCATTTTCATCACCGACGACTACCAGGGCAGCAAAGCGGAAGTTTCGACCACCTTTAACTACTTTTGTAACGCGATTTATATTGATCACTTGTTCTTTAAGCTCAAGTTTGCTCGCATCAATCATTGTGCGGTTCATTCGTTAACCTCCTTTGCTAAAATTCTAAGCCGGCTTCTCTGGCACCGTCAGCCAGTTCTTTGACACGTCCATGATAAAGATATCCAGCACGGTCAAAGACTACTACTTGAACGCCTTTCTCAATCGCTCTCTTAGCGATGAGTTCACCGACAGCCTTTGCGGCAAGCTTGTTGCCTGTATGCGCAAATTGTCCTTTGACTTCCGCCTCAAGCGATGAAGCAGAAGCGATCGTGACGCCAGCGACGTCATCAATAATCTGTGCATAAATATTATTAAGGCTTCTATAAACATTCAGTCTTGGACGCTGGGCAGTTCCCGCAACTTTCTTGCGCGTTCTTGCCTGGCGAGCTTGTCTGTTTGTATTTTTACCAACTTTGTTAATCATGCCGCTTCACTCCTTTCCCGATTATTTCTTACCGGTTTTGCCCTCTTTACGGCGGACATTTTCATTTTCATAACGGACGCCTTTGCCCTTATATGGCTCTGGTCGTCTCCAGTCACGGATCTTCGCTGCATAGTTGCCTACGAGCTGCTTGTTGATCCCTTTGACAATGATTTCAGTCTGAACCGGAACCTCTGTCGTAAGACCAGCAGGGTCTTCCATGACAACAGGATGGGAAAATCCGAGAGAAAGCTCTAATTTATTGCCGTTCTTGTTGGCTCTGTAACCAACACCGACAATTTTGAGTTTCTTCGAGTAGCCTTGGGAAACACCCACGACCATATTGTTTATAAGCGTACGGCTGAGGCCGTGAAGCGCTCTGTGTGTTTTATTATCAGATGGACGTTCGACAGTTAATGAACCGTTGTCGATTGTCACTTTAAGATCTTTGTTGATTTGCTCTTTTAACTCTCCCAATGGGCCCTTGACTGTTACTAAATTCGTCTCGTCGACGCTGACAGTCACGCCACCAGGGATCGTAATAGGCAATCTACCAATTCTAGACATTCCTGCACCTCCTACTCTATCCCTTTATATTACCAAACGTAACAGATGACTTCGCCGCCAACTCCGAGGTTGCGAGCTTCCTTATCTGTGATAATGCCATTTGAAGTCGAAATGATGGCAATACCGAGGCCGCCAAGGACTTTCGGAATGTCCGTCTTCTTTGCGTAAACTCTGAGGCCTGGTTTTGAAATACGTTTAAGGCCGGAAATGACCTTCTCTTTATTTTCGCCATATTTAAGCTCGATTCGAATAATACCTTGGTGATCGTCTGCGATCATGCTGTAGTTCTTGATAAAGCCTTCAGTCATCAGAATTTCAGCAATTCTCTTTTTGACGTTCGACGACGGGATGTCGACGACATTATGCTTCACCATGTTGGCATTACGAATGCGTGTCAGCATATCTGCAATTGGGTCTGTAGTCATAGTCATGGACAATACCTCCTTTCCTTATTACCAGCTGGCTTTGCGCACACCTGGAATTTGACCTTTGTATGCCAATTCTCTAAAGCAAATACGGCAGATGCCGAATTTGCGGATGTATGCGTGTGGTCGTCCGCAAAGCTTACAACGTGAATATTCTTGTGTTGAATACTTTTGCGGGCGTGCTTGTTTAACTTTAAGCGATGTTTTCGCCACTTGATACCCCTCCTTATTTGCTGAATGGCATCCCCATAAGCGCGAGAAGCTCACGAGCTTCTTCGTCAGTCTTCGCAGTTGTTACGAAGGTGATGTCCATGCCACGGACTTTATCAATCTTGTCATATTCGATTTCCGGGAAAATCAACTGTTCTTTTACGCCAAGCGTATAGTTGCCTCTGCCGTCAAACGCATTTGGGTTGACGCCTTTGAAATCCCGTACACGCGGAAGCGCGATTGAGATGAGACGGTCGAGGAACTCGTACATGATTTCGCCGCGGAGTGTAAGCTTAGCACCTACCGGCATGCCTTCGCGCACTTTAAAGTTAGCGACGGATTTTTTGGCTTTTGTAACAACAGGCTGTTGACCTGTAATTTTTGCGAGCTCAGCGACTGCAACTTGAATCTCTTTTGGATTGTCCTTTGCATCACCAAGTCCCATATTGACAACTACTTTTTCAATTTTAGGAATCTCCATGACGTTGCTGTACTGGAACTTCTCCATCATACCTTTTCTAACGTCATTCAGATACTTATCTCTAAATCTAGCCATTGGTTAACCCTCCTTCCCGACTGTTAGTCAATGACTTCGCCAGATTTTGCGGCGACTCTGACCTTTTTGCCACTGTCGAGTACTTTGTATGAAACCCTCGTACCCGTTTTGACCTTAGGGTCGAGAAGCATAACATTAGAAACATGAATTGGCGCCTCCTGATGGATGATGCCAGCTTGCTTTACTTGTTGAGAAGCCTTTTGGTGCTTCGTCACCATATTGACACCTTCAACGATTACGCGCTCTTTTTTTGGAAGCGCTTGAAGGACTTTGCCTTTTTTTCCTTTATCCTTGCCGGAAATTACGACTACCGTATCACCTTTTTTAACACGCATCTATTTCCACCTCCCACTCTCTTATAAGACTTCTGGAGCCAGGGAAACGATTTTGGTAAATTTCTTATCCCTTAATTCTCGAGCAACCGGTCCAAAAATACGGGTACCGACTGGAGACAAATCTTCTTTGATGATGACTGCTGCGTTATCATCGAATTTAAGGTAACTACCGTCGTTTCTTCTAACGCCGCTGACGGATCTGACGATGACTGCCTTGACGACATCACCTTTTTTAACAACTCCGCCTGGTGTTGCATTTTTAACGGCACAGACGATAACGTCGCCGATGTTGCCGTACTTTCTCTTAGAACCGCCAAGTACGCGGATGCACAATAGTTCTTTAGCACCGGAATTGTCCGCGACTTTCAACCGGGTTTCCTGTTGGATCATGCTTGCAACCTCCTTCCAATCAGCAAGAATTACTTCGCCTTCTCGATAATTTCTACGAGTCTCCAGCGCTTGTCGCGGCTGAGAGGGCGAGTTTCCATAATTCGAACTCTATCGCCTATACCGCAGGCGTTCTGTTCGTCGTGTGCTTTGAATTTCGTCGTTCTTTTTACACGCTTTCCATAAAGCGGGTGACGAATGAAATCTTCTACTTTTACAACAATTGTCTTGTCCATTTTATCGGAGACAACTGTACCAGTTCTAACTTTTCTGTTAGCTCTTTCCAATTTACTTACCTCCCTCGCGATTAAGCCTTAATATCCCGTTCCCTGAGGATCGTTTTGACTCTGGCAATGTCTTTTTTGACATTTTTGATCTTCATAGGGTTGTCGAGCTGGCCGGTGGCCAACTGGAATCTAAGGTTGAACAATTCGCTTTTAAGGTCATTCAGCTTTACTGTAAGCTCATCCGCAGTCATATCTCGGAGTTTGTTAGCATTCATTAGATTCACCACCCTTTTCAAGCACTTCTTCGCGCTTCATGAACTTGCACTGAATAGGCAGTTTGTTCGCAGCAAGACGCATTGCTTCACGAGCTGTCTCTTCATTGACACCGGAAAGCTCGAACATAATTCGGCCCGGCTTGACAACTGCTACCCAATACTCCGGCGAACCTTTACCAGCACCCATTCGGGTTTCAGCAGGTTTCTTGGTAACCGGTTTATGAGGGAAGATTTTGATCCAAACTTTACCGCCTCTTTTAATGTAACGGTTGATCGCGATCCTCGCTGATTCTATCTGATTCGCTGTGATCCACGCAGGCTCCATTGCTACCAATGCGTAATCTCCGTACGATATTTCGTTGCCTTTTTGCGCAGTGCCTTTCATTCTGCCGCGATGTACTCTGCGTCGCTTAACTCTTTTAGGCATTAACATGGCGTACAGCCTCCTTCCATAACTTCTCTATCCATTAAAGGAATTAACGTGCATCTTTCTCATTTCTGCCTTGTCTTGGCTTGCCAGAACGTGCAGGTCTTCTGTTGTCTCTCTGACCGCCTTGACCTTGTGCTCTTGCTTTCTTTGGCTCTTTACGCATAAGGATGCTTTCGCCATTTGCTTTAGGGAGTATTTCACCTTTACAAATCCAGACCTTAACGCCAATTTTGCCATAAGTCGTGTTCGCTTCAGCAAATCCGTAATCGATATCAGCACGAAGGGTTGAAAGTGGAACATTACCCTCACTGTAGCTTTCAGATCTCGCGATTTCTGCGCCGCCCAAACGACCTGCGGTCATAATTTTGATACCTTCTACACTGCCGGAACGCATAGTTCTTGTGATGGAACCTTTCATTGCGCGTCTGAAAGCAATACGTCTTTCAAGCTGTGACGCAATGTTCTCAGCGACGAGCTGCGCATCTGTATCAGCATTTTCAACTTCGGAGATATCAAGCTGAATAGTTTTTCCAGTCATAGTCTGGAGCTGTTCCCTCAGCTTTTTGATATTCTCGCCACCGCGGCCAACAATCATGCCTGGTTTTGCAGTGAAAATATTGATATGGATTCTGTTGTTCGCAGCGCGGTCAATATAAATTCTTGAAACGCCTGAAGTATAAAGTTCCTTCTTAAGGATTTTTCTGATATTGAAATCTTCAACGAGCAACTCGGAGAAGTTTTTCTTGTTAGCGTACCATTTTGAGTCCCAATCTTTAATAATACCGACTCTAAGTCCGTGTGGGCTTACTTTTTGACCCATCCGCTATTCCCTCCTTACTATTCTCTTTCGGATACCGCGACGCCTACGTGGCTGCTTCTCTTAAGAATTGGATTTGCTCTGCCGTGAGAACCCGCTCTGAAACGCTTCATGACAGGTCCCTGGTTAGCGTAGATTTCAGCGATGTAAAGCTTGTCAACATCCATATGGTTGTTGTTTTCAGCGTTTGCGATCGCTGACTCAAGTACTTTAAGGAAGATTCTTGCGCCTTTGCGCGGTATAAACTTCAAAATCGCTTTAGCTTCTTTGGCATTTTTGCCTCTGACCAAATTCGCGATTGGCTTCATTTTTCTTGAGGAAATACGAACGTATTTCGCTTCAGCTCTTACTACTGATTTCATTGTGTGCCCTCCTTCCGATCTAAAATGGCCTTACTTGCTCTTCTTGTCGCCCGCGTGGCCTTTGAAAGTTCTCGTAGGGGCGAATTCTCCGAGCTTGTGGCCGATCATGTCTTCTGTCACATAAACAGGCACATGTTTTTTGCCGTCGTGAACTGCGATCGTGTGTCCAACCATTTGAGGGAAAATCGTCGAAGATCTCGACCAAGATTTGATAACTTTTTTATCTCCTGCTGCGTTCATTTCTTCAATTTTCCGGATAAGTCCTTTATGGATAAAAGGTCCTTTTTTAAGCGATCTGCTCATCCTTGCATTTCCTCCCTTCGTGCTTTGCCCGTCGAGGCAGTGGCGAACAGTCTGTCCGCCACCAATCTCAAACTATTTCTTTCTCGCTGATACAATCATGCTGTTGGAAGCCTTTTTCTTGTTACGCGTCTTGTAACCAAGCGCAGGCTTGCCCCAAGGTGTAACAGGCGCTGGACGTCCAATAGGAGAACGGCCTTCACCACCGCCGTGTGGGTGGTCATTCGGGTTCATGACGGAACCGCGAACGGTTGGTCTGATGCCCATGTGACGCTTACGGCCAGCTTTACCAATGGTAATATTCTCGTGGTCGATATTGCCGACTTGACCGATCGTGGCACGGCATTCAATTCTGACATAACGCGTTTCGCCGGATGGCAGTCTGACAAGCGCAAGCTTGCCTTCTTTAGCCATAAGCTGTGCGGCGTTTCCTGCAGAACGAACGAGCTGAGCGCCTTTGCCCGGTTTGAGCTCAAGATTGTGAATCATAGTACCGAGAGGAATGTTGCTCAGCGGCATTGCGTTGCCAATTTTGATGTCGTGACCTTCACCCGAAATGATGACGTCGCCGACTGAAATTTTATGAGGTGCGATGATGTAACGCTTTTCGCCGTCTGCATAGTGCAGCAGCGCGATATTTGCTGAACGGTTCGGATCGTATTCAATAGCTGCAACCGTTGCAGGAACGTTGTCCTTGTTGCGCTTGAAATCTATTGTACGATATTTGACTCTTGTGCCGCCGCCTCTGTGGCGAACAGTAATTTTACCTTGATTGTTACGTCCTGAATTCTTCTTGATCGAAACAGTCAGGGCTTTTTCCGGTGTAAATTTCGTGATTTCCTCAAAAGTGGACACCGTCATCTGTCTGACCGCAGGCGAAGTGGGTTTAAACCCTCTGATACCCATGTTTTTTCCCTCCTTCAGTAATTAGATGCCTTCGAAGAACTCGATGTCCTTGCTGTCTGGAGCCAATTTGACTATGGCTTTTTTCCAGCTGGAAGTTCTGCCTATATATTTACCTTGGCGCTTAACTTTTCCATCGACGTTCATGGTGTTGACCTTATCAACTTTTACACCGAAAATGGCCTCTACCGCTTGGCGAATCTCTGTTTTGTTGGCGTCCTTGTGGACTTCGAACGTATATTTTTTCTCTGAAGTGCCCATCATGCTCTGTTCAGTAACGATTGGGCGAATAATAACGTCATAAGGTGTTTTCATTACGCGTAAACCTCCTCGAGTTTCTCGACAGCAGCTTTAGTAATGATGAAGCTGTTGTGGTTGAGGATCTCATAGACGTTGAGCTGACCAATGAAGGACGTCTTGACGCCTGGAATGTTGTTTGCTGAGAATACGACATTGTCATTCTTGTCGAGCGTAACGATCAGCGCTTTCTTGCCAGCATTGACATTTTTGAGAACATTGAGCATTGCTTTTGTTTTAGGCGCTTCAAATGCAAGATCTTCAAGAACCACCATTTCACCGTTTTGAACTTTAGAACTCAACGCTGATTTAAGGGCAAGTCTCTTGATTTTCTTTGGCAGCACATAGCTGTAATCTCTTGGCTTTGGTGCGAATACAACGCCACCGCCTACATAATGAGGCGCTCTGATTGTGCCTTGACGCGCATTGCCTGTGCCCTTTTGACGGAACGGCTTGCGACCGCCGCCTCTGACTTCAGCTCTTGTCTTTGCAGACTGTGTGCCTTGTCTTTGATTTGCAAGATAGTTGACAACAACCTGATGAAGAACCTGCTTGTTGACCTCTGCGCCGAAAATGCTATCATTCAGTTGAATTTCTCCAACTTTTTCTCCGGACATATTTAAAACATCTAATTTAGCCACGTTGCTTCCTCCTTTCCTTTACTCGAATCACTATTTGCCAGATTTGACCGTTGGTTTAATGGTCAGCAGGCTGCCTTTTGGTCCCGGAACTGCGCCTTTAAGAAGGATCAGGTTGCGGTCTGCTTCAACTCGGACAACGTCGATATTCTGAATCGTGACTTTTTCACGGCCCATACGACCTGCCATTGGCATACCTTTAACAACTTTACCCGGGAACGTGCCGGCGCCGATCGAGCCTGGAAGTCTGTGGCTCTTGGAACCGTGGGTCATAGGACCGCGCGCATGATTCCAACGCTTGATGTTGCCTTGTGTACCTTTACCTTTTGAAATGCCGGAAACGTCCACAGCTGCGCCTTCAGCGAAGAGATCTGCTTTGATTTCCTGTCCGACTGAAAATGCAGACGCATCTTCAACCCTGAACTCGCGAACATACTTCTTAAACTCAACGCCAGCTTTCGCGAAATGGCCTTTGGTTGGTTTGTTGGCACGGTGAGCCTTTGCTTCTCCGAAAGCGACCTGAATCGCGGAGTAGCCGTCCGTTTCAACTGTTTTGACTTGTGTGACATGCATAGGACCTGCTTCGACGACAGTGACAGGAACTACGTTGCCATTTGCGTCAAACACCTGAGTCATGCCAATTTTTTTGCCTAAAATACCTAACATAGTGTTTACACCTCCCGATAATCTTACAGCGGATTGCTTCTGCAATCATACTAAGCATGAGGGTTGAATCTATTCAAACCAATCTCTTAGTAACGACAGTAGGGTATTACAGTTTGATTTCAATGTCCACGCCAGCTGGGAGATCAAGTCTCATAAGAGAATCAACCGTCTTAGGCGTTGGATTGAGGATGTCGATCAGACGCTTGTGCGTTCTGAGCTCGAACTGTTCTCTGGAATCTTTGTACTTGTGAACTGCGCGGAGAATAGTGATGATTTCCTTTTTAGTAGGAAGTGGAATCGGACCCGCGACGTCAGCGCCCGTTCTCTTTGCTGTCTCGACAATTTTTTGTGCAGAGCTGTCGAGAACTTTGTGATCGAATGACTTGAGTTTAATTCTGATTTTTTGTCCTTTGTTAGCCATGTGTTTTACCTCCTTGAAATAAATGCGCGTGATCTTAAACACACGACTGGGTCTATGCACACCTTGCCTGGCGTATCGCATTTTCAGGCACACAAATCCCGGCCGCCCAATTCAACGATTGGACCATTCTCAATAGAAATTTTTCCGTGCCAGTACGGTAACCTTCTATCTCATCGCTTATAAACACGCTTTATCATTATACTACTAACATTCAAGATATGCAACACTTTTTACATTTAAAAGTGGGCCTGTTTTTCACAGGCCCACCACTATTGCAATCTAAGCTTCTATTACTTGATGATCTTAATGACGGAGCCAGCGCCAACCGTACGGCCACCCTCACGGATGGAGAACTTGAGGCCTTCTTCAACAGCGATCGGTGAGATCAGCGTGATCGTCATCTCGATGTTGTCGCCAGGCATACACATTTCTACACCTGCAGGAAGCTGTGCTGAACCCGTAACGTCTGTCGTTCTGAAGAAGAACTGCGGTCTGTAACCGTTGAAGAACGGTGTATGTCTGCCGCCTTCTTCTTTCTTCAGGACGTAAACCTGAGCTTCGAACTCTGTGTGCGGGTTGACTGAACCCGGCTTCGCGAGAACCTGACCGCGCTCGATCTCTGTTCTCTGTACGCCGCGGAGCAGTGCGCCAATGTTGTCGCCTGCACGGCCTTCGTCGAGGAGCTTCTTGAACATCTCAACGCCTGTAACGACGACTTTGCGCTTCTCTTCAGCAAGACCGACGATCTCAACTTCTTCCTGGACTTTGACGATACCACGCTCGATACGGCCAGTAGCAACTGTACCGCGGCCAGTAATGGAGAAGACGTCCTCGACAGGCATCAGGAACGGCTTGTCAATGTCGCGCTGTGGCTCTGGGATATAAGTGTCGATGATTTCGAACATCTCAACGATCTTGTCTGCCCATGAAGATGTAGGATCTT
>NZ_FMWL01000038.1 GCF_900103005.1 Acidaminobacter hydrogenoformans DSM 2784 | reverse complement strand
TGTCAACTTCCAGAAAAAATGTGACTAAAACTCCTGCACAGGTCTCGATGCAGGAGTTTTTTGTTGTTTCCAGCCTATCCTTTTTCTTGATCAGTTGGTTGTATAAATTGAAGGATTTGGTCGTAGGATTTATCACTTTTCATAATAGCAGCGATAAGTTCATCACGCTTTAACCCATCGCGTTTGTCCATCAAATCTTTTAATGTTGCAAGCGCCGCATCGTACTTCGCCTTTGCCTTTACCACATCCAATTGGGCCTTTTCAATCTTTTGTTCCAACGCATCCATTCCAACCGTTCTCGCCATGTTTCGCATCCTCTCTTATTTGTAAATTTTTTCTGCATTCATAAGCGATTCACTTATTTCAGCAGCTTTGTACTTTACATAGGAAACGTCTATTCCGAAGGCTTTAAGTATTGTCTTCTGAGTTGCTGTAACGGCATGGTCCAGTCTATAAACATTGTCCAGCTGTCTAACCATCTCAATTTTCTCAAGTTCCTTTATTGCCGCAGGGACCGTCATAAAGTTCGGCCTTTTATCTATTTTATTCATCTCTTCCTTAAGACTTGTATAGATCTTGCTTCTAATGATCAGCGCAATAAATTCTATAAATATCTTCGCTGATGCCGATTCATCTGAGTACACACGAAGACTCTTATTACCAAGATACGACTTATCACCCCGAAATAGCTTTTCTGAGACATCACGACTTTTATATAGATCAATAGCTTCTTTTGCAGTCATCTTTTCTGAGGTTATGATGCAGAAATATCCACATAAATCAATCTCACTTTCTATGACGCCTGCTTTCTCAACAGGAAACAGAAACGTCTTGTTTTGTTCATCATAGTAGAGTTCAAAATACCTCTCGAATCCCGCCCCAAATTCGCGCATTTCATTGGTATGACGTTTCATGAATTTTGTCATTTCATCAATCCGGTTCTCCAGTATATTGCGCTCTGCACTTTCCTTATCAATACTATGATAGATATGAAAATAGCGATCTTTTTCATCCGTAGCATACAGCTTTTTCTTTACTGTCATGCCATAAACTCTGTATTCACTGATATGATGGAGTCTCTTCTTCTCAAATGATCCTTTATGTTTCAGAATGAGCTGATTTACGAGGGATGCCATTCCCTTGACCATGATCACAAAGCTATAACCACACTGATCCATGTACTCAATATTTCTCTTGCCGAAGTAACCACGATCCAGTATAAAACCTATCTTCCTATAGCCGTATCCTTTTGCTTTATCCAGCATAAACTGAAGCTGTGACACGTCATTTATACTTCCTGGGTATGCTTCGTAAAAAAGCGGTTCTTTGTTTCTCGTGTCATAAGCTATTGAATAATTGAAAATTGGAGATCCCTGATCTACTTTGGCATTGCCATATTCAAGCATTTCAATATCTCCAGCCTGACAATTCTTATTCGTTGAATCATAGGATATATAGATCTTTTCTCTGTGATCTTTTGATTCATTCCATGAATTCAAAAATCCCACACTTTGATCATCTGTTATATTTTTTAAAAAATCCGAAACCTTGGCATCACTGAAAATCCTCATATCTGTGGTAAATAGTGCATGATTATAAGCATAATCTGGATAGTACTGGGCAGCGTTACTTTCAGTAATAATCGAATAGGCTGCCATGTCCAAGAACAATCCTACATCTTTTTTACTAAAATCCCGGCTGAGCATGTCCGGGATTCCGCTTTCTCTGATGAGTTTTTGGAGAATTATATAAGTCCCGACTCGCAAACAACTGCTTCTTAATGAACGATCCTTTTCTTCGGGAAGCTCTACTTCCGGGAAGAACTTCAGGTAGTTCTGGTTTGGCTGCATCATAAGATGATCAGCTTTGGATTGCTTACCAATCATCGCTCTCTTTACGTTCGTAAATTTTCGCGTAGGATCATAGATCCTATCGTACTCATAGTAAACATAACAGGAGTCGTCTCGTTTTCTGTAGGTAATTTTACCTGCTGCTTCTGGTATTTTGACTAGAAAATCGAGGTACATATTCGTCCTCCTTTTTAGTAACATATGTGACTAAATACAGTATAACATTAAGCCCGTATCTTTGCAAGCAAATCC
>NZ_FMWL01000027.1 GCF_900103005.1 Acidaminobacter hydrogenoformans DSM 2784 | reverse complement strand
GACGTTGTGCTTACCGACGAGATCCGTTCTCAGAACAGGGCTTACACCGTCGTTCTCAGAAATCAGGAGCGCGAAGCCGCCAAGGACGTCCTCAAGGACAGGAAGACCCTTCTTGACATGGTCCTTGCCGTTCATGCCAAGCTTCGCCGTAGCGCCGCCTGCGACGATGACGACGTTCTTGTAAGTGCCGGCTTTAACGAGGGAAGCGGCTGTGATCAGCGCATGGGTTGGCGCCGCGCAGAAGCCTCTGAGGTCAGCACCTGTTGAATTGACCGCGCCGCCCATTTCAGCAATGGACTTGGCAAAGTTGCCGCCGCCGCGCTGGTTCATGTCACCGCAAGCTTCTTCAGAGCACTCAATGACATAATCAATGGTGAGGGGGTCAATGTTGTTTTTGGCAACGAGGTTTTTGAACGCCAGGATGCCGGAGGCCTTGACGACAAGGTTCTCGAACATAACATGGGCATTCAGGTTAGGGTCGACGTCATGGGCTTTCTTGACGCAGCCTACGAGTTTGCCGTCATGGTAAATGGCTTCAGCATGATGGACATTCACGAGCTCTTCGATGACGGAAAGCGCGTCGCCATCGCCTAATTTCCCAAGTTCTTCAGCCGTTGCAAGGGGATGCTTTCCATATTCTGCTTTTGCCACTTCCATAAAGCCTTTCTCAAGCTTTACGAGGTCAAAGACGTCTGAAAGCTTCAGCATAGCGATAAATTCAGCTTGCGGCATGATTTCACCGAACTTGCCGTCGCGGCTGCTGCCTGGCACGTCAACGCCCACCCAAGGCTTCTCGAGCTTTCCGAGGGCCTCTGGCGTGAGGTTTCCAATATAGGTCTGGTTTGGCGCATAGTTGACGACTTCTTCGAAGGAACGAAGATGCTCAGGGACTTTCTTAAGGTATTCAGATTCCGGGTTGGCAGCTCTTTCAACCGTTTGCGTGGTACCGTTCTGCAAGATCATATCAGGCGTGTGTACGAGCACATAACCCGCCGCTTTCAATACTGCGTAGGACATTTTACACCTCCGAATAATGTTTAAATAGGTTGAGGCTAGAGGTCTGCGTTAAACATCACCCTTCACCTCAACCTATTCAGGTTAATTCTTATTATTTATCAAAAACCGTCTGCTCGTCAACCTCAACTGTTAAAGCGTTAAGCGCTCTCTCGACGATACGGCGGCGAAGCTTCTTCTCTTCTGCCGGATCGAGGGCTGGGTTTCCAAGTGGATGTGGAATCGCGATTGCCGGTACGATTCTGTTCGCGCCAACTGTCAGCGATATAGGTACGACTGTCGCAATGTGGACAACAGGAATACCGGATCTTTCAATTGCTTTTACCATCGTTGCACCGCAACGAGTACAAGTGCCTCACGTCGAAGTGAGGATAACCGCGTCGACGCCATCAGCAATCAGCTCTTTGGTGAACTCAGTCGCGAACTCGTTGGAGTTCTTAACGGAAGTACCATTGCCCGTCGTTGAGTAGAAGAAACGATAGAGCTCGCCAATCTTGCCTTCCTTCTCGAGGTCTCTGAGGACGTCGACTGGAAGGACACGGTCAGAGTCGTCATTGCAGTATACCGGGTCGAAGCCGCCGTGAGCAGTTTCGTAAGTTTCGAAGGTCAGATCGCTGATGCTTTCAATGTCATACTTGCCATATTTGGAAGCAGAAGAAGACTCAATGCGGTCTGGGTTGCCCTTCGGTACAATACCGCCGGAAGTAACCAGGGCGATTTTTGCTTTTGAAAGGTCTTTGATTGCTTTGCCAGGTGCGACATGGTCGAATACCGGCATTGGATACTCAGTAACAAATGGCTGGCCGGAAAGCTTGCTGACAAGCATTTCAACCGCACGCTCCGCGCCAATCTTATCGACGAAGATATTTCTACGGATGCCGCGCTCAATGTAGCCTTCCTCTGCAGGTGTGCCAATAGCCTCACCTTCAACAAGCTTGACCGCAAACTTCGCGACTGCAGGAATCGCAGTACGCATAGCAGCAGCGGAATTGCCCGTTTCAATGATATAGAGTTCCTTTCGGTACATGTCGACACCAGGGTTCTCAATATACATTGCAGTGACAACAGGAATGTCGAGCTCTTCCTTGACAAACTTGGCAATGGTGCCGCACGCCGCGCCATAACGGCCAGCGTTGAACGCAGGGCCTGCAATAAACAGGTCAGCGTTTTGGGATTTAATCATTTCGAGGATCGTCGTTTTTGCTTCTTCGAGGTTCTCGTTGAAGTATGAGTCACCACAGATGACCGTCGCAACGACTTCCATATCTTTACCGAGTTTTTTGAATTCGCCGTTCAGTGCCATGCCGGGACCGACAACGCCTTCTCTCAGCTCAGGTTTTACGTCTGCTTTTTCTTCACCGCCAATGCCTGCGAAGAATTGGTTGATATAGTGCACAATTCTTATCTTGCTCATAAGCCGCCTCACACCCCGCCGCGAAATTGCCGCGGTGGAATAGATTGAGGATCCCTCCCTTCACATTTTTCTGGTTTAAAGGATCGCTGGAATATATCAATATTGGTTATAGCTTTTCAGGAATTTTTACAGTTCGACCGAACTGTGTGTTTGCATGGATTTGGAATTTATCAGGGTTTTAATCAGGGTTGTATATCAGGGTTTTGGTGGTGCTTTTTGTTGCTTTTTATATCTCTAAACTATCGGCGCGATTATTAGAGATATTTGCAGTAAGAAGATCTCATGTTGGTCATCTCAGCGACGATTTCGTCGACGTTGAGAACCATTTCCATCATGCCGATCTGATCTTCGTAGACATCTGCGTCTACGTCTGCCTTGAACTCTGGCTCTACCGCGTGGTAGACAGAAAGTCCAAGAGATACGCCCGCGAGGCAGCCTGCGAACGTTGGGTCACCATTGGTGACAGTCTCAGCTGCAAGACCAGCTGATTCTGCTTCTGCTGCGCCGAAGATGACAACGACATTCTCATGGCCGTACTCATCTGCTAAAGATTTAACCCTGTTCTGATTCTCCAAATCCATGGCCCCTGCAGCCGTTCAGACAAAACACTCTGTTGCGGAATAGACGACTGTTGCGTCGCTATTCGTCTTGACGCATTCTTCGATCGCTTGGCCCGGAACACCGTCACGGTCGCCAATGATGATCACTTTTTTGTTAGCTAAAATGCTCATTCTCGACATCCTTTCAAAATGTATTTTCTATTCAATGCTTAAAGCTTATCGTTCCTAAATTAGAACGTTCTTGCAGTGAGCTTGTTGAAGCCAAGCTCGTTGGTAGCGCCCGTGATGACCTGGATCTCAGCAACAATGCTGCCATCTGGTCTCAGGGAGCCGTCAAAGCCGCCAGCGATTTTATCCGTATAATCCAGCATACCAATGATCTTTTTCATAGGAGGGAGTTCAATCGTTTCGTTCGCGTTGCCGCCAGTGACGACAGCATCAGCGGATGGATCCGCGTCCGCGAGGGATTGTGAGGAGCCGTCGCGTCCAGCGTACTCGTCTGTTACGATAACAGTCTTGACGCCTTCCGCTTCAATTTTCTTGCAGTTCATGATCAGGTCCGTATCAGGGTTGCCAAAGCCTTCCTGAGAAACGATGACACCGTCGAGACCGAGGAACTTCGCGAACTTGGCAGTCCAGTTTGAAGATCTTTCCTTGTCAGCGAGGTAAACGTTCTCATTCGTGATGATGACGCCCATGAAGTTGATGGACTTTCCGTGCTCTGCGTAGAGGTGCTTGATAATTGGGTTGTTCAGGTGATGGTACGACGTGTTCTTGTCGCACGCGGAGACGCAGTTGCCGCTCAGGATTGCGCCGTCCATGACTTCAGTCGGGTAGAGGATCGTTGGAACGATCTTCTTCGCGTCGACGCCGTAGACATACGTATCGTGAAGCAGGCCCTGAGTCTGGAGCATGTAGACATAGCCGACCTTAGGAAGCTCAGGATACTCTGCAGCTTGCTCGAAGACTGGTTTTGTCTCGTAGACATTTACAACATCCGGGGTAACCGCTCTACCAAGCTCGCCAATGTAAGTTGCGACTCTGAGACCTGCCATACGTGCGGCAGCTTCGTAGTCGTACTGATTAATACCATCGGCAGGCTCAATGACGACACAGATGTTGTTGGTTTTGGAGAACGGCGTGAAGTCAGCGCCCGTACCTGACATATCGATAATGCCTTCCTGGAAGCCAACGATCTTGCCGCATGTGACGACAGCAGCGCCCTTAAGTACGTGGGTTCTGCCTGAACCTACCGTCGTTACTTTATTGATAACGCCTGGGAACATGCCGCCAGGACCATCAACTTTTACGCGGGGCTCAATAACATCCTTGACAGGTGTGATTCGGGTCTCTTCACCCGGCTTTGCAAGATCGACCTTGCAGCTTTTGATGTATTCATTTTCCATAACGAGCGCATGGATCTCGTCGCGGTTAATGAACAGCGTTCCGTTTTCGACCTTACTGACGTCACCAAACTGCACGTCTTTGATTAGAATTTCACCAAGTTCTAAACGCAAAAGGTTCACCTCCTTGTATATTTGAACCGGACCTGCCGGTTACAGACAATCAGCTGTTAGAGATTAGCATCCAGCATTTCTTTAATGCCGGCTTTTGAAGCTTTTTCCTTTGTGACTTCGCCGACCTTTTGGCCGCCTTTATAAAGTGTGATAGTAGGAAGGCCAAGGACCTTTTGGGAAATTGCAAGCCTTCTGGCGTTTGTCGTATTGAGCTTGCAGAATTTGACCTTGCCTTCGTACTGCGCAGCGAGCTCTTCCACGTCCGGCATGAGGGCCTTGCATGGCTCACAGCCGTCGCTCCAATAATCGACCAGTACAAAACCATCTGCCTGAAGCACTTCCTGTTCAAAGTTGTCTTTATCCAAAATAAACATGATTTTCCTCCTTGCTTTTATAAAAAACCCAGCGCATTAAGCGTGGAATTTTTCCTCGATGTACTTCTCAGCCACAACTGCGGCAATTGCGCCATCTGCTGTAGCAGTTACCACCTGGCGAAGGATCTTCTGTCTGACATCTCCTGCGGCAAAGACACCAGGAATATTGGTTTTCATGTTTTCATCCGCGATCAGGTAGCCGGTTTGGTCCATGTCGAGGATGCCTTTAAAGAGGGATGTGAGCGGATCGTAGCCTATGAAGACGAAAACGCCCATAGTGCCGTCGTCTTCCGGCGCAGGAATATCCGTAACTTCACCGGTCTTGACATTTTTCACTTTTATGCCTTCGAGAATGCCGTCACCGTAAATTTCTTCGACGACAGAGTCCATCAGGTACTCAACTTTTTCGTTCTTCTTGACTTTTTCTATGATGGACTTCGCAGCCCTGAACTCGTCACGTCTGTGAACCAGTGTGACTTTGCGGGCAAACTTGGTAAGATACATAGCTTCCTCAACCGCAGTGTCGCCGCCGCCAACGCAGAAGACTTCGAGATCTGTAAAGAAGTCCGCGTCACAAGTCGCGCAGTAGGAGACGCCTTTGCCTGTAAGCTCGGCCTCGCCTGGGCATCCAATCTTCTTAGGAGAAGCGCCCGTCGCGACAATCACAGCTTTCGCCTTATAAACGTCGCCGCTCTCAGTTTCAATGACTTTAAGGTCGCCTGTGAAATCAATGGACTTAACCGCGTCTTTTACACGCTCCGCGCCAAATTCATCACACTGTTCAACCATGCGGTCCACCAGGCTTGGCCCAGTCGCGTGCTCTACAGAGCCTGGGTAGTTGGCAACTTCATCCGTGGTGGCAATCTGTCCGCCCGGCTTTTCCTTTTCCAAAATTACAGTCTTCATTTTCGCCCGCGCCGCGTAGAGGCCCGCTGACAGTCCTGCAGGACCTGCGCCAATGATGACGACATCATAGTGCTTTTCCATGCTTTACCCCCCGTGTACTGTTTTCCTGTTACCTATTAAGACTATATAGCTGAGCAACCTGTATCTTATCCGCCGCGTCTATCCCCACGCCGGGAAAAACCCAGAGTGCTTAACCAAACTGATTAATGCTTTCAATGCCGCTTTGGATGAGATTCAGATCAATCACTCTGAAGTCATCATAAACTTTTTCCGAGTATTGAATGACTCTGGCATCCGCAAGAAATTTCTTGGCCGTCGCCAGGCTTTCTTCAATAATCTGAAGGGATTGAAAGTCTAAAACCTCAGTTTCTGAGGTTATCGCCACAGATTTAAAAGGCGTCTCATAGGGCTTAACACTTCCTGACAAAGGATGCGTCAGCAGTCTGTGGCCGCTGTGAATCAAGTTGCGGGCAGACTCCAGTACGGCAATCAAATCGAAGTCTTCCTGGTAGACGACTTGAGTGAGGTTCTTGGTTTCACCCGGTTTAAAGCGTTCCTGAACCATTCGGTTGTTGGTTACCAGCATGAATTTCATTCCAATGTCACCTCGTTTTTACTTTTGAAGCATAGTTTGCTCTGCCCGGTTGCGGACTCGGCCAACCTACCTTATAGAAACAAAAAAGAGAGGAACGCGACAATAAATGTGCCATTCCTCCCTCTGTTTATACCTGAGAGTTTCTTATCCGCGACTATGTCGCGTTATAATTGCCCCTACGGTGCCTGATCAGCTTTTCAGAGATCTGTCTAAGCCCGGTCCTTTTGCCTGAAAATTTCACAGTCACTTGGCAGTGACAGCTTGTCCCTTCGGCGATCAATTTAATGATTCTCTCCCTGACTTTTCATCCAGTCTATTCAGTTATTTACACTTATTCGCGGTTCTTAAACAGTCCGCATCCATAAAATTTCCTGATGATGATTCATAATTATTTAACAATCTTTATGTTACATCGTCATTATAGTGCATCTACAAAAAAATTGCAATACCTGAAGCAAATTTTGTCATAAAATTAACAGACAAAAACAATGCTGAATTTCCAACGTGTTGAGACCCTCATTTTTTCGATTATGAAATATTATTACATCCGATTGAGCAAAAAATGAAAATCATTTTCTAAAATACGCGAACGCGACACACCCCGGGCCCGAATGCGTCCCCACCACTGCGCCTACCGTTGAACGGTATATTTTTGAAGGATGGATCATTTCAGCCGCCACATCAATCATTTCTTCCATGAACTGTGGATCTGCTGCATGGAAAAAGCCTACGCTCTCCTCAGAAAACTCCGGGGCGTGGGTCTCCAAATACTGTTCAAACCATTTCTGGGATTTCTTACGCCCTCTCACTTTGTCAAGCGGCGCCAAAGCCCCATCCTTGACATGCAAAATTGGTTTAACGCTCAAAAGGCCGCCTATCATAGCTTCAGCGCCGCTGAGGCGTCCGCCCTTGTGTAAATAGGTCAGCGTGTCGACGAAAATCAGCATCACAAGCCGTTCAGTAAGTTGACCACAAGCCTTGACAATAGCCTCTCTGCTCATGCCCTCCCTGGCCATTTCTGCCGCTTTCAAAACAAGCAGACCCTGGCCAAAGCTGACAAACCGGGAGTCAATGACTGAGATAGTTTCAGATCCCATTTCCTCCGCCGCTGTCACCGCCGCGGAATACGTCCCGCTTAGCTTTGAAGACAATGTAATGACCACCGCCTCGTCGCCTGCCTCTATAACCCGCTCAAAGCACTCTACAAACTGCCCTACGTTCACCTGTGACGTTGTGGGAAGCATCTCCGCGGACTTCAGCTTCTCAAAAAAAGCTTCAGGGCTCAGATCAATCCCATCCCGGTAAGAGACCTCCCCAAAATTGACCATCAGAGGCAGTACTTCAATGCCATAGGCTGATTTAAGATCGCCAGGTAGATCAGATACACTGTCGGTGATGATTCTAACCGCCATTTAAACACCCCTCATCTTTGATAATCCCATTATAGCGTGTCTCCCCACGCATAAGAAGCACTACTTGACAAAACTTGTGCCAATGGTTCCCTGTCCCCAACCAACACCTTCACACCAAACCCGGAAACTCCAGCTGCCGGAGGGCTTCAAACAGGACAATGGCCACTGCATTCGACAAATTTAAACTTCTCGCATCTTTACTGTCCAGCATGGGAATCCGCATTAATCCGTCCTGATAATTCTCGTGTATTAACGCCGGAAGTCCCCTGGTCTCACTGCCAAAGACCAACACCGCGTCTTCCTCATAGTGAAGCTCTGTATACAGCTTTTTCGCTTTCGTAGACGAAAAATACAGCGAACGCCCCTTCATAACCTCCAGAAACGCCTCCAAAGATTCGTGAACCGTAACATCAACCAAATGCCAGTAATCGAGGCCAGCCCTTTTCACGTATTTTTCGTCAATTGAAAACCCAAGCGGCTTGATCAGGTGCAGCTTTGCCCCTGTCACCGCGCAGGTTCTTGCAATATTGCCTGTATTCGGCGGAATCTCCGGTTGATATAGCGCAATTTCAACAGACATAGGTTTCTCCTAAAATTTTGTCATAATTCGCAGCAGGAATGGCCTGTGAATCTCTACAGCCTCTTTGGGACACAGCTCCTGACAGCAATAGCAGCGAATGCATTTCGAAAGGTCCACCACGGGATAGCCGCCCTTGACCGCTTTGTCCATACTGATGGCCTGTGGCGGACAAAGCCTTTTGCAATCACCGCACTGCACGCAGAGCTTGGCGTCGAACACCGGCCGCGGCTTCAGCATCAGATCCGCCGCATGCTTGATGAAATATGGCGCGTGGCCTTTCAAGAATTCAATGCTTCGTATATCCGGTGCTTTAAAGTCACTGATTTCAAACGCTTCCAGCGGAACGCCCTCCACTGTTGCAGGCTTCCCTTCAGGATCAATGATGCCACGGGCTATCGCCCGCCTCAAAGTCGGCACAGCCTGAGGCTCTATCCCCACCAGCTTCACAGCCGTCATATCCAGCCAGTGAGGATTATCCGAAGCCAGGACCACACCGATTTTCACCGGATCTCCAGCAGAAGGCCCGGCCCCCTCCATGCCTACAATCCCATCCATCAGGGACAGGGACGGCCTGACGTGCTCGCAAATATCCACCAGCATATCCGCGAAATCGTCCGGCTCCGGCATTTTGAAGTGGTACTCCGCTTTGATCATGCCGGGCACTGTCCCAAACATATTTTTGACCGCCCCTGTGAATTTCATCATCCCATGGGTTTTGAGCTTGGAAACAGATATGACTTTGTCGACATCATTCAGCGCATCAATCAGAGTAAGACGTTTTAGAAGATACCCGTTGCCGTTTTCGCGCTCGGTGCTTTTCAGATTCCGGTTGAGTCTGATTCCCGGCTTATCCGGACCTTCCAGGCGCTCATATCCGCAGCCCTTATAGACACTTTCAAGCATCCTGAGCACAAAGGGCCCCCCAGGACTGTCCGCGATCAGCACGTCGCAGCCAAATTCACGGACGAGATCCGCAAGCGCCTCCACGAAGACCGGATGGGTCGTTGTGGCCTCTTCAGGCGCTTTCTTCATCAGAAGGTTAACCTTTAGCATCACCCGCTCACCGGGCTCAAGAAAAGCAGATAATCCGCCGATGTTTTCCACCGCCTCCCGGATCGCTTCTCTCACAAGCTTGTATTCATAATCGAAGGATTGGCATTTCGCTAAAGCGACCCTGGACATGCTGATTGACCTTCTTTCTCAATTTTCATTTTGGGCACAGCAGTGCACAAACTCATGGTGATTATGTTCCCACAAAAAGATGGGGTGCAGCGTCCGCTAAGCAAACAGCAGAACAAGAGCCCCCAGCACAATCCTGTACCAGGCAAAAGGTTTAAAATCGTGTTTTTTTATGTACCCCATAAAGCCTGCCACTACCACATAGGCCACAACAAAGGACACAAATGTCCCGACGGCGAGAAGTATCCATTCCGGCTGTGTCAAGGCCTGCTCATACTTTGCCATCTTGTAGATTCCCGCTCCCACAAGGGTTGGAATCGCGAGATAAAAGGAAAATTCCGCTGCTAAAGACCTGGAAAATCCAATAACGACGGCACCAATAATCGTAGACGCTGATCTGGACATGCCCGGAACCAGAGCCATGCACTGGGCTATGCCCACAAAAAGCGCTGCTCTGTAGGTGATTTGCTGCTCATCCCTGACCAATACCCTGAAGTGTTTGTTTTCAACAAAGAGCAGCAAAATCGCGCCCACCACCAGGGCAATGGCCACAACCGTTGGGTTGAATAAAAGTTCATCTATGGCATCTTCAAATGGCAATGCAATTGCTACTGCAGGAAGCACTGCCAGAGCGACCTTGGACCAACGGGAGACATAAATTTTCATCTCGCCGCGCTTAGGGAAAACTTTGTCCCTGAAGTACAGAATGACGGCAAGAATTGCCCCGGTCTGAATCACGACCGCAAACAAATTGGCAAAATCCCCTTCAAAATTGAGATATTTATTGGCAATGATGAGATGTCCTGTTGAGGAGACCGGCAAAAATTCAGTCAGACCTTCCACAATGCCCAGGATTATGGCTTTCATAATATCGACAAACATTTATATTCTCCTTCAGGAAAAATTATAGTAACTCGCAGCACCCAAGCAGGGCTGAGCGCCCTTTGTTTATCATCCCCACTAAAGCAACAAGTAGCCCCCAAGCAGGGCTGAGCTTCTTTCGCGAACCATCCCGACTAAAGCAGCTCGTAGCCCCCAAAAACCGTTCGCGCCACAAACTGCGTCCGGTACCATTCCAGGGCGCCTGTTTCGCTGAGAAGTTTCAGCAGCGCCCTTTCCTCCATGCCTTCCGGCATTGCGAGTCCAAGCACAGTTCCGCTGTGTGCGCCAACCACACCATAGGCGCCTTCACGCTCCGCCAGAGCATGGATTTCTTCCAAAAATGGCTTCGCAAGGACCACCTGATGCTCCATTATGCTGGCGCTCGCAGCCTCAAACACACCACGAATTGAGCCGTCACTGCACGCCGCCTCAAATTTCAGATAGGGCATCTTTGTTTTTCTCGAAAGTGCTTCCGTAACGGCTGCCTTTGAGCGGAAGGTATCTGTCATAACGGTCGAAGATGGCTCAAGAATTAAGAGTTTTATATCAGGCGCTGTCTTATAAGTTTTCAGGACGGTTCCGTTCAAATGGTTAAACAGTGTCCAATCCCTGAACATCAACCCATCACTGGGTTCAATCTGTGCGCACAGCTTCGCCAGAATTTCCGGTGATTGAGGCGAGTCAAACAGTTCAAACACGCCAGCTATCACGCCGCAAATATCTGCGGTACTCGTGGCATAACCCTTGCCAGGCGCAAGAGGCGAAACTACATCAATCTGAACAGAAGCCGTTTCCCGGGCGGAAAGCCCCAAAAATCTGGCCGCACTCAAAAATCCCGCAGCCGCTTTAGGCTGCAGGTTGTTTTGGTCTCTATCCCCATCAGCGTTTTTTATCAGACGGGCCTCAACCTCCGTATATCGATCTATAGGCAGCGAGATCAGCGATTCCTTAACCAGATAGGGTCCCTGAATCAGCTCACCGCAGGTTGTGGGAATTTTGAGGCGCACATGGTCTTTAGACATCTTTCAACTTCCCTTTGATTATTTGGCTTGAGACAGCAGGGATGACAACACTTCCATCAGGCGCGCCTGATCCGCGTCCCCCAGCACTGCCAGGCGGTAAAACCCTTTCTCGAGACCTTTGTAGTTGGCGCAATCCCGAATGAGGATGCCAGAAGCTTCCAGCGCTTGCTTGAGGGATGACCGAAATGGTCCGTTCACCTGAATGAGCACGTAATTCACCTCACCGGCGTATAGGGCCAGGTCTTTAAAGTTGGCGAGGTGGGCGATGAGCTTGGTCTTCAATCGGCAGAGCTCTGTCCTTGTGTTTTCTATGTAAGCCGCATCTTCAAGGGCTGCCACAACATAAGCCTCTGCCAGAGCATTGAAGCCCCATACCGGCTTGACTGCCTGCCAGTAAGCCGCAAAAGCCGGGGAGGCCGTCATCAGGTAGCCGGCGCGAAGGCCGGGCACCGCGAAGAATTTTGTCAGAGAGCGGGTCACAAAAAGGTTTTCAAACTTTGTCACTTCACCCGCCATGGACCAGACGGTTTCGTCTGTCAAAAATTCCATGAAGGCTTCATCTGTAAGCAGCGCGCCATTCCAGGCAGACAGCCTTTCCAGCGCATGCATCAGAACTGTCTTTGCGACCAATTTCCCCGTAGGATTATTGGGGGATCCAAGCACGACCAGATCCGGCCTGTGTCGGTCAATGGCCTCATAAAAAGCGCCCGGTTCAATGGCAAAGCCGCGCTCTGCTTCAAGGGGAAAAAAAACAGTTTCTCCCCCATGGGCTGCCGCTGCTTTTTCATACTCCACGAAAGCAGGGGCCACAATCAAAGTTTTTTTGGGTTTAAGCGCCCGGAATACGTCATGAATCGCTTCTATCCCGCCGTTTGTGGGATAGATCTGAGCTGCGTCCAGACCGGCGTTATGATAGTCCGCGAGCTGTTTCCTGAGCTGAGTATAATCCGGGTCAGGGTAGCGTGTCAGAGACCCGCGGCAACGCTCCAGCACCGTTTTTATGGCACTCAGGCCCTTTTCAGAAGGGCCCAGGGGGTTGATATTGGCACTGAAATCTATGACAGACTCCAGGGAAATGCCTTTGCTTTTTTCAAGTGCATATGGATTTCCGCCGTGCTCGTAGCTGTGCATTCTGACACCCCCCTTCATGATGTTACACGATTCTTTACTTTTGAACAAGCCAAAATAACCCCTGCCATGCGAGAAAAGCCAGCAGTGACGCGCCGTAGACCAGTGTCACAGTGGTTTTCAGATGCGCGCTCAGGGGCGGGGACACCGGATCCCCCATGGTCTTTTTTTCGTACGTGACGCCAAAATAGGTGGCCCGGCCGCCAAGTTGAATCCCCAAAGCGCCGGCGACGGCAGCCTCTGGGTAAGGACTGTTGGGACTTTCGTGATTTTGCCGGTCTCGAAGCATGATCCGGGCGGCACGCTTATAATCGAGCCTCAGGATCAGCGCGGTGAAGATGACAAGGAGGCCGCTGAGTCTCGCAGGCAGCCAAGTGGCTAAATCGTCGAGTTTGGCGGCGGCCCAGCCAAAATGCAGGTATTTTTCATTCTTGTAGCCCACCATGGAATCGAGGGTGTTGACGGCCTTGTAGGCCATGCCCAGGGGTACGCCGCCAAGGGCGGTGAAGAAGAGTGGGGCGAGGATACCATCGGCTAAATTCTCTGAAACGGTTTCGACGCCACCCTTTATGATGGCCTCGCGGCTCAGCTTGGAGGTGTCCCGGCTGACCAGCATGGAGAGCTGCTTTCTGGCGGGTGCCAGGGCTTCGTCAGTATCAGTTTCCGGAGTGGCCGGGCCGTCCTGAGCCCCTGAGCTGATGGGGTCCGGCCCCAAGGCATGGTAAAGCTTCATGCCCTCGTCGCAGAGGCTGCGGGTTGCCATCATCTGAAAAAACACCAGGGCCTGGACGACAAGACCGGCCCAAGGATGAAGCATGAAGGCACCCCACACGAGCGCCAGGTAAAAAAGGTAAACGGGCAGGACGGTCAACAAAACGAGGACGACACCCCGCAGCTTTAAGCCGCCGGGTGAACCGCCCTCTTTGATAAGCTTGTCTTCCCAAAATCTGACCAGCCGTCCTATATAGCGAATAGGATGAGGGACCGACACAGGGTCCCCCACCGCTAAATCCAGTACGTAGCCAATCCAGTACGCCAGCATGTCGCTAACCCAGGATCTCGTAAATCTTGTCCATGTCCAGGCAGGATTTCAAAAGCGCTGCCAGTTTGTCGTACTCCCTGTCCTTAAAGTCCTCATAGGATTCAAGCGGCGCTTGCACCTTATCCAGACCCTTCTCGGTACGGATGATGTTGATGAGCTTGCGGGTAAAGAGAAGGTTGTCGAAAATCCCGTGGACATAGGTGCCTATGATTTTGCCGGTTTCATCTACTGAGCCGTCCGCGACTTCTGTATCCATGCCAAACCGGTTGTAGATGTCTATGAGATGCGGCGCGCCCATACGTCTGTAGGAGTGGCCCATGTGGATTTCATAGCCCTTAAGCTCCATGCCGTTAAGTTCTTCAAACGACCCGCGCATGCCGGTGAGACGTCCGAAGACCTGGGTCGTCGTTTTAATGGTTTCAAACACAGTATCCACGTCCAGGAGGCCGAGGCCAGGCATTTCATCAATGGTGCTTTCTGCGTGGTGAGGGTCCTGGATGGTCTTCCCAAGAATCTGGAAGCCGCCGCAAAGGCCTATGATCATGCGGCCTTTTCTGTGAAGCTCGTAGATTTGATCCGCCAGACCGGAGTCCCTGAGGAACTGAAGGTCAGACATAGTCGTCTTTGTGCCTGGAATAATCAGGATGTCCGGGTCGCCTATGCGCTCGCCCCGCATGACATACCGCAGGTTGACGTCCTCCTGCATGCCAATGACATCAAAATCCGTGAAATTGGAGACGTGCGGCAGGTACAGGACCTCTACATTGACCTTGCCGTGGCTCTCCGCTTTGACCCGGAACCGTTCTGACAAGCTGTCTTCATCCTCAATTTTGAGGTCTGTATAGGGGACGACTCCAAGGACTGGAATCCCCGTCAGTTCTTCAATCTGGCGAAGTCCCGGCTCGAGGAGCTTGACGTCTCCCCTGAACTTATTGATGATGAAGCCTTTGACACGGCGACGCTCTTCCTCTGAAAGGAGCATAACCGTCCCGTATAGGGAAGCGAAGACGCCACCCTTGTCAATGTCACCCACCAAAATCACAGGCGCATCCGCGATCTCCGCCATACCCATGTTCACGAGATCATTTTCCCTGAGGTTGATTTCCGCCGGGCTTCCGGCGCCCTCGATCACAATGACGTCATTTTCAGATGCCAGGCCTTCATAGGCGTCCTTCACAAGGGAGACAAGCTCCGGCTTCTTTGAGTGGTAGTCCACGGCACCGAGGCTGTCCACCGCTTTACCCATGAGGATCACCTGGACCACCTGGTCCGTGGAAGGCTTCAGCAAAATGGGATTCATCCGGACGTCCGGCTTCTTGCCGGCGGCCTCTGCCTGAACGACCTGAGCGCGGCCCATCTCGCTGCCGTCTTCTGTGATGAAGGAGTTGAGTGCCATGTTTTGGGATTTAAACGGCGCCACATTGTGTCCATCACTTCGGAATACCCGGCATAGCCCCGTCGTCAGAATGCTTTTGCCTACCGAAGAACCTGTACCTTGAATCATAATTGGTTTTGCTTTTGGTGCCATTTAAATACCTCCTTCATAATTTTCATGGCGTCTTTCCTGCCAGTTTCAGCGGTTGGATGCCAGGTTGGTTGGGTTGAGCGCGCTTTCCTGTGTCAGTCTTTTGGATCCCCTGACCTTTATGGCTGTTTTTTGCCGATGGTCTCAAAACGACCTCTCCGGCGCCGGAAACGGACTTTTCAATTGTACCAAAACGGCATAGCCGTCAATATATTCCACGATCGCATGACCGCAGTTGTCAATCTTATACCGCCAGTATCCCTCCATAGAACCATGGAGCCATTCCGTCAGGAAACTCCTGATCACCCCAGCATGAGAGACGATCAAGATCCGGTCGTCCTCTTTAAAATCCGCGCTCAGCGTCTCATAAGCCTTCATGACCCGCTCGTGAAAGGTGTTCATGGATTCCCCCTCAAGGCAGGGAATATTCAGGTTGTCCGCTTCCCATGCCTTTGCATAGGCACCGCCCGTCGCCATGATTTCTTCATAGGTCAGGTTCTCCCAGGCACCAAAGTTCATCTCCCTGAGATCCGGGTGAAGCTCAAATTTTTCAAACTCCAGTCCAGTCGCAATTGACGCGGTTTCCACAGCCCGCTTGAGAGGGCTTACGAGAATACGGGTGTAGTTGTAATTTCGGATTTCTTCAGCGATATGCCGGGCCTGTTCCCTCCCTGCTTCCGAAAGGGTCGGATCCGAGAAGCCGCAAAAGGTTCCCCGGGCATTCATTTCAGTCTCTCCGTGTCTTAATAAGTGAATCTGCATTTTGTAACTCCTTTATGTCATTATGGCGATCCAGCCCGCCAGGTAGAAAAGCTCCGACAGCTCGTGCCAGGCGCCCAGCGTGTCCCCCGTCAATCCGTCTATGCGCCTTCGAACATGTTGGGTGTACACAAAGGTAAGGAGCAGGATAGCTGCCAGGACGGTAATGGACAGGGGGTCCAGGAGTCCATGGATTAAGGCGCTCAGGGTCAGGACGGGGATCAGTCTAATTAGCTTAACTTTCCCTATGAATAAGTGTCCCATGCCTTCCTTCCGTGCGTATGGGCCCAGGTAGCAGCTGAGCGCCAGCGCGGACTTCGCCGCGATGGGCATCAAGAGCAGCGGCAGCCAGGCGGTCTGGAAGGCTTGAGCGGCTTGGCCGTCCTGGACATTCTGAAAGATTTCATTAAGGAGCGCAGTTTTCAGCAGCAGCCAGGACATCATGGCCAGCGCGCCGTTGGCGCCAATCCGGGAATCCTTCATGATTTCAAGGACCCGGGCTTTGTCCCGGTTGGAATACAAGCCGTCGAAAGTATCCGAAAGTCCATCCAGGTGCAGGCCGCCGGTCAGAAGGACCTCTGCTAAAACCAGGAGCACTGCCAGGAGCAGCGTGCTGATGTAGGGCGAAAGGATTATGTAAATTAAAGTCAGGAGGCCGCCTATGACCAGACCCACAACTGTGAACCAGATGAAGCCCCTGTTGAAGTCCTCCGCGTCTGCTTTAATTTCAAAAGGCAGTGGCAGGCGTGTAAAAAATTGCAGCATCAAAATCAACGATTTGAAAGGTTTCACGGGATACCTCACTTTTTCTTTGGTGAAAGCGTCGCTATTTTATTTTGACCGGGATTCCGCTGACCAGAAGCCAGACCTCGTCTGCCATGGCCGCAATCGCCTGATTGACCCGGCCAGCTATGTCACGGAAGGCCCGGGCCATAGGGTTCTCCGGCACAATCCCCATGCCAATCTCGTTGGTGATCAGAACGCCGCTGAGACCTGAAGCTCTCATGGCGGATACAATTGCTTTTGCATGTTCCAGGGCCGCCTCTTGAATTTCATTGATCCTGGCGGGGTCCGGTTGGTCCCAGTCCACATCTGGCGCTTCCAGCATCATGTTGCTGACCATGATGGTCACGCAGTCCAGAATGATTCCGTCATGCTCCACCGCTATGCTGGGAATCACTCTGTCAATTTCAAAATATTTTTCAACAGTGGTCCATTCCTGGGGCCTTGAGGACCTATGGTGGGAAATGCGGCTTTTCATTTCATCATCAAATGGGATGGCTGTCGCTATATAGGCAATTCTGTCCGCCAGCTCCGCGATGTACTTTTCACCAAAGGTGCTCTTGCCGCTGCGGGCGCCGCCCGTGACGAGTACGATTTTCAAAGAATTTCAGCTCCTTGTGTTGCGGCTTGTTTGAACGCTTCAAATGAGAGATTATTCATTTTGCTGCAGAAATTTCAACGAGGCTATTGTCCTCCAAGACTGCCTTGCCGTATGGGCAAAGCCCGTTCAGCCCACAGGTCTCACACGCCGGTTTTCTTGCCTTGCAGACCCTGCGGCCATGCAGGATGAGGCAGTGATGGAGCTTTGTCCAGTGCTCTCTGGGCATGACTTTCATGAGTTCCTGCTCAGTCTTGTCGACGTTTTGACCAGTCGCAAGCCCCAGTCTCGCGGATACCCGGAATACATGGGTGTCTACAGCAATGGCTGGAACACCAAAGGCGTTGCTGATCACCACGTTGGCAGTTTTTCTTCCCACACCCGGCAGCGCCATCAGCTGTTCCAGGGTCTCTGGAACGTTGCCGCCATAGTCTTCATTCAAGGTTCTCGACATATTTAAAATGTTTTTGGCTTTGGTATGAAACAGACCACATGGCCGTATGATCTCCTCGAGGCTTTCAAGACTTAGCTGAGCCATTGCCTGAGGTGTCGAAGCAATTCCAAACAAGACCTCGGTGACCACATTAACCCTCTGGTCCGTGCACTGGGCACTCAGGATCACAGCAACCAGCAGCTCGTAGTCCGACCTGAACGTCAGCTCAGGCGCGGCGTCCGGATAAAGCTCAAGCAGCTTCTCCACCATTTGCGTTTTGTCTTTTTTCGTTGGCTTTGGAATTTTCTTTTTTGCCATGCTTATGCACCTCGATGCTTTATTATAACCATTTATAAACTGTGTTAAAAGGGTGCGTCAATGTTTTTATGTTAAATCACAAATATAAAGTAAACATAATTCAAAAAAATGCTTTCATTAGTTAGGCTATGGTCTGTCGCGTCACAGGATTAAAGTGGCGGCATTCAGGCGGTAACAGGCGGGAAATCAGGCGGGACTGTCCCCAACCACAAAAAAGCGGGGCCATTCGCATCTTTTAATATGATCGAAAGGGCCCCGCGATTTCCTTGAACCAAATGCACATTTGTTTAATTATTTTTTATTCGTTCTCTTCTTCGCCGGTTGCCCGCTTTTCTTTCTCAACCGCAAGCGCACCGCCCCGGGCAATCACCGACACTGTATCCCCGTCATTAATTTCACCGGCTATCAGCGCCCTGGCAAGCGCTGTCTCCAGGCTCCTCTGCAGGTAACGCTTCAGAGGTCTCGCACCAAAAGCAGGGTCGTAACCCTCCTTGAGAATCAGTGCTTTTGCCGTATCATACAAATGAATCTTGATCTCGCGCTCCGCAAGTCGCTTTTCAATAGAGCTCAGCATCAATTCGAGAATCCTGGAGATCTCTTCCCTGATCAACGGCTTGAACAGTACAGTTTCATCCAGCCGGTTGAGAAACTCAGGCCTGAACGCGTGCCTAAGCTCACTGAGCACGGCGTCCCTGACCCCAGGTCTCAAATGGCCTTCAGAGTCCACGCCTTCAAGAAGCGTAGGCGCGCCTAAATTGGAAGTTAAAATCAAAACTGTATTCTTAAAGTCCACTGTCCGCCCCTGAGAGTCTGTGATCCGCCCATCATCCAAGATCTGCAGCAAGACGTTGAAAACATCCCTATGCGCCTTCTCCACCTCGTCGAACAGCACAACACTGTAAGGCTTTCTGCGTACTGCTTCTGTCAGCTGTCCGCCTTCTTCATAGCCTACGTATCCAGGAGGCGCTCCAATCATACGGGCGACGGAGTGCTTTTCCATATACTCGGACATATCAATTCTAACCATGTTGTCCTCGCTGTCAAACAGCGCCTCAGCCAGCGTTTTCGCCAGCTCTGTCTTACCAACCCCGGTAGGGCCCAGGAACAGGAAGGATCCAATAGGCCGGTTAGGGTCTTTGATCCCGGAACGGGATCTGAGGATGGCATCTGATACCTTCTGAACTGCCTCATCCTGACCAATGACCCTGGCGTGGAGAATCTCTTCAAGTCTGAGAAGCTTTTCCCGCTCCCCTTCCATCATCCGAGCCACAGGAACGCCTGTCCAGCGGGAGACAATTTTCGCGATCTCTTCCGGTGTGACACTTTCACGGAGGAGTGTGTTTTCACCTCTCGTCTCTGAGTCCTTAATGGCAGCAGCAAGCTCTTTTTCCAGAGCCGGAATGTCCCCATACTTCAGCTGTGCCGCCCGGTTGAGGTCATAGTCCCGCTCCGCGGCCTCTGCTTCGTGGTGCAGCGCTTCGAGCTGCTCCTTCAGCGCGCTGACTTTGGAAATAGAAGACTTCTCACCCTCCCAAACCGCCATCAGCGACTTGAGCTCATCCCGCCGCTCAGAAATGTCACGTCTCAGGTTTTCCAGGCGTTTTATGCTCGCCTCATCCGTCTCCTTGGCCAGCGCCGCTTCTTCGATCTCCATTCGCATGATGTCTCTGCTGACTTCGTCAAGTTCCGTTGGCATAGACTGCAGCTCCGTCTTAATCAATGCACAGGCCTCGTCCACCAGGTCAATGGCTTTGTCCGGCAGGAACCGGTCTGTAATATAACGGTGAGATAAGATGGCCGCCTGGATCAGGCTGGCATCATGAATGGTGACACCGTGATAGATTTCATAGCGTTCCTTAAGCCCCCGCAGAATGGATATGGTCTCCTCCACGGTTGGCTCATCAATCATGACCGGCTGGAAACGACGCTCCAGCGCGGAGTCCTTCTCAATATATTTTCTGTACTCATCCAGTGTCGTGGCCCCAATGCACCGCAGTTCTCCACGGGCAAGGAGCGGCTTGAGCATATTCCCTGCGTCCATGGAGCCCTCAGTTCTTCCGGCACCAACAATATTGTGAATTTCATCAATGAACAGGATAATGGCGCCTTCACTTTTAGCGACCTCATCCAGCACCGCCTTGAGCCGTTCCTCGAACTCACCGCGGTACTTAGCGCCTGCCAGCAGCGCCCCCATGTCCAGGGAATAGACCCGCTTGTTTTTAAGATTTTCTGGCACATCCCCACGTACAATGCGCTGTGCCAGCCCTTCGACAACCGCCGTTTTACCGACTCCGGGCTCCCCAATCATGACCGGGTTATTCTTTGTCTTCCGCGACAGGATCCGAATGGTATGACGGATCTCCTCTTCACGGCCAATGACAGGATCCAGCTTGTTTTCAGTCGCGCGCTTCACCAGATCTGTCCCGTATTTCTCCAGGGCGTCATACGTCCCTTCCGGATTGTCCGTCATGACCTTTTGATGACCACGAACCGCCTGCAGGTGCTGCAGGAAACTGTCTCGGTTGATTCCCCTCTGCTCCAGCCGGGATTTCAGATCCTTTGGCGCGTGAGACATCAACCCAAGCATCAGGTGTTCCACGCTGACGTAGTGGTCACCCATGGTTTCCGCCTCTTGATCCGCCTGGTTCAGCGCCTTCGTCCCCTCACTGGAGAGCATGGGCTGACTTCCCCCGCTCACTTTTGGCTTTTTGCCTATGATTTCCCGTTCTACATTTTGAAGCGTATTAACGTCGACCTCCATCCGCTTCAAAATCGATGGAATAAGGCCCTGGGGATCCGCAAGGAGTGCCTCCAGCAAGTGATCGAGATCCACGGATGGATTACCATTTTCAACACTTTGGTTGATGGCGTGCTGAAGTGCCCGCATTGCGTTTTGTGTGTATTTTTCTGGATTCATTCATCTCACCTCATTCGGATAAACCTATGGCATAAATAACGACAATGATGATAAAAATTAAGCATTTTACGGATTGGCCTGCAATAATTCAACATGCAGCCTTTCAAGGGCGGTTTCAAAGCCCGGACCGCCTTCCGCCTTGCCAAAATAAAGGTTGAGCCCTCTATTGATCCATTTGCAGGCGTTCAGCATCTGTTCTGCCACCTCTTCACTGGCGGTTTCCAGCGCATTGAAACTATAGCGGCGAATGAAACGCGTACCGTCAAAAGCGGTCATGGGTGCCCGTCCAAGATCAGTTGCAGAGAACTTCACTTTGTCCCAAGCCTCCACCGTCAGCGGTGCCGGCAACACTGTCGACATTTTCCCACTCCGGCGAGCCTCATGAAGCATCATGACTTCCATGCTGTCCAGCCTTATAAAAAAGTCCTTCAGCAGGGACAGCAGCGCTGAAGACGTCGTCCTTGTAGAAACTCTGAGTGTCGCCGTCAACCAATGGTCCATCATACTAAACTGAATCTGGAATAAAATTTTTGGCTGATACCTGTAAGTCAGCGCTGTCCTGAACTCCACAGCATTGTCAGCGCCGTCCTGCAATACTGAGACCGTATGAAGCATAGCCATGCGTTCATTAATCATGCCCACGATTTCCGAAAACCTTATGGATGGCAAATCGATCCCAAAATGGCGCGCCAGTAGATCATCTATCAGCTGAGACCGGCTCTTTCCCGTCCGGGCAGATTCCCGGTCGACTTTTGATATTATTGAATCTGACAGCACCAAACTGATAATACTCTTGGACATAGGCTCACCTGCCCTTCACATTCTATTTTCAATTATATTTTGTCACCAAATTATTATTTTGTCAATATTATTAATAATAAGACCAACAAATTAATAGCTATTTTACTGAAGACAACTGGAAACAATCCCCACTATTTGGCTGGGGACTGTCCCCAACCAAATAGCTCTGGTTTTTCTCCACAAATAACCTTATAGCCCATCATATTCCCACCTCGGATCTGCCAACAAAAAAAAACAGACCCCTTGCAGGTCTGTTTTCACCATATCCTTTTAGCTCTGAGGCGTCTCAGCCGCCTCTGGCTCAACCTCTTCCGACCATGGCACCATTTTAAAATAAGGGATCACCGCTTCGAGAGGCAAGGAAATCACATTGTAAACTGCAGCTTTGTCATTTTCAAGATAGAAGAAGTTGAGGTTCTCACCTTCAAAATAAATGCCCAGCCACGGTCCAAAATCACTGTCAAAGCTGGTATCCGCCTCGCAAATCAAAGCTGTCAGCGCTGCCCTTGAGGCTTCGTCACTCAAAAATAAATTTGAAGCTTTAATTTCCTTTGAAGTATTCGCATCCAAATTTACTGAAAACATAACATCATAAGTCGACTTAAGATGAGGCTGAAGACCCGTGATTACCACAGACAAAATCTTGTCATCCATCCGCGTAATTTCATAGTCTAAAGTCACCTGGTCCCCGTCACCGTTCGCAGACACAACATATCCGTCAATTGCGGAATAGATTGCCTTATTCATTTCATCTTGCAGCTCCAAGTTCTCCAGGCCTTCAATGACAGGATATCTCACTTCTGCACTTTCAGAGCGAATCCACGCTTCCTTTACACCATAGCGCATTTCTTGGGTACTTTGCGCAAGTCTTGGCTGAGGCTTACCTTCAACCAAGCCAGCAATACCTTCACCTTCACTTTCAGCACCTGCGGCCATCAAACCTTGAACGCCTTCAGTTTCAGCGGGTTCAACAGATAATTCCTCAGACCCTTCAGCAGTCCCGGTCACCGCTGCATCCGTTGCCGCCTGATCTTCCGTAACTCCTGCCGGCCCTTCAGCGGCGCCTTCCCCCGGGTTTGTCACTTTATTATTTTGAGCAGCGCATCCCCCAAAGAACAGGGCCGCCGTTAAAATCATCCCAAGTATGCGCATAACTTTTTTCGAATCCAATCAAACACCTCCCTACCCCAACATAATAACCTAAAAGCATTAAAAAAGAATTAAGCAATGAAAAAAAGAAAGGCTGCAGGCAATCACACAGCCTGCAGCCTCCCCAATTTTATCACCTTTTCCGCATTCAAATCTGGTCTGTCCCTGTCCCCAACCAAAACTACGCCTGGGTCAACTGGTCAAACTCTTCCACCAGCTCACCAAAGAGCTCGAGGGCCTCATCCACCGGCGCACCGGAAGCCATATCCGCCCCTGCCGCCTTTAGAATCTCAATTGGATACGCGCTGCGGCCCGCACCCAAAAACTCGAGATAGCGCTCCGCTGCCCCCGGTTCCTTGCCCAGGATCGCCTTCGACAGCGCGATCGCCGCCGAAAAGCCCGTGGCATACTGAAAGACATAGAAATTGTAATAGAAATGAGGGATTCGCGCCCATTCTATGGCAATCTCGTCATCGATCACCACATCAGGCCCATAGTACTTTTCGTTCAGCCCCCTGTAGAGGATTTTCAGACCATCCGCTGTCAGCGCGCCGCCAGTCTCCACCGCCTCATGGATTTCCCGCTCGAACTCCGCGAACATGGCCTGCCGGAACACCGTGGTCCGGAACTGGTCCAGATAATGGTTCAGCAGATGCAGGCGCTCGGCCTTGTCCTTCACGCGCTTCAGGAGATAATCGTTGAGGAGCGCCTCGTTCGTGGTCGACGCCACCTCCGCCAGGAAAATGCTGTAGTGTCCATAAAGATAGGGCTGTACGTGATGGGTCATATAGCTATGCATAGAATGTCCCATCTCATGGGTGAGTGTAAACATGCTGTCGAGGGTCTCCTGGTAATTCAGCAAAATGTAGGGCTTAGAGTCATAGGTCCCCCAGGAATACGCGCCGCTGCGCTTCCCGGCATTCTCGTACACATCGATCCAGCCCTGGTCAAAGGCAGCCTTCACCGTCTCCACATAAGCTTCGCCAAGGGGCTCCAGACTCTCCAGCACCTGCGCCTTCGCCGTCTCGTAATCGATCTTCTTCGTCACAGAAGGAATCAGCGGTACGTACAAGTCATACATGTGCATTTCCTCAAGGCCCAGCATCCGCTTACGCACTGAGATATATTTATGAAGCTTTGGCAGGTTGCGGTGGATCGCTTCAATCAGCTGATCGTAAACCTTAACCGGCACATGGTTTTCAAAGAGCGCTGCCGCTCTCGCACTCTTGAAGTTCCTGGCCCTTGAAAAGAACTGATTCTTCTTGACCTCCGACTGCAGCAGGCTTGCCATAGAATAAATGTGATCCTGGTAAGACTTGTAATAGCCTCTGAACGCCGCTTGCCTCAGCCCTCGGTCCTGGCTCTCCATAGTCGGGATGAAGTTGCCATGGGTCAGCTGTATTTTATTGCCCTTTGAGTCTTCAACCTCCGGGAATTTCATGTCCGCGGCATTGAGCATCTCAAATACCGTACTTGGCGCGGACGCCATTTCCCCTGCCATAGCCAGAAGCGCTTCTTCCTTTTCAGACAGCGTATGAGGCTTAAAGCGCAAGATATTATGAAGATATTGCTTATAGTCAGCCAACGGGCCAGCCCCTAAATAAAGGCTCATGATAGCCGTATCAATAGCCATGATTTCAGGCACCAGAAAAGCGCCTGCTTCCTGAGCGGCTACAGAAAGTGACTCCATTCTTGACACCAGCGCCTGATGCTCTCCAACCCGGGTGTCCTCATCCAGCTGCATCTTGGCAAAAGCATATAAATTCGAGAGCTTTCTGGACAGCGCCAGCTCCGCGTCAACAGCACCTCTTAAAGTGTCCGCCGAAGCGCCAACCTTTCCCATGAACGCAGTCAGCGCATTGATCAACCCTTTTGTCGCTTCAAAATCCCGCTCCCAGTCTTCTTGGCTGGGATACATCTCTCTTATGGTCCACCGGTTCTCCACCGGAATTTCATGCCGTTCCAGCAATGCGCCCAATATTTTCGTCCCCTTTCAGCATCTCCTGCTTGGACCAGCCAGGGCGGCCGGTCAATCGCATAAAAATTTCTGTATGTAGTGTATACCTTCCTATTATCTGATTAAAACAAAATAGCGCCAAATTTTGAGACTTTCTTAAGTTTCCGGTGGTATAGTTATTAAAGGAATTGAACACGAGAATCCGAGGAGTTGAAGATCATATGTCACGCTATACGCTGAACAATAGACCCGCCAAGCGCGTTTGGGCAATTTTTCTGGTCCTCTTGGTCCTGGGCACTGCAGTCCTGCTTGGGGCCTGCGAAGCTACTGAAACTTCAAATACACCACCCGAGTCGCCAGGGGAAGAAACCAGGGAGGGACTGGACCCACTTGAAGCCTCCAGGCTTGAAAACGGCCTGTACGAACTCATGAATGCAAGTTCAGACCTCGATACGGTGACGGAAGCCTGGCAGGAAGCCCTGGCGGCCACTCAGGACCCAGAATCCAAAGACCGACTCACCTCCCGCTGGCTGGACTTCGCCAAGTACAGAACCAGCGCCTTGTCCCAAGCCCTCTACAGCGAGAACGGCGACACCGGAAGCCCACTGTTTGTGATCTATAACACGCTCTTTCAGCGGCAGTGGGATCCCGCCAGGATTCCAGACATTGAGGACCCGGATCTCAGGCGCTATTTCGAGGTTCTGGACCGCAGCTTTATGCGCATGGTCGAGTACGGCGAGTATGTAGGTCCAGGCTTTGATTTTGAACGCCTCTCCAACCTTAACACTTTATCCAGCGGCTTTCAGGCCTACTTCACCTTGTCTGACCACTACTACGGCTTCCTTGCTGAATCATATCAGACGGGTCTGATACCTTACAATGCTTTTGCGGACTACCTTCTGAAGCTGGAGGACACCCTTAAAGCAACAGACTCACCCTACATCAAGATTCACCTTGAGCCCCTGCTGCGCTGGTCTTACGGTATGTTCTTTTCTGGGACTATGGGCAGCGGGCCTTTTAACTACGAAACCAACGTCCTGGACCCTAACTTCGAAGACCTGCTGGAAAGCATTGTCGAAAGACAGCCAGACAGCGGCTTAGCCGCCCTGGCTACCCAAGTCATGAACCTGCCGGAGGGCACGGATGAATCCGAATACGCTTATGTGGACGCGGTCCAAAACTACAAACGCTTTGGACTGGATTCACCAAAGGGGATTCGAACCGTTTACAGCTATCAGCACCCGGTCTTCTACGAGGCCAGGCCTGAGCTTTACGGCTTTGAAGACACACAGGTGATGGCGTCGTTAAGCGCCAACTTAAACAGCCTCCTGGATCAGCTTAAAACACAGGTTCAGTGGGGCAATAACCCAGACGCTTCCTATAATCTGGGCTACCACCTTGAATTCGCCAACGACCGCTGGGCCAGCTTTCAGCTGGCGGCGTCCTCCTACGATCCAGAAACCGGCATCAACCTCAACTTCAATGAGGCCGCTGTGTTCGATCTCACCACCGGCGCTCGAGTGACCCTGGATGAATTTCTGGGGGATGAAACCGGTGAAGCCACGAACCGTATAGAAGCACTCCTCATAGAACAGGCCCGGCAGTATATGACACTGCCGGAAGACCTCTCAGTGGATCTGAGCCAGCGCTTCAGCCTGGGTGAAGACTACCTGCTCGCCATGCTGCCGCCCAGGACCCTGTCCGAGGAACAAGCCTACGACTTATTTGTCGATCTCAGATACGGCCTCGCTTTTCCAGAAGTGGACCTGCGGAACCGGCTGCTGTCTATTGAAGAGGAGGCACGCTGACCCTATGGAAGCAAGGAAGAAAAAAATTACCGTTCAGGTGGGCTGCCGCTCGGAATGGCACGCCCTTGAAAAAGCTTTAAATCCGGAGGCAGCACTGATGCCCCAGGACCTTGGCCCCTTTTCCCAATATCACATCGCGGAATTAGGCGGCGCTCAGCTGATCTTCTTTCAAGGAGGGCCATCGAAGGCCGTCGCTGCCGCGGCGTGCCAGCACGCCCTGACGACGTACACACCTGATCTGCACATCATGATGGGTACCTGTGGCGGCGTCAGCGGCCTTGCACCTCATGGCGGCGTGTTATACGCCCATCAGGCAGCCCAATATGACTGTATTGACCGGCTCTGCGAATCCAATGACTTCTTCTACGCTGCCTTTGACGTCCACATTGACAACCGGTGGATCCGGGAGGTCCTCGAAGCAAGGGGCTTAGTGGGCGGTACCATAGCCACAGCAGATCAGGACATTGATTACACTGTCAGGAAAACCCTGATGGCCCACGGTGCGGATGTGGCCGACTGGGAGTCCGCTGCCGCGGCGCTGGTCTGCCACTATAACAAAGTGCCAATCCTGATCCTGCGAGGCGTCTCCGACATTCCGGAAGAATCCTTGTCCCAAGAGGATCAGGCAGAGAGCTTCCTCCAGACTACGCCTGAGATTATGGGGGCGCTCGCGAAGCTTCTGCCTGTCATTGCTGAGCAGCTTTCAAAGAAAACAGTTTTGCAGAACACGCGCATTCCACTCTACGCAAGGCCCTTTCACGTTTTTCCCATTGAAAGCTGTTGAAGCCCCCAAGGATTATAAAAACGCAGAAAAGCGCCTGCCAACACCCTGCTTTCCAAGAAAGAGGTTGTGGGCAGGCACTTTTTTTGCCTTGCTATTCAGCGCCGCTTAGTATCCACTCAGAACAGGATGGGATGTGCCACATCCCCTTCAAGCCCGAGGAAAGCCTCACGACCCTCCACAGCGTCATAGCCAACCTCAGTCGCCATCTCCATGACCTCCGGGTACTGGAGGACAAAGTCAAACCTGGCATACTTGCCATCTGCGCTGTACATGTAGAAAGAACGGTAGCGCCCCTTCATTTCTTCGCTGACGGTGACAGGCGTGTGAACCGCATGAAAAGCCTGCAGCAGTGTGCCATCCGGCCTCAGGATCATCAGGGCGTCTCCCTTCGTGCTGGTGAAATTGGCACCATAGAGCCATACCAAAGTTTCAAGTGCGCCGTCATCATCCAGGTCAACATAGACATATTGATAGTGATTTTCGCCCAAAGATGCTTCAATGGCAAAAGCCTGGACCGCCATGTCCTCTATCGCCTGGCTGGGCTCTGGTTCGTTCGGGAGGCTGTCCAGCGCGGTTTCAAAAGACGCAACCGCACTGGTGTTATCCTCCATGACCTCCGCTTCCGCCGTCTGTCCGCAGCCGGAAAAGAGCAGCGAAAAGGTGAAGATCAGCAGGAGCAGGGCGGGGGCGGTACGGGGGCGGTCAGGTGACCATCGGCAAAAAACTTTTTCAGAGTCCGGGAGGGAAGCTGCACAATTTCTGAAGGGTAAATGGATCAAAGCCAGGCTCTCCTTTTGAAGTAGCGGATCATGAAGAGGGTCAGCGCGATCGTAAGCAGCCAGAACGACGGATAGGCAAACTTCATCCTCAGCTCTGGCATGTAATCAAAGTTCATGCCGTAGACGCCCGTCAGGAAGGTCAGCGGAATAAAAATGGACGCAAAGACCGTCAGGGTGGTCATGATCTCATTTAAGCGGTTGTCATTCATGGTCAGCATAATTTCGATCAAGCTCGTGATGCCCTCGCGAAAATACAGGGCATAATCCTCAATGCTTCTCAGGTGCTCATAGAGCTCCCGCATGTAGACCGAGTGGGAGCCCTCGCGGTCCATCATTCTGTTTTCAAGGGCGTCATGCAGGTTTGAAGCAGCATTTCTAATGGTAAAGAGCGTCTTGCGAAAATCGTGTAGAGCACCCAGATGCTTTGTCGACTTTTGGATCAAAATCATATCTTCGAGCAGCTCATAGCGGGTCTCCATATCGATCATGACATGATAGTATTCATCGATCAGACTGTCAAGCAGCAAATAGATAAAATACTCGTGGTCCATGGTTTCATCTGCTTCGTGATATCTTTTCATCACATGGTCAGCTAACGCGTCCGCATTATTGGTCATGGTCAGGACGGCTTCCTTAGTTTTAATCACCGTCAGCTGTCCAATCGACAAACTGAGTTTCGTGTTATTGAGTGTCTCCACCAAGTCCGTGTTTTCCTCAGCCTCGTCGACCAGATTAAACTTGGGAGAAGCTGACATCAGCACGCGAGCAATAATCCCCTCACATTGGGGATCGAAAAAATACTGGGAATGCTGTCCACTCTCCACTTTATCCAGCAAAACATTCAATTCAAGCCCAAGCTGGGCAGCGATCGCTGACCAGTCATGCTCCGAAATCCGCCCACGGACGTCAATCCAGTTTACGTCATCCAGGGGCGCATCTTCGGGGAGAAGGCGCCACTGGCCCTGGTGATAACCTCTGTAATGAACTTCGCCTTTAGACGCCGCACTGCCCGTTATGTCGCGGTTGAGTTTTTCCATGTCATCCCTCTTCATGGTGAATTTATAATGTTTCGAAGCAGCGCAGGCATTCCCGCGCAAAAGTGCCGCCAAAAGCTAAGTGCTCCTGGCGTTCCCCTTTCAAGCTTGAACACTTCGCTGCAGTCTTCAGTAAGCGCCCCAGTACCTGTAGCCTTCGCGGCTTTTCGTCAGCCCACCGTTCTCTCCGGTTAGCCAGTGCAGGAGTTCGCCTTCCGCCCCCCGCCAATACAGCGCGAGTTCCGGACGTTTTCCAAAGTCCGCAAGCCAGCCCACAATAAAATTCTCCGGATGGATTTCGCCACCGTCATCCACACGCCAGCTGTAAAGATCCAGTTCCTTGATGTAGTTCGCCGGGAAGTAAGCATACCACAGCGCGCCTGCCGGATCCACAAGGATCAGCGTCAGCATGGCCTGGTTCCCCTGGGGCTCAAACTGCGCCAGATAAATGGCGGCAGAGTTCTCGGCGTCATAAAGGTGCCACAGGTTTTTGACTGTCAGCTTTCTGTCTGCCTCAATGCGCTGCCTGAGCGCCTGATCACTGCTGGATTCTCCGACCTTTGTAAGCGCATGAAATGTCCTCGCGGATACAAAGGCGTCCGTCATCAGCGTCACGCTGTCGTTCTCCGGAATCTTCCCGGCGTTAAGCCTGTAAACGGCCCCATACCGCTGTTTGAAGTTCGCGGAGATGTCCATGAGGTTGTCGTTTGGGCCGGGGGGCTGAATGCCCTCATAGCTGATTTTAGCCGTGGTGCCGTCCGGCAGCGACAGATGCGTGTAGACCTCAGGCTGCAGCGTTTTGGGATCGCTGAGCATCAGCGCGAAAATGCCCTGCTGGTCCCCGTAGCCAAACTGAGGGTTATCCATAGGGTCGTGCACGGGCTGAGCTTCCGGCGTTTCAGGCTCTTCCTCTTTTTCTGCCGATGGTCCCCCTTCCCCCTCACTCACCGGTACGGGCTCTTCCGGAACTGCTGGCGCCTCTGGTTTTTGACAGCCGGACACCGTTATCAGCAGCACAGTGAGCAGAATCAGCAGGGTGGGGATCAAGGGACTGGATGAACGTCTCTTGTCATTTTGATGTTTATGATCCTGTGGGGGTCGGGCGGTTTTATTGAAAAGTTCCATTTGGGCTCGCCTCCTGGTTATTGGTTTTTCGGGTGTTGGTTATTCTTAACTACAGCTTATTCTCTTGGGTAACGGAGGTTTCTCAGACACTTTATTTTACATTTAGCTCTATTATACGCTGAGATTGTTCATGTGACAAATCAGTGGATCGCTGGATTAATCCAACGGGTATAATAAAAAAACAGTGTAAATCAAAATTACCCGTTGACAGATCCTGTGATCTTGGTAAAATAAGTTTTAGGCAGACTTGGGGGTATAACTCAGCGGGAGAGTGTCACGCTGGCAGCGTGAAAGTCAGGGGTTCAAATCCCCTTACCTCCACCACATCCGTAAACACCTATTGATATGATTTACATATCGGTAGGTGTTTTTATTTTGCCCTCAAACCTTTGAAACAAGCGGCCTGCGGGGTTTCTCGCAAGAACGCTTGTTTCACGATATTTGCATTATATTGACACATATGGCTTAATGCACCTATTTTAGTGTAATTTACATAAATTTAAATCGTTGAACATTTGAGCCGCGGGGTGCATTTTCTGATGAATCGTTGAATGTCAACTTCCAGAAAAAATGTGACTAAAACTCCTGCACAGGTCTCGATGCAGGAGTTTTTTGTTGTTTCCAGCCTATCCTTTTTCTTGATCAGTTGGTTGTATAAATTGAAGGATTTGGTCGTAGGATTTATCACTTTTCATAATAGCAGCGATAAGTTCATCACGCTTTAACCCATCGCGTTTGTCCATCAAATCTTTTAATGTTGCAAGCGCCGCATCGTACTTCGCCTTTGCCTTTACCACATCCAATTGGGCCTTTTCAATCTTTTGTTCCAACGCATCCATTCCAACCGTTCT
>NZ_FMWL01000028.1 GCF_900103005.1 Acidaminobacter hydrogenoformans DSM 2784 | reverse complement strand
GTTCCCATCTCGAACACAGAAGTTAAGCCTTTCATCGCTGATGGTACTTGGGGGGCAGCCCCCTGGGAGAGTAAGTCGTCGCCGGGTACAAAAAAACGGATGTTTGCTAATTTAGCAGACGTCCGTTTTTTCTTGTTTGTACCAACACTTGAGTATGAGATAAATGGAAATGAATGCGTCAAAATTCATAATAAATCCAAGGGGGCAACTCTTGAAGATCACAGCATATAGTGATATGATTAACTGGTAAACACAATATGTAGTGGGAGGGAGACGTGTGACACATTCTCATGATTTTGACAGTTCGTTAGAAAATTTGTTCGAGCATGGACTTTCTTTTGATAAATTTCTTCAAAACGCTGATGCAGATCAACGAAAAACCATTCTGGAGCTGTTGGAGAAAACCGACTTTTCCTGGATTGAAACACCTGAGACACCTGTGCGCATTCTCTATTTTGGAGAAATGTGGTGTCCGGACTGTCTCCTCAACGCGGTTGCCCTTGCTGGCATGATGAAGAAGATTAAGGTTCTGGAAGTCAGAGTGCAGCCAAGGGACGGCAATGAAGCCGTCATAAAAGGACTCGGGGATGGTGTGAAGGCAAAAATACCGACCATTGTCCCTTTGGACGACCACGGTGAAGCTTTGGGGGTTTTTGTAGAGAGGCCTATGCGCATTAGGGCGCTGGAACAAAGTGATGATCAGTTAAAGCGCATTGTGATGATGAAAGAATATAGGGCAGGTCTTTATATTGAAGATACAGCAAGAGAAATAATGGCGATGCTGAAGTAAATGATTATTGCGTTCGCTATGCAGCGATGTTACAATATATAGTGTTCATATAAAGAAATAAAGAAATTAATATACAACATATAGATTGCTACATAACACTGTAGCTTGGGGGGAACGGTACGTGACAAAGGTAATGAAGCGGAATAAAGCGGTGGTTGAGTTCAAGCCGGAAAAGATTCAGAGGGCTATTGAGCTGGCAATGAAAGAGACTGAGCTTGGCGTTGACTCTGAACTAAGCTTTGAAATCTCAAAGCGCATAGAAGATGCCGCTGCGAAAAGTGGTCTGCCTATGGAAGTCGAAGAGATCCAGGACCTTGTAGAAACGTATTTGATGGATAGTCCAAGAAAGGACGTTGCGAAGCAATATATCATATATAGAAATGAGCAGAGCAAGACCAGAGATCTTCGAAAAGCGGACAGTCGGCTTCTTTCAGATGAATTCATAAGCCGGTACAAGCACCTTGACAGCCCAATGAATCAACTGGGCAGCTTCGTCTATTACCGAACCTATTCCAGGTGGCTCCCGGAGGAAAAGCGGCGGGAGTACTGGTGGGAAACCGTAAGGCGCTCGGTTGAATATAACTGCAGCCTTGTACCTACGACTCGGGCAGAAGCGGAAGAGCTTTTCGACAATGTTTTCCATCTTCGCCAGTTCCTTTCCGGCAGAACGTTCTGGGTTGGAAATACCAGTGTCGCAAAAAATTACCCTATGGCGAATTTCAACTGCTCCTTCCAGATTATAGACAGCTTTGAAGCCTTCAGGGACGTTTTCTATCTGCTTATGATTGGTTCCGGCGTTGGTGTTCGAATTCTCAAGGAAGATATAGCGCAGCTTCCAAAGGTCAGAACGGACTTTGAGGTCATTCATAAAGACTATAGCGCCATCTCTATATCAGAGCGTGAAGATTCAACAAGTCTTGAGTATTTTTATAATCACACGGTCAAGATTACAGTGGGCGACAGCAAGGAAGGCTGGGTCCAGTCTATTGATTACTTCTTCAAGATTCTTTACAGCAATGAGTATAGAAATATCAAGACCATTATTATTGATTACGATCACGTCAGGCCAAAGGGCGAAAAGCTCAAGAGCTTTGGCGGTACGGCCAGCGGCCATATCAGCTTGAAAAATATGTTCGAAAAAATCAACAAGGCCATCAAGAAAGCGGGTCTTCGTGATGGGGCGCTGGATGAGCGAAAGCGCGTCAAGCTTAAACCAATTGATTGCCTTGATATAGCCAATATTATTGGTGAGAACGTCGTCGTTGGAGGTGTCAGAAGAACGGCGGAAATCCTGTTGATCGATCAGGATGATGAAGAATGCATCGACGCTAAGTCCAATCTATATAAACAGATTGATGGGCAATGGGTCGTAGACCGTGAAATCATCCACAGACAGATGAGCAATAACTCCATTTACTATATGCGTAAACCAAGCCGGGAGCGTTTGAGGTGGCAGATCGACCGCATGCGCTATTCCGGAGAGCCGGGTTGGGTCAACGCGGAAGCGGGTGCCAAGCGCAGACCGAACTTCAACGGTGTCAACCCATGCGGCGAAATCCTCCTGGACAACAAGGGCTTGTGTAATCTGACCACGGTCAACGTGTTCGCGTTTGTCAGACCGGACGGCACACTGGACTACAACGGACTGTTCAAGGCGCAGCGCTTGTCTGCGAAGGCAGGCTACAGGATGACCTGCGTTGAGCTTGAGATTCCGACCTGGGACGCGGTACAGCAGCGCGACAAGCTCGTAGGATGCTCCCTTACAGGCTGGCAGGATATGGTCAATGCGACGCAGATGACCGTTGAGCAGCAGGCGGATTTGCTTCGAAAACTCCGTTCTGTGGCCAAGAAGGAAGTTGAGGTCTATGCGGTTGAGCTGGGTGGTAGAGTACCTATCCTTGTGACGACTATCAAGCCGGAAGGCACACTCAGCCAGTTGCCTACGGTTTCCAGCGGCGTGCATTTTTCGCATTCGCCGTACTATATCCGTCGTGTACGGATCAGTGCGGATGATCCGCTTGTTAAGGTCTGCGAGGAACTCAATTATCCGGTGTTCCCGGAAGTCGGTCAGGATCTTGAGACCTGCTCGACGAAGGTCATTGAGTTTCCGGTCAAGGCGCCCATCGGCAAAACAAAATACGAGGTTTCCGCCCTCGAACAGCTGGAGATTTATAAACTCTTCATGGAAAACTATGTCGACCACAACTGTTCCATCACAATTCACGTCCGCAACCATGAATGGGAAGCGGTAGAGGAATGGGTCTGGAACAATTGGGATGACGTTATGGCGTTGTCGTTCCTTTCTCTTGAGGATAACTTCTACGAGCTCCTGCCGTATGAGGCAATCGAGGAGGAGGAATTTGACCGACGCGTGGCAGCTATGCAGCCGTTCAGGCCGTCTTTGATCGCCAAATATGAAAAGCAGGAGACTGTCTTTGACATTGGCACGGATGGCTGTGACACAGGCGCATGTCCGGTTCGCTAACACCTCTCTTTATATAAACCCTTTTCCCCTGACCTGCGGTTGTCGGGGGATTTTTTTGTTTAGGGTCGAGGCTGGTATTTTGTCGGTTTGAGGATCTGGGCACCATCGGCAAAAAATCTTTTGAGAGGTTTTTGCCGATGGTCTCTGCAGCACGCGTTCAATATTTTAAAGAAAGTTAGTGAAACGCAGACAGTGTTCATCTTTTCTTTACATTTGTGGCGTAAAGTCGAAGTAAGTCTAACGGCGAAGTGCTTTTCCGAACTTTGCATTGACATCTTGGAGGGGGCGTGACTATGTCTGCTGAACGTGTAAAACCAATGGGGCGAAAAAGGTCTTCGAAGATTCGGCCGTGGGTCCAGGGATTCTTTTTTATTTTTGTCTTGATCACAAGTCTCAATCATCTGCTGGAGGAAAGTGGCCAGGGGATTTCGTTCTGGCCGCAGGCATCGCTTCACGCGATCTGTCCATTTGGGGGCGTCGTGTCACTTTATCAATTCTTTTCGGTGGGGACGTTCGTTCAGAAGATTCACGAGTCTGCTTTTGTGTTGATGGCGGCAGCGTTTCTGCTTGCTGTTCTGGCGGGGCCGGTGCTCTGTGGGTGGATTTGCCCTCTTGGGACATTTCAGGAGTGGATGAGCAGACTTGGCAGAAAGCTGACCGGGAAGCGGTTTAACACATACATACCTGCGGAAGCGGACAGTGTTCTGCGCTATTTTCGCTATGTGGTACTGGTTTGGGTCGTCTATCAGACGGCGGTAACAGGAAAGCTTATTTTCCAGGATGTGGATCCTTATTACGCGCTTTTCAATCTGTGGTCAGAGGAGCTCGCGCCTGCGGCGCTGGCGGTACTGGGGGCGACGACGCTGCTGTCGCTGGTGACGGAGCGGCCGTGGTGCAAATACGCTTGTCCTTATGGTGCGGTTTTGGGGCTTTCAAACAAGTTCAGGATTTTTAAGATCCGAAGAACGGCGTCTACCTGTATTGACTGTGGGGCTTGCGACAGGGCGTGTCCTATGGGGATTAAGGTCTCTGGGATGGAGGTCGTCAAAGACCACCAGTGTATTTCGTGTCTGGAATGCACATCAGAATACAGCTGTCCTGTGCCTTCAACCGTTGAGCTTAAGGTCAAAGGCGGTGACGTCAAATGAGGATGAAGGCTTGGATGCTTGGGGCCATGGCATTGGTGGTCGTATTTGGCTCTGTGTGGATCGCGAATGCGCTGGGGTACTGGACGACAGAAAGTACGAAGACGCCGGCGCTGATAGAAAGCGGTGAATTTGCGGGGGCAGCAGATCCGGCGGATATTCGGGGGTCTTACACTTTTGGGGAATTGGAAGCAGCCTTTGGCATTGAAGTGGAGGTGCTGGCCAAAGCCTTTGGTGTGGACGCCGCGGAGGCGGAGGACTTTCAGCTGAAGTCTCTTGAAACTATTTATGAAGTCTTGGCTGAGGATGGAACTGAAGTGGGAACGGGCTCGGTAAAGTATTTCGTATCACTTTACACCGGGCTGCCTTATGAGCTCACGGAGGTCGTGTATTTACCTCTGCCTGCAGTGGAACTTCTCATTGAGGAAGGCAAGGTGGAAGGTGAGGCGGCTGAGGCGCTTCAGGCAATTGCGGTGGAAATTCCTGATGTGTCGTTAACAGGCACGGAGCCTGATGGAAGCAACGTCGAGAGCGCTGAAGAGAGCACAGAGGAAAGTGCTGTCAGCGAGGTAACCGAGACCCTTCTGATCAAGGGGCAGACGACCTTCAGGGATGTTCTGGATACAGGCGTCAGCGAGACTGAAATTGAGGCTGTCCTTGGGGCTGAAATGCCTAATCCGCTGACGGTGATTAAGACTTACTGCACTGAAGAGGCATTGAGCTTTGACGAGGTGAAATCAGGACTGCAGGCCCTTGTAGATGCGCAGTAAGCTTGTTTTCACCAGGCGCGTTTGGGATGCTCTTTATGAGTGGAAAGACTGAGGAAAAGCTGAATTTTTGTGTGAAATAAAATTGAGCGAAGGCAAGAGATCAAGTTTGTCGATGATTCGACGAGCTCAATCTCACGCCTTCGCTCTATCCCTTTTCATTTCATTAGGTCGAGGGGTTCGCGGATGTAACGGCGCATGCCGTATTTTTCTTCTGATTCAGCCAAGGCTTGTTGAATGGCCTCGGGCAAGCCTTCGAAGGTGCCGCTTTCTGGGAAAGTGATCTTGTGACTGAAAGGACAAGTGGAAAGGCAGATGCCGCAGTCGGTGCCAAGACTCCGCCAGCGCTCGTAGCAGTTTTCGTGGTCTATCTTCCAATATGGGATGCCATCATGAAAAGCATTTTTCTCATCAGGAATTGCCTTTCCGGGACAGGTCTTCTGACACTTGCCGCAGATTTCGCAGAAGTCCATAAGACCAAAAGGATCCCGCACGTCAGGAATAAGCACCGCGTTTGTGGTAACGATTCCAAGCCTGACACGGGGGCCGCTTTTTCGAGTGGTCAGAAGTCCCATTCTCCCAATCTCCCCGAGGCCCGCTTCTTGGGCAACAAGTGGTGCAATCAAAAGATAATTGCCGTCCATGTGGTTGCGGGCCTCGTAGCCGAGTTCTCTCAGCCAATAGGAGAGAATCATGCCGCCAATGCCTGCCTTGAGATAGCCCGTGCTGGTTTCTATGATCTCCTCAAGCTGAGGGGAACGGTCAATCATGTCTTCATCCATTTCTATAGTAAAGGCAATGGCAAATCCGTGGTCTAAATGGACAGGCTCTCCATAGTGCTCCGGTTTACGGCCTCTGTGGGTATACAGATGCTCATCTTTCAAGCGGGCAATGCCAACATCCTGAACGCCGAGATGCTTGGCGAGGGCTTTGATTTTTCTCGTCAGAAGCTCCGGCGCAGCCTCAAGGGGTACTTCTTTTAGGACAGGCTGTTCAGACAAGGTGTTGATGTCGCCCAGGAACTTGAAGATCGCGTCTGCTGCCGGGCTCATCAAAGGATTCCAGGTCATGGTGCCTTCAGAGCAGAGCTGTGGGAGTGAGCGTATATGAAGGTCCCGCTCCAGCCGCTCAGGATGTCTTGTGTAGTAATCCTCATAGGCGCTTGAATCAGGTTCATAGGCAAAGCGGGCAAACGGTATATCGCGTTCATCAAAACGTCTCATAGGAGGCCTCCGTTGATCTTATTTTTTTCATTATATCATTGAAAAGAATGTTAATAGGTACTCATTAGGTGGGTATACATGATTCATATTGAGTTTTTAAATTTCTTGCAATATTATGAAAATGAAAAAGGAATTTTGAAAGTCATGTAGAATGTTACACTAAGGCACAAAATCTAACACATCAGAAAGCGGGGAGAATCCTATGAAGAATTACAGTGTTGACAGAATTCGCAATGTTGCGTTGCTCGGCCACGGTGGCTGCGGCAAGACAACGCTGACTGAGGCGATTCTGTTTTCTCTTGGCGTCACCAAGCGCATGGGAAAAGTCACAGATGGCAATACTGTTTCAGATTTTGACAAAGAAGAAATCTCTCGTCAGTTTTCAATTGGCACGAGTGTCATTCCAGTTGAATGGAACGAGTCAAAGTACAATCTCCTCGATACGCCGGGATACTTTGATTTTGTAGGTGACCAGTTCAGCGCATTGCGTGTTGTAGGCGGCGCGGTTATAGTCCTCGACGCGAGCTCCGGCATTGAAGTTGGAACTGAAAAAGCATGGACCTTCACTGAAAAAAGGAATATGCCCAAAATTATTTTCATCAATAAAATGGACAAGGAAAACATAGATTACGTTAAGCTGATTCGTGATCTTAAGGATAAATTCGGGAAAAAAGTCGCGCCATTCTGTATTCCGCTTGGTGAGGACGCCAAGTTCAAAGGTTTTGTCAATGTCGTGGATCTCATAGGCAGAGAGTATAATGGCAAAGAATGTGTGGATGTCCCAGTGCCTAATGAAATGGAGCCCCGCATCAAACCTTTCCGCGACATGCTGATTGAATCTGTCGCTGAAAGTGACGAAGAGCTTATGGAGAAGTATTTCAGCGGTGAGGAGTTTACGACAGAGGAAATTCACGCCGGCCTCAGAAAGGGCGTCATCAGCAACGAGATCGTTCCAGTCTTGATTGGGTCCGCTGATAATATAATTGGCGTCCATACCTTACTGAATATGATCTATGACTATTTACCGACGCCTGCAGACATGAATGGCGGCGCGACAGTGGGCGCCCATCCTGCCACTGGAGAAGAGATTCTTCGTAAGGTGGATGACGAGGAACCGGTGTCGGCATTTGTGTTCAAGACAATTGTTGACCCTTTTGTGGGCAAGATCTCCCTGTTCAAGGTATACTCCGGAAAGGTCAAGCGGGACCAAGAATTGCTCAATGCCAACAAGGATGAGACGGAGAAGATTGGTCCAGTATTCCTTTTAAGAGGCAAAAACCAGCTTGAAGTCGACCACATCAACTCCGGGGATATTGGTGCGACAGCAAAACTTTCTCTGACAGAAACTGGAGATACGCTTTGTGACAAGAGTCAGCCCATTCGTTATGATGGAATCAACCTTCCAAAGCCGTGCCTCTTTATGGCCGTTGAGCCAAAGAGTCAGGGAGACGAAGAGAAGATCAGCGCGTCTCTGCAGCGCCTCTCGGAAGAGGATCCGTCCTTTATTGTAAGCCGCAATAATGAGACAAAGCAGCTCTTGATTGGCGGCCAGGGCAACATGCAGTTGGGGATTATTGTAAACAAGCTTAAAAACACCTTTGGTGTTGACGTCAACATGATTGACCAAAAGATCCCTTACCGTGAAACTATAAAGGGCAATGTCACAGTTCAAGGTCGACACAAGAAGCAGACCGGAGGCGCTGGCCAGTTCGGCGACGTTCATATCAAATTTGAGCATTCCACTGAGCCATTTATCTTTGAAGAGAAAATTTTTGGCGGTTCCGTGCCAAAACAGTACGTGCCTGCTGTAGAAAAAGGACTTCGCGAAGCTATGGAAAAGGGCATCCTTGCCGGTTATCCGGTGGTCAACGTGAAGGCAACGCTTATTGATGGTTCATACCACCCGGTTGACTCCAACGAGATGGCCTTTAAAATGGCAGCGCACATAGCTTTCAAGAAAGGTATGGAATCTGCTCAGCCAATACTCCTTGAGCCAATCATGCGGGTGACCATTTTTGTTCCGGATGAATATATGGGCGACATCATGGGTGATATGAACAAGCGTCGCGGCCGTATCCTCGGTATGGAGCCGGATGAGATGGGTTATCAGAAAGTCTATGCTGAGGCGCCTGAAGCAGAAATGTTTAAGTATGCAACGGACCTCCGCTCAATGACTCAGGCCCGTGGTTACTTCAGCATGGAGTTCAACCGTTATGAGGAAATGCCTATGCAGCTCGCGATCAAGATCGTTGAGGAAGCCAAAGAAAGAAATAATCACTAAGCACAGATAGAGAATGAGAAAGTATATGAAATGAAGACTGTGATAAAGCGGAGCCCTCAGCTGGCTCCGCTTTGTTTTCGACTTGAATTCAAGTTTGGTGGCGCCTCAGGATGATATTTTTTCTGGCACTGAAACCTGCTGCCAATATATAATAAGACGAGCGTCAAAGTGTCACACTTGCCACAAGGAGGTTCCCATGTCAAAAAATAAAACAATCCATGTCTGTCAAAACTGTGGTGCGCAGTCTCCAAAATGGGTGGGGCGCTGCGGGGAGTGCGGCGCATGGAACAGCTATGTGGAGGAACACATCAGGGCAGAGACGCCAAAAGCCGCTTCGCAAGGCCGTATCTCTGACTCCGCGAAGCCCATCAGGCTGATAGATGTTTCTGTAGATCGAGAGGACCGCTACAGCACCGGAATCAGCGAACTGGACAGCGTTTTGGGCGGCGGTGTCGTCCGGGGTTCATTGGTTTTAGTTGGCGGAGATCCTGGCATAGGCAAGTCCACTATGTTGATTCAAATGGCGGATAAAATATCAGTTTCAAGGAAAAGTGTGCTGTACGTTTCCGGAGAAGAAAGTGTCAAGCAGACGAAGCTCAGGGCTGACCGAATTGACGTCCGGTCAGAGTCGTTGTATATCATCTCAGAGAATGATCTGGAGGTCATCCTCAGCACGGTGGAAGCGCTCCATCCGGAGGTGCTGATCATAGATTCCATACAGACTATGTTCAGGGCAGATATACAATCGGCACCGGGCAGTGTTTCGCAGGTCAGGGAATGCACTGCGTCGCTGATGAAGACGGCAAAGCGGGAAGGGTTGTCGACCTTCATTGTCGGTCACGTAACCAAATCCGGGGCTATTGCGGGGCCCAAAGTCCTGGAGCATATGGTTGATACGGTTCTATACTTCGAAGGGGAGCGCTATAATACCTATAGGCTCCTGCGCTCAGTAAAAAACCGTTTTGGTTCGACGAACGAGATTGGGGTCTTTGAAATGACAAATGAAGGACTTGTTGGTGTTTCAAATCCATCAAGGCTTTTCATTTCTGAAAAACGGGAGGAGTCCTCTGGATCGGTCATAGTCGGAACCATGGAAGGTACCCGGCCTATGCTTGTAGAAATCCAAGCTCTTGTCTGTCAATCCGGATTTTCAGCGCCGCGGAGGACAGCAATAGGTGTAGATTACAACAAAGTGATTATGCTTATTGCGGTTCTTGAGAAAAAAATTGGAATGCAGCTCCAAGACCAGGACAGCTATATCAACGTGGTGGGCGGTATACGAATTGACGAGCCCGCAGCGGACCTTGGAATTATTGTCGCGATCGCGTCAAGTTTCAAGAATGCCGTGATCAATCCTGAGATGATGTTTTTTGGCGAGGTTGGGCTCACGGGTGAGGTGCGCAACGTTGCCCATGTTCAGAGCCGGATTTCGGAAGGCCGGAAGCTTGGGTTCAAGACTTTTGTCATTCCTGCCGGAAATCTCACAGGTCTTGATAAACAAGCGCCTGGCATTGAAATTATTGGGGTTAGAACTGTTGAGGAAGCGCTGGACGCGACTCTGAGATAATCCTGAGAAGCCATGAGGGCGGATCAAAGAAAAAGGAAGCTGATGTCCAGGCCATAGGCCAGCAGATGTCAGCTTCCTTTGTTGCCAGATGTAGTTTTCAGCAGAAGATCAAATTGCGGGCTCAATCAGCGAATCTAATAGAGGCTGTATGGCCCCAGGGTCTTAATGCGGTTGTACTCGTTCAGAAAAGAATCATAGAGGCTGATGTTCAAATGGTTGCAAAGGGCTGCCAGATAAAACAAATGTGAGCCTATTTCTTTGTCGATCTTGTCACGACAAACGGGGCAAATTTCGCCGGAGAGCTCTGTGCCGGCGTAGTTTCGGATGTCGAGATAAGCTGCGTCCTCTGGGAGGTCTTGTTTTTCTGCGTGCAGCTTGAGACAGCCGCAGGAAGTAATGGTTTTGACCGCGGCTCGATTGACACGGGCATTCGTTTCATCAAGTTTAGTGATGATGTCGAGCAGGCTGTTGTGTCGGATCAGGACGTCCTGGACGGTATTCTGGAATTGATCATAAATAATGTCACTCATTATGTCACCTCAATTTTCTGGACCAGTTTTCAAGTTTGATTCAATTTTAGCACATGAAACTCATATAGTAAAACTAATCAACAAACAATGACAAATATTAAAATCCTGTAATTGACATTAGCTTTGCTGCTATGATAGAATAATTATTTCGATTGACTGCATCTCGGATTATGTTGTATAATTATATCAGGGTCAAAGATCCGGGAGGTGGAAGAATGTTCAGAATTGGCGACAAGGTCGTTTATCCTATGCATGGCGCCGGGATTATCGAGGGCGTAGAAGAAAAAGAGATCTTGGGTGAAAAACGCAAGTATTTTATCCTGAGATTGCCGCTTAAAAATATGAAGGTCATGCTGCCGGTTGATAATGTCGAAACCATCGGCCTCCGGGAAATCATTCAGGATGATGTTATTGAAGAGGTTTTCAGTATTTTGAGTGAAGAGGGCATTGAACTGCAGCAAAACTGGAACAGGCGCTACAGGAATAATATGGAGAAGGTCAAGACTGGGGACATTTTTGAGGTGGCCATGGTGGTCAGGGACCTGATTCATATGGAACGCGAAAAGGGACTGTCTACTGGAGAGCGAAAAATGCTGAACAATACTAAGCAGATTCTCATCAGCGAAATCGTGCTGGTTTTGGAGCAAGATGAAAAAGCGATTGAGAAAATGATCGAAACCTCGGTACATTAACCCAATATAATGCTTTGGCGTCGCCTTTACAGGGGGCGCTTTTCCACGTTTACAAGAGTATGGAACTATTTTGTTAAAATATGTTAAAATATTGTTACAAACTTAAAAACAAATAGTGTACTTTAGAAAGTATATGTTAGTATAAAATAGCGGCAGATATGGATTTCTGCCGCAAAATAAATTAATGAAAGGAGGGGGAAAATGTTAAAGAAAATAATACGTGCTGTTTTGACGCTGCTTGGCGTGTCCGGCGGATATGCCCTGGGTGTCATGATGCTAGGTTTTGAATGGCTGCGGACTGCTTTTAATTACAATCCGGAAGATGTAGCTTTTACTATCATCTTTTCGACGGTTGTCGCACTTATAATCGGTTTTATCCTTTATATTTTATCGCCATATTTAATCCGCAGATTCATGGGCGTAGCGAAGCACACGGAAAAAGAGCTGGAGAAAATTCCTGCCAACACAATGCTCTTTGGATCAGTAGGGCTTATTCTGGGTCTCATGATTGCCTATCTGATCAACGGGGCCATCAACAACATCCAAATCCCTTTTGTCAGCGGCGCGCTGTCAATTTTGGCGTACATATTTCTGGGGTACCTTGGCGCCAGACTTGCGACAAAAAACATGGCGGACTTGTCGAGGCTGCCGGATATGTTCAGACGCAGTGGGTCAAAGGGCCAGGGCTCAAAGGAGCAGGGTGGCGCCAAACCCAAAATTTTAGATACCAGCGTCATAATTGACGGGCGGATTGCGGATATCTGCAAGACTGGCTTTGTCGAGGGTCCAATCATCATACCCGAATTCGTTTTGGAGGAGCTCCGGCATATAGCGGATTCTTCAGACAGCTTAAAACGCAATAGAGGCAGACGAGGTCTTGACATCCTGAAAGTCATTCAAAAAGAGATCAACGTGGAAGTTAAAATTGTGTCGACCAATTTTGAGGATGTCAGTGAAGTGGACATCAAACTGCTTAAGCTTGCAAAGGTCATGAACGGGTTTGTCGTCACCAACGACTATAATCTCAATAAGGTGGCAGAACTGCAGGATGTCAGGGTGCTCAATATCAATGAGCTGGCAAACGCTATCAAGCCGGTTGTCCTGCCGGGCGAAGAAATGGTCGTGCATGTGATCAAGGAGGGCAAGGAGTCCAATCAAGGCATTGCCTATCTGGACGACGGGACCATGATTGTCGTTGAGGGCGGAAAGCGCCACATGAATGAGACGCTTGAAGTCCTCGTCACCAGCGTGCTGCAGACAGCTGCCGGGCGCATGATCTTCGCCAAACCTCTGTAAAGTCACTATGAGTCATCAAAGACGGTCAAGCTGCTTGGCCGTCTTTTTCTTAGAAAGCAAATTACAGAAGGTAAATTTCAGATGAAAAATATAAAGGAGGGGGAAAAGCGAATGGATATGGGAATTGCTCAGGCATCGGCCATAGTTGCGGCGGCGGGTATGGGGACGCGAATGGGCGCGGGTGTCAGTAAGCAGCGCATGGCCCTCGGCGGTAAGGCTGTGCTCGCGCATGCCGTTGAGCGACTTTGTGCCTCTGGTGTGATCACGGAGTGTATTGTTGTGGTCCCCCCTGGTGAACTGTCAATTTACCAAGAGCTTATAATGGAGGTCCGAAACGAGGGGCAGATTCCACTTCGCTGTGTTGAAGGCGGCACTGACCGGATGTCCTCGATCCGGAACGGGCTGGCACAGATCTCTGAAACGGCGCGGTTTGTCCTGATTCATGACGGTGCCCGGCCGTTTGTGTCCCTCGACACCATTCTGCGCTGCGTGGAAAAGGCAGTGGATGTGGGTGCGGCCGTGGCTGCGGTTGCGGCAAAGGACACTATAAAAGTCGCGGGGGCAGATGGCATTGTTGAATCGACCCCGGACAGAAGCCGATTGTTTCAGGTCCAAACCCCACAAGTCTTCAGGCGGGACTGGCTAATGGAAGCTCATACAGCAGCAGTTCAAAACGGCTGGAGTGCCACCGACGACAGTGCGCTGATCGAACGTCTCGGGCATAAGGTATATCTCGTTAAGGGCAGTTATTTCAATTTAAAGATCACGACACCTGAAGACATGATTATGGCGGAGTCAATCCTGAAAGCCCTTTCTAAAAAGGCGGATGGACAGGAGGATTCGAAGCGGGAGGGATCGCTGTGAAAATAAAAGTAGGCATAGGCTATGACGTTCATCAGCTGGTGTCAGGGCGAAAATTGATTCTGGGCGGGGTCGACATCCCTCATGAGCTCGGGCTGCTGGGGCATTCAGACGCGGACGTATTGACACATGCCATTATGGACGCGCTTTTAGGGGCGGCCGGACTTGGGGACATAGGCCGTCATTTTCCGGATACTGATCCCGCGTATCGAGGGATTTCCAGCCTGGTACTGCTCGAACACGTGATGACGTTGATTCGAAGTCTGGGCTATGAGGTGGGCAATGTAGACGCGGTCATTGCTGCCCAGCGGCCCAAACTGTTGCCCCACATGACGGACATGAAGGCCAAGCTTGGACCGCTGCTGGGTCTTGAAGAATCTGACCTGAACCTGAAGGCGACGACGACAGAGCGCCTTGGCTTTGAAGGCCGCGAGGAAGGGATCTCTGTGACTGCGGTCTGCCTTTTGGAAAAATCATCTTAAAATATTGACAGTGACGTTTTTTCTATTATATAGTGTAACTTGAAAATCAAATATTATGGCCTTGAAGAGAACCAGTAAAAGAAAGCTGCGCTGCCCAGAGAGAGTCTGTTTGGTGAGAAGACTCCGGCGAGGCCCTTTGAACCTGTCTTGGAGCCTTGCTTAAATGCACGCGTCTGGCGCGTTACAGCCGGAAATAAGTGAGCACACCATGCCCGGCAAAGCGCTTTGGCAGCCTGTGCTAATTAGAGTGGTACCGCGGATTCCGCCTCTATCTTAAGAGGCGGCTTTTTTATTTTGGAGGAAAAGGGATTCTAATTTAAAGGATCAAGTAGGAGGATCAAGGCGTATGGCAAAGAAAGAAATGGAATTTGTAAAAGAAATAACGCGCATGGAAGACGACTTCGCACAGTGGTACACAGATGTCATTCTGAAAACAGAGCTGGTGGACTATTCACCCGTTAAAGGCTTTATGGTCATCCGCCCATATGGATACCAAATTTGGGAGAACATTCAGGCCTTCCTTGACAGACGCTTTAAGGAGACGGGCCACAAGAATATGTATTTCCCGCTCCTGATTCCTGAGAGCCTTCTCAACAAAGAGAAGGAGCACGTGGATGGCTTCGCGCCGGAAGTTGCCTGGGTTACTCATGGCGGCCAGGAAGAGCTTGCCGAGCGTCTCTGTGTGCGGCCAACTTCAGAGACCATTATCTGCTCTATGTATTCGAAATGGCTGCAGTCCTACCGGGAGCTCCCTTATCTTTACAATCAGTGGTGCTCTGTCGTTCGTTGGGAAAAGTCTACCCGCCCGTTCTTGAGAACCTCAGAATTCCTCTGGCAGGAAGGTCATACCCTCCACGAGACTTATGAAGAAGCTCAGGATGAAACCATTCAGATGCTGAATATTTATCGCGAAATGGCGGAGGAGCTATTGGCGATTCCTATGGTTACAGGACGCAAAAGTGAAAAGGAAAAATTTGCTGGCGCCTATGCGACGTACACCATAGAAGCCTTGATGCACGACGGAAAAGCACTCCAATCCGGAACCTCCCACAACCTGGGACAGCACTTTACAAAGGCGTTCGACATCACGTTCCTTGGCAGGGGCGGCGAGCTTGAATTTCCGTTCCATACCTCCTGGGGCGTTTCAACGCGGCTCATTGGCGGATTAATCATGGTGCATGGCGACAACCGCGGTCTGGTTATGCCGCCGCGCGTCGCACCAACACAGGTGGTTATTATTCCAATCGCCCAAAACAAGCCAGGGGTCCTGGACAAAGCCTACGAGCTTAAAGCAGCCCTCGTCGAGCGCGGTCTGCGCGTCGAACTGAATGACGACACGAATTACACGCCAGGCTGGAAATTCAACGAGTATGAAATGAAAGGCGTGCCGCTTCGCATTGAGATTGGACCAAGAGACATCCAGAACAATCAAGCCATGGCTGCCCGCCGTGACACGCTTGAGAAAGCGCCAATTTCACTGGAGGGCTTCGCGGATAACGTTGTGGATATGTTAGATAGCATCCACAATGCCATGTTTGAAAAAGCGAAAGCACATCGCGATCAAATGACTTTTGTCGTAGATGATTATGAGGTCTTTAAAGAGCGTATGGCGACAACTGCAGGCTTTGCCAAGGGGATGTGGTGCGGCGAGCGTGAATGCGAAGACAAAATCAAGGCGGACACAGCAGCGACGATCCGCTGCATGCCATTTGAGCAGGAGGACCTTGGCCAGGTTTGCCATTTCTGTGGAAAGCCAGCTAAGCATATGGTCTACGTCGCGAAAGCGTATTAGTATGGGTGGCGGAAAAAAAAGCCCAAACGGCAGCCTCGAGACGCAGAACTTTCGGCGCGTAACCCATCGCAGCTGTGAATTCTTTCCCTGCCACCAAGGCGTTCCTGAAGAGACCTATAATTGCCTGTTTTGTTTTTGTCCTCTTTACCTTCTAAAGGATCAGTGCGGGGGTAACTTCAGATATCTTGAAAATGGCGTAAAGGACTGCAGCGCATGTACAGTGCCCCATGGACCAGACAGCTATGACAGAATCATGGAAAAGATGGGTCTGGTTATGGAAGGCGCGAAGATGCGCCCTGAGGACGAAAAGTAAAGGTTGGTTGCAGCGTGCTTTTTCGAAAGTCGGAAAAGGCTTCAAGGAAGGCCTGACGAAGTTAAACGGAATGTAAAGGTTATATCATGGGAGGGTCTGGTACAGTGCTTTGTATCAGACCCTCTTGAAGGTATTTGTCGCAGGAGGCAAACCTCTAAGCGTCTTGTGAATTCAGCAGTTAATATGTTATGATTAAGGAATCGAAATCAGAAAAAACAGGAGGGATATCCATGACGGTAAGAGTGCGCTTTGCGCCAAGCCCGACCGGCTTTGTCCATATTGGCAGTCTCAGGACTGCGCTTTATAATTTTTTGTTCGCGAAAAAGAGTGGTGGCAAGTACATCCTTAGAATTGAGGATACGGATCAGACACGTCTCGTTGAAGGCGCTGTTGAAGGCATGCTGAATGCCATGGACTGGGCAGGCATCCATCATGACGAAGGGCCTTTCCAGGAAGGGGACAACGTTGTTCAGCGCGGGGAGTACGGGCCGTATGTTCAATCTGAGCGCCTTCCGCTCTACAAGCAATTTGCGGAGGAGCTTCTTGATTCAGGCCACGCCTATCCTTGCTTCTGCAGCAAGGAGCGCCTTGACGATCTCAGGGAGACGCAGAAAATTGAAGGCAAAATTACCCGTTATGACGGCCTCTGCCGTTCAATTCCTCTGGAGGAAGCCCGTCAGAGAATTGAAAAAGGCGAGTCTCACGTGATCCGCATGAAGCTGCCAACGGACGTTGACATTTCCTTTGAAGATATTGTAAGAGGCAAGGTCACTGTCAATACAAATGATATGGATGACCAGGTGCTTATGAAGGCCGATGGTTATCCAACCTACCACATGGCCGTCGTCATTGACGACCACGCCATGGGAATCACTCATGTCATCCGTGGCGAGGAATGGCTGCCATCGACCCCTAAGCACATCTATCTCTATCATGCATTCGGCTGGAAGGCACCGGAGCATGTCCACCTTCCAAATATCCTGAATCCTGACAAGAAAAAGCTGAGCAAGCGACAAGGTGACGTAGCCGTTGAAGACTTCCAGAAAAAAGGATACCTCCCGGAAGCGCTGGTCAACTATATAGCACTTCTTGGGTGGAGCCCTGAAGGCAACGAAGAGAAAATGTCCATGGACGAAATGGTTGAAAAGTTTTCACTTGAGCGCGTTTCCAAGTCGGGCGCAGTTTTCGACGTTCAAAAGCTGAACTGGATGAACAGCCTCTATATCAAGGAAATGCCGCTGGAAATGCTGGTGGACCAATGTATGCCATATTTTATTGAAAAAGGTTATGTGGATCCGGGCTGCGAGCACGGCCGCAGTTTCGCGACTGAAATTGTCCGCATTTCAAAGGATTCCATGGATTATCTGGCACAGTGCACAGATCTCGTGCCGCTGTTTAGAGCCAAAACAGTTGAGCCTGAAGATGGCGAAACCCTCGAAATGATGAAACAGCCGCATGTTGTCGAAATGCTTGGCGTCTTCAAGGACATGGTAGAAGCAGCGGACCAAGTGGATGCCGCATTCTCCAAACAAGTATTCAAGGAAGTGCAGGCGGCGACCGGCATCAAAGGCAAGGCTTTGTTTATGCCTATTCGCGCGGCTATTTCCGGTCAGCTGCACGGCCCTGAAATGGTGGATCTCATGACAATCCTCGGTAAAAAGAGAATTATCTCAAGAGTAGAAGACGCAATTGCAAGACTTTCTTAAAGAGGGGTGAAGACGAGATGAAGCTTTACAACAGCCTTACCCGCAAAAAAGAAGAATTCGTTCCTATAGAAGAAGGGAAAATCCGCATGTACGTCTGCGGACCGACCGTTTATAATTATTTCCACATTGGGAATGCCAGGCCGTTCCTGATTTTTGACACTTTCAGACGTTATATGGAATACAGGGGCTATGATGTCAATTATGTCCAGAATTTTACTGACGTTGATGATAAGATCATCAGACGTGCTCAGGAAGAGGGCCTGGATAGCCTTGAAATCAGCGAAAAGTATATTGAAGAGTACTTCAAGGATGCGGATGCCCTTGGCATAAGACGGGCGACGCATCATCCCAAAGTAACGGATACAATGCCTGATATTATCGCTTATATCGAAAAGTTGATCGAAAAAGGCAATGCTTATGTTTCAGGCGGAGATGTCTATTATGACACCTCAACCTTTGAGACGTATGGAAAGCTCTCCGGACAGAGCCTGGATGACCTTGAGGCTGGTGCGCGCATTGAAGTCAATGAGCAGAAAAGACATCCAGCTGACTTTGCCCTCTGGAAAGCAAAAAAGCCAGGGGAACCAAGCTGGCCAAGCCCCTGGGGCGAGGGCCGTCCTGGCTGGCATATTGAATGCTCGGTCATGAGCACGAAATTTCTGGGCGAGACCATTGACATTCACGCCGGTGGTCAAGATCTCATTTTCCCTCATCACGAAAACGAGATTGCCCAGAGTGAGGCATACTCTGACAAGCCTTTTGCCCATTATTGGATGCACAACGGCTATATCAACATCAACAACGAAAAGATGTCCAAGTCCAAGGGAAATTTCTTTACAGTCCGAGATATTTTGGCCCAGTATGAGGCGGAGGTTCTCAGATTCTTCATTCTCTCGGCCCAGTACAGAAATCCTATAAACTTCAGTGAAGCGCTGATCATGCAGGCCTCGAACGGCCTTGAGCGGCTGTACAACGCCAAGGAGAACCTTCTCTACGCTATGGAAACAGGTGAAGACGCGCCGCTTACCGTCACGGAGGTTGAAATTCTCTCGGGGCTCAGGCGGCACAAAGAGCGTTTTATTGAAGCCTTGGATGATGATTTGAATACCGCAGACGGCATTGCAGCGATTTTTGAGCTGGTCAGAGACATCAACAGCAATCTTCAGGATTCGCCCACAAGAGCGTTTGCTGAAAATGCCTATGAACTTCTGATGGAGCTTGCCGGTGTACTTGGTATACTTGGGCGGGAAAAGGGCGGTCTTGACGCGGAAATTGAAGCGTTGATCGCAGAACGTCAGGATGCCAGAAAGAATAAGAATTTCGCGAAGTCGGATGAAATCAGGGACAAGCTTAAAGCTATGGGTATTGTTTTGGAAGATACGCCTCAGGGTGTTAAATGGTCAAAGGTCAAATGATGCGCCATAAAGAGGGCGTCAGTGTGATCCATAACCAATCGGAAGAAAAATGTCCTGTTGGAATTGCAAATGATGGTGCTGGCAAAGAGACCATCGGCAACATGAAGCACTTTTTAGGGCTGGTTGGGATTTCTGAAAAAGAGATCCGCTCGCTCAGGATGGCCAATCCTTTGGTTCTCGCGTTTGTTGGTGACGCAGTCTATGAACATTATGTGCGTATGGCTGTGATTCACAGAACCAAAGGAGGGCTTCATCTGCTGCACCGGCAGTCGACCCGCTATGTAAAGGCAACAGCCCAGGCTTTTGTCGTCAAAAATCTCGAAAATTTTTTAACGGACGAAGAACGGGATATGATTCGTAAAGGCCGTAATCAGAAGGGGCATAGCGCGCCAAAGAATACACAGACCGCGGATTACCGTTTGGCTACCGGATTTGAAACTCTGATTGGCTGGCTCAGCCTGAAGGAGGATTCAAAGCGTCTGGAAGAGGTTGTGGCGAAAGCCATTGAGATCATTGACGAGTGCTCGGTGGATCCGGTCAGGATTTCGACACAATTAGAGGAGGGGCAGCAGCCATGAAGAAAGCACTGACGCGTCATGAGAAGACACTGTTTCTCCTTCTGGCGGTATCTCTGGCGCTGCTTATAGTCAAATCCGCAGTGCTGGATTCGGTTAAGCCAATGTCGCCTGAAATAGAGGTTTTCAGGGAAGAAACCATAGCATCTTTGGAAATGCCGCCTATTAAGATCATCAGAATGGTTAAATTTGAGGAGACGGTTTCAGAAGGGCTGCCGGCGTATAAAGGAAAATTCAGAAAGTATATCTTTGGAATCATGCCATATGGCGACTACGTCGCCATTAAAACCATAACAGCAGGAGGGAATCCATGATGCATGTTGAGCTGCTGGCGCACACACCGGAACCTGAAAGAGTAGTGGCGGCGGCCGCTAAGCTGTGCTATTCGAGAACTGGCGCCTCGGATTTGTCCGAAGCGCTGGATGCGTCGTCGATCTCAAAATTTCTTGCAATTTTAGGAGAGCTCGGCCATGAGTCGCCACTGGAGCATATGTCGTTTACCTTCGCAGTAGAAGGCGTCAGCCGCGTGCTGACGCATCAGCTTGTCAGACACAGGATCGCGTCTTATTCCCAGCAGTCTCAGAGGTATGTGCGCCTCGATCACTTTGAGTATATTACACCGCCTGAAATTGCAAAGGATGCGGCGGCGGTGGAGATCTTCCAGGCGTCCATGGCAGCAGCACAAAAATCTTACGATACGTTGGTGGAGATCTTGAAGCCTAAGATAGAGGCGCGTATGATCGCTGAGGGGGTTTCGCCCAAAAAGGCATCGCAAAGCGCGGAAAAAGCAGCCATTGAGGATGCCAGATTTGTCTTTCCCAACGCATGCGAGACAAAAATTGTCGTGACCATGAACGCCCGAAGTTTGATGAATTTCTTCAGACACCGCTGTTGTGAGCGGGCGCAGTGGGAAATCAGGGCGCTTGCGACTGAAATGCTTCGACTTGTAAGGCAAGTTGCACCCAGCGTGTTTGCTCAGGCGGGACCGGCCTGTGTCAGCGGTCCATGCTCAGAGGGAGTCATGACCTGCGGGAAAATAGTTGAGATTCGGGAAAAATTCAAACATTTGTAATGTGGAGGTTGCAATGAGCGATATCATTGAAGGCCGGAACCCGGTCATTGAAGCGCTGAAAGCCGGTAGGGAGATCGATAAGATTTTGGTCGCTGACGGCGCGACAGAGGGATCTGTCAAAATAATTCTCGCTATGGCGAGCGAAAAGAACATTATGGTCCAGAAGGTCGCCCGGGCAAAGCTGGATCAGATTTCGACAGCGGACCGTCATCAGGGTGTGGTTGCTTATGTGGCAGCCTATGATTATTCAGACCTGGAAACCGTCCTCGATCAAGTGGAAGCAAGGGGTGAAAAGCCCTTTGTCATTCTCTGTGATGAGATCACGGATCCTCATAATCTGGGTTCGATTATTCGGACCGCGGACGCGGTCGGCGCTCACTGTGTCGTCATTCCAAAGCGCCGCTCAGTCGGTTTGACGGCAGTTGTGGCCAAAACGAGTGCCGGGGCGCTGGAGTATGTGCCGGTCTGCAAAGTGACAAATCTCAGTCAAAGTATAGAAATGCTGAAAAAGCGTGGTTTGTGGATTGCCGCGGCTGAAATGGAGGGCAATGTCGCCCATTTCGAAGCGGATTTGACAGGAAGTATTGCTCTGGTCATTGGAAGTGAAGGTCAGGGGATCAGCCGCCTGGTCAAGTCACATTGCGATTTTCTTGTAAAAATTCCCATGAAAGGCAAGGTCTCATCCCTGAATGCTTCAGTAGCAGCTTCGATCTTGATGTATGAGGTGTTTAGACAGCGTTATGGAAAAGACACCTAATTCCCAATCGAGAAATAAAAGGCTGATGGGCAGAAATCGATTTCTGCTGCTGGATGGCTATAATGTCATTCATGCGATCGAAAGCTACAAGGCGCTTTCTGTGGAGTCTCTTGAATCATCAAGATATGCGCTTCAGGATGACCTCGTCGATTACAGGGCATTTACCGGGGATACCGTCATTGTCATTTTTGACGCGTATACCTCTAAAGGGAAGAAAATTAAACGCGAACTTTTTAAAGGTGTAGAAATTGTTTTTACAAAAGCGCACCAGACGGCAGACAGTTATATTGAATCAGAGGTTGAACGCCTCGTTCGGGATCCAAAGAACCTCGTCAGGGTGGTGACTTCAGACTGGGCTGAACAGCAGGTTGTCATGGGCAGCGGTGCGGTCAGGATGACGCCCAGGGAGTTCTATTATGAACTCCAGAAGGTGCGCTCGGCGATTCGCGAACGTTTGCCAAAGCATGCCAAGGGCGGGGAGTCCTTGGAGTCACAGCTGACAGTTGAGGAAAAAGAGCTTTTGGACGCTATAAGAAGAGGGAATTCGTCTTGACGATTCGATTCTAAATCGAGTATAATGAAAAAGACGGCAAATTTCAGGGGGCTGAATGTATGGATATCTATTCAAGGTATGAAGAGGTGTCCGACCTGGACAGCTGCCATGAGGAAGAGGTTGTGGCGCTTGCCAGAAGCGGCAACGCGAAAGCCCAGGAATATCTGATCAAAAAGTATAAGAACTTTGTCCGCGCGAAAGCCAGAACATACTTTTTGATTGGTGCAGACCGGGAAGATATCATCCAGGAAGGCATGATAGGCTTGTTCAAGGCAACGCGGGACTACAAGCCAGGCAGGATGTCATCCTTCAGAGCGTTTGCGGAGCTGTGCATCACGAGACAGATCATAACTGCCATCAAAACTGCGACGCGGCAGAAGCACATTCCGCTCAACAGTTATGTTTCACTCAATAAACCAATCTATGACGAGGAATCCGAGCGCACGCTCCTGGACGTCCTTTCTGGCAAAGTGATCTCAAATCCTGAGGAGCTCTTAATCTCCAGGGAAGAGTTTGACAGCATTGAGACGAAAATTGGAGAGGTTCTCAGCGAACTTGAATGGCAGGTTCTGATGTTTTATCTGCAAGGAAAATCCTATCAAGAAATTGCGGAAGACCTTGACAGACATGTCAAATCCATAGATAATGCTTTACAGAGAGTGAAACGCAAGCTGGAAAAATTTCTTCAGGAAGATAAGAGATAGTCTCTCAAAACGATTTATTGGTGAGCTTTCGTGCCCATGTAGCTCAGTAGGTCAGAGTGTCGCCTTGGTAAGGCGGAGGTCGGCGGTTCAAATCCGCTCGTGGGCTCCACACTTGTTTTAGTCACCAATAGATCGTTTGCTGTTTAAAGTCATTCAAACTGTAAGCGCATAGAAAAAGGGAGGAAATCCAAAAATGGGTAAGCAAAAGTTTCTTAGAAACAAGCCACACGTCAATATTGGAACGATTGGTCACGTTGACCACGGTAAGACAACGCTGACAGCGGCTATCACAAAAGTACTTTACACAAAATACGGTCTTGGCGAAGAAGTCGCGTTTGACAACATTGACAAAGCGCCTGAAGAGAGAGAGCGCGGCATCACAATTTCAACGGCACACGTTGAGTACGAGACGCCTAACCGTCACTACGCACACGTCGACTGCCCAGGCCATGCCGACTACGTCAAGAACATGATCACGGGCGCAGCGCAGATGGACGGTTCCATTCTGGTTGTATCCGCAGCGGACGGCCCAATGCCGCAAACGCGTGAGCACATCCTGCTTGCACGTCAGGTAGGCGTTCCATACATCGTCGTATTCCTCAACAAGTGCGACATGGTTGATGACGAAGAACTCCTCGAGCTCGTTGAAATGGAAGTTCGCGACCTGCTCAACATGTACGAGTTCCCTGGTGACGATACGCCAATCATCCGCGGCAGCGCACTGCTCGCACTTGAAGATCCTACATCTTCATGGGCAGACAAGATCGTTGAGATGTTCGAAATCATCGACACTTATATCCCAGAGCCACAGCGCGACATTGACAAGCCGTTCCTGATGCCTGTCGAGGACGTTTTCTCCATTACTGGCCGCGGTACAGTTGCTACTGGCCGTATCGAGCGTGGTATCGTCAAAGTTCAGGAAGAAGTTGAGATCGTCGGTCTTGCTGAAGAGAAGCGCAAAGTAGTCGTTACAGGCGTTGAGATGTTCAAGAAGCTCCTCGACGAAGGCCGTGCAGGCGACAACATTGGCGCACTGCTCCGCGGCGTACAGAGAACAGAGATCGAGCGCGGTCAGGTTCTCGCGAAGCCG
>NZ_FMWL01000029.1 GCF_900103005.1 Acidaminobacter hydrogenoformans DSM 2784 | reverse complement strand
GCCGTTGACCGAATGCAGTGAGGTGCAGTGCGGGGCAATAGGCGCCAGCCGCGAGGTGCACGTCGTGGCCCGGTGAGGCGTAAGATGCCCAGAACGCATAAAAGAGCAAGCTCACTGAAGCTTAGTGCGCTTTTCCTTCTCCTCCCTTGACGCTATTGGAAATTGGGTGTACAATAACCTCGAGTTTATAATTTAGTAATTTAGTAATTTAGTAAATATATAATAACAAGAAAGGGGAGAACACAACATGAACATCCCAACCACATTAAAGCACAAGCCTGTAATTGTCGTTGAGAACTACGAAAACATTGATGGCAGATATGCCTACGATACGGATGCCAAAGGATTATCCTTAGGACTCGCGCAGTGGAATGACAGGGGAAAAGTTGAAATATCGGCGAAGGTTTGGCGTCATACCGGGGGGAAATGGTCGAGACAATCGGAAGAACTGCCGCTTCACCGTGTCTTGGATTTAGCGATTCTGGTATGCAGAACCAAGCTCCACTTCCAGGATGCCTACCGCTACGAGAGCTTATATGATGAAAGCAATACGGTACTGGACCGGGTAGGACTTCAAGGGGATGCCATGACTGTTCAGGTGTGTACTGACAATGAAAAGATCAAAGAAGACATCAAGCTCTTCAGCCAGGCGCTGAGCGATGATGGCGAGCGAATTGGGGAACGGCTAAGCACACTCTCTCGACTGCTGAAAGAAATGGGTTACTAATAATAAATCTATAAGCTTCCCTCAGACACATAAACATGTCAGAGGCCAAACTTCCTTTTGCATTTAGCACACAAAAATAAGCAGGTACCAGATTGAATTTCTGGTCCTGCTTTTCTTTTGCTTGCACAAGGCGTAACTCTGGATGACTGATGTGAAGGGTGGAATTGTCAAAAACTTCCCTTGGCGAGGGCTGGTACTGTTTCTCCGCACCGTTTCCCCTCACTCAAGTTTTACGGCATACCTGACCTTGTTCCCATACTTTTGCGCAGTCAAAAGCCCTAACATCTCGAATTTCATAACAAATTCACGGATTGTCGCATAAGCCGCATTCCCAAAGTCACGTTCGAGCTGTTTAGTTGAAAACTCACTGCTGCCATATGCGGATAGAACAAAATTCCAAAGGTCTTTTTGTTTGACTGTGATGTGACCATCATGAAGTGCTTTGCTGAAAGCCTCAATCGTATGGGTCTGTGGTAAAGGCTGGGATAGTTTGTTGTAAACATTATCAATGAAATAGATGAGAAAAGGCGTGACATCTAATACTTTGCTGATCTTGAAATTGCTTTCTGCCAATAAGTAAGCTTTATAATACGCGCTGCGGCTTCGCTCGATATAACTTGAAAGCGGTATAAAAAGGGTAGAGGCGTAACCTTGTGTTCGTAAATACCACATGTGAATGAGTCTGGCCATTCGACCATTTCCGTCAAAATAAGGATGAAGAAATCCAATGTAGAAATGGATGACAGCAGCTTTGAGAAGATCGTTCATGGAACTGTCTGAATGGATGAAACGCACGAGTTTATCCATGTACTCAGGAAGTTTATCATATGGCAGTCCGGTATGCTCTAAATTTTGCCCCAAAATATAGACTTTATCATGGCGATAGAATGCACCTGGTTTTAATTTGTCGTCCTCGAGCAGATTATGGCTGATGGATAATTCATAAAGTTCTTGAATGGCTTCTTCTGTTATTATATTTTCAGGGTTAGATATAAAGTCGAGCCCTTTTTTTAGGCCATAGATCCGCTGCTCGCTGTCGTCTGCAGGTGCGTAACCACGCAGGATTTTTCTGACGCTATCCCGTGAAAAATCAATATTTTCAATGGTAAGCGTAGCGGAAATCTCTTCTTCCATAGCTTTTAATCCATAAGCTTCATTTGGATTCTGTGGTAAGAGCAGCAGCTTATAGGCTTTTGTTCGGACCTGTGTCATGTTTTCCATATAAACGAGATCGTTCCCGGAGAAGTCAGGAATGGGTAAACTTTTGTAGACGTTGTTTTTAAAGAGCTCAATAAGTTCGTTAAGGTTAACGTCTGGGTATTTGAAAGTTAATTTTTTTAGATCAGTGATACTTTTGTCAGAAAGAATTTTTACGTATAATGATGCGTCCATAGCTGCACTCCTCTCTGCTGATACAAATAAGTATCAATATGTATCAGTATAGTACGAATTGGTTAATTCAACAAGAGGGTATTAAAATTAAGCAGGTGGCTGATAAATGTCCTCACAAAAAAAGCATTTGATCAACAGAAGGTCGGTAACCGATGCTTTCTGATCATCAAATGCCATTGTTGCTTATTTCTTCCCCAACAAACGTCCCAATACTTTTGCGACAATTGATTTTTCTTTCGGCGCAGCGGGGGCAGGTTGAGCTTTTGTTGGTACAGCTGGTGGAGCAGATTTTGAGACTGCATCACTAATGCCTTTAGCCTTTGGTTCATTGTGATGTGGATGATACTGGTTTGGTGTGCCCTGGCGGTTGGGATCCGCGTATGGTTTTTTTCTTGACGGTCTGGAAGAGGATGCAGCTTTGCTCTGGGCTTCGAATTTGGGTTCGCGGGTTTCGTAGCGGAAGCCGGAGTCGTGACTATCGGCAGATTTTTTGTTGTTAAGGTCTGAAGGGCGTTCGTCTTTTGACCGGCCTCTTCCTTGAGGTGCCTGGTCCGACTTGGGCCGTCTTGGCGGGCGCGTGCCCCTGCCTTTGGGTGCGGAACCGGCAGACGCCGCAGAGGTTGCTTTTGAGGGCGCTGCGGCTGGGACTGACTTCGTTTTCTTCCAGGCAGTGACCTCGTCTTTAATAGCCGCCAACGCCGCGTCCGTTGGGAGCTCTTCCTCAGAAATCATAGCATTGATGTGTTCCTCAATCTCATAGAGGGTCATTAAATCCTCCCCGGTCACCAGGGTGATGGCACGACCGGTATTGCCAGCCCGACCTGTGCGTCCAATGCGGTGGACATAGCTGTCCTTGTCCTCCGGGACATCATAGTTGATGACCAGCGACAGGTCCTCAATATGGATCCCCCTGGCAGCGACATCTGTGGCGACCAGAAGGTGAAAATCACTTTTCTTGAATTTCTCAATGGTGGACTGGCGCTTGTTCTGGGGGATTTCGCCGTGCAGTGCCATAGAAGCATAGCCCTGGCGATGGAGAAAGCTCTGAACGGAGTCAACGGCGTGCCTGGTATTGCAGAAGATCAAGCAGCTGTCCGGCCGGTTCAGCTGAAGCAGGCGATCCAGCTGGGTCCGCTTTTCGCTTCGCTGAACGCGGTAATAAGCCTGGTCAATCAAGTCCACGGTCTTGGTCTCAGATTCGATTTCTATGGTTGAAGGAGATTTCATGTAGGCTTTGCACATGCGCCGGACTTCTTCAGGCATAGTGGCAGAAAACAGAAGCGTAACGCGGTCTTTGGGCAGCTTTTTAATAATGCGGACTACTTGATCAATGAAGCCCATGTCGAGCATGCGGTCAGCTTCGTCTATGACGAGAAACTTGACCTTGTCCAGTTTCAGCTGGCCCCTCTGAATGTGGTCATAAACCCGGCCCGGAGTCCCTGTGACGACCTCTGGGAATTTGCTCAGAGCCTTGATCTCGGTATTGATATTGTGCTGGCCGTAAATTGCGGTCGTTCTGTGGCTGAGGTGCTTCGCCATTTGCATGATGTCGTGGTCAACCTGGATGGCCAGCTCCCGGGTTGGGGTGAGGATCAAAGCCTGAGTGGCGCTGATGCCAGGCGTCGTCAGCTGAAGGATAGGCAGGCCAAAAGCGGCAGTCTTGCCGCTGCCGGTTTTGGATATGATAATCAGATCTTCTTGATTCAGTATTTTGGGGACAGCCAGGACTTGGACCTCGGTTGGTGTCTCAAAGCCTATTTCGTCTATGGCGGTGAGGAGTGGCGCTGAAATGCCGAGTGATTTAAATTGGATCATACAGTGAACCTCATTTCGTTAGTTGGTGGTCGTCATTTTTCTCATTATATCACGCTTCAGGCCTGAGTCCCAGCAGGAGGCGCCACTTGCAGGCAAATCCCCTGGACCAGATAGGCGACTGACAGTTTTGCGGCGCCTTATTGACCTGCGCCGGCGTCAATAAGCTCTGACAGCATAGTCCACTCTTCGAGCAAGACATTGTGACGGGCTTTGAGGTCGGCAAGCTCTGTACTGAGGGCGGTGAGCTTTTCAAAGTCACTGGCGTGTCGCTGGAGCTCGTCTTCCAGGCGGGCTACGGAAGCTTCAAGGGATGTGATTTCGGCCTCGACTTGTTGAAGTTGCAGTTTCTCTTTTTGGTAGGACCTCGGCCGTGGCGGCCTGCCAGACGCGGTGGGCTTTGAAGACTCAACAGGGCGCCTGCCCGGCGTGTTTTGGGGCGAAGGCGCTTGGGCGCGCGACTGATAATCGGCATAACCGCCGTCAATGCGCTCGAGGCGTTGATCATGGAGCCAGAGCATGCCCGTCGCCATCATTTCAATCAGGTAGCGGTCGTGGGAGATCATCAGAAGGGTGCCCTCATAGGCGCTCAGCATAGCCTCCAGCTGTTCCCGTGAGGGGATGTCCATGTGGTTGGTGGGCTCATCCAGGAGCAGCAGCGTCGATTGGTTTTTTGAGAGCTGAATGAGCTTCAGACGGCTCCGTTCGCCACCGGACAGGGTCGAGAGCTGCCGGAAGACCTCTTGGTCCCGGAAGCCGTAATGGGCCAGCAGATTCCTGGCCTCCCCGCTGTTCAGGGAGAGGGTCTGCGTGCACCAGTCGTGCAGGCTGAGGTTAGGATCCTCAAACTCTATATCCTGAGGGATATAGCCGATGGTCACCGAACCCCCAACCTTAACACGTCCAGCCGTTGGTTCCAGTCGTCCAAGAATAGCCCTGAAGAGCGTCGTTTTGCCTGTTCCGTTTTTGCCAATCAGACACAAGCGCTCGCCTCGAAACAGAGTAAATGTTCCATTTTCCAGCAAGGTGACACCGGGATAGCCCAGCGTTAAATCCTCGAGCTCAATCAACTTCTTCGAGGCTTTGGCAGTGCCCTCCAGGCTGAGCTTATAACTCAGTTTGCCATGGTCCGGCGGGAGGACACGGTCCATTTTGTCGAGGCGTGCTTTGAACTGGTTGGCTTTTTTAAAGAATTTCTCATTGTCACCTATGCTGCCCCACAGCTCAAAACGCTGGATGGCAGCCTCAATGGCTTTGATTTTCTTCTGCTGGAGCTGATACTGCTGGAGCTGAAGGGCGTCCTGCTTTTCTTTTTCAATCGCGTACCAGGAATAGTTGCCTTCGTAGTGCTTGACATAGCCCTGATCCAGCTCCAGAATCGATTGAGCGACCAGGTCGAGGAAGTAGCGGTCATGGGAGATCACTATGACAGTGCCGTCATACAGATTCAAATAGCGCTCCAGCCACTCGAGCATGTCGCTGTCGAGGTGATTGGTGGGCTCGTCGAGGAGCAGGACATCCGGAGCTTGAAGGAGCAGCCGGCCAAACAGCGTCCTGGTCTTTTCTCCGCCGGAAAGGGACTCAAAGGGCTGCTCGAGGAGGGGACCAAGCTTTAGCGCCTGACTGATCTCGCTCAGCTTGACGTCCATAGTATAGCCGCCTTGAGCTTCAAATTGTGTCAGCTTTTCTCCGTAGCTGCGAAGCAGCGCCGGGTTTTCTGGGGTCTCTGTCATACTGCGCTCGAGGCTCGCGAGGTCTGCTTTTAACTTTAGCAGCTCAGAAAAGCCCTCTTCCAAAACGCGCTTTACGTTCTGGCCGGGTCTGTGATCCGGCAGCTGCTCCAGAAAGCCTACACGGAGTCCTTTACGAAGGATCACTTGTCCAGCGTCAGGTGCTTCTTCCCGCATTATAAGCTTGAAGAGGGTCGTCTTTCCGGCACCATTTCTGCCAATCAAGCCGACCTTGGCACCTGAGTGGAGATCAAAGGAGACCGACTCGAGGACGGGCTTCTGGTAATAGGTTTTTTTAACCTGGTAAAAGGAAATATCGATCACGAAGAGGGCCCCTTTCGGAGAATGGTTTTACTGAGTGTAGATCTTATGGAGCTTGATCGCCAGAGAGAGCTGCTCGTAAAAGCTGCCTTCGGACTGTTCCAAGTTTAAGAGACTTTTGATTTTTCCAATGCGGTAACGGATCGTATTCTTACGCTCATAAAAAGATTATATAGGTAGTGAGAACCGTTTGTGGTATGTTTCACAAAAATAATCAAAAATCATTTAAAAAATACAAAAGATGCTTTGCTATAATGAAGGTGACGATTATGTAAAATTAAGGGGATGAACGTAATGGCTGCAGAGGACAACAGGAGAGAGCTGGATCCAATAGATAAAAGCACGGTGAAATCTTTAAAGGAGACGATAGATCCATCTGATGAATATCCTAAGAAGACGCGGCTCCTGGCGGGCCTTGGACTGATGACCACGGCGCTGATGTGGGGATCGACCTTCCCTGCCGGTAAATATGCGCTGGAATTTATGAGCCCGTTTTATCTGATGGGATTTCGCTTTTTATTTGCGTTTGTCCTGATGGCTGTAATTTTTAGAAAAAAGCTGTTTTCGACTAAGCTTAAAGATATGAAGGGCGGTCTAATCGCCGGTGTGATGCTGTCTATGGGCTATGTGCTTCAGATCTATGGCCTTCAGTTCACGACGGCCAGTAAGCAGTCTTTTTTAGCCGGGGCTTATGTTGTAGCCGTCCCATTCTTGACCTGGGCGGTATTTAAGAAAAACCCTTCGATTAAGGCTTATATTGGTGCTGCGGTGTGCTTCTGGGGCATTGGCATGATTTCGCTGAATGAGAATTTGTCTATTGGACTGGGGGACAGCATCACGCTGCTCAGCTCCATGTTTTATGCCGCCCATATTGTCGTGACGGGTTATTTTGCCCATAGGGAAGATGCCGGCGTGTTCACGGCGGTCCAGTTTGGTGTAGGCGCGGTTATGGCCATGGTTTTGGGACTTGTGTTCAGCCCGGCGCCGCAGGTGTTTCATTTAGGTATGCTGGCAGTTCTGTATTTGGCTGTATTTGGCTCTATAGTGGCGTATTACCTGCAAACAGTCTGCCAGAAGTATCTGAAGCCGTCGGTGACCTCCATCATTTTGAGTATGGAGGCGGTGTTTGGCAGCCTGCTTTCCGTGGTGCTCCTTGGAGATGCGTTTACCACGAAGATGGCCATAGGCGCGGCGGCAATGCTGGCGGCGATCTGGATCAGTGAGGCTTAGGGGTGCGGTGTTTGGGTGATGGGACCATCGGCAGCTGTTTGGTCTTTAGGCTTTGGGGGAATGAATAGACTAAAGACTGTGACAGGAAAGTGGTGGTGGCTTTGGTAACGATTGAGGAAATGGAAGCGATGCTGGAGGAGATTGCCGAGGGGCTGCCGGAGGTGTTTTACAGGGAACTGAACGGCGGAATTCTGCTGCTGCCGGAGAGGCGGATGCATCCGAAAGGCGTTGGTGACGACCTTTACATCATGGGGGAATATCACCGGGGCGGCAGTCAGGGACGATATATTGTCATTTATTACGGCTCGTTTGCAGAGGTGTATGGGAGCGCTTCGCCCAGTGTGGTCCGGAGGAAGCTGGAGGAGACGCTGAAGCATGAATTCACGCACCATCTGGAGTCGCTGGCCGGCGAGCGGGGGCTTGAGAAACAGGACAAGAGGGACATGGCGCGGTACCTCAGCCGGAAGGTCAGGCGGACGTGATGGTGGGCAGTTTAGAAAGCTGAATTGTTTTTGTGGAATTTTGAAAAGTAAAAGAAAATAAGTGAGACAGGGCTTTTAAGGGTGGCGATATGCTGGAACATCCCTGAAAGTCCTGTTTTTTTTGAGGTGTGTGGTCGGGGACAGGGACGCGTGGTCGGGGACAGGGACGCTTGGTCGGGGACAGGGACGGACCAAACAGTCACAGTAATATAATTTTAACCTTCCACGGATGCATAGCGCTTTCACCCTCAAACCCAAAATGGTATTCTATGGGTATGAAAAATATCCCGAACCGTCTAATACAACCCAACTGGAGGCTTAAACCATGAAAAAATTGCTGCTCATACTCAGCCTGATCCTTACACTCACGGCCATCCAACCGCCAGCAGCCTACGCCGCAGACGCCGGCGTGACCATTCCCAACTTTGAAGTCACTTTGAATGGCGTTTCCTTCGAGTCCCAAAATGCCCGCTATCCGCTGCTCGTCTACAGAGACATCACCTATTTCCCCATGACCTGGAACCTTTCCCGTGCCCTCGGCCTCAGCCTCAAATTCTCCACTGAAGCTGGGCTGGAGATCCAGAAGGCAGCCAGCATGGAAACCGTCCGGCAGGACACGGCGGGCAGCAACCGGCTTGGCGCCGCCTATACCGCTAAAGTCGTCACCTATCCCGTCAAAGTGGGCGGGCTGGCCATTGACAACGCCAAGGAGACCTACCCAATCCTCAATTTTAGGGACATCACCTATTTCCCGCTGACCTGGCGGTTCGCCAAGACGCTGTTTGGCTGGGAGTACCAATACAGCCAGGCCGGCGGTCTCGTTATAGGCTCAGGACTGGCCGATGGTAACACAACCCCACAAGTGACGGTTGGGGGACCACTGTCAGAAAACACACCTCTATCAAATACCACAGCTCCATCCAGCGGTCTGACCTTCGCCGAAAAAACTATCAAGGTCGGCAGCCGCGCCATCCCCGTCAGTGTTGTCACCGCTGACCTGAAGGGCGGCAGTCTAAAGGCCAGAGCCGTCCTCGCGGGCGATCGCGTGGGTGAAACCGCTGCACTTGAAGCCATAGCCAAGCGGGAAAACGCGGCCTTTGCCATCAACGGCACCTTCTTCGACGCCTACAACGGCTACGGCACACCCAGCAACACCCTGGTCGTGGGTGGCAAGCTCATGACCACCGGCGGCCATTATGGTGCCCTGGGCATTGCCGGAACCGAAGCCCGGATCGACCGTGTGTCCTCCGCCGTCAGCGGCGAGAACACGGGTGGCGTCTTCGACAAAGTCTCCTGGTATAACGGCAGCTGGCAGGGCTTTTCCCTCAATACGCCCCTGATCCACGCCGGCGATCAGCGCGTTGTGATCTTCGACAAGGACTACAGAAGTCAAATTACTGCCAACGCAGGCTTTGCCGGCACCGTCTTCACCGTCAGCGGCGGGATCATTTCCAAAGCCAATCCATGGACTGGCGCTATGGCGAACACAGCAGATTACACTGTCGTGTTCCCAGCGGCTCACAGCTATCCTGGCAAGGACACGAACCTCCTGGCGGCTACTGGCGCCCTCATCAACCAGAACGCGGATTACGTCTACACCTCTTATGCCAAGTTCGCGGCGGGCAGCCGCTTCAGTATGAAGCCCGCGCTGACGGCCGAGCTGGGCGGCGATTTCTGGACATCCGCAGACTCTGTGGTGGGCGCCGGTCCGCTGCTCGTTCGAAATGGCGTGAAGGCCATTGATCTCACCAAGGAGGCCTTCTACGAAGCCAAGATCACCTCCCAGTCCGCCGCCCGCAGCGCCGCCGGCATTTCTGCCAGTGGTCAGCTGATCTTTATTACCACCACTGCCACCCTGCATGAGCTGGCCGACATCATGATCCAGCTGGGCGCGGAAGCCGCGACCAACCTCGACGGTGGGGCTTCCAGCGGCCTGTTTTATGACGGTAAAATGGTGCGGACACCTGGCCGGGCGATCAGCAATGCCATTGTGATTGAGGTTTTGGATTAAGCCTCAAAAGTTAACATGACTTTACCTATTCCTTTCAAAGGGTCAATCTCCTTATAACATTGCTGAATTATGCTGTTTCTGTAAAAGAAAGAAAAACAGCATATTCGCAAGGTGAAGAGGAGGAAATGAGTTATGGTTTCTGGAAAGTTCAAAAAAACGGCCACATCCGTCCTGCTTATGGGCGCTATGGTCATGGGCTTGGTAGTACCGGCCGCGGCGGCGCCAGTTGTCGAAGACAAGCTCACAGGAAGTGGCAAAGACGTCAAGAATGTCATAGTCCTGATCTCTGATGGCTGGGGCTACAACCAAATCCTCGCGACGGACTATTATAACGACGGTAAGGCAGGCACCCAGCGCTACGAAAAGTTTCCAACAAAGCTCGCAATGAGTACATACTCGGTTGGTTCCTATGACCCGGATGTCATTTGGTCAAGCTTTGACGCGGTGAAATCAGATGCAACAGATTCCGCTGCTGCAGGTACAGCTATGTCCACGGGATCCAAAACTTACGATGCAGCAATTGGCGTGGATTTGGATGAACAAGATCTCGTCCATATAGCAACAGACTTTGAGGCCCTTGGCAGAGCCACAGGCGTTGTCTCCTCCGTTCAGTTCAGCCATGCGACTCCCGCAAGCTTTGTAGCCCATAATGTCAGCAGAAACAACTACAGCGCGCTGGCGAACGAAATGCTGATGGACAGCGCCACAGATGTCATTATTGGCGCAGGTCATCCGTATTATGACAACGATGGCAATTTTAACAGCAACCCCAATTTTAGATATGTAGGCGGCGAAGCCACGTGGAAGGCGCTTCTCAATGGTACTCTTAAAGTCGCGGACGCTGACGGCGATGGTACACCAGACCCTTGGGCGCTGATCCAGCTGAAAACAGACTTTGAAGCCATGCAGACAGGTGAAACGCCAAATCGTCTTGTAGGCATTCCTCAGGTGTATACCACGCTTCAGCAAAGCCGCAGTGGTGATGGTCAGGCAGCTGTCTTTGAAGTCGACTTCAATGAAAATGTTCCAACCCTTGAGGTCATGACCAATGTCGCCCTGAACGTCCTGGACAACGACGACGATGGCTTCTTCCTGATGGTAGAAGGCGGCGCCATTGACTGGGCTGGACACGCCAATCAGAGCGGCAGGCTGATTGAGGAACAAACGGACTTCAATAACGCCGTCAATGCCGTTTGTGACTGGGTTCAAACGAACAGCAGCTGGAGTGAGACGCTGGTCATTGTCACAGGCGACCACGAAACGGGTTATTTGACTGGAACAGAAGGTGTTTATGACGAGGTTGTGAATCAAGGCGCAGGCGTCATGCCCATCATGACGTGGAACAGCGGCAGTCATACCAACCAGCTCATTCCTTTCTTCGCGAAAGGTGCCGGTTCAGAGCTTTTCAAGAAGCTGGCGGACCAGCAGGATCCGGTGAGAGGGGCTTATCTCGACAATACGGAGCTTTTCGTGGCGATCCGTTCGCTGATTCAATAGAATTTGGTGCTGTCACAAAACCGGATAATTGGGTTTTGTGACAGTTTTTCTTTTTGGGGGGTGGGAGACCATCGGCAAAGCTGATTTTGGATTTTTAAGGATTTTTGCCGATGGTTTCACAGGGAAAAGGCGCAATTCTCCTTTTCCTTTATTATTCTTTTCCCCACGCATTGGCTGACCCTTCGACGCTTTTCTGATAATCCAGGGCCAGGAATGGGTATAGGTTTTTCAGGAAAGGATGTGTTTGGTATGGAAGGCCAAAGTCTGATTGTTTATTATTCGTGGACAGGCAATACGTCATCTGTAGCCGAGGAGATCCGGGCTCAGACTGGCTTTTCGGTCGAGCGGATCGAAGAGGTGAAGCCACGGCCTTTTGGGAGCCTTCCTTGGGCGGCACTGGGGGCCTGGCTGGGACTGAAAAGCGACATCAAGCCTCTGACTGAGCCGCTGGCGTCCTATGACAACCTGTTTCTGGGCATTCAGGTGTGGGCAGGCAAGTCAACGCCGGCAATCAATGCTTTTCTGAATAGAGAAAGCTTTAAGAACAAAAAAGTCTGGGTGTTCATGACCATGGCGGACAACGTGCCGTCGCAAAAGGTAATGGAATCCGTGCGCAGGCGCATTGAAAAGAAAGGTGGAACTGTGGTGGATACCATTGGTTTCATGTCTAAAGTTCTGGCGGCAGTGGGAGATGAGCACAGGGCGGCCCAGGTTTTGTCCCGGGACGAGATTCGCGAGCCGCTGGAAAATTGGCTTAGAAAGAATCAAATAATTTAACACGGATTTCACGATTGAGTAACCCTGATATGGGAAAATAAGAGCGCGTAAAGTCAAAGCAAACAGGAGACCCAAAATGCAAAAGCCATCAGAATATATGGACTATACTTACACCCAAAACAGGGATCTTTCCTGGCTCAAATTCAACGAGCGGGTTCTGAATGAAGCCAACGACCCGGCCGTTCCCATGATGGAGCGGCTGAAATTTGTGTCGATCTTTTCCAGCAACCTGGACGAATTTTTCATGATCCGGGTGGGGAGTCTGCTCGACTTGTCCATGCTGCAGAAGACCATGATTGACAACAAGTCCGGCATGACGCCGGGGGAACAGCTGAAAGCCATTTACAAAGCGGTCAAGCCCCTATACGCGCTGAGGGACAAAACGCTTCAGAATGTAGAGCTGTTTCTGGGACAATTTGAGGTTGAACGCATTAAAGTCGCGGACTTGACAGGGAAAGACAAAAAGGTCATTCAAAACTACTTTAAAACCCAGGTGATGCCAGTGCTGTCGCCTCAGGTGATCAGCCCGCATCACCCGTTTCCACACCTTGAGAATAAGGCGCTCACCATTGCGGTCATGCTGAAGTCGAAAGACGCCACTCAGTACGGCCTGATCCCTGTGCCCAGGACTATGCCCCGGGTGGTCTACCTCCCAGGCAAACAGCTGCGCTATATTTTGATGGAGGATCTGATTCTCCATTACGCGCCTGAGGTCTTTGAAATGTACGAGATCCTTGAGCAAACGGTGATCAGCGTTACCAGAAACGCGGACATCCAACCGGATGACGAAGCCTTTGAAGTCGACGAAAATTTCAGGAGCCATATGAAGAAGATAGTCAAGCTCAGGGCGCGCCTTGCCCCTGTGCGGCTAGAGCTGCAGAATAAGCTGAGCATAGAGTTTTCAAGCTTTCTTTGCAGCCGGCTGAATCTTGACCTCAGCCAGGTTTATTACAGCAAAACACCGCTGGATATGGGCTACGTCTTTGAAATTGAAAACCGTCTGACGCCAATAGGCCGCCATCACCTCACCTACCCGGAGTTTGAGCCACAGGCCAGCTCAGAGGTCAATTTTGGTGAGAGTATAATCCGTCAGATTATGAAAAGAGATCTGCTTTTTCACTATCCTTATGACGCCATGGAGCCGGTGCTGAGTCTTGTAAGGGAGGCGGCGGCTGATCCAACGGTGATCAGCATCAAAATTACCCTCTACAGGATTGACAGAAAGTCCAAGCTGGCGGAATACTTGATTGACGCCGTGGAAAACAAAAAAGAGGTCATCGTCATCATGGAGCTCAGGGCCCGGTTTGATGAGATCAATAACATTGAATGGGCGGAGCGTCTGGAAGAGGCGGGCTGCAAAGTCGTCTACGGCTTTGAGAAGTATAAGATCCACTCAAAGATCTGTCTGATTACCCGGCGGGATAAAAACAAGCTAAGCTACATTACCCATGTGGGTACCGGAAATTTCAATGAAAAGACGGCAAAGCTCTACACCGATCTTTCGCTTCTGACAGCGGACGAGGCGATTGGCCTGGATGCCAATCTGTTTTTTAAAAGAATCCTCATCTCAAATCTTGAAGGCGCATACGAGCGACTTCTCGTTTCACCTTATGAGCTGAAAGCGCCTATATTAAGCCTGATCAGACAAGAGACGGAAAAGGCCCAAAATGGTAATGCCAGTGGTATTCTGATGAAGCTGAATTCCCTGTCAGACAGGGAGATCATAGACGCGCTTGCTGAGGCTTCTCAAGCGGGGGTGCCGGTTAGGCTGATCATTCGAAGCATTTGCTGCCTGTTGCCTGGGATTCCTGGAAAGACGGATAATATTCAGATCCGCAGTATTGTCGGGAGATACCTGGAGCATGCCAGAGTATTCTGCTTCGGTGACACAGAGGGGGACGTCCATGACATGCAGCTCTACATTTCGTCAGCGGACCTTATGACACGCAATACTGAAAAACGTATTGAAATCGCTTGTCCCGTGCAGGACGTGCGCCTTAAAAAGCGCCTGCTTGAATTGCTTGAGCTTCAGCTGGAGGACACGGTGAAGGCAAGGCGGATCACTTCGGATGGCAGCTACGTCCCCGTAGAGTACGAGTCCCGGGAGATTGTGGACTGCCAGGAACGCTTGATGGAAAAAGCCATTCACAGGGCGGTGGTCCCAGCGGGAGAGACCAGGAGCTTCAAGTCTTGGATAGAAAATTGGATAGGCAGGCTAAGAAAATAACATCCTATTAAAGGCTTTTTATGCCGATGGTTTTCCAAAAAAACCAGCACCCAGATCCCATAACTTTTAACAATCGAGGCGATAACCATGTTTACTGATCAAAGACTGACAGAAGCTTACACAGGCGCCCGGGTAGAACTCTTTGACGGGGATTCGCGGTACGTCTTTTTCAGCGACGCCCACCGGGGGGACAACAGTCTCTCAGACGAATTCGCAAGAAATCAGAATATCTTCCTCAGCGCTCTCGACTATTACTTAGAAGAGGGCTTTGTCGCTGTGGAGACAGGAGATGGGGAGGAGCTCTGGGAGCATTCAAAATTCAAGCACATTCGGTTCGCCCACAGCGAGGTGTATGATGCGCTTAAGAGGTTTCATGATGACAATCGGCTCATATTGCTTTATGGGAATCACAATATGTACCTGAAGGATCCCGTTTACCTTGAGAAAAATTTCTACCATTTCTACGACGAGTACAGCGAGGAGTACTGTGAGCTCTTTGAGGGTCTGGAAGCCCATGAGGCGCTGGTACTCAGGCACAGGGAAACGGGTCAGGAGATCCTGGCGCTGCACGGGCATCAGGGGGACTTCATGAATGACCAAATATGGCGGTTTTCAATGCTGGCACTGCGGTATTTCTGGCGATTTATGCATATGATTGGTTTTAGAAATCCAGCGAGTCCGGCTAAAAACGTGCATAAAATGCACAAGATTGAGCGCAATTACAACAAGTGGATCGCCAGACACAGAATGATGCTGATCTGTGGGCACACGCACCGGCCCAAGTTTCCAAAGCACGGTGAGCTGCCTTATTTCAACTCGGGGTGCGGGGTTCACACCAAGGGGATATCCTGCATTGAAATCGTAAATAACGAGATCTTGCTGGTGGAGTGGCGGATTCGGACAGCCAGGGATGGGATTTTGAGGGTCGAGCGGGAGATAGTGCGGGGGCCTCAGGCAGTTGAGAAATATGATTTGAAGAAATATCAGTTCAACGAAGTGGTGTAAGGATAGTTTGATGGTCAAGTCAGGCAGCCGGCGAGAGCCGGCTGCCTTTGTGTTTTTTGGTGCGGGACTGGGCCGCGCCGGATGTTTGGTTCGGCCCAGTCTCCGCCTGAGTTTTTGGCGCGGCCCAGTCCCGCCCTGCACCGAAATGGTTCTTTAATATTTCAATGTACTGGGAATATGTTACACTAAAATAAAGGGCGCTTTGGCATCTTCAATTATTTCATGACCCCCAGAACGCTTTTCAACGGTAACGACAACCCTCTCCCCGGAACCCTGAAAGGAGAACGCTGAAATGCAGACGAATCGCAGAATATTTATAACCGGTCTAATATTAATGATTATGACAAGCTTAGCTGCCATAATTTTCTGGTGGTCTGTCAAGCTCGATGGACCGGTCTTCTTTGAGCAGTACAGGGAACGGACAGTCATGGTTGGCACAACTTCGGAAGGGTATCCTCTTTATCATCAAGTGACACTGCATATGCCTTTTGTCACGGACCAGTCGGATCGACGGATCGTGGAAAGAATAGAATTTCCTGAGGTCCTCAGGCTTGATGGGATGACCCGAACCTATTATGAGACCGAAGCCACTGCCTTCAGCTTCAACAGCGCGCAGTCACAGAGCCAGGGCAGTGGGAAAACTATTGGGCGGTATAGCTTCAATATACTCACAGTTAGCCTGGACTTCCTGGAAAAGCTTCCTTTTGGGCCTGAAAAAATTACCTGTGCTGAGGTCTATTATTCGAATGGAGAAAGTGAAACGGTCGCTTTGGGTGAAATCTGGCTCACGGGTAGTACTTATGAACCTGGCGCCATTGAGCATAAAAGCAGCAGTGGGTCATCTGATGGAACTTATGAAGCCAGATTTTCTGTTACAGCACCTGTGGAATTGATCGAGGCAGGTTCGCCATTACTGGACCGTTACAAAGAGTCATTGGTAATGGATGTCAACGGCATGGCGCTGTCTGAGCTTCGAGGTAAAAAGCTGGAAGCGGGCGACTCGCTTCAAATTACAGCGACACTGGAAACGGGAGAGGGCTTTGCAAGAAATTATACCTTGCTGGAAATAACGCCTGAACTCAGCTATAAGACCGAGGATGGAAGACTTCACAGCCAAAGGCTCCTAAGCATCATTGAGCACTTCCACGCCTACGATCCAGAGCAATTTCTGGATCTGGTTCAATATCTCAAGGGCAGGGGGGCGATTTAAATGCACGAAGGCTTTAACAGAATCTTTTGGGGCATGATCTTTGTGACATTTCACATAACAATTGGTGGCTTTGAGGTTTTGCCGCTGCCGTCCTTTGTGGGCTTTCTCATGGTCCGCGGCGGGATCCTGGAAATATTGAGAGATCCCAAAACTGCCCAAGCCCAGGAAGTCGGCCAAGAGGCAGAGGCATTTGATCCCAATCTGGTCTCAAGTCGTAGGAGCAAAGACGCCCAGCATTACTTAAAGCGCGCCTCGCTTATAGCTCTGATCAGCGCTATTGCAGCCGTACCAAGAGTTGCCGCGGTTCAATTCAATGATTTTCTCAGCGGCTGGCCGCTGGCATCGCTTTTCAAATTGGAGCTCAATTCTATACTGGATCTGGCCCTCGCCTATTATGTGCTGTCAGGCGCAGTGTGCCTGCTTAGGGCTCAAGGGGACTCAGTCAGGGAAGCCTTCTATCTCAAACGGCTTAAAACTTATCTTATACTGCTTGTTACGGCTTCGGTTTTGGGGACCATTCTGATGGCTTTAGGGGTAATATCAGGGTGGACGGTTGTTCTTGGCATGGTGGTTCTAGCCCTCAGGATCTGGCTCATAGCCATGCTTCATGGCCTCAAACCCAAAACCACAATGGGGAAAGTTCTCAAAACGGAACTTGGAGACACTGAATTGGAAAACAGCCCCCAAAGCTGACAGGGTGGGACTGTCCCCAACCAAGAGATTCAGCCATAAATCTGAAATAAAAGCAATCAAAAAAACGGACACCTTCACGGGTGTCCATATCTTTTGTTATAATAGCGTGAAAGCCTCAAATTTGATCAAATAACCGCGCTTGCCCATTACTTCAGTTGTGGGTCTTTTAAGGAGGTGCGCATCTGTATGAACACTATGGAGAAATTCATACTCCTCTTAATCCTGATTGTCGTGGGTGCCACGGCCGCCGGTGTCCTGAACCGGGCACCGGCTTACCCGGACCAGATTCCCGAGCCGGTCCAGCGCCCGCTGAGCACCCCTGAAACCATTGCGTACGAGGGTAAGTCCGGGCCTGTGACCCTGACACTGCTGGCGGAGTACGATATCACGGCCGTGGTCAAAGGCCGTAAAAATTACAGCAGCGATCCCAGTGCCGCAGTGTCCCCCATGGATCTGGCACTGGCCTGGGGCAACCTGAATCAGCGTCACATAGACGAAGCCATTGACTATTCCCAGTCAGGCCGATGGTATTACTACCGCCTCTCTCCCGCCGCGCCAGTCAGCCTTTACGATGTCCAAATACAATCCGCAAACACACACTTGATCCCAAAGGACGACGCGGTCCTAAAGTCCATGAAGCGAATAGGAAAGAACGACCTCATCCGCCTCGAAGGCTACCTCGTCAGCGTGACCTTTGACCCGCAGCTGCCCCAGTGGACGTCAAGCCTCACCCGAACAGATTCAGGCAACCGGGCCTGTGAGATTTTATACGTCACCGAGGTCGAAATAAAATAGCCGGTACCAAAATAAAAAACCGCTGCAGGAGACGACCCCATGAAGGACAAAAAAAGCAAAAAGGCTCTGAGAGCCCAGTACGAAGAGCGCACCATCACTGGCGGCGTTTATGTCATCCGCAACACACAAAGCGGGCAAATTCTCCTGGAATCCACTACGGATCTCACAGGCAGCAGAAACAGGTTCGACTTTGCGAGAAAGACTGGTGCCGGCGTGAATTTGAAGCTCCAAAGAGATTGGTCGCACCTTGGCGGTGATCAGTTCGAGTTTGAGGTGCTTGAAACCCTGGATAAAAGCGAGACCCAAACAGGGGAGGCCTTCGCTGAGGACCTCGAGGTCCTCGAGGAATTTTGGCAGGAAAAACTGAAGGACGCTTATTTCTATTAAGAAACCAGTAAAGATCCAGTAAAGAACCAGTAAAAAACCAATGATGTGCATAAAAAAACTTTTTCCCGTTTAGAGGATTTACGGGCTTCAAGCTATAGCAATCGGCGCTAAATTCACTATAATATAAAACAACGGGTGTCATATTGCCTAAGAAAAAGTGAATTTTGTGGAGGTTAGTACTATGGGTAAGGCAGCGCTGTCGGATCGTATTGAGCAATTGACGCTGGAATTGGTCGCATGTCGAAGTGTAGTGGGAACGGCAGACGAAATAGCCATGAGTGAGCTGGTGTTTCGACTGTTGTCTGATATACCGTACTGGAAACAGCATCCCGAGCTTTTGACAAAACAGCCTTTTAAGAATGATCCCCTGGGCCGCTTCAGTGTCATAGCGCGGCTGGAAGGAGAAAAGGATAACTCAAGAAAGACGGTAATCACCATTGGTCATACGGATACGGTGGGAATCAGTGATTACGGGGATTTCAAAGACCTGGCTACTAAGCCGGAAGCCCTTATTGAGGCGCTGAAATCAGTGACACTTTCAGGGGACGCGAAACGTGAGCTCGATTCTGGCAGTTGGCTCTTTGGCCGCGGCATTCTCGACATGAAGTGTGGTCTCGCCATCCTGATGAGCATCCTGGAGCAGCTGTCTGAAGATATTGCCAGCCTTTCCGGAAACATTGTGTTCGCGGCGGTGGGGGATGAAGAGGGCAATTCCGGCGGCATGCTGTCTGTGGTTCCTGAGCTCGTCCGCCTGCAGGAAGACATGGGCTATGAGTATCTGGCCGTGGTGGACACGGACTACATGTCTCCACGCTACGAGGGCGACGAGGACCGCTACGTCTACATTGGCACCGTGGGCAAGCTGATGCCGTCGTTTTATGTCGTCGGCAAGGAAACTCACGTGGGCGACCCCTTCAAAGGCCTTGACCCCAATCACATCGCTGGTGCCATCATCCAGAAGATCAATAAAAACGTCGCCTTTTCAGATGTTGCCGATGGTGAGGTGTCCCTACCCCCCATCACCCTCCAGCAACGCGACCTGAAAGAGGAGTATTCGGTGCAGATCGCCAGAACGGCGAATCTCTACTTCAACTACGCCACCCACAAGAGCACGCCGGACGAAGTCATGTCGAAAATGATCCGCGCCGCCCACGAGGCGTTTTCAGACGTGGTCAATGTCCTCAACGAGCGCTACGACATCTACTGCAAGGCTAGCCGGACCGTCCATTCATTGCTTCCATGGCGGGCCAGGGTCATCTCCTATCAGGCCCTCTACGAGGCGGTTAAAGAGGAGCGGGGAGAGGCTGTCCTGGAAGCGCACCTCGACGCCCTGAAAGCTGACATGCTCAAGGACACTTCCATAGACGAGCGGCTGTTTGGCCAGCGCATTGTGGAGGCTGTCCACAGTCTTTGGTCTTTTAAGGAGCCCATTGTCATTGTTTATTTCTCACCACCATATTACCCGCATAACTTCGTTAAGGGCAACTGGGCCAAGGATCTGCGCCTCCTCGAAGCGGTGGAGAACGCGATCCGTGGACAGGGAAGTGACAGCAAGGTGGTCAGCCGAAAATTCTATCCCTATATTTCAGACCTTAGCTTTGTGTCAGCGCCAAGCAACGAACGCATTGTTGCCCTTCAGAACAATATGCCGGCTTACGGGTCAAGATATGTGCTCCCAATTGAAGAGATGCAGAAGCTGAGTCTCCCTGTTGTGAATATTGGCCCCTATGGGAAGGATGCTCATCAGTTTACGGAGCGCATTGAGAAGCATTATTCCTTTAATGTGGCGCCGCAATTGGTCTACGAGACGCTTTTGGGGATTTTGGGGTAACAAGGTGAAGCAAAAGGAGTTATTGTTCACCATTGAGTTCGCATAATGAGTGTATAGTGAGGGTTTTACAAGTAGTTTTCATTATGAATTAAAAAAACAAAGTAACTATATTATGTAAACATTTAGATATATAGTGAATATTGTTTTTATAATGGGAGGTCAAAACCAAATGCTGACCTCCTTTTTTTTATGTTAACCTTTCGCTTTCCGGTGAATTTAGCTGATTAATTAACAACTGTATTTATTAATTATTGTATTCTGAATTTAGTGAAATAATGAAATATTCAGTCAAATCGACTAAAAAATTAAGAAATGGTGACAAATTTCTCTTCCATTTTAGCGGAATATGGGTTAGAATTGGTGATGTTGAAAGAAACCCGAAATACCGGCCACACAGAGGAACGACACAAAAGTTCACTCGACTAGTTGAAGGAGGATTTTTTCTTGGGCAAATTGTTACATAAGTGGAATCACATCAGTCTCGTAAAACGTATTTTAATCGGTCTTATCATTGGTATTATTCTTGCGGTTACTGTTCCTGATTTCGCTAAACCTATTACGATCTTTGGTTCGCTGTTCGTTGGCGCGTTGAAATCCATAGCGCCAATCCTGGTTTTCTTCCTCGTCATGGGCGCGATTTCCCAGCACAAGAGCGGCCAGGAAACCAATATGAAGGGCATCATCACGCTTTATTTGCTTGGTACTTTCTTAGCGGGTTTAGTTGCGGTTATCGCAAGCTTCCTTTTCCCGGTTACCCTAACGCTCGCAGCTGGCGTTGAAGGCATTGCAGCACCGGGCGGCGTTACAGAAGTTCTTAAAGCGCTCCTTCTTAATATCGTCGACAACCCTGTTAAAGCGCTGTTTAACGCGAACTACATTGGTATTCTCGCTTGGGCAGTTGTTCTCGGTATCGCTTTGAGACATGCGCCGGATACAACTAAGACTATGATCACTAACTTTTCAGACGCGCTTTCACAAATGGTTCGCTGGGTTATTGGTTTCGCGCCACTCGGCATCATGGGCCTCGTATTTGAATCCATAGCAGTAAGCGGGATCGAATCACTGCTCAGCTACGGACAGCTGCTCGCGGTACTCCTTGGCACCATGTTCTTCATGGCACTTGTTGTGAATCCAATTATTGTATTCGTCAACATTCGAAAGAACCCATATCCGCTGGTTTTCAGATGTCTTGAGGAAAGTGGTCTGACCGCATTCTTCACCAGAAGCTCCGCGGCAAATATTCCTGTCAACATGAGACTTTGTGAGAGCCTTGGCCTCGACAAAGACACTTATTCTGTCTCAATCCCGCTCGGCGCAACGATCAACATGGCTGGCGCAGCGGTTACGATTTCCGTTCTTACACTCGCAGCAGTTAACACCTTGGGCATTCAAGTGGATATCGCAACAGCGGTTATCCTCAGTGTTCTTGCCGCAGTCAGCGCATGCGGCGCGTCCGGAGTTGCCGGCGGCTCCCTGCTTCTGATTCCGCTTGCTGCAAGCTTGTTCGGTATTCCAAATGACGTAGCTATGCAGGTCGTCGGTGTCGGCTTTATCGTTGGTGTGCTTCAGGATTCCTGCGAAACTGCACTCAACTCATCAACGGACGTTCTCTTCACGGCTACAGCTGAATACGCGAAGCGCCGTAAAGAAGGCAAGCCAATTGTCTTTGAAAGAAGACCGGTTGACGTAGAATAATTAAAAACAAAGCTAAACAAATGAGGCGTTTGGTTGGGGACAGTCCCCAACCAAACGCTTTTTTTCAATAAAAAACGCGTTAGCGCTGCGCTAATGCGTTTTTTGTGAATAACTTATTAAAATGCTTAACTTACTTTACATTCTTTCCAACATACCAAGGACGATTTGGTTTGAGTTCTCAGCCGCCATAACCGCGAATTCGTCAAAATTGACATGGGCGGAGCCGTCTGCCTTGTCAGACATAGCGCGAATGATCACGAATGGAATTTTATTCAGATGGCACACATGAGCGATTGAGGCACCTTCCATTTCCGTGGTATAGGCTTTGAACACGTCCTCGAGAAAAGTCTTGCGCTCCGGTGACGCCACAAACTGATCCCCGGAAACAATGCGGCCTTTAAAAACTTTATGGTCCTTAAGGCATTCGAGGCTGATTTCATAGGCAAGGTCTACTAAAGCCCGGTCCGCAGGGAAAACGGAAGTCTCCATACGTGGAATCATGCCATGTGCATATCCAAAGGCGGTGCAATCCACGTCATGCTGCAGGCAGTCTGTTGAAATGACGGTATCACCAACATCCAGACCGTTAAAAATGGCACCGGACACCCCTGTATTGATGACTTTTTCAGCACCAAACTCAGAAATCATAATTTGCGTACATACAGCGGCGTTCACCTTGCCTACACCACAAGTGGCGACAATGACTGCCTGATTGTTGAGCTGGCCGTCAAAAAAAGTGATTCCGGCGACATTTTTTTTCTCATTGATGGTCATCAGCTCGGTAAGCCGGATCGTTTCAATATCCATAGCGCCAATAATTGCAATCCTCGACATAGTAGACCCCTTTCAAATTCAGTATTTCTAAACCGGATAATTCAGATTCTCCGGTCCAGCGTGGTTCAAAACCTCAAGATAGGCGGCAGCTTCCTTTCGTGCGCCCTCGAGATTGTGAAGCTCGTAATTTCCACATTCAATGGCGCTGACGCCGGGAATATCCCCTTCATAGGCCGCAGCGAAGGTAAAAGCTCTTCGAATCAGCGGAAGGATTTCTTCTGAGGTATAAGCGCCGTGAACCAGGAGGTACATGCCTGTGAGACAGCCCATAGGGCCAAAGTAAAGGATCCGTGAAGCAAATTCTTCATCATTTCTCACATAAGTGGCAATCAGGTGCTCAAGCGTGTGAATCGCGCCATTGTCCAGGCGTTCTTTGTTGGGAAGCTTCATGCGAAGGTCAAAGGTCGTCACAGTTTCGGTCCCTATATGGTCTACTCTGGAAACATAGACGCCAAGTTTCAGACGCAAATGGTCTACAGTAAAGCTTTCGATTTTTTTCAAGAGGGATCAAGCTCCTTTATACTATAGTTTATGAACAGCATTTTTTATAAGCGTGGCGAGATGGAACCTCCAGGCGACAGCTTCACTTCGTTCGTGTCAGCCATATCAAGGATAACATATCTATGATGAAATTTGAAGGAGGGCATGTGGATTACCCTCTGACTTAAAAAGAAGGCGTTTGGTTGGGGACAGTCCCCAACCAAACGCCTTCTTTAAACATTTTTTTCCCTTCAATTAGCAAGGGTCTGCTTCTTTTGAAACATAGCCTGCGTCCGCAAGCACTTTAATGGAAATTTCGAGCTTGTCCTCAGCGACCATGACAATTGGACCCGTACAGCCCATGCCGCTTTCAGCGTAGATGCCCGCTTTCCAAAGCACCTTGACAGCGTCTTCAAGGTCCATGATGTCAATGCCTGAGACAGAGCCTGTCACGACTTCCTTCTCAGGGGCCTTGACTTCGACTTC
>NZ_FMWL01000030.1 GCF_900103005.1 Acidaminobacter hydrogenoformans DSM 2784 | reverse complement strand
TTACCTCACCAACTAGCTAATCAGACGCGAGCCCATCCTGTACCGCCAAGGCTTTGCCCATCAGACCATGCGATCCAATGGGGTTATGGGGTATTAATCACCGTTTCCAGTGGCTATCCCCCTGTACAGGGCAGGTTGCTCACGCGTTACTCACCCGTCCGCCGCTTTCATAGTCTTCTCTTTGACCGAAGTCTCCGCTTCCAACTAATCGCGCTCGACTTGCATGTGTTAGGCACGCCGCCAGCGTTCATCCTGAGCCAGGATCAAACTCTTAATCATAATCCCGGTATCCGGTAATTTACTTTTCAGCAAACACCTTTTACCATAACTCATTTGTAACACTGACCTCTGCATTATTTCCATAATCAGAAATCACTTCGCCGGTTCCAAGCAGAACCGACATTTATTTCAGAATTTTGGGTTGTACACTGTTTAGTTTTCAAGGATCGAGTCTTGCTGATATAAGCCTTGACACTCTGTGTCCGAGGATCTTCAAAGTCATGCAAGAGGCGAATGTTAAAGGACCGGTTACCCAGTCCTTAGGAGTCGTCTCAAGCGACCTTAGTTATCTTAACACTAAATTTACATTCGCGTCAACCGTAAATCTTATTCTTTTTTGTTTTTTTATTTCGCTGAGATTTGGTAATAATTGTATCACATTTCCTTCTTTATATACGCTATTTCAGCTAATGCATTATCACAAATAATCTAACCTTCAACAGCTTCAGTTTCCTCCGAAAAAGTCTTCCGGTATTCTTTTCCAGGTTGAATTTCAAAGGTCGAATAACCAATAGCGTAGTCATGACGTCTGAGCAAAATCTCCTCATCTTCGTTAGAGAAAATGTAGCCATTCCCGTAAGTGTCGACATACGTCCAGCCCAGTTCGCTCATTCTTTCTTTTATCGCGGAATCCGCTTCACTCTTTTTTGTAATGAACATCAGGGCTTTTTTGGATACAAGCGCCGCTTTCTTTTGATGTCGTTCTACCTCATAAATCCCAAGCATCAAATCAAAAAATCTCAATTCATAATAAATTTTAAGCAGAGTTAAAATAAATAAAAGCACCGTGATCCACTTCAGTGTTTTTTTTAATTTCTCACCTGTTTTCAATTCAAAACCCCCCTGGAAGACAAAAGTCAGCTAACAAGCTATTTTTCGCGTTAATTTTATTATACACCAACGCAGCGCCTTTCAAGCACCCTGAATGAAATTTCAAATAATTTGAAATTATTTGAAAACAATGTAGTTTGTAGTTTACTTTACAAAAATGAAATGCTATACTCAAACTGCCATAAAAAATAATTTTTAGGGAGGAAATACCTCGAATGAATTCAACAACCTATCGCAGCCTAAACGCAGCAAACAAAGTACCTGGTGAATTCGAAATGACATGTGAAATTTGTCATAGCCCTGCTGATTTGATTCGATTCAAAAATAAGTATGTCTGTACCTCCTGCAGGGATCATATTCGAGAGCATTCTGAACAATGGCTGTAAAGCAAATCAGATTGTAAGTGTGTTTAAAGGCCCAAGAAAACATCAAATATGACGATCTGACTAATCTGATTTTTAGTGACGCCTGTGACTCCAGGCGTCTTCATAATTAAAATCAAACAAAAATTTTATTCAGCTACAGTAATAAATCTTCAAACCTCTCGTGTAAATAGGATTTATTTGTAAATTCCCGTGTGATTATATTATAAACTGAAGAGCGTGCTTTTCACGAAACGGCAAACCAATTGAAAAATTGGGACGCAAAGCTACAGGGCCTTTAAACTGGCAGCCAGCTGACGAATGGGAAGTTTTTTTTGTGTTCAAAATTTGGTTTGGAGATGTGAAGCTATGAGAAGCAGAACGTTTTATATGATCTCGACAATTATTGTACTATCACTGGCCCTATGGGGGATCCGTCTTTCAAACTTTGAACCGAACGCACAAAAGGCTCTTGAAGGCTCGATTCATTTTAATGGTTGGGATGAAAATGAACTCTATCTGCTTGGTGGCCAGTGGCAGTATTTCCCGAACCTACTTGCTGAGGATCTAAATACAAAGTCGAGTTCAAAAAAAAGTACGCTTGCGACATTGCCGCATTTGTGGCCGGGAGATGCCCGGTATGATGGGCGCGGTTTTGGGTTTGGGGTCTATCGGCTAAGCCTTTCTGGTCTTGAGCCTTTAAAGAACTACGCTATGATGCTTCGGGATGCTTCTGCAGCCTACCGGGTTTCAGCAAATGGTAAAACGGTCTTCTCAAACGGTGTTGTGGGCAAATTCGCGGATGATTATTCCGCGTTTATGAAGACGGAGCAGGGTGTCTTCTACGCGGACGGCCAAGGTAAGGCTGAAATTTTGATCGAGGTTTCAAATTTTGACAACGGTAAAGGTGGCTTATGGACGATACCTTATTTTGGAAGTGTTGAGTCTGTTTTCTTTTTGTCAATGAGAGAAAAGCTCGTTGAAACATATCTGTACACCACCATGCTGACCTTAGGTTTGTTTTTTTTCGCGTTGTACGCTTTTTCCAGGGATGAAAAGTCTATGTTATTTTTGGGTGTTTTCTCTATACTTTCCGCACTTCGTTTGACTATGATGGGGCACAGACAAATTTTTGGCATGGTGCCCGACTTGTCCTGGGTACTCCAAAACAGGCTTGAGTACATGATAGGTTACATGCTGCTCCCGGTTTTTGGCTATTTGACATGCGCCTTAGACTTCGTGAAGCCAAAACGCGGCATGATATACGCTTATCACGGCTTAACCGCAGTCGCACTGATCCTGACGCTCTTTATGCCAAAGCCCATTTACGACGCTTACTTTACCCTTTATAAGGTTTTAATTTTTATACTGGCTGGCTACTTTTTGACGGTTGTGGTACAAGGCCTGAAAATGAAAGCTGACGGCGCCCCGGTTATAATCCTTGCCTATCTGATCATGGCCGCAGGGGCTTTTACTGAGCTCTTTGTGAGAGAAGATCCATTCAACACCTCTTTTGCCACTTTAATCATGGTCTTACTGTTTGCTGAAGTCATCATTGTAAAATTTGTGTCTCATAAGCGCTTGAAAGAATCCCTTGAAGCCAGCATTATAACAGATCAGCTGACGGGTGCGTTCAACAGGTTTCATCTTGAACAGCTCATTAATGTCTCTGCGCCGGATCAACGCCATGCACAAAGGAGCCATGTCCTCTTCATAGATATTGATAAATTCAAGACTTATAACGACACTTATGGCCATGCTGCGGGGGACGAAATTTTAAGAGCCGTTGCCGTGCGCCTTAAGGCTTGTGTTCGAGAAACGGATAAAGTCTTTCGCTATGGCGGTGATGAGTTTGTCATTTTGGCAGAGGCACTACCTGACCTGAAGGTTCATGACCTGGTCAACCGCATCCATGAAAGCTTTACAGTGCCAATAGTAATTTCCAACCAAAGCTTCAACCTTCGTTTGAGTATAGGGACGTCGACTTACCACGGGTCTCAGGACTCCCTGAGTGCGGCAATCTATAGGAGCGACGAGCATATGTACGCGCTCCGGCGGATGGAGGCTGGGTCGGCAACTTAGTGCTATTGCAATATAAAAGGCTTTGAGCAGGGACAGTCTTGTGATCGACTGTTCTTCTCAAAGCCTTTTTGATTTTTGTCTTAAGTTGGGTTATCCATTTGCAAGGCCAAAGGCGCCCTCTTCCCTGTCATAGATAAAGACCTCACCGGTTTCTATGATGTAGTACCAGCCGCTGAGCTGGAGGGTTCCTGCGTTTACCCTCTCCCGAATGTACGGGTAGCTCCAGAGGTTCTTAAGCTGTTCAATGACGTTGAATTGCTCCATCATCCATTCCTTGGCTTCCGGGTCTTCACTGTTCATTGTAGCCAGCACTTTTTCTCTCGCGGGCCTCGCCAGCTCCAGCCACTTTTTGGTGTGCGGCATGCTCACGAGAAGGCCTGGCAAATTGAGTCCCGCATCACAGCCACCGCAGTTGGAGTGACCACAGATAATAATGTTTTCCACGTTGAGGGCTAATACGGCGTATTCTATAGCTGAGGTCGTGGAGACATATTCTGCGGTATACCTGTAAGGCGGCACAAGGTTCGCAATATTTCTTATGATAAACAGCTCACCTGGCAAGGTTTTGGTAATGAGGTTTGGGTTGATGCGGGAGTCGGAGCAGCTGATAAACAGCGTGTGGGGCTTTTGCTGACGCTTCAGGCTTGAGAACAACTCTTTGTGCGTGTCGAAGTCGTCTTTTCTGAATTTCACAATACCATCTAACAGCTTTTGCATGAATCCATTCCTTTCTGAGAAAGTGTGGCGTTATGGCCGGGCGTGATGCTGCCATGAGCTTTATAGCCTTTTCAGGAGCTTGTCTCTGTTTCTATTTGTTTTTTTGAAACTGGCCGAGCAGCTCCGCGGCATTGGCTTTCGCCTCAAGGAGACCTATGGCGGTTACAGCCTCTACAACCGGGACAGCCCGTACGACTATGGTCGGGTCATGGCGGCCCGTGACGCTGAGCTCTGCGTTGACGTGTTCGCGAAGGTCCACGGTCTGCTGTGTTAGGGCTATGCTGGAAGCCGGTCTGAAGGTAACTTTTAAGCGCATAGGCATGCCGTTGGTGATGCCGCCATTGATGCCGCCGCTGTGGTTGGTTTCACTGACGACCTTGTCGTCTTCCATGCGCCATGGATCGTTGGACTTGGAGCCGCGCATGCCCGCAAAAGCGGTGCCGGCACCAAACTCGACAGCTTTCACAGCTGGTACGGAGAACAGGAGCTGTCCAAGGAGGCTTTCAATGCCTTCGAAGACGGGATCCCCCCAGCCAACGGGTAAGCCAGTGACGCCTATTTCAATGGAACCGCCTACAGAGTCCCCTTCTTCATGGGCCTTTGCCAGCATAGTTTTTGCCTGCTCTATGGCTTCATCAGAAAAGAATGGCATTTCCTTTTGTGCGAGGGCCATTTGGTTGGCCTGTGTGACTTGAGATGCCATTTCGTCAATGCCCGCATCGAAAATATCCCCTACCTGGGCGACGTGTCCGAGTATTCTGATGCCATGCTCTGACTCCAAAATCTGAGCCGCTAAAGCACCCGCAAAAACCAGTGGTGCAGTTAAACGGCCTGAAAAGTGACCGCTCCCCCGCGGGTCGTTAAAGCCATGGTATTTTTCGTTTGCGGAAAAATCTGCATGGGAGGGTCTTGGAAAGCGCTTCAGTGACTCATAGTCGCTTGAGCGGGTGTCCTCATTTCTAAAGAGAGCCGTCAAAGGCGCGCCGGTCAAGGCTTCCTGATAAAATCCGGAGACGATTTCAAATTCGTCTTTTTCTGAACGTTTGGTGGCATAAACGCCTGTTCCGGGCTTTCTGCGGGCCATGGCAGCTTTCAGCTTGTCCAGGTCAGGTCTAAAGCCGGCTGGCAGGTGGTGAATGGTGATGCCAATGGCTGGGCCATGGGATTCTCCAAACAGTGAGTATTGAATAGCTCTGCCCCAAGTGCTTCTCATAGTGGTAGGTCTCCTTTCAGGGGTGTTCGTTATAGGTCGGTTATATTATTTGTTAAAAAAATCATCCACGTCTCCGGCCGCCAGACTGTAGACGTAGCCCTCACCGGCTTTTCGGATCAGTATGACTTCGAGTCCTTTCTCCGTCATCTTCTTGTCCCGGAGAACCCAGTTTTTCAGTGAAGAAAAATCAAGCAGCGGAGCAATCTCAAAGCCCAGCTGTGCCAGGGCGGACTCCAGAAGTGCGGACGTCCCAGGCTCAGACAAACCTTTTTTCTCTGAAATCCTTGTGATCCACTGCATCCCAAAAGCGACCCCTTCTCCGTGGGTCATGAGCTCTGGATTGTAGCCGACCCTGCTTTCAGCGGCATGTCCCAGCGTGTGACCAAAATTCAGGAGCTTGCGGTCGCCAATTTCCTTTTCATCCGATTCGACAACAATTTTCTTAATGTTGATGGCGCGTTTCAAAAGCTTATTGATCTCAGGCATCGACGAAATTGACAGGGTTGTCTGAGATTTATTCTGCCGGGACGCAACATCAGCAGCCGGCGTGGTCTGGGAAACCATTTCCGATGCAATTTCTGAAGCCATTTCCGAATCAATTTCCGAAGCCGCTGCAGACGCCCCTGACAGGTCACTGAACTGCTCCAGAATCATAGGCAATAGTGCCTCGTCCCGGATCATGGCGGCTTTCACCATTTCCGCGATTCCATCCCTGAGCTGTCTTCTCGGCAGGGTATCCAGGAACCTGGGATCCACCAGCACCGCTTTGGGCTGGTGAAAGGCGCCCACAAGATTTTTTCCCTCTGGGAGGTCTATAGCGACTTTACCGCCCACACTGCTGTCCACCATAGCCAGGAGGCTGGTGGGGACCTGAATGAAATCAACGCCCCTAAGCCAGGTGGCGGCAACGTAGCCCGCAAGGTCGCCTATGACACCGCCGCCAAAGGCAATGACCATGTCCCGGCGGGTCAGACCCCCTTTGACAAAATCCTTGTACAGCCTCGACAACTGATCCATATTCTTGCTGGCTTCGCCATTTGGAACGACTGAGACGGAGAGCAGCTGAATGCTGCCCTCGTCCTGAGCCTGCGGCAAATGCAGTGTTTCATCTGAAACCGGTTTCCATCCCTCCAGCTGCGACATCACCACACGTGACAACCCGAGCGCGCCGCACAATGTTTTCCCATGAAGGGCCCATACCACGTCATCTGTGACTATGGCGCAGCGCCGGGCGCCCAGAAGCAGCGGCAGCTGTGAAAGGGCCTGTGGCCCAATATGGATGTCATAGTGATGGTCCTGGCCTTTGAGCTGCATCTGAAGCACAGAGTGCTCACCGCCAGTTTTTTGAAGGTTCTTCGCCACCCCCGACGTGGCGTTTCCAGCTGCGTCAACCATGGCTTCCTCTTGCAAAGGCTTCACTTTGTATCACCCTCAGTGGCCTGGAGGGCTTTCATCAGCTCGGTATGAATCAGCTCTCTTGCGTGATCCACCTGCTCATCTGTGAGATTGAACCAGATTTTTTCCGCGAGGACAGCCTGCTCAATCAGCATGTCAATGCCAAAGATCACTCTATGGCCAGCCGCTTCCGCTTCCCGGATCAGACGGGTCCTGCGGGGCTTGTAGACAATGTCACAGACGTCCGCTTCAGGATGCAGGTATTTGATATCCACCGGCGTCGCGTCCTCAAACGGGTACATGCCCACGGAGGTCGTGTTGATGACGAGATCATAATCCTTAAAGTTTTCACGGTCTACAATGTGAGCTTTGCCAAAGATCTCAAGGTCCCGGATCAGCGCGTCTGCCTTGGTCCAGGTGCGGTTGCAAATGCCCACATCCTTGACGCCGTTGAAGAGAAGTGACCCTGCAATACCCCGGGCAGCGCCGCCGGCCCCGAGAATCAGAACCTTCTTGTCCTCAATGGCGCCTATCTTACGACGCAGTACTGAGATCAGCCCCGGCCCATCCGTATTGTAGCCAATGAGACCCTCCGGCGTAATGGCCACCGTATTGACGGCGCCCAGCTTTTCAGCAAAGGGATCCAGCGCGTCCAGATGCCCAATGGCCGTCTGCTTATGTGGAATCGTAATGTTGAAACCACCCATGCCAATGGCTCTGAAGCCCGCTATGGAAGCGCCCAGCCGTGTAGGCTCAACGTGGAACGCCAAATAAGCCGCTTTGAGTCCGAGAGCATTGAATATTGTATTGTGGATCCATGGGGAACGGCTCCCAGTTACCGGATCGCCTATCAGGCCGTAAAGGCGTATTTCATCAGTCAGATTCATAAAAACTCTCCTTCGCTCATGGGTTGTTCCATTGTGTGAATTTTCACTGATTATACAGACTCCCCTGCAAAAAGTCCAGTAATTAATGTGAGTACGTCCTAAAGAAATGGAAGGAAAATAATAGCAGGGCGCTTGCCGATGGTCACGTTCCCCTCCACCAAACCCATCCACAGCACTACGTCCGCCTACTTTTTTCGCGATTGATTGTTTATACGCCCACAGGACAAAGAAATACTCAATTGCATACAAAAAAGGATAAAGACCTGTATGCGAACCCCCCTGATTTTTTCAGAGCTGCCCATCATAGAGTCTTTATCCTTTTAATGTCACTCTCAGAAATTATGTTCAAAATATAATCTGTATTTTCCTCTGAACCTTAAATGGATGCGCCCAGCGTTATGCCTTAAGCCTCTTCCAGCACCGGCTCCAGCTTTTCGCGCAGCTCAAGCAGCGTCATTGGATCCAGGACTTTGCCTGAGGCCGGGATTTTAGAGACGACGTAAGGTGCTACGATCTCACTGCCCGGCTCCGTCAGCATGGCGTAATCCACGTGACTGCCCTTCTTAAGCCGTACGGACTGAACGCCTACTGTGTTCTTGGACGCCTTCTGGGCCACAAGGGCAAGATCAAAGGCAAGTGCCGTATACGCATCCGCCCCGGCCCTGCGAACCAGGAAGAGCTCGCCGCCGTCTTTGGTGAAGAAGATCCCCACTGGCTTCGCTTCATCCGAGTAAGCTTTGATCAGCTTTTTGCGGTAGGTCTTGGTTTCGTAGGCCTTCAGCGGCACCTTGGCCACTTTGCCATTTTCAAAGGCGAAGACCATTTCACCCTCATAATCCGAGGTGTTGACGACATAGAGGACCTTTTCGTCCGGTTCCGTTTCAATCAGGTTATAAACGTAGTGGCCCAGGGTTGAGGCTTTGTGCTCATCCATTTCATGGGCTTTGAACTTATAGACCTGACACTTGTCCGTAAAGAACAGGATGTCGTCCCCATTGGTGCCATCCATGGCCTGGACTATGCGGTCCTCATCCTTGAGCTTATGGCTGCTGGCCATGCGCAGGGAAGCCAGTGACACCTTTTTGAGGTAGCCGTGCTCCGTTAAGAAGAGCTTCAGCGGGAAGGCGTCAATGACCGTCTTTTCTTCGTGAACTCTGACTTCGTTCAAGTGAACGACCTCGGTCTTACGGTCCTTGCCATATTTCTTAATGATCTGCTGCTGCTCAGTAATGATGATCTTGTCGATTTCTTTTTCATTTTCGAGGGTCTTCTTAATCTTTTCAATCTGTTCCTCAAGGGCTTTGGTTTCCGTCAGCCGCTCCAGGACGTATTCTTTATTCAAATGACGGAGCTTGATGTCCGCGACGTAGTTCGCTTGAAGCTCATCAATGAAAAAGGCCGCCATCAGATTTGGGACCACATGGCTGTCCTCGTCTGTCTCACGGATGATCCGGATGGCCCGGTCAATATCCATGACTACGGCCTTGAGGCCATAGAGGAGATGCAGCTTGTCCGTCAGTTTCAAAAGATCATAGTTCAGTCGTCGGCGAATACAGTCCTTGCGAAAACGCAGCCAGGCTTCCAATATGCCCTTGATGCCCTTCACGGTTGGGCGACCGTCAATCAGCAGGTTGAAATTACAGGAGAAGCTGTCCTCACAGGGCGTGTAGCGGAAAAGCTTCGCCATGAGGGCGTCCGGATCGACGCCCCGCTTGAGCTCGAGGGCGATCTTGAGGCCGCTGAGGTCTGTCTCGTCCCGCAGGTCGCTGATTTCTTTGACCTTATTATTCTTTATCAGGTCGACAATCTTTTCAAGGATGGCTTCGACCGTGGTGGTGTACGGAATTTCATAGATTTCAATCAGGTTTTCCGACTTGTCATACCGGTATTTGGCCCGCAGCTTGAAGGAGCCCGAGCCCGTCCGGTAGATGTCTGCCATCTGCCGCTCGTCGTAAAGGAGGTAGCCCCCGGTAGGAAAGTCCGGACCGGTGAAGACTTTGGTTTCATCAAAGCCAGGGTTCTTCAGGTATTCAATGACCCCCTGACAGACCTCCCGCAGATTGAAGGAACAGATGTTGCTGGCCATGCCCACGGCAATGCCCCGGTTCGCGCTGACCAAAACATTGGGAAAGACTGTTGGCAGCAGGGTTGGTTCTTTCATGCGGCCGTCGTAGTTGTCCACGAAATCGACGGTGTTCTTGTCAATGTCCTTAAATATCTCATTGCAGATCCCGTCCAGCTTGACTTCTGTGTATCTGGAAGCCGCGAAGCGCATGTCCCGGGATGTGACCTTGCCAAAGTTACCCTTGGAATCCACGTAGGGCTGAAGCAGCGCGTCGTAGCCCTTGGTCAGTCGGACCATGGTGGCATAGATGGCCTGGTCCCCGTGGGGGTTGAGCTTCATGGTCTGACCCACCACGTTGGCGGATTTGGTCCGCGGCCCGTCCAGGAGCTTCATCTTGTACATGGTGTACAGGAGCTTCCGGTGGGAGGGCTTGAAGCCGTCAATCTCCGGGATGGCCCGGGAGAGGATGACGCTCATGGCGTAGGGCATGTAGTTTTGCTCCAGGGTCTCCGTGATGCGCTGGGGCACCGGCGGGTTGTGGGTGCCTAAGATGCGGCTGCTGGTGCTGCCGGCTCTGGCTTTTTTGCTTTTGGAGCTGCCGCGTTTTTTCCTTGGCGAGGCTTTGGCGGCTTTTTTTTCATCAGTGTCAGAGCCCTCTGCCTGTGGTTCCTCGTCCTCTGGTGTGGTGTCGTCACCATCGGCATACACGTCTTCATCTTCTTCTATTTCTTCTATTTCTTCTATTTCTTCTTCGTCTTCCACTTCCTCCAGATCAAAGGTCTCTTCAAGGTCCATCTGGTGTGGCGCGTCGTTTGGATGCTTCTTCTTTGGCAACTGCTTCACCTCTTAGCTTAAATCGAGCTGATCCAGGTACTCGTACCCGTACTGCTCGATGAATTCTTTTCTTCCCTCAAGGTCATCCCCCAGGAGAACCTCAAACATCCGCTCCGTGCGCTCGATGTCCTCAGGCTCAATCCGGATCAGACGGCGGGTGTCCGGGGACATGGTCGTGAGCCACATCATCTCCGGGTCGTTCTCGCCAAGGCCCTTGGACCGCTGCAGGGTATAGTTGCCCTTGACGGTCTGGAGCAGCTCGGTCTTCTCCTTGTCGCTGTAAGCGAACAGGGTCTTCTTGCCTGTCGAGATCTCGTAGAGGGGGGTCTCAGCAATGAAGACTTTGCCCTCGTGGATCAGGGTCGGCATCAGGGCGTAGATCATGGAAAGGACCAGCGTCCGGATCTGGAAGCCGTCCACGTCCGCGTCGGTACAGATCACGACCTTGTCCCAGTTGAGGCTGTCAAGGTCGAAGGTGTCAAATTCCTTGGCGTGCTTGGACTTGATTTCGACGCCGCAGCCCAGCACCCGGATGAGGTCAATGATGATTTCGCTCTTGAAAATCTTGTCGTAGTCCGCCTTCAGGCAGTTGAGGATCTTGCCTCTTATGGGCATCAGGGCCTGGAACTCCGAGTCACGGGCAAGCTTACAGGCGCCGAGGGCGGAGTCGCCTTCCACAATGTAAATCTCCCGGCGGTCCAGGTCTTTGGTCCGGCAGTCGACGAACTTCTTGACCCGGCTCATCAGGTCTGTCTTGCTGCTGAGGGCCTTTTTGAGGTTGAGCCGCGTGGACTCTGCCTTCTCCCGGCTGCGCTTGTTGATCAGGATCTGGTCAATGATGCGCTCCGCGTCTTCCGCGTTCTCTATAAGGTAGACTTCCAGCTTCTTGCGGATGAACTCTGTCATGAAGTCCTGGATGAATTTGTTCGTGACAGCTTTCTTGGTCTGGTTCTCGTAGCTGGTCATGGTGGAGAAGGAGTTGACCACCAGCACCAGGCTGTCCTGGACGTCCACGAAGCTGATCTTCTTTTCGTTCTTCTGATATTTGTTCTGTTTTTTGATGTATTGGTCGATTTCCGCCGTGAAGGCACTTTTTACTGCCTTGTCCGGGGAACCGCCGTGCTCGAGGTAGCTCGAGTTGTGGTAGTACTCTATGAGGTTGACCTCGTTGTTGAAGCAGAAGGCCATCTCCACCTTGACTTTGTACGCAGGTTTGTCCGGCCTGTCCCGGCCCGTGCCCTCGTCCGAATAGTGCTTGATCTGGGTGAAGCGCTTGTCCTCTGCGATCTCGTCCAGGTAGTCCACAATGCCGTTGTCATAGATGTATTCCCGGGTCGTGTTGGATTTCTCATCCTGGTAGATGAAGCGCAGCCCTTTGTTGACAATGGCCTGGCGCTTGAGGACTTCCTCGAAGTATTCACTTGGGATCGCGTTGTCCGTGAACACGTCAAGGTCCGGCCGCCACTTGATGGTGGAGCCCGTCTTCTTCTGCTTTGTCAGCTCCTTGTAAAGGCCCCCCACGTTCTCGCCTTTCTCGAAACGCAGCGCGTAGAGATGCCCGTCCCGGACGATCTCCACATCCATGTATTCCGAGCTGTACTGGGTGGCGCAGAGGCCCAGTCCGTTGAGACCCAGGGAATATTCGTAGGTTTCCCCGCTGATGTTGTTGTACTTGCCCCCGGCGTAGAGCTCGCAGAAAATCAGCTCCCAGTTGTAGCGCGCCTCGGCTTTGTTGTACTCTACCGGGATCCCCCTGCCCTTATCGATGACGCTGATGGAGCGGTCCGCGTGGCGGATGACCGTGATCTCCTTGCCGTGGCCTTCCCTGGCCTCGTCAATGGAGTTGGACAGCACCTCGAAAAAAGTGTGCTTCGCACCCTCCAGCCCATCCGACCCAAAAATAACCGATGGACGCTTCCGCACCCGATCGGCACCCTTCAGGGAGGTAATACTCTCATTATCATATGCTTTCGTCTGTTTCACCAATCAAAACACCTCTCAAAATGGTCGCACATCCCTATTATAACAGACTGAAAGGCTATACAGGGACAGAATTTTTTGGTGGGGGACAGGGGCTTTTGGTGCGGGACTGGGCCGGGTGGTGCGGGACTGGGGCGAGTGGCGCGGGACTGGGCCGGACCAAATAAGCTCATGATGGGGTAAGAGCTCAATTTACACCTCAAGCCGCCTGACGTACCCCTCGCGGCTGGCGCCTATAGCTTCACTGCGCTTCGGGTCCGTCCTCGCTTCGCTCGCTTATAGCATGCGCCCTATACAAAAAAGTATAAATCCATGGTCCAGAGAGCAAGCTCTCTGAGCCATGGATTTATACTTTTTTATGCACGTCTGTTAGCTTTTTACTGCTCTTCCTCATGCAGCACCATCATAGCTTCCATCATCTTTGGAAAACCAACGGTTGGGGCGATCAGCAAAATGGCATGCTCGATCTCTTCCACCGTGCAGCCCGCCTTCTTCGCCTTTTCCACGTGAGTCCTCAGCGCGAACTTGTAGCCGGACGACGCAGAAAGCGCCACCTTGATCAGCCAGCGCGTCTTCTCATCCAGCGGCCCGCCTTCCTCGTGCACCGCCTTGCCGTACTGCCTGTAAGCCTCGTATACTTCAGGGTAATGTTTTATGAACTCATTCAAATTTTCAGTTCGCTTTTTCACGATCATCACCTCTTACTATAGATACCTGAAACCGCGCTGTCGAAACAAAGAGTTTCGTCAACTAAACATCCAGTCCTGCCTCTTTCTATTTAAGGAAAGAGTTTTGCCGATGGTCCCCCAACCACCCTACTCAATCCGTCCCAGTCCCCCACCACGCGTCCCTGTCCCCTACCATGTGTCCCTGTCCCCTACCATGTGTCCCTGTCCCCCACCACAATTTGTCCGCGGCACAAAAACTCAAGGATTTTTTCACGAACACTTTCATCTGTAAACATACCGACGCTGGTTCCGCCCCTTCCAAATGAAGCTTTGAGCCCGATCCAACACCCCATAAAATCAACACAAAAATTTGGGGCTCAAAGCCTCCTTTTTGCTTGACACTGTCCGCCCCAGCGTGTTATAGTATCCCTCAAGCGGACAGTTGTACGACAAGGAACGATTTTGTTCGTTAATAAATACAATGCTCCGACATCTGAAATACAGCCAGGTGACCATCGGCGGACACTTCTTTAAAAGCATCAAGCCCGTCCGCCCACGGCGGCCACCCACAAAAAAGCAGTCCATAAATAAAAAAAACAACAAAAAAAACAACAAAAACCAACCAAAAACAACCACGTATCACAACAGCTATCCACCGCACCATCCGCACCATGAGGAGAAACGAAGGAGGATCACCTTGGACAAGAGCAAATTCATCATCCTCAGCGTCGAAGCGGTCCCAGAGGTCTACGTCAAAGTCCTCGAGGCCAAAGAGCTGCTCAAGAACGGCACCTATGACGGCGTAACAGACGCGGTCAAAGCCGTCGGCATCAGCCGCAGCACCTATTACAAGTACTGCGATCACGTCTTCCCCCTCGCAGAGGGCGCCATGGGCAAGCGCATCACCATCTCCCTGCTGCTCTCCCACGAATCCGGCGTGCTCAGCCAGTTCCTGCAGACCATCGCCGAGAAAAACTGCAACGTCATGACCATCAGCCAGGACGCGCCTATCAACGGCATTGCCAACGCCTCGATCACCTTCGACATCAGCGAGATCCAGTGCACCTTCGACGAGCTGATCGAGACCCTGCGCAGCTCGAAAGGCGTCAAAAAAATGAACATCGTAGCAATTGAATAGTATAGGTGGTGAACAATTTGAAACGAGTCGTAATGTTGGGGTTTGGCACGGTAGGTTCAGGGGTCGTGGAACTGCTTGAGCGCAACCGTGGTTACCTTAAAAGCAAGTATCACAATGAATTGCAGCTGACGGGCATCCTCGTCAGGGATATTGAGAAGTACCAGGGCAGGGGTGCCGATGGTCTCCTGACCACCTCCTTCGACGAGATCCTGGCGCAGCAGCCTGACATCGTCGTCGAGGTCATGGGCGGCATTGAACCCGCGAATACTTACGTCAGGGCCCTCCTCGAGCGTGGCGTCAGCGTCGTCACCGCCAACAAGGACCTGATCGCTGAGCACGGCCTGGAGCTCATGGAAGTCGCAAGGAACCACAACGCCAGCGTCAGCTTCGAAGCGGCCGTGGGCGGCGGCATCCCGGTCATCAAGCCTTTCCGGGAATCCCTGAAGGGCAACCGGATCGAATCGATCGCCGGCATAGTCAACGGCACCACCAATTTCATCCTCACAAAGATGTACGAGGAAAACTTAGAATATGACACAACCCTGAAAATGGCTCAGGAAGCCGGCTTCGCAGAAGCAGACCCAACCTCGGACGTCAAGGGCTACGACGCCGCCAGAAAACTCTGCATCCTGGCCTCAATCGCCTACGACAAAATGATCCGCTGGAAAGAGATCAAGGTCGAGGGCGTGGACGGCGTCTCCAAGACGGACATTCAGAACGCCCGGGAAATCGACCGCAAGATCAAGCTCCTGGCCGTCAGCACCCGGGACGGCAGCGAGATCCACTGCTCGGTGAGACCAGCGCTTGTACACAAGCACAGCGCCTTAGGCCACATTGACAACGAATACAACGCCGTAGAGGTCGAGGGCGACGCCGTAGGCAAAGTCATGTTCACCGGCAAAGGCGCCGGCAAGTTCCCAACGGCCAGCGCGGTGTACGGGGATCTCCTGGATGTCTTAACCGGCAAGGTCGACATGGTCCTTCCGCTGAATGATGACACCAACTACAAGCTCTCCAAATACTACGCCCGCCGCTCCAAATGGCTGGTCCGGCTGAAGGTCACCAGCATGCCGGAGACCATAGACCTGGTTCTCGGGTCCTTCCCAATCCATGCTCTCAAACTCTATCGACTCAATGATTTAGACAATGTCTTCTTTGTGGTCGAAACCGAGGACGAGCTGGAGCTCTATGAAAAAATTGTCGAAATGAAATCCCGTGACTTTGTCCAGGATGTAAAATACTTTTTGATGTACGACTAGGAGGCCGACTCATGTATACAGGACTGATCAACCGTTACCGCGAATTCCTTCCCGTCAGCGACAAAACCTGCGTCGTCACTTTAAATGAAGGCGACACGCCGCTGATCCGGGCACACAATCTTGAAAAGCGTTTTCCAGGCATTGAAATTTACTTAAAATATGACGGCCTCAACCCAACGGGTTCTTTTAAAGACCGCGGCATGACCATGGCGGTCACAAAGGCCCTCGAGGATGGCGCTAAGGCGGTCATCTGCGCCTCCACCGGCAACACCTCGGCTTCTGCGGCGGCTTACGCGGCCCGCGCCAACATGAAGGCCTTCGTCCTGATCCCGGACAACAAGATTGCCCTGGGCAAGCTGGCTCAGGCGGTCGCTTACGGCGCTGAGATCCTCCCTATCAAAGGTAACTTCGACGTTGCCCTGGAGCTGGTCCGCAAGGTCTCCGAGCAGCATCCGGTGACGCTGGTAAACTCCGTCAACCCTTACCGCATTGAAGGCCAGAAATCCGCTGCCTTCGAAGTCGTCGACGCCCTTGGCGACGCGCCGGACTACCTCTTCATCCCGGTGGGCAACGCCGGCAACATCACGGCTTACTGGAAAGGCTTTAAAGAATTCAAGGCGTTTGGTCGGGCCCAGTCCCTCCCTAAACTCTTCGGCTGGCAGGCGGCTGGATCAGCACCTATTGTCGACGGTGCCATTGTCAAGAATCCTGAAACCATTGCTACTGCCATCCGCATAGGCAACCCGGCGAGCTGGAAGCAAGCGGAAGCAGCCCTCGCAGAAAGTAATGGCTTTATTGGCAAGCGCACGGATGAAGAAATCCTCGAAGCTTACCGCATGCTCTCCACGTCAGAAGGCATCTTTGCAGAGCCGGCGTCCTGCATCTCAGTTGCAGGCCTCAAGGAAGCCTATGAGGCAGGCAAGATTGAAAAAGGCGCCCGCGTGGTCTGCGTCCTTACCGGCAACGGCCTGAAGGATCCGGACACCGCCATTAAATACGCCAATATGACCGAGGTTATCGACGACGATTACAACGCGATCGAGGCCGCGGTACTGAAGGGGTTGAAGTAAATGCTGCGAATTAAAGTCCCTGCCACTTCCGCCAACTTTGGCCCGGGCTTTGACGTACTCGGGGTGGCCCTTGGCCTGTACAACGAAATAATGGTCGAAAAAGCGAATGGTGTCTTTGAATTCATCTGGGAGGATGACTCTGGAAACGTCATGGAGGCACCCGTATGCGCCGAGGAAAACCTCGTATTGACGACCATGGCCTCTGTGTTTAATCAGTTCAGCTTTAAATGCCCGGGATACAAGCTCTGGTCCAAGAGCTGCGCCATCCCCGTCTCAAGAGGTCTCGGCAGCAGCGCCGCGTCCATTGTCGCGGGCATTTACGCCGCAAACTACCTGATGGGCGGCAAAATGACAAAAGAAGAGATTTGTGCCCTCGCGACCAAGTTCGAAGGGCATCCGGATAACGTCGTCGCCTGCATTGAAGGCGGCATGGTCATATCCGCCGTTGGAGAAGATGGCGAGGTCACCTCCAGCCAGGTGCTCATAGCACCGGGTCTCAAGCTCTTCGTCATGGTGCCGGACTACAAGCTGTCTACGCATATGGCCCGTTCGGTACTGCCGGACAGCTACACACGGGCGGATATGGTCTACAACGTCTCACACGTCGCCATGCTGGTGACAGCCCTCTGCCACGGTGACTTCAGCAAGCTTCGCGTCGCCCTTGGCGACAGGATCCACCAGCCTTACCGCCTGCGTCTGATCCCGGGCGCGGAGGCCATCTTTGAAATTTGCCGCCGCGAGGGCTCCCTCGGTGAGTTCGTCAGCGGCGCCGGCCCTACCCTGATTGCGCTGGTGCCCGAAGAAGACACGAATTTTGCGGAACGCATCCGTCCTAAACTTGAAACGCAAGTCCTTGAATGGAAAACCTACGAACTCGAAATCTGCCACAGCGGCGTTAGTCTTGAGGTGATTTAATTGGGAATAATGGTACAAAAATATGGCGGCAGCTCCGTCGCCAACGTTGAACGCATCCAGCACGTCGCCCAGCGGGTCGTCGAGAACAGGCGAAAAGGCAACGATATGATCGTTGTCGTCAGCGCTATGGGGGACACCACCGACGAGCTGATTGAAAAGGCCGCCCAGATCAACCCCCACCCGTCTTCACGGGAAATGGACATGCTGCTCTCCACCGGTGAGCAGATCTCCATTTCGCTGCTGGCCATGGCTATTGAGGCCGCCGGCGAACCCGTAATCTCCCTGACTGGCGGCATGTCCGGCATTTTGACAGACACAGCCCACAAAAAGGCACGTATTGCCAGCATCGATCCAACCCGCGTCTTGAAAGAGCTTGCCGATGGAAAGATTGTCATCGTCGCCGGCTTCCAAGGGGTAACCAAAGACTGGAACATCACCACCCTTGGCCGCGGCGGCTCAGACACGACAGCCGTCGCCCTGGCGGCCGCGGTCAAAGCGGACCTCTGCGAAATCTACACGGACGTCGAAGGCGTCTTCACCGCGGATCCCCGTAAAGTCCCACATGCCAGCCAGCTCCCCGAAATCAGTTACGATGAAATGCTCGAGCTCGCCAAGCTGGGCGCCCAGGTCCTGCACCCCCGCTCCGTAGAGCTCGCCAGAAAACATGATGTCCCACTCGTCGTCCGCTCAACTTTCAGTGATCATCCCGGAACCCGGGTCGTAGAGGTGAATCGTATGGAACAAGTACTCGTGCGTGGCGTCACGCTCGACAATAACATTGCACGCATTGCCGTCGCCAACGTCCCGGATCAGCCGGGCATAGCGTTTGGACTTTTCAAAAAGCTCGCAGACCACCACATCACCATTGATATGATTATTCAGAACCTGAACCACGCTGCGAAGAATGATATTTCCTTCACCGTCGCGCTGGATGACCTCCACGAAGCCGCGCAGGTCAGCCGCGAATATCTGAATGAGATTGGCGGGCAAGGTGAAGTTCTTGAAAAGGAGAATGTCTCAAAGATCTCGATCGTGGGCACCGGCATCACAGGCAACGCCGAGGTCGCTTCCAAGCTTTTCGGAACGCTGTTTGATCTTGGCATCAACATTGAGATGATCAGCACCTCGGAAATTAAGATTTCCTGCATCATTGACTCCGAGAAGTGCGACGAGGCTCTGCGTCAGTTGCATACGGCGTTTGCGCTGGATCGGCTGGATATTGTTTAGTGACCATTGTCAAAAAACCATAAAAGGAAGGCTGGGCCAATTAGATTTGGCTGAGCCTTCCTTTTTTTTTGCTGTAGAACTATGCCATATTATTTTAATTGGCTGCCTGGGGGTGTTGGGCTGTGACCATCGGCCCTAAAAATCTTTAAAATTCCATGCGCTTGCCGCTGGCGTGGTAAATGGAGGCTTCGCAGATGTTGGTGGCGTGGTCTGCCACGCGTTCCAGGAAGCGGCCTACAAACAGGAAATTGATGATCTGGTCCATGTAGTCACGATTGCCGGTGAGCATGTCCAGGAGCTCCATGTACATGGTCTCATAAATCCCGTCCACTTCATCATCCAGCTGAGCCACCTTGCAAGCTTCCTCCACGTCTTCGTGGACAAAGCTGGAGAGGCTTCCGCGGATCATTTTGTTGACCAGGGAACCCATTTTGGGGAGGTCGACCAAGGGCTTGATGTAGTCTTCTTTACTGAGCTTCTCCACCACATCCGCAATGTTGACACCGTGGTCGCCAATCCGCTCGAGGTCCGTGGCAATTTTGAGTGCCGAGGTGATCAGGCGCAGGTCCTTGGCGACGGGCTGCTGAAGCGCCACCAGGCTGATGCAGAGGTCCTCGATTCTGTGCTCAAGGGTGTCAGACTGAGCTTCAAGGTCTCTGACGCGGCCCAGCAGCTCGGCGTTTTGTGTCAGCAGTGCCACCATGGCCACCTCAATCTCGTCCGCCACAATATTGCCCATCTCTAAAATTAAGTCCTTGATTTCTTTCAGTTTGGCATCATAACCTTTTCGCATTCGCGTAAAAAGCCTCCTTAAATAAAAATAAAATTTGCTGCACCTCTGGAAAGAGCACAAATGCTCTCTGACGCGATTTGACGCGTTTTAAGGTATTATAACGTGTTTTTTTGACTATACACAACTTTTTGTGAAACTACAAGTTCGAAACGCAAGGAAAGACACGCATCCTATGACACGTGCCCTGTTGACTAAAAGCTTACCCGTTCGCCGCTCACCGAGTAGACTACCCGCTCACTGAGATTCGTGACGTGGTCCCCCATTCGCTCAAGATATCTTCCAATAAACAAATAAGCCACGATTTGATCCCGCTTTCCCGGATGATCCACCAGGACTTCGAGCATCCCTCTGTAAAAGCTTTCGTAGATCAGGTCAACTTCGTCATCAATGCGCGCCGTCAGTACCGCAAGCTCGACGCTGGAACGCACATAACTGTCCGTCCACTGACGGAGCATCAGCATCACCAGCTCAAAAAGCTTTTGAAGCTCGATCATCGGTTTGATAGTGAAGCGTTCCTTTTGCGACAGCACAATGCGGGCAATGTTGACGCTGTTATCCCCTATTCTTTCAAGATCTGTGATCATCTTCAGCGTTGACTCAATGCGTCTAAGGTCGCAGGCCAAGGGCTGCTGCAGCGCTATGGCGTCAATACACTCGCGTTCGATCTCCATTTCCAGGTCATCAATCCGCTTATCCATTTTTTTAACCTGATAGGCCAGCGCTTTGTCTTGGTTGATCAGGGCCGTTTTCACTGTTTCCAGCTGTTCCTGGATCAGGATGATCATAGTCATCATCAAATCATCCATTTTTCTCAAATTAAGTACCAATTTAGGTCGATTCAAGGGGAACCTTACCTCCTATTCGCGTTTCATATAAGGTCATAATACGCCGGTAATATTGTCTCAAGGTTAGACTGATGTTAAATTCAGGTGAACTTTTCAAAGAGGAGGCAATTTCCAGGCTCTCGAACTGATTAAATAAAGGCTCTATAATAAATGTTGGGGTGGGTGATTCCTCCCCAGCATTATTTTTTTCAAAAAAATAATGCACTTATATCTTTTGCTCCTTAAAATGTT
>NZ_FMWL01000034.1 GCF_900103005.1 Acidaminobacter hydrogenoformans DSM 2784 | reverse complement strand
GAGAAAGGGCCACACCTGTTCCCATCTCGAACACAGAAGTTAAGCCTTTCATCGCTGATGGTACTTGGGGGGCAGCCCCCTGGGAGAGTAAGTCGTCGCCGGGTACAATGGACTTTCTGGTTGAAGGTTAAGGCCTTCAGCCAGGGATCCAGCATTTCGCTGCTGGAGGCGCTACTGCGTTACCTCTGGTAACTAACGTTCCAAGGTAGCTCAATGGTGGAGCAACCGGCTGTTAACCGGTAGGTTGTGGGTTCGAGCCCCACCCTTGGAGCCATTTCTAATTGCCGGAGTGGCGGAACTGGCAGACGCACAGGACTTAAAATCCTGCGGTCCTCAAAGACCGTACCGGTTCGATTCCGGTCTCCGGCACCAAGTTAGTTTTTTTCGGAAGCGAGGTTTTAATAGCGTCCAGCGCAATCGCTGAGAAAAAAATGGTCTTTTCCCGAAGGGAAAAGAAACTACCTTAAGTAATCGTATGATTCACAAATTGAGTACATTTTACACCTTTCACCACACTCGTCGCGGAGTGGAGCAGATGGAAGCTCGTCGGGCTCATAACCCGGAGGTCGCAGGTTCGAATCCTGTCTCCGCAACCATTTTATTCTCGGCCCCTTGGTCAAGCGGTCAAGACACCGCCCTTTCACGGCGGTAACAGGGGTTCGATTCCCCTAGGGGTCACCATTTACGGGAGCTTAGCTCAGCTGGGAGAGCATTTGCCTTACAAGCAAGAGGTCACAGGTTCGATCCCTGTAGCTCCCACCATGGTAGCTTTTTTAGAAAGCGGGGTTTTAACCGCTTTCTAAAAAAGCGGTTTTTCTCCAAAGGAGAAAAACCTTCCTTATACTTAATCAAGGCATACCAATTGGTTTTCCAGATGATCCATCGACACAGCGCTTCTCATCGCTGGCGTCAAAAAGCCGTACTAAACCACGGCCTGGTAGTTCAGTCGGTTAGAACGCTAGCCTGTCACGCTAGAGGTCGAGGGTTCGAGTCCCTTCCAGGTCGCCATTTAAAACTTAATCATGGGGGGGTTCCCGAGTGGCCAAAGGGGACGGACTGTAAATCCGTTATCTACGATTTCGAAGGTTCGAATCCTTCTCCCCCCACCACGGTAGCTTATTTAGAAAGCGGGGCACTAACCGCTTTCTAAATAAGCGGTTTCTCACCAAAGGTGAGAAAACCTACATTCTTAGTACCTTTGAATATTAACTTTTATATACCGAAAATCATCAATACTATGCGGAAGTGGCTCAGAGGTAGAGCATCGCCTTGCCAAGGCGAGGGTCGCGAGTTCGAATCTCGTCTTCCGCTCCATTGTTTTTTAGACGCAACCGGCTAGGCGCTATTCATCTTGCGTTCTGAATATGACCCATTAGCTCAGTCGGTAGAGCACTTGACTTTTAATCAAGGTGTCCCGCGTTCGAGCCGCGGATGGGTCACCAATATGGCGCCATAGCCAAGTGGTAAGGCAGAGGTCTGCAAAACCTCTATTCCCCAGTTCAAATCTGGGTGGCGCCTCCAAATTATGCGCTCGTAGCTCAGTTGGATAGAGTGTCTGACTACGAATCAGAAGGTCGGGGGTTCGAATCCCTCCGGGCGCACCAATGAAATGTAGGTATATCAAGGCCTCCGAGAAATCGGGGGCCTTGGTGTTTTTTGAAAAAGGCGTTTACCCGTAATCTACCCGTAATGTTGATTTGAAAATTGAAGAATTACGTGTTACCCGTAATAGTACGGAGATATGATAAAATAGAAGCAGATAGAGAAAAAGAATTTTGGGGGAATATCTTATGGGGAAATTCGGACGAGGTGACTACGGTTCTAAGTCAATAGACTTATCAAAAATAAAAGCCCGTCAATTATTTCTTGAGGCACTTGATGAATTTTACCCTGAAATTGGAGATTATCTAATTGAAAAAGTTTATACAGAATTCATTGGATTGGCTGCATCAGTTCCAGGTGTATGGGAAAAGGGCTATATAGACTCTGGTCATTATGATCCAGATAGACGTAAGGACAATGAGATTATCCATTATTATTTTGGTAAACTAAGTACATTACGAGATTGGCGAAGCAAATTCAATATCAATCAAAAATGGATCATTAAGCCTTTGATCATCAAATTAGATATGTGTTATCAATTTTATAAAGCAAATCTTCCTGACAAGGAGATGAAAGAACTGATTCAGGACGTTGGCTTCTTTTCAAATAATGTCATGGGCTTATTAGATTATGATTATGGTGAAGAAAGAAAAATTGAAGCTGCAACAAGAAAGATTGGCAAACTGAGGGGATATATTCCAACTTCAGAAAGTAAAGATGATTATAAATTAAGAATTGAGATATTTTTGAATAATATTGATCAATATTTTGAAAAAGTAGATAAATATATGGAAAAAGAAGGATACGAAGAGATAGATAAGAAATATACGTTCAGACAGACGAAAGCTGATCCTCTTGATCATATGAGGTGGTTTATAGAAAAGAAATTCTTTGAATTTGATGATGCGAAGATTATAAGGCTGCACAATAGACGATATATACACGATGAAGATAAACAGATTAAATCAAACTACAATCTCACAAACACATTGCAAAAGGTGGCTTTGAGGCTTGAATGGGAATAATCGTATTAAGGGGTATGATATAAGGCATCCTTAATACGAACGTATGTACTAAAATCCATTGAATTAGAAGTTAGAGAATAGTACGCTTAGTGTAGGCAAGAAAAAGCCTCGCGAGCGTACTATTTTTTATTTGCCGATAAATAGATGAAAGGGTGATCTTAATTATGAATGAATTAGAAAATTCAAAAGTCGTTTATAACAAAAAACAGAGTCGTATGACCATTGATGAAATCGAAAAGTTAAAATTCCTGAGCGTTCAACAAGCGGCAGATGTCGCCGGAGGTGGCAGACGTGTCATCTATAATTGGATTGCTGAAGGTAGAATTCCAGCAGCCAGAGTTGGCAACGCGTACATGATTCCAACCGTAGCTTTTCTGAAATATCTTGAGGATCTGGCGGCTGAAAATTTGATCAAGAGATGATGACAAAAAAATACCGCCTGGATCGCTCCGGCGGTGGGAAAATCTTATTTGTTAAATTATAACATAAAAATGAACGATAATCAATAGTGTTCATTATAAGGCAGGTGAGAAAAATTTGACAGTTGTCACAATACAAAATGCAGACAGCAATCCAAGACTAAAGGCAGCGCTTGACCTTGAGAAGCAGGGCTTCAGTATCATCATTTTGGGTGAGAAGTCAAAGAAAGCTGCCGGACCTTGGAAGCAATACCAAACTGAACGAATGACTGAAGACCAGATCAGAGCTGCCTTTGCCAAAGCGCCATTCTCAAATATTGGCATCGTTACCGGAACGATCTCTGGGGTCATGGTGCTGGACGTGGACGGTCCTCAAGGCATTGAATCCCTCAAGGAAATTGGTCATCTTCCTGCGACACCTTCGGTCAGGACAGGGAGCGGGGGCATCCATTATTATTACAAGCATCCTGGGAAGCAGTACAGAAACAGCGCCGGGAAGATCGCGCCGGGTCTCGATATTCGGGCGGAAGGCGGGATGATCGTTGCTCCGCCGTCAATTCATCCGAATGGTGAACTTTATGAATGGACCATTGGTCTGGATGAAGTCGAGCTGGCTGATCCACCGGAGAAGCTTCTCGAAATGATCAAGGCGGCATCCGCTGAACGTCACGAGGCGACACAGGCGGACGCAACCGGGGATCTTATAGAGGGTGGACGAAATGATCATCTTATCAGGCAAGCTGGATCTCTTCGGGTGAGGGGACTGAGCCTTCCGGCAATAAAGGCGGCAATTCTGGCAGAAAATGAAACGAGATGTAGTCCGCCGCTGACTCAAAGTGAGCTGGAAAAGACAATTTTCAAAACTCTTGAAAAGTGGGAGCCAGGGACCGCGCTTGACTTCAGTGAAGGGGTTGAAAATGAAGATCCAGAAAGTTTCTTCAATTGGTATGAAGTGGACATCAAGACAGGCAATCTCAAACACTTGGTTATTGACCGTTTGGCAGCACACTTCCAAATGAGGCATCCGGCCCTGAGCATCGGTGGCGCACTTTTTCAGTATGACAACGGAGTATATAAGATTTTGGCGGATGATCAAATAAAGATGCAGGTTCGGCAGCATCTTCTGCCGGGTAAAGCCAGGGTCCACACGCTGAACGAAGCTCTGTCTCTTTACAAAATGCTGACATACACAGAGGCGGACAAAGTGAATGAAAAACCTCATTTGATCAATTTGAAAAACGGCGTCTTGGACGTGAAGACATGGAAGACTTATGAACATAATCCACGCTTGAAATCGACGGTCCAGATTCAAGCTCAATATGTTCCAGAGGCATCCGCGCCGAACTTCAAAAAATATCTCAATGACATATTAGATGAAGATGCGCAGAGGACCTTGCAAGAAATCGCCGGCTATATTGTCAGCGGTTACACACTGGCGAAAAAGCTTTTCATTTTAACAGGTGTATCAAACAGCGGGAAAAGCGTGTTCATTAACGTCATAGAAATGTTAGTTGGTCCGGAAAATTGTTCTCATGTTGCGCTTCAAGATTTTGGGAATGATCGCTTCTTGACAGCTCAATTATTTGGCAAGACACTTAATTCCAATGCGGACCTGTCTCATGACGCTTTGAAAAATTCTGCCATCATCAAAATGTTGACAGGTGGTGCGGATGCTATTGAAGCACAGCGGAAGGGCGAGCAGGCTTTTTCCTTCGTAAACCGCGCGAGACTCCTTTTCAGCTGCAACCGCCTTCCGCGAATCTACAATGATAAGACCGCAATTGACCGGATCACGATTGTAAAATTTGAAAGAACAGTCCCGCCGGAAAATCGGGTTGATCTGATTCCCATTTTCAAAGATGAACTTGACGGCATCCTTGCTTGGGCTCTTGAGGGACTTAAGCGGCTGATGAAAAACAAGTTTATTTTCTCAGAGTCTTCGGGAGCGGTTGAACTTCTCGATGAGTATAAAAAGACCTGCGATCCTTTAGAAATTTTTCTGGAAGACGTCTGTGAAGTTGGTGCTGATCATGAGATTGGTTCGAAAGAACTTTATGCAGCATATGAGAAGTGGGCTCTCGAAAGTGGCCATCAGAAGGTTTTTGCACTCAATAATTTTGTTGTGGAGCTGCGGACCATGAGGCCGGAAATCAAGAAAATCCGAGTGCGCAAGGCATATGGCTATGTCAGTTTTCTCAAAGGCATCCGCTTGATACCAGAAGAGGAACCGACGGAAGACTTTACAGGCCAGATTTATCAAGGAACAATACCATGGTAACAGGGCTTTGCACGGGACTGCACGGGACTTCAAATCGCTGGAAGCGTTGCAAATGCTTGAAGTGACAAGGCTCACTACACTTTTTTAACTCCTGAGAAAAAATAAATAAATAATTGTTTTTCAAAGGGAATTTTCTCTGATTCAAAATATTTTTTCTATAAGGAATTGATAAAGCCCTGTGAGCCTTGTCACTGGCAGTTATATCAATGGCTTCAGACTGTCGAAGTCCTGTGCAGGTATAGTGAAAGGTCCTGTGCATTATATGAGAGGTGATAAATTGATTCAATTCAGACCGCTTGACACTCTGTACAATGGCTATCGTTTCAGGTCCCGTCTTGAAGCACGCTGGGCTGTCTTCTTTGATGAAGTGGGACTTGCATATGAATATGAGCCGCAAGGGTATGAGCTTCCGCCTATAGTTTCAAAAGATCCGCCGAATCAGTACGACTCAGAGACTCTTTGGTATTTGCCGGACTTCTACCTTCCGGAACTGGATCTGATTGTTGAAGTAAAAGGACCGGAACTTCCGCCGGAGGATGCTGAAAAAGTGAAGAGGATGTCCTTCTATTCTAATAGCAGAGTTGCTCTCTTGAGGCAGATCCCGAATCCAGAAAAACTGATATCTGATGATTATTTCAAAATTCTTTATAATTACGATTATGCTGGCGAGTGCGACTCTGATCATCCTTATTGGTTTTGTGTCTGCGAAAAATGCGGCAAGATAGGTTATGAATTCGAAGGACTATCAGAAAGAATAAAATGCGAATGTCCAGAAAAATGGATCAATTTCAATGATAAACGACTTCTAAAGGCTTATGCAAGAGCACGTCAAGCCCGGTTCGAACATGGCGAGAGACCTTGAGGGGGATTAAAATGAGCATACACGAAGAACTGAACGGTTATAATCCGCTTAAACATTGGATGTCTACTGTTTTGAAAATTGAGCATGAAAAAGGTTATCTGGAAGGCTATAAACGCGGTGAGTCTGAGCGCGATTCACTGAAGATGCAGCTTGAAGAGTATGAGACGATGCTGTCCGAAATGCGTGAAAAATTGATGGGAGAGGGGCTTTTCATATGAGATCAACAAACAAATTGGTCAAAACAATGCTGTCTGACATCCGCACTGAAGCTTATAATCGAGGTTTTGAAGCAGGCAAGGCTGAAGGGTATGATCTTGCGCACAGTTTCGAGAAGGCGCTTTACATGGTAGGTCAAACGCCTTTCGCCGTGGATCTCAAGCCCGCGGAGTTTGACAAAATCCAGCTTGAAGTTGACGAAATGGACAGCACTGCATACCTTGAGCATCTTCTGTGGTTATCGGAAAATCTAACGCCAGAACAGCTGGGATGGATGAACCGAACTTTACTGTTCGCCATCCGTGGTCTATGGGAAGATCCAGAGGGCGAAGATTACGACTTCAGCGGGCCAGACGATCAGGAAGAAGATGAGGTCATTCCATTCACTGAGGCGGTGCCGGGTGACCTGTTGGATAAATACAAGCATTTTACACGAGTTGTTGAAACGCGGTGATCTGATGAATACCAGGAAAGAAATTCAAAAAGGCCCGCCTCCTGATCCAGCTGAGAAGCTGAAGCGGATTTCTAAGCTTCAGCACAAGATTGAAGAGCTGCAGCGCGAACTCGACAGGCTCCAAAAAGAATGATGTTCATCCGCTTCAGCGGGCTTTATACCTCCTATTCGGCCCGTTCGCGGATTGACATACAACCTCCTTGTAGTACCCCGGAACGGCCTCCGACGATCTGGGCAGCAGTACCCGGTGAAGCTCCGGGAGCGGGGCGGATCCCTGTGACAGCAAGCGGGAGCGCTTGTGGTGGCGGTGGTGCTCATATGGCCACCAGCTGCCAGCCATAGTGTCGTCAACCACACAGTGCCAGCCTTCAGTGAGGTGAGAACAATGGCAGTATATAAACAGCTTGACCGGGATCGAGAAGCCCGGCTGAGAAAGATAGCAAGGCTTCAGAGCATGGTGGATGAGTTACGCAATGAAGATGCAGTCAAGGGTGAAGCCTTCATTCACGCTGTGCGGAAACTTGAAAAGAAAAACGGTGGTTTGCACCGAGCAATCAAGCGTGATTCTGAAGATGATGAATTCATGAAACGAGAAATGAAAGCATTTCTTGCCCAACGCGGTTATAAATAAAAATTTGAGGAGTGACTTATAAATGGCTAAAAAACCTAACTTCAACATGAAATCTGACGATGTTCTCCAGAAAGAACTGGCGCGTAAAGAAGCGCGTGTCAACGACCTTGAGAAGGAACTTGAAGCCGTTCGCGCAAAGATTGGCGCAGAGCTTGAACGCTATGCTGCCCTGGACGATAATGCAAGGGACAAAGCCTTCTCCAGTTTTGAAGCGCTGAAAATCCAAGAAGTGCGAATCATGGAGAAACTGGAAGTGCTCAACACTGCCGGGCAGAATACGGTAAGCATGGCAGCTAACGGCGTTCTGAAAGAGTTTGAACGGGTACGCGCTGAATATTCCGAAGCCGTATCTGAACATATGGCAAGAAAGGATAAGCTTGAAGCCGAATTTGAAAAGGCAATGGAAGGGCTTGAGGCAGAGCGCACAGAACTGAAAATGCAGTATGAAGCGGCTGGTCATATTACAATGGCAGCGTGTTCTCATATTGATGGTGCGGAGGATGATAAGAGCATTAAAAGAAATTATTATGGTGCACTGATCCGACGCGCATAGACACAAGGCCCGCTCTTTATCGGGCGGGCTTTACTTCATGCAAATAATACTCATTTGGTAAATATATACCCTCCCCCCCATTAAATGGAAAAAGAAAGGGGTAATCAAACACCCACTGTGAAGGACGATGTGCTTCGCGCCGAGGGGCCTGGACCGGTGGGGTCTGCCGCCATAAAAAGAATTGAGGTGAGATATTTGGCTAAAGTTAAAACGATTAAAGAGGAATTGTCGACTGAAAGCAAAGTTTCTGCGGAAAAGCGAAGATTGAAGTCACTCTTCAAGGACGTCAGCTCTGAAAAACTGAAATTGGTGGATTCCCTCTTAGACAATGCCGCCTGGATGATCGTAAAGCTCCAAGAGCTGCGGGACATCGTTGATAGAGAAGGTTTAATTGATGAGTATCAGAACGGTGCCAACCAATGGGGCAAGAAGCGCAGCGCCGCTGCTGATCTGTACAATTCCATCCTGAAAAACTTCATGACACTGATGAGGCAGCTCACTGACTTAGTCCCTGAAAGCAAACTGGCTGATGATGAGATTGAAGATGAATTCATGCAATTTGTCAACAACCGCGGTTAGGCCATTTCTGAAAATATCGCAGGGTGCTATAAAGGCCCGGTGTAGTTTACGCGCTTAAGGGGGCTTGATGTTGTCTGCTGAAATCAAAATTGACTATGACGCACGAAACCGTGAGCTTTACCAGCGATTCAAAGACGGCGACGCAAAAGCCCTGGAAGAAATGCTGGAATTCAATAGACCTCTGGCGATGAAGTGGGCGAACAAATATTTCAGGGCGGCAAAGCTTGAGTACAGACCTTCTCTTGATCGGGAAGACCTTGAGTCCATGGCCATGATCGGAGCCTGGCGGGCAATCACTGAGAAGTGGGATCCAGACCGCGGGCCGCTGTCAACGGTAATTATTTGGACTATCAAAACAGAGTTTCGGGAAGTCTTCCGGGTGGGGATGTCTGTATCACTCAATACGCCTGCTGGCAAGAATGAGGATGGCCAAGCTGATCAGCAGTCTATGCTGCCAGACCTTGACGCGGTGGATCCCGAACTTCAGACGTATGCTTCCGAACGGTGCCAGGAATATTTCAGCTTTATGGCAGACCACGCTGATCCAGTCGAGCTTAAGCGGCTAAAGGCGTACTGTCTGGGGTACATTGAGCAGCCTTCCAGAAAGTCCATTGAATCAGCACTGATCACAGGCCCGCAGCCGCCGTTGGTGAAAGCCTTCCGTGAACGCTGGCTTGGATCCCAGCTCTCTTATTATCCAAGCCCAATGGCAAGCATGGGTAACGTCAGACCGACGCTGAGAGGCCATGCAGACCCGACAGGCGACAAGGCCATGATGCGGATTGAGCTCCTTGAGCGTCTTGAAAACAAACTTCAGAATAGATTAGGGGTGAAGCCATGAAAAGAAAAGAAGTTGATCCGAACAGTCCTCATGCTAAAGCTATTCAGGCGCGCGACGAGGCCCGAAAAGCGTATCTGGAACGGTGTGCCAGGGCAAGTGCTGCCCGCATGAAGCTATTATCTGCTCATGGTGCTTTAATGGGTGCGATGTCCAATTATCACGCCATAGGCGGAAGGTCTGAGGATATTGACACCCTTGATCTGATTGTCAGGGAGCTTGACCGACAGATGGCTGCGCTTGAGCACGTCACGGTCACGGGCGGTGTATTATGATCAGCATCAGTGAACATGAACGCGCCAGAATGAAACGCCTGCATCAAATTGACCTCAAGCTGTCTGCTATGCACAGGGCCAGCAATGCCAGCCTTAAGGCCACGTCTGCGAGGATTTCTCTTCTTGACCTGATGAGAGCGTACCAGGGGCTTGAGATGGCCGACGAAGTGGAAACCCTTGACCTCATGGTGCGGGAACTTGACAGGCAATCTGAGGCCCTTGAAAATATCATAGTGATGAATATGAAGTGAATTAATAATGAGCCTGGAGAAATCTGGGCTTAAAACATATTGACAAGTAAAGAAAAATGCTGTACATTAATATTAGGAGGTGAAACATGAGAGAAAAAAGCACTTCACTCAATGTCAGGTTAAGTCCCGAAGAGCTTGATTCACTTCAAAAAAAGGCTGATGAAATGGGGATGACAGTTTCTTCTTTTATCCGGATGATTTCTAAGTCTGAAGTGAAAGTCATTGTTCAGATCAAAAAAGAAGATTAAGGTTAATAACGGTGTAAAATGGAGGTGAAAAGTTGGAAATAAGTTATGTAGAATTTGAAACCGCTTACAAAGAAAAATATAATTCAACGATTTATGAAGATAATCTATCAGAGATGAACAACGGCGACATTAACCAAACAGAAACCAGTTTGAAGCAATCAATTTTGCTAAGCTCTTTAATTAGCGACAGATTAAAAAATTCAGAAATGACCGCGGATGAGATCGAAAGCGCCTTTAATAATATTTCGAGCAAAATGCTTATGTATGTATTGCTTAATATTTACTATCAGATCCCGGACAACCATTTGTACCAGGTGTTCAAATCAGCTTATTCAATGTCATATTTCAATCATTATGAGGACTATGACGGTTTTGAAGATTTGTTTTATAGAGTCAGCGAATTAATGCCGGATGCTGAAAAAGCGGATTTATTCGGAGAATCAAAAAAAATCACACTTTATAGGGGAGAGGCTTCGAAATCAATCGGAATTGAGGATGCTATGTCATTCACGACACACAGACCAATTGCTGAATGGTTTGCTTCGAGATTTGGGGAAGGTATCGTTTATGAAGTTGAAGCGAGAAAGACGGATATAATAGCAAAAATTGATGATCGCAACGAACGGGAAATAGTGTTATTTCCGGGTAGAGCAAAGATTGTTGACAGTTATGAGATTATTCAAGGCGTAAACGATCAGGCGGCCAACGTATGGAAAGAATTAAGCAAATAAAAAACCGCCCAGCATAGGACCGGGCGGCCGTGGTCACATTGTCACACACTAATTTCGCCATAAAAAAAGGAGGAAATCAACATGACCAGAATTAATTCTAACACAAAGTACAGTCACCGTCACGAGAAAATTAGACAGGCAATGAATTGGTATGGCTTAAGTGTCAAGGACCTTGCAAAGTCGCTTGAGATTAGTGAAAGCGCACTTCGCCGCCGACTTGATGGTAAAGTATCATTCGGAATGATGGAAGCTCTCAAGATATTTGACACACTGAAACTAAAGAATATTGACGCGTATTTTCATCCGAATTATGACGGTGAAATGGTCATAAGCTGCCAACCTTCAAAAGCATGGATAAATAATTTTGAGCCGGGTATGGGTGTAAATGTAAACGTGAAAGATCCTTGGGAAGTCCCTCACAATAGTTATGTTGCCATTGAGATTGATGGAGAAGTTGTCGCGGGCAAGCTGGCACAGTTGCCGGACGCGTGGACGGGGCTCTTCGTCAGTGACAGTGACATCATTGAAATTAAACCTGAAGACATCGTAAGCGGGAAGATCATCTTCCTTGGTCAAGTAAAGAGTATATTCAAAAACTTTTCATAGGTCTGTTTTGAAAGGATCTGATTAAATGGCTGGAAAGAAAAAGTCTGAAGAGGTTGAAGCTAAACGGGAAAAGAAGGATCATGGCCTTGGTAATATTCGAAAACGCAAAGACGGCAAGGCGTGGGACGGAGAGGTCATGATTGACGGCACAAGAAGATACTTCTCTGGTAAGTCTGAAGCTGAGGTCAAAAGAAAGATCAAGCGCGCTAAAGCTGAGGCCGAAATGGGGCTTGCAATCGAGCCGAATCAATACACGGTGAAAGACTGGCTTGATATATGGCTTGAGAAGTATTCGCGGATCAGCGTGAGTCCTGGGACCTATGCGGACCATAGATACATGATTGACGCGCACTTGATTCCTACCTTGGGATCCATTAAGCTGTCAAAGCTCACAGCGGCTGAGGTTCAAGATATGATCAATAAGAAGCTAACGACACCGCGCATAGTGAAGGGCAAAGAAGCTGATCCGCTGTCTCCACGGACCGTGGTCATGATCCTTGGTGTATTGAAACAGGCACTTAAGCAAGCGGCTCTGGAAGGTTTTGTTCAGCGAAATGTTGCTGATTTTGTCAAAAGGCCGCGAATGGAAAAAAAGGAAGCACGGCATCTGACTCATGAAGAAACGACTCTGATTCTGGAAGAGGCTAAAAAACAGAGAGTCCCAACACTTTATTATCTGCTTCAGTTTCTTCTTGGGTCCGGTCTCCGAATTGGTGAAGCCGGGGCGCTGAAGTGGGCTGACTTGGATCTTGATGAAGGCATCCTTCAGGTCAAGCAATCAACACGGCGTGTCATGGAATACGATAGCGACGGAAAGAAGCTTGGGACACAGATCATCACAAAAGAACCGAAGACGAAATCAGGCCGCCGCAGTGTTCCTCTTCCGCCGTGGTGTATCGATGATATGGAAGAGTGGAGGATGGTTCAAGCAGAGATGCTGCTGAAAATGGGCGTGACTGATCCTGAATTTGTCTTCACTACTGTCATTGGAACGCAGCTTGACACGGACAACGCCAGAAGGGAGCTTGACATTGTACTTGAGAGGCTGGATCTCAAAGGCATCAGCTTCCATAGTGTCAGGCATACCTACGCGACAAGGCTTCTCGAAATGAATGTCAATGCGAAGACAGCTCAAGAGCTTCTTGGTCATTCTAATATTGCAATGACACTTGACACGTACAGTCATGTCATGCCGGATCTCAAGAAGGATGCTGTCAGTCAATGGTCAGACAGGGACGCGACAAAGCAAGCGATAGGAAATGAGTCAGCGAAGGTCACGCCGCTCAGGAAGAAAAAGAAATAAGAAACGACCTTCTGATTTTATTACGGGTGATTTTACCCGTAATGTTACCCGTAATCTGAAAATAATTTAGATAATTTTAGAGAGAAGAGGTAAAAAGCCAAAGTCTCGAAAACGTTGAAAATACTGATGTGTAGCAATTTAGAAAAATATAGAAAAACGAGGAAATAAGGCTTTTATATTCCTACGAATCAGAAGGTCGGGGGTTCGAATCCCTCCGGGCGCACCAATCAAATGCACGTATATCAAGGCCTCCGAGAAATCGGGGGCCTTGATATTTTTTTTCGTTATTATACTATCTATTCCATTTGAAGCTGCTTAGATGCGGCTTTTTTCTTTTGGATAGGTGTGTGTCAAATATCTGTCAACTTCCATAAAAAAATGTGACTAACCCGAAAATAATCAGTCAAAGCCCGTATTTCTGCGGATTTGCTTGCAAAGATACGGGCTTAATGTTATACTGTATTTAGTCACATATGTTACTAAAAAGGAGGACGAATATGTACCTCGATTTTCTAGTCAAAATACCAGAAGCAGCAGGTAAAATTACCTACAGAAAACGAGACGACTCCTGTTATGTTTACTATGAGTACGATAGGATCTATGATCCTACGCGAAAATTTACGAACGTAAAGAGAGCGATGATTGGTAAGCAATCCAAAGCTGATCATCTTATGATGCAGCCAAACCAGAACTACCTGAAGTTCTTCCCGGAAGTAGAGCTTCCCGAAGAAAAGGATCGTTCATTAAGAAGCAGTTGTTTGCGAGTCGGGA
>NZ_FMWL01000035.1 GCF_900103005.1 Acidaminobacter hydrogenoformans DSM 2784 | reverse complement strand
AGAAGCTGGACGACGCAGGGATGGTACAGAGCATGTCGCGAGTATCTCGTTGCATTGACAATGGCCCAATGGAAGCCTTCTGGGGAATGTTGAAGTCAGAGATGTATTACCTAAGGAAGTTTGATTCCTATGAAGAGCTTGAATCCGCAGTATCTGAATATATAGATTTCTATAACAACGGGCGGTATCAGAAGCGACTGGATTGTATGACACCGCTTGAATACAGGCAATATCTATCAAATATTGCAGCATAAAAAATACCGCCAACCATAAAAGGGTTAGCGGCATCAAATGCTTTTGTTTTTTGTACTGTCTACTTGACGGGGGGCACTTCAAAGGTACTGTGAAGCGCTTTTTTGAAAAGCTCTCCAGTACCTTTTTTGCCGATGGTCATTTAATTTACCCCAAAACCCCATTCACCGCTTCTTCTCATAGATCAGCATTTCCACCGCGTCCCCGGTCAAATGGGTATCCTGAAACGTGCCAATCAGGGCGAACCCCGCGCGCTTCAGCACTTTGACGGAAGGGGCATTCATAGGATGGACGCCTGCTTCAACCGCCTCCAGGCCCAAAATCTCAAAGCCATAGGACAGCACCGCCGCCACCGCCTCGCTCATGAATCCTTTGCCCTGGCTCGCTGTGCGCAGCTCGTAGCCCAGCTCGGCTTTGTGGTCGGTGGGCACGAAATTCCAGAGGCAGATCGTTCCAATCAGACGGTCGTCGCCTTTTTCCGTGATGGCCCAGTAGATCCAGAGGTTTTCGTGGATGCCCGTGCCAATTTTCTCTATGAACCGCAGGGCGTCCTCGGGCAGTGCGGTGGGCAGCCGGTCGATGTACCGGTTGACGAGGGGGTCCGTGCGAAGCTCGAAGAGGGCGGGGACGTCACTTGGCGTCATGGCTCGCAGCAGGAGGCGCTCGGTTTCAAGAATAGGAAAGGTTGAAAAATCCAGGGTCAGCATAGGGGCCTCCTAAAGCGTGGTGCGGGACAGGGACACGTGGTGCGGGACTGGGACACATGGCGCGGGACTGGGACACATGGCGCGGGACTGGGACGCCCTGCACGTTACTTTTTAACGCCAAAGCTGCCGGTGGCCAAAATGTTGATGTCGTGGGTGTAGGTCAGCTTGCTGCGGCGGCGCTTCTTGCGAAGGCCCAGCTCCACCAGGTCGTCCAGGAGCTCGGGGAAAGGCTTGCCGGTGGCTTCCCAGAGGTAGAAGCTGAGGGAGCCCGGTATGGTGTTGAACTCGTTGATGTAGATCTGCTTGCACTGGAAGCTTTCCGGGCTGCCGTTTGGATCTACAGGTTCGAGAATAAAGTCAATCCTTGTGACGCCGGAGCAGTCGAGGGTCTCGAAGGCTTGGCGGGCGTAGGCTTCAATGGTCTTTCGGACCTCCTCCGGGAGATCCGCTGGGATGCGGCGCTTGGCGCTCTGCATGCCGGCGTTTGAGGTGCCGGGTGAGGCGCTTGAGTTGGCGCTGGGACCATCGGCAGAAGCGCCTTTAGAACCGCCGGCAGAGCCACCTCCGGCATACTTGTCCTGATAAGTCAGGAACTCGCTGGCCGTGATGGGCTCCTCGCAGACGGACAGCTTCACACCTTCCGCGTCGCCCAGCACACTGATGTTGATCTCCTTGAGGCCCTTGACGTAGCGCTCCACGAGAACCCGCTCAGAGTAGCGGCGCACGGTGGCGACAGCTTCCTCAAACTCCTGCCGATTGTGGGCAATACACACCCCCACACTGCTGCCAATATCCGCGGGCTTGACGACCACGGGATAACCAAAGCGGGTCTCGCTCTCCTGCATATAGGCCTCGTCCCTGGCGAACCAGGTTTCCGTATGGAACCAGAAATAGTCCACCACCGGGATGCCCACGGCGCTGAGGACCTGCTTGGTGGCAATTTTGTCCATGGTCAGGGCGGCGCTCAGGACGCCGCAGCCCGTATACGGCAGCTGGAGCTGCTCCAGCATCCCCTGAAGGGTGCCGTCCTCACCATAGGAGCCGTGAAGGATAGGGAAAGCGAGATCGATTTCTGCGATGACATTATTTTTCAGCTTGGACAGCGGCGACTTCAGTAGGGCGACCCGGCCATTCTGGCGAACGGGGGTGACCTTCTGGGCGCCTTGCATGGCCGTGTTCAGATTCTTGTAGGACTCAATCTGATCCAGGGCACCGCCGGTGTACCAGTCCCCCTCTTTTGAGATGTAGATGGGGGTAACGCTGTATTTGCCTGAGGCCTTTAAGTGGTGAATGGCCTGAAGGGCCGTGATGATTGAAATTTCATGCTCGACGGAGCGGCTGCCAAAGAGGACACCGAGTTGGATCATGGGGGGCACATCCTTCCTGTGGGGGTTATTGGGGCTTCCGGTCGGGGACAGGGCCGGGCCGATTGTCCGGGGACAATCAGCCCGGCCCTGTCCCCAACCAGATCAAAATGAACGCTTATTCGTTATAGCTGTCTGGCAGGTCATTTTCGATCAAGAGGACATCCTCCGGTCCGGCCAGCTGCTGGACCTTCTCGAAGCCTTCTTTGAGGTTCTTGACAATGTGCAGACGTTCCTCCGGAAAGCCCTGGCGGCGAATGCCTTCCGCAATGGGCGCCGTCCGCTTTGGCCCCACCAGGATGACTTCGTCGCAGGCCCCGGCAATCTTTTCTCCAAAGAGGCCGTTGAGCCGGTCCTGTTCCTCACCGAGTTCAACCATTCCAGGCGTCATGATGAGCTTCTTGCCGCCCGCCATAGCCTTCAGCACCTCCAGGGCGTTGGCAGCCCCCGTTGGGTTCGAGTTGAAGGCGTCATCCAGGACGAGCCAGCCGCCGCTGGCCCTATAGCTGGACAGCCGGTGCTGAACAGGCTTCATATCCTTAAGTGCCCGCTGGATCTCCTTGGAGGACACCCCTAAGTCAAGGGCAATGGCAATAGCGCCCAGCATATTGTCTATGTTGTGGGCACCCAGCAGCTGCGTCGAAAACGTCTCCACAAGCTTGCCCTGCCGGGTGTTGGCCGTCAGCGTAAAAGTCGTACCGGCCCCTGTGATGGCAACGTTTGAAACCTCACAGTCCGCTCCCGGAGCGCCGTAGGTCAGATAGCGCACATCAGAGCGGCGGGGTAGGCCTGCCACAAGGGGATCCCCCAAATTCAGGGCTATGACGCCGCCGGACCTTACGCCCCTGAAGAGCTCGCCCTTCGTTGAAGCCACATTTTCTATGGAGCCAAAGGTCTCCAGGTGCTGCGGCCCAATGGAAGTGATAATGCCGTAGTCCACCGGGACAATATTACAGATTTCCTCAATGTCCCCAATCTCCTTCGCCCCCATCTCGACGACGAAAAGGTCATGGGTGGTGTTCAGCTGTTCATTGATGGTCCGAACAACCCCAAGGGTCGTATTGAAGCTCCCCGGCGTCATCAGTACATTAAAACGCCGCGAGGTCAGCTCTGTCAGGATGTGCTTGACGCTGGTCTTGCCGTAGCTGCCCGTGATGCCCACGAGAACTCGATCCGGCCTCCCGGCCAGGCGGTCCTTGGCGCTGCGGACAAACTTGTTTCGAATATGGCCCTCCACCGGCGCGTTCACAACATTGGCCATCAGGACAAAGAGCGACGAGTAGGTGATCAGGAACGCCATCTGAACCAGTGAAAACAGCGCCTTGTTGGCCCATAGCCCAAGGCCTAAAGCGGCAAAGCCCAGCACCGCGGCACTGAAAAACAGACGCTTGACCCGGGTCGTATAAACCAGCTTCTTCTTGGCAGGCTGATAAGTGGTCCGGATAAAAAACATAAACACAGATAACGCCATAAAAGGCACACCCAGCAAGAACAAAGGCAATTTAACCCCATGGGAAAGCCCTGGGAAAAACGATGGCAGGAGCGCGGGTATCAGGCCAATCAGGTACATGATGTCGCTCTTCTGAATGATCCGGTTCTGGTCGTCATTCAGCCAGCGCAAATAGCGGTCGTTTCTGTAGCTGTTCTGCTGGAGCATGTGCAGGTCATGGGGCACCTTGTAAACAAAGTAAGCCCCCGTCAGAAGCGTGCTGATCAATAAGTACGGATTCAACGGATTCACGAATGGGTCACCTCCTGTCCAAGAAAGTGCCGGATGGCCTTCAGCGTCTCTGGCGCTTTCTGAAGGAAGGCATAGTGTCCGAGCCCCTCATAAACCACAAGTCCACCGCCGGCTGCCTTGGCACCTGGAATCAGCGAAGCCATAAGCTGGCCGTTCTCAAGAGGCGTAGCCGTATCCTTGTCGCCCCAGATCAGCAGCGTTGGCGCCTGGATCCCGCCCATAACACCGGTCAGATCTTCGGCCACCGCGCTGGACAGGGTCCTGCGCATAACCTCAGAGGCTTTCTTGTAATCACTGGAACCATATTTAGCCCGGTACTGCTCAATAAAATCCGACAGTAGCCAGGAAAACCCGGGGACCTTGGCCAGCCCACGAATGGCCTTGTAGCTGTAGAGCTTGAAATAGTGCTTTTTTGAGCGTTTTGGCCGCACCCCGGCGCTGCCCATCAGCACCAGACCGCCGACCAGGTCCGGCCGCCGCGCAGCAAGGTCCAGCGCCACGCGCCCCCCAAAGGAGTGGCAGACCAGGACGGGCTTCTCCAGCCCCTCGGCTGAAATGAAGTCCTCTACAAGCTCGGAAAACCGCCGGTTGCTCCAGGGCCCGGCAGGCTCCGGACTTTCTCCGAAACCCGGAAAATCAAGTGCCGCTACCTTATGGTCCCTGCACAGGTCCTCCTGTATGAACGACAATGTTGTGTGGTCCACACCCCAGCCGTGCAGCAGGAGCAGGTCCGGCCGGCTGGGCCTGTTGGCGCCGCCCGGGCTTTTGATCGTATAAGCGAGCGCTGCGCCGCCATACGTTTTGGTTTGCATAAAACAATCCCACCATCTCTATAAGTTTCCCGGGCTCAGTCACTCTGAGGCCCCGGTTGGTTACTGTTTCAGAATCATCCTATATCATACCATAGGTTAACATTGTATGCTATAATCATGTCGAGAAGAAATAGCAGCCATGCATCCAGGAGGAATAACAATGCCCCAGTCCGACCACCAAACAAATGCGCCAAATGGCCATAATTATCCCATAAACGAGGGGGAAAGTCACCAGGCTCCGCTTTCTCCGCCACCTTCCGAGTCGCCGTTTCCACCGAACGATAGCTCAGGTCCCGGCATCCACATAGGCCTGGGCCAGACCGGCATACATAGCAATATTGACCTTAGCGTTGTGGTTCCGGCTTATAACGAGGAGGCCAATATCCTGGCTCTCTATGAGCGACTCAGCCCGGTCCTGGAGTCCATCACCCCCAACCATGAAATCATTTTTGTGGACGACGGCAGCCACGACAAGACCGTGGAGAAGGTCCTGATGCTCAGAGGTCGTCCCTGGGACGGACCGGACAATTTTGACGGGCAGGACAGTGCTTTTGCCGATGGTCCCATGAACCCCCAAACCCACCCGCGTCCCGGCTACGGCGACCCAAGGGTCAAACTGGTGAGCTTTTCCCGCAACTTCGGCCACGAAATGGCCAACACCGCGGGCTTCAGGCACGCCTCCGGGGCGGCCGTCGTCATCATTGACGCAGACCTCCAGGATCCGCCGGAGCTCATTGCGGACATGTACCAAAAATTTACGGAAGGCTTCGACGTGGTCTACGCCAAGCGCATTTCGAGAAAAAGGGAATCCTTCCTTAAAAAGACGACCTCAAAGCTCTTCTACCGGGTCATGAACGCCCTCAGTGACCTGGAGGTCCCCCTGGATACGGGCGACTTCAGACTCCTCAGCCGGCGGGTTGTCGTCGAGCTCAATAAGCTTGAGGAGCATAACCGCTACTTCCGGGGCCTGACCCACTGGGTGGGCTTCAATGTGGGCTACGTGGAGTTCCACCGGGACGAGCGCCATGCCGGTGAAACCAAATACAATTACATCAAACTCTTCCGACTGGCGTTCGACGCCATCATCTCCTTCTCCTACAAGCCGCTTAAAATTTTCAGCCTGATGGGCTTCGTCGTCTCCGGCATCAGCTTTCTCTTGATGATTTACTGGGTTCTGGACAAGCTGCTGCTGAACAACGCCGTTGAGGGCTGGACGTCCCTGGCGTCCATCATGCTGTTTTCCTTTGGCATCCTGATGATCCAGATCAGCATTGTGGGCGAATACGTGGGCAGGATCCATGACGAGGTGAAGCGCCGGCCGCTCTTTATTGTTCAGAGAAAAGAGGGCTTTGGACTCGAGACGCCTGGACAGGAGGATCGAGATGCCCGGGGGTAGGCGAAGGGACTTGGATGGGGGTCAGGAGACCATCGGCAAAAAAATGGGAAAACAGGCACAGCAGGAACAGCCGCAAAAGCCGGTGCTGCCCCTGAGTGCCCACTTCGCCAAAGAGGTTTCCATGTACCTGGTGTTTGGGGTCCTGACCACGCTGATCAACCTCGCGACGTATTCCGTGCTGGTGAAGCTGGGGGTCCACTACGGCATTGCCACCAGCATAGCCTTTGTGCTGGCCGTGTTTTTTGCCTACGAGACCAACAAGCGCTTTGTCTTTGACAGTGTCAAGGCGACAAAAGGCGAGGAGAGCCGGCAGATCGCGGCGTTCTTCAGTTCGCGGATCGCGACCTTTGGGATGGAGACCGCGGGGCTGGTGCTTCTGATCGAGGTGTTTGGGGTTGGCGAGCAGCTGTCAAAATACGTGATGACCGCCGTGGTGGTGGTGATGAATTACGTGCTCAGCAAGCACCTTGTGTTTAAGAAATAGCCCCTGCGAGCCGCGACGATAGAAAAGGATGAATTTAGAGCATGATAAAAAGAGCGCTTCAACATTTGAAAAATACATTCCGGGATAACCCGGCGGATCTCGTGCTGCTTGCCGTGGTGCTCCCGGCGGCCTGGCTGCTGCGCCAGTGGTGGATCGAGACCATTCCCACCGAACAGCTTTATGACTTTTCTACTTATTATGAGGTCGCCGTCAATATCTCCCAAGGCATGGGCTACACGTTCCTGGGGCAGCCTATTGCGTTTCAGGGGATGGGGTATTCGATCCTGCTTGGCTATTTTCTGAGGTTCATGGGGGACACGTCGGAGCTGACGGCGAAGTACTTCAACGTCCTGCTCTCTATGTGGACCCTCCTCATGACGTACCTGATCGCGTGGCGCATGAGCCCAAAACGCCTGGTCCGCTGGGGAGCCCTGCTCTTCATGGCGTTTATGCCGCAGCAAATTGCTTATACCAACGCCATCGGCACAGAAATCCTCTCTGCGGCGCTGCTTTCGACCCTGATGCTGGTCCAGTGCTCGGGGGACCTCTTAAAGGGCAGGGTTCAGTGGCCTTTGGCTGGAGCGCTCACCGCCGCGCTGGCGCTGACAAAGCCGTTTTACCTGGCCTATCCGGTGGCGATCTTGTTTTATGAGTGGCTGACCCGAAAAGATTTAAAGCGTGGTCTGGCCGGGGCGCTGGTGGCGGCGGTGGTGATGGTGCTGATCGTGGCGCCGTGGACCTACAGGAATTACAGGCATTTTGGACGGCTCATCCCGGTGTCCTACAACTCCGGCCTCGTGCTGTACCTCAATAATAATGCGGACAACACCCATGGCGGCTATATGCCGCTGGATCAAATAAAGGCGACCCCTGAGCTGGAGGCGCGGATCGTAGAGCACCTTGAGAATGGCGCAAAGAGCATCAAGCTGGCCAGCGACCTGGAGCTTGACCTGAAGCCGGCGGCTCAGGCCTGGATCAAGGAGAATCCGGGGGAGTTCGCGAAGCTGGGTATCATTCGAGTCCACTCCACGTTTTTCAACGGTTCCTGGGACGTGGACGCCTGGACTATGAACGAATACAAAACTTTGGAAACGGAGCGGACTGAGGTGGAGACCCTGAGGCACCTGGCGTTCTTCAGGAGTATCAACGACATTGTCCTGGCGGTACTTGGCGGGACTGGGCTGCTGTACTTTTTGACGAATCTGCCGTTGTTTTTCAGGGCGCTGTTTTCGCTGAAGCGGGTCATTGGCTGGCAGGCGGCGCTGCTGATGCTGCCGGTGGGCTACAATGGCCTTATGATCCTGATTTACGAGGGCCAGCCCCGTTACAATTTCAATCTGCTTTTTGTCTTCGTGCTTGTGGCGGTGCTGGCAGCGCAAAAGCTGCTTGACGCGGCGGGGCGGGAGGCTCAGTTCGTGGAGGACTTGCCGGAATCCGGAGTCAGAATTAAGAGCAGAACCAAGACCAGGACGAGATCCGGTAAGAGTTCCGGTACAAGTGCCAGGCCGGTGAAGTCATGAAGGGAAACGCTTTGAAGCAATCCATGAAGACCAAGCTGCGCCTTCTCCTCACAGAAGGTCCGCCAACGCTGCCCATGACGCCATTGACGGCGCTGGTGCTCGTGATTGGCCTGACCTTACTCGAAATTTTGCTCATGCTGCCGGTGCTGGAGCTCTCCGACAGGCTTGCCGCCTGGCCGGCCCGGGCTTCCATGGTCTATGTGGGCGGTTATCTGCTGTTTCGCCTGATTATTATGCTCAGTGTGATGGCTGGGGACAGGCACTTACCGGGACGGTCAGCAGCGGGAAAAGAGGCCTCCGGGCTTTGGAAATCCCTTGGCCGTTGGCGCTGGCTGCCGCAGGCCGTTTTGGCCATGGGGATTGTCGCTGGCTTCAGGATCCTCTACGACCTCACCCTGGGCGCCTGGCTCCTTAGTCTGTTTCCGGAAAATGAAGCGCTGCTTGAGGCCTTTGAGTTCCTGATGCAGTCTCCCCTTGCGGCTGGATTTTATGTGCTGATTCTGGCGCCGGTGTTTGAGGAATTTTTGTTCAGGGGCGTCCTGATGCGGGGCATTCTCTTCAAGGGCTTTTCGCCGGTGTATGCCGTCGTTGTCTCGTCTGCGTTGTTCGCGCTCGTGCACCTCAATATGCTTCAGGGGATTCACGCGTTTTTGCTGGGCTGTCTTCTCGGGGGCATCTATCTTAAAACCGGGAGCTTTTCCATTGTCGTTCTGGGACACATGGTCAGCAATGTGATTGTGTGGCTGCAGGGTTGAGGCGGTGGCGGAAAGTTTTTGGAAGTGAGAGCTTTCGGTTGGGGACAGTCCCCGACCAGAAATCTGGCTGGGGACTGTCCCCAACCAAAAAAGAGGCTTATGTGCGTATAAGGTCGCAAGCTCGACTTACACCGCACAAAAGCCTCTTTTATTATGTCCGAATGTGGGATCCAGACATTTTTCCGTTTATTTCGCCTGTGCTTTCTAAAGATTTTGCTGAAATTTTATCCGACCCCCAAAGGCTATTGACGCGTTTTTGACGCCAACCCTTTAAGATCATTTATAAACTGCCGGATGCTTTTAAACGGCGGATCAGCGTCAGCGTATCACTGAAGACGCCGTAAGCCGTTTGCTGAATTTCCGGCTGACGCTCCACCATGCAGATTTCCCCCATGAGATCCGTCTTCAGGCAGAGGGTGGACGTCGTGGCGTCAATGGTGCTGAACATGTCCTGGTTGCTGACGAAGACCGGCTTCACAGAGCCTTTGGCTTCTCCATTTTCCAGAATTCCTTCGCAGATCAGCTTGAGCTTGCCGCCTCTTTCCCGGGCAGCCGTGATGTCTTCAAGCGTGATTTCTGCAATGCCGGTTCTATCAATAGTGAGGGGCGTTGTTGAGCCAGCCATCAATACATTGATCAGCGCGCTGGTTTTTGCGGCAGCGTCCCAGCCATCAATATCCAGGGAGGGGTCAGCTTCGGCAAAGCCCTGGCGCTTGGCCTCCTGGAGCGCTTCGTCATAATTGTCGCCGGCCTCCATGCGTTCCAGCACAAAGTTGGTGGTGGAATTCAAAATGCCTTTGAAGCCAAGGACCTTACAGCCAGGCAGTGTCTCTTTTGCCAGGTTGAAGACCGGCGCACCGTCCATGACGGTGGTTTCGTGCAGAAGCTCCAGCCCCTTTGAGTCCGCCAGCGCCTTGAGCCTTGAATAGGCCCAAGCGAGGGGCCCCTTATTGGCGGTGATGACGTGCATGCCGTTTTCGAAAGCCGTTTCTATATGTGAGATTGCCGGCTGCCCGTCTTCAATGGACAGCGTGCTGAGCTCGAGCATAGCTTTGGCGCCGCACTTTTGGATCAAACCTAAAGGATCGACATCCGTTAAAGCGCTTTGCCGATGGTCAAGGCGTCCCCCCTCCCTCACAGCAGTTAATACTTCACTTAAATCAAGACCCCGGGGATCAAAGAGGGTGCCCTTTGAACGCGTCGAAATGGCAACAATCTGAAGGTCGACGCCATAGGTGCCTTTGACGTGGTCATGCTGCTCAAGGAGCATCTGGCAAAAGGCCTGGCCGGCATTTCCAAAGCCAATCAGGCAGAGGGGAAAGCTTACAGCTGGGTTGTGGGAAGGATTTACCTCTTTCATGTGTACACCTCATTTTCGTATCTATTAGACTCATATTACCAGAATGGCACTTTCTTGTCAGCGCGCTGCGACAGATTCTCCAAAACCTTATGGGAATCAGACCTGATTTTGGGGTATCAATGTGAAGCGAGTAACGAAGCGAGTAATGTTTAAAAATGGAAAGGGGAGATGCGGTATTGGGTGACGCGCAAAAGGTACTCCTATTTTTGCCGAATGGCTTTGAAGCACTCGAAGCCAGTGCCTTTACAGATGTCTTTGGGTGGAACCAAGTTGTAGGGGATAAAAGGACGCCGCTGGTCACAGTGGGGATCCGGCCACGGCTGCAATGCACCTGGAATTTTATAGTTCAGCCTGAGGCGCAGCTTGAAGCCCTGAGTCTGGATGAATTTGCTGCGCTTGCCATGCCGGGCGGCTTTCAGCGGGCAGGCTTTTACGAGGACGCCTACGACGAAAGAACACTTGAGATGATTAGAAACTTCGCCATACAGGAGAAGTGGATTGCCTCAGTTTGTGTGGGCGCGCTTCCCATTGCGAAAAGCGGCGTACTCAACGGAAAAAAGGCGACAACCTATCATCTTGAGGGTGGACGCTGGCAGGAGAAGCTCGGTGAAATGGGTCCGAATGTAGAGCGGGATCTCAGGATTGTCGAAGATGGCAAGATTATTACGTCATCATGTCCGTCTACGGCTGTGGAAGTTGCTTTTATGCTGCTGGCACGTTTGACCTCTGAGGAAAACGCGAGGCGTGTGCGCAGGGAAATGGGCTATTCTGAATCAGCGGTGTTTTAGCAGGCTTGGATAGATTGGCTTTATTAAATGAAACAAGCAGATGAATAGGATGAATAGGACGAATAGGACGAATAGGACGAATAGGACGAGTAGGACGAACTGGAGTAATCGAAAGTTTAGTATTTTTTAGCTAAAATTTTAACTATTGTTCAACTTGGCGCAATATTTTTAATAAATGTAAAAATATATTTGAAAATTTTGAATTCCTATGTTATATTGATAAAAACAATGACAGTAAAGACAGCCTTGGTAATTGTGTCTCACAGTATAGCAATGCGTTTTGGTTTTAAGCAGTTAAAGGTCAACGAATTTAGGGCAGGCATTTACTTAGAACTCTATCTTAAAACACTTAAGGAGGCCATCTGCAACATGAAAACAGACGTTCAAATCGCACAGGAAGCACAAATGATCCACATTAAGGAAGTTGCTGCCAAAGTCGGACTTTCAGAGAACGACCTTGAGCTCTACGGCAACTACAAGGCGAAAATCCACCTGGATGTCATGGACCGCATGGCAGACAAACCGGACGGCAAGCTGATCCTCGTGACGGCTATCAACCCTACCGCAGCCGGCGAAGGCAAAACGACCACAAACGTGGGTCTCAGCATGGGGCTTAACAAGATTGGCAAAGCGACCTTTACGGCACTTCGCGAGCCATCCCTTGGACCTTGCTTTGGCGTTAAAGGCGGCGCGGCAGGCGGCGGCTACGCTCAGGTCGTTCCTATGGAAGACATCAACCTTCACTTTACGGGTGACATTCACGCCGTAACCACGGCGAACAACCTTCTGGCTGCGCTCATTGACAACCACCTTCATCAGGGCAACGCGCTGAACATTGACGAGAAGCGCATCCTCTGGAGACGTGCCATTGACATGAACGACCGCGCTTTGAGAAATACCATTGTCGGTATGGGCAACAAGGGTGACGGCGTAGTCCGTCAGGACGGCTTCGACATTGCGGTGGCTTCTGAGATCATGGCGATCCTGTGCCTCTCCACCAGCATGAAGGACCTCAAAGAGCGACTTGCTAAAATGATCATTGCTTACACAAAAGACAACAAACCAGTAACGGCTGCGCAGCTTGAAGCAACGGGCTCTATGGCGCTCCTGCTCAAGGATGCCCTCATGCCAAACCTGGTTCAGACCCTTGAAAATACACCTGCGCTGATCCACGGCGGACCATTCGCGAACATTGCGCACGGCTGTAACTCCGTCGTC
>NZ_FMWL01000036.1 GCF_900103005.1 Acidaminobacter hydrogenoformans DSM 2784 | reverse complement strand
GGTCTTTAATTGTTTGATGTCGATAGTCGTGAATCTTTGAAGTCAATTTGCCACAAGCCGGGCAGTGAGCCTCCTTGGCCTTGGTTGAGATTGTAATTCTTATAAAAGAATCAGAATGGTCGATTTTGTTGATAATACAATCTTTCAAATCTAAGAGTTTACTGGTAGAATGAGGATGCACTTATATCCAAGCCCCTTTCTTTAATGTTTGTCTAGTCAACTAACATTTTAAGGAGCAAAAGATATAAGTGCATTATTTTTTTGAAAAAAATAATGCTGGGGAGGAATCACCCACCCCAACATTTATTATAGAGCCATTTTTGCCTAATTTTCTCAAAACCCCTAATCCTCGCCGCCTTTTTCTTTATTTCACCCTCATTCTGTGATAAGATAGGTTAACTTAAAATTATGAAACCATTTCAATGTCAGAACATTTTATCAGCGAGGTGACCAACATGAATTATGTATTCGTATCCCCTTATTTCCCGTCCAACTTCAAATATTTCGCAATTCGCCTGAAAGAAGAGGGCATCAATGTCCTGGGCGTCGGTTCCGAGCCCTATGACAAGCTGGACCCCGAACTGCGCAGCGCCATGACTGAATACTACAAAGTTGACAACATGGAAGATTACAACCAAATGCTTGAGGCCTGCGGCTTTTTTACCTACAAGTATGGCAAAATCGACCGGATTGAGTCCCACAACGAATACTGGCTTGAGCAGGACGCCCAGCTTCGCACAGACTTCAACGTCTTTGGCTTCAAAACCGCGGATATGGCTAACGTCAAGTTCAAGTCCAAAATGAAAGAAGTTTTCAGAAGCGCCGGCGTCCCTGTCGCCCGGGGCAAAGTCGTCACGACGCCTAAAGAAGCCAAAGCCCTCATCAAGGAAACCGGCTATCCCGTCTGCGCCAAGCCGGACAACGGCGTAGGTGCGGCCAACACCTACAAAATCAAGAATGACGCCGAGCTGGCCAGGTTCTTCGAAACCAAGCCGGACACGGATTATATCATGGAAGAATTCATAGAAGGCGAGATCCATACCTTTGATGGCCTCGTGGACCGTGAGGGCAACGTGGTTTTCATGAACTCCTTCATCTTTGACAAAGGCGTCATGGAAACCGTCAACGACCAACTGGACATGTTCTACTACAACCAGCGCGAAATCCCGGAGGACCTCAAAAAACTCGGTCTCGCTGCCGTTAAAGCCTTCAAACTACAAGAACGCTTTTTCCATATAGAATTCTTCCGCCAAAAGGACCAGAGCCTCGTGGGCCTCGAAGTCAACGTCAGGCCGCCGGGCGGCCTCTCCATGGACATGTTCAACTTCTCGAATGATATGGACTTCTACAGCCAGTACGCAAAGCTCGTCGCCGGGCACCCCATTGAGATTGACGCCAAGCGCCCTTATTACTGCGCTTACGTGGGCCTCAAGCACCGCGGTCTGATCCGCCATAGCCATTCCACTGGCGATTCACTGGATAAATATGGCGATCTGGTCGTCCACCACGGCCCAATTGCGTCAATCTTTGCCGCGGCCATAGGCGACTACGCCATTGTCATCCGCTCGCCGGAGCTCGAGCCCCTTAAGGAAGCCAGCCGCTTCATCATGGCCCGGGAGATTGGCTAAGCTGTAAATCTGTGAGACCAAAGGCTTAAAGCTTCTGCCGATGGTCTCCGCCATCCAACACCTCTCCCCACCAACGACAAATTTTCTGCCCACTGTGGCATTTCAAGGAGGACACCTACATGCGCGTTGAGTACCATCAATTCTACAGCAGCAACTTAGGCCGCAACATGGAATTCAAAAGCTACGGCCACGCCGGAAAACCCATTGTCGTATTCCCATCCAGCGGCGGACGCTTCTTCGAATATGAAGACTTTAAAATGATCGAAGCCATCTCTTATTTCATTGAAAACGGCATAGTGCGCGTTTACACGCCGGACAGCATAGACGGTGAAACCTGGCTCGATAAACTGCGCTGGCCCGGCGACCGCGCCCGTCACCACAACGCCTATGATGCCTACATCATCAATGAATTGGTGCCGTTTATCCGCCACCACGCCAACTGGCAAGGCGGCCTCATTGCTACGGGCTGCAGCATGGGTGGCTACCACAGCGCGAACTTCTTCTTCCGCCACCCGGACGTCTTTGACACGGTCATTGCCCTCAGCGGCATATATGACGCCCGCTTTTTCGTAGGTGAGCATCTTGACGATTATGAAGTTTACATCAACTCTCCTGTAGACTATCTTAAAAATATGGAAGACAACCACTACCTGGAAGCTTACAGAAGGGGCAATATCATTATCTGCACTGGTCTGGGCCTTTGGGAGGAGGACACCATTCGCGATACCAAAGCCATGGAGGGCATCCTGAAAGCTAAAAGCGTCCCGGCCTGGATTGACTATTGGGGCCACGACGTGGACCACGACTGGCCTTGGTGGCGGGTCCAGATGCCGCATTTCCTGTCAAAGCTGCGGGAGCAGGGGAAGCTGTAGTTTTAAGGGCAACTTAGAATGGAAAAGTCCAAACATCAGTAAGACTAAATTTTAAAAGTGTGTTGTTCTAACATAAAGAGACAGGATTAGGTAGGCCATCAGCCACCCTATTCCTGTCTTTTTGGTTGGGCCCAGTCCCCAACCAAGCACCATGTTCTCTATTTTTTGAGTCCTTTGTCTTCTGATAGGTCATTTTCTCATTGAAAGCTGCCATATGACGTTTTTCTCTCGCAAAAGCGGGGTAAAAATGCCATGTATGAATCACTCGGCGACATGGCGACTGAGATTTGTCCGCAGCAGCCATACGATTATTTGAATGGAGGAAATTCAAATGTCTTATTTGATTGAGATGATCGAAACGGCTGCCCAGCCGGTGCTGTACCAGAGGCACGTGACCTCCCTGGATCAGCTGCCCCTCGTGATTGGCAAAGCCTACGAATCCGTCTTCAGCTATCTGTATGAGCGCGGCGAGCAGCCTGCGGATATGCCGTTTGTCGCTTATTTCAACATGGACATGGCGGCGCTCGAAGTGGAGATTGGCGTGCCGGTTTCACGGACCTTTGATGACACCACTGACGTCCTGTCCGGCGAGATTCCTGCTGGAAGAAAAGTCGTCAGCATGTACCAGGGACCATATTCGGGCATGACCGTCATTTACGACGCCATGAACCAGTGGATGGCGGAGCGGTCTATAGAACCGACCGGTGTCGTCTATGAATTCTACTATAATAGTCCAGAGGAAGTGCCGGAAAGCGAACTGTTGACCAAAGTTGTTTTTTTGGTGAAATAGTGCGCGGCTGTGTACTAAGGAGGCAAACCAGCTTCAATTGGTTTGTGCCTCGAAGAATTAAACGAAAGAGGGGTGAGCCTGCCAATGCGATACCACTTTTGCCCCAAATGCGGAGGCGCGCTGTCCATAGAGGAAACCATGGACATCAATAAGCCAAAATGTACGAAATGCAGCTTCATCTTCTTTCAAAACCCGGCGGTGGGGGTCGCGGCCATCCTGATCCGTGACCGTAAAGTTTTAATGGGCAGGCGTACCGGCAGTTACAAAGGCCTATGGTGCATCCCCTGCGGCTACGTGGAATACACCGAGGACGTCCGGGAGGCCCTGATCCGGGAGATGAAGGAAGAAACCGGCCTCGACTTTGATCTGAGAGAGGTCTTCGCCGTCCATTCCAACTTCCATAATCCAAATCAACATACAGTGGGCTTATGGTTCCTGGCTGAGGCAGAAGGGGCGCCCATGCCCATGGACGACCTGGATCAAGTCAGATTTTTTTCCTGGGAGGAAATCAACACCCCGGAAATTGTCCTGGCGTTCCCAACAGACGCCCTGGTCCTGAAAAAGCTCAAAGACCAAAAGCTCATTGACTAAGTACACTCTAATATTAGATGAAGAAAGGCGAGAGGTGATACTATTGGATCTTGGACTCAAAAACAAAACTGCTATTGTACTGGCCTCCAGCGATGGGCTGGGCAAAGCCATTGCCACCCAGTTTTCTATTGAAGGCGCCAATGTCATGCTTTTCAGCTCCTCTGAGGTCAAGCTCAAGGCCGCTGCGGACGAAATCGAAATCCTCAGTGGCCGAAGGCCCCTCTACTGCGCCGGTGATCTCCGAAAGCCCGAGGATCTGAAGCGCCTGGTAGACGAAACTATAAAAGCCTACGGCAGCATTTATGCCCTCGTCAATAACGCTGGCGGGCCGCCCGCCGGAACCTTTGAGCAGTTTGAGGACGACGTCTGGCAAAGCGCCTTTGAGCTGACGCTTCTTTCCTATGTGCGCATGGTTCGCCTCGTCCTGCCGCACATGAAAGCAGCGGGGGGCGGCCGCATCCTCAACTCTACCTCCTCTTCCGTCAAACAGGTCCTGGAAAACCTGATCCTCTCAAACACTTTCCGAAATGGTGTAGTGGGCCTCTCAAAGAGCCTTTCCCAAGAGCTTGGAGCCGATGGGATCCTCGTCAACATCATTGGCCCCGGCCGCATAGGGACTTCGAGAATCACCTATCTGGACCAGGTGCGTGCCGACCGCCTAAACGTCTCCGTAGAGGAGATCGAGGCAGAAGCCTTCAAAAACATTGCCCTGGGCCGCTACGGAAAGCCGGAAGAATATGCCAAACTGGCGGTGTTCCTGTGCTCAGAGGCCAATACTTATATTACGGGGCAGACCGTGCTTGTGGATGGCGGGTTGACGAAGGCGCTTTAGATAAGAGAAGTATTGAATATCAAAAAATTAATAAATCCCCGGCTTGAGCATGACAAGCCGGGGATTTTTTCGTAATTATAATATGGGGCAGATGATGTGCTACAGGCATCAGTCGCCATGGCCCTTTTTCTTCATGGGGTCAGACCCCGTTTAGGCTCTGCCTTTTTTCAGCCAGCCAGCGGTTTCAATGAGTCGCTTAGTCTGATGCGCCACAGCGTCCTTGACATCCTCAACCGGCTTGCCGTCCTGTCCTTGTGTGACTGAAGTGCCGTAAGGGTTGCCGCCGGCTTTGAAGATGGAAGCATCTGTATAGCCAGGCGCGACTATGATGGCACCCCAGTGCATCATGGAAGTGTACAGGGATAGGATGGTGGCTTCCTGTCCGCCATGAGGGTTCTGAGCGGAGGACATAGCGCTGACAGCTTTGTTGGCCAGCTTGCCCTGTGCCCAAAGGCCGCCCTGGGTGTCAATAAACTGCTTCATTTGGGAAGCCATGTTGCCAAAGCGGGTAGGGACGCTGAAGAGAATCGCGTCTGCCCAGTCCAGATCCTCTGAGGTCGCCTCAGGGATATGCTTTGTAGCGTCCACGTTGGCTCTCCAGGCTGGGTTTCCATCTATAGCGGCCTCTGGTGCCAACTCTCTCGCCTTGACGAGCCTGACCTCAGCACCGGCGGCCTCCGCGGCTTCCTTTGCCCACTGTGCGAGCTGATAGTTGATGCCTGTTGCGCTATAATAGATAATGGATAATTTAACGTTTGACATGAGTAGTTCCCCTTTCGAATTAAAATTCTATTTGAAATGTTGTAGTATTTGATAACTGTTCTCATTATAACATATTTATTACTAATTGGAAGTACTTTTTAAAAAATAATTCTAATTAGTACTAATTTGTAGAGAGTTTACAAGTTAGACTGCGCTTAAGAACACTTTTTGTCGAAGCATTGGGTAGAAAATCATTTGAAAGCGCAACCGGCGGGACTGAAAAACGAAGACATGATAAGATACTGATAAGGAAACCTTAAGGAGGACGCACGCATGCACTATCCCAAACGCGCCAAAGACAGTATGACTATCGCCACCACTGCCCCTTCATCCGGGGTCACAGGGATTATGGTGAACCGGTTCAAGAACGCCTTTACCAACCTGGAGTCCTACGGTCACCGGGTACTGGAAAAAGAACCACTCTACACTTCGCATCAACACACCAGCGCTGATGCAGAGACCCGGGCGAAAGCTTTGATGGAACTGGTTCGGGATCCTGAAATCGATCTGATCCTGCCGCCATGGGGTGGAGAGTTTCTCATGGAGATCCTGCCGCTTCTCCACAGGGAGACCATTGATTCTGACAGCTTTCCTTGGATTATGGGTTTTTCAGATCTGAGCACGCTGCTCTTCTACCTGACCACGGTGCACGACATCGCTACAGCCCACGGCCCGAACATGATGGACTTCTCACCCAAAAGCGTTGATCCTTCCGTTCGTGCCAGTCTTGATTACCTGAGGAAAGAGCGTTTCGTCCAGCATACTTTGCCCCTTTACCAGGAAGCGTGGCCAGACGTGGAGAAAGACTTGCTCGCGCCCTACCAGTTCAGCGCATCCTCTAAGATCGAACTGCTGCTTGGCTGCGAGGGAGCCATCTTCTCCGGCCGGCTGATCGGTGGCTGCCTCGATACCATTGGTAATCTTCTCGGAACCCCCTATGAAGATGTCACAGGATTTATCGAGCGTTACGGAGACGACGGAATCCTGTGGTACCTGGAGAACTGCGGGATGCCATCGCCAGACGTGTACCGCCGTCTCTTCCAGATGAAAGAAGCAGGCTGGTTCGAAAAAATTTCAGGGCTGATCGTGGGCCGCACAGGCACCAAGCAAGAAGGAGAGTTCCTCGACCGCGATGCCTACCTGCGAATCTTTGGGGAGATGGACATCCCTGTGGTGCTCGATGCAGACGTCGGCCACCTGCCCCCGCAGCTTCTGTTGATCAACGGTGCCCACGCGACGGTACGGGTAATGGATCGGAAGCTTGAACTGACAACGGAGCGCAGGCTCTGATCATGTTGTCTCCAGAGCTCTTGACTACCAGGTATCTCAGTACGATGACCACAAAGTGTGAAAGGATAAACAAAGGGGGTTTACGTGACCATCGGCATGGATTATAATGGGTGGAGAAATGTTTTATGTATACAGGGATTGTTTGTGAGATTCGGAGGGGATCAGTTGAGTATTTTTGAGATCATCATGTTGACGTGTTTTGGCTTCGCATGGCCAATTTCCATTCATAAGTCCTGGACGAGCAAGAGTACAGGGGGTAAGAGTCCTGTGTTCTCCTACGTCATTATCATAGGTTATCTGAGCGGCATGACCCATAAGTGGCTCAACAGCAGGGACCTGGTCATGGTGCTTTACGCCATCAACATGGCCATGGTGACGGTTGACTTAATGCTGTATTACAGGAATAAGCGGCTCGAGGACGCGGCTAAAGCAGCAAAAGGTCTTGAAACCGTACATACCAATGGATAGTATTTTATGGAGGAGCGGCGGCTTCTCCTTTTTGTTTGGTGAAAATGATGGAGCTGCGGTTTTGATCAGAAGCCGCACAACAAAAAAGGAGTTGTTGCGAAACTATAACATTTAGTTTCACAGCAACTCTTTTTTTACGCCAATTGGAATTACTGACTTTCAATAATTTTGCTTATTGACAAACCATCCATGAGATCTTGAATTATAGGGTCGACAAAAAAGCCTATTCACCGTATTTTTAAATATCTGGTCTAAGCTGCTTTTTTGTACTCGATAATGCCGGTTTGGTTGTTTTGGATTTTGCTATGAAGCTTATTCAGATTTATTGCCATAGCAACCATCATCATATCCACCACTATTTTTTTCATACCCCTACGACGAAACCGATCATAAGCGAGACCATCTTTAACCTTTGAAAAAGCGCCTTCCGCTTG
>NZ_FMWL01000037.1 GCF_900103005.1 Acidaminobacter hydrogenoformans DSM 2784 | reverse complement strand
TTCGTTCGTTGACAATCGATTACTAAAATACCCTCTAAACATTAAAGGAGCAGGGATTCAAAGAATCCCCACCCCAACTATTGACTTAGAGCCACAAAAACAGGCTGCCGATAGTCATGATACAACCATCGGCAGCCAAATTACATTGCTTTTCATTACAGAATCCTGAGCCAGTCACGTCTGACGTACAGAATTCTTTCTACGTTAACTACTTTATTTTTTTCGTCGATGGAGAAAAAAACAAAATAGTTTTTTACGATTAGCTTTCTATACCCCATCTGAGATAGTCGCTCATCCCTAATAACTGGGCAGCGCTGCGGTAATTCTGACAAACCCGTCATTGCCTCTTCAAGAAGATCCATCATATCTAATGCCGAAAATGGTGCGGACCATTGAGAAGCAATATACTTAACAATGTCAACAAGGTAATTTTCGGCCGGTTCAGTTATATCCACTCTATATTTCGCCATCAGAAATCCTTTGTTTAATGTCCTTCATAACATCTTGAAGTGGACGTTTCTTTTCAGCTTTGACAGCTGCTCTGCCTTCGTCTAGTAATCGGTAGAGCTCTAACTTGCCACAAAGTGCTTCGTACGTCTCAATACTCATTACCGCCAAATCTCCTTGCCCGTTTTTTGTGATGAAAACAGGTTCGTTATTTTCATGGCAGAAGGTCGAGATCTCATTATAGTTATTACGCAAATCAGTACTGGATTTTATGACTGGCATTGTGTTCACCTCTTTCTTTGTCTCTAAAGAAATTATACATTTATTTCTTTAGGTTTTTAATTTCATTAAATTGGGATGAGGTTATGGGCTTTCAGAGACATTAACTTAAAAGCTGCCGATTGTCTTGGAAGACCATCGGCAGCTTTTCGAACGCTTATAATTATATTTGATTTCGATTAATTTCAATCTTTTCTGTAAAACGTGATCCTTACCCTTTCGATATGCTCAAGTAAGGCGTCATTTTGAATGCTTTGCAGGATTGAAACGTCAAATTTATTATGTTAATTACATGATACCAAGTTTAACTTCTTCAACAACTACCAATAGTCTGTAAGTAGTTCCCGTATCAGTAATGCTTTTTACACAACAAACAATCAACCCCAAAACACTTCTTATGTTTGTTGAGATAAATATTATTAGCAAAACCCTGGTCTTAAACAGATTCTTAATTGAGGATTTAGGGAATTGTTCAGCAAAAGGAAAAGCAACCTCTCATCTTATCCTGATGAGAGATTACTTTAACGCCTGATCTGAATTGTAAAACAATTTCACCATCTTCGCTATTTGTATCTGGCACTGATAACCCGTTATTACGCTGACTAATCCCTACAAGCCTTGAAATCACTACATAAAATCATTAAAAACTTCCGCAACTTCACTGGTGGTGACAAGTACGGGTGGGTCCAAATTTCAAACACTTTATTTGTCACGATAATGTGATCCACATTGTGCAATAATTATTTGCTCTCCATCTACTCGATATACTATTCGGTTATTATCGTCTATTCGTCGACTCCAAAATCCTTTATAATCGTACTTCAAAGGCTCTGGTTTTCCTATACCGTCATAGCCATTTCTAATTATATCTTGTAAGAGTAGATTAATTCGCCTTAAGGTTCTTTTATCCTGTGATTGCCAATACAAATAATCTTCCCAGCCTTCGGGTGTGAACGCTAAATTATTCACGTTCCATCTCCTCGAGTTCATCCATGGATTTGACTATTAAATTACTTTCATCAAGTTGTGCTATTGCTTTCTTAAGTCTATCCAAATTTGCGTCGCTATAGAACGGATCATCATTCAGAGCAATCTCGAATGGAATCCTACGCTCTCTTAAAACGGCTTTAGCAAAAAGATTAATCGCAACTGAAGTGTTCATACCAACTTCTGCACAGAAGGCGTCAAATTGTTTTTTTATATTCTCATCCATTCTCACACTTAATGTGGTTTGTGCCATCTAAATCACCTCTTTCTATTCATGTGCTTATTATAGCACATATCACATACATTTTCAATACAACGTCACACGAAGTGTGACTTGTCCAAATTATCAAAACGAAGTCTAAAACAGTTCCCTAAATGAGGATTTAGGGAACTGTTAAGCAAAAGGAAAAGCAACCTCTCGTCTTAACCTAATGAGAGATTGCTTCAACGCCTGATCTGAATTGTAAAACAATTTCACCATCTTCGCTATTTGTACCTGTCACCGAAAACCCGGGATTACGCTGACTAATCCCTACAAGCCTTGCAATCACAACATAAATTTATTAACAACTTCCGCAACTTCACTGACGGTGACAGGTACGGGTGGGTTATAACAATAGTATGTGGGCAAATCATAAAAATCTTCTAACACAGTTGGTATATAAACTTCTATTTCATGACTACCAACATCAAACTTTTCACTTGGATTTTGAAGAGTTGTTGTAATGATTGTAGAATTAAAATTCTTGAACTTTGATGTTCTATTCAAAAACTGCCATCTTCTCCATGGTTTTTTCATAACAATGTCATTATAATAAATATCAATGTTTCGTAAAACTCTGTCATACTTATCTGCTCCAATTGCTTGTGCTGCAGCAAGTAAAGAGGATCCAAAAGTTGACATAATCGCACCTAAAGATATAATTGTTGAGACATTATATTCAAATATTGCTATTTGGAAAATATAATTTATATACCATATTAAAATACTGAAAAATGCTATAGATAAGAAAAAGACAGTCATTTGTTCTCTTCTTACCAATTTCAAGAATACCATTTTATGCAACTCTTCAATTTCTTTATCTTCTTCCATTAACCAAATTCCTTTCAAATTTTGTTAGTTGAACACTTTTCTATTGTATCATTTTCCCAAGGTAAATATAGCAAATCCATCCAAATCGAAAAAATATTTTCATATTGCACAACCGCATATCCCTCCCCTCCCCAAAAGAAAACAACCTCCGGTGATCGAATAAATCAACGGAGGTTGCTCAAGTTAAATTGTAAAACAATTTCACCATCTTCGCTATTTGTACCTGTCACCGAAAACCCGGTATTACGCTGACTAATCCCTACAAGCCTTGCAATTACTACATAAATTTATTAACAACTTCCGCATCTTCGCTGGCGGTGACAGGTACGGGTGGGTCATCCGGTGCAAAGATAGAATCAAGCGATTCACTTCAGGCTTTGAGGACATTAACCATGTCTACACCTGCTTTGATTGCAAAGGATGCCAATATAA
>NZ_FMWL01000041.1 GCF_900103005.1 Acidaminobacter hydrogenoformans DSM 2784 | reverse complement strand
GATTTGATGTCTATAAAATATCACATATCGTGTTATTTGTCAACGTCTTTTTGAAAATAATTCTCAATTACTTGATTTTTATCACATTTCGTGTTGTTTTAGCATAAGGCTTATAGATGGCGCTGTTTGAATACAACTTCCTGATGAACAAAGGATTTATAACATTTGAACTCAAAGAAAAGAAAGAGGGCTGCTGCAAAACTAATTTTAGTAGTTTTGCAGCAGCCCTATTAAACTATTTTCTAAATCATCCATTGCTCGATCAAGTGATTGCAGCGACGGAAAATAATAATCTGCACCCAACTGATTCACTGCGAAATCCTCGTCAGTTATGGCATTTCCCCCGACAATAATCTTTGGCTGTAAGTCAGTATCCAACGACCTAATAGCTCGAATCAGCGCTTCACAGCTATTGAGATGATTGATCAAAGTTACTGACAATACGAGCACATGAATCGTCTTTTTCTTAAAAAAATCTTCCAGACTTGAAATTGGAATATTCTTACCAATATAATAAGTTAACCACCCGTGACGCTTAAAAACTTCCGAAATCATTTTTAAAGGAAATTCATGTTCTTCCATACCTGGAAGCATAAGCGCCGCTGAATATAATTTATTCAAATTAGGCTGAACAAGACTTTCTTGATCAAGACGCGTCATTAGCTTATCTATCACATCAGAGATAATGTGTTCTTCAGCAACACTCATTTGTCCCGTTTCCCAATGGGTGCCTAAATCTCTTAGTGTTGGTACAAAAACATAATCATTATAGAGCATAAGATTGATATCAGGAATACGGTTATTAATAATCAAATCCGTTGCTTCATTAAATTGACCATGTTTAAGATATTCAAAAAACTCTGTTTGCAATTTATTTAAGTTTTTTATTAATTCTGATGATATTGGGTGTGAATCATTATCTTGATTTGATAAAAATTCACCAGAGACTTCTTGCGAAGTCTCTGGTTTTGAATTTGATTCTTGAAACTCTGAACCACTGAGCAGATAATCCACACTAACATTTAATTGTTCTGCAATTTCCCTTAATGCAGATGCAACTGGAAATCTGAAATTATTTTCATAGTTGGAGACAGTGGACTGTTCAACACCCAAACGATCAGCAAGCGCTTTCTGTGTCATCTTTTTGTCTTTTCTTGCGGCTTTTAAACGGGTACCAAAATCAGCCATGTCATCAACCTCTTTACTTCATTCTTTTTTTCATCATGCCTGCGCCAGCTAAAGTCATTATACCTGCGAAGACAAATGGGGTCAATCCAACTGCGCCAGTCTTAGGG
>NZ_FMWL01000039.1 GCF_900103005.1 Acidaminobacter hydrogenoformans DSM 2784 | reverse complement strand
TGAAGTGCCCCCCGTCAAGTAGACAGTACAAAAAACAAAAGCATTTGATGCCGCTAACCCTTTTATGGTTGGCGGTATTTTTTATGCTGCAATATTTGATAGATATTGCCTGTATTCAAGCGGTGTCATACAATCCAGTCGCTTCTGATACCGCCCGTTGTTATAGAAATCTATATATTCAGATACTGCGGATTCAAGCTCTTCATAGGAATCAAACTTCCTTAGGTAATACATCTCTGACTTCAACATTCCCCAGAAGGCTTCCATTGGGCCATTGTCAATGCAACGAGATACTCGCGACATGCTCTGTACCATCCCTGCGTCGTCCAGCTTCTTTCTGAAGTGTTTTGATGTATATTGAAACCCGCGATCACTATGAAAAATTGGTGTAACACTTGGATGCGCTTGCTGTGCCAAATCAAATGTTTTGAAGACAAGTGCATTGTTATTTGAGTGCCCCAAAACAAATGAGACGATACTTTTATCGCCAAGATCAAGGATAGCGCTGAGATAGGCTTTGCCTGCCGTTCCATACTTCATTTCCGTCACATCCGTAAGCCACTTTTCTCCAAAACGTACTGCTTCAAAGTTTCGACTCAGAATATTTTCAGCAGTTATTTCAGGAGTTGACTTAATATATCTCTTACGCTTTCTACGGCAAACCGACTTCAGTCCTAGAATCCGCATAATTCTATACACTCTTTTATGATTAACTTTAAAATCTTGTTCTCTATTCAATTTAATCGTCATCTGCCGGTAGCCCAAGATGCCGCTGCGTTCTTCGTATGCATCTCGTATTAACGTTGCTAAGCCTCTATTAAATGCCTCGCTTCTGCTTACTTTACGATTGAGCCATTTATAATAAGACGACCTTGGAACCTCTGCGAGGTTACATAATTCAACAACGGAGTATCCTTTAGTATCATGAAGGATCTTGATCACTTTGTAGATCGCTTCAAATCTTAGGGCGCTTAAGACCGCCTCCTTTCTATTTCCTCCAGCTTTTTTAGAAAGTCTATCTCCATTTGCTTTCTTCTGTTTTCAGCCTCTAGAAGCTTATTCTGAGCCCTTAATTTTTCTAACTCGGACATCTGGTCTTCTGGCTTATTTTTGCCTCGTCTGTCCTGTAAAGCTTCTACGCCGCTGCTTTCATACTTTTGAGTCCATGAATAGACTTGTTGGTATGACACCTTATAATGCTGCGCAGTTCCGTTGTAATCTCTATTGTGCTCGATGCAATATTTAACAATTTCTATGCGCTCATCTAAAGTTGTTTTGCGTCTCTTGGTCATGAGAACCCCTCCTGATTGAGAAGATTTGATTGCTTCATGACCATTATACTGCCTTATCCAGTTAAGTAGTTGACTATGTGATCTAATTGCATATTTAGCTTGAATATCCCGTAAAGAGGCATTCCCCTCAAAATATTCTTTAACGGCAGCAATTTTTAAGTCTCGACTATATGGAGTGTTTTGGGAGGTTGTTAACAATACGTGCGCACCTACGTGCTTGTACATTTTCACCCAGGATTGTAATGATGATTTATCAACTGATATTTCTTTTGCGATAGTTGAAAAACTTCCTAATCCATTTATATAGCGCTGGACTGCTTGAATCTTTTCCTCATAACTGACCTTTGATTTTCTTTTCATAGAAAAACTCCCCTTGCAGCGACAGTTTTATTATTTCAACTGTCTACTACAAAGGGAGCATATCA
>NZ_FMWL01000040.1 GCF_900103005.1 Acidaminobacter hydrogenoformans DSM 2784 | reverse complement strand
GCAGCATAAAAAATACCGCCAACCATAAAAGGGTTAGCGGCATCAAATGCTTTTGTTTTTTGTACTGTCTACTTGACGGGGGGCACTTCAAAGGTTTTGAGCTTTTAAAAGCTTTAAAGACTTCTGCCGATGGTCTTTTTTCTCCCCCCAAAATCCCTCACAGGCAACGTTTTTTCCAGCCGGTTTGCCCGTCTTGTATCCTGAAGGGTCAAGATATGGTAAAATTATGCCAATAAGACATGAGGAGGGAACCCATGGAACAGGACAAAATTTTGATCATTGATATGGGGAGCACGCGAAATACCTACATAGCAAGAGAGATCCGGGAGCTTGGGGTCTTCACGGAGATTCACGCTCACGACATGACCCGGGAGGAACTGTCAAAGATCACAAACATCAAGGGGATCATTTTGAACGGCGGCGAAAACCGGGTGGTGGACGGCGTTCAGATCCGTGCATCTGAGGCGCTTTTAAACGCTGGCGTACCGGTTCTGTCCGTGGATCACGAGGGCAGCGCGCCGTGGCCTCAGGAAGAGGAAGCCCGGATTGACAAGCTGCAGTCCTTTGTATTTAACACCTGTAAAGCCGAGGCCAACTGGAACATGGACAACTTTATTGCCGAGCAGGTAGCACAGCTTCGCGCTCAGGTGGGCGACGGGAAAGTGCTGCTGGCGCTTTCCGGCGGTGTGGATTCTTCAGTTGTGGCGGCGCTGCTCATTAAAGCCATTGGTCCGCAGCTGACCTGTGTTCACGTCAACCATGGCCTGCTTCGCAAGGGCGAACCGGAAGAAGTCGTTCATGTTTTCCGTGAGGAAATGGGCGCCAACCTGATTTACGTGGACGCGGTGGATCGCTTCCTGGATAAGCTGGCGGGCGTGGCGGATCCAGAGAAAAAACGCATGATCATAGGCGCGGAATTCATCCGGGTGTTTGAGGATGAGGCGCGTAGTCTTAAGGACGTGAAGTTCCTGGCTCAGGGCACCATTTATCCGGACATCATAGAATCCGGCACTAAGACCGTCAAGGCTGTCAAGAGCCACCACAATGTGGGCGGCCTTCCGGAGGACCTGGATTTTGAGCTGGTAGAGCCGCTGAAGATGCTCTTTAAGGATGAAGTGCGCGAGTGCGGCTTGGCTCTTGGACTGCCGCGGAGCATGGTATTCAGACAGCCGTTTCCTGGACCGGGTCTGGGGGTGCGCTGTATTGGGGCGATAACTCGGGATCGCCTTGAAGCCGTGCGTGAGTCAGATGCGATTTTGCGTGAGGAATTTGCGAAGGCGGGCCTGGAAGGCAAGGTGTGGCAGTACTTTACGGTGGTGCCGGACGTCAAGTCGGTGGGCGTGCGGGATCATAAGCGCAGCTTTGAGTGGCCGGTGGTGCTTCGCGCGGTGAATACCGTGGATGCCATGACGGCGACGGTGGAGCGTGTGCCGTATGAGGTGCTTGAGATCATCACCCACCGTATAACTCATGAGGTGGCGGGTGTGAACCGAGTCCTGTATGATTTGACGCCAAAACCGGCGGGGACGATAGAGTGGGAATAGCCTGGCAGGGTCCTTTGGACCCTGCCTTTTTCTGTCCGTAGGACAGAAAAAGGAGTTGTTGCGAAACTATAACATTTAGTTTCACAGCAACTCTTTTTTTACGCCAATTGGAATTACTGACTTTCAATAATTTTGCTTATT